>CAVYZQ010000016.1:0-82757 GCA_963772995.1 uncultured Chloroflexia bacterium | reverse complement strand
CTCCGGGGCTTGCTCCAGCCAAGACCAATGGCCTGTGACACATCGACCGTGAAGTTGATCCACAGGGTCTGGAGCGGCAGGAACGGAATGCCGCCGAGGATAGAGAACAGGCTCGCGCCAAGGAACGTCCCGATGAACCCGAACAAGACCGCGATCTGGAATTGGATGTAGCGGAACAGGTTGTCATACAGCGCCCTGCCGAGCTCGACCGCCGTGACGATGGTCCGAAGTTGTCGTCGGTCAGGATCATCACCGCGGCCTGCTTGGAGACCTCCGTCCCGGTGATTCCCATTGCGATGCCGATGTCGGCCGCCTTGAGGGCCGGGGCATCGTTGACCCCGTCACCCGTCATCGCGACGACGTGGCCCCTCTTGCGCTTAGGATCGTCGACCAATCGGACCTTGTGCTCGGGCGTGACCCGCGCGATGACCCCGATGCCGTCGATTTCCCCGATCGCCTGCTCGTCGCTCATGGCGGCGAATTCGGCACCCGTGATCGCCCGACCCTGATCCCGAGCTGACTCGGCGATCGCCCGGCGGTCACTGCGTGATCGCCGGTGATCATCCGGACCTGGATGCCCGCGAATGAGCCCGGCGATGGCGTCCTTCGCGGCCGGCCGCGCGGATCGACGATCCCGACCAGCGCCACAGCGTCAGGCTGTCGACCAGGGGCAGCAGTCGGCCTCGGGATCGAATGTCTTCGGTTCGAAGTCCCCCGGCCGGTCGCCATGACGCGCAGGCCCTTGCTCGCCGAGGCGATCGTTCTCGGCCAGATATCGGTCACGCCCCTGGTCGATCGGCTCGCTCGGTCCCGTCGGGGCCGTTGCCTCGATGGCGCGGGCCAGGAGCTGGTCCGGCGCGCCCTTGACGTAGGCACGGACGACGTCCCTGCCCTGGGCGTCAGTCATCGCGATGGAAGGTCGCCATCAGCTTGTAATCCGCGTCGAACGGGAGCGTGGCGACCCGCGGGTAAAGGTCCCGCGTCAGGGTCGGGTCGAGGCCGCCCTTCGCGGCGAGCACTACGAGTGCGCCTTCGGTCGGGTCGCCGACGAGCTCTCCGTCGCGGATTTCCGCGTCCGCGCACAGGATCTTCGGCATGCAGGTATTGCTCGAGCGTCCACGTCGGGCTGTCCACCCGCATGGGCGATGGCGCCCGTCGTCGAGTAGCCCTCGCCCGAGATGACGAAGCGTCGGCCGACGAGGGCCATCTGCACGGCGGTCATCTGGTTGAGCGTCAGCGTCCCGGTCTTGTCGGAGTTGATCGCCGAGGTCGACCCCCAGCGTCTCGACCGAGCGCAGGCGCTTCACGATCGCGCCCGCCGCGGCCAATGTCTGGGTGCCCTTCGACAGGATCGCCGCGACGACGGCAGGGAGCTCGCTCGGGATGGCCGACACCGAGAACGCGACCGCGGTCGAGGAACATGTCTCGAAGGCCACGTCGCGAGCACAGGCCGATGACCATCGATGCCACCGAGCGCGAAGTCCGGCGAGTCAACCAGGAGCTGTTTGGTGAGGCTCTCGAGCTGCACGGTCAGCGGCGTCTTCTCGTCCGTCCGCGGTTTCGAGCATGCCGCTGATGTGGCCGACCTGGGTCGCCAGTCGATCGACGTTGCAACCATCGTCCCCGCTGCCGCGGGTCACCTGCGAGTTCATGAACGCCATGTCGAGACGGTCGCCGAGCGCCGCGTCGGCAGCGACGGTAGCGGTCTGCTTCGGGACGGGGAACTCTCTCCGGTCAGCGCCGACTCGTCGATCTCGAGGTCGCGGCGGGTCAGGAGTTGACCGTCAGCGGGCACGAGGTCGCCCGCCTCGATGGCGCCGATGTTGCCGGCGACGACGTCCTCCATCGGGATGACCACCAGCTCCCCGCCGCGGCGGACTTTCGCCTTCGCGACCATCATCTTCCGGAGAGCGGCGACGCTGGCCGACGCCTTGCCCTCCTGGTCCGAGCCCCATCGCCGCGTTGAGCAGGGTTATCCCGACCAGGACGATGGCGGTTTCCAGCTGGGTGTGGGAGGAACAGGCTCACGATGCCCGCGACCAGGAGGACGAGCGGCATCGGGTCACGGTACTGGCGGAGGAATGCCTGCCAGCGCGGCTCGACGGCTACGGCGGTGAGCTGGTTGGGTCCTGGCGCGCACGCCGGCTGTCGGCCTCGCTCGTCGCCAAGCCGGCGTTCGCATCGACCTGCTGCGCTGTGATAACCTCGTCAGTCGACAGCGCGTGCCAGACGGTCCCCGCGATCGGCGCCGAAGTCGACCCCTCGATCATGCAGTCCTCCTGGAAGACCGTCGGAGATCACGTGACGGTCGCCGTGACCAGATAGGGCCGCTCCTATTGGGGACCGCAATGTCGACACGGCACGCGGGGGAAGGAGTTAACCGATCGATAACACGTCGTCTCGATCATCGGCTTCTTCGCCTGCCCCGACGCGTCCCTCGCAGCTGACCACAGCCTGCCCGGGCGTGTCCATCATCCACGCTCGGCCAGCGCGGACAACGGGTGTGGTCGTGTACCGGTGACCCGGCGCATCTATCGTACGCCGCGGACTTGACGCTATCGGAGGACCGCGTACTTGTAGGTCACACGGACCTGCTGGTAGTCCATGCGCCCCTCATTGCTTCCGAGGGCCGCCACACTGCCCGAGACGCGTCCCGAGCTGACGTGGCCGCTGTACTCCAGATACCGGATGTGTACCAGCGCCAAGACGTGCCCACCGCCCTCACGCCATCGATGCCGTCATCCGTGTCGTCGACGCCGACGGCACCCGACCCGTAGCCTGAGTAGCTCCGTCCGAGGACCGACATCCGGGACTGAGGAGTACTTGATGGTGGAATTGCAGTGTGAACCGATAGCTTCCGACGACACCGTCGCAGACATCGCCATAGTCGTAGTCATAGGTGCAGGTGCCGCCGCTCAGGTAGACCCCGCGCGAGTGAGAGGTGCTCCTTCTGTACCGGGCCGACCCACTGAAGTTCAGACCGTAGAAGGACCCGGTATTCGCGTACTTCGCGGTACTGCTTGTTGGGACCAGTACAGACGCTTGTTCGAGACGTTCGTGTGCGACGTGAAGGTCCTCGAGTGGCCGGCCGATCGTGGAATCGTCGAACGGACCGTGGTACTTGCCGGCGGCGACAGCCGTCCCCGATCTGGTGCCCGTTCCAGGCCACCGAGTAGGCGCCCTCGCGGTTCGCGACCGAGAAGGGGTCGGACGCCTCTCGTCCGCTCGAAGCGTCGATACCATCCTGACCGAGGCCCTCTCGTGGAGCGTCCCGATGGCGACGGTTTCGCGGTAGCCGTCCTTATAGGGATAGCAGGTCGTGTCGCGCCGCGCCGACGCCCGAAGCCGCCACGCCGGTGTCGCCAGTCACCTCGACCGTAACCGTCTGGCTGCCCGCAGATGCGACCAGTCGTCGCCGCTATACGCAGGAGCCCGCACGACGTCGTTGCCCGCGCCGGCGAGGCGCGCACCCTGGTGTCGCGACCCGTGCTGCCGTTCAACGTCCCGCGACGGAGGCCGTGCCGAGCGTCTCGTCGTCGGAACTTCGTCGGTGAACGTCTCACGGAGGCAGACGTCGCCCAGTCCCCGGAGACAGTCGCCGTCAGCGCCGACAACCGTCCTGCTGCTCGCCGCTGCTGCCGCTGTGTCGTGAGTCGGCCGACAGAGCCAGCTGCCGACGCGGATCATCAGGCTTCGATCAGGTCGTCGATGACGTGCTCCGCGACGTCGGGTGCCGCAGCGCCGCGCCGGCCGGGATGAAGTCCGCATGCGAAGGTGTTGGTGCCGTAGTCGACAGTTGATTTTCATGCTCGACCTCGCGCGAATCCTGACGCGTCGAGGTCGACGGTCCACAGAAGCGAGGCCGATCGTGGTAGACGCTGACGCTGCCGCCCTGCGGGATCGGGGCGACAGTGATGTCGAGCGTGGCGCGGCTTGTCGTAGCAGACGACGGCCGAATTCGCGGCTGACCGTCACGACGTATGTCGAGTTCTTCGGTTCCGGTCGCAGGCGCGACGACGGTCGCAGGCGCGACGACGGTCGCCGGCGCGACGACGGTCGACAGCGCGGCGACGGTCGCAGGCGCGACGACGGTCGCAGGCGCGACGACGGTCGCAGGCGCGACGACGGTCGCAGGTGCGACGACGGTCGCAGGCGCGACGACGGTCGCAGGCGCGGACGACGGTCGCAGGCGCGACGACGGTCGCAGGCGCGACGACGGTCGCAGCCGCGACGATGTCGGTCGGCGTCGATGCCGACGGCGCCTCGAATCGGTCAAGAGGGACGGTTCACGTCGATTTCCATCGTCTGGCTCGGTCATTGACGGTTGTGGCGTCGCCTTCTCGTACCGCAGGCTCGCCAGGGAGCGAGGTCGCGGGTATTCCGAGATTCTTGGGGCCGATGCTGTCGGCGTCGGGTCGCCCAGGCCGGTGTCTTGGACCAGATTCTGAGCGGCCGCTGCCGCACGAGCACCGGGACGGTGGCCTCCGCCGAAGAGCACGGCGATCCCGAGTACTGCCGCCCGAGCCGCGCCACGGACCGATGACTGGTCGATCGCTTGAACATGCTTGCCATCCTCTGGTCGGAGAAGAGGGCAGCAGTGACAGATCCGACTCGCGGTCTTTCACAGCCATCGTGCGAGAGCCCGCACGACGAACCATTACGCAACGCAGCAGAGTGTCGGCGATCGATTGCAGCATTGGCGCTGCGCCGTTCAGGCCGCGCCCGCGATCCGACTCGCGATGCGGCGCAATGTCAGCGCGATATTCAGTCGCCGCCCGACCTCGCCATCGAGGCCGTGGCCGAGCAAGTGTTCGGCCCGCTCGAGGCGATAGGCGACGGTCCGGTCGGCGAGGTGAAGTCGGCGAGCGGTCCGCGACGGTTGCCCCCGGCATCGACGTAGACCTGCAGCGTCTCGACCAGTTCCTCGCCCATCCGGGGGTCGGCCAGGAGCGCCCCGAGCTCGCGCTTGATGATGGTCGCGGCAAGGTCCGGGTCGCTGAGCAGAAGACGCTCGACGCCGAGCTCGGCCACGTCGTCGATCATCCCGTGCCGGCCGATCGCCCTCGCGATGCGAAGACCTCCTGCAGCTCGACCAGCGGCGCGACCACGCTCGGACCCCATCAGCGGCCATCGCGATCGCAACCCAGCCTGGCTCCTCGCCTGATCCAGGCGCCGCACCACCCATCACGTCCCGCATGACGTCGGTGAGGCGGGGGACTCCTGCCGGATCCCGTCCCAGGATCGCGATGATGGAGCTCGCCAGGTCACCGCAGCGGGACGGTGATGCCGGTACCAGGGCGATCCCGCGTGCTCTGCCGCCGGATCAAGTGGTCGATCCGACGCGCCAGGATGTCGAGGTCCTCGATCGTCGATCCCCGGGTCATCCGGCGTTGGATTGACGTCCGGTCCGGGAGGATCGCACCAATCGGAAGGCCGCATCGGGATCCAAGCCGTAGCGGATCGAGAGACGTCGCAACCGGCGTCCGACCCGGCCGTCGCCCGCGATTGCCCGAGCAACTCATCGAGCGCCGCCCGACGGGCCGCCACGTCGCGCGACAACAGCTCGCCCTCGGTGGCTCGGTAGCCCTCGTTTCGCCAGGGTGGACATCCACCCCATAGCAGCAGCCACCGCCGAGTTCGACGAGCCTCTCCGGTGGCTCGCGACGTCGCGACAATTCGGCCGTCCCGATCGCCCACATCACCCGTCGCGCCTCGGCGTTGACACCCATGAACAGGATCAGCCGCTGGCCCTGCGCCGCCGCGATCGACCCCGATGCGAACTGGAGGGCGAGGACGGTATCGAGATCGAGTCGGTCGGTGTCGACCGCACGATGGGCTTCGGCGACGAGCTCATCGAACGTCGACGCGGCCAGGCGTTCCCCGAGGGAGCGGCCGCGTGGTCACCGCCTGCGCGAGCCCTCAGCGCCGCGGTCGCCTTCTCCAGGTCGCTGGCATCGGCGTCGACGTACGTCGTCAGGTAGGCGAGCTCGACACGCGCTCGAACTCCTCGCGGGTGTCGACCAGACCGTCGGGCAGCGCGCTGACGACTCGTCGATCTCCGGGAGGACATCCGTGATGACGTTGCGATGTTGGGCAGACATCGGACCGGACTCACGCGAATCACACGACCGTTTGCGACATGTCGGCAACAGTTGGCCATTCGTGCTGCGGACGTCCGCCTGTCCGGATGCGCGAAGCGGCAACCGAGGGATAGCGGTTCTGCATGGTTGATGCGTGGGAACCTCATTCGACATCGATCAGGCTGTTGTCACCGAGGGCTCCTGTGAACGTCGTCATCGTCTCACCGGTCACATCACCCAGAAGGAGCTACCCTGACCATGAGTGATCCGTTCGCCTTCGAGGCGCTCACGCCTCGCCAGCGCGAGGTGATCATCCGCAAGGCCGAAGGCAAGACCTACGGCCAGGTCGCCTATGAGCTGGGCATCACCGAGCAGACCGTCAAGAACCATCTGGGCCTCGTCTACACGAAGCTGGGGCCGAGCACTTGATCGAGGCCCTGCGCATCCTCGGCTGGCTACGCTTGCCGGGCGAATCCCAGCCAGCTGAGCGGAATCCCCGCATGACCGCAGGCGAACGGCCCGCACCAGACTCGCGACTACTCAGCTGCCGTCCAACTCCCCATAACCGCCTTACCCAACGATCGTCCATAGCTCCTCGCGCGGCGCTGTCGGGCGGAAGTCGTAGCGGTCGACGCCGAGCCCATGCAGGGTTGCGAGCTCGATCAACGAAAGATCCTCGGGGTTCTCGCGGTTGAGGTCTATCGGGTCCTTCAGGACCACCGGCGGGTTGGTCATGAACCTGACGACCGACGAATCATTGTTCGACGAGGCGTGCAGCATGAAGGGGTGGAGGATGGTGAAGTCGCCCACCTTGCCGTGACCTCCACGATTTCGTCGCACTGGTCGATGAGCGCGCCGAAATCGGTGCTGGATCGACGCCCTCGGGATGGTCGGCGAGATAGCGCGCGACGACCGCGATCGAGTCGGGGGCGATGGACGTGCCGCCGCCTTTGTGGCCGACGTCGGACCAGTAGAGGACGGTTAGAAGCCCCTGCTCGCGGCTGTCGAGGAAGTGGCGGAAGAAGCTCCCGTCCTTGTGCCAGCCGCCGGCCTCGGCCGAAGGCTTCCTCCATGGCTTGTCGGCGCCGCGCCGGAACTTTGACGATGAAGGCGTCCGACCAATCGGTCGCGTTGATCGTCGTGAAATGCGGCGACTCGATCTCCATCACCTTGGTCTCGATGCGGTCTTCGCCACCGCAGACGTCGCAAAGTGCGCCCCACGCCTTGGGCCAGATGTCCTTGATGGCCGCGATGTGGTTGCGGTCCATCCAGACGATATCCTTCTTCCAGGTCGAGCGGTCGACCGGGTCGTAGCCGAGGCGGCCTTACGCTTCGTCGGTCCACTTCTTCGCGAAACCGCGGTCGAGGGTTCCCTTGACCCTGACGTAGCCCTTCTCGATGAAGTGCTGCCGCTGCTCCGGCGTGAGCACCGGGAATCGACGACCGTCCCCGGTCCTCCGACAACCCCGTTGACAGGTAGCGAGGTGAGCCACCACACAAAGTGCTTGGGAGGGTAAGCGGCTCGCGACGTCCTCGATCGACGATCTAGCTTCCTGCTGTGCGAAGCGCAGGACGATCGGCTGCTTCCCTGGCTCGCTCGATCACGCTCGGGGCGAGCGACCCTCCACCGCTGAGCGCCTCAAGGGCTCCCAAGCGCGTGTGTTGCCGACTATGCGATCCGAAGTCGGCGCCATCGTACTCGATGCCCCCCGGGTGCCCCGCGAGCCGTCAGGCCAGACGACGCCGGATCGCCCAGATGTCGACGAGCCCCGCCGAACACGGCGACCACGAGCCAGGCTCCGTCAAGGTAGGCGGCCGATCTCCCAGGCGGCGACCGGCGACGCGGTGTCGGTCGCGGTGTTGGCTTCGATCGTCGCGCCCCGTCCGAGCTTGCGCCGTCCTCCGACGCCGGCAGCACGGTCAGCGCGGCCTCTCCCGGTTCGGCGTTGTTCGTGGCCCAGTTCGCGGGCGCGCACTCGAGGAGTGCGACGTAGTTGCCCGGGCCAGGCCGGAACCGCGAACACATACGTGAACGTCCCCAGTGCGCTTTGCGGTCGTCGTCGGCACGTCGGCGTCGGGCGCGTCATCAGTCCGCGAGAACCCCACCCTGGCTTCGCGTGAGCGTCGTCGACGATCCCAAGGCATCCGTTGCAGGCTGAGCACGCCCGGCGAGGCAGACGGCGGCGACAGTTCGCTGCTGCTTGTGGCAGCCACGCCGGTCGTGCAGAACGACAGGACGACCGCGCCGACGACCGGGACCGTCCTGTGCTTCATCGGTACAACCCTCGAACGTGCTGGATGGTCTCAGGACTGACGTTCACGGAGCGACCGTTTGGTGTCCCGTCGCGTACCCTTTTCAGTCGTGGCCGACGCGACCAGACCCAGGTCTCCGAGCAAGCCGCCGGCGAGGCCATCGAGCGGCGCCAGGCGTCCGCCGACGTCACCCCGGCGGTTGAACGTTGCTCGTGACCACGCTCGTGGCCGTCCAGTGGCGCCATGACGTGTCCACCACGTTCCTCGGGCTCACCCTGGTCGCGTCGGTCGGCGTGTTCTGGCTGGCCCACGTGTGGGCAGAGACCATCAACCACCGGATCCACGGCAGCATCCACCTTGGCGAGGTCATGCGAATGGCCCGCGACGAGTCGCCGATGCTCGCCGCCGCCATCGCACCGACCGTCGTCCTCGCGCCGGCCTCGATCGGGCTGATCGCCACCGACACCGCCGTCGGGCTAGCTTAGTTCCCGGGGTTTATGAGACATGTCCCGTCATGCCGGCATCAGCTCCAACAGCCAGCCGTGGAGGTGCTCGAGCGACGGCACGCGCTCGAAGCCGCTGGTCGGTGAAGGGCGTGCCGTCGTACCGCTCCGCCGGCGTATGCCAGTCGGGCGCGCCATGCAGACGGTCGTAGTTGTAGTAGGTCGCGTAGGCGTCAGACGGTCGGCTGGCGGCGGCGAGCGTCGGGAGTTGCTGGCGATCGAGCAGCTCGGACTGGAGGTCGCCCCAGAAAGGCTCGATCTTGCCGTTTGTCCAGGGCGTGTCCATAGGCGTCCGGATGTGACGGACGCGCGAGCTCGGCGAGCGTCCTGCTGGAAGAGGCTCAGGTCGCGCGGCATCGAGTCCACGAAGGGCTGCCGTTGTCGCTCATGAGGGCCAGCGGCGCGCCGCACAGCTCGAGGCCTCGCCGAGGCAGCTCGAGGATCGGGTTCGGTCCGCTTGCTCGGCAGCACGCGCAGCCCAGCAGGTAGCGGCTGTCGTCGTCGACGAGGGCCACGATCCAGACTTCGATGAACTCGCCCTTCGCTCGTGCACGTAGAACGGCCCCTTGAGGTCGATGTGCCACAGCTCGTTCGGCGTGCGGTCGCTCGTAGAGCCGGCCCGCGCTCCCGACGAGACGACGGCCGGGCGGTCCCGAGATCGGCCAGCAGGGCATCGACCGCGTGGTGGTTGAGCGGGTAGATCTCGCGCCCGGCGAACTCGGCCGCGAGGCGCTTCGAGTTCCAGTACGTCAGCAGGCGGACGACGACGACTGCCTGCTCGACCCAGTCCGGCAGGCGCTGGGGCAGCGGTCCACGAGGCCGGTCGACGAGACCTTCGAGACCGTCCACGGCGTACCAGCGCTGCCAGCGATGGAGGCTCGCCCGGCTGACCCCGAGCCCGAGCGCCGCGGAGACGCCGTCTTCCCGGGCCAGCCGCACAGCCCGAGCACGGAGCCGCAGGTTGGCAGGGTCGCGCTGGCCCGCACGCCCTGGCGGGCGACCCCCGCGAGTGGCCAGGAGCAAGAACCCCGGGCCCTCCTGGTAGGTGTGACGGAGGAGTCGGCGATGCGGAATTTTTCCATGGTCAGGCTCAAGGTCGTCCATGCAGGGACGCTAGGACGGGCCATCACACCATGTCTCATAAACCCCGAACTACAGCTAGCCCTCGTCGTCAGCTTGGTCCAACTGTTCGTGGGGGTTGGATCGTGGGGGCGCGCCGCGCATAGCAGCGCCTGGCTGGCCTTCGCCGCCGCGTCGCTCGATCTCCTGCTTGGATGGCGATCGTCACCCTCGAAGTCATCGTCCTCCACCGCACCGTCGAGCCGGCCGACCTGCCCGCGATCGGTCCACCGCCGAAGAGTCAGCGTGAACGGCTCGTCGAGGGACCGCGGCCGCCGACGCTAGCGGCCGGCATCCGCGTCATTTCGCCGATCGGACCCACAGCCCGACGAGGGTGGGCCTGAACGGAGGCCCGCTGACCGTGGCGACGATATCGGTGTGGACATGGTCCAGGGCAGTGGGCGACGCATGCGCTCGGCGATCGTCATGCGCGGAGCGTCCATGGTGGACGTCCGCGCAACGTTACGGCGGCGAACGGGCTGCGACGATCCGCGCTCAGGGCCACGAAACGGTGGCGGTCAGATCCGTCGCCCCAAACCCGGCCTCCCTGTTCTTGAGGACAAGGCGCCAGGTGTCGTTCGCGGTGACCGATGACGACAGGTCGACGTTGGTCGACGGGCCCTGGTTCGGATAGGCGGGACCGGGCGTGCTGGTCGTGTCGTTGAACGTATCGACCTCGTACGTGAACGGGTGGCCGCCCCCGAGGGGCGACTAGGCGGACGTCGCCGGCGGCTCGCGGGGCGAACTGGACCTGGATCCCGTTCGTCTCCTCGAGGTCGGTCCCATCGAACCGGGCGTGCGCGATCTTCACTTTCGGAGCGTTGGCCGGGAAGGTCACCCCGACGTTGACGAGCTGCGATTTCGACCTCGTTGGTCCCGATGAGGGTGACCCGCCAATTCGTCTTGGCCTGTGTCGTCTTGCCCGTGACCGTGCCCGGGCCGTGTTCTTGCAGCCGAGGTCGTGCGCCCCCGCGCGCAGGCAGACGCGGGTCGGAATCTGTTCGCCGGTGGTCGCGAGCTCGACCGTGATCGTGCCCGGGCCGTCGCTGGTGAACGTGATGATCCGCTCGAGGCTGTTGGCGCCGCCGACCGAGGAGAGCTTGAGACCGAGGAACGTGAGGCTGGCCGTCGGGATGGGGACAGGGGTTGGCGTCGGTTGTGTCGGGGTCGGTGTGGGTGTCTGGGTTGGTGTTGGTGTTGGTTGGGGACGGTTTTGGAGTCGGCGTTGGTGTCGGTGTCGGACTCGGGGTGGGTGTCGCCGAGCAGTTCGGCGACGGCGAGACGGCCGCGACCCGGCGATGGAGAGGGTGAGGCGTCGGGGCCGCCGAAGCCGCCTCGCGATGCGATCAGAAGGAAGGTGGCCCCGAGGACGATGGCGAGAAGGTCCCCATGGCCCCTATGGCTCTGCGCAAGGTCTGGTTGGTCACGCCGAATCCTATCCGATGTCCACCGCGCCACGCTTTGCGCCCGCGCGACCTGTCACAGACCCAGACGCCGGGCTATCACTGGCAGGCTGATCGATTGCCCGGCGTCCCGATGCCCGAGCCTCCCGCGGACGAGTCGGCGGAGGACGCCCGCACCGGGCCAGCGTCTGGCGGCCCTTAACCTTCATCCGGCGTAAGGGCCGCAGGGGTCAGAACCCGAGCGCAGCCAGCCGTGGCGCCATCGCACGCGCGGCGCGGGCGCGATGGGAGATGGCGTGCTTCTCGGCGGGCGTCCAGAGGCCGAGAGCGCGGCTGCCGGCGGCTCGGAGGCGGGCTCGAGATGGGGTCGTACCCGAAGCCGCCGGTTCCCCGTGGCGCGGGCGGCGACGCGGCCGCGGCATGTCCCTCGGGCCGTCCGCGAGCCCCCACGCCGCCGCGCGGCCCGACCCTGCTCGGGAAGCGCGACCGCCAGCACGCAGACGTAGCGGGGCCCGCGCCGGTCGGGCGGAAGGCCCCTCAGCGCCTCGAGCAGCTTCGCGTTGTTGGCTTCGTCGGCGGCATCTTCTCCCGCGAGCCGGCGTGTGCGCATGCCCGGGGCGCCGTCGAGAGCATCGACCTCGATGCCCGAATGTCCGCGAGGGTGGGCACGCCGCCCCCACGGAGGCCGAACCGAGCCTTGATCGCCGCGTTCGTCTCGAAGGTCGCGCCGCTCTCCACCGGCTCACCCCCGATGCCGAGGTCGTCGAGCGACACGAGGTCGGTGTGGCGCAGCCCGAGGAGCTCCCGCAGCTCGCGCAGCTTGTGGACCGACCGCGTGGCGACGAGCAATGCCGGCGCGTCACCGCGCCGCCCGGCGTCCCGAGGCGGCCGGCCGCCGAAGGTCAGACCCGCCGCCACCGTCGGACCGTGGCCAGCACCACCGCCGCTCTCGAACAGCTGCGCCAGGCCCGCATCGGCGAGGTCCAGCAGGCCGTCCGTGGCCGCCCGGTCGAACGGCCCGCCCTCCGCGTGCTCTGGAGCTCGACGTACGCGCCTGCGTCAGTGCCGACGACGTTGAAGTCGACGTCCGCGCGCGTTTCTTCTGAGTAGTCGAGGTCGAGCAGCGCGACCCCGTCGACGAGCCCCACCGAGACCGCCGCCACCTTCGTTCGAAGATGCTGCTCCATCCCGTAGGTGATGAGCGCGGTGGCCAGCGCGACGTAGCCGCCGGTGATCGAGGCGGTCCGGGTGCCTCCGTCGGCCTGCAGCACGTCGCAGTCGACGGTGATGGTCCGCTCGCCGAGCCGGCTAGGTCCACCGCGTCGCGCAACGAGCGGCCGATGTCCTTGCAATCTCGTGCGTGCGGCCACCGATCCGGCCCTTGACCGATTTTTACCGTTTGTTCCCCGCGGTCGCCCGCGGCAGCATCGAATACTCCGCTGTCACCCAGCCGACGCCCTTGCCCCGCAGGTGGGCAGCACATTGATCTGCTCAATCGTCGCCGCACACAACACCTCCGTATCCCCCACCGGTATCTTTATCCCTCGGCCCACTTCTGGACGCCCAGCGTGAACGTCACCGGGCGCAGGTCGCGGGAGCCGCGGCCGTCCGTCGCGGGCGGTGGCCGGCCGGTTACCGATGGCGATGGCGTGGTCTCCTCGGCCTTGGCCGCATCCCGGACAGCGATCGAGCGCCTCGAACCGAGGTCACGAAGGGCGACCCCCCGATCGGCCGCCTGTCGTTCCACGCTCGCGAAACGACGGCGGAAC
The DNA here is from genome assembly GCA_963772995.1 of uncultured Chloroflexia bacterium. Classification (GTDB taxonomy): domain Bacteria; phylum Chloroflexota; class Limnocylindria; order Limnocylindrales; family CSP1-4; genus SPCO01. Next base: position 69,630 of record CAVYZQ010000016.1, on the reverse strand, counting down.
TTGGTGTTCGCGGCACGGACGGCGGCCTCGGCCTCGATCCCGCGCCGGCGGGCGACGTTGACGAGCACGAAGACGAGGTCCCCGAACTCCTCGCTTCGCTCGGCATCGGTCGCAGCGCGGCGGAGCTCGTCGGCCTCCTCGGCGACCTTGTCGAGGACGCCGTCGATCGGGGCCAGTCGTAGCCGAGGTTGGCCGCGCGCTCCTGCATCTCCTGGCTCGCAGCGAGCGCAGGCATCGACGGGCTGATCCCGTCGAGCGCGCTCTTCGGACGTGCGGCCGCGGCGATGCCACCGCACGCCCCACCGATGCCGCCGCCGGACCGTCGGCGCCGTCGGTGGCAAGCCGTCGGCCGCCGCCGCGCGCTCGTCGGCCTTGATCCGCTCCCACTGCCGGTTGACGTCGGACGCCGTCCGGGCCACGGCATCGCCGAACACGTGGGGATGGCGGCGGACGATCTTCGAGGCGATCGCCTCCTGGACGTCGGTCAGGTCGAAGACCCCGGCCTCCGCGGCGAGCTGGGCATGAAGGACGATCTGGAGCCAGAGGTCGCCGAGCTCGCCGGCGAGCTCGCGCGTCGCCCCCGTCTCGAGCGCGTCGTAGACCTCGTACGCCTCCTCGAGCAGGTGGTTCCGAAGCGACGTGTGCGTCTGCTCACGGTCCCAGGGGCAGCCATCGGGCTGGCGCAGGCCCGCGAGATCCAGGGCATCGCCCACGGGGACGCGGGCGCGCTCTCGGGCGCCAACGGACCAAGATACAAGGGCCCGAGGAGGTCGCCGGCATCGAGCGCCCCGACCGTCGTCCCCTCGGCCGACCCGAACCGGCCGACCACGTGACCGGCCGGATACAGCCGCCGGAGGATCGCCAGCGGGTCGCCGCCGCCCGGACCCGCCCGGCCCGGCAAGGCCGACACGGCAGCCTCGCCCCGTCGACCCGGAAAGCCGCCAGCGGCACGATCAGGACGGGTCGCGAGGGCTCGATGGGCGTCGCGACGAGCCGCTCGGCAGCGACGACCTGGAGCCCCTGGGCCGGATCGAGGCCCCAGCGGAGCCGAGCCTCCGCGACGAGCGCATCGAGCACCCGGCGCCCCCCGTCTAGCTGGTGGGCGTGCTGCCCGTGATGGACGGATCGCGGGTGATGTTGGCGGTGGACTTCTGCGCCTGGTACCAGTTCGAGAACGCCGTGTTCTTGATCGTCTCGAGCTGCCGTCCCTCCGGGTCCGCGTCCCCTCGCCGAGGACGTTGAACAGGTAGTCCCCGTCGGTCGGGACCACGACCGTCTCGGACGTCTTGCCGATGGGCGCCGCGAAGATGGCATCGGTCAGCTTCGGATCAGCTGGCCCTTGGCAACCCAGCCGAGGTCGCCACCGTTGCTCGCGGTCGGTGCCTCCGAATTGTCCCGGGCGAGCCCAGCGAAGTCCGCTCCTCCGTCGGCCTGGTCTTGAGCTCCTTGAGGTGATCGATGTCCGGCGGCCCGTACATGACCTGGATGACATGCCAGCCGAAGGCCGACTTGACCGGCTTCAGCAAAGCGCCCGGCTTGGCGTCGGGGGCGAAGATGGCGTCCTTGAACGCCTGGTCGACCTGGCTGTCCTTATCGAAGTAGGGCAGCTTGCCGCCCGTCCCGGTCGCGCCCGCGCCTGCGCCTCGTCGCTCTCGGTGCGCGCGATCGAGTCGAACAGCTCGGGCTGCGCCTGGAGCTTCTGATACGTCGCGGTCGCTTCCGCCTCGGCCAGGTTCCAGGCCGGGTCATCGGCCGGAACCGACGACGCGTTGCAGGATCGTCCTTCGGCGAGTACAGGATGTGGCGGACCTTGATCGCCTCGCCGCCGAGGAGGTCGCTGTTGTCGGGGATGTAGATCTCCTCGACGCGGCGCTGCTGCCGGCCGGCCATGTCCGCCACGGCCTTGTCCTCGAGCTTCTTGCGGATCGCGTCGCCGGCGACCGCCACCCGGTACTTCGCGAGGTCGATCTTGTCGTTCTGGATCTTGGAGACGTAGTCGGGGTCGACAGCTGCGGGCGCGATCTCGTCACCCGGCCGACACGGAAGATGCCATCGGTCCCCTCGACGACAGCGGTCGGAGTGTTCGCCGGCGCCGCGAAGAGCGCCGACAGGAAGTTCTCCTCGGTGAGCGTGTCGTCGGCCTGCATCCAGCCAAGGTCTCCGCCCTGGGGGGCCGTGGCCGAATTGGTGGAGGCGGTCTTGGCGACGTCCTCCCAGCTCTTGCCGCCGGCGATGTCCTTGAGTGCCGCGTCGAGCTTCGCCTTGGCGGCGTCCTTCTGGGCCTGGGTCGGCCCGGTGGACCCTGGATCGCTCTGGGGCTTGGACGCGATCTCCCAGGCGTGGCGGGATTCGGGGGTGGTCGCCTCGGTCGTCAGCATCGCGTCGACGTCTTCCGGGCCGGCCGTGATGCCCTGGTCGGCGGCCAGCTTCGCCTGGAGCTTCTCGTCGAGGAGCAGCTCGAGCGTCGTATTGCCGACTGCTGCCGCTTCTGGGTGAGGATCTGCTCCTGGGTCTGTGCGTCTGCCTGGCTCAGGTGACCGGCGAGGGTCGCCGTCCGGATGCGACGCTCCGCCTCATCGAGGCGCCAGGTCTCGATCGAGGCCGGTCCCTGTACTCGTCCTTGCTGACGCTCTGGCCGTTGATGCTGCCGACCGGCGCGAGATGGTCGTTGTAGTACGTGACTCCGGCGGCCACCACGAGGATGCCGACGGCGAGGATGACGATCAGGCCAAAGCCGATGTTCAGGAAGAGATTCCGCCGGTCCTGGCCTTCCCACGAGGATCGGTGGGCGCGCTTGACGACGGGTTTGGCTCGAAAGGTCATGGGGTGGGAGGTCCTGTGACATGGCCGGCTTTCACCGGGGGTGGCTGGGGCGCCGCGTATCGTACCCCAAGAACCGGTTCCGGCCGATCGGCGGCGCCACATCCGGCCATCGATCTGCGGCGTCAGGTCGGTGGAGGGGCCGCCGCGCCTCCTTCGATGAGATCGTCGACGATCGCGACGTACACCTTGGACGCCTCCTCCCACGCCTCCGCGCGCACGATCGCGGCCGTCTGCGTCACGGCCGCCTCGCGCGCCAGCGGGTCGTCGACGAACGCCGCGATCGCCGCCGCCATCCCGGCCTCGTCGCCCGGCTCGTACGTCGCGACCGTCCCGGGCGGGAACGTCGACACGACCATCGGGAGCCGGGACGCGACGACCGGCTTGCCCATCGCCGCGTACTCGTAGACCTTCGTCGAAAGGCTGAGGTCGGTGAACGCGATCGCGCCGGGTCGGGGCGATGCCGATGTCGGCCGCGGCGACCGCCGCCGGGACGTCGTCGATCGGGATCCGGCCGTGGAACGTCACCGGTCGCCCACCCCGAGTTCGTCGGCGAGCGCCGTCACGGGTTCTTCGGTGTCGCCGCGGCCGTAGACCTCGAGGCGCGGATCGAGATCGGGACGCCCCGCGGCCAGGCGGGCGACCGCCCGCACCGCGACGTCGACCTCGTACGTGGGAGTGAGCCCGCCCGTGTAGATCGAGCCGCAGCGAGCCGTCCGCGCGGAAAGGCCGGGTCGGATGGGCCGCCGCGTCGAACCTCGTGAGCGATGGGCTGTTGATGACGACGCGACCTTGTCCGGCCGGACGCCCAGGCGGAGCAACCTGCCGCGCATCGCCGAGTTCACGGACAGCGTGCGCGACGAGATGGCGATCGACAGCCGCTCCTGGAGCAGGAGCAGGCGGTCGAAGACGGGATTCGACGGCCCCTGGGAAGCGCTGCTTGAAGAACTCCGGCATCGCCTCGTGGAGATCGAGGAGGAGCGGCACGCCCACGAGCCGGAGCGGCAGCGCGGCGAACGCGAGGAAGTCCGGCAGCGAGTGGACCTGGACGAGCCCGAACCGATGCCGTCGATGGAGGCGGGCCGCCATCCACATCGCGCGGGCGAAGAACTCGAGGTACTCGCGCAGGTAGACGCCGAGGCCGGCTCCCTGGTGGCGCTGGACGTCGAGCCTGTGGAGCCTGACGCCCGACACCGTGTCCTGGGCGCCAGCCCGGGAAGCCGCAGACCGAGCACGACGACCGGGCGTCCTGCGGCGACCAGCGATTCGGCTTCCCGCCGGACGCGCGGATCCTCGTCGTAGTGGCTGTGGACGATCATCAGGACGGGCCGGCGGCGCGGCGGCGCGCTCGCCGTGGTTCCGCGGTGCGTCCGCGCGCTGGCCGTGGTCCGGCTCCGTCCCGCCGACCCGGCGCTCAGTTGCCGCTCGACCATCCGGCCCCGAGGCGCAGCACCTGGCGGGGTCGGGCGGCGCGGCCTCGCGAGGAGTCGACGGTGTCGACGACGAGATCGGCGTCGGCGTAGACCCGCTCCCAGTCGATGGCGGAGTGCGCGGTGACGACGACGATCACGTCGGCCCATTCGAGGAGATCGGGGAGCGGCGTCTCCGCGCGGACCTGTCCCGGTCGAGTCGGTGAACGCCTCGACGTGGGGATCGTGGAACCGGACGTCCCCGCCTCGGGCGGCGAGCCCCGCCAGGACGTCGGCCGCCGGGGAGTTGCGGGCGTCGCGGACGTTCGGCTTGAAGGCGACACCGAGGACCCCGACCTGCGCGCCCTTGAGCGCGCGGCCCCGGTCGTTGAGCGCCTCGCCGACCAGATCGACGACGTGGCGCGGCATCGCGAAGTTGATGTCTCCGGCAAGCTCGATGAAGCGGTCGATGAAGTCGAATTCGCGGGCGCGCCATGCCAGGTAGTAGGGATCGACCGGGATGCAGTGGCCGCCGACGCCGGGCCCGGGCGTGAACTTCATGAACCCGAACGGCTTGGTCGCCGCGGCGTTGATGACCTCCCAGACATCGAGGCCCATCCGCTCGCACAGCAGGGCGAGCTGGTTGACGAACGCGATGTTCACGTTGCGGAAGACGTTCTCGAGCAGCTTCGCGAGCTCCGCGGCGTCGGGCGAGGACAGCTCGACGACCTGGTCGTTGATCCGGCGCAGGAGCGCCGCGGCGCGGGCGGTGGCCTCCGGTGTCGTGGCGCCGACGAGGCGCGGCACGCCCTTGCTGGCGCTGGCCGGATCGCCCGGGTTGACCCGCTCGGGCGCGAACGCGAGGTCGAAGTCCGGCCGGCCTTGAGCCCGCTCTGCTCGAGCTTCTCGCGGAACGGGCCGGTCGTGGTGCCCGGGAACGTCGTCGACTGCAGGATCGACGAGCTGGCCGCGGCGGATGTTGTCGCGGATGGTCGCCGCGGCCGACAGGACGGGCGCGAGGTCCGGGTCCTTGGTCGTGGTGATCGGCGTGGGAACGCACACGAAGATGGCATCCGCCTTCGGGATGGGCGCCCGTCGGCGAGACGACGGTCAGCCCGGTGGCGAGGGCCGCCTGGAGCCGCGCATCGTCAACGTCGTCGATCGGCGACGTGCCGGCGTTGAGCTCCGCCACCGCGGCTGGGGAGGGCGTCGATGCCCTCGACGATGAGGCCGGCTTCCACGAACGAGATCGCAAGCGGCAGGCCCACGTAGCCGAGGCCGATCACGGCCACTCGACAGTCTTCTCTCACGATCCCTCCAGGTCAGTCGGTTCCGGGCCTGAGGATAGCCGGGACGGGGCGCGATGGCTGACGGGGTCTGGCTGCGGGTCTCTGCGCGGCCATCCGAACGCAGCGGCCAAGGCCCCCGGCGAGGCATCACCCGCGCAGGCGCAGGCGCAGGCGCCGAATGTTGCCAACCGTCCATGTGGCGCGCGTTCGCCACGAAGCGTGGCTCAGAGCCTTCCCGGCGCAGGCGCCGGCTGGCCCGTCACGCTCGGTCCTGCGCCTCGCGGTCGCGACGTTGGTCGCAAACTGTCCCGAAGCCGACCCATTCCCAGCCGAACGATCACCACGTGGACGGAGGACGAAAACGGGCGCGGCGAGAGCAGGGGACGCGCTTGGCCTGCGGCCTCTCACGCGGCTGTGATGCTCGCTCGCAAGGAGCGTTGCTCAGAGCCGTGCTGCCGTACGTGCCGGATATCGCCCAGGATGCGGACCGAGGCCACACCGGCTCGCTCCGCTCCGGGGCGGCACCGGCGGTATCGACGCTTACCGCGCTGCGGTCGCCCGTGACGCTGCCAGCGGGTCGTGTCCCTAGAGTTGGTGTAACAGCGAGGTGGGCCGGGAACGTGAACGGCCACCGCGTCATCCTCGCGTCGTTGGAGTAGCAACCGACGACACGGAGGAGACACCACGATGGCCGAGGACAGGATGGCCGTGCTCGAGACGGTGCGCAAGGCGCTCGCCGACGGCGACGTCGACTTCCTGCGCGAGGGGATGCGGGTGCTCGCCCAGGCGGTCATGGAGGCCGAGGTCACCGAGGTCACGGGCGTGCCCCGTGGGGTGCGCGACCCGGAGCACCGCCTGACGAGCCGCAACGGCTACCGGGAGCGGCGCTGGGACACCCGCGTGGGCACGCTCGAGCTGGCCGTCCCGAAGGTGCGCGACGGCTCCTACTTCCCGTCGCCTCCTGGAGCCCCGGCGGCGGGCCGAGCGGGCCCTGCTCGCGGTCGTCCAGGAGGCCTATGTCCTGGGTGTGTCGACCCGCCGCGTGGAGGACCTCGTCGATGCCCTGGGCATCGCCTCGCTCAGCCGGAGCGAGGTGAGCCGGATCTGTGCCGCGCTCGATGCCGAGGTCGAGACGTTCCGGCACCGCCCGCTCACCGGCGAGACCTATCCCTACCTCTGGCTCGATGCGACCTACGTCAAGGTGCGCGAGGCTGGCCGGGTGGTCTCGATGGCGGCGCTCGTGGCCACCGGTGTGGCGCTCACCGGCGAGCGCCGGGTGCTGGGGCTCGAGCTCGCGGCCGGGCAACGACGAGGGCTCCGCCTGGCCGGCGTTCATCCGGGGGCTCGTGGAGCGCGGCCTCACGGCGTGCGCCTGGTCATCAGCGACGACCACCGGGGACTCGTCAAGGCGGTGCGGGAGCAGCTGCTGGGCGCCAGCTGGCAGCGCTGCCGGGTCCACTTCACCCGCAACGCCCAGGACCTCGTGCCGCGCTCGGCCCGGAGCATGGTCGCCTCGGCCATCCGCTCGGTCTTCGAGCAGCCCGACGAGCGCTCGGCGCGGGCGCAGCTCGGCCGGGTCATCGACGCCTTCCGCCGCGCTTCCCGGCCGTCGCCGACCTGCTCGCGGATGCCGAGGACGACCTGCTCGCCCACTTCACCTTCCCCGAGACGCCACCGCCGCCAGATCCGGATCACCAACCCGCTGGAGCGGCTCAACAAGGAGATCAAGCGGCGCACCGGCGTCGTGGGCATCTTCCCCAACCGGGCGAGCCTGATCCGCCTGGTGGGCATGGTCCTCGCCGAGCAGGACGACGAGTGGCAGGACGGCCGGCGCTACTTCCGGCCCGAGACGATGGCCGCCATCGATGCCGTCATCGACCAGAGGAGGTGCGCCTGCGCTGCTGATGGCGAGCTGAACGATCGAGGCGCGAGGACGACGCCCTGTTACACCACGTCCTGGGACTTGACCCTGCCAGCGTCATATCCAGCGTTGGACGAAGGCTAACGTGGCGGTTGTTGAGGCTTCAGGTGATCTAGCCGTCCGCGCGGGCCGGGTTCAGCGGATTCCCGGGCTCGTGTGACGCCCCGGGCAAAATCCTGCCGACTTGGCGCGCGGCGGTGTGCTTCCCATTCGGCTATAGGCCGCGGCAGTGCCGAGACCGACGCTGACAGCGGAATCGCCTCGCTCTCATGGGCGGGTGACCATCCGAGGGACGACGCGACCGAGGCTCGACGGGCGCGGCAATTCGGCGAGCCCGGACCAGCCCGGTGTGGCCCTTGAGCGGGGCTGGGCGAGCCAGGTCTGAATAGACGAGAGGAAGCCGGGACAACCGCAAGACTAGTTCCGACTCCACGCCCCGGACGTCACCCCCCGGACCTCAGGCCCGTTCCGCGAGCCACTCCCCGACGATGTCCGCGATGCGCTCCCCGGCGTGGCCGTCCCACAGCGGCGGCCCCTCGGCCGGCACGCGAGCCCGTCGAGCACGGACCGGGCGCCGGCACGACCGCCTCGGGCTCGACCAGGCGGTTCGTGCCGTGGGTGATCGTGATCGGCCGTTCCGTGTTGGGGCGCACGCGTCAGGCACGGGACGCCCAGCACGGTCGTCTCCTCCTGGATCCCGCCGGAGTCGGTGACGACCAGGGCCGCGCCGCGGACCAGAGACAGGAAATCCACGTAGCCCAGCGGGTCGATGATCCGAAGCCGGTCCCCGGCGACCAGCCCGGCGGCCTCGAGCGTCGGGCGCCCGCGAGGGTGGAACGGCACGACCAGCGGGACCAGCTCGGCCACGCCCCGGAGCATCGCCGCGATCCGCGCGGCCTGGCCGGTTCGTCGACGTTGGCCGGCCGGTGCATGGTGACGACCGCGTACCGCTCGGGCAGCGACGAGGCGCCGCGCGCAGCCGCGACACGTCGAACCGCTCGAGGTTCGCGAGCAGCGTGTCGATCATCGGGTTGCCGACGAAGTGGATCCGGCTCGGGGCGACGCCCGTCGCGCGCCAGGTTGTCGACGCCCTCCGGGCGGCGTCACGAACAGCAGGTCGGCGAGCAGGTCGGTGACCCGCCGGTTGATCTCCTCGGGCATCGTGTCGTCGAAGCTCCGGAGTCCGGCCTCGACGTGGGCGACCGGGAGCCCGATCTTGGCGGCCACGAGCGCCGCGGCCAGGGTCGAGTTGACGTCGCCGTAGACCACCACGAGCCCGGGTCGGCCTCGCGAGGCGCCGCTCGAGCGCGACCATCAGCGCCGCGGTCTGGACCGCGTGGCGTACCGGAACCGACGCCCAGGTTGAGGTCCGGCTCGGGCAGCCCCAGCTCGCGGAAGAAGACGTCCGACATCGCTCGTCGTAGTGCTGGCCGGTGTGGACGACGCGCTGCGCGACTCCGCGCGCCGCCAGGGCCCGGATCACCGGCGCGGCCTTCATGAAGTTGGGCCGCGCGCCGACGACGTGTGCTACGGTCTCGGTCATGGTTCCCTTGGGTGACGGCGCCGCGGTGTCGCGCTGCCCGGGTCCGCGCTGGCGCGTCTCGCGGCGGATGCCCCAGTATCACCGAAACGGTCGTCCCGAGCCCCAGCCGGTGAGCAGCCGCCCCGGCCTTCGGGGTCTGCTCTCGCGCGATTCGGCGATCCTGCGTCGCCGCCGCAGGCGGGAGAACCCAGAAGCTGCGGGCCTTCCTCGTCACGGACGCCCTCCCGACCCGCCTCCTGCGGGCCACATTCGGGATGGTCGGTCGCCTGGCCGACCTCCTCCTCCGGCGTCGCGGCGACCACCCGGTCGCGGCACCGACCCGCGCGATCGCGGCCGCCCTGACCGTGGGCGACCGGGCGGCGATGTCACAGGCACGGTCGCTTGCCGGGGCGCGTCGCCGCGCACCGCGGCGCGACTGGCCAGGTTCGGCTGGCAGCAGGCGACGCCGCGACGGCCGAGCGCATCGTGTCGACGCCCGCCAGCGCCGGGGACGACCCGCGATCCATCGTCCTTCGCGGCGAGATCGCCGACCAGCTGGGCGAATACGCGCGCGGTCGCCCTCCTCGCGCCGGTCCTCGAGCGGCGGGCCGTCGATCGTCATGCGGCCGTATCGTGGAGCGCTCCCGGGCCGAGCTGGCCATGCTCGATCCCCGATGGCGGGCCGACCTCGGACCGGCGGCGCACCATCGCACCGCTCACGGACCGCGTCCCCGGGCGGATCCTCCACCTGCTGACCAATTCGCTCCCCTATCGGCAGGCCGGCTACACGGTCCGGGCCCAGAGCGTCGGGTCGGCGCAGCTCGCGCAGGGCCTCGATCCGCACATGGTCACGAGGGCCGGTTTCCCCGCAGCGACGGCGTCGGGAGGCGCCGCCTCACGAGCAGATCGACGGTGTCGCCTATCACCGGCTCCGCCCCGACCTCGAGCCGGGCCCGCCGATCGACCGCATCGCGACCGAGACCGCGCGCGCGCTCGTCCCGCTCATCGAGCGGCTGCGCCCGGCGCTCCTCCAGCCGACGACCAACTACGTGAACGGCCAGGTCGGCCCTCGATCTCGGCGAGCGGTTCGGCCTCCCGGTCGTCTACGAGGTCCGAGGGTTCCTCGAGGAGACGTGGCTGGCGCGGATCGGCGCGGGCGTCGAGGCCTCCGATCGCTACCGGGCGGCGCGCGAGGTCGAGACCTCATGCATGCGCGAGCGGCCGCGATCGTGACGCTGTCCGAGACGATGCGAGCCGACATCCTCGCCGGGGCGGGATCGCCGCGGACCGGGTGACGGTGCCCGAACGCGGTCGAGGTCGAGCGCTTTACCGCCCGGTCCGCGAGATAACGCACTGGCCGCGAAGCTCGGCATCGCGGACGGCGAGACGGTCGTCGGCTACATCTCGAGCTTCACCGCCTACGAGGGCATCGCCTACCTCATCGAGGCGGTCGCACTCCTTCGTCGCCGCGGGCATCGGGTCCGGCTGCTGCTCGTCGGTGACGGCGAGGAGCGGGCCAACCTCGAGGCGGCGGCGCGCGGAGACCGGGCTCGCGGCGACGGCGGCGTCGATCTTCACAGGCCGGGTCCCGCACGGCGAGGTGGAGCGCTACTACCGGACGATCGACGTCTTCGTCGTCCCGCGGACCAACGACCGTGTCTCCCAGCTGGTCACGCCGCTCAAGCCGTACGAGGCGATGGCGATGGAGAAGGCGCTCGTCGTGAGCGACGTCGGGGCGCTCCTCGAGATCGTCGAGGAGGGAGTCACGGGCCGCTCGTTCCGCGCGGAGGATGCGGCCAGCCTGGCCAACGTCATCGAGGAGCTCGTGGCGGACGCTCCCGGCCGGCAACGGCTCGGCGCGGCCGCCCGCGAGTGGGTGGTGGCCAACCGGACGTGGGCGCAGAACGGACGGCGGTACCTGGAGCTGTATCAGCGTCTGGGCGTGGTGTGACGGAAAAGCGCTCGCCTCGGCGGTAGCATGCGACAGCCATGAGAACACGACGCCCGCGCCCTCACGCGGGCATGGACCGCCTGCTTCAGCCGCCTCGCCCGCGTCGCTCGCCTCGCTCGCGGGCGCGCGATCGCCAGGCACCGTCTCGCGTCATCCGGGGCGGGCGTTGATGCGCGCCCTCGACCTCCTCGGTCCGTACCTCGCCGAGACCGACCGGATCCTCGACGAGTCCACGGCCGGCACCGACCTTCGGCGCCTTCTCTTCCTGCCCGATGCCATCCCGTACACGCGAGCCGGGTCAGACGGCGCCATCGATGCCGCGATGCGCACGCGATCGAGCAAGGGACGCTCGTCCTCGCCGTCATGGGCCCCGACCGAAACGCCCACGGCGGGAGCGAGGACGTGGCCTCGATCGTCGCCCGCCTCGACACGGGCGCTCGCGCCGTGATCCTGTTCGGCTGGAACCTGACCGACCTGCCCTACCACCGGATCCTCGACACCCTCGCCGAGCATCGCTGCCAGGTCATCCAGGTCGCCGACGTCGAGCTCGGGGCGCTCAAGTCGGCCGCCATCATCGAGCGCGTGGACGACCTGGTCCCGCCGCGGGATTCGACCGGGGCGCCGATCATCCGCCTCCTGCGGACGCAGGCGAGCGGCTGGCCATGGAGATCAGGCTCGCCAACGAGTCGATCTTCGGCGAGGCGCGGACCCGCGCCGTCCACAGCACGATGGCAGACCCGGCGAGCGCGACCGACCAGGCCCGGTTCGAGGCCTATCGAGCCCAGGCCGAGCGGCAGCTCCAGGAGCGGGATGCTCGGATCAGGAAGCTCGAGACTCGGATCGCGAAGCTCGAGGGATCGAGCTCGCTGAAGCTCGGCCAGACGCTGACGCGGGCGGCGCGCTCGCCGAAGTCCCTCGTGCGCCTGCCGTTCGACCTGATCGGGATCTGGCGGTCACGGCGGAGGTGATCAACGTGTACGGGGGAGCCGGGGGCGCGACGAAGGGCCCGACGAGACTCGCCGCTACCTCGCGGACAGCGCCGTCACGATCGGACCGCGCGACCGGCTCCAGCTGGCCGGCATCATCCGGACGGACCTCGTCGCGGACCTCGAGCCCGATGCCGCAGTGGCCGTCCTGCTGCCGCACGACGCGAAGCTGGTTCTCGAACGGACCGATCCGGACGTGGTCCTGATCCAGTCCTCGGCGCTCGAACCGGGGCAGCCGTGGGGGTATGGCGGCGAGCCCAGCGCGGGCGACGTGGCGCAACGGATGCTCGGCGTGATCGAGATCGCCAGGAGTCTCGGCCGGCGGGTGGTCCTGTGGTACGACGGCCCGCGCCACGCGGTCCCCGCCCTGATGCCGTTCGAGTCGCACGTCGACCTCGTCGTCTCCGAGGAGATCGCAGCCGGCAGCGGCACCGACCTCTCCTGGAGCACCGGGGTCCAGCTGGCGCGGTTCAATCCCATCGCTCATGGCCCGGAGCGCTCGCCGGGGCCAGTGTCGCACCGCCGCTGGCGCCCTGGGGGTCCACGACGGACAGAGGCCTTCACGGTGGCTGCCATGGCCGGGCTCGTCGAGGACGGCCTGGAGGTCTGGCTCGACGCGGACGACATCGACCGGACCCGCTGGATCCCCGATGCCCTGACCGGCACCGTCCGGCTCCTGGGTCCGAGCCATCGGCTGCCCGACCTCTACCGGTCACGGACCGTGTTCCTGGCGGAGCCACTGACAGCACGTTCCACCCAAGGGGCCGTCACCACGCCGATCCTGAGACAGCTGGCCTCGGCGTCCCGCGTCGTGAGCGGCCCCAACGACGCGCTCCGCGAGGCATTCGACGACCGGATCGAATGGGCGACCGACGCCCAGGACGTGCCTCGGGCCGTGAGGACGGCGGTGGAACGCGGACCGCGGACCGTCCACGAGCAGCGCTCGATCGCGCGGGACCTGTTCCGCGACCACGACACGTCGTCGGCGGTGGAGCGGCTGTGCAGCCTGACCGGCTGTGCCCGAGGGACGCCCGTGCGCGAGGTCTGCGTGGTGGCCCGCCTCGATGGCGCCATCCGGGCGGAGGACTTCGTGGACGCGCTGACGATCCAGGACCAGCGGCCGACGGAGGCGCTGATCGTGGGTGGCGACCCGGGCGAAGCGCAGCGAGCCCTGAATGAGCTCGAGTGGATCGGGATCGCGGCGCGAGCGTTCCGGGACTCGCCCGACGAAGCCGGTCTGCTCCGATGGGCCGCCGACCGTGCCACCGCGGGCTGGCTGTGGGCCTGGTCGCCGCGGGCCGATCGCCCGAAGACCTTCCTGCTCGATGTCCTGGCCGCCGGGGCGATGACCAGAGCGTCGGCCGTGGGCATGGCGGCCGTCACCGGCGACCGGTACGTGCAGGACCTCGCGGTCACGGACGCGATCGTCGCCCGCGCGTCGGCGCGGATGCTGCCCGATCCGACCGGGGGCTCACTGGCCGGATGGTCGGCCCGCGGAGCGGCCCTGTTCGGGCTCGCGGCGACTCCCCGGAGACCGCTGACACGATGCTCCCCGAAAGCCGGTCCGCACTCGTCTACGGAGACGTCGACCTCGGCCTGATCGATGGCTCGGCGGTGTGGGTGACATCGATCGTGGAGGGCCTCGTCCGCGCGGGATGCGCCGTGACGCTCCAGCTGAAGGCCGCGCGCCGACCGCGTTCGCCGCTGCTCTGGTCGATGCAGAGCCTCCGCGGGGTCCGCCTCGTCGATCCGCCCGCCGCCCGGCTCAAGGCGACCGGCCGGTACGCGATCACTCCTCGAGACGCCGCGGCTGCACTGCACGACCTCGATGCGCGCGAGCATTTCGACCTGGTCGTCGTCCGGGGGTTGCGCATCGCGACCCTCCTCGCCCGCGACCCCGCCTTCAGCGGCCGGTTGTGGACCTACCTGACCGACATCCCGCAGTCGGTGGTCGACCTCGATCCGACCACGGCGAGCGACCTCCGCGCGATCGCCGAGGCATCGCGCCTGCTGCTGTGCCAGACCGAGGACCTCCGTTCCTACCTCGAGTCGATCGTCCCCGCGGCGGTCGGACGCACCGCGCTGCTGCCGCCGATGGTGCCCCGCGGCGGACGTCCCGGCCGCGCGCCCCGAGCTCCGCGACCGCCCGCTTCGACTCGTCTACACGGGGAAGTTCGCGCCGCGCTGGAAGACGCTCGAGATGGCCGCCCTGCCCGCCCGGCTGGCCGAACGCGGCATCGACGCCGAGCTCCACTTCGTCGGCGACAAGGTCCACGTCGACCCCTACGATGAGACGTACCGCGACCGGATGACCGTCGCGCTCCGCAGCTCTCCCGGGGTCGTGTGGCACGGCGGGGAGTCTCGGGAGATCGCGATGCGCGTCGCTTCCGAGGCCGACATCGGCCTGAGCTGGCGCGATGCGGCGCTCGACGCCAGCCTCGAGCTGTCGACCAAGATCCTCGAGTACGGCGTGCTCGATCTGCCCGTCGTGCTCAACCGGACGCCGATGCACGAACGCCTCCTGGGCCCCGACTATCCCCTCTTCGCCTCCAACGAGGACGACGTCGTCGATGCCATCGTCGATGCGGCCGGCGATCCCTCGATACGAGCGGACGCCGCCGCGCGGCTTCGTGCCGCAGCGGCCGAGCACACCTTCGAGCAGGGCGCCGAGCGCATCCGCGCGATGCTCGATCGGGTCCATCCGCCGCCCCTGTCGGCGGAGCCGCGACGCCGTCGACTGCGCATCGGCGTGGCCAGCCACGATCTCAAGTTCTTCACCGCGATCCTCGCGCACCTGCGGTCGCTCCCCGACGTCGAGGTCCGACGTCGACCAGTGGCCCCGCCTCAACAAGCACGACCCGGCCGCCAGCCAGGCGCTCGTCGACTGGGCGGACCTCGTCATCTGCGAGTGGTGCGGACCGAACGCGGTCTGGTACAGCCGCCATCGGCGCCAGGGCCAGCGCCTGATCGTCCGCCTCCATCGCTTCGAGCTCGACGGCGTGTGGCCGTCCCAGGTCGCGATCGACGCGGTCGACCGCGTGGTCTGCGTGAGCGAGTCGTACGCGGCGCTGACACGCAGCCTGACCGGCTGGCCGGCGCGGAAGGTGGTCGTCATCCCGAACTGGGTCGACGACCGCGGCCTCGACCGACCGAAGCTCGATGGCGCGCGGTTCCACCTGGGCTTCATCGGGATGGCACCGGCCCGCAAGCGTCTCGACCGGGCCCTCGACGTGCTCGAATCGCTCCGGGCGCGCGACGAACGCTATCGCCTGTTCGTCAAGACGAAGCTGACCTGGGACTACGCGTGGATCTGGCGCAATGCGGAGGAGCAGGAGCACGTGCGGCTCGTGATGCGGAGGCTGCAGACATCGCCGGCGCTGCGCGGCTCGGTGGTGTTCGACGGCTTCGGGCCGGACGTGGCGAGCTGGCTGCGCCGGATCGGGTTCGTGCTCTCGACGAGTGACGACGAGAGCTTCCACCTCGCGCCCGCCGAGGGCATGGCGTCGGGAGCCGTGCCGGCGATCCTCGACTGGCCGGGCGCCGACACGATCTACGACGGCCACTGGATCCACCGCTCGACCGACGAGATCGCCGACTTCGTGACGTCCGTCGTGGACGAGGGCCGCTGGGACGCGGAGCGCGAGCTCGCGCGGGCGCAGGCACGCGACGGGTTCGCACTCGACCGGGTCTGTGCGCTGTGGGATCGCCTCATCGCCGACCCCGACCGGGTCCTCCTCGACGAACCGACTGCCGGTCGGAAATCCTTCGCCGGGGGCGGAGGCCGAGGGGCCGGCCGGTCCTCCCGTGCTACCCTACGGCCGCCCATGACGACCCCGACCAGCCAGGTGCTCGCGCCCACGGGTCCGCGACGGCGCCGCCCGAGCGCGACGACCCTCATCCGGACCGGCCTCGCCGAGCTGTTCGGACGGCGGCGGCTGACCCGCTACCTGGTCGGCGCCGACATCAAGCGGACCCACGCCGACACCCTGCTCGGGCAGCTCTGGTGGGTCATCGACCCCCTCCTCCAGATGGCCGTCTACATCGTCCTCGTGACGATCATCTTCCAGCGGCCGCACGCCCGACTACCCGCTGTTCATCTTCGCGGCGATCCTGCCCTGGAAGTGGTTCTCGACGACGCTCAACGACGCGACGCTGTCGGTGACCGGCCGCCAGAGCCTCATCCGCCAGATCCAGTTCCCGAAGATCGTGCTGCCGTCGGCCGCGGTGCTGGCCGGCACCTGGAGCTTCCTGTTCGGCCTGATCGCGCTCGGCATCGTCTACCTGTTCTACCTCGACCGGCTCACCCCGTGGGTCCTGCTGATGCCGTTCATCGCGGCGGTCCAGCTCCTGTTCACGATGGCCATGGCGATCCTGCTGTCGGCGCTCAACGCCTTCTTCCGCGACATCCAGAACGTGCTCCGCCATGTCCTGCGGCTGTGGTTCTACCTGTCGCCGGGCCTGTACTCGCTCGATGCCCTCGCCAGGGACCACAAGCAGCTCCACGCGCTGCTGTCGCTCAACCCGTTCGCGGTCCTGTTCGAGTCCTACCGGGCGATCATCTGGGGCAGCGAGCCGGCGGACAAGGTGTACCTCCCGCCGGGTCCCCCGACTGGATGGGCCTCCTGGTCCTGTCCGGCGTCTCGTGCCTGATCCTGCTCTTCGCCGTCTTCGTCTTCAAGCGCGCCGAACCCGCATTCGCGAGGATCCTCTGATGGAGGCGCCGACCATGGATCGGGCGCCGCTCGGGGGTGAGCGGGCGATCGAGATCCACGACCTCGGCATCCGCTACGACCTGCGGCTGACGAAGCGCACGACGCTCAAGGGCTCGCTCGCCGGCATGCTCCGCCGCAACACCGGCACGGACAACCACTTCTGGGCGCTCCGCCACTTCAACCTGAGCCTCGACCACGGCGAATCGCTGGCGGTCATCGGTCCGAACGGCGCCGGCAAGAGCACGCTCCTGCTGGCGCTCGCGGGGATCCTCGAGCCGACCGAGGGCGAGATCCTGACCCACGGCCGGGTGTCGACGCTCCTGACGCTCGGCGCGGGGTTCGAGATGGACCTGACCGGTCGCGACAACATCGATCTCGCCGGCGCGTTCCTGGGCATCCCGCAGTCGCTGATGGATTCGCTGACGCCGTCGATCATCGAGTTCGCCGACATCGGCCAGTTCATCGACGCGCCGGTCAAGACGTATTCGACCGGGCATGCGGGCGCGCCTCGGGTTCTCGATCGCGACCGCGATCACCCCGGACATCCTGCTCCTCGACGAGGTGCTCGGGACAGGCGACCAGACGTTCCGGGCACGCAGCCAGGCACGCGTGCGGGAGCTCGTCGGCAAGGCGCGGGCGATCGTCCTCGTCACCCACGACCTCACGACGGTCGGCGAGTTCTGCAACCGGGCCATCCTGCTCGAGAAGGGCCGGCTCATCGCCGAGGGCGAGCCCGAGGAGGTCGTCGAGCTGTATCGCGACCGGGTCGCTCACCAGAAGCTGACCGCCGAGAGCGAGGCCCAGCGGTTCGCCGCGGTGCCGGCAGCCGGACAGCGCTGACCGAGGTTCGCGCGGGCTAGCGAGCGGTCGAGCCCGCTGAGCTCGCGGAGCCGGGCCGATCAGTGGGCGGTCACGACGGGCGGCAGGTCCCGGGGCGGCTCGCAGGCGTCGATCGCGCGGCGCCACCGGTCCACGGCCTCCCAGATCGCCGGCGTGGGCGCCTCGGGGGCGAACAGCCAGTTCCGTTCCTCCTCCGCGTTCGCGTTCCCGGCGATGGTCTCGCGCTCTGGGAGGGGCAGGCTGTTCACGACCTGGAAGAGGCGGTAGCCGAGCGGGCGCAGGATCGGCTCGATCTCCGCCTCGGTCCAGCCCGGGAGGATCTCGCACACGATCCAGGGACGCGTCGCCAGCAACGCCGAAGCGCCGCGCAGGACGGCCGGCTCGGTCGTCTCGGTGTCGATCTTCAGGATCTTCGGCTGGAGACCGGTGTCCCGGACATACGTGTCCAGGGTCAGGAGCGGGACGGTCCGCTCGGCCTTTGCCTGCCGGAAGCCCGGCTGGAGCGAGGTCGAGGTGTCCGTCGGGGAGATGAACAGGGTGGCGGTCCCGTCTTCTTCGCCGACCGCCGCCTCCTCGATCGTGCATCGCAGGTGGTTCACGGCGACCAGGTTCCGCAGGACGGCGGCGACCTCGGCGGCAGGCTCGAAGGCGACGACCGGGACGTCGAGGACGGCCGGCAGGAGGAAGGCATACGGCCCGACGTTGGCACCGACGTCGAACACGACCTCGGGTCGCAGCACCTCTGCCAGGCCGAGCATCAGCGCCTGCGTTGCCGGCTCGTACCCCGCCAGCCCGCCCTGGTGGAGCGTCTTGGCCACGAACAGGTGGCGAGGCGCCTCGATGACCAGCGACGTCAGCCCTCGGGCAGGAGCGCCCGGCGTGCTGGCCGGACGCGGGAGCTGCAGTTCGAACCGCCGCGGCCCGGTCGCGGCGGGCGTCGACGGGCGGCGCCGGGCGGCCGGGGTCAGCCGCGCACGGATGCGTCGACGAAGACCGACCGGCACGACTGTTCGGTAGCCCAACCTCGCTGTCGATCCCACCCGGCTGAGGAACGGGTTCGTCATCGGCGCCTCCTGCTGCGAGTGGAATGGTAGCCCGGCGGCCCGTGAAAGCCTCTTGACAATCTGACTTAGTAGTCACTAAGTTACGCGCATGAACGCAGCAGCCGCTTCGACCTCCACCCGCCAGACCGCCGACGAGCGCCGCGACGAGATCATCGCGGCCGCCCTCCATGCGTTCGCCAGCGGCGGCTACGCCGGGACCTCGACCGACACGATCGCCCGCGCGGTCGGCGTGTCGCAGCCGTACCTGTTCCAGCTGTTCGGGACGAAGCGGGAGCTGTTCCTGGCGGTCGTCCGCCACGCTTCTGGCCGGGTCCGGCTCGCGTTCGAGGAGGCCGTCCGGCGCGGTCCGGCCGACGGCATCGCCTGCTCCAACCTCGAGCTGATGGGCCACGGCCTACATGGACATGCTCGCCGACCGCGACCTGCTGCGCGTCCAGCTCCAGGCCTACGCGGCATGCGGCGACGCCGATGTCCGTCGAGGTCGTCCGCGAGGAGTTCGCGCGCCGTCCATGCCGCGGTCCGAAGCGCTGAGCGGCGCTTCCGACGAGGAGCTTCATCACTTCTTCGCCGAGGGGATGCTCCTCAATGTCGGGGCGGCGCTGGAGCTCGGCGGCTCCCCAAGACCTGGTCGCTCGGCACGCTGCTCGGCGAACCGGAGACGTCGACCCGGGAGGTGCCGCCTGAGACCGCCGTTCCGCCCCCCTTTTTTGACCGCCGTACTTAGTGACCAGTAAGTAGACAAGGAGACCACGCTCATGCCCCGCTCGCGTCCCACGGCCATCTGGACCTTCCTCATCACCTCGATCGCGCTGTTCATGGTCGCGCTCGACAACCTCGTCGTCACGACCGCCCTGCCGGTCATCAAGGCCGACCTCGGCGCGTCGCTGGCCGACCTCGCAATGGATGGTCAACGCCTACACGCTGACCTTCGCCGTCCTGCTCATCACCGGCGCCGCACTCGGCGACCGGTTCGGTCGGCAGCGCGTCTTCGTCATCGGCATCGGCGATCTTCACGTTCGGTTCGGCCATGGCCGCGCTCGCGCCATCGACCGAGTCCTCATCGCCGCCCGGGCGATCCAGGGCGTCGGCGGCGCGATCGTCACGCCGCTCACGCCTGACCCTGCTGTCCGCGGCGGTGCCGCCCGACCGTCGCGCCGTGGCTCTGGGCGCATGGGGTGGCATCGCCGGCCTCGCCATCGCCATCGGCCCGCTGGTCGGCGGCGCGATCGCCGAAGGCCTCGACTGGCACTGGATCTTCTGGCTCAACGTGCCGATCGGCCTCGTCCTCCTGCCGCTCGCCTGCCTGCGCCTCACCGAGAGCCGACGGGCCGAACCGCCCGCCTCGACGTGCCCGGTCTCGGCCTCGTCAGCGCCGGGCTGCTGGCCGTCGTGTGGGGCGTGATCAACGGCAACGATCGCGGCTGGACCAGTCCCGAGATCGTCGTCGCACTCGCGGCCGGGGCGTTCCTGCTGGCCGGCTTCTTCGCCTGGGAGGCCCGCACCGCACAGCCGATGCTCCCGCTCGGGTTCTTCCGGAGCCGCGCGTTCTCCGCCGCCAACGCGGTCTCGCTGCTCATGTACTTCGGGATGTTCGGATCGATCTTCCTGCTCGCCCAGTTCTTCCAGGTCGTCCAGGGCTACAGCCCGTTCCAGGCCGGCCTGCGAACGCTGCCGTGGACGGGGATGCCGGTCATCGTGGCGCCGATCGCGGGCGTCCTCGCCGGTCGGATCGGCGGCGCGGCCGCTGCTCGTGACCGGGATGGCGCTCCAGGCCGTCGCGCTCGGCTGGCTGGCGGCCATCATCACGCCGACCATCCCGTACGAGTCGATGATCGTCCCGTTCATCCTGGCCGGCGTCGGGATGGGGCTGTTCTTCGCCCCGATCGCCAACGTCGTGCTGTCGGCCGTCCGGCCCGAGATGGAGGGCAAGGCGTCCGGTGCCACGAACACGATCCGCGAGGTCGGAGGCGTGTTCGGGGTCGCGGTCCTCGCGGCCATCTTCAGTGCCAACGGGTCGTATGCGAGCCCGGCGGCCTACGTGGACGGGCTCCAGCCGGCGATCGCAGTGGGCGCGGTGGTGGTCGCGCTCGGGGCGCTGGCCGCGGCCTTCATCCCGGCCCGCGCCGGGGCGAGGACGCCGGCGATCGAGCTCGACCTGCCGGGCGAGCGCCGGATCGGCGAGCCGGCATACGCGTACGCCGAGGCCGATCGCTGACGGTCTGAAGGCATCGCGCTCTGGACGGGCCCGGCCGGCGACGGCCGGGCTCCGTCATGTTCCTGCGGAGACAGCGGGCGAGAGTGGCGAGCCCCCTGGCGATCGCAGCGTGGCAGCTCCCAACCGCGACGACGTTCGTGTCGCGGACATCAGCCCGGGCGTTCCTCGCACCGCAGCCCGCGGAGGCGGCGACGTTCGTGTCGCGGACATCAGCCTGCGCGATGTCCGCGACGAATCTTCCGTTCTGCGGGCGCCGTGGACCGACGCGGGCGCATCGGATGGCGTTCGGGCGGGAGTTTGCACCGCCGGGCTGGAGTCTGCGACGTCGGGCGAGCGTCCTGGGCGCGGACCGCGAGGCTGGAGTCTGCGACGTCGGGCCAGCGTCCTGGGCGCGGACCCGCGAGGCTGACGGCACCGCTGTAACCGAGGCGCCCGATCCGAGCCTCAGCCTCGCCCCGACGCGTCGAGCTCCGCGTACAGCGCGAGCAGCCGCTCGACTCCGCGCTCCCACGCGTACGGGCCGCGCGCAGCGGCCAGACACGCGGCGCGCCACGCGGCGCGCCGCTCAGGCGAGGCGTCCACGATCTCGCGGATGCCGGCGGCGATCGCGTCGATCGAGGTCGCGTCGACGAGCACGCCGATCCCGGTCTCGCGGACGATCTCGGCCAGCCCGGGCAGGTCTGCCGCGACGACCGGGACACCGGCGCCCATCGCGTCGAAGACGCGGGTCGGCGTGTTGAGCCGGTGGTTCAGCGTCGATCCCTGGATGGGGATCAGCGAGACGTCCGCGGACGCGGTCCAGGCCGGGATCTCGTCGGGCGGCGATTCGGGCAGGAAATGGATCCGGTCGGCGTGAGGCAGCGACGCCGCCTCGGCCATGATCGCGCGCTTGGCGATCCCCTCCCCGATGACGACGAGGTGGACCTCGGGCAGGGACCCGATCGCGACCGCCGCCTGTTCGGTGCCTCGGTGCGCGACGACGGCTCCGAGCATGAGCGCGACCTTCGCATCGGCCGCCAGACCCAGCCGTTGATGGAACCGCCGCTCCGGCGGATCGGGAGGCTCCCACGGCAGCGGCCCGTTGAAGACGAGGGTCATCGACCGACCGAGCGAGCGTTCCAGATACCTGGCATACGGCTTGTTGACGGTCACGACCGCATCGGCCGCCTGCGCCCACGAACGCTCGCGGCGCGCGAGGAGTCGCCGCCAGGGACCGGGCAGCAGCGCGAACCGCGCACTCTGGAGGTGGATGTCGCGCGAGTCGTAGACCACCCGGCCTCCGTGACGTGCCCGCAGGCGGAGGGCCACCGGCAGCGTGATCATCCCTTCCGATTGCCAGATGTCGACCGCATCCAGCGGGCAGGACGGCCTCGAGCGCCGCCGAGATCGCACCCGCCCAGGCCCTGGTGAGCAGGAGGTAGCGACCCGCCCTGCGCGGCACGTCCGAGGGTGTCGCGCAGCCGGCCGCGAAGTCCGCGTCGGCCGGGGTCTCGGCGGCACGGGCCGCCTCTGCGTCGGCCCCCGTCGCGGCCCTGGGCAACGGCGGCGCAGGCAGCCAGGCAAGCGGTCGTGGCTGGGCGAGCCGCACGACCCGGTAGCCGGCACGCTCCTCGCGTTCGGCGAGGCCGGCGCCCGCGCGCGCGACGACCGTCACATCGCAGCCCGCCGCCGACAGGCTGGTGGCGAGCTTCCACGAGCGGGAGTCGGAGACGAACGGGTTGTTCAGGAGGAGGACCACGCGTGTCACGAGCGGATCAGGCACCTAGTTCGCCGGCTGCGAGGCGGCGGTAGAGCGCGACGACCCCGGCCTGTTCGGTCTCGGCGTTGTAGCGCTCGAGGGCGGCCGTCCGCGCCCTCATCCGGCGGGCGACCTGGACCGCCTCGGGCTCGTCGAGCGCCGCCGCAAGGGCGTCGGCGAGACCGGCGGACGACCAGGGCTCGACGACGACGCCCACGTCAGACGCCCCGACCAGTGACGCGACCGCGGTCCCGCCCGATACGACCACCGGCACACCCGCCATGAGGCTCTCGAACAGCTTGTTGGGGATCGTCAGCCGCAGGTTGATCGTCTTGGGCGGAGCGCCGACGAACGACAGGGTCGCCCCGGCGGTCCACTCGAGCAGCTCGGCCGATGGCACCGGTGGCAGGACCACGATCCGCCCGGGATCGGCGGCGGCGGCATCGCGCAGACGTCCCTCCAGCCGGCCGAACCCGAGGAAGACCGTGACGAGCGACCGGTCGCGGAGCGGCGGCGTCGCCAGCGCCTCCAGCAGCTCCTCGATCCCCTGGTCCTCGCGAAACGCCCCCTGGTAGAGCAGGATCGGGGCGTCGGCCGGAACGGGAGCGCCGGTCGCCGGCGATCGCGTCGCGAAGCCGGCCAGAGACCGGCAGGCCCGGCTCGTCCTCTCGCCAGCGCGGCCGGCAGTTCATGACGACGGTCGGTCGCGCCACGCCGAAGCGCCGGACGACCTCGTCGGCGAGCGGGTCCGTGACCGCGATGAGCCCGGCCGCGTCGGCCATCCAGCGGCGCTCGCGACGGGACAGGTAGGCCTTGAAGATCCCGGGCAGGTGCGCCAGCCGGCCCGATTCCACGTGGAGGTCGGCGATGTCGTAGACGAAGCGGCCGCCGGTGCGATGCGCCGCCTCGCGGACCACCGGCAGGGCCACGAGCGCCTTGGCGCTGTAGATGTCGGCAGGCACCGCCGCCACGACCGCGGCAGCCCAGGGTCTGACCCGCTGTCGGTATGCCAGGATCTCCGCCGTCCGGCGGAGTGGCGCGCGCACGCGTTCGAGGACCCCTCGGCCGCGGGGAGGCAGCGCAGTCGCCTCCGGGTCGAGACCGATCGCCCGCGACAGGCGCGCCCTGTAACGGCCCTTCCGCCAGGTGAACGCTCCCGAGATCCGGCGGTCGATGTCGGGACGGAGCACCCGCACCCCGCCGTCGATCGTCTCGTCTGCGGCAAGGCCCGGACCCTGTTGGGCGACGACGCTGACGCGATGGCCGTCGGCGGCCAGGGCGCGGGCCGCCCGGAGCGTCCGCGAGTCGTATTCGAAGGTGTTCACGGTGACGAAGCAGACGGACAGGCTTCGGGTCATCGGCGCCTCACCTGGCACCCGGTGGCAGGCCGGCCCGGACCGCCCCGCGCCGAGCGCGGATCGGTCGACGTCGCGCCGCGCATCATCGGCGGGCTGACCCCTCCGTGGCGCGATCTGCCGGCGCGCCGGTGATCGTCACGCCGAGGCGCCACGCACCGCATTGCCCGGCAGGTACTCGCGGAGCGTCGCCTCGTCGTGGACGTACGCGTAGCGACGGTCGCAGGTCGGGCAGACCAGGCCCTGATCGATCGCGTATCGCTCGCGCTGGGCCGGCGCCGGATGCCCGGTCGAGTCGATCAGGCGTCCACCACACACGCACGCCCAACCGATGACGCGGGCCGGGTTGCCCGCGACGATCGCGTGGCCGGGCACGTCGTGGGTGACGACCGCCCCGGCGCCGATCATGGCCGCGGGACCGACCACACACGGGCCGACGACGATGGCACCGGCGGCGACGGACGAGCCCGCCGCCAGGTGGATCGGGCTGATCTCGCGGTCCTCACGTCCGACCGGCTGGCCGGCGGCGTCGAGCGAGCGGGGACGCCGATACGTTGCCAGGATCGCGGCGGGTCCGATGAACACCGCATCGTCGGCGGTCAGTCCCTCGTACAGCGTCGCCCCACGGTGGACCTGGACATGATCGCCGAGGGTCACCCCGATGTCGATGAAAGCGTCGGGTCCGACCATCCCATCGCGACCGATGCGCGCCCCCTCGCGGATGCGGGCGGCCTCGCCGATGCTCGTTCCCGGGCCGATGGTCACGTCACGTTCGATGACCGCGGTCGCGTCGACGCGCGCGGTAGGATCGATCACGTGCCGGGTTCTCCTGGTCGGTCGGGTGTCCGATGGCGGGCGGACGGCGAGTATATCGCCGACGCGCACCGGCAAGGGCGAAGACTCGACGGCGGCGCCAACCTCAGCCGCGGCGCCGGAGCAGGCCCAGGGCCAGGCCGGCGGCGGCTCCGAAGGCGATCGCCCCGCGCCAGTCGAAGACGGCCTTGACCGGGCCCTCGACCCTGCCGGCCACGAGCAGGAACACACCCGTCGGTCGTGTCGATCGTCGCCCGCCCGGTGACGAGCGTGCCGACGAGGGCCTGCTCGATGTGCGTCTCGCGGGCGAGGATCGAGCGCGCATAGCCCTGCGTGACCCGGGCCTCACCCGCGATCGCCAGACCGAGGCCGCCCATCTCCACCGACACGCGGTCGGCTCGCGCGAAGCCCACCCCGCCCATCGCCACGGTGATGTCCTCGGCACTCGCGCTGGCGATGCCGCCCTGGCGAAGGCTGACGTTCTGCGCCGTGACGGTCGTGATGCCGCCCTGCGTCACGTGGACCGAGTCGGCGTCGACGCGATCCGCCCCGCCCTGCGTGATCGAAACGTTCTCCGGCCGGGAAGCGGCGGCGGGTGCGGGCCGAACGTCCGGCACGGCCGGCTTCGAGGCGTCGGATGCGCCGTTCGAAGGGCCCGGCGTATCTGTCGCGGTGACCGCGGCGGACTTCGAGCGGGCGCGTGGCGGCTTCGGTGTCCGGACCCGGTCGGTTGCGTCGGCGGTCGGGTCGTCGTTCTCGGATTCGGCCATCGGATTCCTCGGTCGTGCTGGCGCGACGGGCGGGATCGGCCACGCTCGCTGGGTGTGTCGCCCAGCCTACCCCGGGCGCGGGCTGAAAGCGAGCCCGCGAGGACCGCGACCCTCTCAGCACTCGAAGTCGGAACCTCGCGTATCCTCCCGGTGGCATTCGACCGGCCCAGAACGGTCGTGCGCCGAGGGGCGACCGGGTGGATCCACGATGACGCGCCGTACTGCGCTGGCGATCGCGCTCGTCTCGGTGCTCGCCATCGGAACTGTCGGCGCGCTCGCCACGGTCGCCCTGTCACCATCGCCGACCCCATCGCCCATCGCCCTCGTCTCGCCGAACCCGAGCCCGACCCCACGCCCGACGGCTGCTCCGGCGGCGACCCCGACGGCCGGTCCGACGCCGACGCCGACCCCGACTCCCACGGCATCCCCCACGCCGACCCCGACTCCCACCCCCGTGCCCACCCCGGTGCTCGTCCCGGCGCCGCTCACGGGCCGGCTGGTGACGTCCGCGGTCGCCAGCCGCCATCCCATTGCCGTGATGATCGACGACCAGTTCGACGCGCGGCCCCAATCGGGGTTCAACGCGGCGTCCGTCGTGTGGCAGGCGCCCGCCGAGGGCGGCATCCCCCGCTACATGCTGATCTTCCAGGATCAGGTCCCGGCGGCCGTCGGACCCGTCCGCAGCGCCCGCTACTACTACATCGCCTGGGCGGCCGAGACGAAGGCCGTCTATGCCCACGTCGGCGGGTCACCCCAGGCGCTCCGGACCGTCGAGGCGAAGGGCCACGGCGAGCTCGTCTACGACGCGGACCAGTATCGCTGGGGCGACACCTACTTCCACCGGATCAGGACCCGGTTCCCGCCACATAACGTCTACACCGACGGCAAGCTGCTCTGGAAGATGGCCGCCCGGGTCGGTGCCAAGGACGCCGCGATCCAGTCTCCATGGACCTTCGCGCCCGATGCGCCCCTGGTCGAACGGCCTCTCGGCGGGACGATCTCGGTCGCCTACCAGGCGAACAGGATCACCTACTCGTATGACCGCGCCACCAACACCTACCTCCGCTCGGTCACCGGGGAATCGAAGCAGACCGACGCCGCGACCGGCAAGCGGGTCGCGCCCAAGAACGTGGTGATCATGCGGATGTCGTTCGGTCCCCTCAACGACGGCCACCCGAACAAGCTGCGACTCGAGGCCGATGTCATCGGGTCGGGCAAGGCATGGATCGCGACCAACGGGAAGACCATCGAAGGGACATGGAAGAAGACGGACCTGACCTCGCCGACCCAGTTCTTCGACGGCCAGGGCAGCCCGGTGACGTTGACCGTCGGCCAGACCTTCATCCAGGTGATGAAGCAGGATTCCCCGATCTCGATCAAGGACGGGACCGTCCCCGGGTCGGAGTCGTCGGGGGCGCCTGCCGTCACCGGCACGCTCGGGGTCGTCGGCCGCTCCCCGCTGATCCTGGCCGCGACGGCGAGCCCGGGCGGGCGCGGGCGGCGGGCGGGCGCGGGCGGGGCAGTGACCGCGGGGCGCGGCAGCCGGGCGGGGCTCAGCCAGCCGGCCGGGAAGAGCGCCTGATGCCGACCTCGGCGTAGATCGCCCGGGTCTCTGCCGCGACGTCGGCCCACGTTCGGCGTGAGGCGGTCCCCCGGGAGCGCGCGACAGACGCCAGCCGCCGGTGAAGGGCGTCGTCCGAGGCGATCGCGGTCAACGCCACGGCCAGGTGCTCGGGGTCGCCCGGCTCGACCAGGAGCCCGGCCGCACCGACCACCTCGGGGAGTGCCCCGACCGCGGATGCGACGACCGGCGTCCCCGAGGCGATGGCCTCGATCGCGGCCAGACCCGCCGACTCCGAGACCACGGGCAGGACGACGGCCCGGGCACCCCGAACCAGCGCCGCGGCCACCGACGGGGCCATCGCGGGTGCATAGGCCAGCCGCTCGCCCACGCCCTCCCGAACGGCCGCACGGGCGAGCGCGGCCCGGTCGTCGGGGGTAGCGCCGACGACGAGGAGGCGCGGCGGCCATGGAGCGCCCTCGGCCAGCCCGGACGGGCGTCCGGCGGTGGCCTGCATCGCGAGGGCGCCGAACAACGAGCGAATGTCCTGCCGGGCGTCGTACCGGCCCGGGTAGACGAGGTACCGCTCGCCCAGGCCATGGCCACGGCGCAGCTTTTCCGCGGTCGTCAAGGCCTCCATCCTGGCCTCGGCCGCGGCGGCCCGTCGCGGCCCGGCGCGACGACGCCGTGGCCGCCCGCCGTCCCCGTCAGGAACGCGTCCCGCGGGGCCAGAGGCACGATCCGGATCCGCTCGCGTCGCACGTGCAGCAGGCGGCGGGCGGCGCGGGCCGTCGCCTCGGTCCCGACGATGACCGCGTCCGCCTCGCGAACCAGCTGCGCGCGCAGCCGCTGTCCGAATCGGGAGGCCGTCGTCCGCTGGAACACCCCCGGCAGCTCCCACGGAGCGAGGTCGAGAAGCGTCACCACGACCGGCAGGCCGGACGCGATCGGCAGCGGGCCGCCACCGACCGCGTGGTAGACCGCGCCGGCCGCCCCGCCGCGTTCGGCGCGCCAGGCGGCGCCCAGAGCGGCGCCCCGAAGCAGGAAGGGGTCGATGGTCATCGCCCCCGATCGGAGCAGCCGGGTCGGCGGCAACATCCGCCGGCCGACGACAACGAGCCGTTCGAGATGGGTCGTCGGATCGTCGAGGTCGGACTGGAGCAGGAGGGCGAACGATTCACCCTCGAGCGGAGCGGCGTCGAAGGCCCCCAGCAACGCCTCGAGATAGGCCGCCGTCAGCGGCGCGCGTTCGGGCTCCTGGAGGGGCCTGGCATCGAGCACGACGCGCACGCCGGGCAAGGGTGCGACCGGATGACCCTGCCCCAGGTGCCCGCTCAGACGCTCGGTCACGCGTCCGCGCGCGACCTCGAGAACCGCTTGCGCAGCTCCTCCAGCCGAAGCTGGCACACGACCACGAGCGCTTCGACGATGATCCGCCGGCTCATCTTCGACTGACCGACCCGCCGGTCGCGAAAGACGATCGGGATCTCACGGATCCGCGCTCCCGATCGGCTGGCCCGGAACGTCATCTCGATCTGGAAGACGTAGCCACCGGCATGCACGCCGTCGAACGGGACGGCGGCCAGGGTCGAGGCCCGCCACGCCTTGAAGCCCCCGGTCAGGTCGTGAGGCGGGAGTCGCAGCACCGTTCGGGCGAACAGGCTGCCGCCGCGCGACACGATCCGTCGCGCGAGTCCCCAGTCCACGACGCCGCCCCCCGCGGTGTAGCGGGAGCCGATCACGAGGTCGGCCTCGTCGCGGGTCACCGGGCCGACGAGAGCCGGCAGGCTGGTCGGGTCATGGCTGAAGTCGGCGTCCATCTGGACGACCGTGGACGCGCCGCCATCGATGGCGACCCGGAACCCGTCGAGATATGCACGCCCGAGGCCCTGCTTCGCCGGTCGATGTCGGACGCGGACCCGCTCGTCGGCGGCAGCGAGGTCGTCGGCGAGCCGTCCGGTGCCGTCGGGCGATCCGTCGTCGACGACGAGCAGGGTCGCCGACGGCAGGACCGCGAGGATGGCCGCGCTGACCGGGCCGATGTTCTCGGCCTCGTTGTAGGTCGGCAGGACGACCCACACGCCGGCGCCCTCGGGTGCCGGAGTGCCCGACGGCCAGGATTCGGTCACTGGCCGCCAGTGTAGGGGCCGGAGACGCGGTTACGGCGCCACCGCTACCGTGCTGCTCGCGGACGATGGTCCGATCCAGCTGGTCGCGCTCAGGACCGCCCTGTACGTGCCTGACGGGACGCGGGCACCGGTGGCCGTCCGCCCGTTCCATGACCAGTGGTACGCCCCTGCGGCCAGGGCGCGGTTCGTCCAGACGGTGCGGATCAGCGTCGAGCCCCGGTAGATGGCGACCGAGACGGTCGCCTTGCGGCCGAGCGTGAAGGCGATCCGCGACGAGCCGCCGCTCGACGGCCGGAACGACGAAGCCGTCCAGCCGAGGGACCGGATGGTCCGGTCGACTGAGACCGGGGCGTCGAGCGTCGTCAGGTTGCCCGCAACATCGCGGCCGTCGACCCGGAATTTGTATCGGCCATCCGGCACTGTCGTCCCGGTCCCGTTCCGACCGTCCCATGTCCAGCTCCCCGAGGTCCCGGCGGACATCGCCCACGCGCGGACTTCGGATCCCGACGCCGCGAGGACGCGAACCCGGCCGCTGACGGTCGAGTCGGATGTCGTTCGCAGGACTGCCGAATCGGCTCGGCGGTCGCCATCGGGCGAGATCGACGTCGGTGAGACGCTCGAATGAAGGACCGGCGCCTTCGTATCGACTGTCACGACCTTCTGGACGGACGCCCGATTGTTCGAGGCGTCCGCCGTCCAGATGGTGATCCGGTACGGGCCGTCGGGCACGGTGGCACCGCCGAACCTCGTGCCATTCCAGGTGTATGTGACGTCCTTGTTCTCCACGATGCCGGAGCGGACTGCCGTGCCCGCCCTGTTGTCGAACCAGGGCTCGACCGCATAGCCGAACCGAAGGTGGCCCGTGACCGCGACCTTCATCGTGACGGTGTCCTGGCGGCCGTCGCCGTTCGGCGAGAAGGATGCCGAGCTGAGCGAAGATCCCCTGATGACCGGTGGCACCGTGTCGGTGATGAACTTGGCCTTGAGCAGCTGGTGCAGCTCGGGCCGGGTGCCGTCATAGCCGAGCGCCCACAGCCCGACGCCGCGCAATCCGTACTTCTCGACGAGGTCGTACTTGGCCCCGAGCGCCCGCACATCGTCGTAGTAGATCTGCCGCCACGGATTGACGCAGCCGTAGGTCGTGGTGCAGTTCTCCCTCTTGTAGACCGTCCAGGCCACTCCTTCGACCGGGTCGTACTTGCGACCGTGGTCCTTGGCGTAGTCGTAGGCCGTGCCGTAGACCACGGGGGTGGACGGACCGAACTTCGTGCCCGAGATGTTCTTCGCGTTGAGATTGGCCGAGTCGGTCGACCAGGCTCGCCCGTAGTACGGGACCGCCAGGATCACTCGCGACGCGGGAAGGCGCGAGACGTAGGCGGCGATCGTGTCGCGCACGTCGTAGCTCGGGCCGCCGACCGGCGCGACCGAGCCGACCCGCGCGGTCCCGGCGGTCCGGTAGTCGTAGCCCATGATCACCACGGCATCGGCGGCGGTCGAGCCTGTCGCGCTCTGGATCGGGTAGTTGCCGATCCAGCCCGTCGTGTCGAACGTCAGCTGGTAGCCCCTGGCCACCCGGTTCAGCTGGGCGCGGATCGACTTCACCAGGAGCGTGAACTCGTCGGCGTAGCCCGAGACGATGGGCTCGAAGTCGAGATTGACGCCGTCGGCTCCGCGGTCGCGCACGGCGGCCGCGATCTGGCGGGCAAGGTTCGCCCGGGCAGCCGAGCTGCCGAGGAGGGCCTTCTGGCGCACGACCTGGGTCGAGGTCCAGGCGAAGCTCTCGACGGTGAGCACGACGCGGGTCCCGTGGGCGTGGGCGGCATCGATGACGCTCGGTCATCTTCGCGCTCGTCCAACCGCTCCAGCCGACCGCGGTGGAACCGTCGCTGTTCCTGCGTTCAAGCGTGCCGTCGGCGTTCGCTCCGACACCGAAGTAGGCGACCGTGGACAGGGTCTCCCAGTCGAGCCGCGTCGAGCGGTCGGTCAGCTCCCAGTAGGGCAGGAAACCGAAGACCTCGCGACGCAGCCCGCCTGGATCGACCGCGGCGGCCAGGCGGGCGTCGATGGCGGCAGCCCGATCGACGATGGGCGCGTCCACGGGACCGATCGGGGCGATCGACAGGGCGCGCTGTCGGGCGGCCGGTCGTGCTGGTGTGCTGTGCCGGGCCGGCCGTCCTGTGCGGCGTCGCGGCACCATCACGGATCGCCTTGCCGGACAGGCGGCCAGCCGGCAACCGTTGCGGCGAGACCCCGCCGACCTGCCAGCGGTCCGAGCGGCGTGGCGAGAAGGGCACTTTCACCCGGTCGCCGGGCGCGAAGGCGATCCGGTCGCGGGAGTGCGCGAGGGCCTCTTCGTACTGGATGGTCGGTCGGATGTCGCTCCCCGGGGTGGGCGGCCGGAGCGTCGTACCGATCGTCGGGTTCGAGACGTCGCTCTGCGCACCTGCCGTCGGGGCAGTGGTCGCGACCATCGTGAGCGCCGCCGCGAGCGGCAGGAGCGCCCTCCTGACGGGCCGGCGGGTAACCTCGCGGCCGGTCAACCGGCGGTGCTGCGCGCGTCCATTCGCCATTTCCTCGTCGTCCCTCCCGGACTCGGAAGCACCGAGCCTAGGCCCATCGAGCGGGCATGACCATCCGGACGATGGTCCCGGTCGGGACTGGTACGGTGGGGTTAGGTGCGGTCTGATGCGGTCCGGTGTCGGTCCCGCGGTTCCGCGCGTCAGTGGAGCCGGTACGACTGGATCGTCCGGTTGGCGAGACCCTTGCTGTCCCTCGCGAGGACCTTGAACTGGACGGTCCCCGACCGGCCGCCCGTCTTGATCGTGAGCGTCGCCTTGTACGTGTTCGTCGCCGTCTTCGTCATCAGGACGCTCCAGACGGCCTTGCCCGGCTGGTAGACGTACACCCGCGGCACGGTCGACAGCGATTCGCTGCTGACGGCCGTGACCGAGATCCGCTGGCCACGGCCGGGCGTGGCGTCGCTCGGCTTCATGACGAACGCCTCCATATCGAAGGCGACGGACTGGGTCGCCGTCAGCGTTCCGTCGGTCGCCGACACGTAGGACGTGTAGTGACCGGTCGGCAGCATCGTGCCTTCGGCCGTTCGGCCATCGAAGGCCCAGGTCTGTGTGCCGGCCGGCAGCTCGACCGCGTCGAGGCGCGTCACGACCGTCGCTCCCGTGCTGCCACGCAGCGTCCACGTGACGGTCATCGGGCGGGCGAGGGTGAATGACAGGTCCGTCGTCTTGGCCAGCGAGTCGAGATCCTGCGGATAGAACGCGGCCCGCGAGGAAGTCACCGACCGGAGCGCGCCGATCACCCGTACCGTCCGGTCGGCGCCGAGGCCGGTATTGCCCCACCGATCCACGGGGCTCACGCGCAGGGTGTACGTCCCGTCGGGAACGACCCGGCCGGCGGCGTCGCGGCCGTCCCACACGATCGGAGTCGGACCGCCGATGTCGGGAACGCTCCATTTCCGGAGCAGCGTGCCCGCCGCATCCCGGGCGCGGACGGTGAACGACCCGGGCTCGGTATTGGTGGCCGTGAAGGTGACCGAGTCCCGGGACGAATCGCCGTTGGGCGAGAACCACGGGACGGTGTCGGCGTCGGGAGCGAGCGCCGCGAGCTTGGGCGGCACGGTATCGACGGTGACGCCCTTCGTCGCACTGGCCGCGCCGTTGTGCCAGGCGTCATCGCCGGTCACGGTCACGGCGTATCGGCCGTCCGGGACCGCCTTCCCGCCGACCAGTCCATTCCAGGTGACGTTGAAGGTCGAGCCCGTGCCCGACGCCGTCAGCAGGACCTTGGACGCGGCGTCGCTGACCGTCAGCTTCCAGGCGACCGATTCGGTGAAGCGCCCGCGCAGGACCGCCGTATCGAACAGCCCGTCGCCGTTGGGCGAGAAGGCGGTGCCCACGGTCAGGCTGCGCACGGCCGGTGGGGTGGCGTCCCTGGGGGCGAGGTCGGCGGGCGCCACGAATCCAGTGATCTTGGGGTCGTCCACCCCTTCGACTGCGACCAGCGGGACGGTGGTGCCGTCGGCCGCCGTGGAGACGGCTCCCTCCACGACCCGCAGGCGCGTGCCGGCGGGAAGCGTCGCGCCCGGCTCACCGGCCGTCTCGACGCCGGTGAACAGCGCCGCGCCCGCGGCCCCGACCGCGGCGTTGCCCGGGACCTGGAGCGTGGCCGGATCGCCGTCGGTCGCCTTGAGGCCGCCCAGGAGGACGTCGTCGGTCGTGACCCCGTCCTCGCCGATCGCCAGCGATCGCCAGAACCCGTACGTCGGCGTGACGGGGTCCTGGTACATCGTCGCGCCGGGCGTCCGGGCGGACGGATAGGACACGAAGTTCCCGATGGCGTTTCGCTGGCGCCGCCACATGGACAGGAGCGACTGGTGCGTCGTGAACAGGCTCCGGATGTAGGTATCGGCGCTCCCGTGGCCGTCGGCGATGACCGCCGCCGCCCCGGCCTTCAGGAAACCGGCCGCGTAGTTGTCGGCGCGCTGGCGAGCGACGCTGACGGTCGGCTCGGCGTTGCCGGGTTCGGAGTTCCCCGATGCGTAGCACAACCGGTTGAGGATGACCACGGCACCCGGCGCGAGGGCGAGCGACGCGATCGAGGGCTCACCGTAGTACTTGACGTTGTAGTCGCCCGCCCCGGCGGTCGCGTTGAGACCGAACCCGTCCTTGGTCGTGAAGAGAGGATCGTACGTATACGGGCTCGGCCAGCCGTTGCCGTGACCCAGGTAGACGACGATCGAGGCCCCAGCCACGGCCGCCTTGACCCTCGACCAGGTCGCGTTGGGGCTGTAGACCCGGACGACGTTCGGGGTGTAGCGCAGAGCCTCGGCATACGCGACGTCCGCGGACCTCCGGTACTCCGGCGTGGTGCCGTGTGTCGCCCCCACGATGATCACGACCTTGGGGTCGGGCGGCGCGCTCGCGGCCTGCGCGGACGGCACGGCGATGCCCAGGCCGGCGATCAGGACGAGGGCTAGCGCAGTGGCGTATCGGAGCAAGTTGGGCACTCCGCAACGGCGGCAGGGGCCGAGGCGTTTCCAGCCTTACCCCGTGCAACCCCCGAACCCAATAGCGGGATGGTCCTACTGGTCTATGGCCCTTTAGGTACATCCGGTGCACTCGGGGGTGGCCCGGTTGGGTGCGGTGCGGGTCAGGCCTCGGCGGTGCGAAGGCCGTCCACGAGGTCCCGCAGAGACGGGTTCGAGGTGTCACGCGGGGACAGGATCGGCCGACCGTCCGGGGTCGCATCCACCGCCGGCCACGGCACCCCGACCTCGGGGTCGTCCCACGCGAAACCGAGCTCGTCGGTGCCGTCGTACAGGTTGGTCACCAAGTAGGCGAGCTGGAGCGGTTCGAGGGCGAGGAAGCCGTGGGCCACGCCCGTGGGGATGAGGACCCACTCGTCCTCGGCCAGCTCTCTGGTCTCGACGAGAGCCGCCGGCCCGGACCGGTCGAGCAACGGCCGGACGTCCACGAGGGCGACGTGCGCGCGCCCGGTGGCAACGATCCAGAGGTCTGTCTGGCGACGATGGAGATGCAGTCCTCGCAGGACGCCGGCCGCCGAGGTCGACAGGTTCGCCTGGACGAACCGCTCGCCCGGGAATGCTTCGTCGCGCCACAGTTCGCGGAACGAGCCGCGCTCGTCGGCGTGGCGGTCGATCCGGCCGTACCGGACTCCTTGTAGCGTGGAAGGCCCCGGGCGCGCGTCCGCGGTCATGCCCGGCACGCTCCGGCCGCGCCTCGCGCGCAGGAGGACCGGCGCGTAGTCGGCCATCGCATCCCGCCATGGGCGGATCGGCTCGCCCGATGGCAGGGGGGTCGGTTCGAGAACACCCCACCGCGGCGGTCGCGACGGCCGCTCCCAGGTCGACATCGGGACGTCACGGATCTCGACGTCGATCGCCGCGCGGGCGATCGCGTCGCGCGCCCAGTCGGCTCGGGACGCCACGCCGCCGTTCACCAGGTGATGGATCCCGGCCAGGCCGTCCTCGGCCAGCAGCTCCACCACGGCGGCCGCCACGTCCGCGGTGTAGCTCGGCGTGCCCCACTCGTCGCCGACCGCGCGCAGCGGCTCGCCGGCATCCCGGGCTCGCTCGGCGGCATCGAGGATCCGGCTCGGAAAATCGCTGACCCGGCGCGCCGAACAGCCAGGCCGTCCGGGCGATGCCGAGGCTGGAGCCAGGCGCCGTCGCGAACGCCTCCGCCGCCAGCCGCTCGGCCGAGGCTTTCGAGGCGCCGTACGGGTTGCCCGGCGCCGGCGTGTCGTCGGGCCGGTAGGCGCGGCTGTCGGTCCGGAGCCCGTCGAACACCTCGTTCGTCGAGATGACGAGCAGGTCGACGGCCCGTCTCGCGCAGGCGAGCGCGAGCACCCCCGTGGCCGTGGCGTTGCGCCGCATCGCCAGCGCGGGATCCAGGGCGCACGCGTCGACATCGGTCCAGGCCGCGGCGTGGACCACGACCTCGGCCCGGTCGCGGACCAGGCGTTCCTCGATCCCGTCGGGCGCGTCGAGATCGAATGCCGAGCGGTCCCAGGCGATGGGCCCGGCGGGCCCCGTGAACGGGGCGTCCTCGAGGGCCGTGATGAGCGCCCGCCCGAGGCGCCCGGCGGCGCCGGTCACGGCGACCCGCATCAGTCCCGAGACGGTCCGGCGGCCGGTGCGGCAGCCGGCGCAGCCGGTGCGGCGGCCGGGGTGCGGCAGCCGGTCCGGCGGCCGCGGCCTCGCTCGTCGCGAACCGCTGGGCGTACTGGCGCTGGTACCAGCCGTCCCAGTCGCCCGACCGTGCCGCCCGCCACCACGCCTCGTTCGCCCGAAACCAGTCCACCGTCCGCGCGAGCCCGTCCTCGAACGACGTCTCCGGGCGCCAGCCGAGCGCGGCCAGCTTGGAGCCGTCCATCGCGTAGCGCCGGTCGTGGCCCGGCCGGTCCTCGACCGTCCGGACCAGTGACCACGGCTTGCCCAGCCGCTCGAGCAGCAGCGCCACGACGTCGCGGTTCGTGCGCTCGGCATCGCCCGGCACGTTGTATGTCTCGCCGGTCTGGCCGTGGCGCAGCACGAAGTCGACCGCCGCCGCGTGGTCCGCGACGTACAGCCAGTCGCGCCGCTGGAGGCCGTCGCCGTACAGCGGCAGCGGTTGGTCGTCGATGGCGTTGGTGATGAACAGCGGGATCAGCTTCTCGGGGTGGTGGTACGGCCCGTACGTGTTGGAGCCGCGAGTGACCACCGCGTCGAGCCCGTGGGTGATGACGTAGCTCCGGACGAGCAGCTCGCCCGCCGCCTTGGCCGCCGCGTAGGGCGAGCGCGGCGCGAGGGGAGCGTCCTCCGCGGCGTGGCCCTCGTCGACCGAGCCGTAGACTTCGTCGGTCGACACCTGGAGGAAGCGCGGCCGGCTCGGGCGCGGTCCGGCACGCCTCGAGAAGGACGTGGACGCCGATGACCCCGGTCGCGAGGAACGCCTCGGGATCGAGGATGGACCGGTCGACGTGCGATTCGGCGGCGAAGTTCACGACGGCATCCGCCTCGGCCACGAGCGGCCCGACGACCGCCGGGTCGGCGATGTCGCCCGCGAACGAAGCGGAGGCGGGCCGCCTGCTCGGGATCGTCGCGGACCGGCGCGAGGTTCGCCTCGTTGCCGGCGTAGGTCAGCTTGTCGAGGACCGTGATCCGTGTGCCGTCGCGCCGCCCGAGCACGTCGCGGACGTAGCAGGACCCGATGAAACCGGCCCCACCGGTGACCAGCAGACGCCCGACCGAACGACCGCCCACCCACAGGTCAGCCCACCGACCGCGTGACCGGCGGCCGGAGGCGTCCGGCCGCGTCGTCCTCGGCCGCGAGCTCGGCCGCACGAAGGAGCGAGGGCACCGTGCCGGCGTCGGTCCAGTGGCCCTCGTAGATCCGGCTGAAGAGCGACCGCAGCGGGATGTAGTGGTTGAGCACGTCGGTGATCTCGAGCTCGCCGCGGCCCGATGGCAGCAGGCCGTGGATCACGTGGAAGGCATCCGGCCGCAGGAAGTAGACCCCGATCGGGATGAGGTCGCTCTTCGGTCGATCGGGCTTCTCCTCGAAAGCGACGACGTTGCCCTCTTCATCGAGCTCGGCGACGCCGAAATCGCTCCGGATCCGCGACCCGGTACAGGAGCGTCCCGGCGCCGTACGGACCGTCCTCGAACTCGGTCGCGACGTCTGACAGAGGAGCGCCGCGCAGGATGTTGTCGCCGAGGACGCAGCAGAACGCGTCGCTCCCCACGAAGTCACGCGCCAGCCCGATGGCATGGGCGATGCCGAGCGCGCCCGGCTGGTACCGGTAGGTCAGGTCGAGCCCGAACGACGAGCCGTCGCCGAGCAGCTCGACGACGTCGCCGACGCTCTTGCCGCCGACGACGACCATGACCTCGCGGATCCCCATCCCCGCGAGCGTCTCGATCGGGTAGTAGATCATCGGCCGGTCGTAGATCGGCAGCAGGTGCTTGTTGGTCACGATCGTGAGCGGGTAGAGCCGGGTGGCGGTCCCCCCGGCCAGCACGATTCCCTTCATCGCGCTGAAGGGTAGCAGCCGTGGGACCGTCGCGGCCGGGTCCCGCGGCTCTGGATCGCCGGGCCGTCTCGGTCAGGGCCGGCGGCTCGCCCTTCGGGGTGGCTGCCGCGCTCGGGATCGGCGACAGGCACGGCTGCTCGCCCTGCGGGAGCGTCCCGGTCCGCCCGCAATCGACCGGCTGCTCCTCGATCGAGGGAAGCCCACCGTGGTAGTCGGTGATGACGAGGACGAACTCGAGGGCGTCCATGTCTGCAGCCGGCTCCAGGAACGCGGTCTGGACGACGTCGTTCGGCATCGCGCCGGCTGTCGACCACCTGGCCGATGAGCAAACCCTTCGGATACGGCGAGCGGATGCCGCTACCGAGGTCGATGCCGGCGGTCATGACCTCGTCGCCGGTCGTCACGGGCACCGCTGCGTCGATCTGCTTCATGACCAGGACGCCGCCGAGCTGGCCCACCACGTCGCCGGTCGCCGCACTGGTCGAGAGCTGTCCGATGACGGTCGAGCTCGAAATCGGTCAGCAGGACGACCCTGGCCGAGCCGGGACCGACCTCGGTCACCCGGCCGACGAGCGCTCCTCCTGCCGCCACCGCGACGTCGCCGACGGCGATCGCCGTCATCGGTCCCGCGGTCGAGGACGATCGAGCGCCGGAACTCCGAGGACTCGCGGGCGATCACGCGTGGCGGCCGTCGTCTTGAAGTCCATCCCGGCGCGGAGCCCGAGCAGCGCGGTCAGCTGCTCGTTCTGGCGGCGGATCTCCTCGAGACGGGCGTTCTCGGCGGTGAGCCGATCGTTGTCGGCCTTCAGGGCGGCGTTGTCCCCGCGCAGCCTGTCGATCTCGCCGATCGCGCCCGCGATGGACGCGACGCCCGCGGCCACCTGGTCGACGGCGCCCTGGATCGGCCGGAAGGCGAAGCCGATCCCGTTCTGGACCTCGCGCACGGCCGGGTTCGACGAGACGGCCATGAGCATCACGGTGATGAGCAGCAGCACGAGAAAGGCCACCCCACGACGACGTGCGGCACGGGTCGCGAGGAGGGAGCTCATGTGCGGCTCAGATTAGGACAGGCCGAGCCAGGCGGTGAGCGGCGCTCATCCGCGCTCAGCGGCGCTCAGCGTGGCGGCCGGATGTAGGTCTCCGAGACCAGGACCCGGCGCATGGCATCGACGTCCTGGAGGACCTGGCCTGTCCCGCGCACCACGCAGGTCAGCGGGTCGTCGGCGATATGGACCGGCATCTGGGTCGCCTCCGCGATACGGCGGTCGAGGCCGGCCAGGAGGGCGCCGCCGCCGGCCAGGACGATGCCCTGATCCATGATGTCGGCGATCAGCTCGGGCTGCGTCTCCTCGATCGTGTCCTTGACCGTGTCGACGATCCGCTGGACGGACGGTTCGATCGCCTCGCGGATCTGTTCGCCACCGACCTCGATGCTGCGCGGCAGGCCGGTCAGCAGGTCGCGACCGCGCAGGGCGGCGCGCTGGCGGTCCCATTCCCCCGGGTAGGCCGAACCCACGGCGATCTTGATGTCCTCCGCCGTTCGCTCGCCGAGGAACAGGTTGTACTCGCGGCGGGCGTACGCGACGATGTCCTGGTCCATCTCGTCGCCGCCGATGCGCATCGAGCGCGACACGACGATGCCACCGAGCGAGATGACCGCCACCTCCGTCGTCCCGCCGCCGATGTCGACGATGAGGCTGCCCGACGGCTCGTTGACGGGCAGGCCGGCACCGATCGCGGCGGCCATCGGTTCCTCGATGAGACCGGCCCACCGGGCGCCGGCGTTGAGCGCGGCGTCGCGAACGGCCCGTTTCTCGACCTCCGTGACGCCCGACGGGATGCCGAGCAGCATGCGCGGCCGGGCGATCATCCCGATGCGGGCGTGGACCTTGTCGATGAAGTACTTGATCATCAGCTCGGTCACCTCGAAGTCGCTGATGACCCCGTCGCGCAACGGGCCGGACGGCGATGATGTTGGCCGGCGTCCGGCCGACCATCCGCTTCGCTTCGGCGCCGACGGCGAGGACCCGCTTCGTCCGGGCGTCGATGGCGACCACCGACGGCTCGGAGATGACGATCCCGCGATCGCGGACGTGGACCAGCGTGTTGGCCGTCCCGAGGTCGATCCCGACGTCGCGGGAGAACAGGCCGAGGATCCGGTCGAGCATGGCTGGGGTCGGGTCCTTGTTCGGGGGATCGGGCGGTCGGGAGATCCGCGCGAGCCCGGCCCCGCCGGTGTCGGGCGGGACGCGCGTCAGCGTGATCTCGTCGGGTCGCTCAGGCTGCCCGGGGAGTATAGCCGCGCCACCCGCGGACGGCCGGAGGTCGGCCGGAGTCGGTCGATCGGCCGGTCGACGCGGTCGCGCGCCCGTGCCGAACTCGGTCAGTCCGCGGCCCGCTGTGCCGAACCCGGTCGATCGAACGCGACCCCGCGGTCCCGCAGAGAGATGTACGCGTCGTGGCCGATCACGAGGTGGTCGAGAAGCTGGATGTCGAGGAGCCGGCCGGCGGCGAGCGCCTCGGCGGTCAGGTGCAGGTCGTCGGGGGACGGCGTCGGGTCGCCGCTCGGGTGGTTATGGACGAGGATCACGCCCGCGGCATTGAGCCGGACGGCGTCGCGGAAGAGCTCCCCGACCCGGACCAGCGACGACGAGACGTTCCCCTGGTAGATCGTCGCCACGCGCAGGACGTGGTTCTTCGTGTCGAGCATCACGACCCGCAGCTCCTCACGCTCGAGCCGGCCCATCTGGAGGATCAGCCGGTCGGCGACGTCGTGCGGCCCGCGGATCGTCCAGCGCGCGGACGGCCAGTCCGCCAGCAGCCGCCTGCCGAGCTCGAACGCGGCGATCGAGCTGGGCGGCCCGTGCCGGACCGACGCCTCCCACGGCCGCCAGCTCGACATCGGTGGCTCGCGCGAGCCCGGTCAGCCCGTCGTGGCGGGCGAGGGCGTCTGCTGCGATGTCGACGGCGGACCGTCCGCGAGAACCCGAGCCCCACACGAGGCCGATGAGCTCGGCTGCGGTGAGGCCCGCCACGCCTCGCTGGGCCAGCCGCTCCCTCGGACGTTCGGCGAGTGGCAGCTCACGGATGGCCCGACCACGGCCGGCCGGCATGAACGACCCGTCGTCGGGGATGCGATCCACCGCGGTACCTCCTGGCGGAACCTTTCGCGGCGGCTCGGGCGTCCCAGGGGTCCGAACGACGGGAGCCCGCCGATTCCCCCCGCCATCCGGACCCCAGAGGACGCCGCGAAGCCTATCGGTGACCCCTCATCGACGGCTCAACCGCGGGTTCACCGAGGCTCACCACGCCGGCGCCGGCCGACCGCGGACCGAACGACGCCCACTCCGCGACGCCCTACATCGAGCGGCTGGCCGCCTCGCCGATGACGAGGAGGATCCCGTTGAAGGTCGCATGCAGCCCGAACGACGCCCAGATCGACCCGCGCCGAACGAAGAGCCAGCCGAGCACGAGCGCGACCGGGACCCGCGCACCGAACGCGACGATCGCCTGTCCGGAACGCCTCCCCGGCCCCGCTCCCGGAGATCGTCAGCACGTGCGCGAAGGCGAAGACGAGGGCCGCCTGGACGACCCCCCGTCGCACTCCGAACGCCTTGACCCACGCCGTCGTCGCGAACCCGCGGAAGAACACCTCCTCGCCGAACGGCGCGAGGATGACGCCGGCCAGGAGCGAGATCGCGAACCCGATGGCCGTCCCGGTCGGGGGCAGTGGCGAGACCGGCGTGACCGGGAAGAACGACTGGAGGATGGCGACGACCGGGACCGTCAGCGCGATCACCGGCAGGGCCCAGACCGCCCCGCTGCCGATCTGCCCGAGCGTGCCTGCGATCGAGGCGCCGCACGCCCATCTGGGCCCAGCTCAACGCTCCGGTGTCGACGACGAGGAGCCGGATGAGCGCCACGTAGACGAGCACCTGGATCGTGATCGACACGAGGGCCGCGAGTGGGCCATCGAGGGGAACGCCGGCGATCGACAGCGGGATCGCGGCGATCGCCACCGCCAGGATGCCCAGCGTGATGCTGGCCGCGAGGACGAGGAACGGCGACGGCCCGACGTACGGCAGGACGGCTCGAACGCGTCTCTCGATGCCCTGCGACCCCGCGCCCGCGATGAGCCCGATCGACAGCACCACGAGCCCGAGCAGGATGAGGATGACCGCGGCCGTCGAGCGTCCGCTCAGCAATCCGATGACCGCCATCCCCAGGCCGACGAGCGAGGCGATCCAACCGACGACGAAGAGGCCCGGCGCCGAGCGCCCTTCGATGGTGAAGGTCGACGCGCCGAGCCGTGGCGGCTGGACCTCCGAGGCGCCGGGCCCGGCCGGCGGCGCGAGAGGCGCCCGACCCGGGTCTTCCTGGCCGGCGGCAGCGCTCGCGGGCGTCAGCGGCCGCCAGACTCCGGCGGCATCCGCTGGCGCGCCGTCAGTCCCTTCGGATCGGACTCGGTCGGCTCCGTCGCTGTCGGACGGAGATGGCGGGTCGCGCGGCGTCAACGCTCGGGGAGCGGGTCCCCGCCACTGGTCGGCAGTGTCGCCGCTCGCCGGCATCACGCTGGGGCGCACGACGCTCGCGTTCGACGCCGCGGCCCCGCCGCCGCCCCCGCTCCCCGCCGCCGGCGACGTGGGCCTGGGACGTGATCCGGGCGGTGGCTTCACGGCCGCCTGGCAATGCCTGGACGGCTGCGGCCGGAACCTGGCGTCGCTCGAAGTCCTTGCCGCACCAGGCGCACAGCGACCAGTCCATGCCGACCAGCCGACTGCAGTTCGGGCAGACACGGTTCAACCGGGTCCGGCAGTACGGGCAGATGATCCAATCGTCATCGATGCGGTGCTCGCAGCCCGGGCAGTGGTGGATCGACTCCACCTCGTTGAGGAGGGCCTCCTCCGCCAGGTTTCGCTCGTACACCTCGCCGATCTTGTCGTGCGGCCGGATGATCTTGTAGATCCAGACGGCGAAGATGAAGAAGACCGGC
The DNA here is from genome assembly GCA_963772995.1 of uncultured Chloroflexia bacterium. Lineage (GTDB taxonomy): Bacteria > Chloroflexota > Limnocylindria > Limnocylindrales > CSP1-4 > SPCO01. Next base: position 26,989 of record CAVYZQ010000016.1, on the reverse strand, counting down.
GTGAACAGGATGATCCCGGCAGCCGCGAGGTACGGCAGCAGGACGTTGGCCGAGCGCTGCTGCATGTCGCGGAACGCCCAGTACGCCGAGGCGAGCCAGATGATCACGAGGTAGACGCCCGCTGCCTGCAGGGCGAACTGGACGATCGGGCTACCGAAGAACTCGGCGATGGTGTCGCCGATCTGGGTGATGATCTGATCCATGTGCCTTGGCCGTTGCCTCCGTGGCCGTTGAGACCGACGCTACCGGCGGGACCGGTCGCCGATTCGTCCGGCAGTGTAGCAGGGCCCTCCCGAGGACCGGCCCGGCGCGAGGATCAGCCCAGCGCCCCCAGACTCCTCCGTCAGTCCCTCGCGCTCAGACGGGCGGCACCGCACCGGGGTGACGCCGCGTCGATCCTTCGGACGCCGCGAGATCGCTCGAGCGTCTCGCCGGGTCGCGGCGCCGCGGCGACCGCGACGGTCCAGACGGCCGCCCGCCACGCGCAGACGACCGCCACGAGCAGGAGCCCGATCAGCCACAGACCGACGAACGCGACGATGTCGATGAACAGCACGGTCGCGTTCGGGCCGCCGATGGCCGCCCGGACCGCTCCCCAGGTGGCGCTCGCGGCCAGGAGAGACGGGATGAGGACCGCCAGCAGCACCCCGAAGGGATCGCCCCACCGGGCGACCGTCGAGAGTGGCCGGCGCACGACCTCCACGACCGCCTCCCGGATCGCCGTCAGAACCCCGTCGCCGGCGAGGACGATCCGGCGGGCAGCCAGGGCGCCGATCACCTCGGCGACGATCCAGGCCAGGCTCACCACCACGATGACCTCGGGGACATCGCGAACCACACGAATGGCGACGGGTGTCGCGGCATCGAGTGGGTTGGTCAGCTCCCGGTAGGTCACGAGCACGAGCCTGATCGGAGCCCCACACGAGCGCGACCCCGAGCGGCACGGAGGCGACCAGGCGGGCGAGCAGGATCTGGCCCGCCTCCTGCCCGCGGCCGAGCGCGGCGTCGAGCCGGCCGCCGTCTCCGGTCCACGGCTCCCGCACGCGAACGACCCGGGTGATCGCGAGGACATCCTCGTCCCGGGCGACGATCCGGGCCGCCTCCGCCTCCAGGGACGCCGGCCACCCAGCCTCCGATGCAGAACCAGCCGACGACGCCCGCCACGATGGCGACCGTGCCCGCGATCAATCCCGGTCGACACCTCGCCGAACGCGACCGAGGTGAGCGTGGGCGCGATGACGTTTCCGATGCCGACGGGCGTGGGCAGCACGAGCACCGGCAGCGCGAGCAGGACGATCCCGCCGCGCAGCAGGAAGCCGGCGAGGCCCAGGACCCATGTCTCCGGGGCGGCGAAGCACGCCAGCAGCGCGGTCGTCAGGGCCGCCCCGCGGCTCATGGTGCCGGGCTGGGGGAGACCGCGGGGCTCGGCAGAGCGAGCTCCGGGGCCAGCACCTTGAGTCGCTGGAGCGCCGACTGCACGAGCGCGATCTCGTCGCCGTAGCGCGCGAAGTCACCGTCGCGGAGCGCGGCCTGCGCCGCCTCGAAGTGGGTATTGGCATAGTCGATGAGACCGGGCACGTCGGTCGGGAGCCCGGCCGGCGCCGATGGCGCAGGCGTCGCCGAGGGCCCCGGGCCGGGCGTGGCCGACGCCCCGGGGGTCGGCGAGGGTCCGGGCGATGGGCCCGGGCGACGGGCCCCGGCGATGCGCCGGCCTCGGCAGCGAGCAGCAGCCGCAGGGCATCGCCCAGCGAGTCGCTCCACACGACCTGCCGTGGCGATGCGACGACGATCCGCTTGAACTCGGGGAAGGCCGAGCCGGTCGACTGGAGATAGACCGGCTGGAGATAGATCAGCGAATCGTCGAGCGGCAGGACGATGAGGTTGCCGCGGATGACCTTGCTCCCGGACTGGTTCCAGAGCGAGATCTGGGCGCTGATGGCCGGGTCCTGGTCGATCCTCGCCTCGATCTGGGCGGGACCGAAGATCGTCGTGTCGGCGGGGAAGCGGTAGACGATGGTCTGGCCGTAGTTGGGCGCGTCCATCCGGGCGGCGACCCACGAGATCATGTTCGGGCGGCTGGTCGGGACCATCGGCTGGAGCAGAAGGAACTCGACCCCGGTCTGACCCGGAAGGTGCATCACGACGTAGTAGGCCTCGGACGGCAGGGTCTGCTCGCTCGTCTGGCCCTGCGGGATCGTCCACAGGTCGTCGGTCCGGAAGAATTGCTGCGTGTCGGTCACGTGATAGCGGCCGAACACCCGGACCTGGACGTTGAACAACTCCTCCGGCACCCGCAGGTGCGCGACCAGGTCCTGCGGCAGCGCGCTGAGCGGCTCGAACAACGTCGGGAAGATGCCCTCGTAGGCGCGGATGATCGGATCATCCGGGTCGGCGACGTAGAAGTGCATCGTCCCGTCGTAGGCGTCGATGGTGATCTTGACGCTGTTGCGGATGTAGTTGAAGGAGTCGCTGCCGAGGCCGGTCGAGTCGAGCGAGCCCGGGTCGAAATACTGGGCGTCGGGGAAGCGGTCCGACGTCGTGAACGCGTCCTGGATGTAGACGAGCCGGCCCGAGTCATCGACGACGAGGTACGGGTCCTTGTCGAAACGCAGGAACGGCGCGACCCGGGTCAGCCGGTCGCTGAGAGAGCGGTGGAAGAGGAGCTGGCTGTCCCGCGTGACCTGGTCGCTGATGAGCAGGTCGAGGTCGCGGAATCGGGCCGCGAACAGCAGCCGCATCAGCGTGTTGTCGAGCTTGATGCCCGTCGTCCCCGTCCAGCGAGTCTGGGTCCCGACCGAGCCACCGACGTCGCTTTCGCCGGTCGGGTAATCGAACTCGTCCTGCTGGGCGCCGGTCACGATGTACGAGCTCGGACGCTCGCCGAAGTAGATGCGCGGCTGGCTGATCGTCGGGGCGCCCTTCACCGAGATCGGCGGGAGGTTCGAGATCAGCAGGTCGGGCTGGCCCTCACCGGTGACCTGGTTGACCGGCACCATCGCCACCCCGACCCCGTGGGTGTAGATGACCCTCTGGTTGACCCAGCCGGTCGCCTGCGGGTTCTGCTCGAGCGCCAGCTCGCGTCCCGACAGCATGACCTGGCGCTTGATGCCGTCGATGACGTAGCGATCGGTGTCGACGTCGGTGAAGTCGTAGTACTTGCGGACCGTCTGGAGCTGATCGAGCGTCGTCCGCAGCGGCCGGTAGTCCCACAGCCTGGCGCTCGCGAACGTGTCCGACTCGCGCGCGACCTGGTCCGCCGTCAGCGGCGCATCGCCGTTGAACGAGTAGTCCTTCCAGTCGCCGACATCGAAGGCGAGACGGGTCATGGCGATGTTGTTGCCGATGTACCGCTCCTCCTGGGCGTACTGGTTCGGCGTCACCGTGAACCGCTGGACCGCCTCCGGGTAGAGCCGGCCCACGACGAGCGACGCGAGGAACCAGACCGCGATCGTCAGGCCGAGCGGCCAGATCATCCGGGTGAACGCGCCACCGACGAGGAGCGCCGCGGCGAGTCCCGAGATGACCGTGAGGATGTCGAACGCGAGGAACTGGGCGTTCTGGTCGGTGAAGCTCACGCCGGTCGCGATCCCGCGCGAGCTGTACGACAGCTCGAGCTTGTCGAGCTGGTAGCCGAAGGCGACCGACAGCAGGAACAGCCCGCCGAGCACGGCGAGATGGACGCGGACCGGGGTCGAGAAGACCAGCCCGCCACGTGACGCACCCACGAGATAGCGGCCGAGCGCGATGAGCAGGCTGGCCACGACGATCCCGTTGAAAACGCCCTGGATGAGGCGCAGGAACGGCAGCTCGAACAGGAAGAAGCCGATGTCCCGCCCGAAGATCGGATCGGTGACCGATGCCGTGGGCGAGTACGGCACGCGATGGATCCACAGGAGGACGGTCTCCCAGGCCGAGGACACGGATCCGGCGATCGCAAGTGCGATGAGCAGCGCGAGGACCACCAGGGCGACGCCGGCGATCGGGGTCAGGTCGGGGAGGTCGCCGGTATCGAAGGTGACGACCGGCCCCTGCTGGACCTCCCGGCCGCGCATGCCGTAGATGCCCCCGGGCCTGTCCCTCCGGATGTCGGCTGCCTGGGCAGCGTCGTTGACCCGGTCGATGAACGAGCGCAACGACCCCGACCGCTCCGTGCCAGGCGGCGGCGACAGCCGTCCGGCGATCCACAGGTTGGCCAGGAGGATCGCCGCCGCCAGCACGAATATCCCGGCGAACAGGCCGAGCGTTGCGAGGATCCTGGTCCAGAAGACGGCGTCGAAACCGATGCTGGTGAACCACAGGGCATCGGTCCACAGGTCGAGACCGACGCTGAACAGGATGAACAGCGCGACCGCGATCAGCCCGATGATGATGAGGCCGAAGCGGCGCCCGGCACGAGCCGCGCGACTCCCCGCCCCGTCGTTCGGGCCGCCCGGCGGGCGGCGGCCGCCCCGTCCGCGACCGCGGCCGCGCCGCCGCCCGGCATCGATCGGGTAGGGGCCCGGGATCTCGTCCTCGGGCTCCGTGCGCCTCGTCTGACGTGCCTGCAGCCTCGGGGTCATCCTGGCGTGCGGTGGGTCCTCCGTCGTCGGCCTCGCGCCCATCCGGGTCGCCGTCCGCGTCATCGGGGTCCGGGCGGTCCTGGCCTGACTGGGGCGGCCGCTCGGGGCCGGGGTCTTCGCCGCGCGCGATAGCCTCCCGACGGCGGAGCTCCTCGAGGAAATCGTCGAACAGGTCGCGCATCCCAGCGGAGTCTAGCGGTGCTCCGCGCTCAGGGTCGGTGGAGGCCTTCCACGGCACGGCAGAACGCGGACAGGACGGTCTCTGCCAGCTCATTCGGGCGCATCGCCGCGGCCCGCGCCGGCTCGAACCGGAAGGCCGCCCGGACCGCCAGCGGCGACCGCCATGGACGTGCCGCCTCGTCGGGCGGAGCGACCTGTCCGATCCGGAGCTGGAGGCGCCCTTCGTCCTCGAGGATGAGGCCGGACAGCGCGCCGCTCAACGCCGGCCCCAGGCGGCCGAGCGGTGGATCCGGTGGCGGCCCTGCGTCGGGCGCGACGTCGCGGAAGCTCACGACCTCCGTCCCGTCGCTCACCCAGAGGATCGCGAGCCACCAGCCGTCGGGTGCGTCGGATGGCCGGGTCATCCCGGCGTGGAACGTTTCAGACCCGATCCTGACCGGCATCGCGCGGATATACGAGGGGCCCGGGGCGGGCAGTCGGTCTGGCACCGTCGGAGGATACCGGGGTGCCGCTCGGCGCCGATCGGGCGCCCCGGCGCGCGGCGCCGGGAACCGCTCAGCTCTTGGTGTCGGCCCCGACGGACTCCCCGCCTCCGGCGGATCCGCGACCCCGGTGGACTCGGCGGTTCGTGCCGGCTCTGCAGATTTCGGCTTGTTCGGCGGACGCCGCTGCGTCGCCGGGCTCGGCAGACGCGGCAGCATCGGCCGGCTCGGCAGACGCCGCGGTATCGGTCGGCTCGGCCATCGCCGTCGACAGGAGCTCCGGCGGGATGTCGATCGTCCGGCCCTCCTCGGCGGCCTCCGCGAGAAGGGCGTCGGTTTCGGCCTGGAGCCTCGCGACGTGGGCCTGCAGCTCGAGTCGCAGCATCTCCTGGCGCACAGCGTTGTCGGGAGGGGCGACGGCCTTGGCCTCAGATGCCGTCAGCGTGTCGCTCGAGTCGCCGCTGATCCACGCCCGCCAGCGGCTGCGGCTGGTGATGGCCGGCGGCCGGGCCACGCCGACGGCGGCCTTGTCGATCTCGGTGACGCCCGGGATATCGGCCTTCTCATCGGCGCCGAGGTTCGCGCCGCACGACGAGCAGACGGCCTGTCCGGGAGCGAAGGGGGTCGAGCACCAGGGGCACTCGGGGACGGATGCTTCGAGCATGCCGAGCATGCTAGCGCGACGGGACCAGCCTGCGATGACCCATCGGTCCCGGTACCTTCGATCTGCCGGTCACTCCCACTCGATGGTGGCGGGCGGCTTCGAGCTGATGTCGTACACGACCCGATTGACTCCGGGCACCTCGTTGACGATCCGTGACGAGATCCTGCCGAGGACCTCGTAGGGGAGCTTTGCCCAGTCGGCGGTCATGCCGTCCTCGGATGTGACGGCACGGATGGCCACGACGTTGGCGTAGGTCCGGCCGTCGCCCATCACGCCCACCGAGCGGACCGGGGTGAGGATGGCGAATGATTGCCACAGGCTCCGATAGAGGTTGGCCGCCTTGATCTCGTCGATCACGATCCAGTCCGCGTCGCGGAGGGTGTCGAGGCGCTCTGCGGTCACCTCGCCGATGATCCGGATGGCGAGGCCCGGACCCGGGAACGGCTGGCGCAGGACCATCGCCTCGGGCAGCCCGAGCTCCAGGCCGACCTTGCGGACCTCGTCCTTGAACAGGTAGCGCAGCGGCTCGATGAGCTGGAATCGCAGGTCGGCGGGCAGCCCGCCGACGTTGTGGTGGGTCTTGATCTTCTGGGCGGTCTTCGTCTCGGCCGTCGTCGACTCGATGACGTCCGGGTAGAGCGTGCCCTGGGTCAGGAAGTCGATCCGGCCGAGCTTCGCCGCCTCCTCCTCGAACACGCGGATGAACTCATCCCCGATGATCCGGCGCTTCTCCTCCGGGTCCTCGACGCCGGCGAGGCGTGCCAGGAAGCGCTCGCGGGCGTCGACCATGACCAGGCGCATCCCGAGATCGCGCTCGAAGGTGACCCGAAGCAGTTCCGATTCCTTCTTGCGCATCAACCCGTGATCGACGTAGATGCAGGTCAGCCGGTCGCCCACCGCCCGATGGACGAGCGCGGCCGCGACGGCCGAATCGACCCCGCCCGACAGCGCGCAGATGACCAGGCCATCCGAGCCGGTCTCGCGGGCATGGGCGTCCACGCGCTCGCGGATGCCCGCGACCGTCGTCTCGATGAAGCTGGCAGCCGTCCACGTGGGGGCGATCCCGGCGATCCCTTCGACGAAGTTCCGCAGGATCTGCCGGCCGCCCGGGGTGTGGACGACCTCGGGATGGAACTGGATGCCGTAAAGGTTGCGCTCGGGCGCGGCGAGTCCGGCGTACGGGGTCGAATTCGGTCTGGGCCGTCGCTCGGAAGCCGTCCGGCAGCCTGCGTGATCGAATCGCCATGGCTCATCCAGACCCGCTGCTCCCGTTCGATGGCGGCGAACAGGCCGTCGTCCCCGGTGATCGTCACGCTCGCCGGGCCGTATTCGCGGCGGTCGGCCGGGACGACGTCGCCGCCGAGCTCGAGCGCCATCATCTGGGCCCCGTAGCAGATGCCCAGGACCGGGATACGGCCGGACCACACGGCAGGGTCAGGACGGGGTGCATCCGGGTCGTAGACCGACATCGGGCCGCCCGACAGGATGATCGCCCGCGTGCCGCGGCGCTCGAGCTCCTCGAGCGTGGTGTCGTGGGGCAGCAGCTCCGAGTAGACGTCGAGCTCGCGGACGCGGCGGGCGATGAGCTGGGCGAACTGGCTGCCGAAATCGAGGACCGCGACGGTGCCGTTCGCCGTCCCGTCAGTGCCCGCCGGGCGGTCGTCGGCGGAGCGCTCCGGGGCGGGCGCCTTGAGGGCGGTCTCGAGGTATGCCTCGACCTCGGCGTCGTCCGGGGCGAGGACGCGGTGGCCGGCGTTGGCCGCCTCGCCGTGGACGGTCTTCCCCCGTCTCGTCGACGCCGATGCGTCCGCGTCGCTCAATCGACCTCCCGGCTCGATCCACCCATCCCCGATCGGGCAGGCATCAAGTGTACCGGGCGCCGGCCCGCCGGTTCCCGGGTGTGGCGGGCGCATGGCCACTTCGCCTCGGTCGAGCGTGAGGCGACCGGTCCTGGCGGGTCCACGATGGCCGGCATGGCCAGGCCGCGACGGCGCAGCGTCCAGACCCCGACGCTCGACATCGCCTCATGCCGAGCGAGATACCTGCTGGCTTCGAGCCCGGATCGAGCCGCGATGGCTCCGCTACGGCGGCCGGCGGCCGCGCATGTTCGCGCTGCCGCCCGATGCTGCCGCCGGCCACTCGTGGCGCCATCCAGACACTGTCGCAGCGCGCCAACCCGCGGATCAGCCGGGGAACGTCGCGCGAGGTACGCCGACCGAGCGCGAGCGCATCCACCCCTATTACGCGATGCGCGGCGTCGCGCCAGCCGTGAGTGGACCGCCGCGAGGCGGTGTGCGACCGTAGCCGGGCAGCAGGGCGACGCACGCAGGCCAGTACCGCGAGGCTCCGCGAGCCAGGGCGAGCCGGGCGATGTGGGTCAGCCTCGATTCCGCATGGCGTCGGCGGCCATGACGAAGTACTCCTCGAGTGGTCGCGCGATCTCGTCCGGCGGAGCCAGCGACGCAAGGGACGCACGCATGTGGAGAAGCCATCGGTCGCGCTCGGCAGGCCCGATCCCGAACTGCGCGTGGCGCATCCGCAACCTGGGATGGCCGCGCTCCGCGTCGTAGGTCGTCGGGCCGCCCCAGTACTGGATGAGGAACAGCGTCAGCCGTCGAGCCGCGGGCGCGAGGTCCGGCTCCGGATAGATCGGCCGCAGGAGGTCGTCACCGGCGACCGCCTCGTAGAAGCGCCCGACGAGCGCTTCGAAGAACGGCGCACCACCGGCGCGCTCGTACAGGGTCGGGGCGTCGGTCATCGAGGGCGAGGATAGTGGGGCGGCGGGCGATCCGGGTGTGCGCCGGGAAAGGAGATGGGCGGCCGCCCCAGGAGGGCGCCGCCCATTCGATCAGCTGGTTCCGGGCCATGCGGCCCGCGAGATCAGGCCGCCGACGAAGCCACGGCCGGCCGACCTGCCGCGAACGACTCCACCAGGACGATCCCCTTGAAGGCATACCGTGCGGCCACGACCCACAGGCCGATCATCCAGAGCAGGAGGCCGAAGCCCTCGGCCCACGCCCGGTCGGACGGGGTCCGGCTCGTCGCACCGAAGGGATCCTGTCCGGTCAGCATGAGGATCAGCCCGTACGCGGCGAGGCCGATGCCGATCGCGGCCAGGTACCCGACCAGGTCCCGGCTCCACGCCCGACGGCGTACAAGGCCGTAGGCGGCGACCAGGTGTGCCACCCCGAACCCGACGGTCAGCGGGATGAGCCACGACAGCGCCAGCCGATCCAGCGAGGACTCGGGCAGCACGACCGCGCCCACCCCGAGGACGACCAGTCCGGCGAGACCTGTCACGAAGGCTGCGAAGCCACGGGTGCCGCGCCGATAGGCATGGCGCGGGACGGTCGGGACGGCGGGGACGATGGACGTCATGCGGCACCTCGGAGGACTCGGCGGATGGGCTGGCGGGCCACGGCCAGGAGGCCGAGGACCACCAGGTACGAGATGGTGAAGGCTGTGAGGATCTCGATGCCGTCGGTGTACGCCCGCACCGCGCGTGCGCTGGCGACGGGATGGCCACCGGCGATCATGAGGAAGAGACCGAATGAACCGGCCGCGATGCCCACGCCGGAGACGGCGACGGCAAGGCGCCCTGCCCACTCCGTGCCGACGAACAGGCCGGCCGCGGCAACCAGGTTGGCGACGGCAAAGGCGACGACGAACGGGAGGACGGCGACAACGTCGTTGAGGGTCGCGAGGTCGCCTGGATGGATCGGCATGCCCGCATTGACGAGCAGGCGGGCGAGGACCACGGCCAGCGCGGCGATGCCGACCATGAAGCCTGCGGCCGCCAGCCCCAGACCCGCGACGGCCCGTGCCGGATGGATGGTCATGACAGTTCGACTCCTTCGATGGCAGCGATGCGCCATCCGTCTTCCACGGCGATGACGCGATCTGCGGTCTGGCCGGTCTGACGCGCCAGGGCCGCGAAGAACGCTGCTCGCCGGAACGAGATGATCCGGGCGTCCTTGCACGTGCACCCGGCGACGAGGCAAGCGCCCGTCCGACCGGATTCGATGGTGACGATCGGTTCTGTCCGGAACTGGTTCGGGTGGAACATCGCGCCTGACTCCTTCCTGCCGGTCTCCCGTGGCTGGGAACCCGATGGAGGAAGGTTGGCCCGGAGAGGCGGGCAGCGGCATCGGCATGCGGCGCGCGGCCGGATGGACGGATGTCCAGATCGTGGCGGCGGACGGTCGATGCGGGGGCGGACGATCCACTCGAGGTGAACGGTCGGCGGCGGCGGATGTGCGGCGGCGGACGGTTCAGCCAGGACGGACGTCAATCCGCGATAGCGCTCTCCAATCGGAGGCGAAACGCCTCCAGGTCGACGGCGGCGGCGTGGCGCGCCTGGGGGGCCACCATCGATTCGAACAGACGGTACCGCAGGGGCAGGCCGATCCGCAACGACCAGCGCAGCCTCGTGGCCATGCCATCGGGCGCCAGAGCTGTATCGATCTGGATGCTGATCCCCTCCGGATCCTTGCCTCGCAGACCGAAGCCCGCGCCGGGGGCGAGGACCGTCACGATCCCGTCGAGGACCGTCGAGCGGCCCGCGACCGTCTGCGAGATGCTCAGCCGTGAGCCGGCGTGCAACGGCCCTTCGTCGAGCAGTCGGACTCCGGTGATCCCCGACGCGACGAGCCAGGTCGGATAGCGCTCGATGTCGACGAGCGCCGCGAACACCTCAGTGGCGGGCCGGGCGATGCTCGTTTCGAGTTCGACGGCGATCGTCATCGGTTTGCCCGCGACCGGCCGCAACCGGAATGCCGGGCCACGGCCCAGGCCTTCGGCCGGCGTGCCGTAGCGCAGGATCATCGCCGCGATCGCCCGATCATGGTCGCCCCGCTGGAGCAGCTCGGCCATCGCGTCGAACTCCCGATCGCCGATCCGCACACGGCATGCCGGCTGCATCGATCAGGTTCTGTGCCCATGCCGTCCCGGGCTCCCCGGCCGCGACGATGACGGCGCCCTCGACCACCGGGTCATCGACGAATCCGACGGTCACCGCACGCGGCTGGCCCGAGCGGCGACCGATCGTCTCGACGCGGACGAACCTTCCGGACGCGACGAGGTCCGCCTCCATGGCTGCCCGGTCGGCGTTCGTCAGCGCCCCCGCTGCCAGGACTTTCCCTCGGTCTGGGTCGAGGGCGCATGCACCATCTCGACGCGTTGGAGGTCGCGGATCGTGCGGGCGCCGAGCGCCGCCATCGACTGGCGCAGGGCGCCGACGAGGTTCTCCGAGCCGTCGCTGACGTGGGCGGGGCCGAACAGGATCCGCTCGAGCGTTCCCACGGTGCCGACCCTGATCCGCGTCCCGCGCGGCAGCGTCGGCGATGGCGCGGCCATCCCCCAGTTCGTGCCGCGTCCCGGCGCCTCCGCCGCGCGCGCCAGCGGTGAGCCGATCATCAGGACGTCGGCACCGGCGGCGATCGCCTTCGCAAGCTCTCCGCCCCGGCGCATGCCGCCGTCGCCGACGACCGGGACATAGCGGCCGGTCTCGGCGTGGTAGGCATCCCGGGCGGCGGCAACGTCGCTGATGGCGGTGACCTGCGGAACCCCGATGCCCAGGACCTCGCGCGTCGTGCAGGCCGCGCCCGGGACCGACGCCGACGAAGACCGCCGCGGCACCCTGCTCCATGAGCGCGAAGGCGGCCTCCGCGTTCGTCGTGTTGCCGACGGCGACCGGGATCGGCATGTACCGGGTGAACTCCTCGAGGGAGAGTGGGTCGTAGCCGCTCGCAAGGTGGCGGGCCGACGAGACCTGGCTCTGGACGAGGAACAGGTCCGCGCCGTGCTCCGCGCAGAACGGTCCGAAACGTCGGGCGGCACCCGGCGTCGCGGCGACCGCCGCAGGCGAGCCGGCGGCATGGATCTCCTCGATCCGCCGGGCGATGAGGTCCTCCCTGACCGGTTGCCGGTAGGCCTCGGCGAGGACGGACTGGACGTCGCCGTCGGGAGCGCTTGCGATCTGCTCGAGGACGGCGCCCGGGTCATCGAAGCGCGTCTGGACGCCCTCGAGATTGAGGACCGCGAGCCCGCCGAGTCGCGCCAGGGCTCCCGCGAACGCCGGGTCCACCACCGCGTCCATGGCAGACGCCAGGATCGGGATCGCGAGGTCGATGCCGGCAAACGTCTGGCGGAGGTCGACGTCGGAGGGTTCGATGGTGTCCGTGCCGGGCGCAAGCGAGACGTCGTCGAAGCCGTAGGTCTGCCGGATCGTGTCCACCTTCGAGCGAAAGACCCGGCGCTGGGCGGCCGCGCTGATCTCGATCCCCGGGTTGGCTGAGGCCGCGCTGCGCTCGATCACGTCGCCCTCCTGTGCCGCCTCACGGTGGGCCGCCTGTCCGCCCGAGTCTACCAGCGAGACCCGGCGATGGGTCGCCCCGAGGGGCTCGACGCGCCCACGACGTCGAAGCCCATCGCACGAGCAGCCACGGCGAGCCGCGAGTCGAACGTGAGGAATCTCAACTCGGCGCCACCTGCGCGCTCGGCGGCCGCCAGATGAAGGGCATCGAGGGTCCGAATCCCGACCTTCGAACCAAGGGCGCCCGCCCGACGGCACAGCACGTGGTCGATCCTGACAACCCGAATGGCCTCCCAATCGCGTTCGAGGCGGGCGGTCGCGACCTGTAGTTCAGGCATGTGGAGCCGACGCGCGAGGTTGATCGAGAGCTCCGTGAATGCGATGTTCGCCGTCACCCATACGTCGTCATCAGAGAGGATTCCGGAGACCACCTCGCTCCCTGCCTCGGCGACATATCGCTTGAACAGAGCGCTGGCGTCGAGGTAGATCGTCAAAAGCGGTCTTCTCGATCCGCAGCAAAGATCTCCTCCGACGTCGGCGTTCCCGGTGCCGGCGGCAGGGGCATGAACGGTTCCGGCGGTCGATCGACCTCGCGGGTCAGCCAGCCTTCCCGGAGGCCCTCGCTCGAGCGTCGTCTCGCCAGTCACTGGGACGATCCGCGCCACGCGGCGCCCCCGGCTGGTCACGTCGAGCGTCTCTCCGCGTTCGACGCGGCTCAGATACTCTGAAAGTCTCGCTTTGAGCTCGCGGCACGCCGATCTCCATGTGGTCACGATACACCAATTCGTGACCACATCGAAGCCTGGCGGGCGAGGCCACCGACCAAGAATATTCGGAGACCATGCACCCGGGCTTATTCGATCGGCCTCCGGTCGCCGGTGGGCGTGAGCGCGAACCACGCGACCCGCGCCGGATCGGCGAGGTCGTCGCGGATGCGTTCGATGGCTGTTCGATAGCCCGGCCAGACCACCTCGCGATGCGCGTCCTCGAGCGCCAGCCAGCGGGCCCCGTCGTGCTCATGGGAGAGGCGCACCTCGGCCTCGGGCGCCACCCGGACTGCGAAGACCGCCGACGTCATCACGCGCGTCCACGGACGGCTCGTGAAACTGGTTGACGAGATCCAGGTCGTAGAACGTCGATGATCGCCTCGTCCTTCGAAGCCGGTCTCCTCGGCCAGCTCGCGCAGTGCGGCCGCGGCGACGCGCTCGCCGGGCTCGAGCGACCCCGACACGCACTGCCAGAGGCCCGGCAGGATGCGCCCGGGCGCGCGGCGGATCAGCAGGATCTCCGTGCCGGTCGGGACCGTCGCGGTAGATCCAGCAATCGACCAGGTCGGGGCGGAAGGGGCTCATCGTCCGATCGCGCCGGCCGTCCCGTCGCCGGCGTCGATGTCGGCCATCAGAGGGCTCAAAGCCGCTCGAAACGCTCGACCGGAAGAACAAAGACTGTGGCGCCGCCGACCTCGACCTCGAGCGGATACGGCATGAAGAATTCGCCGGGCTCCATGATCGGCGGCATCGGGTTGACCACCTGGGTCCGCGAGGTGCAGTTGGCACGGACCACGCTGACGACCTCGTCGACGTCGGCGTCCTCGACGCCCAGGATGATCGTCGCGTTCGACTGCTTGAGGAAACCGCCCGAGCTGTGAAGGCGCGTCGCGCGGAATTCCTTGTCGAGCAGTGCGTTGACGAGGGCGCCCGCATCCTCGTTGTGGACGATGGCGACGACGAGCTTCACCCGCGGAGTATCGACGGCGCGACAGACCCCGGTCAACGTTGCGATCGGTGATCGGCGGCCTTGAGGGGCTGGTGTACGATGCGAGACCCCCGGCGTCCCGAGCCCCAGGAGTCCAGCGTGTCCACTGACGTCTCCCGCGATCCTGGCGCGTTCCTACCCCGTGCGATCGTGGCCGTGACCGACGGTGGCGAGCTCGATGCCGTGCTCGACAGGCTCCTGGCCGTGGCCTCCGAGGCTCTCGGCGCAGCGATGGGTGCCGTGTTCGTGTCAGACCCCGACCGGCCGCTGCTGCAGCTCGTCTCCACGCACGGGATGGCCGCAGCCGCCGAGACACAGCTCTCGAGCCAGGCGGCCGACCCGGCGAACCCGTTCGCGACTGCGGCGGCCGAACGGACGTCGACCTTCGACGTCGAGGCCATGGCGCCCGATGGGGGCACGTTCGTCGGCTCGTACCTTCCGCTGATGGTGACGACGGGCGGCGTGGCAGTGTCCGTCGGCTCGCTGGGTCTCCTCTGGCCGGCGCCGCGGACCCTGGATGCGGCCGAGCGCGAGGAAGTCACCGCGCTGGCCGGGCTGGCGGCGTTGGCGGTCGACCGCGCCCGCCTTGCGTCGACCGCGGCGGAGCGGTCCGAATGGTTCGAGCGGATGGCCCACACCGATCCGCTGACCGGGCTCGCGAACGAGCGGACCGTGGTCGGATCCTGGAGCTCGAGATCGCGCGGGCGGCCCGCCAGGGCAGCGAGCTGTCGCTCGCGATGTTCGACGTCGACGATTTCAGGGCGACCAACCGCGAGAGCGGTCACGAGGCCGGCGACGACGTGCTTCGGCGGGTCGCCTCGGTGCTCGCGGAGACGGTCCGGCTGGTGGATACGGTCGCGCGGGTCGGTGGCGACGAGTTCGTGCTGGTCGCGCCGGGCTCCGCCGGGGCGACGGTCGTCCGGCGCGTGATGGCCGGCATCGCGGCACTCCCCGCGGTGGGCGGGCGCGCGATCTCGGTCTCGGCGGGCGTGGCTCGCTTCCCGGTCGACGGCACCGACTCCGAGACGCTCATCGCGGTGGCGACCGAAGGACTGACGCAGGCGCGGTCTGCGGGCCGCGGGTCCATGGCCGAAGGAGGCGTGCCCGCGGGCTGATCTCGCCCGCCGGGGCCGTGAGGGCCCGCGCTCCGCGCCCAGGCCCTTCGTCCTAGTCGACCGCGTTCGCCACGCCCTTCGAGATGATCGGCGGCGTCGGCGCGGTCGCCCCGGGACCCTTCTCCAGGGTCAACGCCAGGACGATCCCGGCCTCGGCAGGCAGGTCGCTTGCCCGGAACGCCGCCGTCCCGTTCCGGTCGACCGGGAAGCTGCCGAGGGGCACCGGAACGCCGTCGCTCGCGATGACCCATGCCTCGTACACGGCACTCCCCGTCGTGGGCGCCAGGTTCTGCATCGCGAGTGTCATGTCCCCCGCGGCTGTGACCGCGGCCAGCCCGTCGCCGGTGCCGCCGTCTGCGGTCAGGACCGCGGTCACGCGATCCGGGCTGCGCCGCGACCTCCAGCACGGACGCGACGGCGTTTTGGTAAGCGGTGGCGCTGTCGAGCTGGTTGCGCAGCAGCAGGTTCCAGGCACCGAGCGCGACGATGGCGACGACCGCGGCGATGCGCAGGACCCACGACGCCGCCGAAGCCCGGCTGCGACGGGCCGATCGCTCAGCGTCCGTCGGGAACGGGGATGACGCCGGCAGGCGCGGCGACCGCAGGCTGGTCGCCGGAAGGCGGTCCGGGCATCGACCTGCGGCGTCGCCGCGGACGGCGGTCGATAGCCGGCCGCCCGCGCGCCGAGGTCGGCGGCGGCAGCGGCCATGATCCGCTTCTTCAGGCCCTCCGACGGTTCGACCATCGGAACGCTTGCCGCGAGCACCGGCAGAACGCCACCCAGCTCGGCCATCTCGGGATGCGGCTGCGGACAGGAGGCGAGGTGGGTCCGAACGGCGGCATCATCCGCGGCGTCAAGGGCGCCGAGAACGAAGGCCCCGGCCATCTCCCGGACCGCCTCGCACGTCACGCCGCCCGGCGCGTCCGTCGTCCCCAAATCACCCGCACTGCCGCTCCCCCCGGAACCGTGGGCATGCGCGGATCCGTCATGTGACCCCGCCTTCGAGCGAGCGCCGCATCGCCAGCAGGCCGAGCCGCATGCGGCTCTTGACGGTCCCGAGGGGCGTGTCGGTCTGCGCGGCGATCTCCTGCTGTGTGAGTCCGCCGAAGTAGGCGAGCTCGATCGCCTCGCGCTGGACGTCCGACAGCGAGCCCATGGCGGCCCGCACCGTCTCCGCGTCGAGATCGGCCGCCACCTCGGCCCAGACGTCGGGGAGGGTGAGCGCCGCGGGCACCGCCGTATCGGCCGTGTCCGGCAGCTCGGACGTCGGGCGGCGCCGCCGCACGGCATCGATGGCGCGATGGTGGACGATCGACAGCAGCCAGGTCTTCACGCTGCCGCGGCCCTCGACGTATCGGGTCGCGTTGCGCCACGCGCCCAGGAACGCTTCCTGGACGACGTCCTCGGCGAGTGAGGCGTCGTTCGTGATGCGATACGCGATCGAGTAGGCCATCGTCTTGTAGCGGTCATACAGGTCCTCGAGAGCATCCAGCTCTCCATCTGCGAGGCGCACGAGGACCGCCCTGTCGGCGTCGTCCGTCGGGGACGACCCTGCGAAGCCGGAGCGGCTCGTCCGCTGCTGTCATCCAGGTGTGCGCGCGACGGCCGGTTTTGGTTCACCCGGCGCCACGAAAGCATCGACGGCGGCAGCCACCGCCTCGGCGACCTCGGGCGCGGGTCGTCGCGCATCGATCGACCGCAAATCGCGCCGGTTCGGCTTCCGCCAGCGCCAGGAATCCCGCCGCGAACGCGGCCGTGAAACGCGAGATCGAACTCCGCCTCGAAGCGGGTCACGTCGCCGGGCGCCTTCCGTGCCAGGCCCTCGTCGGGCGGCAGGTCGAGCAGGATCGTCAGGTCCGGCGTCAGGCCGTCCGTCGCGATGGCCGCGATCTCCCGCAGCCGATCGAGCTCGACCCCGGCTCCATAGCCCTGGTATGCCAGCGTGGAGTCGGCATATCGGGCGCACACGACCGTCCGACCTCGCTCGAGGGCGGGCCGGATGACCTCGGTCACGAGCTGGCGCCGGGCGGCGTTGAAGAGGAGCGCGTCGGTCAATGGGTCGGCCGCGGCGCTCGGACCGGTCCGGGCGAGGAGGACCTCGCGGATCCGCTCGCCGAGCCACGTCCCACCCGGCTCCCTGGTGAGATGGACATCCATGCCGCGAGCCGCGAGATGCCGTGCGAGGGCGGCCGCCTGCGTGGTCTTGCCGGCCCCCTCCGGACCCTCGATCGTGATGAAGGAGCCGCGCCCCGCCGACCCTCTCGGACGTCTCACGCCGCGGAGTGTACTGGCTGCGGTCTGTCCCTCCCAGAACGATTCATCCGCCGCGCGCCCGACCACGTATCCCGGTCATGGCGCGGGGCGGACGCCCCCGGATGAGGGAAGGAGGAGGTGCCAGACCGACATGCCAGTCCGTCCGACCATGATCGGACCGTTCGTCGCCGGTGGCGGTCGCGACACGCCACCGGCGAGTTTCGTCGCCCAGGGCCCGACGCACGGGGCCCGGTTCGGCGTCTCACGCTACGATCGGCCGGTGACCCGTTCACGTCGCCGTGCCGCCGCACTCATCGGCGGCCTGCTCGCCGTCTTCCTCGTTCCCGCCGTCGCGCTCGCGCATCCGCTCGGCAACTTCACGATCAACCACTACGCCGGGATCCGGGTCGAGGCGGATCGGGTCCTCCTCGATGTCGTCATCGACCAGGCGGAGATCCCCACCTTCCAGGCGCGCCTCACCTTCGACACCGACGGGGACGGCGAGGTGTCCGACGCCGAAGACCGAAGCGGGACGGATCGCGGCGTGCGGCGAACCTGGCGAAGTCGCTGACCCTGACCGTCGACGGGACGAGATCGACCCTCGAGGCGACCGACGCGGGGCTGCCAGTTCCCGGCCGGCGTGGGCGGCCTGCCCACGATGCGGACGGTCTGCGAATTCCGCGCGATGCTGTCGGCGCCGATCTCGGCTTGCGTCCTCGATCGAGTTCGAGGATGGCTCGTTCCCGGAGCGCATCGGCTGGCGCGAGATCGTCGTGAGCGGATCGGGCGTCCGCGTCGCCGCCGCGTCGGGGACGAAGATGCGGACCGAGGGCGTCTCCAACCGCCTGACCCACTACCCGGCGGAGCTGCTGACGCAGTCGCTCGCGGACACCCGGGTCGAGATCGTCGCCACGCCGGGCGGGGCCGAGCTTCCGTCGTTCGTCGCGCCGGACGCGCAACCGCTGCCCGGTGTTCCCGATGTCGCCCCGGCGACGTCAAGCAGCGCGAGTGCCGGCCGCGGGACGGCCGAGGTGGCTGCCGCCGTGCCGGCCGTCGTGCCGGCCGCGGCGGGAACCGGCGCCGGCAACGCGGCCTCGACCGCCGCGACGGTCCCGGGAGGCGTGTCGAGCGGCGATCTGCCCTCGATCTTCCGCACCGCCGACGTGACGCCGCTCGTGCTCTCGTCTCGCTCCTGACGGCCGCCGCTCTCGGCGCGGGTCATGCCCTGACGCCCGGCCACGGCAAGACGCTGATGGCCGCCTATCTCGTCGGCACGCGCGGCACGCCGCTCCATGCCGCGGGCCTGGGCCTGTCGGTGACGCTGTCGCACACGGTCGGGATCCTGATCCTCGCGTCGCTGGTGGTCGGCGCCCAGGGGTTCCTGCCGCCCGGACCTCGTGGTCCGGTCCGCGCCGGTCATCGCGGCCGTCTCGATCCTGCTCGATCGGTGGCTGGATGCTGGTGGGCGAGGCACGACGCCGGCGGCGGGTCGCGGCGCCGAGGCGCTCGCCACGCGCACGCGAGCGGGGCCGCCCACGAGCACGCGGGCGGGATGGCGCGGCGCACTCGGGCGCGACGACGCGCTCATGCCCATGACCACGGCCACGACCATCGCACACGAGGTCGACCACGACCACGAGCACGTCGACGACACGACCACGACCACGACCACGGCCACTCACCGACCACGACGAGCCGCCCGCGAACGTCCCGGCCGGCCAGCACAGCCACGGCGGCATCACCCACAGCCACCTCCCGCCGGCCGGAACGACGATCACCTGGCGGAGCCTCTTCGTCCTCGGTCTCGCCGGCGGGCTCATCCCCTCGACGAGCGCGCTCCTGATCCTCCTCGGTTCGATCGCGGCCGGACGTCCCGCGTTCGGGTTCGTCCTGGTCGTCGCGTTCGGCATCGGGATGGCGCTCGTCATGAGCGGCATCGGGCTCGCGCTCGTCCTCGCCCGTGGCCGCCTCGATCGCGTCGATGCCGGCTCACCGCATCGGTCGGTTCAGCAGCGTCGTGCCCCTCCTGGCCTCGTGCCTGGTCGTCGGGCTCGGGCTGTACCTCACGTTCCAGGCCCTGAGCGGCTCGCCCACCTTCTGACTCGGCAAGTCGGTGCAGCGCGGCCCGCCACTGCACGCTGCAGCCGGACCGCCCTGCTAGGCTGCGCGGCGCATGCGAGACCTGACGGACCGCGCCCTCGACACGGCGTCCGCACGCGGCGCGCAGTACGCCGACGCCCGCGTCGTCCGCCGGATCGACGAGAGCATCACCATCAAGACCGGCCGGGTCGAGGGCGTCGCCTCGGGCGAGAGCGAGGGCTTCGGCGTGCGGGTCCTCGTCGACGGCGCCTGGGGATTCGCCGCGTCGCACACCCTGACCGCGGCCGAGGCGGACCGCGTCGCGGCCGAGGCTGTTCGCATCGCCCGGGCCAGCGCGACCGCCCTCCGCGACCGAGCCGTCCTCGACGAACGGCCGCCGGCCCACGGCACGTTCGAGACCCCGGTCGAGGTCGATCCGTTCACGGTGCCCGCTCGAGACGAAGATCGCCGACCTGCTCGCCGCCGATACGACGGCCGCACGGGTCAAGGGAATCGCGTTCACCGAGTCGATCTACGCCGCCCAGCGGGAATGGAAGACCTTCGCCGCGACCGACGGCAGCCTGACCGAGCAGGTCATCACCCACGTCGGCTCGGCCGTCGAGGCGAACGCCGTCGAGGGCGACGAGCACCAGCGGCGGAGCTACCCGGACTCGGGCGGAGGCTGGCAGGCGGCGGGCTACGAGTTCATCCGCGGCCTCGGCCTCGCCGACCGCGCCGAGCCCCTGGCCGACGAGGCGGTCGCGCTGCTGTCCGCGCCGCAATGCCCGTCCGGGCGGTTCACGATCGTGCTCGATCCCGTCGCAGCTCTATCTCCAGGTCCACGAGTCGTGCGGCCACCCCACCGAGCTCGACCGCGTCTTCGGGACCGAGGCGTCGTACGCGGGGACGAGCTTCCTGACGACCGACAAGCTCGATGACGGCTTCCGATACGGCTCGGACCTGATCGACATCGTCGCCGACGCGACCGCGCCCGGCGGGATGGGCACGTTCGGCTGGGACGACGAGGGTGTCGCGGCCCAGGCGGTGCCGCTCGTCCGCGAGCGGTATCTTCGTCGGCTACCTGACCAGTCGCGAGACCGCGCCACGGATCGGCCGCCAGAGTGGTGGCGCGATGCGAGCCGATGGCTGGAACCGGATCCCGCTCATCCGGATGACCAACATCAACCTGCTGCCGAAGCCCGGGATGAGCCTCGACGAGATCGTCGACGACACCGACGACGGCCTCTACCTCGCCTCGAACCGGTCGTGGTCGATCGACGACCGGCGGCTGAACTTCCAGTTCGCCACCGAGGTCGCCTACGAGATCAAGGGCGGCAAGAAGGGCCGGCTGTTCAAGAACCCGACCTACACCGGCATCACCTACGAGTTCTGGCGGTCGTGCGACGCGGTCGGTGACGCGCGCGTCGTACGTGATGCTCGGGACGCCCAACTGCGGCAAGGGCGAGCCCGGCCAGACCGCCCACGTCGGCCACGCCGTGCCCGGCGCGCGGTTCCGGGACGTCCAGGTCGGGGTCGGCAAGTGGTAGGGCCGATGCGGACCGGCGGCAGCGCAACCCTGGCTCGATGAACGACGACCGGGCGAACGACGCGCTGCGGCTGGCGGAGGACGTGCTCGCCGCGGCGATGCGCGACGGCGTGACCGAGGCCGAGGCACTGGTCATGGCCGAGGACTCCGCCCTGACCCGGTTCGCCAACAGCCAGATCCACCAGAACGTCGCCGAGACGAACGCCACGATCAACCTGCGGGTGGTCATCGGCAAGCGGGTCGGCGTGGCGTCGTCGGGCAGGACGGACGCCGACGGCATCCGGCGCCTGGCCGAGAACGCGACGGCGATCGCGCGCGTGGTCGAGGAGCTCGACGACTGGGGCGGCCTGCCCGGCGCGACCGAGATCCACGACGTCGCCGCGGGATACAGCCAGACGACGGCCGCCGCGAGCCCGGAATTCCGCGCCGAGGCCGCTCGGGCCGTCATCGGCGCCGCCGACGACGCGGGCGTCGTGGCCTACGGCTCGTTCGCCACGAGCCTCGAGTCGATCGCGGTCGCCAACTCGCGGGGAGCGCGGGCGGCCGGGACCCGGACGACGTCACAGCTCATCACCGTGTCGATGGGGCCGGGCGGCGGATCGGGCTACGCGGAGGCGGCTGCGGTCGACGCCTCGACGATCGACGCGGCGGCGCTCGGGCGCGAGGCCGCCGGGAAGGCCCGAGCGACCGCCGACGCCGTGTCGGTCGAACCGGGCGACTACCCGGTCGTCCTCGAGGAGTACGCGGTCGTCGACCTGCTCGACATGCTCGGCTATCTCGGATTCTCGGCGATGGCGGTCCAGGAGGGTCGCAGCTTCGCCGAGCCCGGGCGAAACGGATCGGCAGCGACGCTCGTCACGATCGTCGACGACGGCTACGACCAGGCCGGCCTCCCGCTGTGGTTCGACTTCGAGGGCGTCGCCAAGCAGCGCGTCTCGCTCGTCGACCGCGGCGTCTGCCGGGACGTCGTGTACGACGCGCAGACGGCCGCGCGGGCCGGCGTCGCGTCCACCGGACACGGCCTGCCGGCCCCGAACGCGTATGGGCCGTTCCCGTTGAACATGGTGATGGCCGCCGGCGAGACGTCGCGCGACGAGCTGATCGGCGGCCTGGACCGCGGCCTGCTCGTGACCCGCTTCCACTACACGAACCCGGTCCACCCGAAGCTCGCGATCGTCACCGGGATGACCCGTGACGGGACCTTCCTCGTCGAAGGCGGCCGGATCGTCGGGCCCGTCCGGAACCTGCGCTTCACGCAGAGCTACCTGGCCGCCCTGGCCGGCACCGTCGGCGGTCGCCCGCGAGCGGCGAACGCTCAAGGGGTTCCTCGGCGGGGTCGTCGTGCCCGCCGTCCGCATCGACGGCTGGACGTTCACGGGCGGCACCGAGCACTGAGCTGCGGGCCGGCCTGACGCGGGCGGCCGGTCCGGTTGCGTGACGGCGGTTGACGGCGCGGCGCGTCGGCGGTCCAGATCGGCACTCGGCTGCGAGTGGACCGGGCATGGTGGCTGGCAGTCAGCACCACGGAGCTGAACTGGTTCCGGCCCGGTCTACGGCGGGCGAACGGTGACTGGCGGCCACCGATCGACGCCGAGGGACGGCTCCGTACCGCTTTTCGACTCGTTCGAGCCCCTGGCGCTGACTGAGGGCCACGTTGAGCCGCGGCGCGACGGCGGTCCCGATCGGCACTCGGCTGCGAGTGGACCGGGCATGGTGGCTGGCAGTCAGCACCGCGGAGTTGAACAGGTTCCGCCCCGGTCTTCGGCCGGCGAACGGTGACTGGAGGCCACCGATCGACGCCGAGGCACGCCTCCGCACCGCCGTCCGAGTCGTTCGACCCCCTGGCGCTGACTGAGGGCCACCGTTGGGTCGCGGCGCCGCTTACGTCGCACCTCGCCGCGAGGTTTCGAATCGTTATCCGGCGCCGGTTCGGTTCTCAGACATCCCTCAGAAATCTCCGCGACCTTCGGGTTCAAGGGCTCGATCCAGTCGAGCCAGCCACCGTCAACCCACCTGCCGGAGACGCCTCGCATGTCCGACTCGAACCCCACCACGCCTCACGTCGCGGACCTCCGCGCGCTCCCCGACCCGGCCGACTCGCGGGCCACCGCGGAGGCCATCCTGTTCGAGATCCGGCGGGTCATCGTCGGCCAGGACGCGATGCTGGAGCGGATCCTCGTCGGACTCCTGTCGGGCGGCCACCTTCTGCTCGAAGGCGTCCCGGGCCTCGCCAAGACCCTGACCATCAAGACGCTCGCCGATGTCCTCGGTGGCAGCTTCAAGCGGATCCAGTTCACGCCGGACCTCATGCCGTCCGACCTCGTCGGGACGCGCATCTTCCGCCCCGACCGGGGCGGCTTCGAGGTCGAGCCCGGGCCGGTCTTCGCCAACTTCCTCCTCGCCGACGAGATCAACCGCGCTCCCGCCAAGGTCCAGTCGGCGCTCCTCGAGGTCATGCAGGAGCACCAGGTCACCATCGGTCACGAGACCTTCAAGGTGCCGACGCCGTTCCTCGTCCTGGCCACGGAGAACCCGATCGAGGCCGAGGGCACCTATCCCCTGCCCGAGGCCCAGGTCGACCGGTTCATGCTCAAGATCCTGCTCGACTACCCGGACGCGGCGGACGAGGCGCAGATCGTGGCCCGCTCGCTCATGCCGGCGGCGATGCCGCGCGAGATCCTCGACGCGGCCGGGCTCCTCCGCCTGCAGCAGGCGGTGACCGAGGTCTACGTCGACCCGCGACTCATCAGCTACGCGGTCGCGCTCGTCGAGGCCACCCGCCGCCTCACCTACTGGGGCGCGCCCGAGATGGAGACCTACGTCTCCTACGGCGCCAGCCCGCGCGGCTCGATCAACCTCATCCACGGCGCACGCGCGATGGCCCTCCTCCACGGCCGCCGCTACGTCCTTCCCAACGACGTCATCGCGCTCGCGCCCGACGTCCTTCGCCATCGCCTCGTCATGAGCTACGCGGCCCTGGCCGACGGAGTCACCCCCGACAGCGTCGTCAGCCGCGTCCTGACGCTGGTCCCGGCCCCGCGCCTCGAGATGGCGGTGGAGCCGACCGCATGACCGCGGCCGCCGACCTGGCACGGGTCGGTGGGCGGGCACGGACCCCGGCGCGACCGGGGCCCGGCCCCATCGCCGACCGGCTCGTCCACCAGCTGGAGCTCTCGCTCGACCGCCGCGTCGGCGGCATGATGAGCGGCGACCATCGCGGTCACGGCCGCGGGAGCGGCCTCGAGCTCGACCGGATCCGTCCGTACGAGCCCGGCGACGACGTCCGCAAGATCGACTGGAACGCCACGGCCCGGACCCAGACCCCGCACGTCCGCGAGGACGTGCCGGAGCGCCAGCTGACCGCCTGGCTGCTCCTCGACCACTCCCCGTCGATGCACTTCGGGACGGCCGACCGGCGCAAGGCCGACGTGGCGGAGGGCGCGGCGCTCGTCGTCGGCCGCTTCGCCGCGCGGCGCGGAAATCGCCTCGGGATCGTCACGTTCGGGGCCGGCCCGGACGCGGTCACGCCCCCCACCGGCGGCCGGCGCGGCATGCTCGGGCTTGATCCGGGCTCTCGCCACGGAACCCGCCGAGGAGGGCGGCGGCGTCACGTCGCCGGCCCGCGCCCTGGCCCTCGTGGGCGCGACGCGCACGCCGCCCGGCGTCGTGGTCATCGCCTCGGACTTCCGCGGCCCGCGCGACTGGGTGGGGCCGCTCACCGAGGTGGCCGCCCGGCACGCGGTCATCGCCCTCGAGATCACCGATCCGCGCGAGGAGTCGCTCCCCGACGTCGGCGAGCTGACGCTCATCGATGCCGAGACTGGCCGGACGCTCCGCATCGACACCGCCGACCGGCGCCTCCGGACGGCATTCGACGCGGCCGCCCGTGAGGACCGGACTGCTCTCGCGGCGACCTTCGCCAGGCTGAACGTCCGCCACCTCCGACTCTCGACCGACGGGCCGTGGCTCCCCGCGCTCGCCCGCGGCTTCACCAAGACCCCCGACCGAACAGGACGACCCGCATGAACTTCCTCGCCCCCGAGATGCTCCTCGGGCTCCTCCTCATCCCGGTCGCGATCGGGTTCTATCTGTGGGCACAGCGACGGCGCACGCGCTACGCGGTCCGGTTCACGAACCTGGACCTGCTGGCCAACATCGCTCCGAAGCGACCATCGTGGCGCCGCCACCTGCCGCCCGTGCTCTACCTCGGGGCGATCGCGGCTCTCCTGATCGGCCTCGCGCGCCCGACGATGGTGCTCGCGACCCCTCGGGAGGACGCCACGGTCATCCTGACCATCGATGTGTCGGGGTCCATGCGCGCCGACGACGTCTCGCCGACGCGGCTCGATGCCGCTCGCGCCTCCGCTCAATCGTTCATCGATCAGCTCCCGCCCAAGATCCGCGTCGGGCTCGTCGCCTTCGCATCGCAGCCTGTGACGCTCGTCACACCCACCACGGACCGCGCGCGGCTCAAGACGGCCCTCGACAGCCTCACGCCGAAGGACGGCACGGCGATGGGCGACGCGCTCATGCAGGTCCTCGACATCGCCGAATCCATCCAGAAGGATGCGAACTCGGCGGACGCCTCGGCCGCGCCCGCCACAGCGGCTCCCTCGGCAGCCGCTCCGTCGACGGCGCCCGGGGCGTCGCCCGCCCCGTCGGCTCCGGTCGACAAGCCCAGCGGCGAGCCTCTCGTCGCCGCGATCCTGCTCTCCGACGGCGCCCAGTCCGTCGGCCAGGCGAAGCCGATGGAGGCGGCCGATCGGGCCGCCACTCTCGGAGTGCCCATCTACACGATCGCGCTCGGAACGCCGGACGGACGGATCGACGTCCGCAACGACATCGGGCAGCTCGTGACCGTGGACGTCCCGCCCGACACCGAGACCCTCAAGCAGATCGCGGACACGACCGGCGCGAAGGCATTCGACGCGCCGACCGCCGAGCAGCTGAAATCCGTCTACGACAACCTCCAGTCGCGGATCGGGTACACCAACGAGGTCCAGGAAGTCACCGTCGCCCTCGTGGCCGCGGGCCTCATCCTCGTCGTCGTCGGTGCCGGCCTGTCGGCCGTCTGGTTCGGGCGCCTGCCGTAGGACGCGGTCGCTGCCTGTAGCAGCAGTTCATGGTGGACGGTCTACCATCTGTTGGTAGACTTCCACCATAAGCCTCAACATCAAGAACCCGGACACCTATCGGCTCGTCAAGGAGCTCGCGGACCTCACCGGCGAATTGATGACGGCGGCGGTCACGGAGGCCGTCCGCGAGCGTCTCCAACGGTTGCGCGACGCTGGCGCCGACGTCGGGGTCGCCGAACGGATCCATGCGATCGCGGTCGAGATGCGGGCACGGCTGCCCGAGGATTTCTTCGACATCGACCACGGCGACCTGCTCTACGACGAGGACGGGCTGCCGAGATGATCGTGGATACCTCCGCCCTCGTGGCGATCATCAGCCTGGAGCTCGACGGACCGCTGTACGAGGCCGCGATCGAGGCCTCTCGAGTGAATCGGATCTCGGCGGCCACGTACCTCGAGGTGTCGATCGTCATCGACCGCTCGCCCGATCCGCTGGTCCGCCGCCGCCTCGACGACATCCTCGCCGTCGGCAGCTTCGTGATCGAACCGGTCACCGAGTCGCAGGCTCGGCTGGCAAGGGCTGCATATCGGGACTTCGGCAAGGGGAGCGGACATCGGGCCGGTCTGAACTACGGCGATTGCTACGCGTACTGCCCTCGCCCGAGAGCTCGACGAGCCGCTGCTGTTCAAGGGTGACGACTTCCGGCACACCGATATCCCGTTCGTCGGCGAGTCATCGGAGCGTCGACGGCTGCATGAGCTCTGGGCCTTGTACGGGTCGGAGACGTCGTCCGGCTAGGCGAATTGGGATACGCTCCTCGTCCCCAGCCTGACCCAGGAGACCCGATGCCCGCCTTCGATGTCGACGCCCCCCGGGCCGAGTTCCCGGCCCTCGCCCGCGAGCAGACGGCCGTCCCGTCGTCTTCCTCGACGGTCCGGGCGGCACCCAGGTCCCCCAGCGTGTGAT
>CAVYZQ010000015.1:0-47203 GCA_963772995.1 uncultured Chloroflexia bacterium | reverse complement strand
GCCTGTTCGTGCTGGGTCTGGCCGGCGGGCTCATCCCGTCGACGAGCGCCCTCCTGATCCTTCTGGGTTCGATCGCCGCCGGGCGGCCGGCGTTCGGATTCGTCCTGGTCGTCGCCTTCGGGATCGGGATGGCCCTGGTCATGGGCGGGATCGGGCTGGCGCTCGTCCTCGCCCGTGGCCGCCTCGATCGAGTCGATGCGGCTCCCCGCTCGGTCGGTTCGGCAGTTTCGTGCCCCTCCTGCCGTCATGCCTGGTCGTCGGCGCTTGGCGCTGTACCTCACCGTCCAGGCGTGGCCGGGAGCACGACCTTCTGATGTCGGCGCGATCGGTGCAGCGCGGCGCCGCGCACGACACTCCAGCAGATCACCCTGCTAGGCTCCGCGGCCCATGCGAGACCTGACCGACCGCGCCCTCGATACGGCCTCCGCTCGCGGCGCGCGGTATGCCGACGTCCGCGTCGTCCGCCGGCTCGAGGAGAGCATCGCCATCAAGACCGGCCGGGTCGAAGGCGTCGCGTCGGGTGAGAGCGAGGGCTTCGGCGTCCGGGTCCTCGTCGACGGCGCCTGGGGTTCGCCTCGTCGCACGTCCTGACCGCGGCCGAGGCCGACCGAGTCGCCGGCGAGGCCGTCCGGATCGCCCGGGCCAGCGCGACGGCCCTGCGCGACCGGACGCGTCCTCGACGACCGCCCGCCGGCCCACGGCACGTACGAGACCCCGGTCGAGGTCGATCCGTTCGCGGTCCCGCTCGAGACGAAGATCGCCGACCTGCTCGCCGCCGACGACGGCCGCCACGGGTCAAGGGCATCGCGTTCACCGAGTCGCTGCTACGCCGCGCAGCGCGAGTGGAAGACCTTCGCGGCGACCGACGGCAGCCTGACCGAGCAGGTCATCACCCACGTCGGCGCGGCGGTCGAGGCGAACGCCATCGACGGCGACGAGCACCAGCGCCGGAGCTACCCGGACTCGGGCGGCGGCTGGCAGGCGGCCGGCTACGAGTACATCCGGGGTCTCGGCCTGGCGGACCGCGCCGAACCGCTGGCCGACGAGGCGGTCGCGCTGCTGACGGCGCCGCAATGCCCGTCCGGCCGGTTCACGATCGTGCTCGATCCGTCGCAGCTCTACCTCCAGGTCCACGAGTCGTGCGGCCACCCGACCGAGCTCGACCGCGTCTTCGGGACCGAGGCGTCGTATGCCGGGACGAGCTTCCTGACGACCGACAAGCTCGACGAGGGCTTCCGCTACGGCTCGGACCTCATCGACATCGTCGCCGACGCGACCGCGCCCGGCGGGATGGGCACGTTCGGCTGGGACGACGAGGGCGTCGCGGCCCAGGCCGTGCCGCTCGTCCAGAACGGGATCTTCGTCGGCTACCTGTCGAGCCGCGAGACCGCGCCACGGATCGGGCGCCGGAGCGGTGGGGCGATGCGAGCCGACGGCTGGAACCGGATCCCGCTCATCCGGATGACCAACATCAACCTCCTGCCCAAGCCCGGGATGAGCCTCGACGAGATCGTCGCCGACACCGACGACGGCCTGTACCTCGCCTCGAACCGGTCGTGGTCGATCGACGACCGTCGGCTCAACTTCCAGTTCGCGACCGAGGTCGCCTACGAGATCAAGGGCGGGAAGAAGGGCCGGCTGTTCAAGAACCCGACCTACACCGGCATCACCTACGAGTTCTGGCGGTCGTGCGACGCGGTCGGCGACGAGCGGAGTCTACGTCATGCTCGGGACGCCCAACTGCGGCAAGGGCGAGCCGGGCCAGACCGGCCACGTCGGCCACGCGGTCCCGGGCGCGCGGTTCCGCGACGTCCAGGTCGGGGTCGGCAAGTGGTAGGGCCGTGCGGACTGGCGGCAGTCGCGGCCGCGCCGATGAACGACGATCGGGCCGACGACGCGCTCGCGCTGGCCGAGGCCGCGCTCGCCGCGGCGATGCGCGACGGCGTCACCGAAGCCGAGGCGCTGGTCATGGCCGAGGACTCCGCACTGACCCGGTTCGCCAACAGCGAGATCCACCAGAACGTCGCCGAGACGAACGTCACGATCAACCTCCGGGTGGTCGTCGGCAAGCGGGTCGGCGTCGCGTCGTCGGGCCGGACCGACGCCGAAGGCCTCCGGCGCCTGGCCGAGCAGGGCGACCGCGATCGCTCGCGTCGTCGAGGAGCTCGACGACTGGGGCGGCCTGCCCGGCCCGACCGCGATCCGCGCCGTCGCCCGCGGCGTACAGCCCGACGACGGCCGCGGCGACGCCCGGAATTCCGGGCCGACGCCGCCCGGGCGGTCATCGCCGCCGCGGACGCCGCCGGGGTCGTCGCGTACGGGTCGTTCGCCACGAGCCTCGAGTCGACCGCGGTCGCCAACTCGAACGGCGCGCGCGCGGCCGGCACCCGGACGACGTCGCAACTCATCACCGTGTCGATGGGCCCGGACGGCGGATCGGGCTACGCCGAGGCGGCCGCCGTCGACGCGTCGACGATCGACGCCGCGGCGATCGGCCGCGAGGCCGCCGAGAAGGCCCGGGCGACCGCCGACGCCGTCTCGATCGAGCCGGGCGACTACCCGGTCGTGCTCGAGGAATACGCGGTCGTCGACCTGCTCGACATGCTCGGCTATCTCGGCTTCTCGGCGCTCGGCGGTCCAGGAGGAGCGCAGCTTCTTCGAGCCGGGCAAGCGGATCGGGAGCGACCTCGTGACGATCGTCGACGATGGCTACGACCCGGCCGGGCTGCCGCTGTGGTTCGACTTCGAGGGCGTCGCCAAGCAGCGCGTCTCGCTCGTCGAGCGCGGCATCTGCCGCGACGTGGTCTACGACGCGCAGACCGCGGCGCGCGACGGCGTCGCCTCGACCGGGCACGGCCTGCCGGCCCCGAACCCGTATGGGCCGTTCCCGCTCAACATGGTCATGGCGCCGGCGACGACGAGGCGCGAGGAGCTGATCGGCGGACTGGATCGCGGACTGCTGGTGACCCGCTTCCACTACACGAACCCGGTCCACCCGAAGCTCGCGATCGTCACCGGCATGACCCGTGACGGGACCTTCCTCGTCGAGGGCGGCCGGATCGTCGGGCCCGTCCGGAACCTGCGCTACACGCAGAGCTACCTGGCCGCCCTGGCCGGGACCGTCGCCGTCGCCCGCGAGCGCGAACGCTCCGGGGGTTCCTCGGCGGGGTCGTCGTGCCCGGCCGTCCGCATCGACGGCTGGACCTTCACGGGCGGCACCGAGCACTGAGCTGCGGGCCGGCCTCGACGCGCGCGCCCGGTCACCGGTCTGCGTGACGGCGGTTGACGGCGCGGGCGCGTCGGCGGTCGCAGATCGGCACTCGGCTGCGAGTGGACCGGCGCATGGTGGCTGGCAGTCAGCACCACGGAGCTGAACTGGTTCCGGGCCCGGTCTACGGCGCGGCGAACGGTGACTGGCGGCCACCGATCGATCGCCGAGGGACGGCTCCGTACCGCTTTTCGACTCGTTCGAGCCCCTGGCGCTGACTGAGGGCCACGGTCGAGCCGCGACGCGATCGGCGGTCCTCGATCGGCACTCGGCTGCGAGTGGACCGGGCATGGTGGCTCGGCAGTCGAGCACCGCGGAGCTGAACTGGTTCCGGCCCGGTCTACGGCGCGGCGAACGGTGACTGGAGGCCACCGATCGACGCCGAGGCACGCCTCCGGCACCGCCGTTCGCGAGTCCTTCGACCCCCTGGCGCTGACTGAGCGGCCACCGTTGGGTCGACGGCGCCGCCTACGTCGCACCTCGCCGCGAGGTTTCGAAACGTTATCCGGCCCGGCTCGGTTCTCAGACAGCCCTCAGAAATCTCCGCGACCGTCGGGCAAGGCGCTCGATCCGGTCGAGCCAGCCACCGAACCCACCTGCCGGAGACGACCCGCATGTCCGACCCGAACCCCACCACGCCGCACGCCGCCGACCTGCGCGCGCTCCCCGACCCGGCCGACTCGCGCGCCACCGCCGAGGCCATCCTGTTCGAGATCCGGCGCGTCATCGTCGGCCAGGACGCGATGCTCGAGCGGATCCTCGTCGGCCTCCTGTCGGGCGGCCACCTCCTGCTCGAAGGCGTCCCGGGCCTCGCCAAGACCCTGACCATCAAGACGCTCGCCGATGTCCTCGGTGGCAGCTTCAAGCGCATCCAGTTCACCCCGGACCTCATGCCGTCCGACCTCGTCGGGACGCGCATCTTCCGCCCCGACCGGGGCGGCTTCGAGGTCGAGCCCGGGCCGGTCTTCGCCAACTTCCTCCTCGCCGACGAGATCAACCGCGCGCCCGCCAAGGTCCAGTCGGCGCTCC
Source organism: uncultured Chloroflexia bacterium (assembly GCA_963772995.1). GTDB lineage: Bacteria > Chloroflexota > Limnocylindria > Limnocylindrales > CSP1-4 > SPCO01. The sequence continues at coordinate 42,906 of CAVYZQ010000015.1, read as the reverse complement.
TCGAGGTCATGCAGGAGCACCAGGTCACGATCGGTCACGAGACGTTCAAGGTCCCGACGCCGTTCCTCGTCCTGGCCACGGAGAACCCGATCGAGGCCGAGGGCACCTATCCCCTGCCCGAGGCCCAGGTCGACCGGTTCATGCTCAAGATCCTGCTCGACTACCCGGACGCCGCGGACGAGGCGCAGATCGTCGCCCGCTCGCTCATGCCGGCCGCGATGCCGCGCGAGATCCTCGACGCGGCCGGCCTCCTCCGCCTCCAGCAGACGGTCACCGAGGTCTACGTCGATCCGCGCCTCATCAGCTACGCGGTCGCGCTCGTCGAGGCCACCCGGCGGCTCACCTACTGGGGCGCGCCCGAGCTCGAGACCTACGTCTCCTACGGCGCCAGCCCGCGCGGCTCGATCAACCTCATCCACGGCGCACGCGCCATGGCCCTGCTCCACGGCCGCCGCTACGTCCTGCCCGACGACATCATCGCGCTCGCGCCCGGACGTCCTTCGCCATCGCCTCGTCATGAGCTACGCGGCGCTGGCCGACGGGATCACCCCGACAGCGTCGTCGAGCGCGTCCTGACGCTGGTCCCGGCCCCGCGCCTCGAGATGGCGGTGGAGCCGACCGCATGACCACGGCCGCCGACCTGGCACGGGTCGGTGGGCGGGCACGCACCCCGGCACGACCGGGACCCGGCCCCATCGCCGACCGGCTCGTCCACCAGCTCGAGCTATCGCTCGACCGCCGCGTCGGCGGCCATGATGAGCGGCGACCATCGCGGTCACGGCCGCGGGAGCGGCCTCGAGCTCGACCGGATCCGTCCGTACGAGCCAGGCGACGACGTCCGCAAGATCGACTGGAACGCCACGGCCCGGACGCAGACCCCGCATGTCCGCGAGGACGTGCCGGAGCGCCAGCTGACCGCCTGGCTCCTGCTCGACCACTCCCCGTCGATGCACTTCGGGACGGCCGACCGGCGCAAGGCCGACGTGGCGGAGGGCGCGGCGCTCGTCGTCGGTCGCTTCGCCGCGCGACGCGGCAATCGGCTCGGCATCGTCACGTTCGGGGCCGGCCCGGACGCGGTCACGCCCCCCGGCCGGCGGCCGGCGCGGCATGCTCGGGCTTCTCCGGGCTCTCGCGACGGAACCCGCCGAGGAGGGCGGCGGCGTGACCTCGCCGGCCCGCGCCCTGGCCCTCGTGGGCGCGACGCGCACGCCGCCCGGCGTCGTCGTCATCGCCTCCGACTTCCGCGGCCCGCGCGACTGGATCGGGCCGCTCACCGAGGTGGCCGCCCGGCACGCGGTCATCGCCCTCGAGATCACCGACCCGCGCGAGGAGTCGCTCCCCGACGTCGGTGAGCTGACCCTCATCGACGCCGAGACGGGCCGGACGCTCCGCATCGACACCGGCGACCGCCGCCTCCGGACGGCGTTCGACGAGGCCGCCCGTGACGACCGGACGGCTCTCGCGGCGACCTTCGCCCGGCTGAACGTCCGCCACCTCCGACTCTCCACCGACGGCCCGTGGCTCCCCGCGCTCGCCCGCGGCTTCACCAAGACCCCGAACGCACAGGACGACCCGCATGAACTTCCTCGCCCCCGAGATGCTCCTCGGCCTCCTCCTCATCCCGGTCGCGATCGGGTTCTACCTGTGGGCACAGCGACGGCGCACGCGCTACGCGGTCCGGTTCACCAACCTGGACCTGCTGGCCAACCTCGCGCCGAAGCGACCGTCGTGGCGCCGCCACCTGCCGCCCGTGCTGTACCTCGGGGCGATCGCGGCTCTGCTGATCGGCCTCGCCCGTCCGACGATGGTCCTCCCGACCCCTCGCGAGGACGCGACGGTCATCCTGGCCATCGACGTGTCGGGCTCGATGCGCGCCGACGACGTCTCGCCGACGCGGCTCGATGCCGCACGCGCCTCCGCTCAGTCGTTCATCGACCAGCTCCCGCCCAAGATCCGCGTCGGGATCGTCGCGTTCGCATCGCAGCCTGTGACGCTCGTCACACCGACCACCGACCGCGCGCAGCTCAAGACGGCCCTCGACAGCCTCACGCCGAAGGACGGCACGGCGATGGGCGACGCGCTCATGCAGGTCCTCGACATCGCCGAGTCCATCCAGAAGGATGCGAACTCGGCGGACGCCTCGGCCGCGCCCGCCACAGCGGCTCCCTCGGCAGCCGCTCCGTCGACGGCGCCCGGGGCGTCGCCCGCCCCGTCGGCTCCGGTCGACAAGCCGAGCGGCCAGCCTCTCGTCGCCGCGATCCTGCTCTCCGACGGCGCCAACTCCGTCGGCCAGGCGAAGCCGATGGAGGCGGCCGATCGCGCCGCCACGCTCGGCGTGCCGATCTACACGATCGCGCTCGGAACGCCGAACGGACGGATCGACGTCCGCAACGACATCGGGCAGCTCGTGACCGTGGACGTCCCGCCCGACACCGAGACCCTCAAGCAGATCGCGGACACGACCGGCGCGAAGGCGTTCGACGCGCCGACCGCCGAGCACCTGAAGTCCGTCTACGACAACCTCCAGTCGCGGATCGGGTACACCAACGAGGTCCAGGAAGTCACCGTCGCCCTCGTGGCCGCGGGCCTCATCCTGGTCGTCGTCGGCGCCGGCCTGTCGGCGGTCTGGTTCGGGCGCCTGCCGTAGGACGCGGTCGCTGCCGTGTAGCAGCAGTTCATGGTGGACGTTCTACCATCTGGTGGTAGACTTCCACCATGAGCCTCAACATCAAGAACCCGGACACCTATCGGCTCGTCAAGGAGCTCGCGGACCTCACCGGCGAATCGATGACGGCGGCGGTCACGGAGGCCGTCCGCGAGCGTCTCCAACGGTTGCGCGACGCTGGCGCCGACGTCGGGGTCGCCGAACGGATCCATGCGATCGCGGTCGAGATGCGGGCACGGCTGCCCGAGGATTTCTTCGACATCGACCACGGCGACCTGCTCTACGACGAGGACGGGCTGCCGAGATGATCGTGGATACCTCCGCCCTCGTGGCGATCATCAGCCTGGAGCTCGACGGACCGCTGTACGAGGCCGCGATCGAGGCCTCTCGAGTGAATCGGATCTCGGCGGCCACGTACCTCGAGGTGTCGATCGTCATCGACCGCTCGCCCGATCCGCTGGTCCGCCGCCGCCTCGACGACATCCTCGCCGTCGGCAGCTTCGTGATCGAACCGGTCACCGAGTCGCAGGCTCGGCTGGCAAGGGCTGCCTATCGGGACTTCGGCAAGGGGAGTGGACATCGGGCCGGTCTGAACTACGGCGATTGCTTCGCGTATGCCCTCGCCCGAGAGCTCGACGAGCCGCTGCTGTTCAAGGGTGACGACTTCCGGCACACCGATATCCCGTTCGTCGGCGAGCCATCGGAGCGTCGACGGCTGCATGAGCTCTGGGCCTCGTACGGGTCGGAGACGTCGTCCGGCTAGGCGGATTGGGATACGCTCCTCGTCCCCAGCCTGACCCAGGAGACCCGATGCCCGCCTTCGATGTCGACGCCCTCCGGGCCGAGTTCCCGGCCCTCGCCCGCGAGCAGGACGGCCGTCCCGTCGTCTTCCTCGACGGTCCGGGCGGCACCCAGGTCCCCCAGCGCGTGATCGACGCCGTCGTCGGCTACTACCGCGACAGCAACGCCAACGCCGGCGGCGCGTTCACGACGAGCCGGCTGTCCGACGCCATCGTCGAGGAGGCCCACGGCGGCGGTCGCCGACTTCCTCGGTGCCGCGAGTCCGGACGAGATCAAGTTCGGCCAGAACATGACGAGCCTGACCTTCCACGTCGGGCGGAGCATCGGCGCAACGCTGGGCCCCGGCGACGAGATCGTCGTGACGACGCTCGACCACGAAGCGAACGTCAGCACGTGGCGGGCGATGGCCGCCGACCGTGGCGTGACCGTCCGGACCGTGGACATCAGGCTCGACGACGTCACCCTCGATCTCGAGGACCTCGAATCGAAGCTGTCCTCGAAGACGAAGCTCGTCGCCGTGGGCTATGCCAGCAACGCGGTCGGGACGGTCAACCCGGTCGCCGAGATCGTCGCGCGGGCGCACGAGGTCGGCGCGCTGACCTACGTCGACGCGGTGGCGTTCGCGCCCCACGGCCCGATCGACGTCCGGGCGCTCGACACGGACTTCCTCGTCTGCTCGGCGTACAAGTGGTTCGGGCCGCATCTCGGCGCGCTGTACGGCAAGGCCGAGGTCCTCGACCGGCTGCCGGCGTTCAAGGTCCGGCCCGCGCACGATCGCTGGGAGACCGGCACCCAGTCGTTCGAGTCGATCGCCGGCACCCTCGCCGCCACCGACTACCTGCGCGACGTCGGGCGTTCGTACGGCGACGTCGCGGGTGCCCCGGGCGCCACCGAAGGGAGCGAGCGGCGGCGCGAGCTGGTCGCCGGCATGACGGCGATCGCCGCCTACGAGCGGGACCTGGTCAAGCGCCTGATCGAGGGACTCGGGACTATCTCCGGGGTCACGATCCACGGCATCGTGGACCCGGCACGATTCGGCTCGCGCGTGCCGACGGTGTCGCTGTCGATCCGGGGTGTCCATCCGCGGGCCGCCGCAGAGTCGCTCGCCGCCCTCGGCATCTTCGCGTGGGACGGGGACTTCTACGCGACCGGGCTGATGGAGCGCCTCGGCAAGGGCGACACGGGCGGGGTCCTCCGTCTCGGGCTCGTCCACTACAACACCGAGCCCGAGGTCGACCGCACCGCTGGAGGCGATCGAGCGGATCGCGCGCGGCGGCTGAGAGGCGCGCGTCGTGGCCGCTCGACCGTCGATCCGCAGCCGGCTGGCTCGGCCGTTCGATCCCGCGGAGCTGCGGCGGATCAAGCGGACGTGGGTCAGGCATTCGATCGCGGAGGACGCCCGTGACATCGACGGACTGCTGGCGACGCTGTCCGACGACTGCGTCTACGAGATCGTCCCGACCGGCCAGCGCTGGCAGGGCCAGGCCGGCGCCCGGGCCTTCTACACGGAGCTGTTCGCGGCCTTTCCGGACAACGCGTTCGCGCTGACGGAGATCGTCATCGGGCCGCAGGGCGCGTTCGAGGTCGCCACGCTGACCGGCACCAACCAGGGCCCGTGGGCCGGGGTGCCGCCGTCGGGGCTGGCCGTGTCGCTCGAGGTCCTGATCCTGTTCCCGTGGGACCCCGTCACGGAGCGGTTCACCGGGGAGCGGATCTGGTTCGATCGCGGCGCGCTCGCGGCTGGCGCCTCGCCCAGCTCGAGCGCTCCCGCGGGGGCCGATCCGTCCGTGATCGTGCGAGAGTGACCAGGATCCTGGTCCTGGGCGGTTCGGGCGAGATGGGATCGGCCGCTGTCGCCGACCTCGTCGAGCGCACCGACCACGAGGTGACGGTCGGCGACATCCGGACCGACGTAGCCCTCGCATCGCTTCGGCGCATCGGCGCGCCCGAGCGCGTGGTCCGCGTGGACGTGGATGATCCAGGGTCGCTCGCCGCGGCCCTGGCCGACACCGAGACCGTCCTCAACGCGACCTACATGCGCCACAACGTGCCCGTCACCGATGCGGCGATCGCCGCCGGGGTCCATCTGGTGGACCTCGGCTCGTACTACCCGGAAACACTCCAGCAGCTCGAGCGGGACGCGCTCGCCGAGGCCGCCGGCTGTCGCATCGTCCCCGGTTGCGGCGTGGCGCCCGGCCTCACCAACATCCTCGCCCGACTCGGCGCCGACCGGCTCGACCGGGTGGAGGCGATCCGCCTGTATTCGTACATCACCCACCCGATGTGGACGTCGCCGGGCATCGTCGTGACACGGTTCGACGCAAGCAGGGGCAGGTCGCTCGCCTTCGAGTCGGGTGCTCTCGTCGAGCACCCGTCCTTCTCGGAGGCGGAGCGGATCGCCTTTCCCGAGCCGTACGGGGAGCAGGAGGTCCACATCGTCCCCCACCCGGAGCCGGTCACGTTGCCCCGCTACATCGACGTCCGCGACGTTGTGTTCAAGGTCGGCTACCCGGCCGACGAGACCCGTCGGATCGAGGTCCTTCTCGAGCTGGGCTTCGATGAGGAGGCGCCCTTCGAGGTGGACGGCGTCGCCATCTCCCCACGGCGATTCGCCGCAGCCTGGATCGGCGGCCGGGGTATCGGCCCGACCGATCGGAGCGCCAACGTGAAGCAGGTCCAGGTGTCCGGGGTTCGTGAGGGACGGCCCGTGACGCTCGTCTTCGACTTCGCCGTCGAACAGGTCGGCCGATCCGCATCGTCGGCGATCACGGGGACGGTGGCGGCCATCGCCGCCGACCTCGTGGCTCGCGGCGGGCCGGCCGGGCGTCCACCCGCCGGAAGGTGCGTTCGACCCGCGGACGTTCCTCGACGCGCTGGCCGAGCGCGGGTTGAGGGTCGCGAGCGAGATCGCCGGTAGGGTCGCCGAGCGTAGGTCCGGCGGGGGGCAACCGGCGGGCAGGCCGTGGCGCGCCCGGACCTACATGAACACCGGCCGCAGCCCCAGCTCGTCGATCGTGTGCACCCCGGGCGGCAGGGCCAGCAGCGGCCGCACGGCGGCCATCGCCCGCGCGCCCGTCGGCGGATACGTGTCGAGGAAGATGTCCCCGCGCACGATCGTCTCGAACGGCGGATCGCCCTTGACGACCACTCGGGCCGAGGCCTCCATGCCGTCACGTTCGGGCTGGAGGTCGAACCGTCCGCGCCAGACCGAGACGAGTCGGCCACCGCCCCGGACGTTGGCGGAGACCTGGCGGTCGTGGCCACAGACGGTGCCTGGCTCCGACGACGTACCCGGCTCGCTCTCGTCGCTCCGCGGCGAGCACCGGCAGGCTCTCGAACACCGGCTCGTCGATCTCGAGGCCGGACGACTCAGCGAGCAGCATCAGGGCCTCGACGAGGAAGTTGCGCATCATGAACCCGGCGCCCGAGGCTTCCGGGCGGCCCGCCGATGCCCTCGTCGCGCAGGATCCCGTGGCCCCACAGGGTCGTGTCGGCGATCCGCTCCAGCCCGATCTCGTCGAACGTCAGCGACGTTCGAGAGCGACGCGAGCGGCATGGTGATCGTCAGGTAGTCCCAGAACCCGGTCCCAGGATCCGCTGCCCGGCCGCCCGGGCGCTCGGCGTCCAGCTCGGCCGCCGCGCGAGCCCCGAGGATCGTCTTCGGATGGACGAGACCGGAGATCGTGATGGCGTCCTTGCCCGCCCGGTTGGCGCGCAGGCACGCTGTCGGCGACCTCGGCGGGCGTCCCGATGCCCGCGTAGAACACGACGTCGATGTCGGGCCGCGCCAGCACGGCGTCGACGTCCGTCGAGACCGGCGCGCCGAGCGGACGTCGAGCCCGCAGGCCTCACCCAGATCGAGGCCCTCCTTGGCCGAGTTGTAGACGATCCCGCCGCGGAACTCGAGCCATGGCCGCTTCAGTCCGGCCTCGACGATGACGCGCCCGCCGTGCCCGGTGGCCCAGACCGCGGCCCCGATCCTGTCCATCGTCGAGACCCTCCTTCGGTCGTCCTCGCGAGTATGGCGGGGTGCATCGCCCGATGACGCGGGTTCTCGGGCAGGCCCCCAACGCCGATCACCCGCCACGCCCCGGAGGCGGGGCAGCCTCGCCTACCAGGCGGCGAGCGCCCAGATGCCCGGGTCGCGCTCCGCTGCACCCTCGCCGATCTCGGCGAACAGCGCGACGGCCCGCTTGAGGTGCGCCATCGACTCGTCGGTCGCGGCCGGCGTCGTGGCAGATGTCGGCGAGGTGGTTCTCGACGGCCGCCTCGAGATGCCGGTCGCCGATCCGGCGGCAGGTCTCGACGGCCGCCGTCGCCGTCGCGATCGCCTCGTCCACCGACCCGGCCGCCGCCAGGGCCAGGGCCAGCGCCGTCGACGCCGCGATGGACGCGGTCGGGTCCGGGTCGTCGGCGGCGAGCGCGAGGCTCCGCTCCAACGCGGCCCGAGCGCCCGCGCACGTCCCCACGGGCCTGCGCGACCAGGCCGACCAGCCGTTCCGCAACGCCCGCCAGGTGCCGGTCGGCGGCTCGATCGGCCGCGAGGCGGGCATCCCGGGCGGCGGCATCGGCGGCGTCCGAGGTCGCCCGCCCGCAGCGCGACGAGGCTTCGCTCGACCTGCGCCCGCGCGCGCAGGGCGTCCGTGCAGCCCGCCGATGCGACCCGAGGGCCGACGCCAGATGGCTCTTCGCCGGCGGCCAGGTCGCCGCGGCGTCGATGGACACCGGCCAGGGCCGACCTCGATCGCCGGGAGGTCGTCGGGCCCGGCAAGCGCGGCGGCCGTCTCGAGCGCCGCGATCGCCGCCGGGTACTCGCCGAGGCGCGCCCGCAGCTCGCCGATCCGCTCGTGCGCCCCGGCGCGCGCCCGACGGGTCGAGCGCGAGTGCGGCCTCCAGGTGGTCGATCGCCTCGCGGTTCGCGAAGACGGCCTCGGCCCGTTCCGCCGCCTCCAGGTACGCCGCCACCGCCGCCTCCGGCCGGCCGGCCTCGCGCTCGTGCGCGGCGATGAGCGCGTACCGACCCGACGTCCTCGCGGCCGGCGCCGGAAGCGTCCAGCCGCAGCGCCTCGGCGGTCCGGCGATGGAGCAGGCGGCGGCGGGCCAGGCTGGTCGCCTCGTACGCCGCGTCGCGCAGCCGCCCGTGGCCGAAGTCGTACCGGATCGGGCCACCCGGCCGACCCGGGAAGCTCCCGGACGATGCCCCGTCGCATCAGCTCCTCGAGCCGCGTCGACCGTCTCCTCCTCCGACCGGCCGCTGGCGTCGGCGGACCGTCGCGAGGTCGAACGATCGGCCGATGACCGCCGCCGCCGACAGCACCTGTGCCGCCGTCTCGCTCGACCGAGGCGATCCGGTCGCGCAGGATGCGCCTGGACACCGCGTGGGCACGCCTGCCCTGGCGATTCGTCGCTGGCGAGCGCCTCGACGACGTGGAGCGGGAGCCCCTCCGACTCGGCGGCGAGCGCGTCGATGAACGCCTCCTTCGCGAGCTATCCGCCGACGCGGCGGTCGCGCCGCACGGACGATCTCGGCGACGGCCGCCCGATCGAGCCGGCCAAGCGAGACGACCGTCGCGTCGCGCATCCGTGCCAGGTCGTCGGCGATGGCCAGGCCCCGGTGGGCAGGTCCTCGCGCCGCCAGGCGAGCAGCAGCAGGATCGGGCGTCCGGCCAGCCGGCGGGCGAGGTAGGCGGCGGCCTCGCGCGTCGGCTCGTCGACGAGGTGGAGGTCGTCGATCCAGACGAGCCCCGGGGTCGTCGCCGCCGGCGAGCGCCGCGAGCCCGCCGGCGATCCCCTCGAGGAGCCGGACGCCGAGCGCTCGCGCCGTCGGGGGACGTCCGACACCCGTCGACCCGCAGCGATGGCGGCAGGTCGACCAGCCGGCCGATCTCGAGCCGGGCGCCCTCGTCGAGCGCCGCGAGCCGCTGCGGCCCGCCAGGGAGGGCCAGGCCGGCACGGAGCAGCTCCGCGATCGGGACCGTAGGCGATCGGCCGCCTCGCCCGGCATACCCACGACTCGCGAGCACGGTCCCGCCCGCATCCCGGACGGTCGCGGCGACCGCCTCGGCGAACCGGGTCTTGCCGATCCCGGCCTCGCCTTCGACGATCGCCAGCCGGCCGTCCGGGCCGACCGCCCGCCACGCCCCGAGGACCGCGGCGAGCTCGATCGTCGCGGCACCGGCGAGGGCCAGGCCCTGGCATCGTGCCGCGCCACTTGCGGTCCGCGGCCGGCGCGGCCGCGGGCCGACGAGCACGGTCGCGTCGACGCGAGGCGGGCCGCCGTGACGACGGGCCGACCGCGACCAGCCGCCGCGCGGCGACCGGGCCGACCCGTCGCCGCGGCCGGCGGCCGGACTCGCTCCCGCGATCGAACGTCCCTTCGCGGATCGCGTCGTACAGCGCGGTCGTCTCGCGCAGCGGCGGGACGCCCAGCTCGCGGTCGAACAACGCGACGAGTGCGCGGTACTGGCCGATCGCGCCGGCTCGATCCCCGTCCGGGCGAGCATCTCGATCAGCCGGCGCTGCCCGCGCTCGTCGAGCGGGTCGAGCTCCACCCTCCGGCGGGAGGCCTCCACGGCGCCCGACGAGGTCGCCGCCGAGCCGAGCGCGGACGGCCGCAAGCCGCTCGAGGAGCGTCGCCGACCGTTCGCTCGACCCGGCCGGCGCGCGCCGCATGCCAGTCGTCGAAGGCCGGGCTGTCGCGGACGCTGAACCCGGCGAGGAACGGTCCGCGGGCCAGGGCGGCCGCGGCCTCGAGGTCGGCCGGCTCGCCCGAAGCCGCAAGGCGCTCGACCTCCGCGAGATCGACCCATGTCGCGTCCGGATCCAGCGCGACCCGCGCCCGCTCGATCTCGCAGCGCCGCCGCTCGCCGACCGCCCTCCGCAACGCCGACAGCGTCCGGCGGAGCGCCCCGCGGGCGGCCTCGTCGTCGCGCGTCCGGCCAGAACATCGCGGCGAGCTCGTCCCGCGCGAACGGCCGCCCCTCGGCAGCCGACGAGCGCGACGATCGCGAGCGCCTTGCGCGTATCGACGACGACGGCGCCGGCCGCCGACATCGACCTCGAGCGGGCCGAGGAGGCGGATCCGGAGCGCTGGCTCGACGGCCGGCATCGCGTAACGGTACCGCGCACCGCGCGACAGTCTCGTAACGTTGTCCGAACGATGAGCCGGCCATGCATCGCGAGATGGAAGGCCGTCCCGCGCCCTCGAAGCGGTCCCGCGTCGCGTTGCGACTCGCGGTCCTGGCGCGACTGCGGTCGCCGACCTTCGGCGGCCTGTCGACGCTCTCATCGGGCGACATCGACGCCGAGCTCATCGGGATCGTCGGCGTCCTCGGGTTCACCGCCGTCGGCGCCGTCATCCTCGATCGACGGCCGGGGGAGCCGGTCGGCCGGATCTGCCTCGCCATCGGCTTCATGTACGCGGTCGCGGCGACCTTCGTGCACGTGACGTCTTCGTCGATCGCCCGGACGGCACGCTGCCGCCGTCCGCTCGCCGGCGTCGCCGTCATCAGCAACTTGCTCGCCTCGCTGGCGCTCCTGCTCAGCGGGCCGTTGCTCGTCAGCCGATTCCCGCACCGGGCGGCTGCCGCATGGCAGCGACGGGCTGAGGACCTCCTTGTCGCTGGCCGTCGCCCTGATCGTGATCGTCGGGGCCGCTCGTCCCGGACCGCTCGATTTCGGCTGTCATCCAGGCGCGTCCAGAACCCCCTGGCCGTCGACTGGATCCCGGCCGACAGCACGACGCATGTTCGACCTGACCGCTCTGCTCTACGCAGCGCCTACATGGTCACGGCCGCTCGGGCTGATCGAGCGGTACCGGCTCGGCGGCTCGGTCGTTCGCGCCCAGATCCGCTGGTTCGCCGCCGCCGTCGCGTGTCAGCCTCGGCCTGCTCGTCCTGATGGTCGCGAGTCGGCGAGCGCGACGTCAACGATCGCCTGGGGTGCCTGGATCGCTGTCGCTGCTCCTTCCCGCTGTTCGCGATCGCGATCGCCGTCCTGCGCTACCGCCTGTACGACATCGACCGGATCATCAGCAACGCCATCGGCTACGGCGTCGTGACCATCGTGCTGTTCGTCGGTCTTCGCCGTGGTCAACCTGGCACTCGTGTCGCAGGTCAGCCCGCTCGTCAAGAACGAAGGCGTCGCGGTCGCCGCGTCCACGCTTCTCGTCGCGGCCATGTTCAACCCGCTCCGGAGCGGGTCCAGCAGCGCGTCGATCGGCGCTTCCATCGCGCCCGATACGATGCCCAGCAGATGGTCGACGACTTCGTGTCCCGTCTCCGCGACCAGCTCGACCTGCACACGCTCGCGGCCGAGCTCGCGGCCGCGACGGCTCGCGCCGTCGAGCCCTCGGCGGCGACGGTCTGGCTCCGAGCGCGGGCGGATGAGCGATGACGACGCGGTCGAGGCGACGCCTTCGAGCAGAAGGGTGCGCGCCCAGGACCGGCGGATCGACATCCGCGGAGAGGCGGCTTGACCGCCTGGCCAGCGTCGGCTCGCGGTCGTCCTCGGGGTCGGCCTCGTCGTCGCGATCGTCGACCCGTTCACGGTGCTCTTCTACGTGACGTATGCCGCAACCGGCGCGTGGCTGGTCGTTCCGCCGTCCCCAGAACGCGATCGGCTGGCTGCTCGTCGCGATCGCGTTCGGGTTCATCGGGTCGACATCGTCGGCGCGACGTCGATGCTGTCGCGGTCCGCGCCGGGACCGCCGGGGCTCGGCGACATGTTCCGTACCTGGCTCGCCGGGTGGTTGGGAACGCGGACATTCCTCGGGTTCTTCGCCCTGATGGTCGTCTTTCCGACCGGCCGGCTCCCGGGCGGCCGATGGCGGCTCCCGGTCCAGGCCATCCTGACGACCGGCGTGGTGCTGATGGCCCTTGCGGCGATCGCGCCGACCGTCAGCTTCAATCCGAACGGCGCGTCCGTCTCGGTCGCGATCGCGAACCCGCTCGCTCTGCTGCCGGACCTGCCCTTCTGGTCGGCGTTGCCCTCGCAGGACACTCTGGTCCTGCCACTCGTCATCCTCCTCCTCGCAGGCGTCATCTCGATCGTCGTGCGGTATCGGCGCTCGCGCGGGATCCTTCGCCTCCAGTTGCGCTGGCTCGTTGCGGCCTTGCGTTCATGGTCGCCGCGGTCCTCACGGGGCTCCTCCTCCTCCAGTTGTTCGGCGAACGGATCGGCGGTCTCGCCTGGGCGCCGGTGGTCGTGGCCTACCCGATGATCCCGATCGCGATCGGGGTTGCGGTGCTCCGCTACCGGCTGTTCGAGATCGATCGGCTGGTGAGCCGGACGATCTCATATGCCGCCGTCACCGGGCTCCTGGGCAGCCTCTTCGTGATCCTGATCCTCGGTCTTCAGGAGTTGCTCGAGCCCTTCACCCAGCGTCAGTCGGTCGCCGTTGCGGCGTCGACGCTCGCCGTCGCGGCACTCTTCCAGCCGGTTCTCCGCCGGGTCCGGCGAGCCGTGGATCATCGATTCGACCGCGCCCGATACGACGGCGAGCAGACTGCGACGGCCTTTTCCGAGCGTCTGCGAGCCGAAACCGATCTCGCGACCGTCACTGCCGACCTGAGCGCGACCGCGCGCGCTGCGCTTGCTCCGACCTCGCTCGACGTCTGGCTGCGCCCGAGGAGACGCCCGATGATCCGGCGCGTCGCCCTCCCCTTCGCGATCGTCGGCTGGGTGGCCGCGGTCGCCGGTGCGGTCGGCGCGATCGCCCTTCGGATCGTCGACCCCGTCCCGCAGCTTCCGAGCACGTTCGGTTTCGGGGACGCCGCGCTGGTCGGGTTCGGTGTCCTCGGGGTCGCCTTCGTCTCGGTGGGCGCAGTCCTGGTCGTCCGCCGGCCTCACAACATCATCGGCTGGCTGATGGTGATGATCGGCGACGGATACGCGGTCGGTGCCTTCTGGGCGGCCGTGACCTTCTCGCTCGCGGCCCATCCGGCGACAACGCCTGTCGGCTGGCTCGACGTGCGAATCGCGGGGTGGTTGACCGTCCTGTTCACCTCGCTCGGCGCCGCCGTCTTCGCTCTCGGCTTCGTCTTCCCGACCGGGCGTGGCCAGACGCCGGCGTGGGACAAGGCGCTCAAGGTCGCCGCGGCCCTCATCCCGTTCATGCTCGTCTCCGTCTTCCTCATCAGGCCGGGCCCTCTCCACGTCTTCCCGACGGTCGACAACCCGTTTGGCTTCGGGCCCGATCTGCGACCGTGGCTCGGCGACAAGGTCTCTGAACGCATCTCCGCGATGGCCGTCGTCATGCTCCCGCTCCTGGTCTGGTCGGTCGCCTCTCGGTACCGGTCGGCAGGTCAGGTCGAGCGTCAGCAGCTCAAGTGGTTCGCCCTGGCGATCGGGGTGACCATCGCCTGCCTCGCCGTGGCCGGGTTCAGCGCATCCCTCGTGGCGGATCCGCCCGAGATCGGGCTCGCGCTGTTCGGGTTCGTCGGCGCGCTCGTCCCGGTCGCCATCGGCATCGCGATCCTTCGCTATCACCTCTACGACCTCGATCGGATCGTCAGCCGCACGGTCGCCTACGGGATCGTCATCGGCGTCCTCGGGGTCGTGTTCGTGGCGATCGTCCTCGGCGCTGCAGGCCCTGCTCGCGAGCATCACCTCGGGCCAGGCCGTTCCGGTCGCCGCGTCCACCCTCGTCGTCCTGATCCTGTTCCAGCCCGTCTACCGGCGGGTCAGGCGGGCGGTCGACCGGCGCTTCGACCGGGCTCGATACGACGCGGAGCAGACCGTCGAGGCATTCGCGGCCCGGCTGCGCGACGAGACCAACCTGGCCGCGGTGACCTCGGACCTCACCAGGACGACGAGGGCCTCGCTTGCCCCGACGGCACTCGGGATCTGGCTGCGCCGATGATGCAGAAGCTCGCCAGGCCGTTCGCGATCGTTGGGTCGCTTGCCGCGATCCTCGCTGTCGTCGGCACCATCGTGGTTCGGGTCGTCGCCCCGGCGCCCTTCATCCAGACCTCGTTCGGGTTCGGGCCAGCCGTCATGGTCGCCTTCGTGGTGATGGGCGTTATGACGCTGGTCTTGCTGCTCGGAGGTGCGCTGACCTCGGTGACGCGGGGGGTCATCCCGGTCGCCCAGGGCGAGACGATCGCGGTGGTTGCCTCGACCCTGGTGGTCTTCCTCCTGTTCCAGCCCGTTCGAAGGCGCGTGCAGCGGTCCGTCGACCGGCGGTTCGACCGGGCGCGGTTCGACGCCGAGGTCGTCGTCAGGGCCTTCGCCTCTCGGCTCCGCGACGACGTCGACCTTGCCGCGGTGAGCCGGGAGGTCGCGGACACGGCCACGAACGTCGTCCGCCCGAGGAGCGTCAGCATCTGGCTGCGCGGGGCCCGGCGATGACGCGACGACTGGCGCGCCCGTTCGCGGCGGCCGGCTGGCTCGTTGCGGTCATGGCGGCCGCGGGCGCCATCGCGCTCCGCATCGCGGATCCCGTCCCGGTCGTCCCGAACAACCTCGGCTTCACGGACCCGCGCTCGTGAGCTTCGAATTCCTGGGCCTGGCTTTTGCCTCGGTCGGCTCGCTGCTCGTCGTGCGCCGGCCGGCGAACGCCGTGGGGTGGGTCATGGTGCTGATCGGCGTCTCGCACGCGCTCTCCGGGCTGGCCGGAGCCGTGCTGGCCTCCGCCGTGGCGGACGGCCCGGCGGGCGCCGCCACCGCGAGCGTTGCGGCGTGGCTCACCACGCTGTTCGCGCTCGACCGGCATCCTTATCTTCGGACTCCCGCTCATCTTCCCGACCGGACGCGGCCAGACTCCGGCCTGGGATCGGTTCATCGTCGTCTTGGCGATCGTCGTGACGGTCGTCTACGGGGCGCTCCTCCTCGTCCAGCCGGGACCGCTCATCATGTTCCCGTCGATCGACAACCCGGTCGGGTTCGGTCCGGACATCCGGGCCGCGTTCGGAGCCCAGGGATCGGCGCTCATCCCGGCCTCGGGATCGATCTTCGTCCCTCTGCTTGCATGGTCGATGGTGTCGCGATACCGGCATGTCCGATGACGTCGGCCGCCAGCAGATGAAATGGTTCATCCTCGCCGCCTCGGCGGCCGTCGCCGCGTTCAGCGTGACCGCCCTGGCGACGGCGATCGCCGGGAAACCGCCAGAGGCGGGACTGGCCGTGTTCGGGTTCGCGGGTGCCCTGGTGCCGGTGGCCATCGGCATCGCCATCCTCCGCTATCGCCTGTACGACATCGATCGGCTCATCAGCCGGTCACTCGCCTATGCCGTCGTCACGGGGACGCTGGTGGCTGTCTTCGCGACGAGTCGCTCGTGTTTAGCGTCCTCCTGGGCTCGCTGGCCCAGCGCGAGTCGCTCGCCGTCGCCGCCTCGACGCTGCTCGTCTTCGCCTTGTTCGGTCCGCTCCGGCGGCGGGTCCAGGCGGCCGTGGACCGGCGATTCGATCGGGCTCGAGCTACGACGCCTCGATTGACCGTCGAGGCGCTGACGGTCCGGCTGCGCGACGACATCGACCTCGAGCGCGTCGAGGCGGACGTGCTCGGCGTCGTCGGACGGACGCTTCATCCATCGACTTCAGGATCTTGGCTCCGGCGCAACGAATTCGGCCACACACCGCCCGTCCGTAACGATTCCCGGACGACACCCCGACTACGGTGACCCCGACATGACCGAGCTGACCCGCCCGATCCGCCGCCTCCTGGGACGCAAGAGCGACGCCGCCGGCACCGCGCAGCCGGACCAGGTCGCCGTCAAGCCCGTGTCGCCCCGCCCGTCGCCGACCGCGGACGACCGGACCTCGGTCGCCATCGACATCGCCGAGTCGGACCCGCTGCTCGCCTACCTCCAGGCCGCGCCCGGCCCGGTCGAGGTCGCCCGGCTCGAGCTGGACTCGCCGGCGCTCCGCGCGATGCGCGAGGCGGGCGTGGCGCTCGTGGTGCCGCTCGTCTCCCAGGGCGAGCTGATCGGCACGCTCAACCTCGGCCCGCGGCTGTCCGAGCAGGACTACTCGACCGACGACCGCCGCCTGCTGACGACCCTCGCCGCGCAGGCCGCGCCGGCGATCCGCGTCGCGCAGCTCGTCCGCGAGCAGGCGCACGAGGCCGCCGAGCGCGAGCGGCTCGAGCAGGAGATGCGCGTCGCGACCCTGATCCAGCAGCAGTTCCTGCCGCGCGAGCTGCCGAACCTGCCGCAGTGGCAGATCGCCGCGTACTACGGTCCGGCCCGCGCGGTCGGTGGCGACTTCTACGACTTCATCGAGATGCCCGGCGGGCGGATCGGCATCGCTGTCGGCGACGTGACCGACAAGGGCGTCCCGGCCGCGCTGGTGATGGCCCGCACGCACTCCATCCTCCGTGCCGAAGCCACCCGTTCCGACTCGCCCGGGCGCCATCCTCGCGCGCGCCAACGAGCTCCTCGTCCCGGAGATGCCGGCCCGGATGTTCGTGACCTGCCTGTTCGCGATCCTCGATCCCGCCGACCGGGCGGATCGTCCTGGCCAACGCGGGCCACAACCTCCCCTACGTCCGGACCGACGAGGGCGTGGTCGAGCTCCGCGCGACCGGGATGCCGCTCGGGCTCATGCCGGGGATCCGCTACGAGGAGACCGAGGGCGTCATCGCCCCGGGCAGCAACGTCCTGCTCTACTCCGACGGGCTGGTCGAGGCCCACGACCCGGCCAACGAGATGTACGGGTTCCCGCGCCTGCGCGAGGAGCTGGCCACCGACGACGCCGGCAGCGAGCTGCTCGACCGGCTGCTCGACACGCTCCACCGGTTCACCGGCCCCGACTGGGAGCAGGAGGACGACATCACGCTCGTCACGCTCCGGCGGGCCCACGGGGTCGCTGGACGAGCGCGGCGGCCGGGAGCGGGATACGGCGCGATCGCCACCTCGCCGATCCTGACCGCCTTCTCGATCCCCGGCGAGGAGGGCAACGAGCGCCTCGCGATGGACCGGGTCGCGGCGGCCGTGGACGGGCTCGGACTCTCGCCGGCCCGCCTGGAACGGCTCAAGACCGCGGTCAGCGAGGCCGCGATGAACGCGATCGAGTACGGCAGCCAGGGCCGGGCCGAGGTCCCGGTGGAGTCGAGGTCGAGACGACCGTCGAGTCCATCGTCGTGCGCATCACCGATCGCGCCCTGTCCGGCGCGTCCCCGACGACGCCGAGGCACCCGACATCGCGCGCAAGCTCGCCGGCGAGCAGAAGCCGCGCGGCTGGGGTCTCTTCCTGATCAAGAACATGGTGGATTCGATGGACGTGACCAGCGACGGGTCGACCCAGACGGTGACCCTGACCATGGCACGCGAGGAGCGCAGCGATGGATGACCGCAGCTTCGGCGCCGAGGTCAGCGAGGTTCCCGAAGAGGTCCTGGTCCGCCTGCACGGCGACCTGAACGACCGGGCGGACGAGACGCTTGGCCAGCGCCTACGCGCAGGTCGCCGCGCTCGGGCCGCGGCGCGTCAGCCTCGATTTCGGGCGGGTCGGCTACATCAACAGCACGGGCATCGCGCTCGTCGTCCGGCTGCTCGCCGACGCGCGGCGCGACGGACGGACGGTCCGGGCGATCGGCCTGACCGAGCACTACCGCGAGATCTTCCGGATCACGCGATCTTTCGGACTTCATGGAGATCGTGGAAGGAGACGCTGCATGACCGCGACCGTCATCGAGCTCGACCAGCAGGGGCCGGCGGCCATCCTGCGCATCGAAGGCGACGTCACCTCGGCGAGCGAGGGCGACCTGATGGCGGCCTATGGCCTCGCCGTCGCGAACGGGGAGACGGCCGTCGTCCTCGACTTCGCGCGGCTCGAGTACATGAACAGCGGTGGCATCGGGCTCCTCGTGACCCTGCTCGTCCGCGCCCAGCGCGCGGGCGGGCGGCTGGTCGCGACCGGACTGTCCGAGCACTACCGCCAGATCTTCTCCCTGACGCGCCTCGACGAGGCGATCGAGATCACCGACGACGAAGCGGCGGCCGTCGCGGCCGCCACCGACTGACCGGGAGGTCGACATGAGCGCCCCCAGCACCGATCAACTCCCCGACCGAGCGAGTCAACCGCGACGCCGCCAACTGGGCCCAGCCGGTCGACCGCCTGTCGGCGGCCGGCGTGGTCGGCGCGAAAGACGACGCGGTCTCCGGCAAGCGCGTGTCGGGTCCGCTCCAGGGCTTCGGCCAGCTGTGGCAGAAGACGTTCACCGTCCGACTCGACGGCAGCCGACATCTCGCCGACCGACCTCGTGGCGTTCTGGAAGGAGCGCTTCCCCACCTTCTGGCCGAAGGGCCAGACGTTCTATGCGCCGCTGTCGGGGATCGCCCCCGGCGAGGTCGCCCTCCTCGAGGTGACCCCGTTGCCGGGCGCCCCGTCCGGCTGTCGACCGGCGTGCTGGTCCTCTACGCGGACGACGAGTCGTTCACGTTCATGACCCCTGAGGGCCATACCCTGTCGGCGTGGATCACCTTCTCGGCCCGGCGCGACGGCGACGTGACCGTCGCCCAGGCCCAGGCCCTCGAACGGCCGTCGGACCCGTTCGACGACATCGCCTACACGCCTGTTCGGCAACCGGCAGAACGACAAGTTCTGGCAGGCCACCCTGCCGGAATCTCGCGACCTCGGTGGGTGCGACCGCGCCGGTCGTCGAGACGGTGAGCGTCTGCATCGACCGGAAGCGCCAGTGGCGGTACTGGCGGAACGTCAGGAACAGCGCCACGATCCGCTCGGCGCGCCGCACGCTCACCGCGCCCGTCCGCAAGCTCACCGACCGGGGGTGAGGCCCCGGCTCCCGTGAGGGGACCCGGGCGGCGAAGGGCGGGTCCGAGGCAGTCGATGCCATCGTCGTCGGCGCCGGGCCCAACGGCCTGGCCGCGGCGATCACCCTGGCCCGTGCCGGGCGCTCGGTCCGCGTCTACGAGGCCGCCGACACGCCCGGCGGCGGGACCCGGACCGCCGAGCTGACGCTGCCCGGGTTCCGCCACGACGTCTGCTCGACGATCCTGCCGCTGACCCTCGCCTCGCCGTTCTTCCGGACGATCGACCTCGCGGCCCGCGGCGTCGAGCTGGTCCACCCCGACGCGCCGGTCGCCCACCCGCTCGACGGCGGCCGGGCCGTGGTCCTCGAGCGGTCCGTGGCCGGCCACGGCGGCCGGTCTCGGCGGCGCGGACGGGCGGGCCTGGCGGCGGCTGTTCGGCCCGCTCGTCCGCGATGGGGAGAAGCTGGCCTCGGAGCTCCTCCGGCCGGTCGTCCACGTGCCCGCGCCACCCGCTGGCGCTGGCGCGGTTCGGGCTGCCGGCACTGCGGTCGGCGAGAAGGCCTGGCCGCGCACCGATTCGACGGCGAGGAGGCGCGCGCGCTGTTCGGCGGGATCGCGGCCCACGCGATGCTGCCGCTCGACCGGCCGTTGACGGCCGCGTTCGGGCTCGTTCTCGGGACCTACGCGCATGCCGTTGGCTGGCCGATGGTCCGCGGCGGCGCCGAGCGCCGTCGCCGACGCGCTGGTCGGCAGAGCTGCGGGCCGCGGGCGGCGAGATCGTCACCGGCCATCGGGTGGCGTCGCTCGAGGAGCTGCCGGCCGGCACGAGCCGTGCTCCTTGACGTGACGCCGCGCCAGCTGCTGGCGATCGCCGGGCCCGCGGCTGTCGCCCGCGCATCCGCCGGCACGCCGAGCGGTTCCGCTACGGCCCGGGCGTGTTCAAGGTCGACTGGGCGCTCGACGGACCCGTCCCGTGGGCCGCGGACGGCGCACGGCGTGCGGCGACCGTCCACCTCGGCGGCACGCTCGAGGAGATCGCCGCCGCGGAAGCGAGGTCGCCGCCGGGCGGATCCCGGACCGACCGTACGTCCTGTTCGTCCAGTACGACCCGTGGGATCCCTCGCGCGCGCCCGCGGGCAAGTCCGTCGCCTGGGCGTACTGCCACGTGCCCGCCGGCTCCCCGGTCGACATGACCGAGCGGATCGAAGCCCAGGTCGAGCGCTTCGCGCCCGGGCTTCCGCGACCGCATCCTCGCGCGCGCGAGCCATTCACCCGCCCGGATGGAGGCGTACGACGCGAACTATGTCGGCGGCGACATCAACGGCGGGATCCAGGACATCCGCCAGCTGATCTTCCGGCCGTGGCCGGCGCGCGACCCGTATCGCGTCGGGGACGGGCTCTATCTGTGCTCGTCGTCGACGCCGCCGGGCGGCGGTGTTCATGGCATGAGCGGCATGCTGGCGGCGCGGTCGGCCCTCCGCCGCGAACTCAGATAGCCGGGGCAGGACTGCGGGTGGTGCGCCCGCGCACCAACCACTGTCGAGACCCTGGCCGTGGGCCTCCCAGGTCTGGGTCGTGCCGGGCGCGCCGGCGGTGAAGGTGCACGATCCGGCTACCGCATTGCGGCCACGGTATTGCGGCGGTTCCCCTCATGGCGGCCCGATCAGAGATTGGCCAGCGATGGGCCATCCGTCCGAAGGCGTCAACGATGGACCCGTGTCGGCTCGATCTGCGTCGCCCTCTGCGACCGGGCGGCCCATCGTTGGCGGTTCGCGGGTGGCACATCCTGCTGATATCGTCAGGCGCCGCTCTTGCGCCAAGCTTGTGCCGAGCGTCTCAATCGGTGACGTTAGGAGGGGTTAGGGGTACCGTCAAGGGGTCTCTGGGGTGGCCGTATTCGGTCGGTGCACGGATGCACCATGAAATCCTGGCAGGCTCCCGTCACTCCGTAACGCAACGTCCGTGCTGCTTCAGACGGTCTGCCGAAGCGACCGCCGCAGCCAGGAGCCGACCAGGAGTGCCCTGATGGCCGGCACGGCCGCCCAGGACGCCAGCACCAGCATCGTGACGGTCACGATCGCCCGCACATCGGCCAGGCTCTCCTCGACGATACTCGAACGCCGGTCGTCCGCTAGTCTCCCGAGTCGGAGATTCGTTCGCAATATCGGGCGAGTGAGGCGAGGATCTGGTCCGCCGTCTTCACCCACACGTAGGGGCGAGGATCCTCGTTCCAGGTGGCCATCCAGCTGCGGATGTCGCCCTCGAGGCTGGGCACGCTCGTGTGGGCTCCGCGCTTGATCTTCTTGGTCGTCAGCTCGGCGAACCAGCGCTCGACGAGGTTGAGCCAGGACGCGCCGGTGGGCGTGAAGTGGAGCGTGAAGCGCGGGTGGCGCAGCAGCCAGCGCTTGATCGCCGGCGTCTTGTGGGTGGCGTAGTTGTCGAGGACGAGGTGGACCGCGAGGTCGGCCGGCACGGTGGCGTCGATGCGCTCCAGGAACGACCGGAACTCGATGGCCCGGTGACGCCGATGGAGGGCGCCGATGACCCTGCCGCTGAGCGTGTCGAGCCCGGCGAGCGGTTGGTCGTGCCGTGCCGGACGTAGTCGTGGCTGCGCCGCTGGGGGGTGCCGGCGAGCATCGGCAGGATCGGCTGGAAGCGTGCGAGCGCCTGGATCTGGCTCTTCTCGTCGACGCACAGCACGACCGCCCGCTCGGGCGGATCGAGGCCCGACGACATCGCGGACCTTCTCGATGAACAGCGGGTCGGTCGACAACTTGAAGCTCTCGGCCCGCTGCGGCTGGAGCCCGAACGCCCGCCAGATGCGGCTGACCGACGACTGGCTGATGCCCGACGAGCGGGCCATCGAGCGCGAGTGGGTCGCGTCGGCGGGCTTGGCCTCGAGCGTCTTGACGATCACCGCCTCCACCCGCTCGTCGCCGATCGTGCGCGGGGCGCCCGGCCGGGGCTCGTCGAGCAGTCCGTCGGGGCCGTGCTCGAGGTAGCGCCGGCGCCACTTGCCGACCGTGTGGGCGGTGATCGACAGCTCGGCCGCGATGGCCCGTTCGGCGGCCGTCGGCGGCGGCCAGCACGATCCGGGCCCGCTGGGCGAGCGCCTGGGCCGTCTTCGGCCGGCGCGTCCAGCGGGTCAGCGTGTCTCGGTCTCCAGCCTCGAGTGTCAGCACCGCCAGTGGGCGACCCCTGGGCATGGCAGCATCCTCCAAGCCTCGAACAGCGTAGACGATGCCACTCATTATGACACGTACTTGTGACTCGAACGCCGTCGTCCGCCAGCGCCGCGATCCTGGCCGCGAGCACCGCCAGCGAGCTGCGCATTTGGCCACGAGCAGGCGCGGGCGGATGAGCCGGAGCCCCACGGCTTTCCAGGGGGCCTTGCGCGCACCTGCTACCATCGTGAAATAGCGACCGACCTCACCCCAAAGGTCGGACTCGCCGGTCCTCCCGCCCTGACAGGCGTCGTGCGACGTCTGCGTGACGATATGAGCCAGGACCGGCTCGCCGAAAACCGTCGGGTAAGCCTTAGCTTCGGCGAGGGCCGGTGGTACGAATGACCCGAGGGTTAGGCGACCAATTATTGCTGCGTGCCATCGATCACCCATGAAGATGGTGGCGCTGGTTCAAGCCCCATGAATCCGTGCCCGCCAACTCCAGAGGATGCTGCCAATGCCCTATGAGCCCGCGTTGACGTTCGCGGTAAAGACTCGCCTTGCCGTTGCCGCGATCACAGCGACCCTATTGTTCGCCCTCCTTTCGATCGGTGGTGCATACGGCGGTGCGGTGAATGCCGCAACGCTCGGTGCCACCACGTCGCCGCCCCCGTCGGGTCCTCCCAGGCTCGACCCGGCCAGCGATTCGGGTTTGGTCGGTGACGGCCTGACGAACGTGACGACGCCACGCATCTACGGGACCGCCCTGCCCAACGAGCAGATCCGCCTCAATCAAGGCACGCTGGTGCTCGGTTACACCTCGACCGACGCCGCAGGCGGGTGGGCCATGTCGACGCCCCTGAGCAATGGCGTCCATCCGCTCGTGGCCTGGGCGATCGACTCGCAAGGCAACGTCGCCCTGGCGCCGTCGACGCAGCTCATCCTCATCATCGATCCGAACCCGCCGGCCGCACCACCCGCCCCCACGCTCGACCCGGCCTCCGACAGTGCGCCGGTCGGCGATAACACGACGAACGTGACGACCCCGCTGATCGTCGGGGCGGGCGCCGAGATGAACAGCAACATCAACGTCTACGTCGGCGGGGCCAAGGTCGGCACGGCCCCGGCCGACACCAACGGCAACTGGGCGTACCGCCTTCCGACGCTCGCGGTGGGCACCCGCGCCATCTACGTCACGGATACCGACATGGCCGCCAACACCGGCGCGGCATCGGCCACACTCTCGCTCACGATCGCGGGCGCCAACGCCACCGTGCCCGGCGCACCGACCCTCAACTCGGCCACCGCCGGCAACGGCTCGGTCAGCCTGGCCTGGTCGGCACCGGCCAGCAACGGAGGCTCGGCGATCACCTCGTACCGGGCGACCGCCAGCCCGGGTGGCCTGACCTGCACCACGTCGGGCCTCGGCTGCACGGTCGGCGGTCTCACCAACGGCGTCGGCTACTCCTTCACCGTGACCGCCACCAACGCGGTCGGCACGGGCCCCGCGTCGAACAGCCTGTCAGCGACACCGGTCGCCGCCGCCACCGTGCCCGGCGCGCCGACGCTCATGTCGGCCACCGGCGGCGATCGCGCGGTCAGCCTGGCCTGGTCGGCCCCGGCGTCCAACGGTGGCTCGGCCATCTCCTCGTACCGGATCTACCGGTCGACGGCCAGCGGGGGCGAGACGTTCCTGACGACCGTCGGCAACGTCACCGGCTGGACCGACAGCGGGCTGACCAACGGGACGACCTACTTCTACCAGGTCAGCGCGCTCAACGGCGTCGGCGAGGGCCCGCGCTCGAGCGAGCGCTCGGCCACCCCGGGCGCCACCGCCACCGTGCCCGGCGCACCGACCCTCAACTCGGCCACCGCCGGCAACGGCTCGGTCAGCCTGGCCTGGTCGGCACCGGCCAGCAACGGCGGCTCGGCGATCACCTCGTACCGGGCGACCGCCAGCCCGGGTGGCCTGACCTGCACCACGTCGGGCCTCGGCTGCACGGTCAGCGGCCTCACCAACGGCACCGGCTACTCGTTCACGGTGACCGCCACCAACGCTATCGGGACCGGTCCCGCTTCGAACGCCTTGTCGGCCACGCCGGCTACCGTGCCCGGCGCGCCCGCCCTCAACTCGGCCACCGGCGGCGATCGTTCGATCAGCCTGGCCTGGTCGGCCCCGGCCAGCAACGGTGGCTCGCCGATCACCGGCTATTACATCTACCGGGGCAATGCCAGTGGCAGCGAAGCGCTTTATCAGATCGTCGGCAACGTGGCCACATGGACTGACACGAACGTATCCAACGGCACCACCTATTACTACCAGGTGAGTGCTTACAACGCCCAAGGTATCGGGAGCCGGTCCGTCGAGCGGTTCGCCACGCCCGCTCAGACCATCCTGCCCACTCCGCCATCCGCACCTACGCTCATGACCGCCGTCCCAGGCAACGGCGTGACCATCACTTGGGGCGCACCGGCGAACAATGGCGGTTCACCGATCACCGGGTACCGGATCTACCGCGGTACCGCACCGGCGGCAAGACGATCCTGACCACGGTCGGAGCCGTCACGAGCTACACGGACGCGTCCACCACCAATGGGACGACCTACTACTACCAGGTCAGTGCAATCAACAGCTTGGGCGAGAGTCCGCGGTCCGGTGAGCTGTCAGCCACCGCGATCAGCGTGCCCGGTGCGCCCACCATCACCGCGGCGACCGCCGGGAATGGGAGCGTCGCGATCGCCTGGTCAACACCCGCTTCCAACGGGGGATCGGCCATCACCGAGTATCGCGTGTACCGGGGCACAGTGCAGTGGCGCTGCCTCGCAGCTGGTGAAGGCTGGCAACGTGACGTCCTGGACCGACACCGGACTCACCAACGGGACGCCGTACTTCTACCAGGTGACGGCGGTCAACATCAAGGGCGAGGGCCCTCGATCCGGCGAACGGTCAGCGACCCCCACCGGACCGGGCACGCTCCCCAGCGTCCCGCAGGGGCTCGCTGTCCGACCGAACGATGCCAAGGGCATCATCCTCACCTGGCAGGCGCCCAGCACGGTGGGTAGCTCGCCGATCGTTGCGTACAAGGTCTATCGCGGCACGGTAAGCAATGGTGAGACATTGCTCGCCACGGTCGGGAACATCCTCACGTTCACCGACACGAATGTGCGGAACGGCACCACGTACTACTACCAGGTCGCTGCTGTCAACGGCACTGGCGAGGGCCCACGGACGACCGAGAAGTCCGCCGTCCGGGGCACACCTCCGACGGCACCTCGCAACCTGGCTGCGACCGCGGGCACGGCCAGTGTGACTCTGAAATGGTCGAGTCCGGCCTCCGACGGCGGCGCCAACGTCACCAACTACCGGATCTATCGCGGGACCACCTCTGGCGGGGAAACCCTGTTGGTAACGATCGGCACCAACACGAACCTTGTCGACACCACCGTGATCAAAGGCACGCGCTACTTTACAAGATCACCGCGGTCAACCCGCTCGGCGAAGGCCCAACCTCCGTTGAGGTCAGCGCCGTACCCAAACTAGCCTATCGAGTCTCGGCGAGTCTCCAAGCGAGACGGATGCCGTTTTCGTGGCGACACCTTCCTGTAGTCCGCCTCGGTGACGACGGCGCTTGCTGGGGCGTTCGGCGTCGACGTAGGTCCGTGATGAGGAGCATTGGCAGCAGGCGGCGTCGTCCGCCGGGGGCGGGGCCCCCCACCTGTCAGCCCGTCGTTGTGCACTGCCGGCCCAGTTCAGCAACACGTCGGGATCCTGGTAAGGATCGGCGGTCAGACTGGCCCTCCCCACAACCGGACTGCGGTCCGAAATCCGGTTCCGGCTGGCCGCCCACTGGCGGGCCCGGGGTCAGGATACCGAGCGCCCAGGAGGTTGCGGTGCCGGCGGAGCGGGCCGCTTCCACTCCTTTCAGCGGACCCGCCGCAACCCGGCGGCTGAGCCACTCGTCGACCTCGTCGAACAACGATGACGTCTCGGCCAGCGCGCAGGCGGCCCAACCCGAGGTACCGGTCGAGCAGGGCGGGCCTCCTGCCCGACATCAGTGCCGTGTCGCGGTCGGTCAGGAACTCGGCCGTCGCGCCACCCAGGTCGTCGACGCAGCGGACGATGGCGCGAGGGTCGTGGGCCGGGTCTTGTCGGTGGCGAAGCGGACCGCCACCATCCGCGCACAGCCGAGGATGGCCACGAAGGCGTACAGGTCGCGCCTCCCGTCGCCGAGCGGCCAGATCCCGCAGTCGGTCCAGTCGCCCTGGGTCTGGATCCCGGGTCCGGTCTCGAAGCGCAGCTCGGGCTCGCCGGTGTCGGTCGGCCGGAGCACGACCACCCGCCGGCGCAGGCTGGTGTAGGTGCCGGTGTAGCCATAGTCGTCACGCAGCTCGCGCAGGAGGACCGTCGCGCGCAGGTCGGGACAGGCCGCCAGGCGGCGCTCGACGTGGGCGAGCTGGGCCGCCGACAGCTCGGTCGGCCGGGCCCGTGGTCGATACCTCGGCGGTGCGTCGGCGCTGGCGTACCGGCGGGCCGTCCGCCAGTTGAGCCCGAACTCGCGGGCGAGGGCGGCGATCGACCAGCCGTGGCGATGGAGCACGTGCAGTTCCATCCAGGTGTCCTCAGACTGCAATCTGTCCCTCCTGTCCTTGGTTCGGAGCTCAGCAGCCCGAGCCTGACAGGGGGGACCTCCCGTTCTTGGCCCAAACGAAAGCCCTCGGGTCACCCCGAGGGCCTCTGCACTTTTCGTGCTCATCTCTCTGCAGTATTCATGCTCGCTCACACGGTCCGTGACGTCGGCACGCCCAGCTCTCCGCCCCCGGCTTGGGGATCGTCGCCTTGCGAACAGGACACGGGCGGTAGGTGCCGCTGTCAAGCGGCGCCCGGGAGACCCGATACGACGCAGCCTTCAGACACGGCAGAAGCTCGGCCATCGTCATGCCATCCAGGTCCGGCGCGCCGTCGTTGCGCTCGACGCGCCGGAGCGCCCGGCTGAGGTTAGACCGGGAAAGGACGCTCTCCCAAGGGCTTTGCTCGGGCGGGGTGAGGGTGCTCTCAGGAGACGTCGGGTCGGCGATGCGCTCTGCCCGCGGGTCCGACGGCTTCGCCGCCTCGTCTCGCCGGCAGGCCCGCCACAGGTGCACGTAGGCTGCGGTCCTGGCGCCGATCGCGAGTCTGTCCGGGTCATCCCTCGGACTGACGTTGGCCCTTCCGGCGACACTGATACCCGCCGGCATGGCCGCTGCTGGCTCCTGACCGGTCCGCCGGGATCTCTGGGCACAGCGGTCGACCGTTGTCGACACCCGGTCAGGCCTCCGGAGCCGGACAGCCGCTGTCACTCCGGCCCTGCCGCGTTTGTCCGCCCACGCTTGGTGGTCACGGGCTTCGCCATGCGATGCTGGCTGGCCCACGTAGTCGGGCCTCATGGGCGGTGAATTCCTGGGTCGGAGCCTCCCTCGGGCTTCCTTCCGACCCCACCTCGCGGTGACGCCGTTGCCTCCGGCTAGGCCGAAGTTCCAGAGCGTGGGCGTGCTCAGCTGAGCACGGCGAGCGAGTCGGGTTCTGACTACACGCTGGCGGGCGTGAGCTCGAGCAGGGCGAGGGCCCGCGCCTGGAGGGCGGTCGGGTCGCGGTGATCTCGAACGCAGCTTCGGGCACGCCGGCCGGGGCGACCCGGTCGCGGGTGAGGGTCGCGAGCTCGGCGAGCAGGGTCCGGAAGCTGTGGGCCGGGGTGCCATCCGCCAGCCGGCCGGTGCGCGCCTTGCGCACCGCGGCCGCCGAGCGCTGCGCCGGCGCCACCGGGTCGGCGAGCTCGGGCGGCTCCTCGTCGCGGAACAGCAATGGAGCCCAGGCCCGCTCCATGTGCCACTGCACGTAGTAGGCGAGCATGCACAGCAGGACGTGCGCCCGGACCCGCGGCTCGGTCCAGTGGCGGATCGGGTGGATCGCGATATCGGCCCCCTTGAACGCACGGAACGCCCGCTCCACCCGCGTCAGACGCTTGTATGCCCGGACGACCTCGGGGGCCGCCAGGCGCTCCTCACCGACCGAGGTGCGCAGGACGTACAGGCCGTCGAGGGCCGCCTCCGCGGCGATCGCGGCCTCGTCGCGGATGACCGTGAGGGCCTCGTCGGTGATCTCGAGCCGGAAGTGCTTGGCCATCTTGTAGCGGTCGATCAGCCGGCCCACCGCGAGCCCGATCCGGGCGGCACCCGCGAGGCGCCCGGCCGCGACCCGGGCGACGATCGGGGCGAGCCTCGCCTCGGTCGCGCCCAGCAGGTCGGCCCGCTTGCGGGCCCGCTCGGCGGCGAGCAGTGGGTTGCGGCACACGACGAGGCGCTCGCCCGGGTAGGCGGGGCTCGTGATCTCGACGAGGTTGCGCTCGTCGAACAACCCGAGCTGGAGGTCGCCCGCCTCGAGCGAGGCCCGCCAGGGCCGGGCCCCGGAGCGAGCTCGCCCAGTCGAGCGAGGCGTCCCGGAGCGCGGCGATCCGGGCGCCCGTGAGCATCCCCCGGTCGCCCACCAGGACGGCCGAGGAGAGGCCGAACCGGCCCCGCAGCTTCTCGACCGCGGCGGGCACGGTGGCCGGGTCGGCGGTGTTGCCCGCCACGACCTCGACCGCGACCGGCCGGCCCTCGGCGTCGGTGAGCAGGCCGTACTCGACCTGGGGCGTGCCCGGCCGCCCGTCCCGGCTGTAGCCGATCCGTGCCAGCGGGTTGTGGCGGCCGGTGACCCAGGTGGAGCTGAGGTCGTACAGGACCAGATCGCCGGGCGCCAGGTGCCGGGCGGCCAGGCGGGCCTCGATCCGGGGCTGGCGGGCGAGGAGCCAGTCCATGGCGGCGTACAGCTCGTCCTCGGTGGCGTCCCCGACGCCGAGCACCGCGCCGAGCGTCGTCTGGCCCAGCCGCCGGGCGGTGTCGAGCTTGGATTCCGGGGGCCAGCAGGCGGGCCACGATGAGCGCCGTGGCGAGGTCGCGCTGGCGGCTCGGGTGGGGGTCCAGGAGCCCCTCGAGCCCGAGGCGCCGGAGGCTGCCCAGGACCGCCACCACCGCGCCGTGGGGCAGGCTCGCGTGGCGCTCGAGCCCGTCGGCGGCGAGGAACCGCTCGCCCCGCAGGCCGCGCCGGACGAGATCGATCAGCTCGGGCGGCAGGTGGCTCAGGTTGCCCACCGTCTCGGTCTTGACCTTGCCGTCCTCGCGGTACGACCGGCGCAGCAGGTGGGTCTCGTACACCCTGCCCTTGTAGTGCCGACGCGTCGTCGAGACATGGACGGCGCCGCCTCGCGTGCTCACACACGGATCATCGCCGAACCCGACCCACATGTCAAGTATATTAGTGCCTACGCTCGGCGGCATGAGACGCCGTCGGTTCGTGCTCAGGCGTGGACCTGTTCGTGCTCACGGCCGGGCCCGCGTCGGCTGGAACTTCGGGCTAGGGGTTCGTACCACCTCGATCCCCAGAGGACTTGCACCTCCAAGCTGCTGCCCATGCCGGGCGTAATCGGGTAGGGGGCGGCGTCACACCACCCCCTCCCACACCACCGGACGTGCGGGTCCGCATCCGGCGGTTCGCCAGTGCTCCCGAAGGCGACGAGTTCGATCGCTGAGGGGGACCAAACCGAGGTCGGCCCAGTAGCGGTTGGGCATCGCCCGCTGGAGCGGAGCGGAACCTGAGACCGCCAGTAGCCTTTCCGGCTGGCCGCCCATTGGCGAGCCTGCCGGTCGGGGATACCGAGGGCAATGAGGTTGCGGCGCCGCGCGGCAAACCGCTTCCACTCCTTCCAGCGGACCTGCCGCAGCCGCCGCCGGAGCCACTCGTCGAACTCGGCGAACACCGAGGGCGTCTCGGCCAGCGCGAAGTAGGCGCTCCAGCCGCCGATGAACCGGTTGAGGAGGGCGAGGCGGACGGCATCGCCACGCTCCGGCGCCGGGAGGTGAGCTGGCGTAGCCGAGCCTTGAGGCGATGCTTCGCCTTCGGATCGAGCCTGATCTTCACCGTCCCGTTGCGCTTGAAGAAGCCGAAGCCCAGCAGGCCCCGGCGGGTCGCCGGAGCGACCCCGCTCTTCGCCCGGTTCACCTTGAGCTTGAGTCGTCGCTCCACGAAGACCGTGACCCCGTCGAGCACACGCTGAGCCGCTCGTTCGCTGGCCACATAGACCCGCAGGTCGTCGGCATAGCGGACGAACGTGTGGCCCCGCCGCTCCAGCTCGTGGTCGAGGTCGTCGAGCATGATGTTGGCGAGCAACGGGCTGAGGGGCGACCCCGCGGGGTCCCCTCGACCGTCGCGACCTTCACGCCTGCGACCATGACCCCGGCGTCGAGATAGCGGCGGATGAATTTCAGGATCCGCCGGTCGCCGACCCGTCTGGCCACACGGGCCATCAGGGTGTCGTGGCTCACCCGGTCGAAGAACCGGTCGAGATCGACATCGACGACCCAGGTCTCCCCGGCTTCGATCGCCCGCCTCGCGGCTTCCACCGCTTGATGGGCGCTCCGCCCCGGCCGGAAGCCGAAGCTCCGGTCCGAGAACGACAGTTCGAAGACGGGGGTGAGGACCTGGCTCAACGCCTGCTGGAGGAAGCGATCGAGGACCGTCGGCACGCCCAGCTCGCGCTCCCCGCCGCCGGGCTTGGGGATCGTCACCCGGCGGACGGGGCTGGGTCGGTACGTGCCATCGTCGAGGCGCTGGCGGATGCCCGGCCGGCGGTCTTCAGGTAGGCCGAAGCTCGGCCGTCGTCATGCCGTCGGGTCCGGGGGCGCCGCCGTTGCGCTCGACGCGCCGGAGTGCCCGGGCGAGGTTGTCCCGTGAGAGGAAGACCTCCCAGAGAGCCTCGGCCCGGGCGGGGTGAGGGTACGTCTCGGGCGACGCCGGTTCGGCGCTGCGCTCTGCTGACGGGCGGGCGGCTTCACCGCCCGCCTCCGGACAGGCCCACCACGAGGGTGGGATGGCTGCGGTCGATGTGCCGATCGCGAGTCGGTCCGGGTCGTCCCTCGGACTGACGTTTGGCCCTTCCCGGCGCTGCTGATCCCCGCCGGTACTATGGCCGCTGCTGACTCCTGCCGGGTCCATCGCTCGCCTTGCGACGGCGTGGTCGCGTGCGCTCTGCACTCGACACCCCGACAGCCTCCCCGGGTAAGCAGACGCCTTCGCTCCAGCCCCGCCGCATTTACCTGACGACCTCTTGGTGGTGACGGACTTCACCGTGCGTTGCCGGCTCATCCACGCTGCCCAGCCTCGTATGCGGTTCGTGTCCTCGGGTCGGAGCTTTGCCTCGGGCTTCCTTCCGACCCCACCTCGCGGTGACGCCGTTGCCTCCGGCTAGGGGTTCGTACCACCTCGATCCCCAGAGGACTTGCACCTCCAAGCTGCTGCCCATGCCGGGCGCACAATCCGAAGGGCCCCGGCGCTTTGCCGGGGCCCTTGGCCTTCGGGTCGAAGGGATGTTCAGTGGCCGCCAACGCGGCGGTCGGTCACTGCTTCTTCAACAGCACCGACGCACCGGTGTTGCCACCGAGCGAGGTGGAGAAGTTGTAGGTGATGTCGGCCGGGACCGGAGCGGTCGTGCCGGCGATCGACTTGGTGCTGTACTTGATGCCGATGTGGTAGGTCCCCGGAGCGGCCACCGTGAACGAGGCGCCCGAGCCACCGGCGATCTCGGTGCCGGTCTTGTACGAGCTGCAGTCGCCCTTGTACAGGCGATCCCAGCCCTGGTGGACGGTGAACAAGGCGGCGTTGTTGGTGCTCGTGTTGGTCTGGCTGACGGTGACGACCTGGTTCGGGACCGTGGTCGTGATCGTCGTCCAGAAGAAGAACACGCCAGGATTGATGTTCTGGCCGATCTTGCCACCCGAGACCGAGTAGTTGATCTGGCCCAGGGTCGGTGCCCCGGCGACGAAGTCGGCGCAGTCGACCTGGGTCGGGGTGATCTGGCCGGCCGGCGGCTTCTCGACCGTGAACGGCTCGCACGGCCCGTTGCGGGCGGGATAGTTGGCGTCGCCGTTGTAGTGGGCGAGATAGCTGAACGTGCCGCCGGCGGCCGGCGGGGTGAAGTTGGCCGACGTCGCGATGCCGCCCGAGAGCGGCTTGTTCGGGTCGGTCGCCACAACGGTCCCGTTGCAGGTGCCGTTGTCGTAGAGGGTGAAGCTCACGGTGCCGCTCGGGGCGGGCGCCGAGGCCGGCGTGCTGGCGGTCTTGGCGACCGTCGCCTCGTCGTGGACGACCGTCCCGGCGGGCACGGTCGTGTTGGTGACGTCGTGGCCGGCCGCGTCGCGGACGGCGGTGGTGACGACGTCATCGGCCCCGGTGTAGCAGTCGTCGTCGGTGGCGCTGACCGGGACGGTGACGCCCGAGGCGACCGAGTCGCCGTTGACCGTGGCGATGTTGTTGTACTGGCCGGCGTGGGCCGTCCCGGAGGCCGTGAACGTCCACGTCTCGCCGGGGTCGAGCTTGCCGTCGTTGTTGGTGTCACCGCCGACGAACGTCGCGCTGAAGTCGTCGCCCGGGACGCCCGGCGTGCCGGCATCGTCGCGGACGACCACGTTGCTGATCGGGAACGTGTCGGGGTTGGTGACGTCGTAGGTCCAGGTCACGGTCGAGCCGGCGGGCACGATCGGCGAGGGCGGGCAGGCGTTGGCGGTGCCGTTGGTCTTCTTGACGATGTTGATCGCCGGGGCCACGCCCAGGTAGTGGTCGGGGTTGTTGTCGGTGACGGTCTGGCCGGTCGGCGGGTAGTTGCCGGTGACGGTCGCCGACGTTGTCGTACTGGCCGAGGGTGGCGATGCCGCGTGGCCGTGTAGGTCCACGTCTCGGTCGTCTGGAGGATGTTGTCATTGTTGGTGTCGCCACCGACGAACGTCGGATGGAAGTCGTCGGCGGGGTGGCCCGGCGTGCCGTTGTCGTCGGTGACGACCACGTTGGTGACCGGGACGTTGCCCGGGTTGGTGACGATGTAGGTCCAGGTGACGGTCGAGCCGACCTGGACGACCGGCCCGGTCGGGCTGTCGTTGTCGGTGCCGTTGGTCAGCTTGACGATGTGGATCGCCGGCGCCGCCCCGAAGTAGCAGTCGTCATCGGTGGCGGTCAGCGGGACGTGTGGTCGCCACGGTGGCGGTCGCCGTTGACCGTGGCGATGTTCGTTGTACTGGCCGGCGGTGCGCCGCCCCGGAGGCCGAGAAGTCCATGTCTCGGTCGGGTCGAGCTTGCCGTCGTTGTTGGTGTCACCCGACGCGAAGGCCGCCGGGTGACGCCGGGCGTGGTTGTCGGTGACGACGACGTTGGACTGAGCGGGACCTCGCCCGGGTTGGTGACCTCGTAGGTCCAGGTCACGGTCGAGCCGACCGCCACGATCGGCCCGGTCGGGCAGGCGTTGGCGGTGCCGTTGGTCTTCTTGACGATGTGGATCGCGGCCGGGGCGACCGTGCCCTGCTGGTGCTCGGGCGTGCCCGGGCCGGTCGGGACCGGGTTGCCGAGCCAATCGGTGCCCTGGCCGTCGGCCGACCAGTTGACGGTCGTGTTGACCGGGAACGTGCAGCTGAAGTCCTGGAAGGCGCCGGCGGCCAGGTTGATCGGACCGGCCGGGGTCCAGGTGGCGCACGGGCTGCCGGTCACGAACACGTTGGTCAGCGGGTCGCTGCCGGTGTTGGTCTCACGGACGGTGACGCGTGACCGTGGCGCCCTTGGCGACGACCGGCGGCGGGCCGCTGAAGGTCGACAGGCCGGTCGCCGGGTTGATGACGTGGAGGGCACCCGACTGGTGCTCACCGGTCGTGGGGACCGGGCGGCCGAGCGAATCGACGCCCTGGCCATCGGCGAACCAGGTGATATCGGTGCCGGGACCGCCGGCGGTGAAGGTGCAGGTGAAGGACAGGCTGGCACCCACAGCGAGGCTGAACGGTCCGACCGGGGTCCAGTCGGCGCAGACGCCCGCCTGGATGACGCCGTTGAAGGCCACGCCACCGGTGACGTGGACACCCGACAGCGGGTCGTCGCCGGTGTTGTTCTCGGTCACCACGATGGTCACCGGGTCACCGCCATGGACGGTCGCCGGGGGCGGGGTGGTGACGTCGAGGCGGGTCACCGGGTTGATCACCCGGACGCTGCCCGACTGGTCCTCACCGGCCCGCGGGACGGCGGTGTTGAGGCTGTCGAGACCCTGGCCGTGGGCCTCCCAGGTCTGGGTCGTGCCGGGCGCGCCGGCGGTGAAGGTGCACTCGAACTGCTGGGTCGAACCCGGCGTCAGGATGCCGTTGAAGACGCCGACCGCGGTCCACGTCGGACAGGCGCCGCCACCGGTGACGGTCACCGCGTGGAGGATGCTGTCGCCCGAGTTCCGCTCGGTCACCACGACGTGGACCGAGTCACCGGCATGGACGGTCGCCGGCGGGGTGGTCGTGGTGGACAGCGTGGTGGCCGGGTGGATGACCGCCGCCGACGACGTCTTGGTGATGTCGGCGGAGTCGTCGACCTGGTCCGAGTCGTGGAGGATCGAACCGCTGATGGCCGCCGCGGCGGTCGCGCTGGTGTAGGTCGTCCCGGCCGGCGGGGTGAACGTGAACGAGGTCGGCGCGATGTCGCCGGCACCCGACACCGGGAAGTCGTGGTTGGACGCGATGACGGTCGTCGTCGCACCCGCCGTGAACGGCGAGCCGGTCGCCGGGTCGGGCAGGGTGATGGTCACCGTCGCGCCGGTCACGTTGCAGAACTTGAGCGTGCCGGTCGGGTCGTCGTTGCTGACGCTGACCGTGTAGGTGATGGCCTGGCCGGTGTGGACGATGGCCGGGCTGCGGCCGATGGTCAGGTTGATGCCGTTGTTCTCGCAGCCGGGCGGGTCGATGGTGTTGGCGCCGACCCCGACCACCCCGACCCACATCGAGGTCGCGGCCAGGCCGGCCGTCGCCACTAGTACCCCAAGTCGTTTCGCGTGTTGCATCCAGTTTCCTCCTTGTGGAGAGCCGATCCCCTGAACGGTCCCCTTGAACGGTTCCTTTAGAGCCCGTGACGAGCGCTCGCATAGCACTCGGGAGGTTCGATCTGTGTGGCCTGGTGCACCTCCCTTGGTCTGGCCCTGGCTGATCTCGGAGACTGGGCTCCGTCGTCATCGATGATCACGGTCTGGGGCGCGACCAGCGCGCCGCGACCGACCCCTCACAGATATTGGCCAGGAGCGGGCAAGTCCCGCACTCATCATCGGTCCGAGTCCGTCAACGGCGACCCGGGTCCGGGGCTCGACCTTCATCGTGCCTTGCGACCGTGCGGCGCACCATCGGCGGTTCTCGGTGGCACGACCCGTTGATATCGACGAGCGCCATCTTGCGGAAGCCCAGGTTCATGCCGGGCGTCTCCTTCCGTGACCTTAGGAGTGGCTAACGCCAGCGTCAAGGGGTCTGAGGTGGTCGACGCCCCGCCAGCGCAACCATCGGTGCCCAGATGCACCATGGAATCTCGGCAGACTGCCTCGATCGCCGTTTTGGCGCGACCACGCGGCGGTTCAGGTCGTCGGGCCAAGCGTCCGCCGCAGCCACACGCCGACCAGCAGGGCCCCGATCGCGGGAACCGCCGCCCAGGCCGCCAGCACGAGCATCGTGACGGTCAGGAAATGGGTCCGTCGGTCTGGGCCGCAGCGGGATTGGCTGGTTTCGAGGATCGCATCTGGCGACCATGCCTCGCCCCGCGTGCTCCCGCTCCTGACTGGGGGGCGGCAAGACCTTGGCTGCCGCGACCCAAGAAAAGAGCCGGCTCCCAGAGGGAGCCGGCTCTGCCGACCGTGTCGTGGATTTGCGACTCGGCCGTCACTTCTTCAACGATCCCGATCGATCGGTCAGTTCTTGTGGAACTGGTGGTTGCCCTTGAGCAACTGAGCGGGGCCGGCATCGAGGGTGCAGCCCGAGCTCACGATGTGGTATTCGGCGGTGTCGGCCGTGCCCGGCTCGCCGGCGTCGATCAGGATGAAGTAGATGGTGGCCGGCTGCTTGTTGCACGTGCCCGTGCCGACCGCGTAGCCGAAGCCATGGAAACCGGCGCTGCCGTTGAACAGCGTGTTGCCGGCGTAGGTGTCGATGACCGTGCCGGGCGGGGGCGGCGGCTGGGTCGTCGGATCGTCGAAGCAGACGACGCTGTTGATGATCTTGTCGAGATGGAAGTTGTTGCCGCCATCCCAGTTGATCTCGAGACTCTGACGCGGGTCGGTCGGGTCACAGCGCAGCTCGAAGCCGTGCGTCACGCGAACGTTCGGGACGCCGTTGATGGTCGCGAAGATGCTGCCGCCGCCGGTCACCCGGCCCGTCGGCCAGCGAGGTCCACGTCTTCTCGGCGTTGCCGCTGCCGCCGGCCGCGGTGTTCACGGCCGTGTTGGTGGTGCGCGTGATGTCACGCCGTTGACCGAGATGTCCGAGGTCGCCGAGACGACCGTCGTGCCGGCCACGAGCGAAGGTGATCGTCACCGTGCAGTTCGCGGTCGTGCCGCCCCCGGCATAGCTGCAGGTGGGCGAGCCGACGAAGCTGCCCGGGCCGCTCACGATCTACGCTGTCGCCGTGCCGGCCGCGAGCGTGCCATTGATGGCGTTCACGGTGATCGTCAGGACGTGGGTGGTGGCGACCGGGTTGGTCGCCGTCGGCGGGTTGATCTGGATGTTGGCATTCGACGTAGGTCTTGACCGCGTCACCGCTGTTGGGGGCGACGCCGTCGGTCTGGACGGTGAACGGGGCCGAGCCGTCGACGCGTCAGCGTGCGCGACGCATGACCGGTCACCTGACCGCGGTCGGCGAGGTGAACGTGACCTGGAACTGGCCGCGTCGCGTCGGTGGTCCCGGTGAACGGCCCAGCCGGGCGTCGGCGTCGCGCCGTTCGACGGCGTGAGCGTCACGTCGACGGTCTCACCGGCGGCCGGCCACGAAGGTGCCGGTGCCGGTGTCCTTCTCGAGGGTGACCGTGAACGTGTGCGGTTGACCGACCTCGTTCGTCGCGTTCGGGGTGATCGAGATCCGGGCGTTGACCCAGGTCTTGACGGCGGGCCCGGTTGCGGCGACGCCGTCGGTGTTTCGGGTCAGGACACGCCGACAGACCGTCACAGTGGTGTGGGCCGACACGGTGGTCACGCCGGTCACCCCCGACGTCAGGTTGACGCTGCACGAGCCGGTCCCGTCCGATGTGGTGCAGCTGCTGGGGCCAGGGTTGCCCGGGCCCGAATGTGGTGAAGCTGATCGTACGTTCCCGTCGGGGGCCGGCACGAGCCCGTCCCGTCGTTGACGTTGACGTGGCCGGTGAAGTGTGGGTCGCGCCCACCCGGTTCGTCTCGGTGGGTGTGATCTGGATGTCGGCGTCGACCGAGGGCGCTGCCCGACTGGTCTCACCGGCCCGCGGGACGGCGGTGTTGATGCTGTCGAGACCCTGGCCGTGGGCCTCCCAGGTCTGCGTCGTGCCGGGCGCGCCGGCGGTGAAGGTGCACTCGAACTGCTGGGTGGAGCCGGGGGTCAGGATGCCGTTGAAGGCGCCGACCGCGGTCCACGTCGGGCAGCCACCGGGGCCACCAGTGACCGACACGTCGTGGAGGATGCTGTCGCCCGAGTTGGTCTCGGTCACCACGACGTGGACCGAGTCACCGGGCTGAACGGTGGCCGGCGGGGTGGTCGTGGTGGTCAGCGTGGTGGCCGGGTGCGATGACCGCCGCCGACGACGTCTTGGTGATGTCGGCGGAGTCGTCGACCTGGTCCGAGTCGTGGAGGATCGAACCGCTGATGGCCGCCGCGGCGGTCGCGTTGGTGTAGGTCGTCCCGGCCGGCGGGGTGAACGTGAACGAGGTCGGCGCGATGTCGCCGGCACCCGACACCGGGAAGTCGTGGTTGGAGGCGATGACGGTCGTCGTGGCCCCCGCCGTGAACGGCGAGCCGGTCGCCGGGTCGGGCAGGGTGATGGTCACCGTCGCCCCGGTCACGTTGCAGAAGCCGCCGACGCCGCCCGGGTCGGCGTTGCTGACGCTGACCGTGTAGGTGATGGCCTGGCCGGTGTGGACGATGGCCGGGCTGCGGCCGATGGTCAGGTTGATCCCGTTGTTGGTACAGCCGGGCGGGTCGATCGTGTTGGCGCCGACCCCGACCACCCCGACGAACATCGAGCTCGCGAGTAGTCCGGCCGTGGCCACGATCAGGCCAAGGCGTTTCGCGTGGTGCATCCGCTGTCCTCCTTTCGAGAGCCGATCCCTGAGGGCCCCCGTTACATCCCTCGGAGCCCGTGACGGACGGACTCCCATAGCACTCCGAGGGGTCGAGGGTTCTGACCCGATGCACCTCCTTTTCCCCTGGCCTTGGCGTGATCTCGGAGACTACGCTCCGCCACCATCGAAAAGATCCGCGGCTGACGGCACGAGCCAGCGCGCCAGGTCATGACGGCCGACCACGATCACGGATATCGTTCAGGGAACGGCCGCACAGGGTTGTCGTGCCGGTGGGCCTCAATCGGTGACCCTAGGAGGCGATGGGGATACCGTCAAGGGTCTGGTGTGGCGTCGCCAGAAGCACCGGTGCACGGATGCACCATGTGATCTCGACCAGGCTCCGTCGATGACCGTCGGGGCGCCGCCGCGCGGGTTCAAACGATCGGCCGCAGCGTCCGCCGCAACCACACGCCGACGAGCAGCGCCCCGACCGCCGGCACGGCCGCCCACACCGCCAGCACGAGCATCGTGACGGTCATGATCGCCTGCACGTCGGCCAGGCTGTCCTCCACGATGCCCGACCGCAGGTCGTCCGCCAGCGCGCCGATCTTGGCCCCGAGGACCGCCAGTGAGCTTCCATTCGCGACGAGGCGGTCGTGCCCGTTGCGGAGGCTGTCCGCGACCGCGTCGAGCTGACCATCGAGGCCATCGAGGCTGGCGTGGATGGTCGCCACGACGTCTGCGGCCCTGCCCAGCGGCTGGTTGCCGAGGATGTTGATCGAGCGGAACTGCGACTCGAGGTCGGCCAGCGTCGGCTGAAGCTCGCTGACCCGGGTACCGGCCTGGTCGACGGCCGCAACGGTCGTCGCGAGGGTCATCGCGAACGTCTTCGCCGTCTCCGACGCATCGGTCAGCGCCTGTGCAGTCGCGTCGAGCGTGTCGGCGACCTGGGTGACACGCCCGCCGACCTTGTCCGACAGGTCGCCGATCCGCCCCCCGACCCAGGCGAAAGCCGCGAGTCCCAGGAGTGTCACGATGAGCCCGATGACGCCGTAGGCGATGAGCCCGTTGGCAAGGCGACGGAGGCCGGGACGCAGGTCACCGAAGTCGCCTCGCGAGGGAACCAGGGTGCGCCCCGACGGATCGACGATCGCTGGTGTGCGAATGGTCTCGGATAGCCGGCGTGAGGACGGCTCCTGGCTCCGGGTCGCGCGGGGGGATCACCGCGCGGGCCCGAGGTCGACCGAGCCACCGACTTCGGTCGGCACGACCCGCACGTCTGGCGCCAGCTCCGCGGCGTACTCGGCAAAGGCCGCCGGCGGCTCGACCAGCCGCTCGGGGTAGACCCGTCCCATCGCGTGCGGCCAGTACGTGCCCCAATGGATCGGGACGGCGACCCGCGGCCGGATGAGCCGGAGCGCCTCGGCCGCCTTCCGCGGGTCGAGATGCAGACCGCGCCCGAGGGTCGGGCCCCAGCCCCAGACCGGGATGAGCGCGACGTCGACCGGTTCGCCGAAATCGCCCATGCCGTCGAAGAGGTCGGTGTCGCCGGCGAAGTAGACCGTCCGGCTGCCGCGGATCACGAACCCGAGTGGTGGGGCGGTCGGCCCGAACGGCGGCCGATACCCGGAGTGGACCGCCGGCACGGCGCGCACGAGGACGCCGCCGACATCGGCCGACTGCCCCACCCCGAGCTCGCGGACGTCGTGGAACCCTGCCGCCCGCATCCACGCGCCGGAGCCCGCCGGCACGAACAGAGGCACGTTCCGCCCGAGGTCGCGCAACGACGGGACGTCAAGGTGGTCCCAGTGCAGATGCGAGATCAGGATGGCGTCGGCCCCCGCCAGCCGGTCACGCGCCGGAACCGGCTCCACGCGCCGCAGCGGCCCGACCCGGGACCGTGTCACCGGGTCGGTCAGGATGCGGACCCCGTCGAGGTCGATCGCCAGCGTCGAGTGGCCGAGGAACGCGAGGTCAAGCCCGGCGGTCACCGCCAGGTGCTGCGCGCCGCGTCCGGATAGAGCCGGACGCGTCGGTACGGCTCCCGCCCGCGCGAGCGCGAGACGAGGTTGGCCCGCTCGGCCATCTGGTGCTGGAGCCGCCGGATGTAGGCGTTCTGGGGCGAGAGCTCGACCGCCTCGGACGACGACAGCACCGATTCGATGGCGTCCTCGGTTTCGCGCAGGGCGGCCTCCCGGGGATCGATCTCGAGCGAGAAGATCGAGGTCAGGCTCGACTGCATCTGCGGGATCGTGTTGCTCTTGAGGACGTAGATCGGCACCGATCGGTCCTCGGCCTCGCGCAGCATCGGCGTCTTCTGCTTGTACTCGTTGCGGAGCGTCATGACGACGTCCGCCTCGTCGACGTCACGCGCGATGACGACCGGCAGTTGCAGGTCGCGAACCGCCTGCTCGAGGCGCTTGCGGCTGATCCCCTGGGGCAGGACGTGGAGGGTCGGCAGTGGCGACCCTCCCGGAACGAGGACGGTTCCCCCGTCGGGACCTTCCTCGGCTCCCGAGGGGCAGCTTGTCGAGGTCGTCGTCCTCGAGGTCCTCGGCATTGACCGGACCCGTGCCGTCCTCCGCCTTGAGCGCATCGAGCGCCCGGCTGGCCTGCTCCCGCCAGGCCTTCTGCCGCTCGAGCTCGCGCGCCTCGCGGGCACGCGTCTCGGCCGCGGTGGCGGCGGCGCCACGCTCGAGCGGACCACGATCCGCGATGTCGCCGGCCACGAACGGCGCCTCGGCCGGCGCGGCAGGCCGTGCCACCGCGGCCGGCCGGTGGCGCAGCGAATCGTTCACCCGGCAAGGTGCCGGGGTAGCCACCCTCCGATACGGGCCCACGGGTCGCGGGTTCCCGGCCGGAGCCGCCACGGGACTGCCGCCAGCCGCCGGCCGCGCCGGGCCGGTATCCGGGCCGGAAGCCGCCGCCGCGCTCCGCCTCGCGATACCCGCCGGTGCGATAGCTGCCGCCGTCGCCACGCCAGCCGGGCTCCATGCGCCACGGTGTCCCCGCACCGACCAGACCGGCGAATCGTTCCGCGCCCAGCTGCTCGCGAGGCGACGGCCGCGGCCGGCCCTGGCTTCGGTGGACGCCCTCCTCGTCGCGCCAGCGGAGCTCCGGCGACGACCTGGTCGCCGCGCAGCATGGCGTCGACGGTATCGGCGACGTCGGCGTGGACGGTGACGCGTTCGCGGTCGACGATCTCGACGATGACGTCGAAGGTCGGCGGCGCCTTGCGCTCGAGGACGCTCTTCTGGGTCCGGCGGCGGCGTGCCTCCTCGTCGCCGAGGGTCACGCTCTGGATCCCGCCGATGAGGTCGGACAGGGTCGGGTTGAGCATCAGGTTGTCGAGGTTGTTGCCGTGCGCGGTGCCGATCAGCTGGACGCCGCGCTCGGCGATGGTGCGGGCGGCCTGCGCCTCGAGCTCGGTCCCGATCTCGTCGATGACGATGACCTGGGGCATGTGGTTCTCGACGGCCTCGATCATCACCTCGTGCTGGAGCGACGGCGTCCGCACCTGCATCCGGCGTGCCTTGCCGATGGCCGGGTGCGGGATGTCGCCGTCGCCCGCGATCTCGTTGGAGGTGTCGACCACGACCACCCGCTTGCCCATGTCGTCGGCGAGCACGCGCGCGGCCTCGCGGAGCATCGTGGTCTTGCCGATGCCCGGGCCGGCCCATGATCAGGATCGACTTCCCGGTCTCGACGAAGTCGTTGATGATCTCGATGGTGCCGTACACCGCCCGCCCGATCCGGCAGGTCAGCCCGACGACCTTGCCGTTTCGATTGCGGATCGCCGAGATGCGGTGGAGCGTGCGCTCGATGCCCGCCCGGTTGTCGTCGCCGAACGACCCGATGTGCTCGACGACGAACGCCAGGTCGGCTTCGACGATCTCCCGCTCGAGCAGAGTGACCTCCGCGTCGGGGAACCGTGCCTCCGGGCGCCGGCCGAGGTCCATCACGACCTCGATCAGGGCGGCCTTGTCCGGCAGCGCGTGGACGGCCTCGACGATCTCGGGCGGCAGCGCGCCGAGCAGGGCGTCCAGGTCATCGATCGATTCACGCCGGGGGTCGTCGGATGCCACCGTGTCCTCCGTTGGTCATCGCACGCCGGCCGGCACGAGCGCCGGTTCGGCGACGCGGACGAGGGTTTCCTTCATGAGCAGGTTGACGCTGGCGATCGAATCGAAGCCCGCCTCCTCCAGCCGCCGATCGATCGGCGATTCGTAGGTTCGCACGGGTGCGATCACGCCGTGCTCGTGACGATGGTCGCCTCCCTTCGTGGTACGGGCGGCGATGACCCCGAGACCGAAGTCCACGAGATCCGACATGTCCGCCCCGGGGAGGGCGACGATCTTGAGGTAGTGCGGCTGATCCTCCTTCGCGACACCGACCTGCAGGAAGCCCTCGAGCTCCGTC
>CAVYZQ010000014.1:0-100621 GCA_963772995.1 uncultured Chloroflexia bacterium | reverse complement strand
GAGTGCCGCTGCGAGCCCGAGTCCTGCCGCCAGCGCCAGCGCGAGCGCGAGTGCCTCCGCAAACGCTTCGGCATCGGCGTCCCCGTCGGCCGCGGTCCCGACCGGCTGGTCGGACCACGACGTCCAGGCCCGCAACGCGGTCCGACGGTACGTCGGAAACCTCGCTCCTGCCTTCAAGGACATCTACCCGCCGGCGGCGTACCTGAAGCTCGGCCAGATCCTCGGGGTCCAGGACGACTATCCGGAACTCTCGATGAAGCCGGCCTTCGTCCAGGTCCCGAACCTGTATCTGACCGACGCACTGACGCCGCTCACCCCGGAGGTCGTCGACGGGGTCAAGGTCTTCCGGCTCACGGTCGACGAGATCTCGCAGCAGATCGACGAGAAGATGCCGCCTGTCGCCGGCCTTGGTTACAACAAGCAGTGGCCGGGTCCCACGATCCGCGTCGACCAGGGCGACAAGGTTCGGGTGATCTTCACCAACAACCTGAAGGAGACGACCGGCGTCCACTTCCACGGGGTCGAGTTCGAAGACTTCTTCATGGATGGTGTGCCGTTCGTGACGCAGCTGCCGATCGTCCCGGGTGATTCGTACACCTACGAATTCACGGCCTCGAACCCCGGCTCGCTCATGTACCACTCGCACCACAACGCGACGGACCAGGTGGGTCGCGGGCTGCTCGGCGCGTTCATCGTCACGCCCAAGCCCAACCCGGCCCCGGCCGACCGCGAATACATCTGGATCTCGAACGACGAGCTCGGCGGGTTCACCATCAACGGCCACGGGTTCCCGGCGACGGTCCCGGTGCTGGCCGCCCTCGGCGAGACCGTGCGCATCCGGTTCATGAACGAGGGGATCATGATGCACCCGTGGCACCTTCACGGGCTGCCGATGCGGGTGGTCGCCCGCGACGGCCATGACCTCGGCAGCGCAGCCTTCACGTGCGACACGCTCGGCGTCAACCCGGGCGAGCGGTGGGACGTCGAGGTGAAGGCCACCACCCTCGGCCTGTGGGCCTTCCATTGCCACATCCTGCCGCACGCGGAAGCCGCCAACGGCATGTTCGGGATGGTCAACACCATGATCGTCGTGCCCGAGAAGTCTCACGTCGACGCGATCGTCAAGGCTCTGGTCGCCTGATCGTCATCCCTCGTCTTCCCCTCACCGGCCCTCGGGTCCCCCTTGCTCGAGGGCCGGTTCTCATTTATTGCGCCCTGTACTCTCGCGGCCTCGTCGTCGCGGGCCCGCCTGAGCCGTCGCGGGCCTCGTCAAGGGCCGTCGCGAGCTTCTGCACGGCCTCGCCTGCCGCCGACGCCCGAAGACGCCCGTAACCGAGGATGAGCCCGCCGGCTCCGCCCAGGGAGACCCGATGCGCAGCCAACCCCGACAATGCGATGCCCCGGCGGCCGGCCGATTCGAGCGCTCGTTCCTCGTCGATGTCATCGGGCAGCCAGGCGAGGACATGGAGTCCGGCCGAGGCGCCGACCGGCCGCAGCCTGGGCAGATGCCGCTCGAGCGCCTCAAGGAGCGCGTCGCGCCGCTCCCGGTAGATCGGCCGCACCCGGCGCAGGTGGTGGTCGAGCTCGCCCCGTTCGATGAGATCGGCGAACGCCAGCTGGTCGATGGCCGGCGACCCCTGGTCGGCGGTCTTCTTGGCGAGGATCAGCGCGTCC
This sequence comes from uncultured Chloroflexia bacterium, assembly GCA_963772995.1. Lineage (GTDB taxonomy): Bacteria > Chloroflexota > Limnocylindria > Limnocylindrales > CSP1-4 > SPCO01. Next base: position 98,947 of record CAVYZQ010000014.1, on the reverse strand, counting down.
CGCAGACGTGACGGGACGGCCAGCCAGCCCAGGCGCAGTCCCGGGGCAAGGACCTTGCTCGCGGACCCGGCGTAGATGACCCGGTCGGGATCGAGACCCTGGATGGCCCCGACCGGTTGGCGGTCGAACCGGAATTCGGCGTCGTAGTCGTCCTCGATGACGTAGCCGTCGCGGCGTGCCGCCCATGCCACGAGGGCCGCCCGGCGTTCCGGCGGCAGGACCGCGCCCGTCGGGTACTGGTGGGCAGCGGTCACGACGACGGCGTCGACTCTGGCGTCGTCGAGCATCTCGACGATGAGCCCCGAGCCATCGACGGGCACGCCGACCAGCTCGAGACCGGACGCACGGATCACCGCCTGCGCGTCGTCGAGCGATGGGTCCTCGACGGCCATCCGCTTCGCACCGAGGCCGCCGAGCGCCGACGCGATCAGGGCGACTCCCTGCCCGAAGCCGTTCGTGATGATGACGTCGTCCGGGTCGATCGCGGTGCCGCGCGCGCGGTCAAGGTAGGCGGCGAGGGCCGTCCGCAGCTCAGGGACTCCGTGACCGTCGAGATAGCCGAAACGCTCGCTCGGCGCGGTCTCGACGACTCGCCTGAGCGAGCGGAGCCACGCCCGGCGCGGGAACTCGTCGAGGTCGGGGCGGCCGGGCCGGAGATCGATCTCCATCGCGGGTACGTCCGGGCGAGGCGCGCGTGGGCGGGTCGCGACCGCGGCGCGCGCGACGCTGGTCGTGCCGCCAGGACGCGCGTCGAGGTAGCCCTCGGCGACCAGCTGGTCATAGGCCTCGACGACGATGCCGCGCGATACACCGAGCTGGGCCGCGAGCGCACGCGACGAGGGGAGAGCCGTGCCAGAGGCCAGCCGGCCGCCCCGGACAGCCTCGCGAAGGCCCTGCTCGAGTTGATGGTGGAGGGGTAGCGGCCCACGACGATCGAGCGGGACGTGAAGCTCAAGCGACGAACTGGTCCTTGCTTTCGGCATCGAACTGGACCTTAGCAGGGGACCGGTCAGGGTGCATGATGGTCTCGCAACGAAGCAGACCGGAGGTCAAAGCCCACGATGGAAATTCTCATCTTCATCATCCTCGTCATCGGCGCGGTGGTCGCGTTCGACCTCCTCGCCGCGGCGTTCGGGGTGGACTCCCGGCCGGCCATGAACGACGATCGCGCCACCATGTGGAGGATCTGACGATGGCCGATGATCACATCAGCTGGGCGGCATTCGCGGCGAACGCGCCCACCATCGCGGACGAGGGCCGCCGGCTGCTCGCTCCGAACGGCACGGGCCACGCCTTCCTCGTCACGGTCCGCGGGACGGAGATGCCGCCGCGCATCCATCCGGTGACGGTGGGGTTCGTCGGGGACGGCCTGTACGTCTTCCTGCTCCGCTCGCCGAAGCGCACCGACCTCGAACAGGACGGGCGCTATGCCATCCACGCCCTGCTCGACGAGGCAGCCCCGGGCGAGTTCAGCCTTCGCGGCCGAGCCCGCCGGGTCGAGGATGCCGGCGTTCGCGCCTCCGTCGTGCGCGTCTGGCCGTTCGAGGCCGACGAGTCGTACGACCTGTACGAGTTCTCGATCGAGACCGCGCTCCTCGGCGAGCGCGCTGGCCGACGAGTGGCCGCCGCGCTACACGTCCTGGGCAGCCTGACCGGTATCAGAGCGCGTCGGCCGGCCGGCCGCCGGGTTCGGTCGATTGTCGGTCGTCGTGCCGATCGCGGCCAATCGCTCGCTCAGCGGGCGTCGTCCCAGCACTGATCGAGGGTCGTACGGGGCCGCCTCGAGAGGTGTCCCCGGACGGTGACGAATCATTGGTGGCTGGCAGTCAGCACCGAGGCCACGAGGGCGGGCGTTGGGGGTCCTTGGTGCCGTTTCCTGTGGACCAACAGTCACCAAGACCCTCCGAGGACGGCACAACGAGGCGTCGATCGTCCCTTGACCTTCTCGTGCTGTCTGACAACCACCAGGCAGCCCGGCGGGCAGGATCCTATACGAGTGCCCGGCACGGACTCAGTCCCGCGAGGTCAGGCATCGACCCCCGCCGGTCGCTGCGCGGCCGCGTCCAAACCGGCCGGGAAGCGCAAGACGGCCTGAGCCTCGGGGGCCGGAAAGAGTCTGTCTCCGCGGCGCTCGGCGCAGGCGGCTCGGCGCGGCGCTCGGCGCGGCGCGGCTCGGCGCGGCCCTCGGCGCCGGCGGTTGCGCCCACGGAAAGACTTGCGCCCCGGGAACGTAAGCCGGCCCGCGACCGCGTCATCGGTCATCCTTGGTCAGAAAGTTACGCCCCGGGCAACGGGCCGATGCCGGCCCGGCAGGACGACCGCATGATCGTCCGCCGGTTGCTCCCCGAGTAACACCGAGACCAGGACACCCGGGCATTCCCGCGTTGTGTGCCCGAGGTGCAACCGTTGCACCCGCAGTAACGCCTGGTCGGCTTCTCGCACATCAACCGCCATTGGTCGAAGCGGTCGCCAGGCTGAGGCAGGTCGCGCAGGCGCAGGGCACCCGCAGTAACGCCTGGTCGGCTTCTCGCACATCAGCTGCCATTCGTCGAAGCGGGCGCCGGGCTGAGGCGGCTCCCGCGCGGGCGCGGGATCGGCCCGGGGCACGCGTGATGGCCGCCCGGGCGGCTTCATGACCCGGTAGGTCCTCGCCGCCCCGGAGGTTCAGCACATACGTTCGGCTCGCCTATCCCATCGCCGGCACGGGAGGCGCTCCCGACGGGTCATGCATCGACGCGCGGCCGTCGCTCCGCGGCCGCGTCGACCTGGGCGAGGCGGCCTTCCAGGAACGCCCGCTCCGGACCGTTGGTCGTCAGCGCCAGGGCGCGCCGGTAGGCCGCCGCGGCTTCGGACCAGCGCCCGAGCCGGCGCAGGAGGTCCGCCCGGCCGGCGTGCAGGTACGGGATAGGCGTCGAGCTCGCCCGAGGCGGCGATGCCGTCCATCATCGCGAGCCCGACCGCCGGGCCGTCGGCCATCGCGACGGCGGCCGCCAGGTTGAGCTCGACGACCGGCGAGGGCGCCATCCGCTGGAGCGTCTGGTAGAGCGTCAGCGATCTGCGGCCAGTCCGTCTCGGCGGGGTCGATCGCCTCGTCGTGGAGCGCCGCGATGGCGGCCTGGACCTGGTACGGCCCGGGGCGTCGCGCCGCCAGCGCGCGATCGACGAGTGCCTGGCCCTCGGCGATCCGCTCCGCGTCCCAGCGGTCTCGATCCTGGTCGTCGAGCAGGATCAGCTCACCGCCCGGTCCCACCCGCGCCTCTCGGCGTGCGTCGTGGAGCAGCATCAGCGCCAGCAGCCCGGTCGCCTCCGGCTCGTCGGGGAGCAGCGACACGACGGTCCGTGTCAATCGGATCGCCTCGGCGCACAGCTCGCGCCGCACGAGCCCGTCGCCGGACGTCGCCGCGTAGCCCTCGTTGAACACGAGGTACAGCACCCGCAGGACGCCGTCGAGGCGCTCGGGGAGCAGCTCCGGCGGGCGGGACCCGGAACGGGATGCCGGCGTCGCGGATCTTGCGCTTGGCCCGGACGAGGCGCTGGGCGAGGGTCGGTTCGGGCACGAGGAAGGCCCGGGCGATCTCGGGCGTCGTCAGCCCGCCCAGCGTTCGCAGCGTCAGCGCGACGCGCGCGTCCATCGCCAGCGCGGGGTGGCAGCACGTGAAGATCAGCCGCAGCCGGTCGTCCGGGATCGCCATGGCATCCTCCGTGGCCGACGATTCGAGCGCCGCCAGCCCCGAATCGGTCGTCGCCTCGCGCGTCAGCGGCCTCGGTCTTCTCGACCAGCCGCTTCCGCCGGCGCAGCCGGTCGATCGCCCGGTTCCGGGCCGTGGTCGTGATCCACGCCCCCGGGTTGTCGGGGATGCCCCGCTCCGGCCACGTCTCGAGGGCGGCGATGAACGCGTCCTGGACGGCCTCCTCGGCGAGGTCGAAGTCGCCGATGACCCGGATCAGGGTTGCGACCGCCCGGCCCTGCTCCTCCCGGAACAGGCGGTCGACGACCGCGTGGGCAGCTCGCGATCCGGCCGACGGAGACGGCGCGTCGACGATCGTCAGCTCCCGGTGGTCGCGGCGGCCGGCTCCGTCGCGCCGGCGGCCCGTCCGTAATCCCAGACCGGCCGGACCTCGATCGATCCGTTCCGCGCGCCCGGGATCATCGCCGCGTAGGCGATCGCCTCGTCGAGGTCCGCCGCCTCGACCAGGTAGAAGCCCGCCGAGCGTCTCCTTCGTCTCGGCGAACGGCCCATCGGTCGTGATCGTCTTGCCGTCGACGACGCGGACCGTCGTCGCGGTCGTCGACCGAATCGAGCGCCTCGCCGGCGAGCATCGCGCCGCGACTCGCGGATGTGCTGCGGTGAACGCGTTGTACCCGGCCATCTCGGCCGCGCACCGCCTCCTCGGGCACGTCGCCCGTGGGTTCCGGCGTGTAGATCAGCAGCACGTACTGCATCGTGCGCTGCCTCCGTGCTGCGGCCGCCGCTCGGCGGGCCGTCTACCTCACGACGAATGGACGTGCGCCGAATTCGACAGCCGGCGTCGTCCGACCGAGAAGCCGCGTCGTCGAGATCCGGATCGGCGACCGTGGAACCGCCTCGGAGACAGGCAGGGCCGGCTCGGCCGCTCCCGCCGACGTCGTCGCGGCGGCCATCTCCTCGACGACGAGCGGCGTGAGCGCCGCGATGCCGGCCTCGAAGATCGGCGCGAGACCGGGCAGCATCGCCTTCGAGGAACGCGCGGTCCTTCGCCGACCGTGGCCGCGCCATCCGCATCGCGACGCTGGTGCCCGTCGTCGTGCTCGGTAAGCACGTACGTCGTCTTGACCCTGGGCGAGCCCGGGATCGGCATCTGCCAGTAGAGGGTGAAGTAGTCGGACGGCCGCCAGTCGAGGATCTCCTCGACGACTGCGTCCTTGCCGTGGACGCAGTGGTTGGTGGTCCCGACGCCGCGCCGGCCGGCCGCCGCCTGCTCCACGATGTCGGTCGACGCCCGCCTGCCAGCGGAGCCGGCGGGCCGGCGAGGTCAGGTATTCCCAGGCGATCGCGGGCGGCGCCGGCAGGTGTACTCGACCGTGGCGATGGCGGCCTTCGGCTCGACGACGACGCGCGTCCGGGCCTGTCTCGGCCGTCCACGCCGCGTCGAGATCGGCGACCCAGTCGACGACCTCGCCGAGGTGCTCGTACGTCCTCGCGATGCTCGATCGAGCCCGAGGCCGCAGGGTCGTCGATCCCGGCGGCGCGCAGGCAGTCCTCGGTGTACAGCGCGTAGGCGCGGAACCCGGTCGCCTCGGTCGACCTCGTTCTTGAGCAGTCGATGGGCGACGATGACGGGGCTGCCGACGAGCTCCTCGCGGCCGGCGACCCGCTGGCGGACGATCGTCCCGTGGTGGGCGAGGACCTTCAGGTCGAGGCTCGGCATCCGGATGCACGCGTTGCAGTCGCAGGTCGACGCCTGGCCGATGTCGCGCAGGCGCCGGCGGAACGCGAAGTACGTCCGCTCGACCGTGTCCATCAGCGCCGAGCCGTCGACGGTCTCGGTGAACGCGTAGACGAAGGCGGCGTCGCCCTCGAGCTTGGCGAGCCGGAACGTCGGCCGGAGCGAACCGACGACCGTGTCCATGAGGTCGGCCAGGATGTCCTGGGCGTGGTCGAGCTCGACGCCCGCGAGGTAGCTCGTGTAGCCGGTGATGTCGGCGATGACCAGGCAGGCGGGCTCGGACTGGTTGCGCTGGTCGAGCATTCGCGTCCCTGGATCCTCGTGCGGCTGGTCGATGACGGTGCGGGCACGGTCATCGCACCCGGCATCATCGGCCGGTCGCGCTCGACTGTCGAGTGGGTATGGTGTCGCTCATGGCCTACGGAGAAGGAGATCCTCCCGATCGACGGGCGCGAGGTCACGGTCACCAACCCGCGGAAGGTGTACTTCCCGGCGACGCGGCCACACCAAGCTCGACCTCGTCCAGCTACTACCTCGCCGTCGCCGACGGGGCCCTCCGCGGCGCCGGTGGGCGGCCGATGGCCCTCAAGCGGTTCGTGGACGGCATCGCCGAGCAGCCGTTCTTCCAGAAGCGGGCGCCCGACAACCGCCGCGACTGGATCCGGACCGCGAGCTGACCTTCCCGTCCGGCCGGACCGCCGACGAGATCGTCATCGAGGACGCGGCCGGGCTCGCCTGGGTCGCCAACCTCGGCTGCATCGACCTCAACCCGCACCCGGTCCGGGCCGACGACCTCGACCACCCCGACGAGCTGCGGGTCGACCTCGATCCCGTGCCCGGGCGTCGAGTGGCCGCAGATCCGCGACGTCGCGCTGGCGGCGCGGAGGCGCTCGAGGCCGTCGGGCTCGTCGGCTGGCCGAAGACATCGGGCTCGCGGGGCATCCACATCAACGTCCGCATCGAGCCGCGCTGGACGTTCCCGGAGGTCCGCCGGGCGGCGCTGGCCCTCGCGCGCGACGTCGAGCGGCGCGCGCCCGGACCTCGCCACCAGCAAGTGGTGGAAGGAGGAACGCCACGGCGTCTTCCTCGACTACAACCAGAACGCGAAGGACCGGACGGTCGCCTCGGCCTACTCCGTGCGGCCGCTGCCCGACGCGCGGGTCTCGACGCCGCTGACCTGGGACGAGGTCCCGACCGTCGAGGCCGAGGCGTTCACGATCGACACGGTGCCGGCCCGGTTCGCCGCCGTTCGGCGACCCGGGGGACGGGCATCGACGACGCGGTCGGGCTCGCTCGAGGCCCTCCTGGAGCTCAGCCGGCGCCACGAGGCGGAGGGCTGGGCGACGCGCCGTGGCCACCGAACTACGCCAAGCAGGCCGGTGAGCCGCCGCGCGTCCAGCCATCGCGGGCGCGCCGGCCGCCCGTCCGAGTACGAGCCGGGTCGCGGGGAGGCCGGCGGCCCGCCGCCGGAGGTCGCCGCGGAGCGTGCCGCCGCCGTGGCGGCCGGAGATCCCGAACGCCGGCCTGCCGACCGAATGGGCAGGGTCGCGCCCGACGCCGACCGGCCGCCGCAAGACCGCGATCCCGGTCGTCGAGATCTCGCGGGCCGAGCATCGAAGGCCGAGGCGCTCGCGGGCTGGAGCGCTGGAAGTCGCGCCATCCCGAGGCCGCGGCCGTCCTCGAGCCGGCCGACGTCCTCGTCGACGGCATGCGCGGCCGCTCGTCGCTCTGGTACCGGGTCCGGGTCAACCTGATCCACGTCCCGGAGGCGGACCGGCCCGCGCAGGAGCCGCTCGAATCGGACTACGACCCGTGGGCCGGGATGGACATCGAAGCGTGGAAGGCCGCCACGGCAGGGTCGCGGGCGCGCAGGCCGGGGTCGCCGTCGAAAGCACGGGCCAAGGAGGCTGCCGACGACGGTGCGGTCGCGGCGACGGCGACAGAGGCAGCGCCGGGCGGTGCCGCCGGTGACCGGCGACGCCGACGCCGACGACGCTGCGGCACCGACGACGCTGCGGCCGACCGACGACGCTGCGACCGACGACGCTGCGACCGACGACGCTGCGACCGACGACGCGGCTCAGAAGGCTGGGGCTGAGACGGCAGGGGGACGCTCCGGCGCGAAGCCGAAGCCAAAGTCGAAACCGAACGCCGCGACCAAGGCGCAGACTCCGAAGGCCGCGGCCAGGGCGGAGGCTCCGAACGCCGCGGCCAGGGCGCAGGCTCCGGAGGCCACGACCAAACCGCACGCGCCAAATTGATCGTCGACGGCCTGGATGGTCGTTGTCGGATCCGAAGGCGTGAGAACGCCCTCGAGCCTGCTACGACCGTCGGCTCGCGTCGTACCGCCGCTCAGATCGTCCTGCGTCCATCAGGTGCGCATTGGGCGTGATTTCGGGCCGCCCAGAGGTCCCTCCGACCTCGCGATGGTCCGACCGCGGCTCGATTCACGCTCGGGTCGCCGTCGTTGGAGCGCGGGATCGGGCGGCGAGAGCCCTGCGTACGCGCCGAGTGCTCACGACGTGGACGGTTGGCAAAACCCGAAGGCACCCGACGCACCGGACGCGGACGAGCCCGACGACCGGACGGTCGGTCGCGCTCCACGTGATCGAGATCGTCGGCATCGACCACGTCCAGCTCTCGATGCCGCCGCGCCGCGAGGACGATGCCCGGGTCTTCTATGGATCCGTCCTCGGGCTGCGCGAGGTGCAGAAACCGGACGCTCTGGCCGGCCGGGGCGGATGCTGGTTTGCGAACGACGCCGTCGCGATCCACCTCGGCGTCGACCGCGACCACATGCCGCTCGCGAAGGCCCACCCTGCCCTGGCCGTCCGCGACCTCGCGGCGGCTCGCGCGGCGCTGGCCGCGTCGCATGTTCCGATCGAGGTCGACGACAGCGGGCTCGCCGTGCAGCGCTTCTACGTTCGCGATCCGTTCGGGAACCGGCTGGAGATGGTCGACGCCGCGAACGCCGGGTTCTCGGTGCGCTAGAGACAGCTCCGCCCAATCGCGCGGGCGTGCATCCGCCCGCTCTGCGCCGGTAGTCCGCGTGGCCGGCGAGTCCGGGGCCCTTTCGTTGGCCGGCCATCACCGATCCACCGGCTCCCCCTCGGCGGCGCCCGCCCGGCCGGTCCGCAAGGCCGGTTTCGTTGAGCGGCCATCGCCGATCCACCGGCTCCCCTCGGCAGCGCCAACCCGCCCGGCCCGTCCGCAACGCCCGTCGGCGACGCCCAGTCACCCGTCCACCGGCTCCGCCTCGGCTGCCTCCGCCCGCCGGGCCCTCCCCGAGCCTTACCCGCGGGCCCCCGTGGCGGCCACCACGGCCCGAGTCAGCCGGTCGGTCCGAAGCGCGTCGGCATAGGTCGACAACACCAGCCCGGGGTCTCCGGCCTGGACCGCGTCGAGGAAGGCCGCGGCCTGGATCTCGTACGGATCCCGCTCGGCGCGGATGGCGTGGATGACCGTCCCGTTGTCGAAGGTCGCGTGCCAGTCGCCCTGTCCGCGATCGGGCCGCTTGGTGAGCCGCGTGAGGAGCCCGTCCGACACGAACTCGACCTCGATCACGGCCGACGCAAGACGCCGCGAATTCGCGAATGACCCCACGCCACCGCGCTCGAATGTCAGCACGGCGGCGGTGCTGTCGGCGACGTCAACCTCCGGCGGCGATCCGCTCGGATCCCGAGTCGACGCCGCGCCGACGACCGTGGCCTCGCCCATCAGCAAGCGGGCGAGGTCGTACAGGTGCGTCGCCTGCTCGATGACCTGCCCGCCGCCTTCGGCCGCGCGGCCCCACCATGCCGGCGACGGGGTGGCATCCAGCCAGCGCGCGACGATCATCCGCGGCGGGGCCGCGGCCAGCCGCTCCCGGACGACGGGCATGATGTCCAGCGCCCGCAGGTGGTACCCGACCGCGACGACGAGCCGGGCGCGGTCGATCTCGGCAGCCAGCCGTCGGGGGCCATCGGCGTCGTCGGCCGCGAGCGGCTTCTCGATCAGGAAGGGAAAGCGCCGCGACGCCAGCCGCGTGCCGATCTCCACGGCCCGATGTGGCGGCACCGCCACGTAGACGCAATCTGGCTGCGCCGCATCGAGCATCCGATCGAGAGCGTCGTATGCCGTGCCTCCGAAACGGGTGCTCACGGCCTCCGCAGTCTCGCGTGAGCGCGCGACGACGCCGACGAGCTCGGTTCGCCCCAGTCGCTCCAGTGCCTCGAGGTGGAGCCGGCTGATCCAGCCGCCCCCGACCAGGCCGAGACGGATCGCCACCTCAGCCGTCGGTCCCGAAGATGCCGGCCAGAAGGAAGGGGACGCTCTCTTCGAGCTGGTCGTAGCGGCAGGCCTCGGGCGGCTTGTCGGGACGCCAGCGCTTGAAGGTCGTTGCATGCCGGAAGCGCGACCCCTGGAGGTGGTCGTAGGCGACCTCGGCGACGCGCTCGATGCGCAGGGGCTCCCACGACAGGTCCTTGCCGCGGTTCCAGCGCGAGGTGGCGCCCGGCAGGCGCTGGCCGGACGCCTCCGCGTCGCCCCAGCCCGCCCAGTCGGCCCATTCGCGCCACGGGTGGCCCTCGATCGCGTTCTCTCGCAGCGGCGCCAGCTCCTCCGCCAGCGCCGCGCGACGGTCCCAGCCGAACGACGAGGTGATCCCGACGTGGTTGAGCTTGCCACTGCCGTCGTAGAGGCCCAGCAGCAGCGATCCGATGTGAGTGCCGGGCCCGTTCTTGTGCCATCGGAAGCCCGCCACCACGCAATCGGCGGTGCGCTGGTGCTTGATCTTGAGCATCGCCCGCTTGCCGGGCTGGTAGGCGACGTTCAGCCGCTTGGCGATGACCCCATCGAGCCCGGCTCCTTCGAACCGATCGAACCAGTCCGCCGCCGTGGTGCGGTCGCGGGTCGCAGGTGTCAGATGGATCGGCGGTTCCGCGCCGCCGAGCGTCGCCTCGAGCCGAGCGCGCCTCTCGCCCTGCGGCACCTCGCGGAGATCCTCGTCGCCGAGCGCGAGCAGGTCCCAGGCCACGAAGGATGCCGGCGACTCGGCGGCGAGCATGTTGACGCGAGACGCGGCGGGATGGATGCGCAGCAGGAGCGCCTCGAAATCGAGGGCGCCGTCCCGGGCGATCACGACCTCACCGTCGAGGACGCACCGCTCCGGTAGCGACGCACGGAGTGGGGCACCGAGTTCGGGGAAGTACCGGTCGAGCGGCTTCAGGTCGCGTGACTGCGTGAGGATCTCGTCGCCCGAGCGGAACACGAGGGCCCGAAACCCGTCCCATTTCGGCTCGAACAGCCACCCATCGTCCTCGGGGAGTGCGTCGACGGCTTTTGCCAGCATGGGCTCGATGGGCGGCTGGAAGGGCAGATCGAGGTCCATCGCCCAAACGATACCGTGCGCGGCCGGCCCCGCGCGGTCGCCCCGGGGTGTCGCGCCCTCTGCTGCTCGAAGCAGGAGGCGACCCGACGCCGGCCCTCGCGATCCTCTAGCGCGCGACGATCACCGTCGTGTCGGCGTTCGCCGCGACGTGCCCGGACACGCTTCCCTGGAGTGCGCGGCCGAGCGTTGACAGGCCGCGTGTACCGACGATGACGGCATCGAAATCGCCCAGGGCCGCGATGTGCTCGATCCGTTCGGGCACGTCGCCGGCGGACTCGATCAGCTGGGCTTCGATGCCCTCCTCGCGGAGCAGACGACCTGCCTCGATGAGCTCCTGCGTGTGGAGCTCGGTGTCATCCCACGGGTCGATGGGCGTGCGACCGGGGTGGGTGGGAACCACGCTGACGACCGTCAGGCTGGCGCCGAACTTGTGGGTCATGAGGGCCGCGACTTCGAGCGCGCGCCGCGAATGTTGGGTGCCGTCGTATGCCAGCAGCAACTTCTGCATCTGGTTTTCGCTCCTTTCGGAGGAGTCGGCCGACGGTCGGCTCCAACGTGACCAGACTCGCGGTTGGGGCTCGCGACGTCTGCGGCCCGAGGTCAGGTCCCCGCGGTCCGAACGGCACGTGGCGTCGGGGACCGACCGCCTGGAGAGGGCAGGGGAGCGGTGATGGCCGGCGCCGATGGCGACCCCGCGTACCACCTGCCACAATCGGGCGACGTCGAGGAGGAGGTTTGCATGGGGTCCGACCGCGCGCGGACGATCGCCGCGCTCATCGCCGCCGCCCTGGTCGTGGGGATCGTCCTGTTCGTCGTGGGCGGCAATGGCGGGACGGGCGGCCCGAGCTCTTCGCCATCTGCGTCCCCGTCGGCTTCCGTTGCGGCGCTGACGAGCCCCAGCCCGACGCCGAGCGCGACCCCGCTCGCAGTCAGCGCATCCCCGAGCGGGGCACCCAGCCCGACCCCTGCCTCGAGCTCGCCTCCGGCCTCACAGGCCCCGGCCTCGGCGGCCACGGGCTCGCGGGCACCGGTATCTGCAGCGCCCACGGCGACCCCGCCGCCCCCGCCGTCCGCGACCATCAGCGGCCCGGACCTGTCCGGCACCTGGAAGGGCAAGTGGACGAACCTGACCCCGGACCAGGCGTCGGGCATCCTCGAGGTCACCTGGACGCAGACCGGATCCGCCCTCGACGGGACCATCATCTTCGACAGCCCGTGCTCCAATGCGGCCGGCGTCCAGGGCACGGTCACCGGGCCCGGGGTCGAGTTCTCGACGGTGGGCCGCGACGAGGCGGTCTTCCGGGGCCTCGTGACCGGCTCGCGGATCGTCGGCACGTTCACGAGCAGCTGCGATTCGAGCACGGGCGGGTTCGAGCTGACGAAGGCGCCCTGAATTCGGGACGGGGCGCCGGACCGATCGTCCGGCGCCCCGTCGTGGTGACCGCTGGTCAACCTTGGCCGAGGTTGCCCCCGGTCAGGATCTGCTCGAGCGTCTGGGCCCCGCTCCAGTCGCTCGAGAACAGGAGCGTGCTGCCGTCCCACACGGTGACGGCGATCGAGTCGTTCTTGCCCTTGCCCTTGTCGGTCATGGCCACCTGGACGGTGAACCCTGAGCCGATGGTCACGGGCTTCTTGCCGGTCCGGTCGAGAAGGTCGGCCGTGCCGCGCAGGTAGATCGCCTCCGAGCAGTCGGTGCTCGGCGGCTTGTCGCACTTGGTCCCGCCGGCCTGGCGGGCCCGGCCGAGGACGGCCAGCTCCGACATGTCGATCCGGTACTTGGTCGCGCCGACGGTGTAGTCGAGCTCGAACTTGCCCTTCGGACCCTTCGGCTCGATCTTGCCGTCGACCTTGAACTTGGCCTCGGAACCCGCGTCTCCAGCGTACTTCCCGGCCGACGCGCCGAGGTTGAACTTGCCGTCGCCGGCATTGATGTCGGTGTCGCCCGGGCCTTTGGCCACGATGACCGTGACCTGACCCTGGCCGGTGCCCGTGTAATTGCCTCCGACCTTGATGTCGATCGTATGAGCACCCGCCTGGAGCACGACCGAGCACTCGGCCGACCCGGTGTCAAGCGAGCTGCCGGTCAGTCCGACCGCCAGACCGCTGCACAGGGTTGCCCCGCCTTCGGCGAATGTCACGGTCGCCGTGCGGATGTCGCCGTTGACTGCGACCGGCGAGGCGGACCTGAGAGCGGTATCGATCACCGTGGTCTTGAGCAGGACCGTCGCGCTGGTGGGAGCGTTCTTCTCGGTCGGGGTGAAGACCAGGGTATCGCCGGTGTAGGTGACGCTGGCGTTGGCCGGCGCGATGTTGAACGTCCGCTCGACGTTCGGCGCCGGGTTGTAGTTGGCGTCGCCGGGCTGTGACGCGGTGATCGTGCACGATCCCGCCGCAGTGATATGGACGGTGGTCGGGGCCCACGGCGACGAGACCGTGCACTGGCCGGAAGCCGACACCGCGACGGAGCGTCCGGAGCTTGCCGTCGCGTTGAATTCGAAGTCCGGGTTGCCGTACGTCGTGTCAGGGATCGTGTCGGCAGTGATGGTCTGGTCGAGGAGAGCCTCATCTGTGAGGTCGCCCCACAGCGTGGACTGGACGGCCCAGCCCCAGATTCGCTCGAAGTCGCTGCGCGAGAACGGATTGGTCCCCAGGCCGGTATAGCGGCTTCCGGCCGTCGTGTTGCCGTGGATGACGACGGCGGCGTTGTTGGCGCCGAGCGATGCCGCCGAATTCCGGTTGAGCCAGAGACCGGCCACGTAGCCCTCGGTCGGCCCGCGCGGGTTCGCGGAGCTGCCCATGTCGGCGAGGTACTGGCCGTCCGTGACCGCGCCGGTCGGGATCGCACTGAAATACGTCACGTTGGACGGGAGGTAGAGGTAGTCGATGCTCGGGAAGGCGCTCGTGAGCGGGCTCGCCGACCCACCGACGTTGCTCCACTTCGCCGTCCCACCGAAGGAGCCGGCGCTGATGCTCGTCTGGGTGAACGAGCCGCCGACGAGGGGCGGCACTGCGCCCGTCATGAAGGTCAGGTTGTTCGCGCTCTGGCTCGTGGCGATGTATCCGCCGCCGCGCGCGAAGAACGCGTTCAGCCGGGCCCGGGTCTGGGTGCTGACAGTCCCGCCACCCGATGCCGCCATGTCCGAAACCGCGGTCGTGTAGCTGAATTTGGTGTTGGAGACGATCGCCGTCACGACAAAGGTGCCGTTGTAGCCGCCCTCCGGGACGCCGCTGACCATCACCGTGGCACCGACCGTGAGGTTGTGGTTGGCCGTGGTGGTGATGGTCGCCGTCGTCCCCGAGGATGAGGCACCGGTCGCCGTGATGGTGTAGCCGGCAGCCGGGAACGTCTGACCGGTGTTGTACAGGACGTCGACCCCGAGCAGCGGGTCGGTGGGCGCGTTCTGGATCGAGTTGGCTCCCGCGAGGACCGAGACCGTCGACGCGTCGGTGCCGAAGATCCGGGTCAACGAGTAGATCGAATCGTTGATGGCCGGGTTCGCGCTGTTCAGGAGGATGCCGACCTTCGGCGCTTCGGACAGCCGTGTGGTCGCCGGCTTCGTGACGCCGACGTTGCGCTCGAACCTGAGACCTGCGGCCTGGCCGGCCGCATCGAGCGCCGCGACGGTGTTCGGGTCGTTCGGGAAGATGAGCGCGCCGGCCGGCGTCGGACCGCCGGAGGTGCTGGTGAAGGGCTCGTCGGCGATCTCGCCGTACACGCCGTCGCGGAGCAGGTCGAGGATGGCCTGCTGGTCGCGCACGCCGTGGGTCGTGACCGAATACCAGTCCGAGGCGCCGGCCACGACGCCCCCGCCGGTCAATGGATCGACCGAGGTGATGACGGTCGTGGCGGGGCTGAAGGACGCGCCGCGAGGAACTTCGACGGTGTCCGCCCCCCACATCAGCCCGTGGCTCCAGCCGCCCGGGGGCGCGTACAGCTGGCTGATGCGGGTCGAGTAGTCGACACCCGGCCCGAGCGCGGTCAGCGCCAGGCCGCGCAACGGCTGGTTCATGAGGACAACGTACGAACCCGCCGGATACGTCTTGCCGTCCCACGTGAAGTCGGCTGTAGCCCGGCGAAGGGTGATGCCGTTGTCGAGCACCCACTGGGCCAAGCGGTTGGCCTCGGCGTCACTGCGCTGGAGGGTGCCCTTCGGGATGATGTAGGCCTTCGGGTATTCGATCATCCAGTCGTGCTCGGCCTCGGTGAAGCCGCGGCTGGCGACCAGCGGGTCGTCACAGCAGTTCGGGCGAGGGGCATCGGTGACGCCGCGGACGAAGATCTTGACCTGGTCCTTGAGGATCTGATCGCGGTTGGTGATCCAGAACTCGGCCGCGCCCCAGAATCCGACGTACTGGGCGGTCTTGGAGCCGAGGCGGCCTGTGAACGGTGCGGAGCAACTGCTGCACATCTCCATCGTCGAGCCGTCGACGCCCCAGAACGCGCCGTAGGTCTGGGTGTAGAAGGGGCCAAGGTCGTCCCAGCCCTCGGCCTGGTTGGGGCCGGTCTGGACCGTGACGGTGCCGCCGCCCGAAGGGGCGAGACCCGTGATCGGGCTCTCATAGGTGAATGACGTCGCGGTGGGCACGCCGACAGACGTGACCCGGAACGGGCCGCCGTTGTAACCCGGATCAGCGGCTCCGGAGATCAGGACCGTATCGGCAACCTTGACGGGCGCGGCGGCGATGACGGCGGTCGTGGTCACCGTGACGGTGGTGCCGCTCTCGCTGAGCCCATTCGGGCTCGCCGCGATGGTGCCGGTGCCGCAGATGTTGGTCGCGGGTGCGGGCACGTTGCCGTTGGAGCAGGCGCCCCGGGCGAGCGTCGTGAACGGGCCGGTCACGATCCCACCACTCGAAGCGGGAAGATCGGAACCGGACGTCGTGTAGGTGAGCGACGTGGTGGTCGGCACGGACGCGACGGTGAACGAGCCGTTGTAGCCGGACTCGCCGACGCCGGAGACGGTGATGGCCGCCCCGACCGCCAGGCCGTGCGGGCCGTTGGTAGTCAGCGTCGCCGTCGTGCCCGAGGAGGCCGCGGCCGTGATCGGGCTCTGCTTGTCGGGGACGGTGACCGAGACCGGCCCGTTCACCGGCCGGGTGATGCCTTGGCCGATCCGGGCGAGCGCCGCCTGGTTGGCGTCGAGTCGGCGCTGGTTCCAGTACGCGAAGACGTCGTACTCGAGCCCGGGGTTGTGCGGCTTGGTGAGGCCGTCGACGAGCGTCGGGTTCACGTACCCGTGCGTCGCGAGCATGACCGGCGCGAGCCATTCCACCTGGAGGCGCAGGTTGGCGCGGACCTCGGGCTGCGACTGGACGAGCCAGTCGCGGTTCATGTCGAACCCGTTCTGGTTGGCGCGCTGGCCGAGGAACCGCCCGTCGGGGTTCATGCTCGGGATCGTGATGAGGATCGCGTGGTCGAGGAAGTTGTCGACTGTCGCGCTCGTCCCGCGCGGCAGGGTGACGAGGTCCCGGATGGCCTGCATCATCGAGTCGCCGCCCTCTTCCTCGTCCCCATGGATGTTGTTTTCCATGAAGATCGGGATCTTGACGTTCGTGTACGACTCCAGCAGGGCCTGCGCCGCGATCGGGTCGGTCAGGGCCTTCTCCCGGTAGGCGACCCAGTTGTTGTAGGCCTCGACCTGCTGCGGCGTCTCCATGGCGTTCACGACGACGGCGTACTGGGTCCGCCCGGCGTCGGTCAGCGTGTTGACGTAGTAGTCCATGCGGTGCGGGACGCCGTTCGCGGCGGCTTCCGACTGGAATTGCGCGAGCAGGCAGCCGAAGGCCTCATACGGGATGAGTGCGAGGGGAGCCGCCTGCTGGTTGGCGATGCTCGAGCCTGGCGCCGCGTTCGCGCACCAGGTCTCACCGTAGGTCGGCCCGAGGCCGTGCGAGATCGGCGTCCCGTTGTAGGGGGCGCCGGAATAGTCCGGAACGAACGTCTGCGGGGTGGACGCGGGAGCCGAGGCCGTGGTCGAGCTTGGTGCGGCGCGCACCGGCACGGTCGCCAGCAGCCCCGCGGCGACCACCGCCAGGGCCATGAGCGCAGCCATCACGCGGTTCGGGTAGGTCCACTGCCTGGTCATCCCGTCGGTCCCTCCTCCAGCCGGTGTGGCCCGACCGCGCACGGACGGAACCAATATGGAGGCGGAAGGGAAGACGACTGCTCCGCGAAGTCGACGCTTTCCCGAAGTCAGGCCGACTGGGCAACGCAGGCGCGGGCACGCCAGAGCGTCGGGCCGTGATCCGGGTGCGAAGTCGGTCGGCCTCTCCTGTCTCTCCACGAGCGTGAATGCCGCCCCGAGACCGGCTTCCCGCCTTCCCGGCCACGCTAATCGATTGCAAGACCGTTTGCAACCCGACTCTGGCACGATGATGCCGTGGCGGACCAGGCTGAGCGATACGACCGCATGGCGGTCGGGTACGCGCGCTACTGGGCTCCGGTCCTCGCCCCCGCGGTCGCCGAGCTCGTCGACCTCGCGGCGCCCCGGCTGCCGGACTGCCGCCCGGATCCTCGACGTCGGGACCGGGACGGGTCAGCTTGCCCTCCGCGCCCTGTCCCGCGCTTCCGCGGGCGACGATCGTCGGCATCGACCCCTCGAGCGGGATGCTGGAGGTCGCCGGAGCCGAGGCCGAGCGGCGATTGGCGGCACGCCGACAGAGCGCGTTTCGAGCGGGTCCCGGCACCCGCCGACGACCTGCCGTTCGCCGACGCCGCGTTCGACGCCGCGTTGTCGTCGTTCGTCTTCCAGCTAGTGCCCAACCGGGCCCGGGCCCTGCGCGAAACGCGTCGCGTGCTGCGCCCGGGTGGTCTGCTCGCCTACGTCTCGTGGCTGTCCGACGAGCGGCGGTTCCAGCCCGACGAGATCTTCGACGACCTCCTCGACGAGGCAGGGGATCGAGCCGGACGGATGCGATGGACGGCCGGGAGACCTGCCGTCTGTCGACCGCGCGGCGAACGAGGTGCGACGGGCGGGGTTCGAGCGCGTGGAGGCGCACGCCGGCCGCATCGATCACCGCTTCACGGTCGAGGGCTACATCGAGTTCGTGAGGGACTTCGACGAGCAGACGCTCTTCGCCGAGCTCGAGCCCGATGTCCGCGAACGGCTCGTCCGTCGACTCCGAGCCCGGCTTGTCGCGCCTGTCGCCCGCGTCGATGACGATGCGCTATCCGATCGTCTTCGTCGCGGGCTACCGCTCGGCCCGCTAGCGTCTCTCAGTCGCGGCCCCAGCCGGGGCCGGGGCACGTCTTGCCGTTCGGTCAGGCCCCGGTGCCGGCCTCCGCGTTCTGCCCCGCGGCCGCGCCGCCCTCGGCACCCTCGGCCGCCTCCTCGCCCTCCGCTGCCTCTGCGGCCTCGGCGGCGACCACCGGCTCCTCCTCGACGCGCGGCGCCTGGACCTTGGCGACGATCTCGTCGCCGTCGGTGATCAGCGTCACGTCGGACGGGATGACGAGGTCGCGCACATGGACGGCCGTATCGAAGTCGACGAGCGATTCGATCGAATATTCCAGAACCTGTGGGAGGTGATCGGGCAGCGCCCTGACCTTGACCGACTCGATCTGGTGCAGAAGCGTGCCGCCGTGCAGGTTGATCGCCGCCGACTCGCCGGTCGCGCTGAGCGGCACGTCCACGGTCATCTCCTCGGTCATCCGGACCAGGAACAGGTCGACGTGGAGCGTCCGTCGGTTGACCGGATGGAACTGGATGCCGTGGACCAGGACCGGCCGAGCCTTCTTCCCGTCGATCGACAGGTCGACGAGGGCGTTCGGCCCGGTGTGCCGCCGGAGCTGCTCGAAGTCGTGGCTGTCGACGGAGATGTTCGACGACTCGATGCCGTGGCCGTAGACCACGGCCGGCAGCCGTCCGGATCGGCGCAGGTGGGCGACCTTCTTGCCGGTGATGTCTCGTTGTTCGGCGGCCAGCGTCGCGCGGGCGGTGGGCATCTCGGGAACCTCTGAGTCGGTGACGTTCTGCGTTGTTGTCGGTCGGGTCACGGGCTGCGTCTCGCCGGCAAGGCCAGGTGCGAGGCGCCCGGAAGCGTCCACAGGTTACCACGGGTGCCGGTCCGGCTCGCCGGCTAGCCCTCGCCGGCTCGCCACATCGCCCAACGGCGATCCCCGACCAGCCCTCGCTCGCCGGCTCGCCACTGCCCCGAGGATCGGCGTCGCCGAGCCGGTGTAGCATCCGCCACGTGGCAGCCACCATCCTCATCGTCGAAGACGAGCACGCGGTCGCGCGCGGGATCCAGTACGCGCTCCAGCAGGAAGGCTACGAGGTGGCCGTCGCGCGCTCGGGCGAGGAGGGACTGAACATCGCGACGCACCAGGCGCCCGACCTGGTCGTCCTCGACGTCCGGCTCCCCGGCATCGACGGGTTCGAGGTGCTGCGCCGCATCCGGGCGGCCGGCGCCAAGATGCCGGTCCTCGTCCTCACCGCCCGCGACGACGAGGTCGACAAGGTGATCGGCCTCGAGCTCGGCGCCGACGACTACCTCACCAAGCCGTTCGGCCTGCGCGAGCTGATGAGCCGGATCAAGGCCCTCCTGCGCCGGTCGTACGGTGACCTGTCGGACGCGATGGGCGGACGGGTCATCCGGCACCGCGACCTCCTGATCGACCTGGAGCGGCGGCGTGTCCAGCGCGGCGACCGACGGGTGAGCCTGACCCCGACCGAGTTCGAGATCCTCCGCCACCTCGCCTCGCGTCCCGGGCGCGTCTACACGCGCGGCGAGCTGCTGGAGCTCCTACGCGACTACGAGGCGCTCGACCAGGACGAGAAGACCATCAACGTCCACGTGAGCCACCTGCGCGACAAGATCGAGGACGACCCGGCCGCGCCCATGTTCGTGCTGACGGTCCGAGGTGTCGGCTACGCCTTCGCCGAGCGCTGAGCGGTCGCCCGAGCCCCGTCGCGGGCGGCTGGATGGTCTGCGCCGGCTCCTCCCGCGTACCTTCCACTGGCGACTGACGCTCGCCTTCCTGGCGGTCGAGACGCTGACGCTGGCGCTGGTCACGGTCCTCGTCATCAATCGGCTCGACGACTATTTCACGAGCCAGCAGATGGCCGACCTCGATCAGCGCTCGAAGTCGGTCAATGCCTACGTGCAGTCGCTGGCCGATCGGTCCGCCAGCGGCGCGCCCGGTCGTCGACTCGATGAACGACGTCGACCCTCGCGTCCTCCAGGCGCTGTCGGTCGAGCCCCAGCAGCGGTTCATCGCCGACCGCCTCGGACAGGCGGACGTGGTCATCCGGTTCGGGACGATGGCCAAGGATGGCGAGACCCTGCGCTTCGTCCCGGCCGATTCGCCGCCGACCAAGATCCCGCTCGAAGCCTCGGCGGAGCCGGGCCAGACCCAGGAGCGGACCGTGGCCTCCAGGAATGTCTTCCCGGGCGGGCCGAACGTGTTCGCGCCCTATGCGGTTCAGATCACGCTGTCGAACCCGTACACGTTCCGGGCGACCGCCCTCGGGAACGTGACCGGCCTCCTCGCGGCGATCGCGCTCTTTGCGCTGGCCCTGAGCGTCCTGGTGTCGTCTGCGATGGCGCGCAGGTTCACGACGCCGCTCCGCCGGCTCACCGAGGCGTCTCGCGGCCTGGCCGAGGGCGACCTCAACAGACGAGTGGAGGAGAACGAGGTCCGTTCCGGCTCGTCCGAGCTTGCCGAACTCGCCGTCCAGTTCAACACGATGGCGGACCGGCTCCAGGAGAGCGTCGAGATCATCCGCCACGACCGCGATCGAAGCCGCGACTTCCTGGCCGACGTGTCGCACGAGCTCCGAACGCCGCTGGCCGCGCTCCGGATGTTCAACGAGCTGCTCGAGGGCAGGCGCCGCCGACGACCCAGAGGCACGCGCCGAGTTCCTCGAATCGAGCGGCCAGCAGATCGAGCGACTCGACTGGCTCGCCCAGAACCTGCTTGAGCTCTCGAAGCTCGACTCCGGGCTGGTCCTGCTCGACCTCCGGCCCGACGACCTGCGGGCGGCGGTGGAGACCGCAGTCGACCAGACGGGCGCCGCCGCCACCCGCCGAGGCGTGGCGGTGTCCCTCCGGATGCCGATCGCGCCGATCCGGATCCGCCACGATCCGCAACGGATCGGCCAGGTGGTCGCCAATCTCGTCGCGAACGCGGTCAAGTTCACCCCGCGGGGCGGCTCGATCACGGTGGATGTCGCGCCCACCGCCGAGGGGGCGCGGATCGTCGTGGCCGACACGGGTGTCGGCATCGACGCCGGCGGAGCTGCCGCACATCTTCGAGCGCTTTTATCGCGGCTCGCGGGCGAACGAGGCTCGGGGCAGCGGGAGCGGCCTGGGACTCGCCATCGTCCGTTCGATCGTGGACATGCACGGCGGGACCGTCGTCGTCGAAAGCCAGGTCGGGGTGGGGTCCCGATTCATCGTCGACCTGCCGGGCGATCCACGGCTGGTGGAGGGAACGCCAGCGGCGCAACGTGCCGACGTGGCGTCCGCCGCCGAGGCCGCCAGCCGTGCCCCGGCCGTGTCCCCCGAACGCCCTTCGGAGCCGATGCCGGAGCCATTGCCAGCGCAGATCGCCAACGTGCAGGAAACTTCACCCACCGAACGCCCGAAGGTGAATCCAAGACCGGCACCCTGAGGCGAGACTTCGACCGGCCCTTCGGTGGCCACCCACCGCAGCCTGCAGGTAAACCCCGAACCTCATGCAAGAAGATCCGCCGCCCGATCCGCATCCCGCCGTCCGAACCGGGTGACGTGACCCAGCGCCACACCATCGATCCGTACGGCGCAGCAGGCGGGGCGGCGGACACGCCAGCGACCGACTCGACGAACCCTGCACCCCCTGCATGGCCGGCACCGGAGTCCTCGATCTGGTCGCGCCCGGCGCCAGCACCTGAACGGTCCTCGTTCCCGGAGCCCGAGGCCAGCGGGTCGGCCGCCTACGTCTCCCCGACCGCGCCCGTGACGCCGGTGCGCCCCGCGGACTGGACCCCCGGCGAAGCCTTCGGGACGGCCGCGGACACCCCGCCGCCGGCCGTGGAACGCTACACGCCGGCGCCAGAGTTGCGCCCGGAGTGGACCCGGACCTGGGACGAGACGACCAGCGCGACGCCCGAGCGGTGGTACGAACCGGTGCCCGCGGCGGCGCCTGCGGTCGCGCCGGTCAAGCGAGAGAGGACCGGCGGGGCGGGGACCGCTCCTCGCCGCGTCGCTCCTGTCGGCGGTGCTCGCCGCGACCGGGACGGTCCTGGCATTGAGCGCGACCGGCGCCCTCGATCGCCCGATCGCGACCGCCGCACCGGCGGCTGCCGCTGCCCAGGCATCGAGCGCCAGTACCGGCCAGCCAGTCACGATCGACGAGCAATCCGCGACGATCGCGGTCGCGGCCAAGGTCAGTCCCGCCGTGGTCAAGATCAAGGTCCAGGGCGCCGACACCGGCAACGGCGTCATCCCACAGACGGGCGTCGGCTCAGGCGTCATCTTCGACTCGAACGGCTGGATCCTCACCAACCACCACGTCGTCGAGGGTGGCGAGAAGTTCGACGTCGAGCTGAAGGACGGCCGCGTGCTGCCGGGTACGGTCTACGGCATCGACACGCTGACCGATCTCGCGATCGTCAAGGTGGACGAGACCGGCCTCCCGACCGCCACGATCGGCGAGTCCGATTCGCTCAAGGTCGGCCAGCTGGTCGTGGCCATCGGAAGCCCGCTCGGCACGTATTCGAATTCCGTGACCAGCGGCATCGTCTCGGCCAAGGGCCGCTCCATTCTGACCGAGGGGAACCAGTCGCTGACGAACCTCATCCAGACGGACGCCGCCATCAACCCCGGCAACTCGGGTGGCCCGCTGCTCGATGCCGCAGGGAACGTGGTCGGCATCAACACCGCCATCGCCTCGGGCAGCAACGGCATCGGGTTCGCCATCGCCATCGACGTCGCCCGGCCGATCATGGCCCAGGCGATCGCCGGTCAGCCGCTCAGCCGGCCCTACATGGGGATCCACTTCCAGAGCATCACCCGCCAGCTGGCGGACAAGGACAAGCTGCCGGTGCAGGTCGGTGCGCTCGTCGGCGGTGTCGATGACCAGAACAATCCGGTCAGCGGCGTCGACCCCAACACCCCGGCAGAGAAGGCCGGGATCAAGGACGGCGACATCATCGTCAGCGTCGACGGCAAGGTCATCGACGAGGAGCATCCGCTCGACGCCACGCTCGCCCAGTTCTCTCCCGGGCAGACGGTCACCGTGGACGTGCTCCGCGATGGTGCGCACCTGACGCTCCAGGTGACGCTGGGAACGCGGCCGGCCGGGCTGTAGGAGGGGCTTCGGCCCCTTGACCCTCAGGCTCGGCGATCGCCTGCGGGGCGCTGCCGCCAGATCTCGACCCCGGCGTAGTCGAGGGGTCCTCCGAGCTTGACGGCGGGCTTGCGGATGCGCACGCCGACCTCGGGGACGTCGAAATCGGTCAACAGATCCTGCGCGATCGCCTCGGCGAGCGCCTCGAGCAGGCGATACGACCGTGATTCGACGATCTCCTGGACGACCCTGTAGACCTTCCCGTAGTCGATCGTCTGATCGAGGTCGTCGTCGATGCCGGCGGGCTGCAGGGAGGTCAGCAGCTCGACATCGACCTCGAAGGGCTGTGGCGTCAGCTGCTCGTGCTCGTACACGCCGTGGCGACCCTGGAAGCGCATGTTCGCGAGGAGGATGCGGTCGGTCATCCGGGGCCTTCGGTGCGGGGTCATCGACAGTCCAGTTGGCACGGACGACGGCGTCGCTCAGCCGGGCGGCGCGGACGTTCGGCCTGACGTCGTGGACGCGGATGACGTCGGCGCCGCCGGCGATCCCGAGCGCGGTCGTGGCCAGCGTGGCCTCGAGTCGCTCTTCCACGGGCAGATCGAGCACCTTGCCGAGGGTGGACTTCCGGCTGGCGCCGAGGAGCACCGGCCGGCCGAGCAGGCGCAGGACGTCGAGGCGGCGAAGGACCTCGAGGTTGTGCTCGGGAGTCTTGCCGAAACCGAAGCCCGGATCGACGATCAGGTCGTCCCAGGCGACCCCGACGGCGAGTGCGCGATCGAGCGCTCGCTGGAGGTCCGCGACGATCTCCGCGACCAGGGAGACGTAGACAGGTTCGGCCCGGTTGTGCATGACGACGAGCGGCACGCCATGCTCCGCCGCGAGTCGAGGCAGGGCATCGTCGATGCCGACGCCCCACACGTCGTTGATGAGGTCCGCCCCGGCGGCCAGAGCGGCCTCGGCGACCGCCGGCTTGGTCGTGTCGACGCTGATCGGGACGTCGGGGAGGGCGCTCCGGATGGCGGCGATGACCGGCACGACTCGATGGCGCTCGTCCTCGGCGTCGACCGCGGTGTGACCTGGACGAGTGGATTCGCCACCGATGTCGAGGAGATCGGCGCCCTCCTCGACCATCCGTCGGGCAGCCGCGACAGCCCCCTCGGTCGCATCGTCGTTGGCGCCCCCGGAGCCGATCAACCCGTCGCCCGAGAAGGAGTCGGGAGTGACGTTGAGGATGCCCATCACGTAGGTCCGCTCACCCCAGGCGAATGTCCGCGGGCCGATCCGCGAGGGTGCGGGTCCGGCCGACGGCCGGAACGAGAGACGGTGCGACGTGGGGTCCGTCATGGGCGGATCGACGCGTTTGCGGGGATCGCGGGTCCCGCCTCGGGGCCTGGCGGGCCGGCGACGGCCGGTTCGGGGTCGCGCAACGCCGGGTCGTCGACGAGGTGTCCGCGGGCCATGCCCACAAGATAGAGCGAGCCCGCCACGACGACCGGACCCCGGCCCGTGCCGATCGCCCGGCCGAGGGCGGCGAGCGGATCGGGCACGACGGCGATCGTCGGCGGCCCGTCCCGGCCCGTGCTTCGTCCCGAGGAGTCGAGGGCGCCGTGACCCGTGCCCAGCGAGCCGCCAGATCGTCGGCGGGCAGGGCGCGGTCCATCCGGGCACGCTCGTGCAGATGACGCGTCGCCGAAGCCAGGGCACCCCACCCGGGCCTCCCGGCGAGCCCCGCGATGACGCCATCGACGTCCTTGTCGGCCATCGATGCGGTGACGAGCGTGAGGGGGCCTTCCGCGAGGTACGGGCGGAGGTCCTCGAGGGCGAGGGCGAGCGCGGCCGCCCCCGACGGGTTGTGGGCACCGTCGAGCAGGATGTCCCGACCCCCGGATGCCAGCAGCTCGAGCCGGCCGGGCCAGGTCGCGGACCCGTAGCCGGCTCGCCGAGCCGCTTCGCCGACCGTCGCGATCCCGGCCGCCTCGAGGGCGTCCAGGACGCCGTCTGCGATGGCCACGTTGGCGGCCTGATGCCGGCCGCGCAGGCCGACCCGCGTCCGGCCGAGGCGTGGCAGGTCGACCTCGATGCCGTCACGGTCCCAGCCGAGCAGCGGCGCCGGGTCGACCACGGTGAGCGGCGCCCCGACCCGCCGCGCGCGCCCCCGGATGACCGCAAGCCCGTCACCGCGCGCGCCCGTGACCGCGAGATCGCCGCGCTCGATGATGGCCGCCTTCTCGCGGGCGATGGCAGCGATCGTGCCGCCCAACCGGTCCATGTGGTCGAGGTCGACGTTCGTGATCGCGGCGACGCCCCCATCCCAGGCGTGGGTCGCATCGAGCCGTCCGCCGAGGCCGACCTCGACCACGGCCAGGTCCGGCCGGACCTCGGCGAACCGGGCGAACACGATGGCCGTCAGGAGCTCGAATTCGGTCGGTGGGCCATGACGGCGCGCGACGCGCTCGGCGATCGGGAGGACCTCCGACACGAGACGGGCGAAGTCGTCCGCGCCGATCGGTTCGCCGTCGATGCAGATCCGCTCGCGGTACGTGACGAGGTGTGGCTTCGGGGTCGTGCCGACGCGAAGGCCTGCCGCCCGCAGCGCGGCGTCCGCGAGGGCGAGGACGCTGCCCTTGCCGTTGGTGCCGCCGACGAGCGCTCCCCGCACGGCACGTTCGGGGTTGCCGAGCTCGCGGAGGAGGGCCCGCGTGCGCCCGAGCCCCAGCCGCATGCCGAAGCGTCCGCGCTCGGCCAGGGCCGCCAGCGCCTCCTGGTAGGTGAGTCCCGCGGACGGTGGCGTCATCGGGGGCGGCTCACTCGCGGGTCAGCTCGTCCTCGTAGAACACGCACTGGTTGAAGCGGGGCGTGAGACAGACGTCGTTGACGTAGCCCTGCTCGAGGTGGACGCCACCACGCAGCTGGCAGCGAGAGGTGTTGGTGTCCTGGCGGATGAGGGCCCTGAGCAGGTGCGGCGCCTGGATCGGGATCGCGCCACGGGTGCCGGACATGTAGAAGTGCGGGCAGACATTCCGGCGCAGGTTCGGCAGCCCGAACGGACGGCGTGGCTCGGCGGCGCCCGCACCCACGGCGGTCCCGGCCGATGCGATCGCCCCTGTCGCCACGAGCCGGGTCGGTGACACGCGGGCGATCGGCCCGACGCCGAATGCAGGGCGGCCGGGTGCGCGCGAGCGGCCACGGCCGGTGGCCCCCGGTGCCGTCCCGCCGGTCGGCCCGGACCCGCTGTTGGGCCCGGAGACCCCTGACGGCCCGGACGGACGGGCGGGACTGGAGCCAGGTGCCGGCCCGGACGCGGGCGGCCGCGACCGACCCGAGGCGTCGGTCGGCCCGGGATCGGTCCGATCGCTGGGGCCCGGAACCGGGCGACCGGTTCGTGGATCGCGAGCCTGCAATCCATCCCTCCCGCTCTGCGGCTCACGACGGGACGCGTGCGCCGCGGCCAGAGTACATCGCCGGCCATCAGGCGGCGCTGCACGGGCCGGCCGGCAGTTGGGGGCGACACCGGCCGGCAACGCCCGCGACCGAGGGCCATCCCACCGCTTCTCGGCCGCCCGGACCATCCTTCCCCTTCGTGCGACAATCCGCGCGATGACGACCCGGCGCGATCAGCGTCAGATGCACGTGCGACCGCGACCTCCGTCGACCGGCCGGCCCGCGCCCGTGAAGGTCAAGCCGCGTAACCCCGCGCCGAGTCGCGCCACGGTGTACCGTCCGAACGAGCGCCGCGGGACACCGCTCATCGCCCGCTTCGGACTCATCGCCCTTGTCGCCGCCCTCGTGGCCGTCGTGCTCTACAGCGGGGTGCTCGGGTTCGGGTCCGCGGCCGGCGGGCTGAGCCGGGCGGTCGCCGGGTTCATCGGCAACGTGACCGCCACCCCGACGCCGAAGGCCTCGGTCGTCCCGATCAGTGACCCGCCGACCCTCGCGCTGCCCGCCGAGCCGTACACCGCCGAGTCGACGGCCGACCTCCAGGTCACGGTCCCCGCGGCCGTGGTCGGCAGCCCGGACTACCGGATCCGCGTGTACGTGGCACTGCCGGGCCAGACGCCGAGCCCCTTCGAGGACGTTCCTCTCGCGGACCTGCCGCAGACCGTGATCCCGGTCGACCTGACGACCGGCATCAACGATTTCTCCGTCACGCTCGTGAGCGCGGGCGGGGAGTCGGAGCACTCGTCCGTGGCCCGCTACGTCTTCGACAACACGCCGCCGAAGATCACGATCACCTCGCCAAAGGACGGTGCGACCGTCAACGCCTCGGCGGTCGACATCACAGGCAAGACTCAGGCCCGCACGACGCTCATCGCCAGGAACGCCGACAACGGGTCGTCGTTCACCGGCTCGGCAGGGGCGGACGGCTCATTCACCCTGAGCGTGGCCATCAGCAAGGGCGGGAACGATCTCGAGATCGTCGCCACCGATCCGGCGGGCAACCAATCGCAGGCCATGCTCAGCGTCCTGCGCGGCACCGGCAAGCTGACCGCGCTCCTCACCACCTCCGCTCACCAGGTGAAGCAGGACAAGCTCCCGGCGCCCGTCACCCTGTCGGCGACCGTCACCGATCCGGACGGGGCCCCCATCCCGAACGCCCCGGTGACATTCACCCTGAGCATCCCGGGGATCCCGATCGTCACCCGCGACACGACCACGGACGCGCACGGCAAGGCAAGCTTCGAGACGACGATCCCGAAGGGGGCCGACGCGGGCCAGGGGGATGCCACGGTCCTGGTCTCGACCGACGAGTACGGCTCGACCCAGGACTACGGCGTCGTCACGATCCTCGAGTAGCGTCGTGGACCACCCGGTCGCGCCGTGAGCCGGCACCACTACGGCGCCCGCCTGCATCGGTTCACCGATGACCTCGGATACCGACGGGTCGCCCTCGAGAACGAGCAGATCCGGGTCGAGATCCTCCTCGACAAGGGAGCCTCCGTCCGGTCGTTCCTGCACAAGGCGACCGACACCGAGTTCATGTGGCATTCGCCGCTCGGCCTGCGGCCGGCGAGCGAGACCGTCGGCGGCGACTTCCTCGACGGCTACGAAGGCGGCTGGCAGGAGATCTTCCCGAATGGCGGGCCCCCGTCGCGACATCCGTCGGGCGCCGAGCTGCCGTTTCACGGCGAGGCGGCGACGGTGCCCTGGGACCTGGCCATCGAGCAGGACGAGCCGGCGGTGGTTCGCGTCCGGCTCGTGGTCGAGACGGCCCGGACGCCACTGCGGCTGACCAAGACGTTGACGTTGCGAGCGGGGTCGGCAGTCCTCGAGATCGACGAGCGGATGTCCAACCTGTCGGCGTTTCCGGTCGAGCTGATGTGGGGCCACCATCCGGCGTTCGGGGCGCCGTTCCTCGATGAGTCGTGTCGCGTCGATGTCCCGGCCCGCCGGGCGAGCACGCGCCGATCGTCGGCGATGCCGGGCAGCCGCCTCGCGTTCGGTAAGGACTTCGACTGGCCGTTCGCGCCCGGCTCGGCGGGCGGATCGATTGACCTTCGCTCTGTGCCGCCGGCGGAGACCGGCGCGGCGGAATGGGTGTGCCTGTCCGAGCTGTCAGACGGGTGGTATGCGCTGACGAACACGGATCGCCGAGTGGGCTTCGCACTCACCTTCGACCTCGAGGTCTTTCGGTACCTGTGGTTCTGGCAGATGTGGGGCGGAGCGGCAGGCTACCCGTTCCACGGGCGGGCCTACTGCTGTGCCCTGGAACCTTGGACGAGCTGGCCGGACTCGGGCATCGAGGAGACGATCGCCAACGGAACGGCCATCACCCTGGCGGGGGCGGCGTCCATCGACACGCGCCTGCGGGCCGTCGCTTACACGGGACTCACCGGCGTCACGGGCGTCACGGGCGACGGGGTCGTGACGGGCGACGAAGACTAGGGCCGTCTCGGCCGACGCATTCGACATCGAGGCCGCTCGCAGCTACCATCGCACCGATGGCGATGTGGCGATGTCCGCACTGCTCGACACCGCAGGCCGAGACGGCCAGGTGCTGGGTCTGCCATCGGTCCACCACCGCCTGCGCGACCTGCCGGCACTTCCGCCGATCCGTCGCAGCCCAGCTCGGCTACTGCGGGCTCGACCGGAAGCGTCGACCGCTCCGTGGCGACGAGATCCGCGCCTGCTGGGAGTCGGTCGGCGCCGGAGCTGAGGGGGTCGGCCGTGCCGGAGCGGTCAACCCGGCGGGCAACGCCGGCGCCGCAGGTCCCGTCGCGGGCGTGACCGGCGTGGCGAAGCACATCTCGACATCGGCTCCCCGAACGGGCGGGCCGATCGCCCTCGGAGGCGGGGCCGCTCCAGTCCTCCACCACGATCCTGGAACCTCTGTTCGAAAGCTGGAGTTCGTCGAGGTCCCGACCACGAAACCAGCCGCACGACGATCGCGGTCCGACGGCGCGGGCCCGACGACTGGCGCTGCGGGCGACGAGGCCGGCGAACCCGGGACGAATGGCATCCTCGGATCGTCGATCCCCGCGAATCAGCTCGCTCCCGAGCCTCGCTGGAGCCTCTGGGGCGATCCGGAGGTCTGACCGCCGCCCGGCCTTCGGGCGAGCGAGCGGGGTCGAGGCGTCGCGGTAGGCCCTACGACGGTGTCGGAGTCGGCGTGGGTGTCGGAGTCGGCGTCGGTGTCGGTGTCGGCGTCGGCGTCGGTGTCGGCGTCGGTGTCGGCGTCGGTGTCGGCGTCGGTGTCGGTGTCGGCGTCGGAGTCGGTGTCGGAGTCGGCGTCGGAGTCGGCGTCGGGCTCGGGCTCGGCGTTGGGCTCGGCGTCGGGCTCGGGGTCGGCTCCGGACCCTTGGACACGACCCAGTCGACCGGCGTTCCCTTGGCGACAACGATCCCGGCCGGGGGACTCTGCCCGGCGATGAACCCCGCCGGGACTGTCGGGTCGAAGGCTTCGCTCCGGGTCCCGAGCTTGAGCCCCGCATCGACGATCGACTGGAGCGCTTCGCTTTCGATCTTGTTCCTGAGGTCGGGCACGGGCACGGTCCCCGGGGCGGCGGCGACCGTGACCTTGATCGCGCTTCCCTTGTCGACCTTCGTACCGCCACCGGGATTCTGCGAGAGGATCGTCCCCGCCGGCTTGTCCGACTCCTGGCCCGTCGGGTCCAGCGTGAGGTCGAGCGCCTCGGCCTGCGGGGCGGCGGCGCTCACCAGCATCCCGACGAAATTGGGGACCGCAACCTGCGTGACCGCCGGATTGCGGTTCCCGGACAGCAACTGGAACACCAGGAATGCGATGGCTGCGAGAAGCGCGATCGCCAGCAGGCCGGCGACCCAGACGAGCGGGCTCGTGCCCTCGTCCTGGACGACCGCCGTTTCCTTGGCAGTGGTCGTGGATGTCCCTGTCGCCGCGGCGGCGTCGTCGGCCGTCGCGTAGGCGGCCGGGTCGTACGGCACCGCTGTCGGGTTCGGGCGGGCCGTAGCCGACACCACGGTCGGCGACCCGGTCGGACCGGCAGCGACGACGGCCGCGCCCACGACCGCGCCGGCAGCACCCGCCCCGGCAGCACCTGTCCCGGCGGCGCCTGCGCCCGCGGCCCCGGCAGCGGCCGCGGTCGCGGCCGCAGTGGCGGCGAGCCAGCCGTCGAGAGCATCGGCCATCATCCCGGCCGATGCGTACCGGTCGATCGGCTCGCGGGCCAGCGCCCGGCGGGTGATCGACGACAGCTCCGGCGGGATGGACGGCCGCAGGATCGCCGGGTCAGGGGTCGGTCCGGTCAGGCGAGCCAGCGCGACGCTCGCGGCGCTGTCGCCCTCCCAGGGCCGGACGCCCGTGAGCATCTCGTAGAGGACGATGCCGAGGCTGAAGATGTCGGACGCCGCGGTGGCCGATTCCCCGCGGGCCTGCTCGGGGCTGAAGTAGTGGACCGATCCGAGCGTCGTGCCCGGCAGCGTCATCTCGGCCTCCGCGACCGCGCGGGCGATGCCGAAGTCGGCGACCTTGACACGCCCGTCGCGTCCGATCAGGACGTTGCCGGGCTTGACGTCCCGATGGATCAGGCCGCTGACGTGGGCGGCAGCGAGCGCGCGGGCGACCCCCGACGCGATCCGCGCGGCCTGGCGCGGAGGGAGTGCGCCGGACCGCCGCAGGATGGTCGCGAGATCCTCGCCGTCGACGAGCTCCATGACGATGAACGGGCCGCTGGGATCGGCGCCGTAGTCGTAGACCGTGACGACGTTCGGGTGGCTGAGGGAGGCGGCGGCCTGGGCCTCCTGCCGGAAGCGCGCCGAGAAGTCGGGATCGCGCAGGTACTCGGGCCGGAGGAGCTTCAGCGCGACGTCGCGTCCGAGACCGGTATCGGTGGCCCGGTAGATGGTCGCCATGCCGCCGTGACCGATGAGCTCGACCAGACGATATCGACCACCCAGGATCTGCCCGATCTCCGCCAAGACGTCCCCTCTGCTGCTCGACGGGCGGCCGTCCCGGCCCGACCCGGGTGGCATCGTACCGCACAGGGTCGGGCCAGGGTCCGCGCCTCGGCTCGCCGCCTATCGCGCCACGGCGCGCGCCAGGATCCCTCGTCGGCCAGCCGCCGTCAGATCGGCAGCGCCCGCAGATACTCCCGGAATTCGTCCCCGAGGTCCGGCCGCCCGAGCGCCAGCTCGACCGACGCCTTCAGCCAGCCCATCGTCGTCCCGGCGTCGTAGCGCGTGCCCTCGAACTCGTAGCCGTAGACGAGCTGCTCCTCCATGAGCGCCTGGATCGCGTCGGTCAGCTGGATCTCGCCCCCGGCGCCGCGGGATGTCTGCTCGAGCTTGTCGAAGATCTTCGGCGTCAGGACGTAGCGCCCGATGACCGCGAGATTCGAGGGCGCCGTTCCCGGGCTCCGGCTTCTCGACGAGCCCGGTCACGCGGTGGAGCCGGCCGTGGTCGAGCGGGTCCTCGGATGGTTCCGAGGCGATGACGCCGTAGCGACCGGTCTCCTCGCGCGGGACCTCCATCACCGCGACCACGGAGTTGTGGGTCTGGTGGTAGACGTGGATGAGCTGGCCGATGCACGGTCGGTCGCCGATCACGACGTCGTCCGGGAGGATCACCGCGAACGGCTCGTGGCCGATGAGGTCCTTGGCCATCAGGACGGCGTGACCGAGCCCGAGCTGCTCCTTCTGACGGACGTACGCCACCTGCGCGAGATCGCTGATCCGGCGAACCATCCGCAGCTTCTCGATCTCGCCCTTGTCCTCGAGGAGCCGCTCGAGCTCGATCGACAGGTCGAAGTGGTCCTCGATCGCCCGCTTCTGGCTCGACGTGACGATGATGACCTGCTCGATCCCGGCCGCGACGGCTTCTTCGACCGCGTACTGGATGATCGGCTTGTCCACCAGCGGCAGCATCTCCTTGGGCTGCGCCTTGGTGGCGGGCAGGAAGCGGGTCCCCCAGCCAGCAGCAGGGAAGACGGCCTTTCGAACGCGCATCGAACCTCTTCGTGCGTGGCCTGGGCGGGTGCAGGCAGTATACCCGCGGGCTCTGGGCGTCTCGTTTCGGGGACCGGGCCCATCGTGTCAACGGCGCGGCGGGGCCAGCGCGCGCGGACCTCCGCCGCGTCCGAGTCGAGTCGCCCGGGCCGTGCGGCTACAACGACCGCGCGAACGTCCGAACGGCGTGGTTGAAGGCGGCCGGCCGATCGAGGTTCGCGAGGTGCGACGCGCCGGCGATGCGCACCCGCCTGGCATCGCGCGCGGCCCTCGCGAACGCGCCCGCGAAGAGACGGAACGGGATGTCGTACTCGCCGTTGAGGATGAGCGTCGGGCCAGGGTATGCGGCGAGGCGCGGGATGAACCGTTCGCCGGCGAGCGCGCGCAACGCCTGGGCGCCTCCTCTTCGACCAGAACCCGCCGCTCACGACGGCTTCGGCGACCGCACCCGGGTAACGCGTCCGGAAGATGCGCGCGTTCACACGATCGAGTCGGCCTCGTCGACCGAGGCCAGCAGCCGCGCGACCGCGAGGTAGGGGAGCGCCCGGATCCAGGTCGGCTCGGCGGTCGCGCCGCAGATCACGAGGCCACGCACGAGGTCTGGGTGGCGGGCCGCCAGGTCCATCGCGACATATCCACCAAGCGACAGGCCGACGACGATCGCCCGCCCGCCGGCCGCCTCCTCACGGATGGTTGCCGCGATCGCGTCGCCGGCCGCGACGAGCGAGAACGGCTCCGTGGCACGCCGTCCATGCGCCGGCAGGTCGATGGCGATGGCGTGAAACTCGCCTCCGAGCGCCTCGATCTGCGGCGTCCAGATGGTCCGGCACACGCGCGTGCCGTGGACGAAGACGATGGCCGGGGCATCCGCGGGTCCCGCTGCGAGCATCGGCCGCTCGAGGGCGGGCGACGCGATGGGCGACACGGCAGGGTTCGTGCGAGACCGACCGACGTCAGCGGTCACGGTCGGAGTACCGCTCGACGGCGAGAAGCGCCGCCTGCGTCCGGCTCGACAGACCGAGCTTCGCGAGGATGTTCGACACGTGGGTCCGGGCCGTTCGCTCGGTGATCCCGAGCTCGTCGGCGATCTCGCGGTTCGAGAGGCCACGGGCCACGCCACCGAGCACCTCGCGCTCACGGATCGTCAGGCGGTGGAGACCCGGCTGGGCGGCGTCGCTCGCTCCGGCCGCGCCCGGACGACCGTTCCGCATGCGCCGCGCGACGATCCCCGCGATCGCGGGATCGAGCACGACCTCGCCGGCGTGGGCAGCCCGGATCGCGGCCGCGAGATCGTCTGCCTCGGCATCCTTGAGCAGGAAGCCGCTGGCCCCAGCCTCCATGGCCGCGGTGATGCGGTCCTCCTCGATGAAGCTCGTGATGACCACGACCTCGATGCCCGGATGCCGCTGCTTGAGCTCGGAGGTCGCCGCGATGCCGTCCATGCCGGGCATCAGCAGATCCATGACGACCACATCGGGGAGCAGCGAATCGACCATCTCGATCGCCGCCCGGCCGTCACCGGCCTCGCCGACGACCTCGAGGTCGTCGTGCAGCCCGAGGAAGTCGCGCATGCCCCGGCGGACCATCGCGTGGTCGTCGACGAGCAGGACGCGGATGGGGTCGCTCAACCGCGCGCTCCCTCGACGAGCCCGGAGGCTCCGCCGCGTCCCCGGCATCCCTCCCGCGCGTCGTCGGCTCCGGACCTGACGCCGGCTGCGGATCGTCTCGGCCGCGTCCACCAGGTCGCCCTCGACGGCCGGCGCAGCGACCGTCCGGACGGGTTCGAGCTCGGTTGCCGCCGATCGCTGGAGGATCACCGCGGCGGCCAGGATCGCGAGGCCGCCCGCGACCTGGAGCGTGGTCAGCCCTTCGTCGAGCAGCCATGCGGCGAGCGCCACCCCGACGACCGGCTCGAACAGCATCAGGATGCCCGCGCGAGTGCCGCCGATGACCCGGATCCCGGTCAGGAAGAGGATCGAGGGGATGGCCGCCGCGAACGTCCCGGTGAACGCCAGGATCGGCAGGACCGACGGATGGCTGACCGGGAAGGCCAGCTGCGAGCCCGCGCTGGTCAGGACCGCCGCCACGGTCGAGCAGACCAGGGTGACTGCCAGGACGACGCCCATCGCCTGGTCGGCTGGAACGGCTCGATACCCCGACCGGCTGATGACCACGAAGATCGCCTGGCTGACCGCGGCTCCCAGCGCGAACCCGAAGCCGATGGCATCGAGCCGCAGGCCGGTCGCCGGATCGAGCTCCGACGCGATCGACCGCCACCATCCCGGCGACGGCAAGACCGAGCGCGATCGACCTCGGCCGGTCGAGTGCCTCGCGACCGAGTGCGACGTTCGCGGCCGCGACCATGACCGGATACGTGTAGAACCCGAGCAGGGCCAGCGCGATCGTGATGCGGTCGAACGCGATGAACATCGCGAGGTTGAGCGCGAAGCCCATGAAGGCCGCGACCGCGAGGCTGCGGCGTGCGGCGCCATCGAGATCCCGCCGGCGAACCAGGTGCTCTCCGCGACGAGCGACGCGCCACCGGACGAAGACCGCGGTCGCGAGAAGGCCGATACCGGCGCGCCAGGCCACGAAACCGATCGGCTCCATGCCCGCGTCGTACGCGAACCGCGACAGGGGCCCGAGCGTCCCGAACAGCGACGCTGCGGTGATGACGATGGCGAAGCCGAACAGCGGGGAGGGGCTGGCGGAGCGTGACGTCGGGGACACGTCCCCATGGTAGGGCGGGCAGCCGAGCCGGGGGCCGAGGAGCCGAGGAGCGTGCGCCGGTTCGGCGCCGACCCCCGCGGCGCGAGGCCTCGCAGGCCGCGGCGGAACGCCGGGCGAAGGCCCGTCTACGCCCGGGCTTCGGATGCTCCCGCCTCCTCGCCGACCGAATCGGCCTGCTCGGCCAGCAGTCGCTGGTCCGCCGCCTCGCGCCGGACCCTCCCGAGGGTGATCGACGTGAACGGCACGCGGAGCTGGCGGAACACCTCGGTCGAGACGAGGAACCCTGCGAACAGGAACAGGACCGCGATGAACTTGCCGACCTGGAACCATTCGGTGATGCCGAACCGCGTCAGGATGTCGCCGCCGCCCGCGGCGAACGCGCCGATGGCGATCAGGATCGTCGCCGGCACTCGCGTGTGCAGCCGACCGGCAAACAGCGCCCGGATCGCACCCGGCAGCGACACGACGAAGTTCACCGGGATCGCGACGATCGAGATGATCAGGTTGAAGAGGAATTCATCGCCCGGCTGGTTGGGATCGAGCGAATAGGCCAGGACCCGTCGCTTCGGCATGAACACGTACGCCGAGAAGAGCGCTCCGAACGCGAGGGCGAAGCCACCGGTCACATTCATGAACGGCGTCAGGAGCCGGATCGTCCCGGGAAACAGCTCGGCGGTCGGGGCATTCGTCGTGGGACTCAGGACGTAGCCCGGCGCCGGGATGGACGTCGTCAGCATCAGCAGGACGGACACGAGGCTCGCGCCGATCACCGCGACGGCAGCGAGGACGGGCCATCGCTCGTTCGAGAAGTAGGTCTCGATGGCGATCGCGACGGCGAGGATCCCTGCCGCGACGAAGTACAGGATCGGTGCGCTGCCGGCGTCGGGATAATCGAAGCGCCGCTGGGTGAGGAAGGTGAACACGCCCGCCAGGAACAGGCCGAGCGCGAAGGCATAGCCGAATCTCGTCCGTCCCAGCAGGAATGCCGTGCCGAGCCCGAGCCAGCCCGCCGTCAGGAGCGCGCCCGTGAGATACCACGTCTTGTACAGGGTCTCGTTCCAACCCGATGCCGCACCGATGGCCTCACAACCCGACGCGATGCCGTAGAACAGCATCCCGGCCGCCCAGATCAGCTGGTACCCGTGTCGCCTGTCACGCCACTGGTCGAGGAGGGCGACGACGAACAGGAGCGCGAGGATCGACGTGATGGCGGGCAGGACGATGAGCGTGTTCATCGTCAGCGAACCTCCTCCTGGAAGGTCTTGATCAGGCGGAGGAGCAATCGATCGAGAAGGCTCGAGGCCTTGTCGTAGAGGACGGCCAGGTGGCCGGCGTCGAGCGCCCGTCGATGGCCGAGGCGGGTCAACTCGTCGAGGAAGGGTCGGCGGGCCGTCACGAAGAGGCCGACCGCCTCGGTCAGGCTGGTGCCGGAGGCCGCCAGGCGTCGGGCCATCTCGTCGATGAGGGCGGTCGCCTCGGCTTCGGACCGGGCGCGCGCTCCGGCGTCACCGGGGTCGGCATCGAGGTTGGCGATGAGCGCCTCGACGAGCTGACGCCCATCCTGTCGATAGCGGTCGCGCGCGTCGGTGTCGCCGGCTGGGATCCGACGGGCTCGCGCGCTGGCCGTGTAGCTGCGCCGATAGGCGAGAGCGACCCGCTCGGGACTCGCACCAAGACTCGACAGGGGCCGTGGCGCCGCACGACGGCTTGCTGCCAGGCGTTCGAGCACCACGCGATCGAACCGACGGTGGCCGCCGGGCGTGACGTATGCCTCGACGCGGCCGTCGTCAGCCCAACGGCGGAGCGTGTCGGGATCGACCCCGACGATGCGGCTCGCGGGTCCCAGCGAGAGCCACCGGGGAGCGACGGGATGTTCGGACACTGTCCTTCGGCTGGGGCGCCGACGGATCGGTCGGGCGTGGGGGGAGACGCCGGAGGACCGACCCGTCGGCATGATGGCTTTGACGCGTGGAATCTGGGCAAATCTCGCATCGCGACGATTCGCTCAGCGGCCGGAGGATAGGAGCGCGCGGTGACTCTGTCAATCGTGATGCCGGGCGTGCCGGAGCGACGCGCGCGCGTCAGGCTGTCCCTGGGCTGATGCGCTGTGAGCGGAGCGGAGAGGGCTTCTGGCGGGACTTCGATCAGGCGGGGACGAACTCGTGATCGTCGCGGTGGATCCCGTCACACAGGCCCCATCTCGGGGGGTCGGTCGGGATCGCGATCGGCCTCATGATCTCGCGGACCTCGCCGCGACGGCAGAACAGGTATCCCTTGGAGGCCATCCACCGCCGCACGCACGCCGCATCCGAGTGGAACTGGAAGGGACCCGGATTGACGGCCGCCCGATCGGTCCAGGCGACCGGCGCCTCGGCGGACACGATGTCAAGGAGGTTGACACGCCAGGGAGTGCCCTCGATGACGTCGAGACAACCGTCGCACCGGGTGGCGACGTTGTCCTTGACGATCGTCCGGATGTGGACGCCCATGATCTCCATCGCGGCCGATGGTAGCAGGGGGTCACCGGCCCCGGGGCTGCCACGGAACGCCGGCTGGTCGCCTCCGGTTTCCCCGGATCGTTGGCAAGCTCGCCAGGAAGGTGTTCCAGGCGACAGGTCACTTCGGGCCGAACTGCACTTGAGCCGCTCAAGACCGCCGCGCGACCATCCCTCGAGGGGCACAAGGGAGTTGCGATGACACGTGTCGTGGGGGCGACTATCGCCGTCATGGGCGGCCTTGTCGCCGTGATCGCGCTCCTCCTCGTCGCGCTCACCCTCCTCGGGTTCGGACACATCACGATCAGGACGCCGGTCGCCCAGCGCGCCGAGTTCGATTGCACCTCGTGCTCGAGCTACCCGACACGACTTGCCGCTGAGGGCCATCTGCTCACGCGCGGCGACGGATCGGTGGTGAGGCTGCGGGGCGTCATGGTGTCATCGCCGGAGCGCCTGGCGGACAGCGGGCGGCTCGGGCCCGAGCTGTTTCGTTCGATCGCGAACACCGGAGCGAACGTCGTCCGACTTCCGATCGACCCCGAAACGTGGCGCACCGATCCCGAGTACATCGCGCGATACCTCGACCCCGCGGTCCGGTGGGCGGGCGAGGCGGGCCTCTACACGATCCTCGATCTCCACATGATCGGGAACATCGAGACCGGCGCCGGCCAGGCGATGCCGGAGTCTGCCGCCCGACCGCTTGCGGAAGGATTCTGGCGTGCGATGGCCACCTACTTCCGGGCAGCGCCGCACACGCTCTTCGAGATCTTCAACGAGCCGGCAGGGATCGCCGCCGACGCCTGGCAGCCCATCGCAGCGGAGATCGTGCGAACGATCCGGGCCGAGGGTGCGCAGCACCTCGTCATCGTCGGCGGCGTCGATTTCGCCTCCGATGCGTCGTGGGTCGCCGACACGCCGATCGCCGACGACAACGTCGCATACGCCGTCCACATCTATCCGGGTACCAGTGCGGACTGGCTGCATCTATTCGGTGACATCGCGGCGCGGTCTCCAGTCCTCGTGACTGAATGGGGGTTCATGGATGAGAACCCGAGCCCGTCGCAGGACTACCTCAACGGGAGCAAGACGACGTACGGCGATCGCCTGATGGACTTCCTGCGTGCGCGCGGGATCGGCTGGGTCGCGTGCTGGTGGGACACCTCATGGGAGCCGCCGATGCTGTCAGGCGATGGGACGACCTACACGAGGTTCGGGCAGTTCGTCGTGGAGCAGCTCGGAGGCGAGTAATGAAGCGTTCCGCGCCGACCCAGGTCGTGCCAAGTGGACGTCCCAAGCCTCACGCGGTCGAGGTCCGCGGCGTTCTCCATGTGGATCACCTCGAGGACCCGCGGTGACACAACGCGCCGTCGTTGATGCGGCTCCGTTGACGGCGAGTCAACGTCGACAGAACGGGTTCGCGAGTCCGCGAGTTCGCGAGTTCGCGGACCAGCGGGAGTACCCCCAAGGGGATTCGAACCCCTGATCTCCACCTTGAAAGGGTGGCGTCCTAGGCCTCTAGACGATGGGGGCACGGGACGGCCGGAGTCTAGCAGAGGGTCTTGGTCGGCCCTCGGGCGGCTGGGCTCGCGCGTCAGGCCGGGGACTGGA
This sequence comes from uncultured Chloroflexia bacterium, assembly GCA_963772995.1. Lineage (GTDB taxonomy): Bacteria > Chloroflexota > Limnocylindria > Limnocylindrales > CSP1-4 > SPCO01. Next base: position 59,625 of record CAVYZQ010000014.1, on the reverse strand, counting down.
AGACAAGGAACAGGATGACCGAGCCTGCGATGCACCCGAAGCTGATGATGGCCGCGATGCCACCGCCCACGGCGAGTCCCAGGGCACGGGCGCCGCGGTCCTCCAGGCCGGCGCGCCAGGTCGCCCTCAGCAGATACAGCGCGAGCGCGCCGAACACCAGGCCGAGGGCCACCCCGCCGGACGCGAACAGCGGGATCTGCGAGGTGTCCCTGACCGTCACCGCGTAGGCCGCGAATGCCAGCGAGCCGATCAGGGCGATGGCCAGGATGACGAGTCCCGGCGAGATACGCCTCACGCGTCGGCCCGTTCGCGGTCGCGAGCCGCGGCCACGGCGCCTGGATCCCCAAGGGTTCGGTGGTAGATCGCGACCTTGTACGACAGGCGAGGGCGGGTCATCGCCCGCGCGACCTCCAGTCCCGTTCCACCGAAGGCCGACCCGAGGAAGTCGGTGGCGTCGTCGATCGACTCGAACGTCCAGAAGCAATGGAGGACCCGCACCCGGAAGCCGTTGGCAAGGAACGGGCCGCCGCGCCGGCTCCAGGAGCCGTATTCGGGGAGGTCGCCGCGCAGGCGTGACACGTCGTCGCGGCCGTAATCGTGGACCACGAGGAGCCGACCTCCCGGCCGTGCGACCCGCTCGGCCTCCGCGACCTCGGCTGGCGAGGCGCCGCGAAACGCGTTCCACAACCCGACCACGACGTCGACCGACCCGTCCGCCTGCCCTGCCAATCCATGACACACGGTCTCGTCGGGCCGACTCTCGACGTCGGGGGCGACGAAGAGCCTCGCGCCGAGACCGACGAGCTGCTGCGCACGAAGGCCGTCCGCCCGGCCGATGAGAAGCACGTCACGACCTCCGATCGGCCCCAACGCCTCGAGGGCGCGCGGGATCTTCCCCTCCGTGTCGAGACATCGAGCGAGGCGGCCGTTGAGCGGGTATCCAAGCTCGATCGGCAGATCAGCCACCAGGCGAATGAGTATGCCTGACATCCGAGTCGAACCGACGCATATCGAAGCCCCCGGTGAGTCAAACGACGCGCAGGACGCCGCCCGTTCGAGCGCCGAGGCGGACCGTCGCCATCCCTTCGGCGATCGGCGCGTCCGGCATCGGGCCGAATCCGGGGAGCGCGATCGCACTGAGACGCCCGGCACCCGCGGTCGGATCCTCCAGGCGCACCTGCAGATCGACGGGTGTCTCGCCCGCGTTTGCGGTGACCACGAAGCTCGACGATCCAGCCCGGCGCTCGAAGGCGACCGCGCCGTCCGCGGCGCCTGCCACGCGAAGAGTGCCCGTCCGAAGCGCGGCCTCGGCCGATCGGAGCTGCAGGAGCGCCCGGAACGAGTCACGCAGCCCCGGCTCCCACCGGGTCCGATCCCAGGGGAACGCGCCGCGCGACGCCGGGTCATTGCCTCCGGCCAGGCCGACCTCGTCGCCGTAGTAGACGCACGGTGCTCCCGGGAACGTCGCCTGGAGGAGAGTCGCGATGCGGACCGCCGCGAGATCGCCGCCGAGGACGGACCGCATCCGTGGGGCGTCGTGCGACCCGAGCAGGTTGAGCTGGACGGCGACCACGTCGGGCTCGTAGACGGTCATCAGGTCCATGACCCGGGCGGCGAACGTCGGTCCGTCCAGGACGCGCAGCCCCGCGTCGTATTCATGGTGGTGCCGGACGACCGCCAGATCCAGCGAGGCGCCACCGGAATAGCCCAGGATCGCCTCGCCCAGCGGATAGTTCATGACCGCGTCGAACCGGTCGCCACGCAGCCAGTCGGGCGCCACCCGCCAGATCTCGCCGACGAGATAGGCATCGGATCGGACGGCACGGCACCGACGGCGAAACTCCTGCCAGAACGCCTCGTCGTCGATCTCGCCCGGGACATCGAGCCGCCAGCCATCGATGCCGAAGCGGAGCCAATGCTCGGCGACCCTGAAGATGAACTCGCGAACCTCGGGGTTGTTCGTGTTCAGCTTCGGCAGGGCCGGCAGCCCCCACCATGCCTCGTAGCCGAATGGCGCGGTCCTGGTTCCGGGCTCGGGATAGGCCAGGATCGGATGTCCCGCGTCGATCGCCGCGTCGTCGAGGTGGAACCAGCCCCGATACGGCGAGGCGGCGCCGTTCTCGAGGATGTGATGGAACGGCCAGAAGCCCCGCCCGGTGTGGTTGAACACGCCGTCGAGCACCACCCGGATCCCACGGGCGTGGGCCGCGTCGAGCAGCTCTCGCAGACCCGCGTCCCCGCCGAGCAACGGGTCGACGGTGAAGTAGTCGTACGTGTGATACCGATGGTTGGACGCCGACTGGAAGACCGGCGTCAGGTACAGCGCGTTGACGCCCAGGTCGTCGAGGTACGGGAGATGCTCGACGATGCCCAGCAGATCGCCACCCTTGAACCCGTGGACCGTTGGCGGCGAGTCCCACGGCTCGAGGCGTCCGGGCTTGTGGACGCGGTCGCTCGTGGCGAAGCGGTCCGGGAAGATCTGGTAGAAGACGGCATCCCGGACCCACGCCGGGGTGTCGATGGGCATGGGTCAGGACCCTCAGCAGTCGAGCGCCGCGGGAGACCTGTCGCGGACCGATCCGTGGACGCAGGGCGGATCGGCGGTCTGGGCTTGGTCAGGGACGCGGTCGGTCGATCAATGCGGAGCGCGATGGACCTCGCCGTGGAGCGGCTCGACCACGACCGACTCCTTCGTCGTCTCCTCGATCGCGGCTTCGGAGACGGCGTCCATCGGGGACACGTCGGCGACGCTGTTCGCGACGATGTCTCCGTAAGCCGGCACGATCGGCGGTGCGGGTGGCTTCGGCGCGCTGAGATCGAACCGGACGCTGTCCTCCTCCTGGACCCCCTGGGGCCATGCATCCCCACGGTATGGCCGGAAGATCGTCAGCTTCAGCGTCTTCGTGGGTGGCGCGAAAATGAACTCAAGTCCGCGCAGCGCCATCACGAACCCGGCCAGCGCCGCCCCCATGTAGATCAGTCCCGAGATGATCATGTCAGCGCCTCCGCTCGTCGCTTCCGGAGGGCGATTCTACTCCGCGACGTCGGGTCGCCCAGTGCCGACCGGCATGCAGATCACCCCCGAACGAGCCGGTATGACGACGGTGTGGCCGGCGACGACGGCGCCGGCATCGGTGGCGAAGGCGATGCGCCAGCCGGGCATCCCGCCCGGCATCTGGCCCGTATCGAACTCCACGTGTGTCGTCCCCGTTGTTCAGGGCCACGACCGCCTCGTCCGTTCCGTTCGCGCAGCGATAGGCGTACAGACCGCTGGCGTCGTCGCGGGCGATCGTCGTGCGCTCACCTCGCCACAGGCGGGGGTCGGCCGCCCGAAAGGCGACCAGCCGCCGGAAGAAATCGAGGAGCGCGCCGTCCTGCTCCGAACCCCACGGCATCGGCATCCGGGCCTCCTCCGGATGGCCGCTGCCGTCCGCGTACCGGATGTCACGTCGCTGGGAGAGGCCGACCTCCGTGCCGTAGTACAGGATCGGCGTGTGGGGCAGGGTGAACTGGCACAGCGCGGCCAGCCGGAGACGACGGGCGTCCCCGCGGACGACCCACAGGAACCGGTTCATGTCGTGGTTGTCGAGGAACGAGGGCAGGACGAAGTCACCCTCGAAGAACGCGAGATGCCGGCGCAGGAACGTATCGAACTCGGTGGCGGTCATGTCGCCGAACGCGAAGAACCTGCGCAGCGCCTGCTGGAGCAGGAAGTCGAGGCAGCCGTCCAGTCGTCCGCGGTAGCTCCGCTGGAGGGCCGGCGTGTCGGCGACCTCCGCGATCGTGATGCTGTCCGGCCTCGCCCGTCGGGTCTCGGCCCGGAAGGCACTCCAGAAGGCGTGCGACGGGCCCTGCGCGTAGTCGCAGCGAAAGCCGTCCACTCCCAGGTCGAGCCAGCGCCGGGCGCTCTCGAGCATGTAGGCGCGCGCGCCGGGGTCGTCGGAGTCGACCTGCGGGTGGTCCTGCACGCCGAAGAAGGACAGGTACTGGCCCGGCCAGTCGGTGAACGTGAACCAGCTGGCCTCGGCGCTGTCGCGGTCCGTCAGGGCTCGCTGGAATGCCGGATGTGCCGACGAGACGTGGTTGGCAGCGAAGTCGAGGATCACCCGGATGCCCGACGCATGCGCCGCGGTCACGAGCTCGCGAAGATCGGATCCTGTCCCGAGCCGCGGCTCGACGGAGCGCAGGTCGCTCGCGTCGTAGCCGTGATGCGACGGGCTCGGAAAGAGCGGCGAGAGCCAGATGCAGGTCGCGCCCAGCGTGGCGATGTGATCGAGATGCTCGATCACCCCGCGAAGCGTCCCACCGAAGAAGCCGCCGGGCGTTGCGGGTTCGGCGAATGGCACGCCGCCGGTCGTCGCGAACCGGTCGATGAAGACCTGGTAGATGACGGCGTCGCGGAGCCAGTCCGGGACCCGCTCCTCGTCGACGTGGTAGGCGAAGCTGCCGCGGCGAGGCACGGGCCACAGCACCGGGGCGTCGGGCGACAGGGCGATGCCATCCGATTCGGCGAGCCCGGCCGGCCGGTCGCCCGCCACGAACCCGGCGGGCTCGGTCGCCCAGGTCGTCCCGGCGCCGTCCTCGGCCCACGCCCCGATCCTGTAGCGGACGAGCGTGCCAGTCGGCTGGGGCGGGATGGTGCCCGACCAGCGTTCCGTGTACGCCCAGGTCAGGGTGTCCCAGGCCACGTCCGTCCGCTCCATCGCGACCGCCGAACCGTTCTCGGGAAGGCCACGGTCGCCGGCCGGCTCCGAGCCGTCCGTCGTGTAGTAGCAGGTGACGCGATCCGCCTTGACGCGAACGCCGAGGCTCACGGCGACGGTGACTGCATCGCCGGGCCGTGGATCGGGCGGCAGGAGGTCGTGGGCGTGACGCATGCTCGACGAGGCGGCCCGCAACTGCGCGACCCGGAGATCGTCGGTGGCGAGCGTGCCGAAGACGAAGTCCGCGGAGACGTCGCCGGTCCGGGGCTCCATCGCGGAGGCCTCCGGACCCTCGAGAACGGAGTCGTTGGCGGGGTGACCGTCGTGGCTCACGTCGTCGCTCATCGCGTCGCTCACGGCGTCGCCGCCGTCCAGATCGCCACCCCCGGCGCCATCGAGGGGACCGCCAGGCGGCCCTCGCTGACGGTCGCACGGGCGCCGCCCACGATCTCGACGAACTCGGTCCCGTCCGCCACGGCTCCCCGGGCGACGTCCAACGACCCGGCCGGCCGAGACCCCGGACCCCGGGCGACCACGACGACGCCGAGCTCCTCGTCCGTGTCGCGCAGGAACGCCAGGGAATCGTCGCCGACCTCGAGGACCTGGAAGCCACCTGCCTGGAGTGCCCGCGACCCGCGTCGAAGCCGGATGAGCGTCCGCACGAAGGCCAGCTGCTCGACATCCCATGCGGCCGGGTCCCAGGGCATCGTCCGTCGGGTGGAGAGTCCGTCCGAGCCCTCGAGGCCCGACCTCGTCCCCGTACAGGATGGAGGGCACGCCCACGTACCCGAGCAGCATCCCGAACGCCGCTCGCAGCCGGCCGCCGTCGCCCCCGACGGCCGTCCGGATCCGTGCCGTGTCGTGGCTGTCGAGCAGGTTGTACTGGCACCGCAGGACCGCCCACGGCACGCCCGCCCGGAAGGCCCCGAGCGTCTCGACCATGTCGGTCGTCGGCGTCCGGCCGGCGCGCAGGAACGTGCCCGACCCGTGGCTGAAGTACTCGGCGCCGTTGAGCCACGAGAGGACCGGCGAGTGGAACCCGGCGTAGTTCATCACGCCGTCCCACTGGTCACCTGCGAGCTGCTCGCTCGCGTCGAATGAATGTTCACCGAGCAGGTACGCCTCCGGGTTCTCCTCCTTGACGGCGTCGCGGATGCCGCGAGCGACTTCAGCGCCGAGCTGGTCCGGTCCGAGCCGGCCGAGCATGTTCGCGACGTCGATGCGCCAGCCGTCGATCGAGAACGGCGGCCGCAGCCATCGGCGCAGGACCGCGTCGCCGCCCGCGTACATGGCGTCGCGCAGGCCCGTGTCCCGGTAATCGAGCTTCGGCAACGACCGGACACCGAGCCACGAGGCATAGTCGTCGGGTCGCTCCCGGAAGACGAAATAGCGTCCGGTCGGCGCCTCCGCGTCGGCCTGCGCCGCCAGGAACCACGGATGCTCGGACCCGGTGTGGTTCGGCGCGATGTCGAGCATGAGGCGGATGTCGCGTGCCGCGGTGGCCCGGCGCAGCGACGCGAGACCTGCGTCCCCGCCGAAATGGGAAGCGATCCGGTCGTAGTCGATCGTGTCGTAGCCGTGGTTCGAGCGGGTCTCGAAGATGGGGTTCAGGTAGATCGCGTTGACGCCGAGCGTCGGCCAGGTGGTCGAGCCGTCCTTCGAGACCGTTCAGGTCCCCGCCGAAGAACTCGACGAGCGCGGCCTGCCCGCTTCCGGGGAGGTCGCCCCAGTCCCGCCGTCGCGCGGTCTGGCCCCGGTATGTCCAGGCGCCGTCCTGGACGTCGTTGGTGGGATCGCCGTTGGCGAAGCGGTCGGGGAAGACCTGGTAGAAGACGCGGTCGGTCAGCCAGGCCGGCGGGTCGAACCCGGCCACGAGCCGGAAGTCATCGCGATCGGTGGGTGTCGCCCGGTGCAGACCCGACCCGTTGAGCCACCACGGTCCGTCGGGCGTCGCGACGAGGAACCTGTAGGCGGTCGTCGGCATGGCGAGGCGGATCGTGATCTCCCACCAGCGACAGGCGCGGCCCGGTGCGGCCTCGCGCAGCTCGCTGAACGACTGCTCTCCGTCCGGTGTCGTGCGCAGGAAGATCCGGTCGATGCGCCGCGTCGAAGCCGGCCCTGACCCGCAGCCGGACCTCGTCGCCGATCCGCAGCCGGTCCGGTGCGCCGCCGCCGAGCGGAACGACGTACCGGACCGAGCCGTCGTGGTGGAGGGAGGCGAGCTCGACCCTGTCCGTCAACCCTTCACGGCACCAGCGGTGAGACCGCCCACGATGTACTTCTGCGTCGAGTAGAAGAGGATCACGGTCGGGATCGCGGTCAGGAGGGTCCCGGCGGCGAACATGCCGAAGTTCGCGTTCCGTTCACCGGCGACCAATCCGTACAGGCCGACCGCGAGCGTCTGGGTGGTGGACTGGGTCAGGAACACGCTGGCGATCAGGAACTCGTTGATCGCGCCGATGAACCCGAGCAGCCCGACGACCACCAGGATCGGGACGACCAGCGGCAGGATGATCCGCCGGAAGATCGTGCTGTGGGACGCGCCGTCGACGTGGGCCGATTCGTCGAGCTCCCTGGGCACCGTGTCGAAGAAGCCCTTGATCAGCCAGGTGTTCACGCCGAGCGCCCCACCGAGGTAGATCAGGATCAGGCTCCACGGGGTGTTGAACCCGATCGGCGGGTACAGCTCGGTGATCCGGTTGAACATCAGGTAGAGGACCACGATGGCCAGGAACGCCGGGAACATCTGGACGATCAGCAGGAAGAGCATGCCGGGACGTCGTCCACTGAAGCGATAGCGCGAGAACGCATACGCCGCGAAGGTCGCCATCGCGAGACCAGCGACGAACGTGGAGACACCCGAGATGAAGATCGAATTGACGAACCAGTTCGCGAACGCGGTCTTGTTGAACAGGTTCTCGAAGTTCGTGCGTGCCGAACTCCTTCGGGATGAGCGACGTCGAGCTGAGCGTCCCGAGCGGGTTGAAGGCAGCCGACGCGACGAACAGGACCGGGATCAGCGCGAAGATGATCGCCAGGATGGCGACGATGTGCCTCCAGCCGACGGCGCCGAACCAGCTCTGGCCAGTCATCGGTTGATCTCCTCAAGGGCGGCGGTTCGGCGGAAGCCGATGATCGAGACGGTGGCCACGATGATGAAGATGAGCACCGACACGGCGGCGGCGTAACCGTACTGCGCCCCGCCTTCGGCGAATGCCAGCCGGTAGACGTAGCTGCACGAGGATGTCCGTGCCACCGGCCTTGGGTTGTCTGGCGGGAAGGGCGCCCCGCCGGTCGTCAACTGGACCACGTTGAAGTTGTTGAAGTTGTACGCGAACGAGGAGATCAGGAGCGGCGCCACCGCGATCAGCAGCAGCGGGAAGACGACCGCCCGGAACGCCTGATACGGTCTCGCGCCATCGACGGCGGCCGCCTCGGTCATGTCCTGCGGGATGGACTGGAGCGCGCCGAGCGAGACGAGGAACATGTACGGATAGCCGAGCCAGAACTGGATCAGGAGGATGGCGAAACGTGCCGTCCACACGTTCCCGAACCAGTTGATGTGCACGCCCGGTCAGGTTGTTGATCACCCCGAAGTCCGCGTTGAACATGTCGCGCCAGACGAGCAGCATCGCGAATGACGGCATGGCATACGGCAGGACGATCAGGACCCGCTAGAAGCGCAGACCACGGACACGGGGCGAGTTGAGCGTGATCGCCACGAGCAGCCCGGCGGCGAACGTGATGACGACGGTCAGGATCGCGAAGCCGAAGTTCCACGCCGCGATGCCGAGGAGCGGTCCGGCCAGGGCAGGGTCGGTGAACGTCTCGCGTGAGTTGTCGAGACCGACGATCACCGTCCAGCCCTGTGCCAGGTTGTCGCCCGTCGCCTGGTCGACGAAGAATCCACGGGACTCGTCGGCGTGGTAGACCGTCCCGGTCGCGGAATTCGTCATGCAGTCGCAGGACGCGTCGTAGGCGATCGTCGCCTTCCCTTCGTACGCCTTGCTCACCCCCGACGCCTTGATCGCGCCCGTTCGGTGTCGGGACGCTCAGGTCCTGGATGTCCGTCGAGCGGTTGGCCGCCTGCCCGAGGTTCAGGATGGTCAGGCCCGGTGCGGCCGTGACCTTGCCGGTGGCCGTGACGGTCGCGTCCGTGACCGGCGTCAGGCCGGTCGTCGTCACCCTTCTGGACCGTCTTCGTCGTGGGGTCGTACAGCAGGAACACGATGTCGCCGGTCGCCGGCATCGCCCGGTCGTCGCGATCGTCAGGACGTACTGGGCGGAGCCCGCGACCTGCGCGACCGAGCCGGTCTGGATGGCCGTGATCGCATCCTGCTTGGTCCCGCGGTGCGCGTCGCCGAAGTTGGTGAACGACGTCCCGAGCGTGGCGACGACCGGGATCACCTGGAAGGCGATCAGGAAGATCGTCCCCGGCAGCAGGTACTTGATCGGGATGTGCCGGGGCTGCAGGTAGACGATGAAGATGATGACCGTCACCGCGATCAGCACCCCGAGTCCAGACCCATTCCTGCTTGGCGACGAGCGGGATCGCCAGCGCGACGGCGATCGCCGCCACGACCGCGAGCAACAGGATCTTGCCGATCAGTCCGCGGGTGGTGTCTGCGCTCAACCCCCAGCTGCGCCTCGGCGCCGTCTCGGAACTGGTCGTCACCGCTCGGCTCCTCCATGTCATCGGCTGGGATGCCGGTACGTTAGCGCCGGGCCGCACGGGGATTCGGGTGTTTCGGTTGCGCGCGCGCGCCGGGGACCGGGACGAACCCGGCCCCCGAACGTGCGCGAGTCGCTACTGGGTCAGTGGAGGCCGGCGATGCCGGTCCGGATGGCTGCAGCGGCAGCCGTGAGGGCGGTCGCCGGATCGGCGCCGCCGACGATCGCGGCCTCGGCGACGCCGAACGGGCTCCAGACCTGGCCCATCGCGGGGATGGCCGGGAGGATGACCCCGCCGACGGCGGCTGCCGCGAACTTCGGGATGTTGGGATCGGTCGCCTTGACCTGGTCGACGGCGGCGGTCACCGCCGGTCGGCGAGGCTCTGCCTGGTACAGGCCGACCTGGAAGTCGACGGTCGGCACGAGGGAGGTGACGAATTCCTGGGCGAGCGTCTTGTTGGCGCCCTTGCTGGCGACGTAGAAGCCGTTGACGCCGATGAACGGGCCGGCGGCGCTTCCCGCCGGCGAACGGCGGGATCGTGCGAGATGTCGTACTTGACGCCGGACTTCGCGATGTCCGCGATGGCCCACGGGCCGGAGACGAGGAAGGCCGTCTTGCCGCCGGTGAACAGCGGGATCGCGGTCTTGTCGTCGATGGAGCGCTTGAGCGCGCCGACGCCCTTCTCGCCCATGTCGTAGAGCTTCTGGCCGGCCGCGATCGACTCGGGCGAGTCGACGGTCACGACCTTCGGGTCGGGGTCACCGTCGGCGGTCAGGCCGAAGAACGAGCCGCCGCCTGACGTGAACACCGGGTAGATGTGGTACGGGTCGCCCTTCTGGCCGACCTGGAGGGCCATGATGTCCGTGGCCTTCTTGTCGGTGACGAGCTGCTTGCCCGCCGTGATGAGGGCTTCCATGGTCGCCGGTGCGGTCGGGCGCGAGATCGGTGTTCCGGATCAGCGCGATGTTCTCGACCGAGTACGGCACGCCGTAGAGCTTGCCGCCGAAGGTCATGCCCTTGATGGCGAGCGGATCGAAGCCGGACGTGTCGGTCAGCCCCTGGATGGGGTCGATCGCGCCGTTCTGGACGAGGTCGCCGATGACGTCATGCGCCCAGACGACGATGTCCGGCGGGTTCCCGCGCCTGGCTGGCGGTCTTGAACTTCGTGATGATCTGGTCGGCGATGCGTCTCGACCTTGACGGTCACGCCGTTCTCGGTCGCCCACTGCGCCGCGAGCGGCTGGATCGCCGCAGCGCGCTTCTGGTCGGCCCAGATGAGCAGGGTCGCGCCGCTGTCCGACGCTGCGGGCGCTTCGCTTGCCGCTCCGCTCGATCCGCCGCGGACGCCGCCGCGCTCGGCGCTGCGGCACTCGCCGCCGCGCTCGGGGCTGCTGCGCTAGCCGCCGCGCTGGCCGCGCTCGAGGCGCCGCCACCGCTGCTGCTGCATGCGCTGATGATGACGACCATCGCCACCAGCAGCGCACCGATTCGCTTCGTCACGTTCGGACTCCTCCTATCTCTGCCTCGACTGCCTGCGATCATGCTTGCTGCATCGACTCCTCCGTGGATCGGGCCTCAGCCCGGGACATCGTCCATCCATCCGAGGCCTCCCGCCTCGTCAGGTCGGTTCGCGACACTCACCGGCCGCGGAGCGGCAGGGTGTCAGGGAGTTGTGTTCGTGGATCACCCGACAGAGGACGTACTCCTCCGGCCCCCGTCATGCCTGGTCCTCCTTCGTGGAGGGTCGGAATCTAGGCCGGTCCGAAAGACCGGTCAATGATTTCGGAGTCGACCCGCTTGCCGCGCAGCCGCACGACTCGCTCGCCGCGCTGCAGACGACAGGACAGGAGACGCTTTCCGCACGACCATGATTCAGCCTCGCGCCGCATCGGCGAGGCCAGTCGCCGGCGACGCGCCATCGGGCACGGGTCCGGTCGAGCCGCGGATGATGAGCCGCGTCTCGAGCCGGCGATGCTCCGCCGTCGCGACATCCCGCCGCTGGACGACGGACAGCAGGAGCTGGACGGCCTCCTCGCCCTTGCGGCGGATCGGTTGGTGGACCGTCGTGAGTGGTGGATCCACGTGTGGTGCGAGGTCGATGTCGTCGAAACCGACCACGCTCACGTCGTGAGGGATACGCAGGCCGAGGTCGCGCAGGGCCCGCATCGCGCCGATCGCCATCGCGTCGCTCATCACCAGGACCGCGGTCGGACGAAGGCCGTCCTCCCATGCGCGCTGGAGCGCCGCGACGCCGCCGTCGATGGTGGCGGGACCGACGACGACGCGTTCGTTGCCGATGGTGATGCCGACCGCCGCGAATGCCTCGCGATAGCCACGCAGGCGCCGGCCCGTCACGCCGTCGCGATCGAGCGTGGCCGACGGCGCCGGGGGCTCGACGCCGATGATGAGGACGTCGCGATGGCCGAGGCCGACGAGGTGCTCTGCGGCGGACCGGGCGCCCTCGACATCCTCGACCTCGATCGAGCCGTGCTCGGGCAGCGCGGTCGAATCGACCAGCACGAACGGCAGGCCCGCCCGGCGGATCTGCTCGACCTCCGGATGGTCGTCGCTGAGCCCGATGGCCACGACGCCGTCGACCGTCGCCCGGCCGAGTGCCCGGGCCAGCGACCCGCGGAGAGGGGAGATGAAGTGGAGGGCGTACCCCTGCTCCTCGGCCGCCAGCGCGACGCCCTCGCAGAACGCACCGAAGAACGGGTTCGAGAAGATCACGCTCAGCGCCTGTGGGGTCAGCAGCCCGATGGTCATCGTCTGCCGCTGGGTGAGCATGCGGGCGACCGGATGCGGGGTGTAGCCGAGGCTGTCGGCGACCTCGCGGATCCGCAGGGCAGTCTCCGGGGCGAGCCTGTCGGGGCTGTTGAATGCGAACGACACGGCCGTCTTCGACACGCCCGCCTCTCGGGCGACATCTGCGATGCGAGGACGGAGACTGCGCTGCTCCACTCGGTCCGGACTCCTCGGTGGGGGGTCGGTTCGCGCGGGATCGCCTGGGTTCGCATGGCCGGCGACTCCGATGAGGAGGAGTCGCTCGGAGCCGCCGGTCGCTTTCGAAAACCGGTTTAGCAAACCGGTTTAGTGAACCTAGCAGTTGGGATCGCCGCGTGTCAAGAGAGTAATGCGCGACGGTGCTCGCCCCCACGACCCTGACGGTTCCCCACGGAACCGGTTTCGAATGAGTTCCTCGTGGACCAACGCCCAAATAGCATGTCGCCGTCGTCTGGGCGCCGGACCACAGGGGTTCGTTCGAAACCGGTTCCGCAGGGAACGGCGGGGCGTGCCCTCAGGCCCCCATCCGGCGGGCGGCGTCCGCGTAGTCGAGGTACGGGGCAGAGGATCGTCGACCATCGGCACGGCAACGGATCAACCAGTTGCGTCCTCGACTGCCCGGATCGACCAGGGCCAGCCCGCGACCGTTCCCAGTGGGCCATTCGCCACCTGCGGCGATCCTCGACATCTCCTCTGCCCGCGCCGGAAACGAAAGCGAGAGCGTCTGTCGATTCGCACGGACGGCGGCGTCGACCTCTTCGCTCGCGAGCGCGAGCAGCCACACCGCGACGCGCCTGGCCGGCCAGCCCAACCGGCGAGCAACGTCGAACGCCGATCGTTCGTACCAGGCCAGCTGTCGCTCGACGAGACCGATGTCGTCGAGTCGCGTCTTGATCTCCACAACCAGCAGCAGTCCCGTCCGTCGGTCGAATGCCAGAAGATCGATCCAGCCGTGGGATCGGCCGTGGACGATCTCAACCTCGCGGGCCGTCGCCCGATCCGCCGCTCGCAGCCGACGATCCGCGTATCCGGAGCATCGGGCATGGACGAAGTCCCGGTGACGCGGCTCGAAGAGGATCGGCTGTCGGGCGACCAGTTCGACCTCGAGCCCAAGAGCGATGGCGAGACGTTCGACGACATCGAGCGACGGGTCCGCCTGGCCGAGCTCTATCTTGGCGATCTGCCCACGAGACACGTGAGCCTTGCTTGAAAGCGCCTCCTGGCTCATCCCAAGGCGATGGCGACTCTCGCGGCACAGGCGAGCAAAGGTCGTCCGGATGGACAGCCGAGTCGGCGTCGATCGATCGCTCACACGGCCATTGAACGAGGACGCTCTTATCCCGCGCTCATCGCGATGCCCGCAGCGCGATCTCGGACAGTTGGAATGGACGGCCTGCCGAGTGGGAGCGGCGGGCGCCTGTTCCCAGGAGAACCAGTCCGCGACGAGTCTCTCGTGGTCGCCGCGCGAAACGACGGTTCGATGTCGATCGGAGATCGGACGACGTGGTACTCGTGTGAAATGCGTTCCCCAGGGAACGATGCACAGGTTGTGCTCCGGCCGGTGCCGGCGCGCTCCGGTACCATGCTGACCTCATGATCCGTCGGATCCGCGAGATGCCCGGCGGCATCCGCATCTTCCTCCTGTACGCCCTGCTGATCCTGGCCGGGATCGGTCTCAGCCTGCGCTACGTCGTCGACCAGGCCATCTCGGCCCCGGTCAGCCCGGAGGGCGTCGTCGTGATGGTCCTGCTCGCCTACACGATCTTCACGGTCACCCTCGTCCTCCAGCGCAAGCAGGCCGCGCGCGGCCTCGCCCTCGGGCTCGCGAGCCTGACGGTCCCGCTGGTGCCGCTGCTCCTGTTGAGCCAGCTCATCGTCGAAGCCGTGTTCGTGGCCGCCCTCAGCCTGGCGATGTTCCGCGGCCTGCTCCGGGGCGAGGTGCGCACCTACCTGAGCGAGCCGTGACGACCGCCGGCACGACTCGACCCGCCGTCTCGGGCACCGCTTCGTGGTGACCGCCCGCCCCACCATCGAGCCCCGCGCAGGGACGACTCGGCCGCGGGACGGTACCCTCTCGCTGCGCAGGCTGCGGCCGGCGCGGCAGAGCCCGGTCGTCCCGGGCTGCGGCAGCGCAGATCCCCGACACCACAAGCATCGAGGCAACCACGTGACCAAATCGAACCGCCGCCGGCAACGTCCCGGCAGCCAGCCCTCGACCGCCCGCCCGGCGGGATCGACATCGAGCCCGACTGCCAAGGCTCCCGCTCCGGGCCCAGGGACCGGCGCGTCCGGCGCGGGCGCGTCCAGCGCGGCGCTCGGCCGCGAGCGCGGCGGGAGCGGGCGGAAGCGGGACGCCGGCCGCGGCGGCGGCCGCCGACCGCGCGCCGCCGCGGCGCCGGCCGCCACCGCGTCGACCGCCGCAGGCGCCGGCGCCACCGCGTCGACCCGACCCTCCTCACCCGCCCGCACGACGCGCCCGGGCACGTCCGGTGCGTCGGCCCGTGCCGGTCGCCGCGAACGTCCGCGGGTCATCCACCAGCCATCGTTCCTCGAGCGCCATCGGACGGCCATCGTCGCCGTCGCGGCGGTCGCCGGGGTCGCCCTGGTCGCGGGATTCGTCTTCTTCTCGGCCGCGCAGCCGGCATACGCGTGCACCAATGTCTGGAGTCCTGCCCCCACGGCGTCCCCGGCCGCCAGCGCGACGCCGGCTCTCGGCTACGTGCAGCCGGACCAGGGCAGGACACATATCGCGGTCGGGCAGTTCGTGACCTACACCTATTGCGCCCCGGCGTCGGGATCGCATGTCAACAAGCCGGGCTCGGCCGGTCCGATCCCGCCGCGGGTCTACGGCCCGAGCGACAGCGTGATCCCGCAGGGATGGATCCACAACCTCGAGCACGGCGGCCTGATCGTCCTGTACACCGGCGACGGACCGGGTGCCACGGCCGACGGCCAGGCCCAGCTGCGAGCCTTTTACGACTCGTTCCCGAACAGCCCGATCTGCAACATCCCGAAGGGGAATGTCGGTCCGGTGATCGCCCGCTTCGACCAGATGTCGACGCCGTTCCAGGCGATCGTCTGGGGCCGCGTCCTGCCGCTCCAGACATTCGACCAGGCCCAGATCCTGGCCTTCTATGCGCAGTGGGGCGACCGGACGAACCCGGAGCCGCAATGCACAGTCCCATCGCCCACGGCATCCCCGGCCGAAAGCGCCACGCCGTCGGGCAGCGCCGCCCCGGCCTCGAGCAGCCCGGCAGCCGCCAGCCCGGCGGTCGCCAGCCCGGCTGCGCCCAGCACCGCCCCGAGCACGAGCTCCAGCACGGCGCCGAGTCCGAGCTGAGCCTCGAGTCCCGGCCGGAGCCACCCCACATCGAGAGGACACCCAGACAATGCGCCTCGTCTCATACATCGGACCCGACGACATCACGACCGGAGTCCTCGTCGGTGACCGGGTGGTCCCGCTGCTCGAGGGCGTCATCACCGGGTTCGACCTCGAACCCGAACGGCTCGAGGACCTGCGCGAGCGGGCCGCCGCACTCGAGGGCGCCGTCGGCCTCGCACTCGACGACGTCGACCTGATGCCGCCGATCCTCGATCCGGGCAAGATCGTGTGCGTCGGTCTCAACTACAGCGAGCACGCCAAGGAAGGCGGCCGTGACGCCCCGGATCGCCCGCTCCTCTTCTCGAAGTTCGCCAACGCGGTGATCGGCGACGGGGACCCGATCGTGCGGCCCGAGGGCACCCACGCACTCGACCTCGAGGTCGAGCTCGGCGTCGTCATCGGCTCGACGGCGCACCGCGTGTCGCGCGACCGTGCCCTCGAGCACGTGGCCGGGTACGTCGTGGTCAACGACGTCAGCGCACGCGACTGGCAGGGCCAGCCGCAGGCGCTTCACGAGGGAGAGGTCGGCGACGGGCAGTGGCTGCGCGCCAAGGGCTCCGACACGTTCCTTCCGGTCGGGCCGGTCTTCGTCACGGCCGACGAGATCCCCGATCCCCAGAACCTCCGCCTTCGGTCGTGGCTGACCAAGGGTTCCGGCCCCGATGCGGGCCGCGAGATGCCGATGCAGGACGGCACCACCTCGGACATGATCTTCGAGGTCGCGGCGCTCATCGAGCACATCAGCAAGGCCATCACCCTCCAGCCGGGCGACATCATCGCGACCGGCACGCCGGCGGGTGTCGGCGTGTTTCGAGACCCCCCGGTCTTCCTCGAGCCAGGCGACCGCGTCCGGTGCGAAGTGGAAGGCATCGGGATGGTGGAGAATCCGGTCATCGACTGGACCGACGATGTCGACGATTTCGAAGACCTCGACGACGATCTCGACGACCTGGCCGACTGACGGATCCTGGCCGTCCTGACCGACGACCGACCGAAGGCCGCCGAACGACGGCCCCACCGAGCGGCCGCCGTACGACGGCCGACTGAACGGCAGCCCAACAGGGGCTGACCGACCGAAGGGAGGCACGAGCCCGATGCTCGCCCTGGTGAAGACCGGCGCGGGACCCGGCCTCGAGCTGCGCGAGGTCCCGATCCCGGCGGTCGGCATCAACGACGTGCTCATCCGCGTCCACAAGACGGGGATCTGCGGGACCGACCTCCACATCGAGTCGTGGGATCCCTGGGCGGCACGGACCATCAAACCGCCGCTGACCATCGGGCACGAGTTCGTCGGCGAGATCGTCGAGGTGGGCTCGAACGTCGACGACTTCGGTCCGGGCGACCTCGTCTCCGGCGAGGGCCACGTCGTGTGTGGCCGCTGCCGCCACTGCCTGGCGGGTCGCCGCCACCTGTGCGCCAAGGCGATCGGCCTGGGCGTTGGTCGCGACGGCGCGTTCGCCGAATACGTCGTCCTGCCGATGACCAACGTCTGGCACCACTGGCCGGGCGTCAACGAAGAGGTCGCCGCGATCTTCGACCCGTTCGGGAATGCCGTCCACACGGCACTCGCCTTCCCGGTCCTCGGCGAGGACGTGCTGGTCTCGGGTGCCGGCCCGATCGGGCTGATGGCGATCGCCGTCGTCCGCCACGCCGGGGCGCGTCACATCGTCGTCAGCGAGCCCAACGGCTTTCGCCGCGACCTCGCCCGCACGATGGGCGCGACCCTCGCGATCGACCCCCGCGAACGGGCGCTCGACTCGGTCTTCGAGGAGCTCGACATGGTCGAAGGCTTCGACGTCGTCCTCGAGATGTCGGGAAACCCGACGGCCTTGCGAAGCGCCATCGAGTCGATGGCCCACGGTGGCGGCATCGCGATCCTCGGCATCCCGACCGAGGAGATCGCCATCGACATCAACGCCATCGTCTTCAAGATGCTGACCGTTCGCGGCATCTACGGCCGGGAGATGTACGAGACCTGGTACAAGATGACGGTGATGCTCCAGTCGGGTCTCGACATCACTCCGGCGATCACCCACCGATTCGGGTTCCGGGACCACGAGGCCGCGTTCGCCGCCGCGCGGTCCGGTGATTCCGGCAAGGTCATCATGGATTGGCAGGAATAGAAGCGCCAGGATGGGTAGCCGACGATGAGCACGACACCGCGCACCGACCCACTCGCCTTTCTCGACGACGAGGTCGCCGCCCTCAGGGAGCGCCACCTCTACCGGCCCCTCCGGGTGATGTCGTCCGCGCAGGGCCCGATCGTCTCGATCGACGACCGCCGGCTCATCTCGCTGTCGTCCAACGACTACCTCGGCCTGACCCACCACCCGCGGCTCCGGGCGGCGGCGCTCGAAGCCGTGCGCGACTTCGGGGTCGGCAGCGGCGCGGTCCGGACGATCGCCGGCACGATGTCGATGCACGAGGCGCTCGAGGCCGAGCTGGCCGATTTCAAGGGCACGCCCGCGGTGCTGACGTTCCAATCCGGCTTCACGGCCAACACCGGCGTCATCCCGACGATCACCGGCGAGACCGACCTCATCGTGTCGGACGCCCTCAACCATGCCTCGATCATCGATGGCATGCGCCTGTCGAAGGCGCCGCGCCAGGTCTACCCGCACGCCGACGTGGCCGCCCTGCGCGAGGTGCTCCGCACGGCCCGCGACGAGGGCCGCCCGGGTGGCGGGGACTATCGCCTGATCCTGGTCGTCACCGACGGGGTGTTCTCGATGGATGGCGACATCGCGCCACTCCCCGGCGTGGTCGAGGCGGCCGAGGAGTTCGGGGCGGCCGTCATGGTCGATGACGCCCACGCCTCGGGCGTCCTGGGCCGGAACGGGCGCGGCAGCGTCGACCATTTCGGACTGCACGGCCGGGTGGCGATCCAGGTCGGCACGTTGTCGAAGGCCGTCGGCGCACTCGGCGGATACGTGGCCGGGTCCCAGGCACTCCGCGAGATCCTGACCCAGCGATCGAGGCCGTTCCTGTTCTCGACCTCGCATCCGCCCGCCGTGGTCGCCGCCTGCCGAGAGGCCATCCGGGTCATGTGCGACGAGCCCGAGCTCGGCGAGCGCCTGTGGCAGAACACCAAGCGGTTCAAGGCCGAGCTGACCCGCCTCGGCTTCGATACCGGTCACTCGGAGACGCCGATCACGCCCGTGATGATGGGCGACCCCGACACGGCGGGCCGATTCAGCGACCGGCTCCTCGGGGAGGGCGTCTTCGCCCAGCCTGTCGTCTTCCCGACCGTCGCCATGGACAAGTCGCGGCTGCGAACCATCGTCACCGCGGCCCACGCCGACGACCAGCTGGACACGGCTCTCGCCGCGTTCGACCGCGTCGGCCACGAGCTCGGTCTCATTTCCGGGTGAGCACGCCACACGAAACTGCCTGGCGGGTCGCTGTCGGTTCCGCGGGCGACAGACCCCTGCCGACGATCGCCCTTGGGCGATGGCGCCTGGATTGTTGCGGGCGGTGCTTTCCGTTCGCGGCGACAGACTCCCTATCGCCGTTGGGCGATGGCGCCTGGATCGGTGGCGGCGGTCGAGCGGCCGACTCCGGCTATCGCCGTTGGGCGATGGCGCCTGGGATCGGTGGCTGGCGGGTCGAACGGCCGACTCCGGCTATCGCCGTCGCGATCATGGGCGGAGGCGGAGATGGCCCGGAGTGATCGTCTCCCGGCGGAATCGCCCAAGGGACATCGTCGCGGACACCTCGGTCCATAGCCCAGAGCTGCCTCGTAGATGACCGCACTGCCGCTGGACGCCCATCTCCACACGGACCTGTCGCCCGACAGTGACGTGCCGATCGACGTCTATGCGGAGGCGGCCCTCGCCGCGGGCCTGGGGGAGATGGCGATCACCGACCACGTGGACTTCGAACCTGGGGCGCCCGCGTTCGCGTACGCCACGTTCGCGGACCGTGAACGCATGGTGCGCTCGGCGGCCGACCGGTGGGGACCGCGCGGCGTCCAGATCCGCTTCGGTGTCGAGCTGACGTACGACCGCTCGTGGGAGGCGGACATCCGGGCCCACCTGCGGCGACACGCCTACGACTTCACCATCGGGTCGGTCCACGATCGGCTGGAGTCGCCGTACCATCCGAGGCGCGTCCGGGAATGGGTCGCGGGCCGGCCCATGGCGGAGATCGTGGCACCGTACTTCCTCGAAGTCGAGGCGGCCGCGCGCTCGGGGCTCTTCGATGCCATCGGGCACATCGACGTCGTCAAGCGATACCTGCACCCCTACGTCCTGCCAGCGGCATTCGCCGCCCAGCCCGAGCTCTACGATCCGATCCTTCGCGCCCTCGTCGATAGCGGGACCGCACTCGAGGTCAACACCAGCGGATTGCGCCATCCGGTGGGGGAGTCGTATCCGCCGCCGGCCATCGTTGCCCGCTTCCGCGAGCTGGGCGGCCATGCCGTGACGGTCGGCTCCGATGCGCATCGGGCCGCCCAGTTCGGCTTCGGGCTGCCCGATGGATACGCGGCGATCTCCGATGCCGGGATCGAGGCCCTCACGTTCCGTCGCGGCCCGGGACAGTCCCGGATGGAGATCCCGATCCCGCGCGTCGCGGCAGCGGCCGGCTCCTCGTCGATCATGCGGCGTCGATAACCCGACGGGCCCGCCCGGAGTTCCCGATCCCGCGCGTCGCGGCAGCGGCCGGGTCCTCGTCGATCACGCGGCGCCGATAACGGCGACGGGCCCGCCCAGAGTTCCGATCGGGCGTGTCGCGGCAGCCGCCGCATCCTGGTCGCCCATGCGGCGTCGATAGCCGCGACAGCCAGATCCACGCTCCAACCATGACTTTCGGGCGGTACGCGAGTACTGCTCGAGCGTGACAGGATGCGACGTATGTGGGGAACGCCGAGTGTTCAGGTCGCCGCCCGGAACGCCTTTCCGGGGGCCGATCGGGCGCGCCTGCGAGCGGCCCCGCCTAACGCCGCGGCCGGACGTTCGTTGTGACCGTTGACGATGCCGCGGTCGAGCGGCTGGTGAGAGAGGCCCAGGCTGGAGATGCGTGGGCATTCGGTCGACTCTTCGACCACTATCACCTGCCGGTCTATCGTTACATCGCCAGCCGCGTCCGACGCCCGACGGACGCGGAGGATCTGACGCAGCTGGTCTTCGTCAAGGCCCTGGAAGCCCTTCCGAGATACGAATCGCGGGGCATCCCGTTCGGGGGCTGGTTGTTCCGTCTCGCCCGAAACGCGGTCATCGATTTCATCAGGACGAGCCACGAGCACGCCGACCTTGCTCAGTCGGTAGAGCGGCCAAGCCTCGAAGCTGGGCCGGAGGACATCGCGGTGTTCCGCCAGGAGCTCGATGCAGTCTGGGCCGCACTCGCGGCACTGACCGACGATCAACGGGACGCGATCGCGCTTCGCTTCTTCGCCGGCCTATCGGCCCGCGAAGCAGCCGACGTGATGGGCAAGCAGGAGGGAACCGTTCGAGGACTCCAGTTCCGGGCCATCGCCGCGATACGGCGCCAGCTCGGCATCGAGGATCCCGAAGCGGCATCGGAGATCCCATCAGTGCAGCCGAGAATCACTTGATGGACGACGTTTCGAACCAGTTCGACGCAGACGATCGGGAGCTTGCGCGGCAGCTCGATGTCTTCATGGAGATCGAGCTCTCGCCGAGCATGGCGGGCACCACCGCCATGCGCATGGCCGTCATGAATGCGGCGCATCGGCGGGCCGCTCTGCTCGAGGCGGATCGGACCTTCGAGGCCCAGGATTTGACGTGGGCGGCACGCAAGCCCGTACCCGAGACGGTCCTCCCTCGTCGAAGCTTCTGGGAGACCTGGCGGCGGCCGATGGCTGCGGTGCTCGCCGGGTGCATGACGCTCGCGATCCTCGCCGGCACGGCGTGGTCGGCGCGGCCAGGCGGCCCGCTCTACGGAGCCCGCCTGTGGACCGAGATGGCCAATCTCCCCGGGGACCTGATCGCCCGGGCCGATGCGGAGGTGCGCCGCCTCGAGGCACGGATCGACGAGGCCCGGCAGGCATCCTCCGCCGGCGACGGGCCGGGAACCGAAGCCGCTTTGGTCGCCTACTCCCGGATCGCCACCGAGGCCGTCCGCAACACCGCCGGGAACCCTGCGGCGGGCGCGGCCATCGGGCAGAGCGTCGAGGGCAACGTGACCCTGCTCGTGCAGATGGCCGACAGCGCACCGTCGCCGACGGCCCGTGCTGCGGCCAAGGACGCCCTCATGCAGAGCGACCGGATCCTGGAGGATCTTGGCGGGTCCTGACCGACCGAATGACATCGGGAGCCCCGGTCGCCGGGTCGCCGCCAACGGCGGCACGGTACGCTTTGTCGATGGAGTTGACGGTCGTCGGGGCAGGCCCGGCATATTCGGACCGAGCCGGGTCGACCGGCGCCGCCTACCTCGTCCGGACCGCTCGCTCGGCCGTGCTGCTCGATCTCGGCCAGGGCTCCTTTCCCCGGCTGGCCGGTCTGCTCGACCCGGCCGACCTCGACGCCGTCGTCATCAGCCACCTCCATCCGGACCACTTCATCGACCTCGTGCCGCTTCGCCACTACCTGCGTTGGGAGGCGCCTCGTCGACGGGTCCGGGTCATCGCGCCCGCTGGTCTCGCCGATAGGCTCGACGCACTGCATGACGAGCCGGGCTTCGCGGCGGAGGCGCTCGATATCGAGCCGCTGGAGCCGGGCATCCTGCACGATCGGGGACTTCGCCATCGAGGCCGGTCCGGTGACTCACACGGGCTCGAGCTTCGGATTCCGCGTGTCCGTGCCGGCCGCCCGGGGAGAGGCTCCCGGAATCGTCTATTCCGGTGACTGCGGCCGCGCCCAGGACCTCGACCCCCTGGTCCACGCAGGCGACACGCTCGTCAGCGAGGTCTCGTTCGGACCAGGACCGATCGTCCCCGGGGCCGAGCACCTCGATGGACCCGCGGTGGGCGCCCTGGCCTGCCGGACCCGAGCCGGCCGTGTGCTCCTGACCCACCTCCAGATGGGCTATGACCGCGAGGCGACCATCGCGAGCGTTCGAGCGCCTACAGCGGACCGGTGGAGCTCGTGGATCCCGGGTTCGAGGCCGTCATCGAGTAGGCGACCGAAACGACACGACCGAGGCACCCCACCCGGTCAGGTGGAGCGCCCCGGTCGAGGACGCCGCTCGGGGTCGCGGCGTATGTGGTGGAGTCGCCCCCGAGGCGACCCCGCTACTCAGATCCGGCGGCGGAAGCGGGCCGGGACCGGGGTGACGAAGGCGACCCCGAGCATCAGGATCGCGATCACGACCAGGACAAGCTCCGGAGTCACGGCCGGACCGGCCGAACCGGCGATCGGCCCGAGCGGCGCCACGGTGTCGGTCGGGACCATCCCCTCCTGGTGCTCAGGTGTATGGATGCCGGATGGGACGGCCACGCCGAGTGAGTCGATGCCCTGGCCGTCGGCGACCCAGTCGACGTTGACGGTGCCCACGGTGTAGGTGCACGAGAAGTCCTGCGACTCGCCCACGTCGAGGTTGCCGTCGAAGGTGCCGACCGGGACCCATGTGCAGTTGGTCGTGGCGCCGGTCGAGCCGCCGGTCACGTGGACGTCGGTGAGCGGGTCGTCACCGGTGTTCTTCTCGTTGAGGGTGATGGTCACCACGTCGCCCGGGTGAGCGTGTGTGGTCGGTACGCTGACGATCGTCAGTTCCGTGGCCGGGTGGATGACGTGGAGGGGCTCGGCCGCCCCCGTTCCGGCCGGGTAGTTGGCGTCGCCGAGGTACTCGGCGGTGAAGCACAGGTCGGCGTCGGCGGTGACGTCGCCCGATTCGGCGGTGCCGTCGTCTTCGAGCGTCGACGGTCTGGTTGTCGACCGGGGTCCCGGTGCAGGTCAGGTTGTCGTACAGATGGAAGACCACGTCACCTGTCGGGTCGGGCACCGCGGCCGGGGTGTCGGCGGTCCGCATCACGAACGCCTTGTCGTGGACGACGGTGCCGGTCTCGACCGTGGTGATGACCGTGTGGTCGGCGTCGTGGATGTCGGTCCGGACGGTGTCGTTGGCCCAGAGCTTGGTGGCGTCGTCGCTGTCGCCGGCAGGCCGTCACCGGTCGCCCGGGTGCAGCGACACCCCGCCGACGACGACCGTGGTCGTCGGCGTGGATGGTCGTGGTGCCGTGCCGTCGACGAGGTGATGGTCACGGTGCACGAGCCGGTCGTGCCGATGGTCGGCAGGTGTCATCGGCCCGACGAAGGTGGCGTTGGCGCCGCCGGCGTTGGTCAGGCTGAAGGTGATGACGGTCCCGGCCGGGGCGTTGACGTAGCCCGCGCCGAGCCCGGCGTTGACGTTGACGTGGCCGGTCAGGGGGTGGTTTGTGCCGACCGGGTTGGTGGCGGTCTCGGGCTGATCTGGATGTTGGCGTCGACGAAGACCTTGACCGCCGGGCCGCTGTTGCCGCCGGTCCCGTCGGTGGTGACCGTGAACGGCGTCGGCGTGCCGAGCGTCCGGTCCAGCTGGCGTTGCCGGTCACCTGGCCCGGGGTGGGCGAGGTGAACACGATCAGGCACTGGCCGGCGGCGTCGGTGTTGGCTCCGGCGTTGTCGCAGGTGCTGGCCGCGGCGTCGAGGACGAAGCCCGCCCCGCTGCTGTTGGCCAGGCGTGAAGCTGACGTGGGCGCCCGAGAACGGCACGAAGCCGGCGCCGTCACCGAGGTCCTTCTCGAGCGTCGACCGTGAAGGTGTGCGGGTCGTTGATCTCGTTGGTCGCGTTGGGGGTGATCGAGATCCGGGCGTTGACGAAGACCTTGACCGCCGGTCCCGCGTTGGCGCCGACGCCGTCGGTGCTCCGGGTCAGGATCGACCCCGCTCGGGGTGGTGAACGTGGTGTGGGCGGTCACGGTCGAGGTGCCGGTCGTCGGCGAGGTGATGGTCGTCGTGCACGACCCGGTGCCACCCGAGGTGGTGCAGCTGGTCGGCGGGTTGGGCGTCGAGGTGGCGCCGTTGGCGTCGACCGTGGTGAACGTGATGATCGTCCCGTCGGGCGCGTTCACGAAGCCCGCCGCCGTCGCCCAGGTTGGCGTTGACGTGGGCGGTGAAGGTGTGGCTGGCGCCGACCCGGTTGGTCCCGTTGGGGGTGATCTGGATGTTGGCGTCCTGGAAGACCTTGGTCGCGTCACCGCTGTTGGGCGGGACCGCGTCGGTCTCGACGGTGAACGGCGCCGAGCCCGCGACCGACAGGGTCGCTCGTGGCGTGGCCGGTCACCGTGCCCGCGGTGGTCGAGGTGAAGGTGACCGTGCACTGGCCGGCGGCGTCGGTCGTGCCCGGTGAACGCAGTCCGGGCGGCGCCGGGGCAGGCGCCGTTGGCGTCGGTCGAGCGTGACGTCAACGTCTCGCCGGCGGCCGGCACGAAGCCGCGCCGTCCCGGTGTCCTTCTCGAGGGTCACCGTGAAGGTGTGCGGGACGCCGACCTCGTTGAACGCGTTGGGCGCGATCGAGATCCGGGCGTTGACCCAGGTCTTGACCGCCGGGCCCGTGTTGGCGCCGACGCCGTCGGTGTCGCGGGTCAGCGGCGACCCCGCCGACGGTCACGGTGGTATGGGCCGACACGGTCGAGGTCCCGGTCGTCGGCGAGGTGATCGTCGTCGTGCACGACCCGGTGCCACCCGAGTGGTGCACTGGGTCGGCGGGTTGGGCGTCGAGGTGGCGCCGTTGGTGTCGACCGTGGTGAAGCGTGATGACCGTCCCGTCGGGGGCATTGACGAAGCCGCCGCCGAGCCGTCGTTGACGTTGACGTGGGCGGTGAAGGTGTGGGCGTCGCCCACCCGGTTGATCGCCGTTGGGGATGATCTGGATGTTGGCGTCGACGAAGACCTTGACCGCCGGGCCGCTGTTGCCGGCCGTCCCGTCGGTGGTGACCGTGAACGGCGTCGGCGTGCCGAGCGACCCGGTCCAGCTGGCGATGCCGGTCACCTTGCCCGGGGTGGGCGAGGTGAACGTGACCGTGCACTGGCCGGCGGCGTCGGTGTTCGGCCCGGCGGTGCACGTCCCGGTCGGCGTCGGCGTGGCTCGCTCCGTTGGTGTCGATCAGGCGTGACGGCGACATGGCGCCGGCGAACGGCACGAAGCCGGCGCCGTCACCGAGGTCCTGCTCGAGGGTCACCGTGAAGGTGTGCGGCGCGTTGATCTCGTTGGTCGCGTTGGGGGTGATCGAGATGCGGGCGTTGACGAAGACCTTGACCGCCGGTCCCGAGTTGGCGCCGACCCCGTCGGTGCTCCGGGTGAGCTCGACGCCCTGGGGCGTCGTGAACGTGACGTGGGCGATCACGGTCGCCGTGCCGGTCGTCGGCGAGGTGATCGCGGTCGTGCACGACCCGGTGCCACCCGAGGTGGTGCAGGTGGTCGGCGGGTTGGGCGTCGAGGTGGCGCCGTTGGTGTCGACCGTGGTGAACGTGATGACCGTCCCGTCGGGCGCGTTGACGAACCCGCCGCCGTCGCCCAGGTTGGCGTTGACGTGGGCGGTGAAGGTGTGGCTGGTCGCCGACCCGGTTGGTCGCCGTTCGGGGTGATCTGGATGTTGGCGTCCTGGAAGACCTTGGTCGCGTCGCCGCTGTTGGGCGGGACCGCGTCGGTGGTCGACCGTGAACGGCGCCGAGCCCGCGACCGACAGGGTCGCCTCGGCGTGACCGGTGACCGTGCCCCGGTCGGCGAGGTGAAGGTGACCGTGAATGGCCGTCCGCGTCGGTCGTCCCGGTGAACGGCCCGGCCGGCGTGGCCGTGGCGCGCCGTTGGCTGTTGGTCAGGGTGACGGTCACCGTCTCGCCGGCGGCCGCCACGAAGCCGGCGCCGTCACCGATGTCCTTTCGAGGGACACCGTGAACGTGTGCGGCGCGTTGATCTCGTTGAATGCGTTGGGCGTGATCGGGATCCGGGCGTTGACGAACGTCTTGACCGCGGGGCCCGAGTTGGCCCCGACCCCGTCGGTGCTCCGGGTCAGCGGCACGCCGCCACCGTCACCGTGGTGTGGGCCGACACCGTCGACGTGCCGGTCGTCGGCGAGGTGATCGTCGTCGTGCACGAGCCGGTGCCACCCGACGTGGTGCACTGGGGCGGCGGGTTGGGCGTCGAGGTGGCGCCGTTGGCGTCGACCGTGGTGAACGTGATGACCGTCCCGTCGGGGGCGCTGACGAATCCCCCGCCGAGACCGTCGTTGACGTTGACGTGGCCGGTGAAGGTGTGGCTGGCGCCGACCCGGTTGGTCCCGTTGGGGGTGATCTGGATGTTGGCGTCGACCCACTCCTTGACGGCCGGCCCGCTGTTGCCGAACTGGCCGTCGGTCGTCCGGGTGACGGTCAACCCGAGGAGCGTCCGCGACGCGGTGGCGTTGACCGTGTCGACCCCCGGCACCAGCGACACGTCGTCGACCGAGCACGAGCCGGTGCCGCCCGAGGTGGTACAGCTGGCCAGCTCAGGGTCCCGACGTTGGGACCGGCGAAGGTGAAGTTGATGACCGTCCCGTCCTGGGCGTTGACGTAGCCCGGGATGCCGGCCTTGGCGTTGACGTGGGCGGTGAAGGTGTGGGTGGTGCCGACCTCGTTGACCCCGTTGGGGGTGATCTGGATGTTGGCGTCGACGACCGCGGCGCTCACGGTCTTGCTCGTGTCGGCGGTGTCCTCGACCTGGTCGGAGTCGTGCAGGATCGAGCCCGACAGGGCCACCTGCGCCTGGGCGAAGCCGTACGTCAGCGGGCCGTTGGGGACGGTGAACGTCCGGCTCCCGCTGATGTCGCCGCTGCCGTCGGCCGGGAAGTCGTGGTCCGCGACGAGGACGAAGGTCGTCGCGCCCGGCGTGTTGTACATGCCGGTGGCCGGATCGGGGGTCGTCAGCGTCACGTCCGCGCCGGTCACGTTGCACGGCGACACGACGTTCCCGTGGACGCCGTTGGTGACCGACACGGTGAAGGTGATCGTGTCACCCGGCTGGGCCACGCCCGGGCTCCGGCCGATGACCACCTGGATGCCGTTTTGCGTGCAGCCGGGCGGGTCGATGGTGTTGGCCGACACCGCCGCCACCCCGACGAACATCGAGGCCGCCAGCAGGCCGGTCGTCGCCAGCAGGACCGCCGAGCGTCGGAGCAGGTGCATGCCAGACCCTCCCCGTTGCCGAGTCACGTGAGACATGTGCGATGGACCTCCCCGTTCGTCCTCTATGCCTTGGGCTTGCATTCGGGCACGGGACAGCGCCCGGCATCGATCCGCCCCTCCCAGGGGGGAAGGGCCAGTGTGCTCGACACGCTCGGGCGAGTCTAGTACCTCGCGGCTAGTACTTTCTGGCCATGGTGCGTCCTGAAAGCTGGACCAGGCCAGCGGGTGTGAGTCCCGCCCCTGGCCTGAGGATTTCGCGTGGAGGGCGCGATTTGGGCTCCTAATCGCTGACTGCTCACCCGTTCGCGGGCCGCCTCGCCATTCGATGCCATCGGACACCCCGGTTGTCTACCGAGGCCAGTACGGGCCGGTCCGTTGCATTGCATCCGCATTTCAACGACCCTGCGACGCTCCTGGGGGTGAGGGTTGTGTTGCCGATGTCACCGATTCGACATCACAGTACGAATGGCCATATCGCGGTTGCATTGCGATGTAAGTACTGTCAGCAATCCCTACATGGGACGGTCGGGGGCGAACCCAGGCCGGCGAATGGAATAACGTGCCCGCCGACGATCCGAATGGGACGATCGGGGCGCGCGGTCTGTCAGCAGCAATCATCTCCGGTCATCCTTTGATCTTCGACTGACCGACTGCGCCGCGATCCCAGGGCTGTCAGTGTCTTCGACGCGACGTCGATGCCCCGTGCCCGGGCTCGGCCGTTCGCGTGCGCGACACGCCCGGAATCTCCGGCTGGCACAGCTCCCGGCGGTGACGGTCACGGTCGTGGGGTCATATGCGCTGTCCGTGATCTTGACCGCGGCATCCGCGGCCAGCGTCGATGGGATCGCGCCGATCGCATGCAGGCCGATCACCGCCGACGTCGTCAGCACGACGCGTAGCCGCAGCCACGAGCAGGGATCGAGTTCGGTCGAACATCGGCATCGGTGACCCAGAGTCTACCCGGGCCTCGGGGCGCGACCGCTGGCCGGCGTGCCTACCCCCGATCCGCTCGACCGATCCTATTGAGCCGACAGACGTATGCTCATTCGAGCCACTCGAGCGGCGGCAGGCCGGCCAGCACGCCGTCCCTCCGGGGCCCGACGACCTCGGGCTCGAGATCGCGATCCGCGTCACGCGCCGCAACCTCGGCGTCGAGGTCCTCGACCAGCTTCGGCGCGGCCGCCAGGAGCGCCTGCTCGTATGGCGGCCCGACCTCGCTGGCCGCGGCCTTCTCGCGGGCCGTCCTTGCCTGCCCGAACCGCATGTGGATGGTCGTTCCCTCGGCCGTGGGCTCGAGCTCGATGGTGTGCAGGAGCCGCAGCGGACCAGTGGGCGTGGAGAGGATCGTGCGGTCGGTGACATAGTCATACGGGCGCCAGTCGAGGATCTCCTCGATGACCGCGTCCTTTCCGTGCATGCAGTGGTTCGAGGATCCGGGTCCCCGGCGGCCGCCGGTGGCGCCCTCGACGGTGACCTCGGTGACCCAGGGTTGCCAGGTCATCCTGCGCCCGGGCGCGGTGAGGAACTCCCAGGCCACCTGCGGCGGAACGCGAGTCGGGACAGACACGTTGACGATCGACTCCTCGGGCCGGACGAAGACGCGGGCCCGAGCCTCTTCCTCCTGCCAGCGACGCTCGAGGTCGTGCGCCCAGCAGGGCACCTCGCCGATCCTGTCGTAGGTCTCCGTGATGGGCCGCATCACGAGGTCGGCCGGGATGATCCCGGCCGCGTCGATGCACGACTGGGTCAGGAGGGCATAGGCCTCGATGCCCAGCCGCTCGACCACCTCGTTCTTGAGCAACCGGTGGACGACGATGACGTCCGAGCCCAGGAGCTCCTGCCGGCCGGCGACCTTCTGGTGCAGCGCCAGACCGTGATGGACGACGAACTTGAGGTTGAGATCGGGGATGCGGACGCAGGCGTTGCACTCGCAGGAGGTCGCCTGGCGGACGTCGCGGCGCCGCCTGCGGAAGCCGAAGTAGCAGCGCTCGATGGTGTCGAGGAGCATCGTCCCGTCGATCCGCTCGACGGACGCGAACGTGAACGCAGCGTCGCCCTCGAGCTTGGCGAGCCGGAATGACGGCCGGAGCGAGGAGACCACGGCGCCGATCAGGTCGGCCAGGATGTCCTGCGCATGGTCGAGCTCGACGTCGGCCAGGTAGCCGGTGTACCCGGAGATGTCGGCGATCAGGAAGCAGGTCGGCTGCGCGCTCGAGAGCATCTCTCCTTGCCTGGACCCCGCCGTCATGAGATCGCCGTCAATCTAGCAGCACGCCGCTGGCCGTACGGTCCGGCCGGCGTGCCTCCCGCGGGCGTGCTCGGATGCGGCCGCCAGCGATCGCCAGATGGTCCCGTGCCTGCGTGTTGGTCGTGGCCGGACCTCGACGGAGCGCTCGCAAGGCCCGCCATTCCTCGGCGATTCCACGGCCGACAGCGTCGTCCGTGTCGAGCGCCGTGAGCGGCGCCGGTGGCGACGATGGCGAGGAGGCCCGGGTCGGCGTCTACTGGTCGGGCACGGCCTCTTCGACGACGTCGCCACGCTTCCCGATCTCGGACGCGGCGATCATCTGCGTGCGATTGAGGAGCAGGAGTGGATAGACGCCGACGATCTGTTGGTCGGCGAGGGAGCGCGCCGTCGCATCGGTCACCGGGAGGTATCGCGGATCGGTCGCGTCCACGAAGCCGCGCAGGTCGGTCTGGCCGAACAGGTAGACCGCGCCCGTGACGGAATGGGCGGGCGTGAACATGACGAATTCGCGTGCGACGCGGAGTTCCGTTTGCGCGAACCCCTGGTCGACGGACCCGGTCGCCGGTCCGTGCTCGGGATGCTGCGCCTCGCTCTGGGCGATGAATGAGATCTCGTCCTGGTCCACCATGATCTCGGGAAGGACGAGGCCCGTCGGTTCGCCGTCGGGGCGCAGCAGCTGGGCATCGTGGACGTGGACGTAGCCGCTCAACGCGTTGATCAGGTCCGTCAGCCGTCCGAACCGTCCGAGCGGGATTTGTCCGGTCAGTCGCAGGTACGTGCCGACGAGTTCGATCGAGGCTTCGTGGCCGACGCCGGCGTCCGGGTCCCCGAACCCGGGGGTGTCAGGCTCCCAACTCATGCCGCCGATCCCAATGTCGCGCGCCGGAATCGCCTTGCGGCTTGCAGAACGCCCTGGCAAGGATCTCGTTGGCGGTTCTGACCCAGGGCATGGCGTCGCGCCGGCGAGCCGTCGACCCCTCTCGCGTGTCCATAGGACCACGCGGCGGAACGGAGGGCGGTGGATCCGTCGCCGGGCTGTCACGGGCCTCGCCCGGAAGCCGGCACGTCGCCGAACCTGCCGGGCAGGCTCCGACGGCCGCGTTCATGACTCCCCCCGCTTTCCTGATCGATCAACTCGGTGCGGAACTCTGGTTCGGGCCGGCCTTGGGCTTCGCGGCATGATCCTTGGCGGGTTTGACGGGCTTGCCATGGACGACCAGGGCGTCGAGCGATCCATCGGCGTTGGCCGTTCCCTGTGCCTGGACGCGACCGCCGACCGCGATATCGGCCAGTGTCGCCGCCTTGTCGCCCTTGACCTTGTAGGTGGTCGAGCTCGAGACATGGATGACGATGGTCGTCCCGCCGGGCCGCTCGACGGTGATGGTGTCGGCGGTCTTGCCGGTCACCACGCCCCCGGCGTGGGCAAGCTCGATGCGGATTTGGACGGTGGTCGCCGTGAAGGTATCGCCGCTGACGGTCCCCTCTGCGGCGATCTCGGACCCGACCTTGACGTCCGACTTGGCGCCCGTGCTTGGGCCGAGCTTGTACGCCGTCGATGACGTGACCTTGATGTCACGGGTCGAGCCATCCTTCTTCTTGACGGTGATGGTGTCGCCGCTGATCGCCAAGACCTCGCCGCCCGCTGTCGGAGCCGGGACGACGATGGCGGTGATGCTGTACGTCCCGTCGTCGTTGCGGGTCTCCCGGAAGCGGACCTCGTCGCCGACCGCGAGGTCGTTCACGGTGACCGTCTGGCCACCCTTGGTGATGGTCGTGGCTGGCGTCGCCGTGATCGTGCGGGTCCAACCGTCCTCGGTGGCCAGCGAGGATGTCCGAGCCGTTGATCGCCGTGACGGTGATCGGGCCCTTGACCGCACCTCCCTTGGCCTTGCCGGGGGCTCCGGCACCACCCAGACCGGGTGGACCAAGACCTGCAGGTCCAAGACCGCGGGCAAGGCCGTTCGGGCCGCCCTTGGCCTCTTGCTTCATCGCCTTCTTCGCCGCCTTGTCGGGATCCTCATCGCTCTTCGCGCTCGCCTGTGGAGCCGGGGATGCGCCGGCCGCGAATGCCGTCGTGGCAGCGTCGCGCCGGCTCATGGCGATGGCGACCGGTACGGCGAGGACAACCAGAAGCAGCGCGACGAGGCCGACGCGAAGGCCCATCGATCGACGAAAGGCTGCCGCGGACGAGGCGCTCGAGGTGTGCTCGCGCAGGACGGGGGCGAGCGGTGGCCCTGGCTCGCTTGCGGTCGTCGGATCCTGTTCCTCGATCATCGTGGCTAGGTTACCGCCATCCCTCCGCACGGGGTAGGTTCGCAGGGCGATTCCATACGACAATGTGGTGCGCGAAGGCGCCACAGAGTGCTTCTGCGGCGCCAAGCCAGGATCAACTGGCAGCCCCCGTCTACCCCTCGGCGGCGGGCTCGCCAGGGAGCGTGAGGCGGAACGTTGCGCCACTGTCCGGTATGCTCCGATCGAGCACGAGATCGCCGCCCATCGACTGCATGAGCGCCCGCGACACATACAGCCCGAGTCCACTGCCGTTTCCGCTCGCTCGGCCCGCGGCACCCCGCGCGAACCGTCCGAACAGCCACGCTCGGTCGGATTCGCTGAGCCCGTGGCCCTCGTCCCTCACGGTCGTCCACAGCGTCCGCGTGTCCGCGTCGGCACCGACCGCGACCCGGATCGTGCCTTCTCCGTACTTGACCGCATTGTCGAGCAGGGCCCACAACACCTGGTCGAGCTGGTCGCCATCGGCGACCGCCAGCCAGTCCGGTGCATGGTCCTCGAGCTGGAACTCGCGGTCGCCAACAGCCAGTGCGTCCCATGCCCGCTGGACGCGTGGGGGGATCGCCAGGACGTCCGGATGCGGCCGAAGCGGCTGCGACTCGAGCCGGCTGACCAGGAGGAGTTGCTGGACCATCCGGGAGAGGCGGTCGGCCTGTTCGATGATCGTCGTCAGATGGGCGTCGGTCTTCGCTGGCTCGCCGGTCGGGCTCGAAGCGTTCACGAGCGCCTCCGCGTTCGATCGGATCCGGGTCAGCGGCGTCTGGAGGTTGTGGCTGACGCCCCGGAGGAAGTCGTCCTTCGCCTCGGCCAGTGTCCGAAGCTGGGCGTTCTGGGACTCGACCTGTGCGAAGAGCTGTGCATTCCGGATGGCGACCGCGATCTCGTTCGCGAACAGGTCCAGGAGCGACTGATCCGCGCGGGCCCAGGTCTGCGTGGCGGGCAGTCGACCGATGATCAAGCCCATGCGCTCGTCGCCGGCGCGCAGCTCGGCCCGGATCGGCACGGACACGCCCGGGATCCGCTCCTCGGGCGGGATCTCGTCGGGATCCACGAATAGGACTTCGGCCGAGATCAGCCCGAACGCCGCCTCGGCGTCCCGGGCGGCCTGCGCCGCGAGGGCGTCCACGCCGAGGCCCGGGCGTGCTGCCTCCACCGCGTGAAGGATCTGGCCGAGCTGGCGCGTACGCCGGTCGGCGTCGGCGGCGAGCCGGTTGTGGCTCTCGGCCAGCTGTGCGATCGCGTCGTTGCCTCGCACAGGGATCAGCTGGCTCAGGTCGCCCGCTGAGACCCGCGAGACGGACTCAGACATCTCACGTAGCGGTGCGATCAGGTCGAGGGCGATGGCCGAGCCGCCGATGATCACCCCGATGACGACGACGGCGAGGGTGAAGAGAAGGAGCCGAACCGCGAGCTCCGGTTGCGCCGCGCCCCCGACGAGAAGCAGCAGGCCGAAGCCTACGAGGGGAAGAACCGCCGTGGCCAGCATGATCAGGGTGACACGCGCCGGGAACGAGAGCGTGAAGGGGCGTCCCTGACCTCCCTCGGGTCGAGGATCGATGGGTTCCGGGACCGTCATCGGGTGGGGTTGGGTCCGGGCGGCGCGCTCATCGATCGATGGAGGCGGCTGGTTCGGGATGGCTCTGGCCGGGCGCCTGCGCAGTGTCGGTGGCACCGGGTGCGTCGGTGGTATCGGGGGTGCCGGTGGTGTCGGGAGTGCTGGTGGTATCGGGCGTGTCGGTCGGTTGGCGGGCCTCGGCAGCGACGAGTCGATATCCCACGCCGCGCACCGTCAGCAGATGGCGTGGACGGTTCGGGTCTGCCTCGAGCTTCTGACGGAGTCGGCGCATCGTCACCCAGACGTAGGACGGTTCAGCCTCGTCGGTGTCGGCCCATCCCCGGGCGAGCAGCGTCTCGGTCGTCAGGGTCTTGCCGAGGTTCGCGGCCAGGGCGTAGAGCAGCCTCGACTCGGTCGGGGTGAGCGCGACGGTCTCGCCGCCGACGATCGCCTGGCGCCGATGGAGCTCGAGCACCAGGTCCGGCCCCAGGACGAGGCCCTTGCGTGGGACGCGCTCGCCCACGCGCCGGAGGACGCGCTGGATGCGTGCCCGCAGCTCCGAGTAGTGGTAGGGCTTGGTGACGTAGTCCTCGGCGAACTCGTCGAGCAGGTCCGCCTTGTTGTCGCCGGCATCGATCGCGGAGAGGACGATGATCGGGAGGTCCGCCCGTGCCTTGATCTCGCGCGCCAGCGTCAGGCCATCCATCCTGGGCATCAGCAGGTCGATGATGAGGAGGTCCGGCCACGCGGAATCCAGGCGGCGTAGAGCCTCCTCGCCGTCGCGGGCAGTCGTGACATCGAAGCCGTCCTGCCTCAGCTGTTCGGCCAGCGGGACCAGCACCCCGCGGTCGTCGTCGACCAGCAGGATCCGTGGAGCTCCGCGTCCCGGGGCGCCGCCTGGCCCGCCACTGAACATGGCCCGAGTATACGAGCGGCATCGGGCGACTCGGGAGCGGCCGCTTGGGTGGCGTCGGCTTCGTGGGTGTCGGGCTTTCAGGGCGCCTTGGGGTCGACGTAGCGGCAGCGGAGGCGGACCGGGCAGACGGAGCAGTCGGGGCGGCGCGCGTGGCAGATCACGCGGCCGTGCTGGATGAGGTTGACGTGCGCCTCGTACATCTGGTCGGGCTCGAGCATGCCCAGGAAGAGGTCGTGCGCCTCGTCGGCGGTAGCCCTCGGGCCGACGAGGCCGATCCGTGCGCGCCACTCGCTCGACGTGCCGGTCGACCGGCATCAACGGCAGGCCGAAGGAGAACAGCAGGAGCACCGATGCGGTCTTCTTGCCGATGCCGTCGATCTTGGTCAGCCACTCGCGGGCCTCGAGCGCGGACAGGTCGCCGAGGAACTCGAGCGAGTGGTCGCCGCGTTCCTCGCGGATCGTGCGCAGGGCCGCCTGGAGCCGCGGCGCCTTCTGGTTTGCGAGCCCGCCCGGACGGATCGTGTCGACCAGTTCGGGGAGTGGCGCGTCCTCGACTGCCGCCCAATCGGGCGCGATGCCGTCCGGCAAGCCCACTCCTCCCCAGCCGGGGCCCGGGTTGTGGGCCCGGGTCTCACCGGTGCCTGGGTACTTCTGGCGAAGCGCCTCGAAGGCGACCTCCGCATTCGTGTCGGCGCTGTTCTGCGTGAGGATCGTGAGGATGAGCTCCGAGGTGGGGTCCAGTCGGCGCTGCCAGATCGGCCGGCCGTAGCGCTCGGCCAGGCCATCGAGCACGTAGCGGACCAGACCAGGTCGATAGCGTTCCAGCCGTTTGGACCACGTCCGGCCCGGGTTCGAGAACCGCCGCCTCCGTGGGCGGGGTTTGGCCCGGGGCTTGCCTGTGGCCCGGGGCTTGCCCGTGGTCCTGGCCGCTATGTGTGAGCCGGGACGCTCAGTAGGGGAGGGGGCTGCCTCCCTCGGCGTTGTCGGCGGACTCGATCGCCTCCGCCGACGGGGCGAATCTCTTGGGCGTCAGGTTCGGCCGCGCCGGCCGCGCGCGGGGTCGATGAGTTCACCAGATCGTCTCGACGTCGTATCGCGAGATCGCCGGGTCGGCGGTCAGGATCGGGATGCCCTCGATCTGGGCCTGCGCGACCAGCATTCGGTCGAACGGGTCTCTGTGGATCAGCGGCAGGACACCCGCCCGCAAGACGTGGGTGAGTTCGATCGGCAGGAGATCGAAGCCGTGCTGGCGGATACGGTCGGGAACATATCGCGCGACGCTGTCAGGCAGATCCATGCCGCCCTGCGCCAACCTTGATCGCGATCTCCCACGCCGAAACGACCGAGAACGACGCTTCCGTGGTCCCATCGGCGAGCAGGTCTCGCGCTCGCTCGGACATCCGCGCTCCGAGCTGCGACGACCACCAGAGGAAGGTGTGCGTGTCGAGCAGCAGCCTCAACGGAGCAGCTCGCGCATGGGATCTTCGGGGTGCATGTAGTCGGGATCCCACTCCGGCAGCGGATCGTCGAAGTCTGGATGGATGACGATCGCTGTCATTGCCCGGCACCCGTCTGCGCTGGTCGCGCGTTGATCGCGGTCAGGCGAGCGACCGGTTTGCCAGCCTTTGCTATCACGATCTCCTCACCGTTCTGGACCCGCTCCAGCAATCTGCGACAGGTGGGTCTTCGCCTCGTGGATGTTGTATGTCGTGGCCATCGGCCTGATGGTGGACTAAGGAGTGGACTAAGTCAACCCAGCGAGACGAGGCGAGCGATCCGCTCCCCGCATCGCTCGACGGGAGCGGTCCCGGCCGACATGGCCGCCTCGATCGACATCGGGCGTTCGACGATCGGGACGGCGACGGCACCCACCGCGGCCAGCGCTGCCGCCCCCTCGGGCTCGACCCCACCCCCGACCGCGATGCAGGGCACGCCGGCAGCCTGCGCGCGCCGGGCGACACCGAGCGCCGTCTTGCCAAAGGCGGTCTGGGCGTCGATGCGCCCTTCGCCCGTGAGCACGAGGTCCGCGCCGGCGAGACGCGCGTCGAAGTCTGTGGCCTCCATGAGCAGATCCACGCCCGGACGAAGCGCGAAGGCGCGGAATCGCGGGCCGATGGCAAGGAGCGCGAACCCGACGCCGCCCGCGGCACCCGCCCCGGGCAGGTCACGGACAGTCGCGCCGACGGCGCGCTCGAGAGCATCGGCGAATCCGGCGAGTCGCCGATCGAGGTCGGCGACATCGTCGGGGGAGGCGCCCTTCTGCGGACCGTAGACGGCCGCCGCCCCGGACGGACCAAGCAGCGGGTTCGTCACATCGCAGGCCACGGCGAGCGATAAGCGCCCGAGCCGCGGATCGAGTCCATCCAGGTCCGCCGCGGGCGCATCGCGGTCGGCATCGGCGCCAAGCCCACGCAGAAGTCCCGCGCCACCATCGGTCGTCGCGCTGCCGCCGATCCCGAGCACGATCGAGTCCACTCCCGCGGCGAGGGCGTGACGGATCAGCTCCCCGGTGCCGACCGAGCTGGCCGCGATCGCGTCGCGTTCGCCGGCCGGAACGCGTGACAGTCCCGATGCCTCGGCCATCTCGATCACGGCACGGGTCCCGTCGTCCGAACGGAGCCATCGGGCACGGACCGGACGCCCGAGTGGGCCGGAGACCTCGGCCCACTGGTCCGTCCAGCCACCCGAGGCGGCGATAGCTTCGAGCGTTCCCTCGCCGCCGTCGGCCAGCGGGCAGAGGACGGTCGAGTCGCCGGGTCGGACTCTTGCCCAGCCGCTCGCGAGCGCCCGCGCGACCTCGACCGACGTGAGCGAGCCCTTGAACGAGTCCGGGGCAACGAGGACGGTAAGCGCGCGGTTCACGAGCCGGTCACGAGCGGCTCAGCGCCCCCCCGCGCGGCGATGGAGGGCCCGAGGCAGCCGGTCATTGCTCCGACGGGCCGGCCGACCCCACGGACCGACTCCGTCTCGGGACCCGTGGGCCGGCCCCGTTCGGACCTGGCTCCCCGGGGGGGACGACCGCCGCGCCCTCGCCGCGCCCGGCGCGCGTGCCCGGCGCTCCGGCGCCCTCAACCGCTGGGTGCGCCCCGGCCGCCCGTCGGCGCTCCACGTACTCCGGGATCCGGACCATCGGCGGGCGCTCCTGGTCGGCAAGCTCGATCACCTCGAGCGACAAGCGCCCGTGCCCCGACCGCGGCAGCTTCATGGTCGAGCCCATCTCGGCGAAGAGCCGGGCCTTGCGACGCTCTTCCAGGCGTTTCATCACGGCCTGGAGGATCACGAACGACATCCGAGACAGACCCTCAAGCTCCTGGTTGCGATGGACGCGTCGCTCGAGATCGACCTGTCCCAGCGACTCGATCCCGAGCCGGTCGGCGGTGTCGATGAGATGGCCGATCTCGACCGCGTACCCCGTGAAGAACGGGATGGACTCCAGCAGAGAACGACGCCCCGCGTACTCACCGGCCAGCGGCTGGATCATCCCCGAGAGCTCCGGGTAGAAGAGGTTGATGAGCGGTCGCGCCACGAGCTCTGTCACGCGCCCGCCGCCGCCCTCCTTGAGCAGCCCGCCCTCGACGATCGGCCGCTGGTAGTAGCCCTTGACGTACTGAAGCCGCGGCTCCACAGGAGCGGCCCCAGGGTCCCGTAGACCATCCTCGAGTGCCAGTGCTTCACGTCCGTGTCGGCCCAGATGATGATGTCGCCCGAGGTCTCGTAGATGCGACTTCCACAGGGCCTCGCCCTTCCCGGTGAACGAGCCGTAGCGCGGCAGCACATCCGGGTGCTGGATCACCCGCGCCCCCTCCGCCTCCGCGATCTCGCGGGTCCGGTCCGTCGAAGCCGAATCGATCACCAGGATCTCGTCGAGGAGCGGCACGCGCCCGACCATCTCACGCATCGCGCGCCGGACGATCGGTCCGATGGTCTCCTCCTCATTGAGCGTAGGCAGGACGAGGCTGATCGTCAGCTTCTGCTTCTCCTTCAGACTCACCAGGCGACGCAGGTCCGAGAACTCCGCGTGATGGAAATTCGCCTCGGCGAACCAGCGGTCGACGCGCATCGGGATCTCGCGCGCCTCTTCGGCGGCTCGGTCGGCGGCCGCGAGTGTCTCCGCGCGGGACGCGAGCTGGTCGAAGGTGGCGCGCTCGATGCGCTCGCGGGTCTTTACGACCACCACCGACGCCCGAGCGCGCGCCGCGATCGCTTCCGGCAGCGAGCCGAAGAGATAGGTCTCGCCGCCGGCCCCGCCCGGCTGCGCCGAGGCGCCCATGACCACCAAGTCTGCATTCTCCGCCTCGCGCAGGATCGCGTTGCGGACGTTGGGCGCCTCGCGCAGCAGCGCTTCGCCGCGACCGGCGATGTTCTGCTTGATGAACGCTGCGAGGGCTCGCTCCGCCTGTGCGCGGACAGCGAGCGTGATCCCCGGCGGCACGAGGTGGAGGACGACGACGGTCGCGTCGTGGTAGCGGGCGATCGCGTCCGCGTAACGCAGAGCGAGCTCGGCGTGGGGCCCGCCACGCACCGGGACCAGCACCCGACGGATCTCCTTCGAGCCCCGTTGCTTGACGACGGCGATGTCGCACGGCGATTCGCGGACGACCTCGTCGATGGTCGGCGAGAACGCCGTCGGGATCCCGCCCGCCTGGCCGCCCGCCGCACGCCCGCCCCAGCCGAAGATGATCAGGTCGGCCTCCTGCTCGGACGCAGCCTCGATGATCCCCTCGGCGGCATGCCGGCCGATGCGGACGATCGGGTGGATCGTCGTCCCGTCGGGCGCATAGTCGAGCACGCGCTGCAGCAGCCGCCGGGCATGACGTGCGCGCGTCGCCCCCTCCGACAACGGCATCCCCTCGGGCACCTCGACGATGCCCAGGGCCGAGATCTCACCGGCCCGCCGGTCGAGCATCGCCGCTCCGAGCCGGATGAGCTCCTCGGCGGTCATCGGGTTGGCGACCGGGATGAGGATGCGGGCGGGGAGTGGACCACCTTTCGCGCTCATGCAGCCGCCTCGTTCCAGCGCGACACGAGGTACGGCTTCAGCAGCTCGAACGCGCG
The DNA here is from genome assembly GCA_963772995.1 of uncultured Chloroflexia bacterium. Classification (GTDB taxonomy): domain Bacteria; phylum Chloroflexota; class Limnocylindria; order Limnocylindrales; family CSP1-4; genus SPCO01. The sequence continues at coordinate 19,920 of CAVYZQ010000014.1, read as the reverse complement.
AGCCTGACGTTCGACGCGTTCCTCGGCCTGCGCGGTCGTCAGGTTCCGGTTCTCGATGACGAACGCACCGACACGACCGAAGTAGATCGGGACGAGCGCCGCGACGAGGCTCTCCAGCGATGGCTGCGGGTCGCGCGCGGCAACGACCAGGTCGTAGACGACCCGGGCCCACAGGTCGTCGGGGAAGACGAACGTGCTGACCGCCTCGGCCATCTCGAGCGTGGTGGCCGTCGTGGATGCCACGTCGCCGCCCAACCCGAGCCTGTTTCGGGCCGCGTCCCCGAGGCGGCCCGCCTCGGCCGGCAAGCTCCATCACGGTCTCCGCCGTGGCAGGCGCGAGCATCCGAGCCCAGGCGTCCGCGACGGTCAGCGACCCTGCGTGGAACTCCGACAGCAGCCGAAGCGTGTTCACCTCGAGCGGCGGCGGATCGATGATCCGCTCGAAGCCGTAGACGGGGACGTCGTGGCTGCCGCGGATGGACAGCCAGTTGTCCGGGTATCGGTTGGCGAGGCGGAGGATCGTTCCGACGACCTGGCGGAACATGGGACCGAGGTCCGCTCCGGGGTCCTTCGGGTCGTGGATCTTCGCCCCGAGCCTGGTCTGGCAGACGGCGAAGCCGCCGGCGAGCGCCGACGTCGTCATCCAGATGTCGATGCCGAAGCGGCTGATGTCGTCGGTCCAGTCGTCGAGCTCGAGGTAGTGGCGGACGAGGTCGCCCGAGACCCCGAAGTCACCACCGATCGGTTGCCGGATTCGGTGGCCGTACAGCGCGCGCGTCAACGGGTACGTGACCGTGTTGGTGATCGTGCCGTCGTACTTGTACCGGGCGTACAGCGGGGCCACGAAGTCGTAGCCGCCTTTGAGGATCGGGCCGGCCAGGAGCTCGATCCATTCGGGGACGATGCTCCGCAGGTCGCTGTCGACGACGACGAGCGCCTGTACCTCGAGGGCGGCGGCGATCTCGAAGATCGTCCGCAGGGCGGCGCCCTTGCCGCCGACGCCATCGATCTCGGGGTAGGTCAGGCTGACCCGATCGAGCCGGTTCGTCGGGCGGACCAGGAGGATCTTCTCGATGTAGTCGGGCGGCTCCGTCTCGATGACGACGCGGCCGGTCCCGTCGGGCGAGCCGGCGTCGGCGTTGATGACGACCGGGTGGAGATCCGGGAAGTACTGGACCAGGCCGGCCTGGGCGGCACGGACCACGTAGCCGATCGTGGCCGCGTTCTTGAAGCTCGGGATGCCGACCATGATGTCGGCCCGGCCGAGCCGCTCGATCTGGTCGCGGATCGCCGGAGGCAGCGCGGTCTGGGGCACGGTGCCACCGTAGCATCGAGACGCCTGATGTGCCATCAACGAGGGGTTACGGACGTCTTGCAGCCGCGTTTTCCCCGGGAGGCCTCGGGCGGGTGCCGGCTATCGCCGTGGCATCGGGCTCGACGCCCAGTCAGTCGAGGCGACGCCCGGCGAATAGCGGCTGTTCGCGGACTTGAACGTCAGGCCGGTGAAGCCCTGGGTGCGCCACGAGCCGATCCACGGCTCGATCGGCGGACGGACGAACAGCCCGCACCGGACGACGTCCGACTCGACGAGAACCGATTCGAGGATCCGCTTCCGCTCGAGGAGCGGGACGTCAAGGAGCGACTCCCCATCGAGCCAGAGCAGGTCGGTCGCGACGAAGGTGATCGGATCGTCGGGCCCGAACGTGCGAGCCTTGCGAGCAGCGTCCATCTCGGCGATCCGCTCGTCCGCGCGATTGCGACGGATGCCGAACATCATCCGGCTGATCGACTGGCTGGCAGTCGGGACCAGTTCGTCGGGCGGCCGGAAGTACGCCGTCTCGGTGTGGGAGACCTGCTTGGTCAGGTATCCATCGAGGATGACCGTGTCGGCGCTTGTGGCGACGGTCAGGGCGATGACGATCCGATCCTGGTCGGTGACGGGCTCGCCGTCCTCGTCGATCAGCGCGGCACCGTTGGGGTCGATGGCGGCAAGGACGCGGAGGCCGAGCCACAGGGGCTCGACGATCGGATCCCGGGCAGCCTGGGACGAGGTACGACCGAATGGTTGCGGGCGCAGGGTCGCGAGAAGGCTCCGGGCATCGTCCGGCTGCGTCACCGATGCATCGTACGCGTTCGGCGGTCGATATCATCGCCCGGTGACCAGCACCGCTCGGCCCGGCGGTCCAGCGTCCCCCGACACGTCGACGACGGACGCCGAGATGCCCGCCGTCCGGCGTGGTGGACTGGCCGGCCTGACTCCGAGCGGCCGCGCCGTCGTCCCCGCCGCCTGGGCGCTCTACGACTTCGCCAACACGATCTTCTCGTTCGCGGTCGTGTCGGGGGCGATCGGGCTCTACCTCGTGAACGACCGCCAGTTCGGGGAGCGCGACGGCAACGCCCTGCTGTCGATCGCGATCGTCATCAGCGTCGGACTGAACGCGCTGGTGTCGCCGATCCTCGGGGCCTTCTCCGACCGGGGCGGTCGGCGGATGCCGTTCCTGCTGTTCTTCACGCTGTTGTGCATCGGGGCGACGTTCTTCATCGCCGACGTGGCACCGATCCTCGGCCTGGTCCTGTTCATCGTCGCGAACTTCGCCTACCAGGCATCGCTCATCTACTACGACGCGACGCTCAAGACCGTTTCCTATCCGGCCACACGCGGCAAGCTGTCGGGGATCGGCACCGGTATCGGGTACATGGGGACCGTCTTCGTCGGCCTGCTGATCTTCCTGCTGGACATCGCGGTCGTCGACCGCTTCAGGCTGACCGCGATCCTGTTCCTGCTGTTCGCGATCCCGATCTTCTGGTTCGTGCGCGAGCCGCATCGGCCCGACGAGCAGCCGCTGACGCGCCAGGACATCACGGGCGCGATCGGACAACTGCGGCGCTCGATCGCCGATGCGGGCGAAGTGCCAGGGCTGTGGCGCTTCCTGGCGGGGCGGTTCTTCTACTCGGACGCGGTCAACACGGTCATCGTGGTCATGAGCGTGGTCGTCGTGAAGACGATGGGGCTGTCCGAGGCCGACGCGAACCTCATCCTGCTGATGCTCACTTTCGTCGCGATCGGGATGAGCTTCGTGTGGGGCTTCCTGGCCGACCGGCAGGGTCCCAAGAAGACGTTGGTCTGGGTGCTGGTCTCATGGGCGGTGGGCCTGGTGTTGGGCGGCGTTGCCATCGGGTTCGGGCCGGCCGGGCTCGCGCCCTTCCTGGTCGCCGGGGCCATCCTGGGCTCCGGTCTCGGGCGGCGTCCAGGTGTCAGACCGTGTCCTGATGGTTCGCCTGTCGCCCCCCGACAAGATCGGCGAGTTCTTCGGCATCTACGGGCTGGTCGGCAAGGGTTCGCAAGTCGATCGGCCAGCTGTTGTATGGCGCGATCATCTTCCTGTTGATCGACAACCTGGGGAACGGCGCCTACCAGGTCGCTGTGCTCAGCCTGCTCGTGACGATGCTCATCGGGCTGTGGCTCATCTGGCCGGTGCGCGACGACTGGGCCGGGAGTGGCGAGACGGCCATGTGGCCCGGCGCGGGCGCGCTCCCGCTGCCCGAGAGACTTGCGCCGGGGAGCGCGCCGCTCGAACCGCGATAACCGGTCAGTCGCCGTATTCGCGCGGATGCGCGACGCGCCACGCCCACGCCGATCCCACCATTTCGGCGAGCGTGGGCCGAGCCGGCCGCCAGCCCAGGACCTCCGCGGCACGGGCCGAACTGGCTACGAGGACCGGCGGGTCACCTTCCCTCCGGGGACCGATCGCGAACGGGATGGCCCGCCCGACGACCGACTCCGCGGCCGCGATGACCTCGCGGTTCGAGAACCCGCCGCCGTTGCCGAGGTTGCACACCAGCGGCTCATCGGTGCGCGGATCGCCGGGGGCGGTCGCCTCGATTGCGCGCATGTGGGCGTCGGCGAGGTCGGCGACGTGGATGTAGTCGCGGACGCAGGTGCCGTCGGGCGTGGGGTAGTCGTCGCCGAAGACGGTCAGGTCGCGCCGGCCCTCCGCGGCCATCAGGACGTTGGGGATCAGGTGCGTCTCCGGCTCGTGATCCTCGCCAAGGGCCTCGGTCGCACCGGCCACGTTGAAGTAGCGCAGCGACGCGGTCCGCAGCCCGTACGCGCGCCCGTACCAGCCCAGTGCGCCCTCGAACGCGCGCTTCGAGTCGCCGTACGGATTGATCGGTCGGAGCGGGTCATCCTCCTCGATCGGCGTGCGTCCAGGGACGCCGTACACGGCCGCCGTCGACGAGAAGACGATGCGCCCGACCCCGGCCTTCCGCGCGGCCTCGAGCAGGGCGATGCCGCCGGCGACGTTGTCGCGGTAGTACTTCGACGGCGCGACGATCGACTCCCCGACGAGCGACCGCGCGGCGCAGTGAAGGATGGCTTCGATGCCCTGCGTTTCGAGCAATCCCGCCAGGAGGTCGGTGTCGGCGTACGTGCCGACATGAAGCGTGGCGCCAGGCGGGACCGCCGTGCGGTGGCCTGTCGAGAGATCGTCGAGGACCACGACGTCATGGCCGGCCGCGAGGAACGCCTCGGCCGATACCGAACCGACGTATCCGGCACCGCCGGTCACGAGGATCCTGGTCACGACGCAACGATACGTGCCGGCGGACTCGACGATCGCGGCGTCATGGCAGGTCGCGCCGCATCGTCCGACTGATCGATCTGGTGGCGTAGCCCAGGCTGGCGTTCACTCGCTGCATCGCCTCATTGCCGAGTTGCGTCCAGGTGACGACCTCGCGTATCCCATTGCGGGAGGCCCAGGCCAGCTGCCGGCGCTTCAGGGCCGTGGCGAGGCCCCGTCCCCGCCAGGCGCGCTCGACGACGGTCAGGCCGTGCTCGGCGCGGGTGTCGTCGTCGTTCCAGGCGATGAGGCCGGCGTATCCCACGATCGCCCCGTCCGACAATGCCGCGATCGATGCGCCGGGCAGGGTCGCCTCATCGCGCAGCCACTCATCGAGCTCGATGACGGCCGGCCCGGTGGCCAGCGCCATGTCCTCGTAGCCCTGTCGGGCCAGAACGTGGGCCTGCTCGAGGAGCTCGGGTCGTTCGGCGATCGATACGAACTCGATGCCAGGGTAGGGAGGCGGTGTCGGTTCGTCTGGCGTGACCGATCGCACCTGTTCGACCTGGCGGTCGACCTCCACGAAGCCGCTGCGGATCGCGAACGCCAGCGACCCGTCGTCGTCCACGTGGGCAGCGACCGAACGGAACCCGCGCGAAACGAGGTGATCGAGGAGGTAGCCCAGCAGATGGGTGCCGGCGCCGGCGCGTCGATGCTCGGGCACGACGCGGGGCGCTACGAACCCGTCGGCGAGATTCGAGCGGTCGGCCACACCGGAACCGATGACCTCACCGTCGGCAGTGACGGCAAGGACGATGAGTCGGTCGGGGCTGGTGTACGCACGGAGCTGCTCGATGGTGCCGATCGGCTCGTTGGGCAGGACGACCCGGCGAACGCGGTTCCATGCCGCGAGGTCTGCATCGGACACTGCGGGGCGGATCAGGAGACCGGTGCGAGACGTCACCGGCGGACTCTATCCCGGTCCCGTGGCGCTGCGTGCGCTGGTTCAGCGCCGGCGGAACAGACGATCGAGCCAGGCACGGATTCGCCCGCGCGGGGGCAAGGGCGTGGGCGGCGCGGGAGGTGCCGGGGCGACCTCGGGCGCAGGCCCGGGCTCGGGTGCGGGCGCAGGCTCGGGTTCGGGCTCATGCTCATGCGCAGGCGCGGGCTCACGCGCAACCGCGGACGCCGGCGCCGGCTCCGGCGCACCGGCGATCTCCGTTGGGAGATCGGGCGCGGATCCCTCGGGCGCAGGCGCGGGCTCGGGCGTAGTCGCGAGCTCGGGCGCAGGCGCGGCTCGGGCGCAGGCGAAGGCTCGGGTGCACGCGCAGGGCCAGGCTCGGCCGTGCGGCCTGGCTCAGGCGCGGGGCCGGGTTCAGGCGCAGGCGCTGGCTCATGCCCGACCGCGGACGCCGGTGTGGGCTCGGGAGCGGGCGCGGACCATCGGGCCGCAGGTCCACCCGGAATCTCCGTTGGGCGATCGGGCGCGAGCTCCGCGCCGACGTCGGCCCGCGGCCCGGACCCGGACTCCGGGACCGGCGCCGTCGCCACCGAACCGCCCTGCCCGGCCTCGAACGACCGGTAGGCCCGGACCTCCTCGAGGCGCTGGACCAGCCTCTGGGCCGCGGCATTCTCCGGGTCGATCTGGAGGGCGCGCCTGCCGAGCGCCAGCGATTCGTCCTCGTCGCCCCGCTCGAGCGCCACGCGTGCAAGTCCCACCACGGCGATCGAGTTCCTGGGGTCGGCGGCGGCGACCTGTCGGTACAGCGTCTCCGCCCGGTCGAGCGACCCGACAGACAGCGCTCGCTCGGCCTGGAGCAGCAGCTCGATCATCGGTCCTCCGTCAGCATGCCTTGGGCGAGAAGCAGCAGCGTCGGTCGCTCGTTGCGCGACGGGTCGGCGATGACCTGCTCGAGCAGCTCATCGAGGATGCGTCCGAGCAACGGACCCTCGGCGAGTCCCAGCTCGCGGATGAGATCGTCACCGTCGACGGCGAGACCGCGACCGGTCCAGCACGAGCTCGGCCGCCAGCTCCTGCTCGATCCGCGATCTGAGCTCGTCGATCCCGGCGCCGGCCGGAAGTCCGCTCCCGATGTTGTCGGCCTCGCGCAACGCCAGCAGGTCGTCAAGGGCGCCCTTGCCTGCCGTCCCGATGCGGCCGATGAACCGGCGCACGGCCGCATCGGACCAGCTCGATTCGTAGGTGAACATGTGCTGGCGGACCAGCTCGACCACGCGTTCCCGATCGGCGCGGGGCCATCGAAGGCGATCGAGGAACGCATCGGCGAGACCGGCGCCCACGACGTCGTGGCCGATGAAGTGACCCTCTGCGAACGTGGCCGGCTTGCCGATGTCGTGAAGCAGCGCAGCCATGCGGACCACCGGTCGCGAGGCCGGCGCGGCGTCGACGGATCGGAGCGTGTGATCCCACAGGTCCTCGCCGGGGATCTTGTTCTGCGGGATCCCGCGCTGGGCGGCAAGGTCGGCGGAGATCGCGGCCAGCAGGCCGGTGTCGCTCATCAGTCGAAGGCCGACCGACGGCACGGCGGCCCTGAGGAGCTTGTCCAGTTCGACGGCGATCCGCTCGCCCGAGAGATGCTCGACCAGCCCGGCGCGGGCCTCGATCCCGGCCAGCGTCCCTGCTTCGATCGCGAAGCCAAGAGTCGCCGACAGGCGGACGGCCCGGACCATCCGCAGCGCGTCCTCCTCGAAGCGCTTGCCCGGGTCCCCGACCGCTCGCAGGACGCCCGCGCGCGCGTCGGCGAGCCCGTCGTACGGATCCACGAACGCGGGCTCTTGGCCCGGCCGCGCGCCCCACGCCATCGCGTTGACGGTGAAGTCGCGCCGAGCGAGGTCGAGCTCGATCGTGTCGCCGAACTCGACCCTGTGCGGCCGCCGGAAGTCGGCGTAGTCGTGGTCGGTCCGGAACGTCGTGATGTCGAAGATCGCCCCGTCCCGCCGGATCCCGACGGTCCCGAACCGATTCTCGTAGACCGCGCCGGGGACCAGCTCGAGGACACGTTCGGGCAGCGCGTTCGAAGCCAGATCCCAGTCCTGCGGCGTCCGCCCGAGGACGACGTCGCGCAGCGATCCACCGACGACGTACGCCGCGACGCCGTTCGACCAGAGCTCACCCAGAAGCGCGCGGACGGCTGCCGGTATCGCGCCCTCGATGGCGTCCGGCCGGCCGATCGAGGCCGTCAGTTGCGACCCAGGAACAGGTAGGTGCGCCATGCCTCGTTGCGATCGTCCCCGAGGTACGGCGTGAACAGCGAGTAGATGTCGCTGCGCGGCTCGAACGGCGGCCGGTTCAGGCGCATCCGGACCTCGTCGAGCGTCTTGCCGCCCTTGCGGTGGTTGCACGGCTTGCAGGCGGCGACGAGGTTCTCCCAGGTGTGTCCGCCGCCGCGATGGCGGGGCATGACGTGGTCGAGGGTGAGGTCGTGGGACTGCCGGCCGCAGTACTGGCACGTGTGGCGGTCGCGCGAGAAGACCTCGCGCCGGGACAGCTTGACCCGAGGCCGTGGCCGACGGATGAGGTACTGGAGGCGGATGACGGAGGGCGCGCGATATTCGGTCCGCACCGTCCGGATCACCTGGTGGTCGTACTCGATCACTTCGGCCTTCTCGCCGAACACGAGGCGGAAGGCGCGGGGCAGGTTGCAGACGTTGAGCGGTTCGTAGTTCTGGTTCAGAACGAGCACGACACCGTCCATCGGCGGGAATGTAGCAGAAGCGTCGGAACCTGCAGGACTCGTCGCGCGCGACGGACTCGCAGGCGGCCGACACGGCTTGGCTGTTCGAAGATCGACCACGGGGCGACCGTGATGATCAGCGCAAGGAGCGTGCGGTAGACCTGCCCCGTGCCCCATGGACGGCAACGACTGTCACCATGTCGGTCGCCTCATCGTACTGGTAGACGCTCGCGAGTGTCCTCGGGCAGTCGGCGGCTGGCGATCGAGCTGCGAGAGGTCCGACCGTGCGCGTTGCGCAACGACGACCCTCGCCATGAAATCAAAGCTGGTCGAGTGGGATCACGCGTCCAGCCCTGGCGTCGGCGAGGCCTTCCATCGTCCGCTCCCACGCGCCGGGGATCGAGTCAAGGAGGGCCGAGATCGTTGCCGCTTCGGGATCGACTTGATCGAGCGCCGTCGAGAGCAGCGAGCGCGCCACGGTCCCAGGCTGGACGTACAGGCGAGCAGCCATCTCATTGAGCCTCGCGGCATGCTCGTCATCGAGCACCACGTTGAAACGCTTTCCATGCTCGCCTGCCATTCGGCTCCTCTGTCTGCACGCTTTGTGTAACAGAGCGTGGTCATGTGCAGCCGGAAGGTCAATCGCGCCCGACCGGGGCGCCCGTTGCCGGATCCCAGCCACCGGCCTCGCCGACCTTGGTGGCCAGCGGGCGCCCGAGCGCGTCGGCGATGAACCTGGCCGCGACCAACACCCCCTCGAGCGAGACCCCATGGTCCCATCCGGACGCGTCCAGGAAGTACACGAGGTCCTCGGTCGCGAGGTTGCCGGCGGCGCCGGGGGCGTATGGGCAGCCTCCGGTCCCGCCAGCCGAAGAGTCGAAACACCGGATTCCGGCATCAAGCCCGGCCGCGACGTTCGCCAAGGCGGTGCCCCGCGTATCGTGGAAGTGGAAGGCGACCTGTGCGAGCGGGATTCCCGCTTCCGCCGCTATTCGCGTGAGCGTCGCGACCTGGCGCGGCACGCCGACCCCGATGGTGTCGCCGAAGCACACCTCGTCGGCGCCCATCTCGAGCAGCCTGACTGCGACCTCGACCGCACGAGCCGGCTCGACCGCCCCGCTGAACGGGCACCCGAAGGCGGTCGAAACGTAGGCCCGCCGCCACCAACCGAGCTGACCGGCGCGCGCCAGGACGGGTCGGAACGCCTCCAGCGAGGCCTCCACGGTCATCCCGATATTGGCGAGGGTGAACGCGTCGGTCGCGGCGGTGAAGACGGCCAGAGCGTCGGCCCCTGCCGCCTCCGCCCGATCGAGCCCGCGCAGGTTGGGCACGAGGACGGGGTATCGGACACCCGGGCGGCGCGGAAGGTCACGCAGCAGGGCATCGGCGTCGGCCAACTGAGGGATCGCGCGCGGAGCGACGAACGAGGTCGCCTCGATCTCGGTCAGCCCAGCCTCGGCAAGAAGCTCGATGAATCGCGACTTCGTGGGCGTTGGGATCGGGGTCGCTTCGTTCTGGAGACCGTCCCGCGGCCCGACCTCGTAGATGCGGACGCGCTCGCTCATGCCGTTCGGGCCCGCGTTTCGCAGTGACTCGGCTCGTTCGCCGGCTCAGACGAGCGGCGGATCCATCGACCGCTCGATTCGGGCGACTTCGACCTCGATCTTGCCGAGAAGATCGATGGCTTCGACGTGCTCCGGGCTGCCGTGCGCGGCCGCATTACGCCGCCGGCGCGTCTCGCGATGAAGCGCCAGCAGCGCCTCGCGGGTCTGCGGCAGCTCGACTGGCAGGGTCTCGTGATGAGCCATTGGAACCTCCGATCGGATCGTGATGGAGCGTACCCGAAGGCGGTGGTTGGGGGAGCCGCCGGCCGCTCACGGTTCGATGACCGCCAGAAGCTGCCCGCGCGTCACCTGCTCGGCGGAGCGGACCCCGATGTCCGTGACGCGGCCGGCCAGCGGCGCCGCGACGACGTGCTCCATCTTCATGGCCTCGAGCGTGACGATCGGGTCGCCTGCGTCCACCTCCTGGTCCGCCGTCACGTGGACCGCGAGGATCGCGCCCGGCATCGGCGAGCGGAGGTCCACCGGGCCGCCGGCCGAGCCCGCGACGTGCCGATGGGCCGCTGCGCGCGCCGCGGCGTCGACGTCGGGCGGTGGCGCCAGCCGGAACGGGACGCTTCGGCCGGCGACGTCGACATACACGGTTTCACCGGCTCGGACGAGGAAGCTTTCCGCGCCCCGTCCCGCGCCGCGACTCGCGCCGACGCGGACTCCAACGCCTCGCGAACCGGGATCTCGACCGAGCGGCTGACGCCGTCGGACTCCACGCGCACCGACGGAGCCGCATTCATCCGCCATCCACCCGCCCACGGGTCGGACGCCGCCGCACCGCCGGCCCCCGCGATCAGCGCCTCCGCTGCGGCCGCCCAGACGTCGTCCGGAGGCCGCGTCGCCTCGGTCCAGCCATCGGGCGGCCAGATCCGATCGAGGGTGTCCGTCCGAGCCTGCCCGTCAAGAACGACGGGCTGCCGGACCAGCCACCGAAGGAATCGCAGGTTCGTCACCAGGCCAAGGACGACCGTCTCGTCGAGGGCTCGGGCGAGCCGGTCGATGGCGGCCGCTCGATCCGGCCCCCATGTCACGATCTTGGCGAGCATCGGATCGAACCGGCCCCCGATCTCGTCACCGACCGCGATCCCGGCGTCCACCCGAACGCCGTCACCGGCCGGCCAACGAACTGCCTCGATCCAGCCGGTGGCCGGCAGGAAGCCCGGCTTCGGCATCCTCGGCGTAGAGGCGGACCTCGACGGCATGGCCTGTCGCGGTCACCTCGTCCGGCGCCAGCTCCAGCCGCTCTCCGGCCGCGATCCGGAGCTGATCGGCGACGAGGTCGCGCCCGGTCACGAGCTCGGTCACCGGGTGTTCCACCTGGAGGCGCGTGTTCATCTCGAGGAAGGCCGGCCGGCCGCGGTCGTCCACGAGGAACTCGCACGTGCCCGCACTCACGTACCCGACCGCACGCGCCAGCGTCAGGGCGGCCTCGCCCAGCCGCGCTCGCAGATCGGCATCCACGGCCGGGGACGGCGCCTCCTCGAGGACTTTCTGGTGCCGTCGCTGGATCGAGCAATCACGTTCGCCGAGATGCACCCCGTCCCCGAACCCGTCGAACAGGACCTGGATCTCGATGTGGCGGCCGCCCTCGACCAGCCGCTCGAGGATGAGCCGGTCGTCGCCGAAGGAGCTCGTCGCCTCGCGTCGGGCCGCAGCCAGAGCGTCCGCGAGGCGATCGGGATCGCGGACGATCCGCATGCCCTTTCCGCCGCCGCCCGCGGAGGGCTTGACGAGCAGCGGGAAGCCGATGCGAGTCGCGGCCGCCGTCAGCGCTGGGTCGGTCTGGTCGGCCTCGTCATATCCCGCGAGAACCGGGACACCGAGGGAGGCAGCCAGATGTCGCGCCGCGGCTTTGTCGCCCATCGCCCGGATGGCAGCCGGCGGTGGCCCCACCCACCGGATCCCCGCCGCCAGGACGTGCTCGGCGAAGTCCGCGTTCTCGGCCAGGAACCCGAATCCCGGGTGGACCGCGTCGGCGCCGGCGGCGACCGCGGCCGCGACCACCGCGCCCACGTCGAGGAGGTCGAGCGCGGACGGGCCGGCGACGTCCGGCACGATCGCGCGTATCGCGAGCCTGTCGCAAGTCCGGGCGATCCGGGCCGCGATCTCGCCCCGGTTGGCGACGAACACGGTGCGAATCGGGTGAAGGACGTCGGCGGGGCTCCTGCCGCGCCTCCATTGCGCCCCTCCGCCACCAGCGCGTCAATCGCGTCACTTGAGACACGCCAGCGACCGCCGACACGCCGCGCCGGCAGCCGCCCCGTGACGATCCACCGCTGCACCGAACGCGTCGTGGTTCCGATACGGGCAGCGACCTCGCTCGGGCTCAACTCATCCGCCCCATGGTGTCGCGATTGTCGCATTTCCGCGGGGGCATGGCATCGCAACGCGTTCGAAGGTCGGGGATCAGTACGTCCGCAAGGGCCAAGACGGACCTGGACGGGTAGATTCGTCTGAGTACGCCGCCCCGGCTGATGTCGGCGACAGGGAGGCGGTCGTCGCCGAAGGACTCCGGCGCGAAGAACGCCCGGGCTGATATCCGCGACAGACACAGCCCCGAGACGGGGCGGGCGCGGCGAACGCCACCTCCGGTGATGTCCGCCATGGCTGCCGGCGTCGAACCTGCCGGAGCCGGCAACTTCGCAACACTCAGCCGGTGTCCCCGTCCGGTGCCCAGCCCGGTCGCCGACGCTCGCTGAAGGCCCGTAAGCCCTCCTGGGCCTCCTCGGTCGCGCGCTGGCGGGCGATGACCCGGGCGGTGTGCCACTTGGCCGACCCGTGACCCAAGCCTCGCACCTCGCGGACGATCGCTTTCGCGGCGCGGGCCGCTGTCGGCCCCGCGACGACAGGTCGTCGACCGCCGCCTCGACGGCCGCGTCAAGGGCGGCCTCGCCCTCGACGATCTCATGGACGAGCCCGATCCGCGCGGCCCTCGTGGCCTCGAACCGGCGGCCGCCGGGAAACAGAGCCCGCGCGTGCGTCTCGCCGATCTTGGCGATGACGAACGGGCTGATGACCGATGGCAGGATCCCCAGGCGGGTCTCGGTGAACCCGAACCGCGTGCCACTCTCGGCGATGACGATGTCGGCGACGGCGCACAGGCCCATCCCTCCACCGAGTGCCGCGCCGTGGACTCGGGCGATGACCGGCACCGGGCAGGTATCGATCGTCTCGAACATGTCGGCCATCGCCATCGCGTCCTGCTCGTTGCCCTCGACGCCGAGCGACATCGCCGCTCGCATCCAGCCGAGGTCCGCACCGGCGCAGAACGACGGTCCGTCGCCCGCGAGCACGACCGCGCGCAGCCGGGTCGGGCCCTCGCGCGCGAGGGTCGCGAACGTCTCCGCAACTCGGCGATGAGTGACGCATCGAACGCGTTGTGGATATCGGGCCGCGGCGAGGGTCACGCGCGCGACGACGTCTCCTGGGCCGGACGCGCTCGAGCCGGAGCGATGCGTTCGACGTGGGCAGACACGTACCGCATGCTTACGATAGGCTCGACGTCACCCGAGGTCGGCGGCTCGGCACCACGACACGCCGTCGATTCGCCGCAGGCCCGCGCGCTCGAGGTTGGCCGCCGATGAGCGCCCGCCACTCGCCCAGGCGGCGACCAGACCGCAGCCTCGATCCGCCCGCAACCTGCGCGCGGGACGCGATCATCGCCCGCTGGATGCCGCGACCTCGAGGCCGGCGGCAGCACCGACGCCCAGCTCTGCCAGCCCACGCCGTCCGTCACGAACAGCGACGCGGCGCCGACGATCCGCCAGTCCGCCTCCGCCACGCTCAGGAACCACCCGGGCGCTCGCACCATGTGGGGCGTCATCGACCGCCACAGGGCCGCGACCTCGGGGATCGGGCCGTTCGCCTCGATCGCCACTGACATCCAGTCCTCGGCTTCGTCGGGGCCTACCGGATGCACGGTGACTCCTTCGACGGGCGCCGGCCGCACGTCACCGGGTGCCGCCACGTAGGCGTCGAGTCGGAGCCGCGGTTCGACACCGGCCAATGCATCCCGCGCGTTGAGGACGATGTCGCCGGCAACGCCGTGCCGCTCGAAGAACGTCACCGCCGAGCGCACGCGTGGGCTTCTCGGTCAACCCGAGACCGCGGTTGAACATCGTGGAGGCGATCGACGGTGCGGCACCCAGGGAGGATCCGCCCATCGTCCTCGATGTGCATCTCGAGGCCGGCCGCCTGCGCAGCGCGCCATTCGGCCCGGACCGCCGCCCGATGCGCCCGGCCAACCTCGCCAGCAACGCCGCGTCCGGACCATCGCCTCCTCGTATCCGGCGCGCTCCAGTCCACGGCGCCATGGTATCGAGGGCGACCGGCCGGCTGGGGCGCCGCGCGTCGCTGACGTCGTGTCGCCGGCATCGATCACCTCGTCATCGCCGTGGCAGACCCCGACCTCGCCGCCGACGATCTGGCCGCCACCCTGGGCATCGCGCCCGGCGGCGGTGGTCGCCACGAGGCGCTCGGGACGTTCAACCAAATCCTCTGGTTGGGCAACAGCTATCTCGAGCTGATCAGTGTCTTCGATCCTGCCCTCGCTGCGGCGTCGTGGATCGGGGCACCGACGCTTCGGGCCCTGAGAGGGCGGCGGTGGGTTCGCGACGTGGGCCGTCGCCACCGACGCCCATGACGACGTCGCCGCACTTCGCGCCCGCCGTTCGGACGTCGCCGAGCCGGTCGCCGGCGAACGGCGCCGTCCCGATGGCCGGGTCGTCCGGTGGCGCTTCGCCGCGCCGGCCGCACGGTCCCGACCTGCCGCCGTTCCTGATCGAGCACGACACTGCGTCGCCCGAGTGGACGCCCGTCGAGCGCGACGCCCGTGCAGGGGGACCCGCGAGGCTGGCCGTCCTCGACTTGGCCGTGGACGACCTGAACCGGATGGGCCAGGCGTTCCTGCGGGCGACCGGGCTCCGTTTCCGTCCCTCCCTGGTCGGGGGCGGGTCCCCCGCGACGCGAACGTCGGCCGTCAGATCGCTGCGCCTGCGACCGCGGCGGGAAGCCGATGCGCCGTGGCACACCGTTCACCTTCGGGTGCGTGGCGGGATCGCGGCCGAGGTCGATCGGCTCGGGGTCCGCTGGCGCCTCGTGCCCGACGAGCCGGACGCCGACTGACGATCAGTCGAGCAGCCGGACCTCGTCGCCAAGGCGGATCCTGCCCGGCTGGGCGACTCGGCGAGACGCCGAAATCCACGTGCTTGCCCTCGCGCAACCCTCGGTAGGCGATCAGGGTCCGGAGGGTGTCGAGGTCGCGGATCCCGGTGTCAGGATCCTGGGTCGTGATCGCGCATCGTGCGTCTGGTTTCTGGGATCGACAGACGGCGTCGCCGATCTAGACCGCTCACCGATCCAGCTGTCCTCCTCGTGCGGCCCGGCCCCTTCGAGCTCGATCAGCATCCGGAACCGTCGACGGTCGACCATCGAGGGCGCTCTGGCGGCAGCTCGGCGAGGACCCATCGGACATGATGCTGACGGGGTTGCCGGTCGCGTGCCGCCCGGCCGTTCGCACCGGACCAGGGTGATCGGCCGGCCACAGAACGCCGGACAGCGCCTCCGCCCACGGCCCGATGACGACGTGGCCCACGCCCGTCCGCCGTGGATGGGCATCTCGATGTGCTCGCCGAGGCCCACCTCGTCGTCGACGACCCGGTCCATCGGGGAAGGTCAGCCGGAGCGTCGTGGCGGCGGGGTCCGTGTGGGCGGCGATCTGGACCAGCCGGCCCATCACGATCCGGTCGACGAGCCTGTTCGATCGTCGCCCAGGAGGAACCGGCGTCCTCGACGACCCCGCGCGGGGTCAGGGCGATCGACTCTGGGTGTTCGAGACCCAGGCTGCGGACCGGGGCGATCGAGAATCGGGCGACGCGGGGCATGCCCCGATCCTATCCCAGTCGCCAGCCGAGGGCGCCGCATCGCCGTTTGGCGGCCGGGGGCTCACATCCGGAAGACGCCGAACCGCGTCTCCGGGATCGGCGCATGGAGGAGGCCTCGATGCCCATCGCCAGGACCCGCCGGGTGTCGAGCGGATCGATGACGCCATCGTCCCACAGCCGAGCCGTGGCGAAGTACGGCGACCTTCCCGCTCGTAGGTCTCGAGGATCGGCGCTTCGAACGCGTCGCGCTCCCGCGTCCGAGGAGAAGCCCGCCACGAACCGTCGAAAGCACGCGGGCCGCCTGCTGGTCCGCCCATCACGGAGATCCGGGCGTTGGGCCACGACCAGAGCAGCCGCGGCTGGTAGGCCCGCCCGGCCATCGCGCAGTTGCCGGCCCCGAACGAGCCGCCGATGAGCACGGTGAACTTCGGCACCTCGGCGCTGCCGCCACCGCGGTCACCAGCTTGGCCCCGTCCTTGGCGATGCCCGCCTCCTCGTACTCGCGCCCGACCATGAACCCGGTGATGTTCTGCAGGAACACGAGTGGGATCCGGCGCTGGCAGGCGAGCTCGATGAAGTGGGCGCCCTTCAGCGCCGACTGGCTGAACAGGATCCCGTCGTTGGCGAGGATCGCGACCGGATAGCCGGCGACGTGGGCGAAGCCGGTCACCAGGGTCTCGCCGTAGAGCGCCTTGAATTCGTGGAAGCGCGACCCGTCCACCAGCCGGGCGATGAGCTCCCGAACCGGGATCGGCCGCCGCGCATCGAGCCGACACCGCCGCGTACAACGATGCCGCGGACGCGTCGCCGGCCGGCGCGACGGCGGGCGGCTCGGGCGGGCGGCGATCCCACGGCGGCCGTCCGGCGCGCCGGCGGTTGAGGTTGGCCACGATCGAACGCCCGATCGCCAGGGCATGCTCGTCGTCGAGCGCTTCGTGGTCGGCGACGCCGGAGCCGTCGCGTGTGGACGTCGGCGCCTCCGAGCGCCTCGGGCGTGACGTCCTCGCCGGTGGCGGCCTTCACCAGCGGTGGACCACCCAGGAAGATCGTTCCGGTGCCCTTGACGATGACGGTTTCGTCGCTCATCGCCGGGACGTAGGCGCCGCCGGCGGTGGAGCTGCCCCCAGGAGCGCCAATTGCGGGATGCCGGCCGCGGACATCCGGGCCTGGTTGTAGAAGATCCGCCCGAAGTGGTCGCGATCCGGGAAGACGTCCGCCGGAGCGGCAGGAACGCGCCACCGCTAGTCGACGAGGTAGACGCATGGCAGCCGGTTCTCGAGCGCGATCTCCTGCGCGCGCAGGTGCTTCTTCACGGTCATCGGGTAGTACGTGCCGCCCTTGACGGTGGCGTCGTTGGCCACTACGACGCAGGTCGTGCCCTCGATCCGTCCGACGCCGGTGACGATCCCGGCACCGGGCGCGTCGTCGTCGTACAGGCCGGTCGCGGCGAGCGGGCTCAGCTCGAGGAACGCCGAGCCCGGGTCGAGGAGGCGTTCGATCCGCTCGCGGACGGGAAGCTTGCCGCGCTCGCGATGACGCTCGATCGAGCGGTCGTCGCCGCCGGCGCCGCGGGCGGCGACGGCGGCCTGGCGGGCCCGCAGGTCGTCGACGAGGGCGGCCATCGCGTCGTGGTTCGTCCGCACGTCCGGGCTCGCTGGGTCGAGCCGGCTGCGCAGGACGGGCATGGGCCGGAGGATAGTCGAGCCGGGAACCGGGCACGCTCCTGGCCCGTCCCTCGGTCATGCGCGTCGCCCGATTCGGAAGGCTCCGATCCCTCTCCCCGTTGTTCTGCATGGCCCTTGCAAGCGTCCTCGCGGGCTGCTCGTCGGGGATCGGTCCGCCGCTACCGATCTCGACCGGGCCGCTGGTCACGGTCGAACTCCGCGGGGGCGAGTGTTTCGCCGCTCCGTGCGGGATGACCGTGGTCCTCGAGCGAGACGGGCGGGTGCACGCGGCAACCAAGCCACCGAACGATCTCGGGACGGTCCCGCCAGCCACGCTTGCTGCGGTCGACGCCGCCATCAAGGCGACCGACTTCGCCTCGATCAATGCGCACCCGTTCACCGGGGAGTGCCCGACCGCCTTCGATGGCCAGGAGGTCGTCTTCGAATTTGGTGCCCCGGGTGGCGTGCAGCGGATCGCGTCGTGCGAGGTCGCCATCGATTGGGGGCTGCCGCTGTTCGTGGCGACATCGACGGCGCTCGGGCCGTTCGTGCCGCTCCCGACGACCTGACCAGGCCGCGCCGGCCCCGAAGGCGAACCGCTCCAGCGACTTGACGGTCGAGGGCGCCCCCATGATGATGTTTACGTCATCAAGTCTCGGAGGTGCCCGATGTCCATGGCCGGCCGGATGGTCCGCGAAGCGCGCCAGCGCTCCGGGCTGACGCAGCGCGCTCTTGCCGCGAAGGCTGGTATCCCGCAGGAGACGATCGCTCGCATCGAGCGCGGCCGCGTGGACCCACGAGTCGGCACCCTCGACCGCCTGCTCGAGGCGTGCGGTTGCGGCCTCGAGTCGATGCCGCGGCTCGGCATCGGCATCGACCGAACGCAGATCTTCGAGCTCCTGAAGTTGACGCCGTCTGAGCGACTCGGCGTAGCGATCGCGAACGACCGTCATTACGTCGAGTTGCGGCGATCGATTCGGCGGATCGCCGAGTGAGCGAGCACCCGCTCCTTTATGCCGACAAGATCCTCCGTACCCTCCTCGACGCCGAGGTCCGTTTCGTTCTGATCGGCGGGCTCGCCTCGCAGGTCCACGGTTCGCCATCGCTGACGGGGGATGTCGACATCTGCTTTGCCCTCGACGGCGACAACCTGCAGCGGCTGAGTGATGCATTGATCGCGATGGCAGCAGTCCGCCGGGGGATCGACGAAGGAATTCAACGCACCGATCGACCGTCGAGCCCTCCGCGCGGGCGACATCTTCACGCTATCGACCCGATATGGTGACCTCGATCTCCTCGCGCATCCGGATCCGCGCCTCGACTACGAAACGCTTCTCAGCCGGTCGATCGCTGCCGAGATCTTCGGGATTGAGGTCCGTGTCGCGAGCCTGGCCGACCTCATCGACATGAAGCGCGCAGCCGGCCGACCCAAGGACCGCATCGAGCTCGAGATCCTGGGGGCCCTCCGCGAGGAGCTCGATCGACGCGACTGACCTGGTCGTCGGCCGAAGGGGGCGGGAACCGGCCGTTGGACCTGCTACCCTCGCATAGCAAGTTATGACCGAACCGAACGCCATCGCAGACGCGCCCGCACCCGACCGCGAAGCGGCCGAACCCGCCGGTGGAAGCCGACCGTCCGAGACTGCCGAGGCCATCCGGATCGAGCTTGCGACAGCCTGGGGCGAGATGGGTGCGGCGTGGGGCGTGACACCGGCGATCACCCGCGTCCAGGCGTACCTGATGGCCCGGCAGGAAGCCCTCACCGAGCGGGAGGTCCGCGAGGCACTGGGCCTGAGCCACCGCGCGGCGAGCCTGGCCCTTGCCGAAGCCGAGTCGTGGGGCATCGTCGAGCGCGTGCCCGAGCCCCGGCGCGTCGGTCGGCGCGGACCCGCCGGCACCGCCTACCTGGCGGTCGGGGACCATTGGCAGTGGTTCGGGCGAGTCATCGCCGAGCGCAAGATCCGTGAAGGCGACCCCATCGTCGCGGTCCTCGAGGAGAAGGAGCGCGAGGCAGCGGAGGCGCTTGCCGCCGACCCGGATGATGCGGAGCTCGCCGCCCTCCGCGAGTGGCTCGGGACGTTTCTCGTGTTCGTTCGGCTGTTCGATCGCGCCGTCGGGCTGGTCCCGAAGGTCGAGCCGCGCGAGCTCGAACGCTCGCTCCGGCTCCTCGGACGCGTGCCGGACGCGACGATCCTGCGGCTGTTCGACCTCCTGGGAGGCCTGCCGGACGACGACGTCCTCGACCTCGTCGAGGCCCTCTCGCGCCTGTCGCCCGCGGCAGCGCGGCGGGCCACCAAGCTGATGTCCGGGGTCGTCCGGACCATCGCGCGCTAGGCAGCCGCCCCGCGGGACCGCGACCCGCCCGGTAGCATCGATCCCATGAGCGAACCCACCGCCGACCGTCCACACGTCCCGGGCTACGGCATCCCGACGTCGTCGGAGGGCCTCCTCGACTGGGCGTGGGCGCACGAGCGCCTCGAGCGCGCGACGATCTACTGGCTCGC
>CAVYZQ010000013.1:0-162340 GCA_963772995.1 uncultured Chloroflexia bacterium | reverse complement strand
TGGTCATCGCGACAATCCACCCGTCGGCGGTCCTGCGCTCGCGCGATCGCGCCGCACGCGACACTGCGCTGGCCGGGATGATCGCCGATCTCCGGGTGGCGGTTCGCGAGACGGCCTGACGCTCGGCGGCGCGCCGGTAGATCGACCGGCTCGGACATCGCTGAGCTGGGCGGCGGCTCTGTCCGCCCGTCGCGCGTTCGACCGGTCTCGATCGCGTCGTTATTCGTTGTTCGGTTCGGTATCCTCGGCCGGCTGGCTGCCCGCGCCAGAGTGAGGGAGGGACGGCGTGTACCAGTGGTTCGTGTTCACGCACCTGGTGGGTCTGATCCTGTTCGTCTTCGCCCATGGCGCGTCCGCGTTCGTCACATTCCAGATCCGAACTCTCCGTGACCCGGCCGTCGTGAGCGGGTACCTCACCCTGTCCCAACAGGCCGTCTCGGCCGCCTATGTCGGGCTTCTCCTGCTGCTCGTGGGGGGTGCCGGCGCGGCCACCGTCAACGGGCTGTGGGCACAACCGTGGATCTGGATGTCGGTCCTCGTGCTGATCGTCGTGGTCGCCACGATGTATGCGGTCGGGTCGCGGTACTACATGAAGCTGCGACAGCTGTTGGCAGGGAAGGATGGCGAGCCACCGGTCACGCCAGAGGCGCTTGCGGGCTACCTCGACTCGCGGGTCCCGGACATCCTCGGCGGGGTCGGGGCGCTCGGCCTGCTGGTCCTGATCGGGCTCATGGCCCTGAAACCAGGCTGATCCCGCCCCCCCCCGGAGCTCCGCGCGTCAGGCCCGCCGAGCGAACCAGTTCGTAGGCCGCGCCGTCGGCCGAGACGCCCTTGAGCTCGTGCTCACCGCGGTCCTTGAAGGTGAGGCTCGACCCTCCGAAGCAACTCGCCCCTGCACCGTCCCCGAAACGTACACCTCACTTCCGCCCGCAAGGCCCATGATCCGGGACGCGACGTGGACGGCCAGCCCGCGGACGTCGCCAAGGCGAGAGCTCGACCTCGCCGGTGTGAACGCCTGCACGCAGGGCCAGCCCGAGTGGTGGTGCCTGGGCGACGCACGCCTCGGCCGCCCGGACGGCGCGCTCGGAGCTGTCGAACAGCGCGAGGATGCCGTCGCCCGTCGTCTTGATCACGCGTCCCCGTAGGCGGTCCCCCTCCGACTGGCATCGCTCGTTGAGGACCGAGATCGTCTCGCGCCACCCCTTGCGTCGCCCATCCGCTCGGCGGTCGCCGTCGAGTCCACGACATCGGTGAAGAGGATCGAGGCCAGGATCCGGTCGTCGGGCTCGACTGTGCGGCCGAATGCGCGCATCCCCGCGAAGTCATAGGTTCCCACGGCTCGTCACCGATGACCCAGCCGTCGTGGCCAGGTGGGATGTCGAACACGTTGCCAGGACCCACCTCGATCCTGGTCCCATCGTCCATCCGGACCCCAAGGCGACCTCGAACGCACACCCCGAGGTGGTGGTACTGATACGAAGCGGAGCCGGCGATCGGCTTGACGTCGGTCGCCCAGTGCCATCCGGGCTCGAACAGCGTCCGGCCGATGATCACGTCGTCCAGCGAGTGCCGATCTCGAGCTGACCGTGCGGGAACCTCACGAAGTTCGTCATAGGGTCACCGAGGGTTTCGCCTGCAGTCGGGCCATCGAAGGATCGTCTGCACAATCGCGGCGAGATCGGGCAGGCCACCGGTAGACTCGTCTGCCGTGAAGTCGCCCACGCTCGCGAGCGCCACGGCGCCGGCCGGCGCGCCATGGCGGCTGGTGGCGGCGCTCGACGCCGACGGCTCCGCGCGCTGGGTCGACCTCGAGGTCGCACGTCGCCGGCCATCGCGCGCTCGACTCGAGCCTCGCCCACGACGCGGTCCTGTTCCGCCAACCGGTCACGACCCTCGACGACCATCTCGCCCGCGGCCTCCGGGTGGAGGCCCTGCGGGACCTGCTCGAGGGGTTCGAGGCGCGCGACGACGACGATGACGCCGTCCTTCCGGCCGCCGACCTCGTCCTTCGGTCCGCCGATCCTGCGGCCGCCCTCGGTCCGTGACGGCTACGGCTTCGAGGGCCACGTCGGACGATCTGGGAGCGCCGGGGCGGCAAGGTCCCGCCGATCTGGTACGAGCTGCCGGTCTTCTACCTCTCCAACACGTCGGAGGTGCGCGGTCCGGACGAGCCGGTCTGGGCGCCGCGCGGCTCCCGTGAGCTCGACTTCGAACTCGAGGTCGCCGCCCTCATCGACACGCCGGCCACGGACCTCCCGGCCGAGCGGGCCGAGGACGCCGTCGGCGGCTACCTGATCTTCAACGACTGGTCGGCCCGCGATCTCCAGCGCGAGGAGACACAGTCCGGCTCGGGCCGGCGAAGGGCAAGGACTTCGCGAGCTCGTTCGGGCCGTGGCTGGTGACGCCCGACGAGCTGGCGGACGCCGCGCCGGGAGCGGCTTCGACCTGGCGATGACCGCCCACGTCAACGGCGAGGAGATCTTGCCGCGGGCGCTGGTCCGACGCGCAGTCCACGTTCGGCGAGATCATCGCCCGCGCGTCGGCCGACGTCCGCCTGCGGCCGGGCGACCTGTTCGGCCGGGGACGGTCGGGACCGGCTGCCTGCTCGAGGTCCGCGACGCGACGCTCGGGCGCTACCTTGCACCCGGCGACGTCGTCACCCTCGCAGTCGAGCGGCTCGGCCGCTGCGCACGCCCATCGTGGCCGCGCCCGACTGAGCCCGCGACCAAGATCGAACCGATCGACGCCCGTCCCGACTCAATGGGTCGAAGCGTCCAGATCGGACGCTCACAGGGAGGACCGGGAGTGCAACGAGCGCTCGTGGACCTGGCCCGGCAAGGGGATGAGGAGGCGTTCACCGACCTCGCACGTGCGGTCGGTGACCGGCTGATGGCGATCGCGTATCGGATCCTGCGCGACGTCGATCGGGCGGAGGACGCCGTCCAGCAGACCCTTGTCACGGCCTGGCGTGAGCTGCCCCAGTTGCGCGACGTCGACCGGTTCGAAGCCTGGCTGCGACGGATCCTCGTCCACGCGTGCTACGCGGAGGCGCGGCGACGGCGCGAGCTGGGCCGCGAACGTCCGCGTCCTGCCGACCGAAGGGCCGGCCGGCCGCGACGACATGGCGACCGTCGTCGATCGTGATCGACTCGAGCGCGGCTTCCGGCGGCTGTCGCCGGAGCAGGCGCCATCTTCGTCCTGCATCACTACGTGGGCCTGAGCCTCCCGAGATCGCCGACGAGCTCGGCATCCCGCTGGGACGGTCAAGTCCCGCCTGCACTACGCCACTCCGCGCTCCGGGCGGCGCTCGACGCGGATGCCCGGACGGCCATCCTCGACGGAGCGTCTCGCATGACCACCGACCGCGACTTCGACCGGATCGCCGTGCCTGGCTGGCCGACGGCCCGGACGAGCTGTCCGATCGGGTGCTGGATGCCGTCGTCGATGAGATCCACCTGACCCCACAACGGCGCCCGTGCGCCTGCCGTGGAGGTTCCCTTCGATGACTACACCCGCCCGCGTCGCCGCGGCCGCCGTCATCGGCGTGCTGCGCTCGGCGGCGCCCTCTACGTCTTCGGTCCCTCTGTTTTGCTCGGTGCGTCGGCCCGTCACCCACGCCGACTCCGAGCCCGACACCGCTCGCCTGGTCGATGGCTCCTCTGGCGGCGGGACGGTACGTGACGGGCCCATTCGATCCGTCCTGGCCCTCGACCTTTCTGTCCCGACGGGCCCGGAAACTGCCCGATGGGCGTCTGCATGGGTCAGCCCGGGTGCACCGAAAACCCGGCGGACGACAAGTCCGCATCTCGTTCACCCTCCCGGAGGGTGGGAAGGAGCCCCGCGCAACTCGGTCGCGTTGCCAGTAGAAGGGAGGCCCCGCGGGGCTCGTGGCTGGTTTTCGTGCGGGGTGCTTCGCTCTATTCGGACCCGTGCAGGGCCACGCCGCCGCCCGACATCCCCGGTCGGTCCCACCGTCGACGACTTCGCCAACGCGCTCGTTGCCCATCCACGCTCGACGTCACAGCACCTGTCGACGTCACCCTGGCGGGGTACAAAGGGGAGTGTACGACCTCGTCGTGCCGGACCCCAAGTGCCCAACGACACGACCACACCTGTGGCGGACCAGGAATACTGGCCGTGGGAGCCCGGGTTCCGCAATGACGCCGGTTCCCGGTGGCACCTCTGGACCTCGACGTCAACGGGGTCCGGAGTCGTGATCCAGGCCATGGACTTCGCGGGGACACCCGCCAAGGATCAGGCCGCGCTTCGGGGGGTCGTGGACTCGTTCCAGATCCCAGTCCTGACGGCTCGACGCTCGCCTCCGCCCACGACACCTCATGTTGAACGCCTCCGGTCCGCGCCCCATCGTCGGGGGCGGGCCGGAGGATCTTGCTGTGGGGACCGTGCTCTGACCGAAGAGGCGGTGTCCTCGCCACGGGAGCCCGATGCTTGCCCCTCAGTTCAGGAGCGACCGAATCGGTCCTCCGCTACGTCGTCACCGGGGATCCCGCCCGAATGTTTCGTCTGCAGCGGGCGGGACTGTGCCCGAATCATGACCGGATCATCGACGGCGACGCACATCAGGTCCGGTCCACCCAGCACACAAGCGCGAGCGCCGTCGTCGAGTCGCGCCCGGGATTACGATGCCGACTTCGAGGAGAGCGATGTCGTTGACTGGGACCGCGTCCCCGCGCTGACCATCGACCGATGACGCTCGAGGATTGGCCGGCCGTCCGTCGCATCTACGCCGAGGGCATCGCCACCGGCGACGCGACGCTCGAGCGCGAGGCGCCCGACTGGGATCACTTCGACGACTCACACCGCTCGCGAATGCCGGCTCGTGGCCGCGACGGCCGCGCGGCCCGGTCGTCGGCTGGACGGCGCTCGGCGGGTATTCGGCGCGCAAGGTCTATGCCGGCGTCGCCTGGGAGAGCGTCTACGTCGCCGAGCGAGGCCCGCGGCCGCGGCGTCGGGCGGGCCTTGCTGGAGGCTCTGATCCCGGCATCCGAGGCGGCAGGTTTCTGGACCCTCCTCGCGGGCGTCATGCTCGAGAACACGGCCAGCCTCGCCCTCCACGAGAGCGCCGGCTTCCGGCGCGTCGGCGTCCAGCAGCGGCATGGGGCAGGATGCCCGCGGCCGCTGGCGGGACGTCGTCCTGCTCGAGCGTCGTAGCCGACCGTCGGCCGCTGACCGCCGACGGCGCCGACCCCGACGCCCCACTGAACGTTTGCCCCACGGCCTCCCGTCATAGTGGGTGATCCGGGCCAGGGCCCGGCCCAACGGAGGTCGAGGTGGATCGAGACCTCGTCGAGCAGGCCCGCCGCGGAGACCGTGAGGCGTTCGCCGTCCTGGTGCACCAGGTCAGCGACTCGCTCTACGCGGTCGCGCAGCGGATCCTGCGCGACACGGTCTCGCCGAGGACGCGCTGCAGAACGCCCTCGTGCTGGCCTGGCGCCGGCTCCCGCACCTGCGGGAGCCGGACCGATTCGAGGCGTGGATCCATCGGATCCTCGTCAACGCCTGCTATGACGAGTCTCAGCGGGCTCGTCCATGGGTCGCCTCCGTCCGCGTCCTGCCCATCGACGGGCCATCGACGCCGGACGCGAGCGCGTCCTTCGCCGACCGCGACGAACTGGAGCGGGCCTTCCGCCGGCTCCCTGTCGACCAGCGGGCGGTCTTCGTGCTGCATCACTACCTCGGGCTGCCCCTTGTCGAGATCGCCGAGATGCTCGAGATCCCGGCCGGGACCGCCCGATCGCGCCTGCACTACGCCACGCGCGGACTCCGCGACGCCCTTGCGGCGGAAGCGGAGCCCGCCATCCCGGGAGGACGTCTCGCATGACCGACGATCGCTCGCTCGAACGCGCCGCTCGGTCGTGGCTCGAGACCGGCCCGACCCAGGCGCCTGACCGCGCCGTCGAGGCGGCCCTCCTCCGGATCCAGACGACACCACAGGAGCGGGATCTGCGGATCCCGTGGAGGTCGCTCAGGATGATCACACCAGCCCGCGTCGCCGCGGCCGCCGTCATCGGCGTGCTCGCGCTCGGCGGGACGTTCCTCATCGTCACGAGACCGAACCAGTCCTTCGTCGGCACGCCCGTCGCAAGCCCCACACCGGCGCCGACGACGACCCCGACCGTCGCGCCATCGGCACCGGCGCCGGCCGCCGTCGATTACTCGTCGTTGCCTGGCAGGATCCTCGTGGAGCACCTGGGCAACGCCATGGACCTGTCCGAGCCGGGCGCAACGGAGTACAACCCGGACAAACGCCGCTTCTATTTCATGGACCCGACCGACATGACCGCCAGGACCGTCGTCGAGTTCCTGCCCGGGCAACCGGCGACGGGCAAGTCGGCAGCCGACATCTCGAGCGATGGGCGCAAGATCGTGTTCCAGGACTGGGCCGAACAGACCCGGCTCTACGAGGCGAACCTGGATGGCACCGGCTTGCGCGAGATCCCGGTCGACTGCACGTGCGCCCTGCTCTATCCCGACTACGACCCGACGGCCACCAGGATCGTGTATGTCCGGGTGCGAGGGCGATCAGAGCTGGCTCGAGATCCGGGACCTCGCGACCGACGAGGTGACCAAGATCGAGTCCACCGTCGGCCCCTCCGCGGACGCGGTGCCCGAGCAACCCGCCTGGTCGCCCGACGGCAGGACGATCGCCTTCAGCCGGATCACCTGGGGACTTCCCAACGACCACGACATCGGCACGGTCCACTTCGGGGACCAAGCCCCGAAGTCCGGCGTGATATCTCTGCTCGACGTGGCGACAGGTCGCGTCACCGATCTGCCGACGCCGTCCGGCATCGTCGCCGGCGATCCCAACTGGTCGCCGGACAGCGCGACGATCGTCTTCGCGGCGGGGCCGAACTCGACGACCGGTGGCGTCAGCGCGTCGTTCATCCACGCGAATTTCGCCATCCGGCGAGACGGAACGGGGCTCACCGGTATCGCGGGTCTCAGCTCGCCGGAGTACCTGCCCGATGGCCAGCACATCCTCTACAAGTCCGACTGCAGCGACACGACGCCGAGCGGTGACGGGTTCTGCGATGGGAAGGACAACTTCGGAGTCATGCGTGCGGACTTCACGGAAGCCCGCCGCGTGAACGTCAACGGCATGGACGTGACAGACATGCTCCAGGGCTTTGCCCAGGTCGGCCACTGGGTCGACAACCGCTGATCGTCACCCGCAGGCCGGAGGACGACGACATCGATCGCCGCCTCCGGCCGGCCTGCGCCGCGGGCCCGTCGGTCAGTCGACCAGGCCGAGCCGAGCGGCGACGGTCGCCGCCTCCGTCCGCGAGGCGACGCCGAGTTTGCCCAGGATGTTCGAAACATGGACCCCGGCCGTGCTCTCGCTGATGAACAGGTGCTCGGCGATCCGCCGGTTCGTGTAACCCTCGGCCAGCAGCGCCAGCACCTCGCGCTCGCGTGCAGTGAGCCCGAGATCGTCCCGGCCGTCGCGGCCCGCGCCATCGCCATCTGTCTCGACGACCTCGGACCCCACCGTCGCGAGCGGGATGCGCGCCCGTCGTGCCAGTGCCTCGATCCAGCCGATCAGCGGCTCGGCAGACAGGTCGCGTGCTGTCCCGACTGCCTCGGACAACGCGGTCGAGGCATCGCGCCGTGGCGCGCGCGAACCGACCAACGCCTCGGCGAGCCGGTACCGAGCGTACGCGATGAGCCAGGCATGGCCGCTCGATCCAAGGGTGCCGAGCGCCTCCCGCCAGGCCGCGGGATCGGCCGTGCCAGCCGCCCGCTTCGCCTCCGCGGCGGTGATAGCGGCGAGCTTCTCGAGGCGGCCGCCGTACACATCCCGGCCGGACGTCTCCGCGACGTACCGGCCCATCCGCTCGGCGTAGCCTGCGGCGAGCCTGGCGGCCTGATCTGCCTCGGCCAGCTCCCGTCGGGCGCGGGCCACTTCCGCCAGATCGGCCTCGGCGCGGGCGCCCATCATCAGCAGTTCGGCATCGTAGTAGCGGGCGCCGAGCCGCTCCATGCGCTCCAACCCGGTCACGACCACCTGCAGCGCCTCGGCCGGACGGCCCGCAGTGAGCGCCAGCTCGGCCAGCCCGGCCAGGACCGGCGCCGTGAACTGGGCGTCCACGAGCGGCTCGACCTTGGTCCGCCCTTCGCGGAGCAACCGCTGGGCGAGGTGCAGCCGACCGCGTCGGGCGTAGAAGCCTCCGGCCACGCCGATGAGGCTCATCCGGTTGACGCCGACCGCGTCGGCGTCGAGCTGATCCTCCAGCGACCGTTCCGCCTCATCCCAGCGTCCCAGGTGCAGCTCGGCGTCGATCGCATTGCCGGCGATGAACCGGCCGTACCCGCCGGCCGCCCCGACCGATCGCGACCACGCCATGCCCTCCGTGGCGACCGCCAGGCTCTCCTCCGCGCGACCAGCGATCATCAGGGCCGAGCTGAGGTTCGCGTAGGCGCGGCCCATGTCATCGTGTGCGTCGGTCAGTGTCCTGGTCTGCTCGAACGCCTCGTACAACAGCCTCAGCCCTTCGTCGGAGCGGCCGATCAGGACCGTGCTCGTCCCGAGCGTGTTGAGCGCATGCGCCTCGGCCGCCGGCGAACCGGCGAGACGCGCCAGCGTCACCGCGTCGCGGGCTGCAGCGATGGCCTGGACCGGGTCGCCGCGCAACATCAACGCGCCCGCCAACGCGGCGACGATCCGGGCACGGATCGGCGTCACCTCCGAGCCTTCGAGCGCGGTCGCCGTGGCCTCCAGGATCGACAGCCCCTCCGTGGTGGCGCCGGCGACCCAGGTCGCGCGAGCCAGTCTCTCGTTCGCCTCCGCCCAGCGGTCGGGCTCGCGGGTCCGGTCGATCAGAGAGACGGCGACCCGGGCGAAATCGGGCGCCCTGTCGGCGCGACCCGACACCATCGCCGCAAAACTGGCCTCGTAGTGGAGTTCCGCTGCATCGACGCCTTCGGGGCGATCGTCCGCCGGGACGGCATCCCACAGGTCGATCGCGCGCTCGTAGGCGCGCATCGATTCGGCGAAGGCGTACACGGCCCACGCCGCACGCGCCGCCCCGACCCACGCGCGCAGCGCCCGCGCGGGCTCGTGCGCGGCCGTCGCGTGGTGCGCGAGCGCCGACAGGTGGTTCGCGGCGTCGGCTCCCTCGGGGACGGGCCGCGCGTCGAGCGCCGCGGCGTATGCGGCGTGAAGTCGCCGTCGCTCGGACGGCAGGAGGTCGTCGTACACGACCTCGGCCAGCAGCGCGTGACGGAACCGGTACGCGTCACCCTCCCGCGACGAGTCGCTCACCAGGATCTGGCTGGCAAGCGCTTCCCGCAGCGGACCCTCGAGCATCTCCTCCGGGATTCCCGCGACCGCGGCGAGCAGGTCCGGATGGACCGTCAGCCCGGCGACCGAGGCGATCCCCAGGATCCGCTGGGCACCTTCGCCGAGGGACGTGACGCGCGTCAGCAGGACGTCCCGCAGCGTCTGCGGCAGCCCCTCGCCTGCATCCTCCGCGCCCGATGCCAGCAGCTCCTCGATGAAGAATGGATTGCCCTCGGTGCGCCGCTCGACCGTGTCGAGCAGCCCCGCCGCCGCGGGGCGGTCAAGGATCGATGCGACCAGCGCGTCCATCTCGCCGCGCCCGAACCTCGCGAGCTCCAGGCGCTCGACGCGCGGAACGCGCTCCATCTCGGACAGCCAGGCGCGCAACGGATGCCGCCGATGGAGATCGTCCGTCCGATACGTCCCGACGAGCAGCAGCGGCTCCGACCGGGCGTTCCGGGCGAGGAACGAGGTCACGTCCCGGGTCGAGCCATCCGCCCAATGAAGGTCCTCGAGGATCAATACGACCGGCACCCGCTCGCCGATCGCATGGAGGAGGGCGAGTAATCCCTCGAAGATGCGCGCCTGGGTCCATTCCGGCCGGTCGGAGCTGAGGGCTTCGAGCCCGCCGCTCGATCCGAGCTCGGGGACGAGCCGGCCGAGTTCGGCGGTCGCCGGGGAACGAAGCTCATCGATCGAGTCCAGCTCCGCGATCGCCCCCTTGGCGAGGATGGCCGGCAGTCGCCGAAGGGCCTCGACGATGGGAGCGAACGGCAAGCCGCCGCCATCGCCCAGTGAGACGCATCCGCCTTCGAGGACCAGCGCGCCTTTTCGTCGCGCATGGGCCGTGAACTCGGCGACGAGGCGGGACTTGCCGATCCCCGCGTCACCGCCGACGAGCACGGTCCCGGCGGTCCCGCCGATCGCCCGATCCAGGGCGTCATCGAGCCTCGCGAGCTCCGCCTCCCGCCCGATGAACTGTGGACTCGAGACACGTGTCGCCACGCGGTCCATGGTACGTGAGGCCCCCGGAAGGGCCGGCCGGGATCGTGTCAGGCGAAGGTCGGGGCGCCGACCAGCCGGCGGACGATCGCCGGCAGGCGACGGCCGCTCGAGGCCGACGCCTCGGTCTTCTGTTGTGCGGCCCGCGTGAGGCGCCGATCGGCGGCCTCGGCTAGCAGGGTCTCCTGGCGGTGCTGGGCGGCGATCTGGCCGTCGATCTCGGAAAGCATCGGGTCGTCCTCCTTGTCGTGATGTGTCCAACGTAGAGGTCTCGGACCCCGATTCCATCTGGACGACTCATGGTTCTTCGGCGGCCGCTTCCTTCATTTCCGGAGCGATACCGCGTCCCGCCTTTAGGCCGGCGGCTCCGGATCCCTTAGGCGAACTTCACGGCCGGCCAGGCGGGAGACCCTGTCGGGCGGTCGCCTGCGCTCGCGGTCCGCACCTACACTGGCGCCGTCATCCGAGGAGGCCAGCCGTCCGATGTTCTACGCCGCCCGCGGCAACATCCCGCCCAAGCGACACACCCAGCACCGCGCTCCCGATGGTTCCCTCTACGCCGAGGAGCTGTTCGGCGTCGAGGGCTTCACCGGGCGATCGTCGCTGCTCTACCACGTGACGCCGCCGACCCGGACCCACCGCATCGAGCCCGTTGCGGAGATCGCCCTCGAGGAGGCGGACGACGGCTATCACCACCATCGACTCATCGACGCGGCGGGCGTCCCACCGCTCGGCGACGCGGTCACCGGGCGCATCCCGCTGTTCTTCAACAGCGACGTCGTCATGGGCGTCGTGCGGCCTGCCGAACCGATGGCGGAGACCGTCTTCTACCGCAACGGCGAGGCGGACGAGCTCCTCTACGTCCACGAGGGGGCGGGGCTCCTCGACACGGTGTTCGGGCCGATCCGCTATGGCCCGGGCGACTACCTCGTGCTGCCGATCGGGACCACGTGGCGGCTTGTCCCCGACGAAGACAGCGCGCAGCGGATGATCTACCTCGAGTGCCCGTCCGAGATCGAGCCGCCGAAGCGCTACCGCAACGACTACGGCCAGCTGCTCGAGCACGCGCCCTACTCGCAGCGCGACATCCGGCTGCCCGAGGAAGCGCCGGCCCGCACCGACCAGGGCGAGTTCCGGGTCCACGTCAAGATGCGCGGCCGGCTGACCGCCTATCACTACCGGCACCACCCGTTCGACCTGGTCGGCTGGGACGGCTACCTCTGGCCGTACGCCTTCAACATCGGCGACTTCGAGCCGATCACCGGGCGGGTCCACCAGCCGCCGCCGGTCCACCAGACCTTCCAGGCCCGCAACTTCGTGGTCTGCTCGTTCGTGCCGCGCAAGTTCGACTACCACCCGCTCGCCATCCCGGCACCGTACAACCACTCGAACATCAACTCCGACGAGGTCATCTACTACGTCGCCGGCAACTTCATGAGCCGCCGTGGGGTGGGCATCTCGTCGTTCACGCTGCATCCGGCCGGGATCCCGCACGGTCCGCATCCCGGGACCGCGGAGGCGTCCATCGGCAAGGAGGCGACCGAGGAGCCGGTCCATTTCGGGGACAAAGCCCCGAAGTCCGGCGTGATATTCCTGCTCGACGTGGCCACAGGTCGCGTCACCGATCTGCCGACGCCGTCCAGCATCGTCGCCGGCGATCCCAACTGGTCGCCGGACAGCGCGACGATCGTCTTCGCTGCGGGGCCGAACTCGACGACCGGCGGCGTTACCGCGTCGTTCCCCCACGCGAATTACGCCATCCGGCGAGACGGAACGGGGCTCACCAAGATCGCGGGTCTCAGCTCGCCCGAGTACCTGCCCGATGGCCAGCACATCCTCTACAAGTCCGACTGCAGCGACACGACGCCGAGTGGTGACGGGTTCTGCGGCGGAAAGGACAACTTCGGAGTCATGCGTGCGGACTTCACGGAGAGCCCGCCGCGTGAACGTCAACGGCATGGACGTGACAGACATGCTGCAGGGCTTTGCCCAGGTCGGCCACTGGGTCGACAACCGCTGATCGTCACCCGCAGGCCGGAGGACGACGACATCGATCGTCGCCTCCGGCCGGCCTGCGCCGGGGGCCCGCCGGTCAGTCGACCAGGCCGAGCCGAGCGGCGACGGTCGCCGCCTCCGTCCGCGAGGCGACGCCGAGTTTGCCCAGGATGTTCGAGACATGGACCCCGGCCGTGCTCTCGCTGATGAACAGGTGCTCGGCGATCCGCCGGTTCGTGTAACCCTCGGCCAGCAGCGCCAGCACCTCGCGCTCGCGTGCGGTGAGCCCGAGATCGTCCCGGCCGTCGCGGCCCGCGCCATCGCCTTCTGTCTCGACGACCTCGGACCCCACCGTCGCGAGCGGGATGCGCGCCCGTCGTGCCAGTGCCTCGATCCACCCGATCAGCGGCTCGGCAGACAGGTCGCGTGCTGTCCCGACTGCCTCGGACAACGCGGTCGAGGCATCGCGCCGTGGCGCGCGCGAACCGACCAACGCCTCGGCGAGCCGGTACCGAGCGTACGCGATGAGCCAGGCATGGCCGCTCGATCCAAGGGTGCCGAGCGCCTCCCGCCAGGCCGCGGGATCGGCCGTGCCAGCCGCCCGCTTCGCCTCCGCGGCGGTGATAGCGGCGAGCTTCTCGAGGCGGCCGCCGTACACATCCCGGTCGGACGTCTCCGCGACGTACCGGCCTATCCGCTCGGCGTAGCCTGCGGCGAGCCTGGCGGCCTGATCTGCCTCGGCCAGCTCCCGTCGGGCGCGGGCCACTTCCGCCAGATCGGCCTCGGCGCGGGCGCCCATCATCAGCAGTTCGGCATCGTAATAGCGGGCGCCGAGCCGCTCCATGCGCTCCAACCCGGTCACGACCACCTGCAGCGCCTCGGCCGGACGGCCCGCAGTGAGCGCCAGCTCGGCCAGCCCGGCCAGGACCGGCGCCGTGAACTGGGCGTCCACGAGCGGCTCGACCCTGGTCCGCCCTTCGCGGAGCAGCCGCTGCGCGATGTGCAGCCGACCGCGTCGGGCGTAGAAGCTTCCGGCCACGCCGATGAGGCTCATCCGATTGACGCCGACCGCGTCGGCGTCGAGCTGATCCTCCAGCGACCGTTCCGCCTCATCCCAGCGTCCCAGGTGCAGCTCGGCGTCGATCGCATTGCCGGCGATGAACCGGCCGTACCCGCCGGCCGCCCCGACCGATCGCGACCACGCGATGCCCTCCGTGGCGACCGCCAGGCTCTCCTCCGCGCGACCAGCGATCATCAGGGCCGAGCTGAGGTTCGCGTAGGCGCGGCCCATGTCATCGTGTGCGTCGGTCAGTGTCCTGGTCTGCTCGAACGCCTCGTACAGCAGCCTCAGCCCTTCGTCGGAGCGGCCGATCAGGACCGTGCTCGTCCCGAGCGTGTTGAGCGCATGCGCCTCGGCCGCCGGCGAACCGGCGAGACGTGCCAGCGTCACCGCGTCGCGGGCTGCAGCGATGGCCTGGACCGGGTCGCCGCGCAACATCAACGCGCCCGCCAGTGCGGCGACGATCCGGGCCCGGATCGGCGTCACTTCCGAGCCTTCGAGCGCAGTCGCGGTGGCCTCCAGGATCGACAGCCCCTCCGTGGTGGCGCCGGCGACCCAGGTCGCGCGAGCCAGTCTCTCGTTCGCCTCCGCCCAGCGGTCGGGCTCGCGGGTCCGGTCGATCAGGGAGACGGCGACCCGGGCGAATTCGGGCGCCCTGTCGGCGCGACCCGACACCATCGCCGCAAAACTGGCCTCGTAGTGGAGTTCGGCTGCATCGACGCCATCGGGGCGATCGTCCGCCGGGACGGCATCCCACAGGTCGATCGCGCGCTCGTAGGCGCGCATCAATTCGGCGAAGGCGTACACGGCCCACGCCGCGCGCGCCGCCCCGACCCACGCGCGCAGCGCACGCGCAGGCTCGTGCGCGGCCGTCGCGTGGTGCGCGAGCGCAGCGAGGTGGCTCGCCGCCTCCGCGCCCGCGGGGACGGGTCGCGCGTCGAGCGCCGCGGCGTATGCGGCGTGAAGTCGCCGTCGCTCGGACGGCAGGAGGTCGTCGTACACGACCTCGGCCAGCAGCGCGTGACGGAACCGGTACGCGTCACCCTCCCGCGACGAGTCGCTCACCAGGATCTGGCTGGCAAGCGCTTCCCGCAGCGGACCCTCGAGCATCTCCTCCGGGATTCCCGCGACCGCGGCGAGCAGGTCCGGATGGACCGTCAGCCCGGCGACCGAGGCGATCCCCAGGATCCGCTGGGCACCTTCGCCGAGCGACGTGACGCGCGTCAGCAGGACGTCCCGCAGCGTCTGCGGCAGCCCCTCGCCTGCATCCTCCGCGCCCGATGCCAGCAGCTCCTCGATGAAGAATGGATTGCCCTCAGTGCGCCGCTCGACTGTGTCGAGCAGCCCCGCCGCCGCGGGGCGGTCAAGGATCGATGTGACCAGCGCGTCCATCTCGCCGCGCCCGAACCTCGCGAGCTCCAGGCGCTCGACGCGCGGAACGCGCTCCATCTCGGACAGCCAGGCGCGCAAGGGATGCCGCCGATGGAGATCGTCCGTCCGATACGTCCCGACGAGCAGCAGCGGCTCCGACCGGGCGTTCCGGGCGAGGAACGAGGTCACGTCGCGGGTCGAGCCATCCGCCCAATGAAGGTCCTCGAGGATCAATACGACGGGCACCCGCTCGCCGATCGCTTGAAGGAGGGCGAGTAATCCCTCGAAGATGCGCGCCTGGGTCCATTCCGGCCGGTCGGAGCTGAGGGCTTCGAGCCCGCCGCTCGATCCGAGCTCGGGGACGAGCCGGCCGAGTTCGGCGGTCGCCGGCGAACGAAGGTCATCGATCGAGCCCAGCTCCGCGATCGCCCCCTTGGCGAGGATGGCCGGCAGTCGCCGAAGGGCCTCGACGATGGGAGCGAACGGTAAGCCGCCGCCATCGCCAAGTGAAACGCATCCGCCTTCGAGGACCAGCGCGCCTTTTCTTCGCGCATGGGCCGTGAACTCGGCGACGAGGCGGGACTTGCCGATCCCCGCGTCACCGCCGACGAGCACGGTCCCGGCGGTCCCGCCGATCGCCCGATCCAGGGCGTCATCGAGCCTCGCGAGCTCCGCCTCCCGCCCGATGAACTGTGGACTCGAGACACGTGTCGCCACGCGGTCCATGGTACGTGAGGCCCCCGGAAGGGCCTGCCGGGATCGTGTCAGGCGAACGTCGGGGCGCCCACGAGGCGGCGCACGATCGCCGGCAGACGACGGCCGCTCGAGGCCGACGCCTCGGTCCTCTGTTGTGCGGCCCGCATGAGGCGCCGATCGGCGGCCTCGGCGAGCAGGGTCTCCTGGCGGTGCTGGGCGGCGATCTGGCCGTCGATCTCGGAAAGCATCGGGTCGTCCTCCTTGTCGGGATGTGTCCAACGTAGAGGTCTCGGACCCCGATTCCATCTGGACGACTCATTGTTCTTCGGCGGCCGCTTCCTTCATTTCCGGTGCGATACCGCGTCCCGCCTTTAGGCCGGCGGCTCCGGATCCCTTAGGCGAACGTCACGGCCGGCCAGGCGGAAGACCCTGTCGGGCGGTCGCCTGCGCTCGCGGTCCGCACCTACACTGGCGCCGTCATCCGAGGAGGCCAGCCGTCCGATGTTCTACGCCGCCCGCGGCAACATCCCGCCCAAGCGACACACCCAGCACCGCGCTCCCGATGGTTCCCTCTACGCCGAGGAGCTGTTCGGCGTCGAGGGCTTCACCGGGCGATCGTCGCTGCTCTACCACGTGACGCCGCCGACCCGGACCCACCGCATCGAGCCCGGTGCAGAGATCGCCCTCGAGGAGGCGGACGACGGCTATCACCACCATCGACTCATCGACGCGGCGGGCGTCCCACCGCTCGGCGACGCGGTCACCGGACGCATCCCGCTGTTCTTCAACAGCGACGTCGTCATGGGCGTCGTGCGGCCTGCCGAACCGATGGCGGAGACCGTCTTCTACCGCAACGGCGAGGCGGACGAGCTCCTCTACGTCCACGAGGGGGCGGGTCTCCTCGACACGGTGTTCGGGCCGATCGGCTATGGCCCCGGCGACTATCTCGTGCTGCCGATCGGGACCACGTGGCGGCTCGTCCCCGACGAAGACAGCGCGCAGCGGATGCTCTACCTCGAGTGCCCGTCCGAGATCGAGCCGCCGAGGCGCTACCGGAACGACTACGGCCAGCTGCTCGAGCACTCGCCGTACTCGCAGCGCGACATCCGGCTGCCCGAGGAAGCGCCCGCCCGCACGGACCAGGGCGAGTTCCGGGTCCACGTGAAGATGCGCGGCCGGCTCACCGCCTACCACTACACGCACCACCCGTTCGATCTCGTCGGCTGGGACGGCTACCTGTGGCCGTACGCGTTCAACATCGGCGACTTCGAGCCGATCACCGGGCGTGTCCACCAGCCGCCGCCGGTCCACCAGACCTTCCAGGCCCGCAACTTCGTGGTCTGCTCGTTCGTGCCGCGCAAGTTCGACTACCACCCGCTGGCCATCCCGGCCCCGTACAACCACTCGAACATCAACTCCGACGAGGTCATCTACTACGTGGCCGGCAACTTCATGAGCCGTCGTGGCGTGGGGATCTCTCTCGTTCACGC
Source organism: uncultured Chloroflexia bacterium (assembly GCA_963772995.1). Lineage (GTDB taxonomy): Bacteria > Chloroflexota > Limnocylindria > Limnocylindrales > CSP1-4 > SPCO01. The sequence continues at coordinate 145,422 of CAVYZQ010000013.1, read as the reverse complement.
TGCATCCGGCGGGATCCCGCACGGGCCGCATCCCGGGACAGCGGAGGCCTCCATCGGCAAGGAGGCGACCGAGGAGCTGGCGGTCATGGTCGACACGTTCCGGCCGCTCCGGATCACCCGCCAGGCGGCCGAGCTGGAGGACGCCCGCTACCCGTACTCAGTGGCTGCCGGCCGAGGACGCCCCCGGCGAGGCCCGCGAACTCGCGACCGCGGTCCCGAGGCGTTCCCGGACTGACGGTTGTCTGGCCGGCACCGCGAGATCGCATCACGGCCGAGGCGTGCCGTTCGGCGTGACCGGACCCGGCGGCAGCGCGGCCCCCATCTGCCAAGGCATCCTCCCGCCGGTCGGATCGAACGCGACCCAGCCGAAACCCGGGAAATACGCCTCGACCCACGCGAGGGCCTGGCTGTTGCGAATCACCTCCAAAGCCGAACCCGCGCTGCGTTCGCCGGGCAGGAACCCCTCGACGATCCTGGCCGGGACGCCGAGATCGCGAAGGACGACGGCCATCGTCATGGCGTATTGCTGGCAGAAGCCGTGCTTTGACGTGGCAAAGCACTCAGGCGTCGACATCGCGCCGCAGTCGATGTCGCTCAGGTCCGTGTCGTAGGTGTACTGCGGGGCGTGGAGGACCTCGACAAGTCGCTCGGCCAGATCGATCGGCGCCCCGGATCGCGCCGTCTCTACGATCTGGTCCCGGAGCGCGCTCAGGTTCGGCCCGAACATCCCGGCGACCACAGTCGTGTACAGCGCAACGACCTCGCGCGGATAGGCCGTGCCGGCGGCACGAAGGGCGGACGAATTGAGCATGCCCGGTCCATCGCCCGCGACGGAGACCAATGCGGTGACCGTGTACGGATCGCGGCCGTCGCGCTCGAGCGCCGCGAAATACCCGGCTTGGCCAACGGTCGTGAGTCGCACCTCACGATCGACCAGGACTGGGGTTGCCGGTGCCAGGATCGTCGACTGGGTGAATGTCTGTGGCCGGACGGTGAACTTGACGCTGCGGAGCCCCGTCGGATCGACATCGTCGGCCGTCCCTTCGAGGACAGAGGCGCGCAGTACCCGCTCCGTTGTCTTCGTGCTGCTCAGACTCCAGCCGTGCAGGTCGATCCGGTCGAAGGCCTCGGCCCGCCAGTAATGGTCCAGGTCGTCAGCCGGGTCGCGCTCGATCGTGACGGCCACCTCGTCATCGTGGATCCATTCCTGTGCCGGCGACTCGCGCTCGGCGGCGCCCCGAACCCGGCGGGCTCGGTTCCGCCCGAACCCGACCGCGACCGCGATCAAAGACGAGGGCGACGGCGCCCGCCGCGAGCAGCCACGGTAGACGAGGTTCCTTCACGAGCCTCGCGGCAGGTCGCGGATGTCTGCGCCATCGACCGCGTGCGATCGAACGTCTCGACGAGGACGCTGTCAGGAAGGGAACCTGGTGCCGTCGCTCGAAGCCAGTCCCTGATCCGTTCGTCCGTAGATCGTTCTGTGCTCATCGTCCCAGTCCGCCCGTCATGGCGATCGCTGGTCGCTCGTCCGCCTCGAGGGCGGCGCGCAGCTCCGCGACCGCGTAGTGGATCCTGGACTTGGCGGTGCCCACCGGAACCCGAGGGCGTCGGCGACCTCGGGCACGGTGAGGCCCAGGCAGAAGTGGAGGGCCACTGCAGCGCGCTGGTCTGGCTTCAGACGCCGGAAGCCCCGGTCGAGCTGGTCGTGGTCATCGATCGAGTGGGCGGTGTCATCGGTCGACGGGTCGATCCGGAGCATCCGGACTTCAGCCGATCGTCGTGACCGGTGTCGACCCTGGTCGGCGCATGCGTTGACAATGAGCCGATGCAGCGAGCGCGTCCCACTCGCTCCGGATCGCGCAGCGTGGGAAGGTTCCGCCAGGCGCGCACCCATGCCTCCTGGACGGCATCCTGCGCGCCAGGCGCGTGTCCTCTCAGACGTATCCGGCGATCGCGTAGAGGCGGTCACCGGCGGACGCCGCGAGGACCTCGAAGGCATCATGGTCGCCGCGCTGGGCCGCCTCGACCGTCGCGTTGCTCCATCACTCCCGCCGACTTCGGGGCCGCACTGGCCCGCTTCTACAGTACATGACGTTCGCGCTCGTCGACCGTTCACAGAACGACGATGACGGACCTCCGGCCACCATCTGGAGTCGCGTGAGCCTGTCGGGCTGGACGGAGGCAGCAATCGCCTCCAACTCCGCCTTGGCCGCGCGCAGTCGACCGGAAGGCACGTCCGCGATGTCACCGTCGCGCAGACGCTCAGCGCCCGCCCGCTCTTCCACAGCATCGTAGCATTCCTCGACCGTCCCGCATGCGAGGAAGGCCGGCTCAACTGCCGCCGCGTCCACCAGTTCAGGCTCGATCAGGGCACGATAGGTGCCGTTCCCCACTCCGGCTGGTGCTCCTCGGCGTGAACGTCGGAAACGAACGCCGCGCGTGACCCATTCAGGTCGCATCGTCATCAAACCCATGCGTGAATCCGTCCGCGTCCGTGTAGCTCGCCCTGGCGAACAGGATCCTCGTGCCATCCGGCGACCACACAGGATTGAACGACTCCTGATAGCGGAAGGTCGTCGCCCTCGCCCGTGACACCATCGCCTCGAGTGAGCTCGTGCAGGTGCTTGCCGTCGGAATCCACGACCGCGACACTTTGGACGCCTCGTCCTTGGCCTAGACGGCGCGGCGCGAAGACGAGCCGGCGGCCATCCGGCGACCAGTCGGCGTCGCCGGCGCGAAGAGCCCAGGGGGTGATGCGGCGGGCGTGCGACCCGTCGGCACGCATGACGATCAACGCTGTCTCCTCGACCTCCGGGTCGCCGGGATGTCTTCGGGGGTGTCACGCGGTAGTCGGTGTACTCGACGTACTTCCCGTCGGGCGAGAAACGGGCCAACTCCTGTCCGGGCGACGACGCCGTCAATCGCGTGAGCTGTCGGGGGACACTCGAACCGTCGCTGCGGACCAGGTAGATGCCCATGCTTTCGCGGTTGTCGAGCTCCACCTCTGCCGCAAAGAGCAGCCACCGCCCATCGGGCGACCAATCCCGGCGTTTCACTGTCGCCGACGGACTCGGTGATCTCGCCGAACGTCGCTCCCATCGCGTCGCATGGTGAAGATGCCGTAGATAGCGACGTCGTCGTTGGGGTCGGGGTCCGCGCGATCGCTCTGGAATGCGATGCGGGACGCATCCGGCGACCAAGTCGGGAATCCGTTGCTCGATGGGCCACTCGTGATCTGAAGCTGGTCAGTGAGGTCCGGGTTCGCCACCCAGATCTGCCAATGGCCGTCGGCGTCCATTCGCTGGAACGCGATTTGGCCGTTCCGCGCCCGGGAACCTGGCGGCGACCGGACCCGTCGGCGACACCCACGAAGGCGAGCGTAAGGACGATCGACCGCAACGGTGCGGCGGGCATGACGGGACATGGTGATCTCCTTCGGAGCGATCGAATGAGTCGATGACATCGCGGGCCGATAGCAGCGCGCGGAACTACCGGGATGGGACCTCGAACGGAATCCGGTTCGAGCCTCAGGACGCGCTTCGGTGGCGGGATCTGGTCCGGGCTCGACCAGGAACGTGAGATGTCTGCTCCTACGTCGACGAGGTACGGTCGTCCACGATCACGCGATGGCGGCCGCCGACTAGGACGCCGTCTATCCCGCGGACCCGAAGTGGACGGTCAAGATGAAGGCGTCGAGGAGCCCTTCCTTCACGCTCGCCAGCGCTGGGTCGGAGATGCGCCTGTCGTTGTTCGACCAGATGGAGAACACATAGACGCGATCACCGATGAACACGAACGCCTGCGACTCGCCGCATCCGCGCCTGATCGTGGCGGCGTGACCGTCGACGGCGCCGGTTTCCGTCGTGATGGATTCGCACTCGTTGAATTGGTCCTCGTAGGTGGCCAGCCACGCGTCCTTTGAGCTGCCTGCCGGGATGTTGGCGGAGAATGCCGAGGCGTAGTTTTGGTAATCGGGCGCCTCGAACCCTTCCGCCGCAGAGGTCAGGTAGTTGACTCGGTCCTCTGCCATCGTCCAGTCCCGGGTCGCCGGCCGCTCGACCCAGTCCTTCGGGTGGGCGACCGTGAAGCCATACTGCTCCGATGTGTATGCGACCCAGTCGGTGGTATCGACAGGCGCAGCCGCCCGGCTCGATGCCGATGGGCTCGACTTCGCAGGCGATGCGCTGGCCGCAGGCGACGACGGCGGCGCAGCGGCCGGCGCCGACGCACTGGGAGATGACGATGCGGCCGGGATGCCCGGCGAGGTCTGGTTGACCCGGCCGAGCAGACCGACCCCGAGGACGGCGACGAGCAGGGCGGCGGCCGTCCCGATCGCCCCCGTGGCGAACTTCGGCATGGTGATCCCTCTCCACGAGCGACCGAACGGCGCTCGTACCTGGTTGGTCGATTCGATGGTCGCGAGGGCCTGCTCGACGACCGCGTCCGGGATCCTCTTCAGGGCCTTCCCCGAGCCAGAGGTCGAGGAGGCGTTCGACGTCCTGGTCCTTGATCATCCGAGTGACCCTCCGGCCGTGGCCCGGGGCCGCTCGTCGGCCTCGAGCGCGGCACGCATCGCGCGGTGGGCGTAATGCAGGCGCGATCGGGCGGTCCCGACGGGGATCGCCAGGGTCTCGGCGATCTCGGTCGGTTCCAGCCCGAGGTAGTGGCGAAGCACGAGGATGGCGCGCTGCTCCGGCGTCAGGCGACGGAACCCGCGCTCGAGCTGATCACGGTCCTCGATCGAGATCGAGCCGTCGGGCACCGATGGCTCGATGGTGAGGACGCGGATCTGGCGGGTCCAGGCCTGCGCCTGGCGCGCTTCCGCGTAGCAGGTGCGAACGAGGAGTCGCATGGTCCACGCGTCGAATCGATCCGGATCGCGGAGCCGTGGCAACTCACGCCAGGCGATCACCAGCGTCTGTTGCACGGCGTCCTCGGATCGGTGGACGTCGCGGAGGATGCGTCGGGCGACCGCGTAAAGCCGGTCGCTTCGCGTGTGCGCAAGGACCGCGAAGGCATCTCGATCGCCTCGCTGTGCCTGCTCCACGAGATCCCGATCCACCCTTCGGACCCCTCCGGTGGCGCACATCGGGGCGCCTTCCACCAATACTGAGGGGCGGGCGTCGGGCGGCGTTCAATCGCGGGCTCGTCCCGGCCGCGGGCAGCGAGTGCGGATGCTCTAGCGCGTGACGTCGGCGAGCGCGGCCGGAGGCGTTCCCGGACTGTTCGAGCGTTCCGCGCCCCGCAAGGTCAGGTCGCCGGGAGGACCTCGAACCCCTCGGCCTCGAAGTCCGAATCGAGCGTCAGGGCGCGCTCGATGCCGCGCTCGCGCATGACCCCGAAGGAGACCGCGTCGACGAGCGAGTACGAGCGCCTGCGTCGTGTTGAGAGGAGGTCGATCGCGCTGGCGAGCCGTGCCGGACCGACGGATTTGACCTCGATCCGGCCTGTCATCGTCAGGCGGCGGACGATCTCCACGGCGGCATCCCGATGCGACCGCCTGAGCGCGAGGGCGTGCAGCTCCGCGACGACGAATTCGGTCGTGACCATCGTCTCGCCGGCCCGCAGGGCAGCCTCATAGGCCTCACGGCAGCGCTGGTGTTCCTCCTCGCGGCGGTCCGCCGCCGGATAGAGGGCGCTCGTGTCAGCGAATAGCGGTTTCACTTCTTTGGAGGCGTGAACTCGTCCTCGAGCGCGTCCGCGAGGTACTCGTCGTGGTGCACCGCGACGGATCCATGCGGCCTCTCCCCGGCGTCGTCGATCAGGCCGATGATGCCGAACGCGGGATCGTCCTCGACCGGCAGGTCCCTGAGGTACTCGGTCACGCTTTCGCGGACCAGCGAGCCCATCGACGCGCCTCGCGCCGCAGCCAACTCCTTCAGCCGCCGATGCTGGCTCCGAGTCAATTGCACCTGGAACGCGACGTGCTCCGTCATGGCAGGGTAGATGATATCACGAGTCCTGATATAGCCGAACTGATATCAGCGATCGAAACGGCCGACCCGGAGCCTGAACACCCACCAGCGCCGCAACGCGGCAGACGGCCGCCCTCGAGGGACGGCCGCTGCCCGAAGGTCCTGCCCGATCAATCCCAGACGATCGAATCGACCAGTGGTTGCATCTCGGCCACCGATTGAAGGAATGGATCCTGCCCGGCTGGGGAGATGACCACCTGTCGGCCGCCCACGTGGACCACGATGTACCGCTGGGTGGTATTCGCGCCCATCCCGAACCCGGGGTCGTTCACGCCGGGGATCGGACCGAACGTCAGATCCTTGTTTCCACTCTGGACGTCGATCTGGGTCGCATCGAGTCCGCCCACCTTGATGGCCTTCGGTGGGTTGACAACGGTGATCCCTGGCACGTTGGCCATCCAGGCGACGAGGTCGGCCGGGGGATCGACGAGCTTCGACGGGTTCTGCAGAGTCGACCACCTTGTCGACTCGAATGACCAGGATCTCGATCCTCGGCTGACCGAACTCGATGTTGAGCCAGCCGGGCAGGTTGACGTCGATCGTTCCGCGGCACTGGAAGCCCGGTGCGCAATTGTGCGCGACCTCCTTGTCGATCGTCAGGGTCATGGCTGGGTCAAAGGCCGTGCGGTAGGTCCCCGGGAAGACGTCGCCGCCAGCCGCCAGCGGTTGGGCGCTGGGCGCCGGTGTTGCGCGAGGGCGTCGGGCTGGCAGTCGGCGAGGGGATGGCCGTCGGTGTCGCGGACGGTATGGCGGTCGGCTGCCCACCGGGACCGATCCCGGGAGCGAGGGCGTAGAAGGCGCCGCCGATCACGACGACGACCGTGATGGCCACGGCGGCCATCCTCCCGAGTGGGTTCATCGAAGGTGTCCTCCAGGGCACCCGCATCGGGCGCCGGTTCTGACGGGTGGTTCGGGTGGTCACGGCGATCGCGCGCCGCGTCGGCGTCGGGGAGCCGGCTCGGCCCCTCCTCCAGCCACGAGGCGAGGATCGCGTCGGGATCGCGCCGGACGTTCATGCCAGTCGTGCCTCCGTGGGATCGACCTGGCTGTCGGCGACGATCGCCGCGCGCAGGGTTCGGGTGGCGTGGTGAAGCCGGGACTTCACCGTGCCGATCGGGACGCCGACGATGTCGGCGATCTCCGCCAGGGAGTGCCCGGCGTGGTGATGCAGGACGAAGACCGCGCGATGCTCGGGGTCAGCCGCTCGAAGGCGCGATCAAGGGCATCCCGGTCGTCGACCGAGAGCATCGGATCGGGCCCGCTCGGTCCGTCGACCGGCAGGACTCGGATTCGGGTGCTCCAGCGCCGATGTCGACGCAACTCCTCGTAACAGGCATTGACGAGCGAGGCGATGCAGCCACGGGCCGAAGCGCTCCGGGTCACGCAGCCGCGGGAGTTCGCGCCAGGCGAGGAGGAATGCCTGCTGGACGGCGTCCTGCGCTCGATCCGCGTCGCGAAGGATCCGATACGCGATCGCGTAGCACAGGTCGCCGTCGAGGTCGACGAGTTCGGTGAAGGCGACGTCGTCGCCCTCTCGCGCCCGTTCGACCAGCCTCGTCCGCATGGGCGGTGCTCCCTCGGCGCCCGAGCGGGCGCTTCACCCACAACAGATGGTCGCACCGCCGAAAAGGTTCACTGCCAAAGCACGTGCGGAATCGGCGCCTTCGCCGAGCGGACGCCCCCGGCGGCCTCGCGTCGTTCGCCACCGAACGGATTCCCGACCAGGCCCTCGTGGATCGGCGCCCAGACGACGTCGATGTGCAGCCTGAGTCGAGATCCACGAGGAGCTCGTGCCAAACGCGTTCTGCAGGGAACGACGCCGACCGCCGACACGCGACCGGTGGCAGGCGGCGTGGGCTGCGCCGACCACCAGCGCCGGCGCGCTTGGCCCGGCATCATGGTCGGCATGACCGACCAACCGCAGCGGCCCGCTCCCCCTCCCGGTCTTCGTCGACCTCCACTCCCGCCTCGCCGGCGCGCGAGACCCTCTACGGCACGTTCCTCAACCTCGCATCACCGGTGGCGACCGAGACCGTCGCGCGGGCCGGATTCGACTGGGTGATCATCGACCTCGAGCACGGCGCCGGCACGGAGGCGGACCTCCTGGCGAACCTCTACGCGTTCGGAGCCACGCCGACCGCCGCCCTCGTCCGCCCCCGTCCGGGGAGCGGCTGCGCATCGGTCGTGCCCTCGACCTCGGGGCGCACGGCATCATGGTCCCGCGCGTCGACACTCCCGAGCAGGCGCGCGAGGCGGTCTCGTACATGCGCTACGCGCCCGATGGCGCCCGCGGGCTCGCGCTCGGCACGCGCGGGGCGGGGCTCGGCGAGCGAGCGCATGGCGACGTCCGCTCGATCAACGCCCGGGTGCTCGGCATCATCCAGATCGAATCGCGGAGCGCGGTCGAGACCGCCGCGGAGATCGCCGCCATCGATGGCGTGGACGTCCTGTTCGTCGGCCCGACCGACCTGTCGCACGCCCTGGGGATGCCGGGCCGCTTCACCGACCCGGGCTACCTCGAGGCGATCACCTCCGTCGTCGCGGCCGCCGAGGGAGCCGGCAAGACCGCGGGCATCCTTCTCCGGGACGCCACCGCGGCGTCGCGGCACCGTGACCTCGGTTTCCGGTTCATCGGGCTCGGCTCGGACGGCGCGTTCGTCGCCGATGGCGCCCGAGCCGTCCTTCGTGAGGTTGGCCGCGCCTGACCCGCGACCACCGGCCGCCCTGCAGGGGTCGCGCGAGGGATGGCCGAGCCTGAGCCCCACGTCGGCCGCTCGCGGGCCGACGGACTACACTTGTCACGATGACCGACCTCACCGAAGCCGCCGTCGTGCGCCGGGTCCCGTCACTCGCCGAGGAGCGGTTGCGCGCGCTCAGCCGCCGCCAGCCCGTGACCGTGCCGCCCGGCACGTCGCTCGCCGAGTGCATTCGCGCCATCCAGCGCATCGGCACCGGCGATTCCGTGTTCGTCTGCGACTCAACGGGCCTTCTCACGGGCGTCCTGACGGAGCGTGACATCTTCGGCCGGCTGGTCGGCGAGAACGTCGACCTGACCCAGCCCGTCGAGACCCTGATGACCACCGAGCCGAAGACGCTCGACCTCGATCAGACCATCCGTGACGCCATCGTCCTCATGCAGACCGGGCGCTATCGGAACGTGCCCGTCGTCGACGATTCGGGGCACCTCGTCGGGGTCGTCCGTCAGGTCGGACATCATCAAATACCTGGCCGAGTCGTTTCCCGAGGAGCTTCTCAACCTCCCGCCTCGGCCGCATCAACGCATGAAGGAGCCCGAAGGCGCGTGACAGCCACCAAGGGAACCCGAGCCCGGCGATCCAGGAACTCGAGCGGGTCACCATCCGCTTCGCCGGCGACTCGGGCGACGGCATGCAGCTGACCGGCACCCAGTTCACCCGCACGGCTGCCGTGTTCGGCAACGACATCAGCACGCTGCCCGATTTCCCGGCCGAGATCCGCGCGCCGGCCGGCTCGCTGCCGGGCGTGTCCGGGTTCCAGATCAGCTTCTCCTCGTCCGACATCCACACGCCGGGCGACCAGCCGGACGTCCTCGTGGCCATGAATCCGGCCGCGCTCAAGACGAACGTCGGAGACCTGCCGGCCGGCGGCGCGCTCATCGTCAACCGCGACGCCTTCACCCAGAGCAACCTCAACAAGGCGGCCTATGCGAGCAATCCCCTGACCGACGGCTCGCTCGCTGCCTACACCGTCTTCGAGGTCCCCATCTCGACGCTCAACGAGCGCTCGCTCGACGGGCTCGAGATGACGAGCAAGCAGAAGGACCTGACGAAGAACTTCTTCGCGCTCGGCATGATGTTCTGGCTGTACGAGCGGAGCATGGAGCCGACGATCCACTGGATCGACTCGAAGTTCTCCGCGCGGCCGGTCATCGCCGAAGCGAACAAGCGCGCGCTCAAGGCGGGCTACGCCTTCGGCGAGACCACCGAAGCCTTCCACACCCACTACCGGGTGCGCCCGGCGAAGCTCGCGCCCGGCACCTACCGCAACATCACCGGCAACGAGGCTGCTGCCCTCGGCTTCCTCGCCGCCTCGCGCCTGGCCGATCGGGAGCTCTTCTACGGCAGCTATCCGATCACCCCGGCCTCGGACATCCTCCATCAGCTGTCGGGCTACAAGACCTTCGGGGTGAAGACGTTCCAGGCAGAGGACGAGATCGCGGCGATCGGCGCGGCTATCGGTGCGAGTTACGGCGGCGCGCTCGCGCTCACGGCGTCGTCCGGTCCTGGCATCGCGCTCAAGTCGGAGGCGATGGGCCTCGCGGTCATGACAGAGCTGCCGCTCGTCGTCGTCGACGTCCAGCGTGCCGGCCCCTCGACCGGGATGCCGACCAAGAACGAGCAGTCGGACCTCCTTCAGATCATGTTCGGGCGCAACGGCGACTCGCCGCTGCCCGTGGTGGCGCCGGCGACTCCGGCCGAGTGCTTCGACCTCGCCATCGAGGCCTGCCGGCTGGCGCTGAAGTACATGACCCCGGTCGCCTACATGTCCGACGCCTTCCTCGCCACGGGCTCGGAGCCCTGGCGCATCCCGTCGGTCGCGAGCCTTCCGGACATCCGCGTCCCGAATGCGACGGACCGGGCGACATTCCGGCCCTACGAGCGGGACAGCACGACGCTCGCGCGGCCGTGGGCGGTGCCCGGCACGCCTGGCCTCGAGCACCGCATCGGTGGCCTCGAGAAGGCCGACGTGACCGGCAACGTGAGCTACGACCCCGACAACCACCACCGCATGCAGATGCTGCGTGCGGCCAAGGTCGAGGGCATCGCCGACGACATCCCACCGCTCGAGGTCTTCGGGCCCGATCGGGGCGACCTGCTCATCCTGGGCTGGGGGTCCACCTACGGCGCCATCCGCTCGGCGGTCGAAAGCCTCAACGCCGAGGGCGTGTCCGTCGCCCACGCCCACCTGCGTCATCTCAACCCGTTCCCGAGGAACACGGAGACCGTGCTCCGAGCCTATCGTCGGGTGCTCATCCCCGAGGTCAACCTCGGCCAGCTCCGACTGCTCATCCGGGCGAAATACCTCATCGACGCGCTCGGCTACGACCGCGTCCGGGGCAAGCCCTTCCGCATCGCCGAGATCATCGAGGACGCTCGCCGCGTCCTCGCGGAGTCCTGACATGACCGACGACACGAACGGCCACCACGGCGTGGCCACCGCACCCGCCCAGCCCCCGCTCAGCACCGAGAACGCGGCGACTATCGCCCTCACCCGGAAGGACTTCGTGTCGGACCAGGAGGTCCGCTGGTGCCCCGGCTGCGGCGACTACTCCATCCTCGCCCAGACACAGAAGGTGATGCCCGACTTCGGCTACGCGAAGGAGGACATCGTCTTCATCTCGGGGATCGGCTGCTCCGGGCGGCTGCCGTACTACATGAACACGTACGGCTTCCATTCGATCCACGGGCGCGCGCCGACACTTGCGACGGGCCTCAAGGCGGCGCGTCCGGACCTCATGGTCTGGGTCATCACCGGTGACGGCGACGCGCTGTCGATCGGCGGCAACCACCTCATCCATTCGATGCGCCGGAACGTGGACATCACGCTCGTCATGTTCAACAACCGCATCTACGGTTTGACCAAGGGCCAGGCCTCGCCGACCTCGGAGTTCGGGAAGCGGACCAAGTCGACGCCACTGGGCTCGGTCGACACGCCGATCATGCCGCTGACCATCGCGCTCGCCGCCGAAGCGTCGTTCGTGGCGCGCTCCGTCGACACCCACACGGAGCACCTGCAGGGGACGCTCGAGCGGGCCGGCCGGCACAAAGGCTCCACCTTCGTCGAGGTCCTCCAGAACTGCAACATCTTCAATGACGGCGCGTGGCGCGAGTTCACGGAGCGCGAAGTCCGCGAGGATCGGATGCTGATCCTCGAGCACGGGAAGCCGATGATCTTCGGCAAGGACCGCGACAAGGGCATCCGCCTGGTCGGCCTGCATCCCGAGGTCGTCACGATCGGCGAGAACGGCGTGACCGAGGCGGACCTGCTGGTCCACGACGAGCAGGCCGAGGAGCCCTACCTCGCGCTCATGCTCTCGAGGATGTTCTGGCCGGCATTCCCGGTCCCCGTCGGCGTCCTGCGCGCGGTCGCGCGGCCGACCCACGACACCCTCATCACGGAGCAGATCCAGGCCGCCGTCGCCCGAAGCGGTCCAGGCGACCTCGAAGCCGTGCTCAACGGCGGAGAGACCTGGACGGCCGAATAGGGCACGACGCCGCGCGACTGCGCGAAAGGAAGTGGCGCTGATGGACTGTCCGGTCTGCGGGTTCGAGAACCTGACGGGTGCCGAAGTCTGCGACAACTGCGGCGCGGACCTGTCGTCGACCGGTCGTCCGCAGCCCACGCTGTCGTTTCACGGGCGGCTTCTGGGCGAGCACCTCGACGAGCTCGGAGCGGACGCCCCACTTTCGGTCGATCCCTCGACGCCCGTCGACGAGGCGATCGAGCGGATGCAGCGCGATGGGGTCGATTGCGTCCTCGTCGTCCATGACGACCGGCTGATCGGGATCTTCACGGACCGCGACGCCGTCGTGAAGGCCGCCGGCAAGCGGCTGGACGCCTTCCAGGTGCGCGACTTCATGACCCCGGACCCCGTGGTCCTCCGCCATGACGACCCGATCGCCCTCGCCATCCACAAGATGGCCGTCGGTGGGTTTCGCCACATCCCGCTGATGCGCGACGGCCGCGCCGCGGGCGTCGTCACGGCGCGGGACGTCTTCCGCCACCTGGCCGAGTCCCTCGACTGACCGTGCGGGTGGCGGTCCTTGCGGACGACCTCATCTGGTCGACGCGCCTCCGCGATCTCGTCGTGGGCGCCGGCGCCGAGGCGCGAGCCGGTTCGGGGCGTTCCTGCCCTCGAGGCCGCGCTCCCTGATCTCGACGGCGTCGTGGTCGATCTGACGGCTCGCGCCTACGACGGAGTCGCCGCGATCGCGCTCGCGCGCTCCGCGGGACTCCGGGTCCTTGCCGTCGGCCAGCATGACGATGCCGCGCTTCGACGCCGAGCCCTCGACGCCGGGGCGGATCGGGTCGAGCCGTATCGACGCCTGTTCGAGGATGGGCCGCGCGTCATCGGTCGGTGGCTGGGCGTCGTCGATGGCGTAGCGCGTCACGCGGGGGACGAGCCGGGGACCAGCCGGGGACGGAGCCGCCGACGCGGCCGGCGATATCGCGGAGGTGCCCTCATGAGCGGCGGATCAACGATCCCGACCGCGCGCTACCGCGAGCGACTCGCCGCGGCCCAGACGCTTGCGGTCGAGGCGGGTCTCGGGGCGATCCTGGTCGGAGTAGGCCCGGATCTTCGCTACCTGACCGGGTATCCCGCGATGCCGCTGGAGCGACTGACGATGCTCGTCATCCCGGCGCATGGCGAACTGGCGCTCGTCGTGCCGCGTCTCGAGGCGACGCCGGCCCGTTCGTGCCCGGCGGCGGCCGAGGGCGATCTCCCCGTCGTCACCTGGGAGGAAGGCGGCGACGCGTATGCGGTCGTGGCCGGAATGGTGCGTGACGCGATCGCCGCTTCAGGTGACGTCGCCGCGGCCACGAGCGATGTCCGCCTGCGCATAGCCGTGAACGACGATCTCTCCGCGCGCCATCTGCTGCCCCTGCAGGACCGGCTGTCCCCGGCGCGACTCGAGCTGGCCTCGGCGACCCTGCGGGAGCTCCGCATCGTGAAGGACTCCGACGAGATCGAGCTCCTCCGCCGGGCGGCCCACGCGGCCGACCGCGTCGTCGCGGCGATCGCCGCCGGCCGCCTCGTCGGTCGGACCGAGGAGGACGTGGCCCGCGAAGTCCGGGAACGGCTCGTGGCCGAAGGCCATGACGAGGCGACCTTCACGATCGTCGGGTCGGGCCCGAACTCGGCCTCGCCGCATCACGGAGCGTCGCACCGGGTCATCCGTGCCGGCGAGCCGATCGTCCTCGACATCGGCGGAACCATCGATGGCTACGGCTCCGACATCACGCGCACGCTGTGGGCCACCGGCGGTGATCCCGCGCAGGGGCCTGACGAGCAGTTCCGTCACCTGTTCGGCGTGTTGTATGGCGCGCAGGCTGCGGCCACCGGTGCGGTCCGCCCGGGCGTCGCGCCCGAGGACGTCGATGCCGCCGCGCGGCGGCCCATCGAGGCAGAAGGATATGGCGACGCGTTCTTCCACCGGACCGGCCACGGAATCGGCCTCGAGGGCCACGAGGACCCGTACATCATCGCGGGCAACCGCGAGCCGCTTCGGGCGGGAATGGCCTTCTCGGTCGAGCCCGGGATCTACCTCGTCGGCGAGTACGGGGCGCGCATCGAGGACATCGTCGTCTGCGGCCCGGACGGCCCCATCGCGCTCAACGAGGCGCCGCGCGAGCTGTACGTCGTCGACGGCTGAGGCGCGGCCCCTCTACTTCGAGCCGCGCACCCCGCCGTCCACGAACAGGCCACTTCCCAGCACGAACCGCGACTCGTCCGATGCCAGGTACAGCGCCGCGAGGGCGACGTCCTCGGGCCGGCCCAGGTCGCCGGTCAGCTGGCGCTTCTTGATGGCCTCGAGACCGGCCGCCGGATCGTCGTAGCTCTCCGCGAGGTAGCGGTCCACGAACGGCGTGTGGATGGTCCCCGGAAGCAGGGCATTGACCCTGATTCCGTGGGCCGCATAGTCCGCCTGCATCTGGCGGGTCAGCGACAGCACCGCGCCCTTCGAGGCCGCATACGGCGCCCGGTTGGCAAGGCCGATCTCGGCGATCGTCGACGACATGTTCACGATCGAGCCACGACCGGCGGCGATCATCGCCGGCAGCACGGCCTTCGCCACGAGGAAGACGCCCCGCACGTTGACGGCCATGACCCGGTCCCAGAGTTCCACCGAGGTCTCGTGCAGTACCCCGACTCCGGCGATCCCGGCGTTGTTGAAGAGGACGTCGATGCGCCCGAAGTCGGCGAGCACGTCCGCGGCGAGGCGCTCCGTCGACGCCGGATCGGCGACATCGACGGCGTAGGACCGCGCCGTGCCCCCGGCCGATTCGATCGTCTGGACCGTCTCGGCAGCGCTCGTCACGTCGATATCGGCCGCCGCGACCAGCGCCCCTTCGGCGGCGAACAGCACCGCCGAGGCGCGTCCGATCCCCGAGCCGGCGCCGGTGATGAGGCAGACCTTGTCGGCGAGGCGCACGCGCAACTCCTCCAGTGTGCGGGGACCGCAAACGATAGCGGTTCGGTCGCCGCCGGGTCGCTTCAGGCCACGGTCGGCGAGCCTGGAGTATCATCCGTCGACGGGACGTGCCCGATACGCCCCGATCAACGTCCGAGAACACATGACCACCTCGACCCGGCGTCAGCCCGACGTCGCAGCCTCGGCCCGGAACGCCGTCTCTGGCTTCGCCGTATGAGCCGCAGACATCACGGACGACCGCGCCAGCATTCGCGCCCGTATGACGGCGCGCGCCCGGCGACCGGATTGAGCCCCAGCCCCGCGACCGCGCCCGACCTGGATGCGAAGCCCGCCGCCGGCGGTGGCGTGCCGCTCGTCGCGGCACCGACCAGCCCGATGAACGGCGCGATGCGGCCCGAGGCCCGCCAGGCCGTCGATCGCGGCCGTCAACGGCGCGCCGGTCCCTGGCCCTCTGCCGCAGCCGACCTCGCCCGGCCAGATGGTCGCCGGCACCGCCCGACCCGTGAATGGGGGACCTCAACACGGCTGGGATGGAGCCGCCCGAGCCGTGCCCTCGACGCGGCCCGCCGAGGGGGCGCAGGAAGGGCGGGACACCCAGGGCGCCGCCATAGCGCCTCAGATGGGCCCGCCTCAGCAACCGCCTGGCGACCGGCGGTGCCCAATGCACGGCCCCGCAGTTGCGCCGGTTCATCAAGAGCCGCCCGTATGTCCCGATGCACGAGCTGCGGCGCCGGTTCGGGATCTTCGGCGACGACGACGACGTCACACCGGTCCGCATCGACCCGGGCTGCATCTTCGTCGGCCTGCCGACGCGGGAGGGCGATCTTCTCGGCGACCTGCTTGCGCACCGGCGAGATCGGCTACGAGCTGTCGCTCGATCCGCGGACACCGATCGTCATCGGGGTCTACCCGATGCGGCCGATCCCACGGGCGTAGCCGGACCCTCGGACTCGAAGCCAACCCGGCCGACCCGGCCCACGGTTCCCGGATCCTCGTCCCGGAGGCGCACGCCCTCGCGCGCGAGCAGGGCCCGCTTGATCGCCAGCCGATCGTCCCGGCTGCCCCATGCATCGCCACCGTATCCGCCGATCGTCCCGTCCGCGGCGATGACGCGGTGGCATGGGATGAGGAGGCTCAACGGATTTCGGCCGACGGCGCCACCGACCGCCCGAGCGGCGCGCGGCGCACCGACCCGACGAGCGATCTCGCCGTAGCTCGCGGTCTCACCCCACGGTATTCGGGCGACCTCTCGGAGGACGGTGCGGTCCCAGGCCGGGCGGTCGGCCAGGTCGAATGAGGGGAGGGCGTCGGGCGGTCGGCCCGCGAGGATGGCCTCGAGCGCCCGGACTCGCCGCCTGAAGGTGTCGCAAGCTCTGGTCCGCCGGCTCCTGACGGCCATCGTCGCCTCCGTGTGGCGCCACGGCGTCCGAGCCGAACCGGCGGCGCCAGCGATCGTCGGCGCTCACCGCACCCTCGAGCCACTCGACGGCCACGACTCCGCGCTCGCCCGCCGCCACATGGACGGGTCCCCACGGGCCGGCGAGGGTGGCAGTCGCGATCCTGAGCGCCATTCCCACAGTCTGATGCCTCCGGGCGGTCGCACCCTTGATGGTATACTCCCATGGAGTATGAGCCCGACCCCCACACCACCTCAGCGCCCGCCGAGATCTCCCTGCCCATCGAGGGCATGACCTGTGCGTCGTGCGTGAACCGCATCGAACGATTCCTGGTCAGGACACCGGGCGTCGAGGGTGCGACCGTCAATCTCGCGACCGAGATGGCGACGATCCGCTACCGGCCCGAGGTCGTCGACCGCAGCGCGCTCGTGGGAGCCATCGAATCGGCCGGCTACGACGTCCGCCGGAGGCCAAAGGGCCCGACCGAGGCGACGGCGACTGAGGCGGAAGGCACCGACCAGCCCGCGCTCGCCGACGCGTTCACGGCCGACGACGCCGCCCGCGCGCACGAGTCCCGGACGCTCCTGATCGAAGCCTCTGTCTCGATCGTCACCGCCCTCCTGATCATGATCGCGATGTTCTCGCCACAGACCGCTATCGGTCTCGTGGAGCTCAACCGGATCATCCTCATCCCGGCCACGATCGTCCAGGTCTGGGCCGGCCGTCGCTTCTATCGCGCGGCGTGGCGCGCCGCACGCCATGGCACGACCAACATGGACACGCTGGTGGCCGTCGGCACGTCCGCGGCGTGGGGATACAGCGTCCTCGTCGCGCTCTGGCCCGCCGTGTTCGTCGCGGCCGGGATGAAGCCCGAGACCTATTTCGACTCGTCGACGATCATCATCGGCCTCGTCCTCCTGGGTCGCTGGCTGGAGGCTCGCGCCAAGGTCCGGACGACCGGGCGCGATCCGCAGGCTCATGGCCCTGAGCCCGACGACGGCCAACGTCGCGGGCGCAGGCCCCGACGGGCGCCGACGCCCAGGTGGCGCTCGAGGCCGTGACGGTCGGGACGCTGCTGCGCGTCCGCCCGGGCGAGCGGGTCCCGGTCGACGGCGATCGTCGTGGACGGGGGCTCGGCCATCGACGCCTCGATGCTGACCGGCGAGCCTATCCGGTCGTCGTGGCGCTGGGTGACGAGGTCATCGGGGCGACGCTCAACACGACCGGGACGTTCGTCATGCGCGCCACGCGTGTCGGGCGCGACACGGCGCTCGCTCGCATCGTCGAGCTCGTCAGTCGTGCGCAAGGCTCGAAGGCGCCCATCCAGCGCCTTGCCGACCGGATCGCGCGAGGTCTTCGTCCCGATCGTCCTGATCGTCGCGTCGGCGACGTTTGTGCTGTGGTTCGCCGGCGGTCCGGAGCCGCAGTTCACGTACGCGCTGACCGCATTCGTCAGCGTCCTCGTCATCGCCTGCCCGTGCGCGATGGGTCTCGCGACGCCGACCGCGATCATGGTCGGCACGGGGCGTGGCGCGGAGGCCGGCATCCTCATCCGTGGCGGCGAGGCGCTCGAGACCGCTCACCGCGTCAGCGCCGTCGTCATGGACAAGACGGGCACGCTCACGCTTGGACGCCCCGTGGTCGAAAGCGTGATCGCGGCACCGGGATGGTCCGTCGGCGAGGTCCTCGACGCGGCCGGCGCCCTCGAGAAGGGAAGCGAGCACCCGCTCGGTGCCGCGATCCTCGCCAGGGCGCGCGAGGACGAGCTCGGGTTCGGGAGACGTATCCGACTTCGCCGCGATCGCGGGGGCCGGCGTGACCGGGCGCGTCGCGGACGAGACCGGGCGAGAGCGAACTGTCGCCATCGGCGACGCACGGCTGATGGCGGACCTCGGTGTCGACCTGAGCGCCGCTCTCGGACGCGGCAGCGGAGTCCGCGGCCGCCGGCCGAACGACCTCCTACGTCGCCATCGATGGCGCGGCCGCAGGCCTCGTCGCCATCGGCGACCCGGTGAGGACGGAATCCGCCGCCGCGGTCCGTGCCCTCGATCGACGCGGGTATCGAGGTCTGGCTCCTTACCGGCGATGGCCCCGCGACCGCGGAGGCCGTCGCGTCCCGGGTCGGGATCCCGTCGGAGCGAGTCCGCGCCGAAGCGCGTCCGGCCGACAAGGCCGCCCTGATCGAGAAGCTGCGTTCGACGGGACACGTGGTCGCCATGGTCGGCGACGGCATCAACGACGCCCCCGCCCTGGCCGCGGCCGACCTCGGGGTCGCCATCGGAACCGGCGCCGACGTCGCCGTGGAGGCATCTGACGTGACCCTCGTCGGGGGCGACCCGCGGGCCGTCGCCGCCGCGATCGGGCTCTCGCGTGCCACGATGTCGGTCATCCGCCAGAACCTGTTCTGGGCGTTCGCCTACAACATCGTGCTGATCCCGGTCGCGATGGGCGTGCTCTATCCGATGTTCGGGATCACGCTCAATCCGGGCTCGCCGCGGCTGCGATGGCGCTGTCGTCCGTGTCGGTGGTCGCGAACTCGCTTCGCCTTCGTGGGTTCGACGCCAGCCCCGACGCGCCGCGGCGGCGGCCGAATGCAGCGCTCGATGCGCCCGCGAGCGGGCTGGCTCCTCGCTGACCTCGCGATCGCACGCGGCGCCGCACGCCTCCGCCGCCCCCGACCCGTGGGTACCATTCGTCGCGATGCAGCCTCCCGCCGACCCGACCCCGACGCCGACGCCGACGCCGGTCGATCCGCGCGACCTCACGGGGCCGTTCAACCACCGCGTGACCATCGAGGTCCGGTTCGCGGACACCGACGCCATGGGCCACGTCAACAACGCCACCTACCTGACCTACTGCGAGATCGCCCGCATCAAGTACTGGACCGATGTGACCGGCGTGCCGATCGACCATCGCAGCACGCGGCCTCGAAAGCCTCATCCTTGCCGAAGCCCGCATCACCTACCGGGCCCCAGCCTTCTACGGCGAGACCGTGACCGTCGAGACGCGCGCGACCAAGGTCGGGCGGACGTCGTTCCACCTCGAGCATCGCCTGACGGCTTCGGCGCCCGGTGGGGAGCCCCGGCTCGTCGCCGTCAGCGATTCGGTCCTCGTCCGGTACGACTACGCGGCCGCGCGGCCGGTCCCGCTGTCAGCCGAGCACATCGCGCGATGGAGGCATACGAGGGCCGGACGCTCACCGCCGGCTGATGTCCGGCCGACCCGGTCGCCCATCGCGCATCGGCGTGGATGCCCCGAACGCCAGCATCGTCTTCGCTTCGAACGGGGTCGCATCGGGGTAGGTCGAGCGGAGGCGCGCAAGAAGGCCCGAGATGTGGGGCGCCGCGAAGCTGTTGCCGGTCGCCACGATCGAACCTCGCTGGCTCCACGCGACCGGCACGGCCACTCCCCACGCGCCGAACTCGACCGGGCGGATCGCGGGTTGTAGAAGTACGTCGTCGGATCCGGGATGTCGTGCGCGGCGACCGACACGACCGAGGAGAACAGCGACGGATAGCTCTCCTGCCCCGGCGTATTGCTCGCCGAGCAGACCAGCAGGCAGTTGGCGAAATAGGCCTGGTCGACGAGGTCGTGGAACGTCCCGTAGAGGGCCTCGCTGCGCGACGAGAGGCTGAGGTTGGCGACGGGGATCCGCTGTTCCACGACCCAGTCGAGGGCATGGGCGAAGGCTCGTCCCTTGCCCGTGTTGTCGGGACCGAGGACGCGGATCGAGACGATCTCGGCGGCGGGTGCCAGCGAATGGATGATCCCCGCGCAGGCCGTGCCGTGACCCAGGACGTCGCCGCCGTCCGGGTCGTCGATGACCTCGCCGTCGTCGGGCGAGAGCTCCACCCGCAGGCTCCGAACCAGCCGGCCGCCGACCGCGGGGTGGTCTCCGTCGACGCCCGAATTGATGATCGCCACCGTGACCCCTCGGCCGTCCGCCTCTCGCCAGTCGAGGGGCATGTCCGTGTCGGCGAACGGTCCGCGGCGGCTGAGATCCCCTCGGCGGTCGGCGGTGAACGGCTCACTCCACGCCGGGAGCGATTCCTCGCTCACCGGCGGGCTCGGCCCAGCCCCCTCGCCGCTTCGCGTGTGGCAGGAGCGCGGTGGCGGCCGATGACCGAGAGCAGGTCGATCGCGAGATCACGGTCGGCTGCCGAAACCTGGCGCATCGCCGCGATCGCATCGACGAAGGCCCAGAAGCGGTCGTCGCCGGACTGCCGCACGGTCGCGACCGAGACGACCTCGGCGACCGCCGCATCGGCGTCCGCGTCGCCCTCGGTGGTGGCCTCGGCGCGCAGCGCGTCGGTCAGGATCGAGCGCACCTGGCGTGTCCGCGCGGCCACCTTGATCGCGGTCGCGGCCTGCCTGGCGAAGACCGAGGCGATCTCGATGTCCTGCATCGTGAACGGGCCGGCGCGCTTGTCGAAGACCTCGAGCACCCCGATCGTCCGCGACCCGTCTTCGAGCGGCACGGCGAGGATGGACCGCGGGACGTAACCGGTCTGCTCCGCCACCTCGCGGCCGAAACGCGGGTCCTGCACCGGATCGGTCATCGCGATGCTCTCGCCCGTCGAGAACACGTAGCCCGCGACACCCTGCGTCGCCCCGATCGTGAGGCCGACCACCGGCTGGCCCTGGGCGCCCGCCGCCACCACGAACCGCAACTGGCCTGTCGCTTCGTCGAGCAGAGCGATCGACGCGGCTTCGGCGGCGAAGATGCCGACGGTCGCATCGACGATCGAGCGCAGGAGGGTGATCTCGACCTCGGTCTCGAGGCGCACCGCGGTCTCGCTCCGGAGGGCGACCTGGCGCAGGAGTGCGCCCGCGTCCGCGGAAAGATCGCGCGGCCGGCCGTCCTTCACCATCGAGCGCGTTCGGCCATCCGACGGACGTCGACGACGACGAGGTCGTGTGGCTCGAGCCTAACGAGTCCCTCCGAGACGAGCTCCGACATCACCCGATTCACGCTCTGGCGTGTGCCCCCGATCATCGCCGCCAGCTCCGATTGGGTGTAGCCGCGGCCGAGGTGCACCTCCAGGGGCTGGCCGGGTGCCACGTCCTCCGCCATCCGGGCCAGCCGGCTGGCCAGCCTGCCCGGGAGGTCGAGGAAGTGCAGCTCGGAGGCATGCGCGGTGAGGCGACGCAGCTCGAGCGCGAGGTTGCGAAGGACTGCCGTCCGGAACGCGTCATTCCCGGCGATGAGCGGGCCGAACGCAGTCTGGGGGAGGGTATAGGTCACCGTCGGCTCGACCGCCACCGCCGTCGCGGAACGTGGCGCGCCGTCGAGAAGGACGAGCTCGCCGAATACCTCTCCCGGGCCGAGGGTTGCGAGGATCGCCTCGTCGCCTTCCTGGGATGCGATGGAGATCTTCGCCCCACCCGAGGCGATGACGTGCATCGCGTCGCCCGGGTCCCCCTCGTGGAAGATCGTCTCGCCCGACCGGTACCGGCGCTCGCGGAGCATCGGGGCGATGACGGCGAGGTCCTCGATCGCGACGCCGCGGAACAGACGCGACCGCGAGATGGCCTCGATGACCGCGCGGTCCTGGGCGGACGCCGGGGCGGCTGCCTCGCGGTCGGGCATGCAGTTCGAGACCTCACCAGCCGATCCGGTGATTCCGGATGCGTGGCTGGAGTGTATGGCCCGGTGACTGGCTGGTCGAGGCAGCCGCGCAGCCGGTGACGCTCGCTGGCCTGACAGGCTACGGGCGCCCGGCGTCCTCTGCGTCGGATCGATCGACGGCGAAGACCTTGCCGCCCTGTCCTTGCGTGTCGTCGTCAGCCGTCGGGGCAGGCGAGACGTTCCGGTGCGCCGGCGCCCTGCCGGCGTCGCCTGCGGTCTCGTCGATCTCGGTCTCGGGACCGAGCAGCTCGTCGGGCACGTCCTGTGCGTTCATGTGACCTCTCCTCACATCGATCCCTCGCGCTGGGGACCATGCGGCAGATTAGGCCCTTTTCCTCGGAAATCTACAGCCCATGGCGGACGCGCCGGGCGTCCGGTATCGGACAGGCGCTGTGTCTAGGCGCGCACGGGCAGAGCCCGGTATCGCTCGAGCAATTGGGTGGTCAGGCCCGGCCCGGCATCGACGAGTCCCAGGAACCCGGCGCGGTCGAGCGCGAAGAGACGTCCCTCCGACTCGGCCGTCACGGTCGCCGTTCGCGGCACCGACGTCAGCAGCCCGATCTCGCCGAATGTCTCACCCGGACCCAACGACCGCAGGACGGTCACTCCGCCATCGGCGGCTCGTTGCGAGACCCTGAACGTCCCGCGATCGACGAAGTAGAAGCGATCCGCGGCGTCGCCCTCCTCGATGATCGTCTCGCCCTGGGCGACATCGACCGGGACGAGGTCCCTCGCGACCGCCTCGAGCCTGGCCGGAAGCAGGCCGCCGAAGACGCTGCCCCGAAGGATCTCCAGGGCGCGCGGCTCGGATGCGGTGGGCAGGATGCCGGGCCGCAGAGCGCAGCCATGCCCCCGAGGCCACCCCGACGACCGTCCCGATGACCGCGATCGTCGCCAGCGCCGCCGGGACGCCGTAGGCATCTGCGAGGAGCGGGGCCGCGAATGCGCCGACGATCGCGGTCAGGGCGCTCGAGATCTGGAGGACGCCCATCGCTCGTCCGCGCTCCCCGTCGGGAACCGTTCGCTGGAGCAGCGTCGCGTTGATCACGTCGAGCACGAGCTGTGCGCCGGCCGCGATGGCGATCGCCACCGAGGCGAGGAGGAGATCCGCCGCGAGGCCCAGTGCGATCAGGCCGGCGCCGCAGATGAGGCTGCCCACGACGATCCCGACGTCGAGCCGTCGCAGCACGACCCAGCCCGCGACGATCCCGGCCGCGATCCCGCCCACCCCGATCGCGGCGTTGAGGTAGCCGGTCCCGGCCTCTCCGACACCCAGCGAATTGACGGCCACGATGACCGTCAGCACCCCGAGGCCGCCACCGACGAAGCTCGTCGCGGCGTCGAGGAGCATCACGGCCGGCATCCGGCCGACGATCGTCGCCCAGCCGCCCGCGGCAGAGCGCGGGCCGTTCGCCTGTGCGCCCGACCGTTCGCCAGCGCCCCGGGAGTCGAGCTCGGTCGGGCCGGCTGCCGTGCGCTTGGCGGGGAGCGTCGCCAGGATCACCGCGACGACGGCGAAGGAGGCCGCATTCAGGATGAACGAGGCGACCAGGCCCCCGGCGGCGATCAGTAGACCGGCGACGGCCGGCCCGATGAAGTAGGCAAGGTTGTCGAGCGTGGCCCACACGCTATTCGCCGGTCCGAGATCGGCCTCGTCGTCCACGAGCGAGGGGAGATAAGCCCCGATCGCTGGTCCGAAGAAGACCGCCACGCTCGTGGCGACCATCGCCACGGCGACGATCCAGATGGTCGGCGCGGCGTTCAGCACGAGGATCGCAAGGACGACCTGCAGGCCGCCGCGGATGATGTCGGTGGTGAGGAGGATAGTTCGCCGGTCGAACCGGTCCGCGACGATCCCCGCCGGCACCGAGAAGAGGACGTACGGCGCGATGCGTGCCGCCCCGACCAGCCCGAGCGCCAGCGGATCGTCGGACTGGTCGTAGACCACGATCAGCATGCCGACCATGTACAGCCAGTCGCCGATGGACGAGATGAACTCGCCCGCCATCAAGCGGGCGAGCCACGGGTTTCCGAAGACGCGACGATACGCGGTCAGCACGACGCCTTCGGCCGCCGACCGCGGAGGTGGCGGTGACGCCCCAGAGGAGGACGAGGCGTCACCGCGGGCGTGTACGTCAGTCGCGCCGCTTCAGCTGGCCCTCGGTGTCCGATTCGTCGTCGACGATGTCGCGTCGCCTGAGATCCTCGCCGCCGCTCGACCCACCCTCGTCGGTGACGTCGCGCCGCTTGAGCTGGCCCTCGGTGTCCGATTCCTCGTCGTCGGTCGCGTCACGCCGACGCAGATCCTCGCCGCTCGAGGGGGCGTCGCCGGTCATGTCGCGCCGCTTCAGCTGGCCTTCGGTGTCCGACTCCTCGTCGACGATGTCGCGCCGCTTGAGATCCTCGCCGCCGCCCGACCCACCCTCGTCGGTGACGTCGCGCCGCTTCAGCTGCCCTTCGGTGTCCGACTCTTCCGGCATGTTGTATTCGCCGGGCTTGTGCTCGCCCATCGGATCTCCTTCTGCTGATATGGACCGCGATCGTACATGTCGGCTGTTTGTCACCTGTGGCTCGTGCCGGACTGGCGAGGTGTCGGGTTTCGGACAGGTCGCCTGCCGCCGTGTGCGATAAGCATCTTGCGCCGCCCGATACGCTGCGGTGCAATGGCGCAGCTTGTCGAGCCCGGCACCGCGACCGAGAGGACGGCGGTGCTCGACGCCGGCCGACGGCCCGTCGGTGGCGCCCGGCGAGCCCTGGAGACCCTCAGCCGGAACCCGATGTTCTGGGTCGGTGGCGTCCTCGCCGCGGCGATCGTGCTCGCTGCCATCCTTGCGCCGCTCCTCACCCCGTACGACCCGATCCAGCAGTTCCGGGACGCGATGCCGCTGACCGGCGACCCGGCAGGGCCCAGCCCGCAACATCCGCTGGGGCTGGACCGCCTCGGCCGCGACTACTGGACTCGACTGGTCTACGGGGCGCGCACATCGCTCGCCATCGGGATCGGGGCCAACGTGATCGCCACCGTGCTCGGGCTCCTCGTCGGGGCAACGGCGGCGCTGTCGCGTTCTGCGCGCCTCGGCCTGCCGGGCGGGCGGTCGGTCGGGGTCCCGGTCGAGAGCCTGCTCATGCGGTCCACGGACCTGTGGCTCTCGTTCCCGGTCCTGCTCCTGACGATCACGATGGCGTACGTGCTGGGTCCGAGCATCGGCCTCGTCACGATCATCATCGGCACGACGCTGTGGACTGCCACGGCACGGATCGTGTACAGCCGGACGCTCGTCCTGCGGAACAGCGACTTCGTGGAGGCGTCACGGGCGCTCGGCAGTCGCGGCCTGAGGATCTTCCTCGACCACGTGATGCCACACATCCTGCCGATCCTGGTGGTCTACGCCTCGCTGGGGATCGCTGCCACCGTGCTGTTCGAGGCGACCTTGTCGTACCTGGGCGCCGGTGTTCCGCCGCCGACTCCCACGTGGGGGACGATGCTCGCCGACCACATCAGCTGGTTCGCGACGGATCCACGGCTCGTCGTGCTCCCCGGACTGGCCATCACGCTCACGGTCCTGGCGTTCAACATCCTGGGCGACGCGCTCCGCGACGCCCTCGACCCGCGCGCCTGGAGAAATTGAGGTTCGCCGCGGGGTGCGGAGATCTTCGCGGCTTCGTCACGAGATGCGTCCGGTGTTGACAGAGCGCACCACAAAAACAGGTGGCGCCCGGCGATCGTCCGCGCGCAAGCGGTCACTCCGGATGACGCCGTGATAGGTTCGCGCGAATCGGCGTCGGTGGCCGTATCCATCATCAACGGCGCCGTTCGGCAGGAGGGTCCAGCGATGGACGGCACAGTCCGCCGTGGGCCGTGGTGGGTGGTCGCCATCACGTGCCTCGCGATCGTCGTCGGGTCATGCACGAGTGCCAGCCCCTCGGCTGCGCCACCGAGCTCGGCAGCAGCATCCGCATCCGCTGCCACGCCGACGAGCCCGCCGGCCACGCAGGCCGCGGCGTCCGCCTCCGCCGAAGCCAGCGTGGCGGCCAGTCCGAGCAGCGCATCCGGGGGAGGGATCCTGTCCATCGGATCGCAGGGCGACATCCAGTGGTTCGATCCGGCACTGGCCTATGACACGGTGTCGTGGATGGCCGCCCGTCTGCTCTATGACCAGCTCGTCGAATACGACGCCACCACCACCAAGCTCGTGCCGGGGCTGGCGCAAGGAGATGCCCACGGTCTCCGCGGACGGGCGGACCTACACGTTCCACCTCCGGTCCGGCGTGAAGTTCTACAAGGGCGACGGGTCCGTGCTCCGGGAGATGAACGCGAACGACGTCGTCGCGTCGCTCAATCGGATCCTCGACCAGGGCCTGAAGCCGAACCCGTCACCGGTGGGTCCGGCGTTCTTCTCCATCATCGATGGTTCGGCTGCGGTCCTCGGCGGCACCGCCAAGACCGCCTCGGGGATCAAGGCGACCGATCCCGCGACGGTCGAGATCACCCTCACGAAGCCTGACAAGCGCCTGCCCTACATCCTGGCCATGATGTTCGGCTCGGTCATCCCGGCCGAATCGCCCCTGGATGCGACGGAGTTCGCCAAGGCACCGATCGGGACCGGGCCGTACCACCTGGTCGAGTACAAGCAGGGCTCGATCGCCCGGTTCGAGCAGAACGCGGACTACTGGGGCAGCGCACCCGCCAACGCCGGCGTCGAGATCCGCATCGGGCTCGATGCCAACACGCAGCTCCAGCAGACCGAGGCCAACCAGCTCGACCTGATGAGCGATCCGATCCCGGGCGGGTCCTTCACCGCGGCGGTCAACGACCCGAACTTCAAGGACAGGGTCCTGCGCCGGACCGATGTGGCAACCTTCTACGTATCCATCGACACCAGTGGACCCGACAAGGCACTCGCCAACGTCAAGGTTCGCCAGGCCATGAACTACGCGGTGGACAAGGCCAACCTGGTTCGGATCCAGAACGGTCGCGGCGGCCCGGCGACGTGCATCCTGCCGCCGCCCATGCCCGGCTACGACAAGTCCTGCGATCCATATCCGCATGATGTCGACAAGGCCAAGGCGCTGATGAAGGAAGCCGGTTACGAGGCCGGATTCAAGACCACGCTCTACACGTACACCGACGACACCGTCAAAGCGCAGGCCGAAGCGGTCCAGCAGGACCTCGCCCAGATCGGAATCACCGTCGACATCGTCCAGCAGGAGTTCAGCGTCCTGCTCGGCACGATCCAGACCCCGCACCAGGCGCCACTGGTGTACGTCGGCTGGTTCCAGGACTTCCCGGACCCATCCGACTTCATCGACCCGATCCTGTCGTGCGCCACCGCGGTGAAGGGTGGCTCGAACTCCGCGTGGTACTGCAACAAGGAGGTCGACGCGGAGTCCGCGAAGGCGCTCGCCGAGCAGGATGATGCGACTCGCCTGTCGATGTACCAGGACATCCAGAAGAAGATCATGGCGGACGCCCCATGGATCCCGGTCGTGCTCAACGAGACCGTCGTCATGTCATCGACTCGCGTCGGTGGCGTCAATCCTCTCCATCCGGTCTACTTCATCGACGCACGGAACGTCACCGTCAGCCAGTGACGAGCGCGCGCTCCAGCGCCGGCCCGGGCGCCCGCCCTTGTCGGGCGGCGTTCGGGTCACCATCATCGTGACGTGGTCGCATACATCGTCCGACGGGTCGCCTGGGGGATGTTGGTCCTCCTCGCCGTCGGCATCTTCACGTTCCTCCTCGCGTTCGTGGCCCCTGGCGACCCCGCCAGGGCGATCGCCGGGAGGAACGCCTCGGCGGCGGCCGTCCATGCGATCCGCGAGGCTCTCGGGATGGATCGGCCGCTGCCCGAGCAGATGGTCGGGTATCTCGCCCGGGCGCTCCAGGGCGACTTCGGCGAGTCGTACAAGCAGCACCGCCCCGTCCTTGACATGGTTCTCGAGCGTGTCCCGGCGACCTTCGAACTGGCGATCGCGGGCGTCCTCGCGGCGGCCGTGATCGGCATCCCGCTCGGGGTGCGATCAGCGCGGAACCCGGGCGGCAAGACCGACCGGCTCGGGCTGATCGGCACGTCCGTTCTCGTGGCCGCTCCCGCGTTCTGGGTCGGCTACATGCTGATCTTCGTCTTCGCCTTCCAGCCGGCGCTCCAGTGGGGCCTATCGATCTTTCCCATCGGCCAGTACAAGCCATGGGACCTGCGCTACCTGCTCCTTCCGGCCGTGACCCTGGCGGTCGGGCTCGCCGCCTACTACGCCCGGATCACCCGGACGGTGCTGCTCGACGAGCTGCACCAGGACTACACGCGCACGGCGCGGGCGAAGGGCGCGGCCGAGGGTCGAGTCGCCTGGCGCCACGCATTCCCGAACGCCCTGCCACCGCTCCTCACGCAGATCGGCCTCGATCTCGGCCTGCTGCTGGGCGGGGTCGTGGTCGTGGAGGCGGTGTTCTCGTGGCCGGGCATCGGGAAACTCGCGCTCGATGCGGTTCACTCGGAGGACCTGCCGCTTCTGATGGGGACCGTCCTTTTCGCCACGGTCTGCATCGTGGTCATGAACATCCTGGTCGATGTCGCCATCGCGCTGATCGATCCGCGGGTCCGCCAGACGTGAAAACGTCGTGACCTTCTCGATCGTCGCGCGCGACCCGGACACGGGCGACCTCGGCGTCGCCGTGGCCTCCAAGTTCCTCGCGGTGGGCTCCGTCGTGCCCGTGGGCAAGGGCGGGCATCGGGGCGGTCGCGACGCAGGCCTGGGCGAACGTCTCGTACGGGCCGCGTGGTCTCGCGCTGATGGCCGAGGGCATGGATCCGGCGGAGATCGCCGAGCGCCTCACCTCGTCCGACGAGGCGAGCGACGAGCGCCAGTTCGGGCTCGTCGACGCTGCGGGGCGCGCCGTCACGTATACGGGACGAACTGCCTGCCGTGGGCCGGTGGCCGGACGTCGGACGGCGTCGCGATCCAGGGCAACATCCTCGCTGACGGCGCCGTGGTGGACGCGATGCTGGCCGCATTCGAGGCGACGAGCGGTCCGCTGCCGGACCGGCTCCTGGCCGCGCTGCTGGCCGGGGATCGGGCAGGAGGAGACCGACGTGGACGCCAGTCCGCGGCCCTCCTCGTCGTTCGCGAGGCCGGCGGGTACGGCGGCGGGAGTGACCGCTGGCTCGACCTTCGCGTCGACGACCATCCCGACCCGGTCCCTGAGCTCATCCGGATCCGCGGCATCGCGCGGCTGCTCATGGAGCGGCCCGATCCGGCCGACCTCGCTCCCGATCGACGAAGTTCTCGCAGCCGAGCTGCGCACGCGGCTCGCGGCCGCCGGCTGGTCGCCCGATCGCGAGGATGCCTTCGCCGCCCGGATGCGCGCAGCGGTCGCGGGGACATCACGGATCGGCACGGAGCGGACGCCGCCGGCCGGCTGGGATGCCGGGCTGGGACGCCGCACTCGTCGGCTGGATGGCGGTGGCGAACCTCGAGGTACGGTTGGCTGCCGTCGGCTGGCTCGACCCGGCGGTCCTGGCCGAGTTGCGCACCGCGACCGGCGGCTGACGCACCCGCCACTCAGTTCCGCCTCGCGCGCCTCGTTCGCGAGCCCCGAACCTAGCCCTCGACGGCCCGGAAGATAGCGACTGCGTTCTGCCCGCCGAACCCGAACCCGTTGACGGCCACGGTCCGGACCGGCGCCTTGCCGCGCGACGAGCGGCGTGTAATCGAGGTCGCACTCGGGGTCCGGCGTGTGGAGATTGGCCGTCGGCGGGATGACGCCGTCGCGGATGGCACCGAGGCCGGCCAGCACCGACGCGATCCCGGCCGCACCCACGAGGTGGCCGATCATCGACTTCGGCGAGCTGATCGGGACCTTGTAGGCGTAGTCGCCGTAGGCCGACTTGATCGCGCGCGTCTCGGTACGTCGTTGAGGGATGTGGATGTCCCGTGGGCGACGATGTAGTCGACATCCTCGGGCGCGATCCCGGCGTTGCGCAGCGCCAGCGACATCGCCCGGGCCTGGCCGCGACCGGTCGGTTCGGGGGCGCTGATGTGAAACGCGTCGGCCGTCAGCGCCGCGCCGATGATCTCGGCGATCGGTGTCGCTCCGCGCTCGCGCGCATGCGCGAGCGACTCGACGACCACGACCCCGCCGCCCTCGCCGAGCACGAACCCGTCGCGGGTCGCATCGAACGGCCGCGAGGCTGTTTCCGGCGAGTCGTTGCGCTTCGAAAGCGCGCCCATGTTCCCCAGTGCGGCCACGCCCATCGGCCAGATCGGCGCCTCCGAACCGCCGGCCAGCACGACGTCGCACTCGCCCGTCCTGATCAGCCGGAGCGCATCCTGGAACGCGATCACCGACGTCGCGCAGGCGGCGACCTGGGTCATCACCGGCCCGGTCAGGTGGTACTCCATCGACAGCATCGCGGCGCCCATCGAGCCCGACAGCGCCGGGATCGCGAAGGCCGACACGAACCGCGGCCCCTTCTGGTCGTGGACGTGGGTTCCATCGATGATCTGCTCGATGCCGCCGCCGCCGGTATTGACGACCACGCCGCATCGATCCCGCTCTCCTCGGTCATCGCCGCGAATCGATGCCGGAGTCGGCGACGGCCTCCTTGCCGGCCGCCATCGCGAAATGGATGAAGCGGCTCATCCGCCGCGCCATCTTTGCGTCCATCGCGATCGTCGGGTCGAAGTCGAGCACCTCGGCCGCGATCCGCACCTCGAACCCCGCTGGGATCGAAGCTCGAGATGGTCCGCGTGCCCGTGACCCCTGCGACCAGGTTCGACCAGTACGTCGGGAAGTCGTTGCCGATCGGCATGACGGCGCCCATGCCGGTCACGACCGCACGGCGGCTGGGGTCCAGTTCAGGCACACATCCCTCCGGTTGGGCTCGGCGGCGATGGTAGCAGGGCGAGCTTCACACCGGCCGCGCTCAGCGGCCGGGCTCGGTTCTGCCGTCGCGCGGCGCACGAGTCCACGGCGAGGCACCCTCCGACGATCGCCCGTTGGGCGATATCGCCGTGGCGCCATGATCCGGAGAAGGGCTTGCCGGCCACGCTCACTTCTGCCGTCACACGCCCGCAGCCACCGCGAGCGCACCTTCCGACGATCGCCGTTGGGCGATATCGCCGGCTCCCGTGATCCGGAGAGGGCTTGCAGGCTGCCTCCACGGCGAGGCGCCCTCCGACCATCGCCGCTTGGGCGATATGCGCAGCCCCCGTGATTCTGAGAAAGCTTGCAGGCGAGGCTCGATCCCGCCGTGGCGTGCGTCCCAGGCGAGGCGCCCTCCCGACCATCGCCCTTGGGCGATAGCGCCGGCCCCCGTGCAGGCGAGCCTCCCTTCCGGCGTGACGCGCCCAGTCCACCCGGGAGGCACCGCCGACGATCGCCGTTGGGCGATATCGCCGGTGGAACCATCGTCCCGGTGCCTCGAAGTCGCGACCGCCCTTCACATGGTTTGGCTCATCGAGTGCTCAAAAGCTCCTCGTGCTCCAGCGCGAAACTCAGCCGGGCATGGACAGATACGTGCTGGTGAAAGCTCCGAGCGGTGTAATTGAGGCATGCCCTACTTCCTGCGTGATCAGCCGGCCTTCGTCGAGCGGGTGATCGTCCACCTCGGTTTTGACCTAGCGCGGAGCGAGGTTGCGTCAGCTCGAGACACAGACCGCACCTGAGCCAGATCGCAGGTGTCAAGCCAATCCACCTGGTCGATGATCGAGAACGGACTCGCGGAAGGAGTTGCGGCTTGAGACGCTGGCTCGCGTGGCCGGGTCGATGGGTTACGAGATCATCGTGGGCGCCCTGCGAGCCACCCGCCCGATACCGACCTCTTACGCGGGTTCGGCCCGCGCACGTCGATTGGATGGAGCAACCCCGCATCATCGGTACGCGGGGGCTTCGGCCTTCCCCCGACTGGCGAGATCGTTGAAGACAAGCCGACCAGATCGGCACGCCATCCTGGAATCGCCCAACGGCGATCGTCAGCAGGTCATGGATCATCCGGCCGCCATCGCCAGGACATTGAGCACGGCGCGGCCGCCCGCCGATACTGAGGCCGATCCGTCAGAGGTCATATTCGCCCAACGGCGATCGTCAGCGAGTGTGCCTCCGGCCGGCACGACTCGAGGACCTGAGCACGAGACGCGGCCGGCCCGCCGAACTGAGGCCGTCGCCGGGATCGCCCAATGGCGATCGTCAGCAGGTCGGTGGCTCAGCCCAGGCGTTGGCCGGCTGAGCACAGACGGCGGCCGGCCGCCCAACGCGAGGCCCTGGAATCGCCCAACGGCGATCGTCAGTAGGTGTCGCTCCGGCCGGGTTGCGATCAGTCGCCGTCGTAGCGCTTGAAGATGATCGCGCCGTTGTGGCCGCCCAGGCCGATGTTGTTCGACAGGGCGTAGCGGATCGGCAGCGCCTGTGTCTCGCTGACGACCCAGACGTCGCAGTCGGGGTCGAAATCTCGGTAGTTGATGGTGGCCGGCGCGCACTGCTCGGCCACCGACATCACGGTCGCGAATGCTTCGAATGCCCCCGCGGCGCCCATCATGTGGCCGGTCATCGACTTGGTCGCGCTGACAGCGAGCGAGCGTTCCCTGGCCGCGGCCCGACTGCCGAAGACGGTCCACAGGGCTTCCGCCTCGCGCTTGTCGCCAAGCGGGGTCGAGGTTCCGTGCGGGTTGATCAGGTCGACTTCGTCGGCCGGGACGCCACGCCGCTCGAGGGCCATCTTCATGGCGCGCGCCGAGCCGGCCCCCGCCTCGACCGGCTGGATCATGTCCCAGCCGTCCGCAGCCGATCCGTAGCCCACGACTTCCGCGTAGATCTTCGCTCCGCGCGCCTTGGCGAGCTCGAGGTCCTCGAGGAACAGTGCGCCCGAGCCTTCGCCGAGGACGAAGCCATCCCGCGTCAGGTCGAACGGTCGCGAGACCGTCTCGGGCGCCTCACCGGGGCGCGGCATCCCCATCCCGCGCATGTTCGAGAAGCCTGCATGTCCCACTTCTAAGAGCGGAGCCTCGGTGGAGCCGGAGATGACCGCGATGCAGTCCCCCCGGCGGATCGCCTCGGCCGCTTCGCCCGACGTTGTGGGTCCCCGTGGCGCAGGCGGACACCATGCAGATGTTGTGGCCGATGGCGCCCGTCTCGATCGCGATCATCCCGGAGCAGCTGTCGGTCAGCGCATTGGCGATGAACGTCGGGGCGACCGTTCGTGGACCGCGCTCCTTGAGAGACGCCCAGTTGTCGAGCATCAGGGTCTGGCCGCCCGCGCCCGAGCCGAAGACGACCCCGACCTCGGTCCGATTCGCGTCGGTCAGCTCGAACCCCGAATCGGCCAGAGCCTGCTTCGCCGCGGCGACGCCGAAATGCATGCTCGATTCGCTTCGGCGGGCGGCTTTCGGGTCCATCCAATCCGAAGGGTTGAAATCGTGGACCTCGCCGGCCAGCTTGGCCTCGTACGGTGTCGGGTCGAAGCGGGTGATCGGGCCCATCCCGGACACCCCGTTGACGAGGTTGGACCAGACGGTCGTCGACGTCGTTGCCGATCGAGCTGATGACGCCGAGTCCGGTGACCACCACGCGGCGGTCGTAGTCAGGCTTGCGCAAAGTCGTACTGCTCCAGTTCTGTGGGCGCCGTGTGGCGCCGATCTCTGTGGGTGGTCAGGCGGGGACTGATGCGAGGGCCATGAGTCGATCGAGGCTGGCGGGATCGTCAGTGGCGATGACCTCGGCCTCAGGTGCGATCCGGCGGATGAGTCCGGTCAGGACCTTGCCGGGACCGATCTCGACGAAGGTGGTCACGCCGGCCGCCGACCATCCGCTCGACGATCCGGATCCAGTCCACGCCGGCGGTCAGGTGCTCGATGAGCTCGTTCCGACAGGCGTCGGCGGACGCGATGAGACGGGCGTCGGCGTTGGCGAGCAACGGCGTCGCCGGATCGTGAAAGGTCACGCCGGCAAGGGCGAGTCGCATCCCGTCGGCCGCTTCGGCCATGAGCGGGGAGTGAGCCGCGACCGAGACGGGCAGGACGATGGCACGCTTGGCGCCCATCTCCTTCGCGAGCGCCGCGCCGGCCTCGATGGCGGCACGCTCACCGGAGACGACGACCTGGCCCGGCGCGTTGCGGTTGGCGACGACGAAGACCCCGTGTGCCCCGGCGCTCTCGACGAGCTCCGGCAAGCGCGAATCGTCGAGCCCGATCAGGGCGGCCATCGCGCCGTCGCGCCCCTGCCCGGATGCCTGCATCAGCCGGCCGCGCTCGCGCACGAGCCGCAGCCCGTCGTCGAGGTCGAGGGCGCCGGCGGCCACGAGGGCTGAGTACTGGCCCATCGAATGGCCGGCCGCGAAGGCGGGCTCCGGCGCGATCAGGCCCTCGGCGGCCCACCGCTCGCGAAGCGCGGCGAGGATCGCGATCGAGGTCGCAAGGATCGCGGGCTGGGCCTGCTCGGTGAGATCGAGGCGCTCGGCGGGACCATCCCAGGCGACGGCGCTGATGGGCTCACCGAGCGCGCCGATCCGCGGCGGCGAAGACGGCGGCGGCGGCGGGCGAAGTCTCGGCCAGCGATCGGCCCATCCCAACCGATTGCGACCCCTGTCCGGGAAACACGAAGGCAAGCTGCGTCATGTTCGGCAGAGTACGGCGCCGGGCGGACCCCCACGCACGAGTCAGTTGCACGGTTGCATGTATCCCGGCTCTGCCGGTAGGCTTGGAAACGTGACCGACGACACGATCCGCGCCTCGCCCATCGACCCGGCCGGCCCCTGCGCGGGCCATCGCCCGTCGCTTCGAGGCCGACCTGTCGGCGCCGGTGCTCGCCGCCGGCAACCGGCTGCCGAACGTCCGCCAGATCAGCGAGCGCGTGGCGATGGGCCGGGCCCTGTGGCGCGAGCTGGTCATCGGTTTTGCCGGTCAGCTCGGGGAGTTGCGGCTCGGCTTTACCCAACTCGCGGCGCTGTACGTCCTCGCGGACGGCAGCACGCTCACGGTCGGCGAGCTGGCCGAATCGATCGGACGGTCGCCATCGGCCACGAGCCGCCTGGTCGACGGGCTGGTCCGTCGCCGCCTGGTCGAGCGCAACCAGGAGCCCGAAGACCGCCGCCAGAAGACATTGCGCCTGACCCAGCGGGGCCACGCCGTCCTCCGGGTCGTGGACCGTGGCCGCGCCGAACAGTTCCTGGCCGCGGTCCGGCCCCTTCCGAGCGCCGAACGCGCGATCGTCGCGATGGGCGTGGCGGCACTCGCAACCCACGCGATCAGTCGCCGGGGCCGGCTCATCCGGACGCCGCGCGAGGTGGGCTGACCGGCGAATGCGGCCGATGAGCCGTGACTTGTGCGGCCGGCGTCTCAGGCCCCACCATCGGGGAACACAGGAGGGTGATCGGTGGACCTCATCGGACAGGCGGATTTCCTCGTTCGCGTTCAGCATCGGCACAGCGACGGCACGTGGGGAGAGCTCGCTCCCCGCCCGAGCCATCACGACCCCGCCGACCACGACCCCGAGCGCGACTGGGCGCAGGGACGGACCTACGTCTGCACGACCTGCGATGAGGAGGTCCGGATCAGCGAGGAGCGCGAGGACAGGGAACCGCTCGGCGGACGCTGACCCCGCGGTGTCGTGCCGACGCAGGTCGGCCTCAGCCGCAGAACCGCCGAACGACGTCGTAGAGGACCGGCAGTCCCCAGGCGAGCGCATCGATGGAGACGCGTTCGTCGACCCCATGGAAGCGCTCGAGGAACCGTTCCTCGGGGTCGAGCAGCAGCGGGCAGAAGCCGTACGCCGGCACACCCAGCGATTCGATGTGCTTGGCATCGGTGGCGAACGGGACCATGACGGGCAGCGGGATGCCCTCGGGGTCGTGGTCGCGGATCGTGCTGGCCAGCAGGTCGTACAGCTCCCCTTCGGCGGGCGCCTCGACGGGTGCGCCCCAGACGATCAGCTCGATGCGGGTGGCAGCGGCAAGATCGGGGCCCATCCGCTCGATGACCTCCGCCCGGATGTCCGCCTCGGTGGTGCCGGGCAGGACGCGGCAGTCGACCTCGATGATGGCGTCACCCGGGATGACGTTGTACTTGATGCCCGTCGTGATGACGTTCGGGCTCAGGGTGTCGCGGACGAGTGCGCGGAGCGCCCGGGCGTACGTCGGGTCGCAGGCGGCCTCGATCGCGGCTTCGGCGGAGGGTGCGTCGCCGTCGATCGAGCCGATCGATCAGGCGCGAGGCTTCCGGCGGCAGCGCCGCAGCGGCGAGTTCGAGGAATCGACGCATGACCGGCGTGAGGCGCGTCGGGCCCGGGACGGCCAGGCGTCGAACGATCTCGGCGGCCAGGACGGCCGCGTTGTCGCTCCGTGGCATCGACCCGTGGCCCCAGGTCCCGCGGACGTGGAGTCGGTACGACGCATACCCCTTTTCCGCGACCTGGATCGGGTAGAGGCGCCGTCCGGCGACGGTCGTCGCGACGCCCCCGCATTCGTTGAGCGCCCCGGCGGCGCGGACCCATGCCGGCCGGTGCTCGGCCACCCATCTGGCACCGTCGATGCCGCCGGCCTCCTCGTCCGCGGTGCACGTGAAGAGGACGTCGCGACGAAGGCCGGGGATCGGGTCGCGGGCCGGATCGAGCCCGGCCGCGTGCGCTTCGCCGGCGAGCAGGCGGACGACAGCGAGCTCCATCGCGACCATCTGCTTCATATCGACCGCGCCGCGTCCGAAGATATAGCCGTCGTCGATGTCGGCCGCGAAGGGCGGATGGGTCCAGCGATCGGGCGGTGCGGGCACGACGTCGAGGTGCGACAGCAGCAGCAGTGGCTCGCCACCGGTGCCGTCGCCACGCAGGCGCGCGTGGACCGAGCCGCGGCCCGGCACCGGCTCCACGATCTCCGGCTCGAGGCCGGCCTCGCGAAGCATCGCCGCGATCGCCTGGGCGGCGACGAGCTCCATGTCGGGAGCCGATGGGTCGACGGGATCGACCGACGGGATCCGGATGAGCTCGCGCAGCGTATCGACGAGTCCCGCGTGCGCCGCGTCCCAAGTCGCCGCGTCGATGCGCGCGCGACGGGGCGGCGATGCCGCTCGTCACACGAAGTTCCCGGACAGGTCCCCGGTCGCGAGGGCCACAATGATGCCGAGGACGAAGCCACCCAGGATGAGCGCGGCCACCATCCACACCAGCAGCCGCAGATAGTGGCGTTCCTCGACGAGGCCCGGCTCCGGGTCCGGATCGGTGCCGCCGGCGATATACGGCGCCTCGAGACCCTTCGCGCGGGCTCGCGCGTTGCGCGGCGAGTCGTAGGCCTCGGGATCGGGCGGCAGCGTTGTTTGGGCGCGGTCGGGGGTGGTCACCCGTCAATGATGCCGCCGCAGCGGCGACCTCGCACGGTCAGCCGAGGGCGTCGCGCAGCGGACGGGCGATCGCCGTCGCGATGGCATCCACGCCGTCGGGTCCGAGGTTCGGTGGCATCGACAGGATCACGTGGTTCGCGCCGACTTCCACGAAGCCGTGGGCGAGGCCGAGCGTCTCGTTCCAGGCCTCGGGCGTCGTCCCGGTCGGGATCTGGGTCGCGAACTCGAAGCCATCTGGGTCGCGCCCGATCTCGGCCATCCGCTCGAGCAGCATGGAGCGTCGCTCGGCGAAATAGGGAACACGGTCGGTGCGGCCGTCGGGCAGCACGAACGGGATGAGCCAGCCCTGGGCGTAGCGTGCGGCGAGGTCGATCCCGCGCCGCTTCTGTCCCCCGAGCCAGATCGTCGGGCCATGCGGGCTGAGCGTGCCCGGTTCGTTGGTCGCGTTGGTGAGCGGGAAGTACGGGTCGGGGCGGGTGACGCCCGGCATCGCGCGCGCCTCGTCCGAGAAGAAGGCCCGGATGACGGCGAGCGACGACTCGAACTGGTCGAACCGCTCCTTGATCGGCGGGAAGGGGATGCCGAAGGGCGTGTGCTCGGGCTCGTGCCAGCCGGCTCCGAGGCCGGCGATGAGGCGCCCGCCGGTCGCGTGGTCGAGCACGGTCAGCTGCTTCGCGAGGACCGACGGGTGACGGAACGTCGTCGACAGCACGCCGATCCCGAGCGTCTTGCCGGGAACGCGGTGAGCCAGCGCGGCGAGCGTCGTGACCGCCTCGAAGCTGGGACCGCCGACCGGTTCGCGGGTGTTGTTGAGATGGTCGTTCAGCCAGACGGACTCGAAGACGTCGTGCTCCCCGATGCGCGTCCAATCGGCGTCGAGCGTGGCCCAGTCCGTGTCCTGCTGCGAGGTCTTGATCCCGATCCGGTAGCGCGTCACGTGGCTCATCGCGTCAGCAGTCCGGCCGCCATGCGCGGACCGGTCGTCACCGCACCCCGCGACGCCGACCCGACCTGGGCCGCGTACTTGGCCATGACGCCGCCGCGATAGCGGGCCAGCGGCGGGGTCCACGCCGCGAGGCGGCGAGCGATCTCGTCGGGCGGAACGTCGAGGTCGAGGGCCTTGCGGTCGACGTCGATGACGATCGTGTCGCCCTCCTGGACCGCGGCGATCGGTCCGCCGAGCGCGGCCTCCGGCGCGACGTGACCGATCATCAGACCGTGGGTGCCGCCGGAGAAGCGGCCGTCGGTCAGGAGCGCGACCGAATCGCCGAGCCCCTCGCCGACGAGCGCCGCGGTGACCTGGAGCATCTCCTGCATGCCTGGGCCGCCGACCGGTCCCTCGTAGCGGATGACCACCACGTCTCCGGGCTTGATCCGCTGGTCGCGCACCGCGTCGTAGCAGGCCGACTCGGAGTCGAACACGCGGGCCGGCCCGCGGTGCTCGCGGCGCTCGTGGCCGGCGAGCTTGACCACGCAGCCCTCCGGCGCGAGGGTGCCGTGCAGGATGGCCAGGCCGCCGGTCTCCTTGAGCGGCGTGTCGATCGGCCGGACCACCTGCTGGCCGGGCGTCTCCTCGACCGCGGCGGCGATCTCGGCGATCGTCCGTCCGTCGACGGTCCGGGCGTCCCCGTGGAGCAGCCCCGGGCGCTTGAGCAGCTCGCGCATCACCAGCGCGACCCCGCCAGCCTCGAACATGTCGGTCGCGGTGTAGCGCCCGCCCGGGCGCATGTCGCCGATGAGGGGCGTGCGGTCCGCGATCGCTCCGAACTCGTCGATGTCGAGCGGGATCCCGAACTCGTGGGCGATGGCCAGCAGGTGGAGGACGCCGTTCGTCGATCCGCCGGTCGCCGCCACCGAAGCGATACCGTTCTCGAGCGCGTCTCGCGTGACGATCGACGACGGCCGGATGTCGCGGCGGACGAGGTCCATGACCAGCTCGCCGGTGCGATAGGCCGCGGCCTCCTTGGACGGTTCCTCGGACGGGATCCCGTTGAGCCCGGCCGGGTGACAGGCCGATGAACTCCATGACCGTACTCATCGTGTTGGCCGTGTACTGGCCGCCGCACGCGCCCGGACCGGGACAGGCCACGTTCTCGACCTCGTACAGCTCCTCGAGGCTGATCTTGCCGGCGCGATACGCCCCGATCGCCTCGTAGACCGTTACCACCGTCGCGTTGCGCTGGCCCTTGTAGACGCCCGGGTTGATCGTCCCGCTGTAGAGCACGATGCCGGGGACGTCGAGCCGTCCGAGGGCCATCGCGGCCCCCGGGACCGTCTTGTCGCAGGCGACGACCGCCACGAGGCCGTCGAACATCTGCCCGAGGGTCACGAGTTCCATCGAGTCGGCGACGACCTCGCGGCTGACGAGCGAGGTCTTCATGCCCTCGGTGCCCATCGTGACGCCGTCGCTGATGGCGACCGTGTTGAACTCCATCGGGGTGCCGCCTGCGGCGCGGATCCCGGCCTTCACGTGCTCCGCCAACCGCCGCTGGTTGAGGTTGCACGGCATCGTCTCGATCCACGTCGTGCCGACCCCGACGATCGGCTTGGCGAGGTCCGCGTCGGTGAACCCGACCGCCTTGAGCATGGCCCGTGCGCCCGCCCGGTCGGGGCCGTCGGTGATGGTCGCGGAGTGGCGCTTAGCGGGGTCCGAGGCGCGGTCGGCGTCAGGCATGCGATCGGTCTCCAGGGTCGCGACGGCGTCGCGGGTCGTCAGGGTCGGGTATCGGTGGCCAGCGTACATCTCCGGGGGGCCGGCCCGGGCGATCAGCGGATGCAGTCGCCGGTGCTGGTCGCCCGTGTCCGCCCGATGGCGAGCCGGAGAGCGTTGGCGACGTCCGAGGCCGCGAGTGCGTAGCCCACGTCCGGATCTGACTTCGCCTCTGCGAACACCACCCCGCCGACCGTGCCGTCCGAGAGCACCA
The DNA here is from genome assembly GCA_963772995.1 of uncultured Chloroflexia bacterium. Taxonomy (GTDB): domain Bacteria; phylum Chloroflexota; class Limnocylindria; order Limnocylindrales; family CSP1-4; genus SPCO01. The sequence continues at coordinate 104,985 of CAVYZQ010000013.1, read as the reverse complement.
GCGGCCCGCCGCTGTCACCCGGTTCGATCTGGGCGCGGAGCTCGAGGATCTCCCGCCGGACGTGGTTCGTTCCGTAGATGTCACGTCCGGTCGCCGGATAGCGGCTGGTGACCGCTGCGGGAAGGATCGTCAGGGCGTGGCCGCCCGGGTAGCCCAGGGTCGCTCCGACCGCGCCCCGCTCCGGGTCCTTGGGAGCCCACTGGAGCGCGATGGCCGTCAACTGGTCCACGTGGAGGAGCGCGACGTCGAGCGCGGGATCGATGAAGACCGGCACGGCATCGAGGACGCGACCGCCGGCCGCGGTGACCCTGATCGCGTCGGTCGGGGCCCCCGCGACGACGTGGGCGTTCGTGACGACGTAGCCCGAGGCCACCGCGAAGCCGGTCCCGACGGCCTGCAGGCCGCAGCTCGCCGCCGAGACCTTCACGGTGCTCGCCTGGGCCGCGGCCGCGATCGCCCGCGTCGTCGGGTCGTCCGGAAGCTTCACCGGTGGCGCGGGCAGCGGCTCGAAGCCGACGAACACGTCCGGCAGCCCGGTCGAATCGAGGAATTGGCCCAGACCGAGGGCGAAGTCTGTCGGCGGCGGGAGGACGGTCGCGATCGTCCGGATCGCGGTGGACGTGCTCGCCGTCTGGGCCAGGCGGGGCAGCGGGCCCTCGGCGAGGAGACCGCCGGCGAGCCACACGATGAGGATGGCCTGGGCCGCTCCCAGGGCGGCGCCAGCGGTCCGGTCGGCGGCGCTCAGGATCCCGGTCCCGAGGCCATGGGCCGCCACGCGGCCGAGGCTTCCACCCACCGATTCGCCGATCGCGACCGCCCCGACGAGGGCCAACAGGACGACAAGGGGACGGATGCCCGGGTCCACGCTCGACAGGGGATCCGCAAAGTACGGCAGCGCGACGATGACGAGCGCGCCTCCAGCGATCGCGCCCAGGAGCCCTGCGATCTGCGGGATAGCGCCCGAGCGCCAGCCGAGGATGAGACCGGCCAGCAGGAGCAGCACGACGACCACGTCCAGGAGGTTCACCGGCCGATCGTCCCACAGGCGGCCGCGGCGTGCCCGCGACGGCGTCGGACGTGCTGGCGGCGCCGAGACGGAGGAGCCAGGGGCCGAGCTGACTTGCTACCCTGTCGCCTGTTTCGCCGGGTGGTCCTATCGACCGCCAGAGCGGCTCGGGTCGGGTCGCCGCCGCTCTCGACGGTCGATTCGGTCCACTGGGGTGCAACGAAGGGACCGAAATCGCGCTCGGAGGCCACTCGTCGCCGGCTCGGCGATATCGTCGTCGGTCGGGAGGACCACCGGGCGAAATATCGCCCCGGGCGGGCTGACCGGCGATCCGTGCCGCCGTCGCGAGTTCGGTCAGCGCGCTCCGGCAAGTGAATCGATCCTCGCCGGGTGGGCATCCTCCCACGCACGCAGCTCGGGCTCCTTCGAGAGGAGGTAGCCCAGCTCGTCCGTGCCCGCGAGGATCATCCGCTTGGCGAACGGATCGATGTCGAACGGAAGGTCCTCGTCGCCGGGCAGGTGGACGACCTGAGCGTCGAGGTCGACGGTCAGTTCGACCTCGGGATGCTCGGTCACCATGGAGAACAGGTGCTCGTGCATGTCCGGATCGACGACGACCGGCAGCACCCCGTTCTTGAGGCTGTTGTTGCGGAAGATGTCGGCAAACGAGGTCGACAGGATCGCCCGGATCCCCCAGGCAGTCAGGGCCCACGGCGCGTGCTCACGCGACGATCCGCAGCCGAAGTTGTCGCCGACGAGCAAGATCCTCCGCCCGCTCATCCCGGGCCGGTCGAGGACGAAGCGCGGCTCCTTGAGCGAACCGTCGGCCTCGTAGCGCCAGTCGCAGAAGAGCGCCTCGGCGAGACCCGCCTTGTCGGTGACCTTGAGATAGCGCGCCGGGACGATCTGGTCGGTGTCGACATTCTCGGCCGGCAGCGGGATCACCTTGCTGGTGAAGACCGTGTACGGCTCGGCCATCGGTCAGCGTCCTCCGACCGCGGCGAGCGTCTCGATGCCGGGCAGGCGACGCGGGTCGGCCACCACGCCGGCGACCGCACTGGCCGCGGCGGTCAGGGGCGAGGCGAGGAACGTCCGTCCGCCCTTGCCCTGGCGACCCTCGAAGTTGCGATTGCTCGTGCTGACCGCGTACTGGCCCGGCGCCAGCTGGTCGCCGTTCATGGCGATGCACATCGAGCAGCCCGCCTCGCGCCACTCGGCGCCCGCGGCCTTGAAGATCTCCGACAGCCCCTCTCGCTCGGCCTCGCGCTTCACCTCGTCGGAGCCTGGCACGACCAGCAGCCGGACTCCGTCGGCAACGTGGCGGTCCTTCAGGACGCCGGCGGCCAGGCGCAGGTCGCTGATCCGGCCGTTGGTACAGCTGCCGACGAACACGACGTCGACCTTCTGGCCGAGGATCTCCTGGCCGGGTCGCAGGTCCATGTACTCGAGGGCGCGCTCCAGGGCGCGACGCTGGCCGGCGTCCGCCTCGTCCGACGGAGAGGGAACGCGGCTGGTGATCGGGATGCCCATCCCGGGGTTCGTGCCGTAGGTGACCATCGGCGCGAGCGTGTCGGCATCGATGGTGATCGAGCGGTCGTAGGCCGCGCCGTCGTCGGTCGGCAGCGTTCGCCAGCGAGCGACGGCCGCGTCCCAGTCGGCGCCCGCCGGCGCGTGCGGGCGCCCCGCAAGGTACTCGAAGGTCGTGTCGTCGGGTGCGATCAGCCCGGCCCGCGCGCCGCCCTCGATGCTCATGTTGCAGACGGTCATCCGCTGCTCCATGGTCAGGCCGCGGATGGCGTCTCCGGTGTACTCGAAGACGTGACCGGTCCCACCGCCGATCCCGATGCGCGCGATGAGCGCGAGGATGATGTCCTTGGCGCTGACGCCCGGTGTCAGCCGGCCGTCGACGCGGACCTCGTATGTCTTCGGATCGCGCTGGAGGAGCGTCTGGGTGGCGAGGACCATCTCGACCTCGCTCGTGCCGATCCCGAACGCGAGCGCGCCGAAGGCTCCGTGCGTGCTCGTGTGCGAGTCGCCGCATACGATGGTCATCCCGGGTTGGGTCAGCCCCAGCTGCGGCCCGATGACGTGGACGATCCCCTGCGAGGGGTCTCCGATGCCGTGGAGCGGCACCCCGAACTCGGCGCAGTTCGTTTCGAGCTGGTGGACCTGCGCCGCGGCCATCTCGTCGAGGATCGGCAGGCTGCGGTCCGTCGTGGGGATCGAGTGGTCGGCTGTCGCGACGGTCCTATCCGGATGACGGACCGTCAGGCCGCGGGCGCGGAGCCCTGCGAAGGCCTGGGGGCTCGTCACCTCGTGGACGAGATGGAGGTCGACGGCGAGGACGGCGGGGGCGCCCGGGTCCTGGGTGACGACGTGCTCGGTCCAGATCTTGTCGACGATCGTGCGTGGGGCGGTCATGCGGCGGCTCGCGGTCCTCGGGGTTCGAAGGAGTTCGAGAATGGGTGGCAGAGCGTACCAGAGCCTGCGCAGCCTGCCCGGGATGGGCCTCGAGCGGCTTCGAGCGACGTCGACGCGCTCGGTCGGCCGTCGCTGCCGCAGGAACGACGAAGAGCGGCCCATACGAGCCGCTCTCCTGTGAGACGCGAAGCGGGTCGATAGCTGACCCGCGGGATCTCAGTCCCAGCGGATGCCGGCGGACGGGCCGGGTCGCTGGGCGTCGTGTCGGGAATCGCCGATCCGGGCCACGAGTGAGCCCTTGAGTCCTAGTTCCACTTGACTCCTGCGCCGAGAGTCAGCGCGATGGTCGCCAGGAGCGAGAGCGCGATGCTGAAGCGAGCCAGTTTCGCCTTCACGGCCGGACTCGCTCGACCGGGATCCTCAACCGCGTCCCGCCTCAGACGACCCTCGTCCTTGGCCACCGCTGAGCGGATTTCGCTCGTGACTCCACACTGGGAGCCATGGGTCCCGGGACCATGCGCCGGAGGTGCCGCTCCAGGCGAACCGTGGGGTCAGTGCCTCGGCGCACCGGCCGTCTGGAGACGGTGGGACCCCGGCCATGCATCGACGCGGCGAAGGCCGCGGCGCAGCCGATGCCGATGAGCAGGTCGCCAACGCTGAACACGTTGGCCAGCGGGAGCCAGGCGGGCATCGCCAGGACGTCCGTCAGGGGCCCGAGGACCACGCCGTCCACGAGCCTGCTCTTCGATAGCCGTGCCGGGCAGCCTTTCGAGGGCGGCAAGGGCGCCCGGGCTGACCGGCATGTACCCGCCGTTGGCCACGATCGCGACTCCGGCGAGCCGCCGGCCGGGGATGGCAGGCCGCACACGGTCGCCAGGACGGCCGACGTTCGACAGATTAGGCGACGGGAGCCGCCAGGCGGCTTCGCCCGGAGGTCGAGAACAGCAGCACCTGGGCGGCCATCCCGACGGCGATCAGTGCCGCCCACCGGAACTGGAGCTCGGCGAGGCGCGCCGGTGAGCCGCCGGTCAGCAGGCCGACGACCAGCCGGCGAGCACGGCGTAGAGGATGAACACCGGCCCATCTTCGCCCGCCGATCGACGCCCGAATGCACCCGTTCGGTCCTCCCGGCGGGTACCAGGTGACCCGGTTGACGATATCTGGAAGCCTGCTAGACTGCCGGTCTCCGCGGGGTAAAGCCCGCGGCGGAGCGCCACGGGAGATCGGATTGGGTTTCTTCGATGCAGGCAACCGCCGAAAGGTCGCCGTCGCCGTGACGGCGGACGGTCGCCGCGTCCATGTGCCCCTCGATCCCACCCCGTCGGACGTATCGCTCCTCGACCTTCTTCGCTCGCTTCCGGGGCTTGACGGCCTTCTCGGCCTTATTACCGGCTCCCGGCGGGACCGAGGGACACGGAGCGGCAAGCGCGACTAGCGCCACCACCGATCGACCTTCAGGACCCTCGCCGGAGCGGCGGGGGTCTTTCGTTTTGCGAAGCATCGCGAGGGAGGCCCACCAGATGACGATCGCCAAGGAAGACCCGGCAGGCCCATCGAGCCCGGCCGTCCATCCGCCGGAAAGGCGCAGCCACGTCCCCAATGACGGCACGGCCGGCGCCGCGGCGATCGAGCGCGCGCGCAAGGAGATGCTCCACGAGGGTCGCGAGCTCAAGCGGACGAGGATCGGGGCCGACGTCCTGTGCGAGGCGTTGCTGCTGCAGGGTGTGGACGTCTTCTTCAGCTACCCGGGCGGGGTGATCCTGCCGCTCTACGACATCCTGGGCGACTACCCGGAGCTCCGTCACATCCTGGTCCGCCACGAGCAGGGCGGGGCGCACGCTGCGGACGGATACGCGCGGGTCACCGGCCGGGTGGGCGTGTGCATGGGCACATCCGGCCCGGGTGCCACGAACCTCGTGACCGGGATCGGGACAGCCCTCCTCGATTCGGTGCCGATGGTCGCGATCACCGGGAACGTGCCCTCGGCGCTCATCGGCAAGGACGCGTTCCAGGAGATCGACATCAACGGCATCACCTTGCCGATGACCAAGCACAACTACCTGGTGCGGGACGCGAACGACCTGCCCCGGGTCGTCGCCGAGGCCTTCCACATCGCGAGGACCGGCCGACCGGGCCCCGTCCACATCGACATCACCAAGGATGCCCTCCAGCAGGAGACGCGTGCCGAGCATCCCTCCGAGGAAGAGGTCATCGCCGGCCTGCCCGGTTTCCGCCCGAACCTCGAGGGGCATCCGCGCCAGCTGAAGCTCGCTGCCGCTGAGATCGCCGGAGCGAAGCGGCCGGTGATCCTCGCGGGGCACGGCGTCCTTCACGCGGGCGCATGGGACGACCTCGTCGCCTTCGCCGAGAAGACCCAGATCCCGGTGGCATGGACGCTCCTCGGCATCGGCGCCATCGATGAGAACCATCCGCTGGCCTACGGCTACATGGGCATGCACGGCTGGAAGCACGTCAACCGGGCCATCCAGAGCGCCGACCTGCTGATCGCGATCGGGATGCGCTTCGACGACCGGGTGACCGGCAACGTCCGCACGTATGCGCCCTACGCGCGGATCGTCCACGCCGACATCGATCCCGCCGAGATCGGCAAGAACGTGGCGGTCGAGGTGCCCATCGTCGGTGACGCGAAACGGGTCATCCAGGGTCTGACGAAGCTCGTCGACGAGGTGGACCCCGCGAGCCGGGCCGAGTACTTCGAGCAGCTCGCCGAGTGGAAGTCGGATTCGGTCGCGTCCTCCTGGCACGGCTCAGGCGCCTGGCGCGACGGCCTCCTGTCGGCCGATTACGTGGTCGCGCGGATCGGCGAGCTGACCAACCACTCGGCCAACTACGTGGCTGACGTCGGCCAGAACCAGATGTGGCTCGCCCGATACACAGGGTTCACCCAGCCCGAACAGCCACGTCAGCTCGGGCGGCCTCGGCACGATGGGCTACTCGGTCCCCGCGGCGATGGGCGCGGCACTCGGCCGGCCGGACCGCGAGACGTGGGCGATCGCCGGCGACGGTGGCTTCCAGATGACGTTCCAGGAGCTCATGACCCTGGTCCAGGACCGGATCCCGGTCAAGATCGCGCTCTTCGACAACAAGAAGCTCGGGATGATCCGGCAGTGGCAGGAGATCATCTACGCCGGCAACTACCACTCTGCGCATCTCCTCGGGCCTGATTACCTCAAGCTCGCGGAGGCATTCGGCGTCCCGGCGGTGAAGGCCTCCACCCCCGACGCCGTCGACGATGCCATCCGCTTCGCCCAGGGCGTCGATGGTCCGGCGCTCATCTGGTTCGAGATCGCCGAGGAACAGAACATCTTCCCGATGATGCCGGCCGGCAAGGGCCTGTCCGACCTCATCGAGAAGTGGGGCGGGCCCGACGAATGAGCACCGACCCCAGCACCAACGGGCGGCTGCCCGCGGCGACAGCGGGCCCCGCCCCCGCTTCGGCCCCCGCACACAGCGCACCTCCCCCGCGAGCGCTCCCCGGCGGGGGCGAGACCCGCCGCCACGTCCTCGTCGCAGTCGTCCTCAACAAGCCGGGCGTGTTGAACCGGGTGTCGAGCCTCATGCGGGCCCGCAACTTCAACATCGATTCGCTCGCCGTCAGCCATACCGATCGCGAGGACGTCAGCCGGATGACGATCACCCTGCACGGTGACGACGTCGCGATCGAACAGGCGACCAAGCAGCTCTATCGACTGATCGACGTCCTGAAGGTCCAGGACGTCACGGGCGAACCGACCGTCCAGCAGGAGCTCGCCCTGGTCAAGATCAGGGCGACCGATTCGACGCGGTCCGAGGTCCTCAAGCTCGTGGAGCTGTCGCGAGGACGCGTCGTCGACATCGCCGACGGCTCGGTCATCGTCGAGGTCACGGGCACCGAGAGCGAGGTCGACGCGTTCGTCGCGCTCGTCCGCACCTACGGCATCAAGGAGCTGGTCCGCACCGGCGCCGTCGTCATGGCAAGGGGTTCCGGATCCATCGAGGAGGCAATCAAGCGATGACCGCGAGGATCTACTACGACAACGACGCGGACCCGGCGGCCCTCGCGGGGCAGACGGTCGCCATCATCGGCTACGGGAGCCAGGGACACGCCCACGCCCTGAACCTGCACGAATCCGGGGTGGACGTCGTCGTCGGTCTTGCTCCGGGGTCAAAGAGCCGGGCGCTGGCGAGCGATGCGGGCCTGCGCGTCACCGACGTCGCCGAGGCTGTGCAGGCCGCCGACGTCATCATGCTCCTCGTCCCGGACACGGCCCAGAAGGCGGTCTACGACGAGGAGATCGCCCCGCATCTTCACCCCGGCCATCTCCTGATGTTCGCCCATGGCTTCAACATCCGGTTCGGGCGGATCGATCCGCCGGGCATCATCGACGTTGGGATGATCGCGCCCAAGGGGCCCGGGTCATCTTCTGCGTTCCGTCTACCGGGCCGGTGGCGGCGTGCCCGCCCTGTTCGCCGTCCATCGCGACCAGTCGGGGACCGCACGCGATCGCGTCCTCGCCTACGGCCGGGCGATCGGCTCGACCAGGGCGGGCATCCTCGAGACGACGTTCGCGGAAGAGACCGAGACCGACCTGTTCGGCGAGCAGTCGGTCCTGTGCGGTGGCACCGCGGCCCTCGTCAAGATGGCCTTCGAGACCCTCGTCGAGGCCGGATACCAGCCTGAGCTGGCCTACTTCGAGACGATGCACGAGCTGAAGCTCATCGTCGACCTGATGTACCGCGGCGGGCTCAATTTCATGCGCTTCTCGGTCAGCGACACCGCCGAGTACGGCGACTACGTCTCCGGCCCGCGGATCATCGACGACCACGTGCGAGCGACCATGCAGCAGGTCCTCAAGGAGATCCAGGACGGCACATTCGCCGCTCGCTGGATCGCCGAGAGCGATTCGGGTGGGGCCGAGTTCCGGCGGCTGCGCGAGGCAGACCGCGACCACCTCATCGAGCGGGTCGGCGCCGGATTGCGGGCGCAGATGCCGTTCCTCGACCCAGTCGAGGTCCAGGCCGGCCAGGCCCAGGCGGCCGCCACGACCCCGGGGGCCGCCCGATGAGCGCCGCTGTACCCCGGCCCTCGGGGCCGTTCGTTCCCGCGGGCAGCGTGCGCATCTTCGACACCACCCTGCGCGACGGCGAGCAGGCACCCGGGGCGGGCCTGACGGCAGCCGAGAAGCTGGACGTGGCGCGGCAGCTCGCCCGGCTTCGGGTCGACGTCATCGAGGCAGGCTTCCCGGCGGCGTCGCCGGGCGACTTCGAGGCCGTTCGGAGGATCGCCCAGGAGACCCGCGGCGGGATCGCCGTTGCCGCGCTCGCCCGCTGCAAGGATGGCGACCCGCAGCGCGCGATCGAGGCCATCAAGGTCGCCGAGCGCCCGCATCTCCACGTGTTCATCGCCACGAGCGACATCCACCTCAAGCACAAGCTGCGGATCGACCGCGAGACCGCCCTCGCCGAGGCCGTCCGCTGGGTCCGCCATGGCCGCGAGCAGCTCGGGCGCGACGCCGAGATCGAGTTCTCGGCCGAGGACGCGTCACGGACCGACCTCGACTATCTGCTCCAGGTCTACGAGGCGGTGGTCGAGGCGGGCGCGTCGACCGTCAACATCCCCGACACCGTCGGCTATGCCATCCCCGCCGAGTTCGGGGCGCTGGTCGCGCGCGTCGTCGAGCGCGTCGGGAACGAGGCGACGATCAGCGTCCACTGCCACAACGACCTCGGTCTCGCCACGGCCAACACCCTTGCCGCGGTCCAGGCCGGTGCCCGCCAGGTCGAGGTCACCATCAACGGCCTCGGCGAGCGCGCGGGCAACGCGTCGCTCGAGGAGGTCGTCATGGCCCTTCGGACGCGGCCGACCCAATTCCCCGACCTCGCATCGGGCGTGGCGACCGAGCAGATCACGGCGGCCAGCCGCCTCGTCAGCTACCTCACGGGCTTCGCCATCCAGCCGAACAAGGCCGTCGTCGGTGGCAATGCCTTCGCCCATGAATTGGGGATCCACCAGGACGGCGTCATCAAGAACCCCCTGACCTACGAGATCATGACCCCGCAGTCGGTCGGGCTCACCGGGAGCCAGCTGACGATCGGCAAGCTGTCCGGCCGCCGCGGCCTGCAGGGCAAGATGAAGGAGCTCGGCTACGAGGTCGAGGGCGAGGCGCTCGACGAGCTCTATCGCGAGGCGGTCGCGCTCGCCGATGCCAAGAAGGAGGTCACCGACGCGGACCTCCACGCGCTCATGGAGCGGCGATCCTCCGAGGTGCCGGCCTCGGTCACGCTGGCCGGGTGGAGCGTGACGTCGTCATTCGGCGGGAACGCGACCGGAACGGTGACGCTCACGATCGGTGACGAGGAGCGCTCCACGGAGGCCACCGGGAACGGCCCGGTGAACGCGCTGTTCAAAGCCGTCGACGATGCCCTGCAGCCCGTCCTCGGCTGGCACCCCACTCTCACCGAGTACGAGATCAAGGCCGTGAGCGCCGGCGAGGATGCCCAGGGCCAGGTCCTGGTCCGGTGCCGCCGGTCGTCGGACGAGGGTCCGGGAGCGCTCGTGGTGACCGGCCACGGGTTGTCCACGAACATCATCGAGGCCTCGCTCGAGGCGTACCTCGTGGCGGTCAACAAGCTCCACGGTGCCGAGATCAATGGCGTCGCCGTGGCCTTCGTTGCGCCGCGCCAGGGAGAGACCCTGCCTTGAATCCTCGGGCCTCGGAGGGGTTCTCGCGGTCTCCCGGGGAGGATGGCACGACGGCTTACCGCATCGCGACGATCCCCGGCGACGGCGTCGGCCCCGAGGTCGTCGCCGAGGCGCGCCGGGTGGTGGATGCCGCCGGCGACGTGTTCCGGTTCGACGTCGAGTGGTCCGAGCACCTCGTCGGCGGGATCGCCATCGACACGTACGGAGTGCCGCTGCGGGACGAGGACCTGGCCGCCTGCGGGGCCGCCGACGCGATCCTGCTGGGTGCCGTGGGCGGCCCGAAGTGGTCGGACCCGAACGCGGCGGTCCGCCCGGAGCAGGCCCTCCTCGGGCTGCGGGCCGGGCTCGGGCTGTTCGCCAATCTCCGACCGGTTCGCGTCCAGCCTGCTCTCACCTCCTCGTCGCCGCTCCGGCCGGAGCTTCTGGCCGGGGTCGACCTCGTCATCGTCCGGGAGTTGACGGGCGGCGCCTACTTCGGCGAGCGGCGGGAGGCCGCTGCGTCGGGCTCGGGCTCGGGCGCGGGCGCGCCGGGCGACCGGTCCGCGCTCGACACGCTCCCGTATCACGAGCGCGAGATCGCCCGGGTCGTCCGGCTCGCCTTCGAGCTCGCGCGGACCCGGCGGGGCGTCGTCACCCAGGTCGACAAGGCGAACGTGCTGGCGACCTCGCGGCTGTGGCGGCGGGTGACCGACGAGATCGCGGCCGAGTATCCCGACGTGACCCTCAACCACCAGCTCGTCGATTCGTGCGCGATGCTGCTCATCCGGCGACCGGCGGACTTCGACGTCATCGTGACCGAGAACCTGTTCGGCGACATCCTTTCGGACGAGGCGGCGGTGCTCGCCGGGAGTCTCGGCGTTCTGCCGTCGGCGTCGCTCGGGAGTCGCAGGACCGCTCACGGCGTATTCGGGCTGTACGAGCCCATCCACGGCTCCGCGCCGGACATCGCCGGCCGTGACGTGGCCGACCCGATCGGCACGATCCTGTCGGCCGCGATGCTGCTGCGGACCTCGCTCGGGCACGACGCCGCGGCCGACGCGATCGAGGCGGCCGTGACCGCGGCGTTGGCGGCCGGCTGGCGAACGGCGGATCTCGCCGATCCGCTCGATCAGACCGATGGCAACGTGGTAGTCGGGACGACCGGGTTCGCGACGGCCGTGGTGGACGCGCTGCGTGCCGCGGCTGGGGCGGAGGTGACCGCGTGAGTGCCACGGACAGCCCGGTCGTCCTGTACGACACGACCCTGCGCGACGGCACGCAGGGCGAGAACATCACCCTGTCACTCGCCGACAAGCTGCGCATCGCACGGATGCTCGACGAGTACGGGATGCCGTTCGTCGAGGGCGGCTGGCCGGGCTCGAACCCCAAGGACATCGAGTTCTTCGCGGCGGCCCGGACGATGCGCTGGGAGCACGCCAGGCTCGCCGCCTTCGGGATGACCCGCCATCGCGCGAACCGTCCCGAGGCCGATCCGAACCTGCGCGAGCTGGTGGCTGCCGAGACGCCGGTCGTGACGATCTTCGGCAAGAGCTGGCTGCTCCACGTCACCGAGGTCCTCGGCGCGACGCCCGCGGAGAACCTCGACATGGTCGCCGACTCGGTCGGCTTCGTGTTCGATCGCGGGCGGGAGGTGGTCTACGACGCCGAGCACTTCTTCGACGGCTACAAGGCCGACCGCGATTACGCCCTCGCGACGCTGCGGGCAGCGCGCGGCGCCGGGTCGCGGACGCTGGTCCTGTGCGACACCAACGGAGGCACCCTGACCGACGAGCTCGTGGCGGTCGTCAGGGATGTGATGGCGACTCTCGACGCGGATCCCGACGCCCCGGCCGTCACGTGGGGCATCCACACCCACAACGATGCAGACCTTGCGGTCGCCAACTCGATGGCGGCGGTGGCGGCCGGGGTCCGCCATGTCCAGGCGACGATCAACGGCTACGGCGAGCGCACCGGCAACGCGAACATGGTCAGCATCCTGGCGAACCTGGCGCTCAAGACGTCGCACGCCCTGGTGCCCGCCCGGCGGCGGCGACCTCGCCGATCTGACCGAGCTGTCGCGCTCGGTCGCGGAGATCGCCAACCTCACCCCGAACGACTACCAGCCGTATGTCGGGCGGTCGGCATTCGCACACAAGGGCGGCGTCCACGGGGCGGCGGTCGCGCGCGTCGAACGCAGCTACCAGCACGTGGATCCGGCATCGGTCGGCAACGCCGGGCGCCTCGTGCGTCTCCGAGCTGGGCGGCCGAGCCAACACCGCGATCCGGGCCGAGCAGCTCGGCCTCGAGCTCGACGGCGTGGTGGACCCGCGCGAGCTATCGGTGCTCATCAAGCAGCTCGAGGCCGACGGGCTGGCGTTCGAGGGTGCCGAGGCGAGCTTCGAGCTCCTGATCCGCCGTCACGCGCGGGATTACGCCGCGCCGTTCCGGATCGTCGACTACACCTGTCTCATCGAACAGCGGTCCGGGCGGGAGCTGCTGGCCGAGGCGACGGTCAAGGTCGAAGTCGACGGCGAGATCCTCCACACCGCGGCCGACGGGAACGGTCCCGTCAACGCGCTCGACGCGGCCCTCCGCAAGGCGCTCCGGGCGTTCTATCCGGACCTCGACGACGTCCATCTCGTCGACTACAAGGTGCGGATCCTCGACGGCAACGCCGCGACAGCCGCGCGCACCCGGGTGGTCATCGATTCGATGGACGGCGCCCGCACCTGGTCGACGATGGGCAGCGACACCAACATCATCGCGGCGTCCGCTGCCGCGCTCGCCGATTCCCTCGAATACGCCATCTGGAAGGGCGGCTCGGAGCTGCGGCGGCGCGACGAGCGCCACTTCACCACGGACCGGAGGCCCGACGCCGCGGGCTCCCTGCCGCCCGCACACGGCACGACCGCGACCCCACGGAGGTGACCGACATGACCGACTTGACCGCCACGACCGAGCGACCGACGCTCACCCTCGCTCGATGGACGGTCACGTCCGGCTCGAACATCCGAAGTCGCGGCGCGGTCGTCATCGCCTCCGACGACCACGAATGGCGGGCGTCGGCGGACGGCAACGGCGCGATCGACGCCCTGTATCGGGCCGTCGACAAGGCGCTGGCGGGCGTCCTGTCCGGGTCATCCACGCCTCCTCGCGTACGACATCCACGCGCTGGGGGAGGGGACAGACACGATCGGAGCGGTCACCGTGCGGATCGCGCCGCCTGCCGGTGAGGGCGAGCGCGGTACGGGCGAGTACGCCGGCGAGGCGAGGGACTCGAACATCATCGCGGCCTCGATCGAGGCCTACATCCTGGCCCTGAACGAGCTGCTCGCCGAAGAGCACTGGTCGGGCGCCACCGATGCCGCCGGGAACCGGAAGCGCGCGACGGTGTCGGCCGGCACCGCGCGCGACCAACGCGCCGCGATCGACGAGGACGAGGGGCTCCCGGATACCGTCGCCTGGTTCGAGCGGTAGGCTGCGGCCGCGGTAGGGTTTCGCCCGTTGCGGCTGTTGGCTGGGGCTGCGGCAGGGTTCGCCCGCTGCGGCGGGAGGCGGCCGGCGACCGGCCCGCATTCGGCGACGGGTCGGCGGGGCGTTAGACTCGCCAGCGCCATGGAGACCCACCCGATCGCCTACGCCGGGGAGCCTGGTGCCTTTGCCGAGGACGCGGTCCTCGCGGCGTTCGGGGACGTGCCGCGCGCGCCGCATGGCAGCTTTCGGGCGGTCTTCGCCGCGGTCACCGACGGCGAGGCGGCCGCCGGCGTCATCCCGATCGAGAACGTCATCAACGGGACGGTCCGTGAGAACTACGACCTGCTCCTCGAGCACGACCTGGAGATCCGCGGCGAGGTGGTAGTCCCTGTCAGCCTCTGTCTGGCGGCCCTGCCGGGCGAGCGGCTCGACGACATCGAGCGCGTCTACTCCCACATCCAGGCGCTCGGTCAGGCCGAGCGGTTCCTCCGGCGCCGGCCGTGGCAGCTCCTCACCACGTACAACACGGCGGGGGCTGGCAAGGCCATCGCCGACGGGCGCGAGCGCGGGGCTGCGGCCGTACTCTCGCCCCGGGCCGCGGGGCTGTTCCGTCTCGAGATCCTGGCCGACGATATCGGCGACCTCCCCGGCAACCGGACGCGTTTCGTGGTGGTCGCCCGCCCTGACGCACCGCCGCTCGAGCTCGCGGTGGCCGGCTCGTCCCGCCGCACCACCCTCGTCGTGGCCGTCCGCAACGAGCCCGGCACGCTGCTCGCGGTACTTCGCGTTTTCGCCGACCATGGGCTGAACATGCACAAGCTCGAATCGCGCCCGAGCCGGGAACGCGCCTGGGAGTACGTTTTCTGGATCGACCTTGACGCCGACACGACGGACCCGGGCACGGCCAGGGCGTTCGAGACGCTCAGCGCCGTCACGACGATGGCCCGCCTGCTCGGCTGCTACCCAGCGGCACCGGCGGCCTGAGGCTACATCCGGGCCGGCCGAGATCCCGGACGGAACCGGCCTCTGGTAGGCGACAAGGAACAGCTGCACGGGCGAATCCTGGGAGAAGGCCGACCGCTCGGAACTGGGTTCGCGGCCCGTTCGCAGTTCACCAGCCGACGCCGCGCCCGACTATCGTCTGCGCCGCGGACGACTCGGGATCATGACGGTCTGGAACCAATCCCGGTGCCGCCCCTCGTCCGAGGATGACGCCCGGAGCCATCCGCCAGCTGACAGCTCACATCGACGGAACCGACATGTTGACGCCCCGCACCACTTTGGTGGCAAACCGCACCATTTCCGGACACCCGCCTGCTAGGGTCGCCGACAACGATATTGGCGTGACGGGCGCCGTTGAGGTCTCCGCTCGACTCAGGTCCTGCCCGGACCGATCTGCCCAGTCGTTCGATCGTGCCCGTCAAAGCAACCGTCAGGGAGGGAGCTTGGTGGTCGTCGCGCGTCGCCGCCGGTCGTGGTTCCTCGCCATCGTGTTCATCATGGTCGCTGGGTTGATGCCGGCGTCGACTCGTTCAGTCGCTGCGGCCGGCCCCGCCACACCCATCGTGTCGGCGCCGCTGGCGACCGTCGTCGAGGGCGATGCCGGCCAGGCGACGATGCACTTCGTGCTGTCGCTCGACCGGGTCCTGACGACGCCGGTCACGGTCGACGTCGAGACCCAGGACGGGTCGGCGGTCGCGCCCGACGACTATGTCGCCCTGCCCCTGACGACCGTGACCTTCGCCCCCGGCACGACCGTCAAGGTCGTCGACGTGACCGTCGAGGGCGACACCCTCGATGAGTTCGACTACGAGTCGTTGTACCTCGTCCTTACCAACCCGTCGGGCGCCGACTTCAGCAACGGCGCCACGGAAACCGCCATCGAGGGCCGGATCCAGGACGATGACAAGACCCTGCCCGCCATACCCATCGTGTCGGCGCCGCTGGCGACCGTCGTCGAGGGCGATGCCGGCCAGGCGACGATGCACTTCGTGCTGTCGCTCGACCGGGTCCTGACCACGCCGGTCACGGTCGACGTCGAGACCCAGGACGGGTCGGCGGTCGCGCCCGACGACTATGTCGCCCTGCCCCCGACGACCGTGACCTTCGCCCCCGGCACGACCGTCAAGGTCGTCGACGTGACCGTCGAGGGCGACACCCTCGATGAGTTCGACTACGAGTCGTTGCTACCTCGTCCTTACCAACCCGTCGGGCGCCGACTTCAGCAACGGCGCCACGGAAACCGCCATCGAGGGCCGGATCCAGGACGATGACAAGACCCCGCCCGCCATACCCATCGTGTCGGCGCCGCTGGCGACCGTCGTCGAGGGCGATGCCGGCCAGGCGACGATGCACTTCGTGCTGTCGCTCGACCGGGTCCTGACGACGCCGGTCACGGTCGACGTCGAGACCCAGGACGGGTCGGCGGTCGCGCCCGACGACTATGTCGCCCTGCCCGCTGACGACCGTGACCTTCGCCCCCGGCACGACCGTCAAGGTCGTCGACGTGACCGTCGAGGGCGACACCCTCGATGAGTTCGACTACGAGTCGTTGTACCTCGTCCTTACCAACCCGCGGGCGCCGACTTCAGCAACGGCGCCACGGAAACCGCCATCGAGGGCCGGATCCAGGACGATGACGGCGCGGTTTCGGTCCCCCTGCCCGAGGTCCGGGTCGGTCGCGCCTCGGTCGTCGAGGGCGGCGACGGCGACACCGGAGCGCTCCACTTCGCGGTGGTGCTCGATCGGCCGGCCACCTCGACGGTCAGCGTCGACGTCCAGTCGTTCGACAACACTGCCACGGTCGCCGACGGCGACTACGACGCCCTCCCGCTGACGACGCTCACGTTCACCCCCGGCCAGCAGGTCAAGGACGTCGTCGTCACGACCCACGGCGACAGCCGCGACGAGGGCGAATTGGAGGCCATGTACCTCCAGCTGTCGAACGCTGTCGGCGCCACCATCGGCTTCGACTACCAGTTCGGCTTCTTCGGCTTCGCCTTCGGGACGATCTACGACGACGACATCACCGAGGTCCCCCTGCCCGAGGTCCGGGTCGGTCGCGCCTCGGTCGTCGAGGGCGGCGACGGCGACACCGGAGCGCTCCACTTCGCGGTGGTGCTCGATCGGCCGGCCACCTCGACGGTCAGCGTCGACGTCCAGTCGTTCGACAACACTGCCACGGTCGCCGACGGCGACTACGACGCCATCCCGTTGACGACGCTGACGTTCACCCCCGGCCAGCAGGTCAAGGACGTCGTCGTCACGACCCACGGCGACAGCCGCGACGAGGGCGAATTGGAGGCCATGTACCTCCAGCTGTCGAACGCTGTCGGCGCCACCATCGGCTTCGACTACCAGTTCGGCTTCTTCGGCTTCGCCTTCGGACGATCTACGACGACGACATCACCGAGGTCCCCCTGCCCGAGGTCCGGGTCGGTCGCGCCTCGGTCGTCGAGGGCGGCGACGGCGACACCGGAGCGCTCCACTTCGCGGTGGTGCTCGATCGGCCGGCCACCTCGACGGTCAGCGTCGACGTCCAGTCGTTCGACAACGCTGCCACGGTCGCCGACGGCGACTACGACGCCATCCCGTTGACGACGCTGACGTTCACCCCCGGCCAGCAGGTCAAGGACGTCGTCGTCACGACCCACGGCGACAGCCGCGACGAGGGCGAATTGGAGGCCATGTACCTCCAGCTGTCGAACGCTGTCGGCGCCACCATCGGCTTCGACTACCAGTTCGGCTTCTTTGGCTCCGCCTTCGGGACGATCTACGACGACGACGTGCCGGGACCCGGCGAGTTGCGCTTCACGTCCAGCTTCCACGCGGTCGGCGAGTCCGACGGCTCAGTCGCGATCGAAGTTGACCGCGTCGGCGGTCTGACCGGGGCGGTCTCGGTCCACTACTCGATGGCGAGCGGCTCGGCGACCGACGGCCTGGACTTCACGGCCGCAAACGGCACGTTGGACTGGCCCGACGGCGACGAGACGTCGCGAACGATCACCGTCGCGATCCTGCCCGACGCCGTCCTGGAGGGCCCCGAGGACTTCACCATCACACTGGACGATCCAGCGGGTGGGGCGACTCTCGGGACACCCGCGACGACGACCGTCAGGATCAACGACGACGAGATCGACCATCTGCCGATGGCCGACGCGGGCCCCACCGCGTCTGGCGCCGAGGGCAGCCCGATCCAGCTGGACGGCGCCGCGTCCGACGCGGAGAATCCCGCTCCGTCGATCGGCTGGAGCGCAACCGGCGGCGCGGGCACAGACCCGGGAGCGTCCTGCTCGTTCTTCCCGTCGGGCTCGGCGGATCCCGAGGTCACCTGCACCGATGATGGCACGTACCTCCTGACGATCTTCGTGTCGGACGGCGTCAACACGACCGTGACCGACACGACCAGCCTCACCGTCGCGAACGTCGACCCCACAGTGGCCGTGACGACGCCCTCGACAGATCAGTCGTTCGACCTCGGCGTGAGTGTCGCCGTCTCGGCGACGATCGACGACCCCGGTTCCAACGACAGCCACACCTGCACGATCGACTGGGGTGATAGCGCCGCCGTACCGGGTACGGTCACGTTCGGAACGTGCGCCGGCAGTCATTCGTACGCAGCACCGGGCCCGAGGACTATCAGCGTCACAGCGACGGACGACGACGGCGGCACCGGCAGCGACTCGGTCGGCATCACGGTCACGAACACGACGAACCCGCCGCCGGAGGTTCACGCCGGGACAGCGCCCGCCGGAGTCGGCGAGGGCGCAGCGGTGCCGTTGTCGGGGAGCGCGACCGACACGGAACCGATCACCACGCTCTGGACAGCTTCGCCCAGGTCGCGGACATCGATGCGCTCCGCGGTCTGTTCCTTCGCCGATGCGACCGCTGCAGATCACAACAGTCACCTGTACGGATGACGGGACCTGGACGCTGACGCTCACCGCGCCGACGGGACCAACCCGCCAGTCAGTGACCCGCTGACGCTCGTCCTGGCCAACCGCGACCCGCACGTCGACATCGCGGCGCCGGCGGACGGCGCGAGTTCCTCGTCGGGGACCACAGTCGACGTTTCGGCCACGATCACCGATCCCGGGACGAACGACAGCGAGAGCTGCGCCATCGCCTGGGGCGACGGGACCACCACGACAGGCACCGTCGACGCCGGCATCTGCAACGGCAGCCACGCCTACGCGGCCGCCTTCGACTACACCATCGAGGTCACCGCGACCGATGACGACGGCGGCCCGGGCAGCGACACCGTGAACGATCACGATCAAGGACGTTCCGCCGCCACCGCCGACCGTCTCGATCGACGATCAGGCCCATCCCGAGGGCGATGGCGGGACCACGCCGTTCACCTTCACGGTCAGCCTCGACCATGCCGCCGCCGACCCGGTCACGGTCCACTGGGCGACTCACGACGGTTCGGCGACCCTTGCCGACCACGACTACCTCGCCGCCAGCGGCGACCTGTCGTTCACTCCCGGCGGTCCGCTCAGCCAGACCGTCACTGTCTCTGTCAACGGGGACACGAAGATCGAGCAAGACGAGGAGTTCACGGTCGATCTGACCGCGCCGGTCAACGCCACGCTCGGCGACGGCCAGGGGAGCGGCACCATCACCAACGATGACGTGAACCATCCTCCGGTCCTGGCGCCGATCGCCGACCTGTTCATGCAGGTCGGAGAGTCCCGCGTCGTGCCCTTGAGCGCGACCGACGCCGACCCAGACACGCTCACCTTCGGGTCGGCGCGGCTGCCGGCGTTCGCTGTACCGCACGACAACGGCGACGGCACCGGCTACCTGACGATCACGCCGACAGACGGCGACGCGGGCTCGTACCCGGACATCGAGGTCTCCGTGTCCGACGGGTCCGCGTCCGATTCCCAGACCTTCACGATCGTCGTCAACGCCGAGCCGAACCACCGGCCGTATGCCGTCGACGATCGGGGGCGCGACCCACGGGACCGGCGCGGTCACGATCCATGTCCTGCGCAACGACACCGACATCGACGACGATCCGCTGACCGATCATCTCGTTCGACGACCGTGGCGGTCGGGTCCACTGCGGCCCGGGCGACTGCACCTACACGCCGTCGGCGAACCGACCTACACCGACGAGTTCACCTACACCGTCGGTGACGGTCACGGGGGCACCGCGCGGGCCACGGTCTTCATCCGGGTGTTCGAGAACGGCGCGCCGACAGCCGAAAATGACACCGCCGTCGCGCACGGGACCGCATCGCAGTCGATCGACGTGTTGTTCAACGACCGCGACCCGGATGGCGACAAGCTGACGGCGGTCCCGGTCTCCCCGTTCGCGGCCCACGGCCAGGTCTCCTGTGGGGACGACGTGCTCCTACACCCCTGACGCCGGGTTCACCGGCGGCGACAGCTTCGACTACCAGATCGACGATGGTCATGGAGGGAGCGCGAGGGCGAGCGTCACGGTCACGGTGGCAGTCAACCGCCCCCCGGTGGCGCTCGACGACATCGGCGAAGCCCACGGCACCGGCGACACGGCCATCGACGTGACCGCCAACGACCGGGATCCCGAGGGCGACGGCCTCGGCGTGAGCCTCCTGACGGATCCGGCATATGGCCGTGCGCAATGTTTCGGCGGCGCCTGCCTCTATCTGCCGCCGGCGATCAGCCCAGAGGTCCGGGCGTCTTCCCGTTCGACGACAGCTTCACGTACCGCATTGACGATGGGCACGGTGGGACCGCCACGGCCACGGTCATCGTGACCGTCAGGGCGAACCTGAATCCGTCCGCACGCGACGACGCGATGACGGCGCCTGGCGTGTTGCCCGGGTACAGCGCCACCGGACTCGTAGCCCCGTTGCCCAACGACTCCGATGCCGACCTCGATCCGTTGCTGATCGAGAGCTGGACCCAGCCCGCTCACGGGCACGTCGAGTGCTATCCGCCCGAGCCGGGCCTTCCCGTGGCGCTGCGCCTATGCGGCCGAGCCCGATTACACCGGACCGGACGCATTCACCTACACGATCTACGACAGCCACGGGGCGCCTCTCGACACCGACAACGGCCGCGCCACGGCGACCGTCAGCGTGACGGTGACCCCGGACGGCCCCCATCGGCTGGCGATGACGAAGTCGTCCTGCATGGAATTCCAACGGAGTCACTCGCAATGCTCGTCAATGACCGGGATCCCGACGAGGACCCGGTCGACCCTGACCGGCCACACCGACCCCTCGATCGGCTCGGTCGAGTGCGGCGCCGCCGATTGCCGGTACGTCCCGCCGGCCGGATTCGACGGGCCGTATCCCCTGCACACCTCGTTCAGCTACACCGATCGGCGACGGCCGGGGCCTCTTCGACACCGCGGACGTCCAGATCACCCTCCTGAAGAACCTTCCGCCGCACGCAGAAGACGATCGGGGCACGGCGCAATTCGGCCACCCGACACAGATCGACGTGACCGCCAATGACACGGACCCCGATTTTGACCGGCTGTCGGTGGCCCTCGAGACGTCGGCCCACGAGGGCGTCGTCACCTGTGGTCTGACGACCTGCTCCTACAGCGCGCCCCAGGGCTTCTTCGGCGAGGACAGCTTCACGTACCGGGTCAGTGACGGGAATGGTGGCTCCGATGTCGCGACCGTCCATGTCGCGATGCTCCAGAACCGCCCGCCCGTGGCGGTCGACGACCCGGCGCACGTTTCGACCAGGAACAGCGTCGTGATCAGCCCGATCCAGAACGACAGCGACCCCGACCACGACCCGGTCTATCTCGACGATTGGACACAGGCCAGCCAAGGCACGGTGGTGTGCGAGGACGCCTGCCGATACACCCCGACTGACGGAGCCTCCGGCACGGACAGCTTCACCTACACGATCAGTGACGGTCGAGGCGGCCACGCGACCGCCACGGTCACCATCGCGATCACGGAGAACGGACCGCCCACGGCGCTCGACGACAAAGCTGACACCGTTGACACGCGGACCGCGAACCTCTTGGTCCTGGGCAACGACAGCGATCCCGACCAGGACGAGCTCCGCAATCGTCAGCCACACCGCCGGCACCTTCGGCACGGTCACTTGTACCGTTTTCGCCTGCTCCTACACCCTGAGTGCTGGCTACGCGGGTCCGTTCCCGGTCGTCGACACGTTCACATACCTCATGACCGACGGCAAGACCGGCTCCGACGAGGCGTCGGTTGAGATCACCATCGAGACCAATCGTCCGCCAGTCGCCAACCCCGACGAGGTTCACGCCCACGGCCGGGTAATGGCGACTGTCGACCCGATCGCCAACGATGACGATCCGGACCGAGACCCGCTGACCCTCGTGAGCGTATCGAGCGACCGGCTCGGCTGCAGCCTGTCCGGCTGCGTCTACACGCCGCCGGCGGCGCCTGGCGGCGTCTATCCGTTCACGGACGACATCGACTACGTGATCTCGGACGGGCACGGCCACACGGCGGTGGGGACCGTCCATGTCCAGGTCGTGGCGAACAGCGACCCGACGGCCTCCGACGACACCGTGACGACCCGGACCGGCAAGCTCGTGCTCTTCGATGTCCTCGGAAACGACACCGATGACGACCACGACCCGTTGACCATCGTTGCCAGCACAGCCGCGCAGCACGGCACCGTGGCGTGCCCGTCGAGTGACTTCCGGCAGGCACCGTCCTGCACGTATGTCTCCCAGGCCGGTTACCTGGGCGACGACACGTTCACCTACACGATCTCGGATGGCCTGGGAGGGGAGACGTCGACGGCGACGGTGACCATCACGGTGGTCCCCCTTAATACACCGGTCGATGCCAAGGATGACGCAGTAACCATCTATCGGGCGGTGTCCACGGACATCAACGTCATCGCAAACGACGAGGACACCGAGCATGATCCGCTCCGGATCGTGTCCTGGACGCCCGCGCCCCAGGAGCAGACGGGCAAGCACGGCTACGTGTCATGTTCGAGCCAGCCTGGCTCAGGGGTCTGTCGCTACACGCCTCCGCCAGGCAACACCACGTTCCCGCTGGTCGACACGTTCACCTACCGGGTGACCGACGGATTCGGTGCGTCGGACGAGGCGACGGTCACCGTCACGCTCGACAACCGGCCGCCGAACGCCACGCCGGACCATGCGGTCGCACACGGTGCCGTGCCGCATCCGATCGACGTCCTGGGGAATGATTCCGACCCGGACGGCGACCCGATCGTCGCGCTCGTCGCCGACCTCTCCGGGACCACCGGAGCGGTCGACTGCAACGTGCTCACCGGCATCTGCCAGTACACGCCGCGGACGGCTTCGTCGGGCCAGGACGTCTTCCACTACACGATCACCGACAGTCGCGGCGCGAGCGCGACCACGACTGTCACGGTCGACGTGGTCGCGAATCGCGACCCTGACGCTCTCGATGATTTCTACAACGTGGGCGGCAGCCTCGCACCGTCGTTCATCAATGTCCGCTCGAACGACACCGATCCCGAAAGCGACCCGATCAGCGTCGTCGTGCACGGGCCGGTCGCGACGGCCCACGGCACCGTCGAATGCGACGCCCAGGGTTGCATCTACACGCGGTCACCAGGTCCGGCCGCGAATGACTCGTTCGACTACAAGATCGTCGACGGCCACGGCGGCGACGACACGGCGACCGTGCACATCGGCCTCGACGAAGTCCTGCTGGTCGTCGGGCTGCGGTCGACGCCCAACCCGTCATCGCACGGGCAGCCCGTGACCTTCACGGCCACGGTGTCAGCCCCCGGGCTCGGGCTGCCGACCGGCCAGGTGACCTTCCTCGACGACGGCACCTCGATCGGCACCGTCCCGCTCACCTTCGGGACCGCACGCCTCACGACCGATGCTCTCGCCGCGGGCAGCCATCCGATGGTCGCCTCCTTCGTCGGAAGCGACGGCCTTGCCGGCTCGACCGGCACCTCACCGATGCTCACCCAGGTCGTGACCAGCGCCGCGACGACGACGGCTGTGACCTCCGACGTCGACTCCGTCGGCTGTCGGTGCGGCGGTGACGTTCACAGCCACGGTCGCACCCGTCGAATCCTCGGCTGGCATTCCGGGCGGCACCGTGACGTTCCTCGACGGGACGACCGAGCTCGGCAGCGCGACGCTCAATGGCGGAAGCGCGACCCTTGCGACCTCGACATTGACGGCCGGCGTCCACGACATCACGGCCCGCTACAACGGGGACGCATCGTTCACGGGCTCGACCTCGAGCGTGCTCCAGCAGCATGTCGGCACGCCCACGGCGATCGACGACCAGGCGACCCTCGCGGAGGACGCGGATCCGACCCGGATCGACGTCCTCGACAACGACACGCGATCCCGATGGCGTCGCAACGCTGTCCATCGTCCGGGTGTCCGATCCCGACCACGGCACGGCATCGATCGATGACGCCGGGACGCCCGGCGACCCCACCGACGACACGGTCCTCTATCAGCCTGACCACGATTTCTACGGGACCGACGGCTTCACGTACACGATCAGCGACGGGACGCAGGAGGCTTCGGCCAACGTCGCGATCGTGGTCACGCCGGTCAACGATCCGCCGGTCGCGGTCGCACAGGTCGTGGCGCCGGAGGTCCCTGCCGGGACGACGCGGACCATCACGCTGACCGCGACCGACGTCGACGGTCCGAACCTGACATTCGCGATCGTCGACCTGCCCGGCGTCGGCAGTCTCGGCCCGCTCGGAACGGCATCGTGCACCGTCCGTGGGCGATGGCGTCACCTGCATCGCGACCGTCGACTACACCGCGATGTCCGTCAGCGACAGCTTCACGTTCCGGGTCAACGGACGGCCACCTCGACTCGAACATCGCCGAGGGTCGACGTTCCCGTCGGCGGCCGCTCAACCCGCCGCCCGATCCCGACCCCGGCACCTACCTGTCGCCGGCCGGGGGCGAGGGCAGCGCCCATCGCGCTCCACGGCACGTCGTCGAACGAGCCCGCGACCGACATCGCTCACCCAGACCTGGGCGTACACCCCGGGCGTCGGGACCGACGCCGGGATGACCTGCGCGTTCGGTGACGTCCACGCCCTCGACACGACCATCAGCCTGCACCGACGACGGCACCGTCACGGCTGACCCTGACCGCCGACGACGGGGTCAACCCGCCGGTCTCGGACTCGGTCGACCTCGTCATCGCCAACGCCCCGCCGACGGTCGACATCACCAGCCCGGCCGACGGCGCGAGCGTCGCGGCCGGGACGAGCCTCGGCCTGTCGGCGGCGGTCGGCGACCCGGGTGCCAACGACAGCCTCGCCTGCACCGTCGACTGGGGCGACGGGGCACCGGCCTCGAGCGGCGTCATCGCGGGCGGCGCCTGCACGCGCCGACCACACCTACCTCGCGGCCGGTCTCCGGACGATCACCGTGACCGTCACCGACGACGACGGCGGCAGCGCCATCGACACCGTCACCATCGACGTCAGCGGCACGCCCAACCCGCCGCCCGATCCCGACCCCGGCACCTACCCGTCGCCGGCCGGGGGCGAGGGCAGCGCCATCGCGCTCCACGGCACGATCGTCAACGAGCCCGCGACCGACACGCTGACCCAGACCTGGGCGTACACCCCGGGCGTCGGGACCGACGCCGGGATGGCCTGCGCGTTCGGTGACGTCCACGCCCTCGACACGACCATCAGCTGCACCGACGACGGCACCGTCCGGCCTGACCCTGACCGCCGACGACGGGGTCAACCCGCCGGTCCCGGAGTCGGTCGACCTCGTCATCGCCAACGCCCCGCCGACGGTCGACATCACCAGCCCGGCCGACGGCGCGAGCGTCGCGGCCGGGACGAGCCTCGGCCTGTCGGCGGCGGTCGGCGACCCGGGTGCCAACGACAGCCTCGCCTGCACCGTCGACTGGGGCGACGGGGCACCGGCCTCGAGCGGCGTCATCGCGGGCGGCGCCTGCAGCGCCGACCACACCTACCTCGCGGCCGGTCTCCGGACGATCACCGTGACCGTCACCGACGACGACGGCGGCAGCGCCATCGACACCGTCACCATCGACGTCAGCGGCACGCCCAACCCGCCGCCCGATCCCGACCCCGGCACCTACCCGTCGCCGGCCGGGGGCGAGGGCAGCGCCATCGCGCTCCACGGCACGATCGTCAACGAGCCCGCGACCGACACGCTGACCCAGACCTGGGCGTACACCCCGGGCGCCGGGACCGACGCCGGGATGGCCTGCGCGTTCGGTGACGTCCACGCCCTCGACACGACCATCAGCTGCACCGACGACGGCACCGTCCGGCCTGACCCTGACCGCCGACGACGGGGTCAACCCGCCGGTCTCGGAGTCGGTCGACCTCGTCATCGCCAACGCCCCGCCGACGGTCGACATCACCAGCCCGGCCGACGGCGCCAGAACCTCCGCCACCCTCACCGTGTCGGCAAGACTCACCGACGCAGGGTCGAACGATTCGCACACATGCTCGATCGCGTGGGGCGACGGCACATCGTCCGCCGGGATCGTCGCGGCCGGAGTCTGCAGCGGCAGCCACCCGTATGCCACCCCTGGACCAAAGACGATCAGGGTGACCGTCACCGATGACGACCTCGGATCTGCGAGCGACGCGATCACGATCGTGGTGAACCGTCCCCCGAGCGTCAACGCCGGGCAGGATCGCACCGTTGCCGAGGGTGGCGCGATCGACCCTCGATGGGACGGTCTTGGATCCGGAGGGTGATCCGCTGACGATCTCATGGTCGTATTGCCCCGCTCACCGGTGTCGATGTCGGGGCCGTATGCACGTTCAGCGGTCCGAGCCCGGTCGACCGCACGGTCAGCTGCACCGATGACGGCACGTACACCCTGACCCTGACAGCCAGCGACGGCACCGACGCGCGATCTGACAACATGATCCTCACGGTGACGAACCGGGCACCGGTCCTCGCCCTCCTCACGCCGGTCCGCGACCAGACGTTCGCACCCCTGGCGGCCGTGGCGCTTCACGCGACGATCGTCGACCAGGGCACGAACGACACGGAGACCTGTTCGATCGACTGGGGTGACGGCACGACATCCATCGGCGTCGTCAGCCCGGCGGCACTCGCCGGCCAGTGGTTCTGCGACGGCAGCCACGGGTTCGCCGGCGACCTCACGGCGTTCAACGTCAGAGCCTTCACGATCAAGGTCGCCGCGACAGACGATGACAACGGGACGGACACCAGGAACGTCTCGGTCAAGGTCGACCCGTGCACGTGGACCGGCACCGCCGGCAACGACGTGCACGACGGCACGCCCGGTGACGACATCCTGTGCGGACTCGGCGGCAACGACACGTTGAACGGACTCGGCGGCAACGACATCCTCGTCGGCCAAGGCGGCAACGACATCCTCAATGGCGGCGCCGGAAACGACCGGTTCATCGGCGGCGCGGGCACCGACACGGCGACATTCGCCGGCGGCCCGGCCGTCACCGCGAGCCTCGCCGCGAGCTCTGCGAGCGGCTGGGGCTCTGACACGTTCGACTCGGACGTCGAGAACCTGACGGGCTCATCGAACGGCGACATCCTCACGGGCGATGGCGGCGTCAACGTGATCGATGGCGGCGCCGGCGACGACATCCTCGACGGCAGGGCCGGCAACGACGCTCTCATCGGTGGCCCCGGGAACGACACCGTTACATTCGCCGATGCGCCCGCGGCTGTCGGCGTCAATCTCCTGGCGGGTACCGGGACCGGCTGGGGCACCGATGGCCTCACGACGATCGAGAACGTCATCGGCTCCGCCAACAACGACAGCCTCGTCGGGAACGGTGCCGTGAACCGCCTCGATGGCGCCGCCGGCAACGACACCCTCGACGGACAGGCGGGGAACGACGACCTCATCGGCGGCCCAGGCGACGGCGATACCGTGACCTACTCGGCTTCACCGTCGGCGGTGGTCGTGCGATCCTCCTCGGGCAGGGGATCGGTTGGGGGACCGACGACCTCACCGCCATCGAGAACGTCATCGGCTCCGCCGGCGACGACACGCTGGTCGGCTCGAACGGCCCGAACCTCCTCCAGGGCATCGGCGGCGACGACATCCTGAACGGCCGGGCCGGCGCGGACGACCTCCGCGGTGGCCCAGGTGTGGACCGCGCCCAGTACGCGGGAGCGCCGGGTGCGGTCACGGCGAACCTGACCTCCGGCGCGTCATCGGGCAGCTGGGGCCCGGACACGTTCAGCAGCATCGAGGACCTCTACGGCAGCGCGAACGATGACACCCTGATCGGTGACGACGGCGTCAACCGCATCTGGGGAGTCGGCGGAGACGATTCGATCGATGGTCGCGGCAGGGCTGACGAGCTTCGGGGCGGAGACGGCCGCGACGTCATCGTGGGCGGCACCGGCGACGACCTACTGCTCGGCGAGGACGATAGCGACCTCCTCAACGGAGGCGACGGCAACGACGAGATGTACGGCGGTCTGGGCTCGGACATCCTGCTCGGCGGCGGCGGCACCGACCTGATGGCCGGCGACGTCGGCCACGATCCGGAATTGACTGTCGGCGACCCGGACCACATGAACGGCGGGCCAGGCAACGACCTCATGTACGGGCAGGGCGGCGACGATTGCTCGAACACGCTGTCCGACCATGGCGCGTGTCCCCACGCCTACAAGATCCCGATCAGCTCGAGCCTGGGGACCGACTACTACGCGCAGATGGAGGGCGGCGAAGGCACGGATCGGCTGCACGGCGGTCCTGGCGACGACCGCCTCGATGGAGGTCCTGAGGGCGGTAACCAGCTCGTCGGCGGCGCGGGCGACCACGACTTCTGCTCGTTCGGTCCGAAGGACAAGGACCTGCGGGCGCCGTCGTGCGAGCTCCCGTCGAAGGGTGACGACAAGATCGCCTGGGACAAGTGGGCCTGGAAGAACTGAAGACAGTCAGTCCCTCGACGCAGCCGGCGAGCCCGTGTCCTCAGGCAGGGCGCTTGCGCAATTCGTCCCGGATCTCGGTGAGGAGGACCTCCTCGGCCGAGGGCCCAGCCGGCGCCTCCTTGATGAACGCCTTGGCGACCAGATAGACGACGAGCGCGACCACCACGAAGACGATGACGGAATTGATGAACAGGCCCCACGTGATGGCGACCGTCTTGCCGTCCTTGTCGGTGCCGAGGACGGTCTGGATCGACGAGAAGTCGACCCCGCCCAGTGCCCAGCCTATGGGCGGCATGATGATCCCGTTGACGAGCTGGTTGACGACGCTGCCGAGGGCCGCCCCGAGGATGACCCCGATCGCCAGCGCGAGCGCGTTCGACTTCGTCAGGAAGTCCCTGAAGCCCCTCATCGTTGGATCAGTGCTCGACGAGCTTCGGAAGTTCCTTTGACTGGGCGATCCAGCCGGCCACCTCGGCCTCGGTCGGGATCCGCCGGACGATTCCCGGGCGGGCCGCGACGACCTCCTGGAAGGTGATCGCGAGGTTGGCGGCGCTGCGCTGGGCCAGCTCGCCCGGCGAGTCGACGCCCGCCGCCTCGAGGAGGTCGGAATACTCGGAGCCGACGCCCTTGATGCGCATCAGGTCGACGTGGTTGACCCATTCGAGGAGCAGCTTGCCGGTGATGCCGGTCGCATCCTCGAGCGCCTTCCGCCCACCCGGCTTGGCGCCCTTCTCCAGCAGGTCGTCCGTGGACGAAACGCCCGCTCCCGCGAGCTTGGCAGCCTGGGCCGGGCCGATACCTTCGATCTCGTCGATCTTCATCCTGGTCCCTCCTGGGTTCGAGACGCACTGGCGGGGGTCGGGCCCGATGATACGCTTGGCCACCGCCCCGCGACCGACCCAAGGTGACCCTCGGAGGACCCATGGACCAGGCGTTCCACGACGCGATGCAGGTCGGCTACGCACTGACCGAACCGGGCCTCGTCCTCGGTAGCCCGATGCTCGACGGCGAGCTGGCCAACGACGCGCGCGTCCAGATCGCGCTGTCGATGATGAACCGCCA
The DNA here is from genome assembly GCA_963772995.1 of uncultured Chloroflexia bacterium. GTDB lineage: Bacteria > Chloroflexota > Limnocylindria > Limnocylindrales > CSP1-4 > SPCO01. The sequence continues at coordinate 75,468 of CAVYZQ010000013.1, read as the reverse complement.
CGGGCTTATCGCCGGCGCGACCGGCACCGGCAAGACGAAGACGCTGCAGCTTCTCGCCGGCCAGCTGTCGAAGGCCGGTGTCCCGGTCTTCGTGTCCGACATCAAGGGCGACGTGACGGGCATCGCGGGGCCGGGCGATGCGACGAACCCGAAATCGTCGAGCGGGTCACCTCGCTCGACTGGACGTTCGTGCCGTCGGGGCATCCGGCCGAGTTCCTGTCGCTGTCGGGCAAGCTCGGCGCCCAGGTCCGCGCGACGGTCCACTCGTTCGGGCCGCTGCTCCTCGGCAAGGTTCTCGACCTCAACGACACGCAGACGTCGATCCTGGCCCTCGTCTTCAAGTACTGCGACGACAACGACCTGCCGTTGCTTGACCTGAAGGACCTCACCGCGACCCTGAAGTTCCTCTCGTCCGACGAGGGCAAGCCGATCCTCGCTGACTATGGCGGGATGTCGAGCGCGTCGGTCGGCGTGCTCCTGCGCTCGATCGTCGTGCTCGAGCAGGAAGGCTCCGACACGTTCTTCGGCGAGCCCGAATTCGAAGTCGCCGATCTCATCCGATCGACGCCTGAGGGCGAGGGCATCGTCAGCGTCCTCGAGCTGTCCGACGTCATGGACAAGCCGCGGCTGTTCTCCACCTTCATGCTCTGGATGCTCGCCCAGCTGTACGAATTGCTGCCAGAGGTCGGCGACCTGCCGAAGCCGAAGCTGTGCTTCTTCTTCGACGAGGCGCACCTGCTCTTCGACGATGCGTCCGATGCGCTGCTCGAGCAGATCGAACGCACCGCGCGGCTGATCCGCTCGAAGGGCGTCGGGGTCTACTTCGTGACGCAGGTGCCGACCGATGTCCCGGCATCGGTCCTCGCGCAGCTCGGCAACCGCGTCCAGCACGCGCTTCGCGTGTTCACGCCAGACGACGCGGACGCGCTGCGCAAGACCGCGCGCACGTTCCCGATGACAGACTTCTTCGACATCGAGAAGACCATCACCTCGCTCGGAACGGGCGAGGCGCTCGTGACGGTCCTGTCGCCGCGCGGCGTCCCGACGGCGGTCGCGCCGACGCGCCTCGTGCCGCCCGATTCGCTGATGGCGCCGCTGGACGCGGTCCAGTTCCAGGGCCGCATCGCGACCAGTCCGTTCGCCGCGAAGTACGGCGCGACCATCGATCGCGACAGTGCGTACGAGCGGATCACCGCGAAGCTGGCCGCTGCCAAGGCGGCAGCCGCCCAGGCCACGGGCCAGGCCGGGGTGGACCCCACGACGGCGGCCGGCATGGGCACGATGACCGCAGCCCAGCAGCAGCGCGAGATCCAGCGTCAGGCGAAGGAGATGGCCGCCGCCCAGCGCGAGGCCGAGCGTGAACGCAAGGCCCAGGAGAAGGCGGAGCGGGACGCGGCCCGTGCCCAGCAACGGACGATCGACACGGCGATCCGGACCGGCGGCAAGGTCGTGAGCTCGCGAATGGGCCAGGACATCATCAGGGGCGTGTTCGGCACGTTGTTCGGTGGCGGGAAAGGCCGCTGAGGAGGCCGCCGCGGCCGAAGGAGAACGCAGGGCAGACCCGATCGCGATTCGGACCGGGCGGCGAAGATGGCTCGATCCGGACTGGCGCGCCCAGGCCCTCTCGCTGGGCGGAGACCGAGCTTGCGGCGCGCGGGCGGCGGATCAGCGGGGCCGTGGAACAGCCGCACATCAGGCCGTGGTCCACGGCGTTCCGCATCCCGACGGACGGTGGAGTCGCCTGGCTGAAGGCGCCCGCCCCGGGCCTGGCGCACGAGGGAGCGCTCCTGGGCGTGTTCCGGGAGATGGGCATCCGCCGCGTGGTGCTGACGCTCGCGGTCGAGCCGACGTGGTCGTGGATGCTGTTCGATGACGCCGGCCCGACGCTGCGGGCGAGTCGTCCCGATGGTCACGGCGACCATGACCTGGCCGCCTGGGAGAGGATCCTGCGAGAGTACGCGGCGCTCCAGCGCTCGCTCGAAGGCCCGGCGGCGATCGCGGCGATGCTGGACGCCGGTACACCGGATGGGCGTCCGGAGCGTCTGCCCTCGGAGCTCGCGCGGCTGCTCGATGACGATCGGGTCTGGGGACGAGTCCTGCCCGAGGAACGGGAGCAGGGCGGCCTCGCGCGGGCAGCGCTGCGCGCCAGACTCCCCGAGATCCACGACATCGCCGACCGGGCCGCGAGGTCGGTGCCGGCCTCGATCAACCACGACGACTTCCACGGCGGCAACATCGTGGTCGGCCCGTCCGGCGACCGGTTCTTCGATTGGGGCGACGCGGCGGTCGCCCACCCCTTCGCGACGCTGACCGCGACGTTCAACTCGATCGCCCATCACACCGATCGGCGGCTCGACGACCCGGTCTTCGCCCGCCTGCGCGACGTCTACACCGAGGCCTGGACCTACGTGCTGCCACGGAACGAGCTGGCCGAGGCGGCCAGGCTGGCGATCATCCTCGGCTGCATCGGAAAGGCGCTTTCTTGGGAACGTGCCCTCCTCGACCTCGACGAATCCGAGATGGACGGCCACGGCGATTCCGTCGCCGGCTGGCTGATGGAGCTCGAGGGCCGCCTGCCGCGGTGAGGGGACCCGGCCCGCCCGGCTCGATGGCACGGAGTTCCGTCGGATGCACGCCAGGCGAGCAAGTCGGCGAGCCATCAGCCCTCATCGGCGAACCTTTCAGGCTTTCCTCGCCCGATTCTTCGCCAGAAGCACACCTCGACGAAGCATTCGACGCCTTCGCAGCACCCCAGCTCCGCCGTTTGCCCGGGTGACGTGCATTTGGCGGAAACCGGGCCCTCGAGGCCTCCGCCCTATTCGATGACGAGGTCCGGCGGCAGGTCGGGCGCGGGCGGGTAGGCCGGCTTCAGCTCGGCCAGGGTGTCGGCCACGATCGTCGAGACCGCCAGGTTTCGAAGCCAGTTCCGATTGGCGGGGATGACGTACCACGGTGCCCATTCGGTGGACGTCTTCGAGAGCATGTCGGCGAAGGCGGCCTGGTAGTCGTCCCAGCGCGACCGCTCCTCGAGGTCGGCCATCGAGAACTTCCAGCGCTTGGTCGGGTCGTCGTACCGGTCCTGGAAGCGCGACCGCTGCTCGTCGCGGTCGATCGACAGGAAGAACTTGACGATGGTGGTGCCCGACTCGGCCAGCATCTGCTCGAACGCGTTTATCTGCTCGTAGCGCTTCGACCAGACCGACTTCGGGACGATCTGGTGCACCCGCACGATCAGGACGTCCTCGTAGTGCGACCGGTTGAAGATGCCGACCTCGCCCTTGCCCGGGACCCGCTTGTGGATCCGCCACAGGAAGTCGTGCGCGAGTTCCTCGGAGGTCGGGACCTTGAACGACGACACCACGCAGCCCTGCGGGTTGAATGCCTCCATGACCTTCTGGATGGTTCCGTCCTTGCCGGCAGCATCGATCCCCTGGAGGACGATCAGGACCGACCGCTTCTGCCTCCGCCCACAGCCGGTCCTGGAGCTCGGCCATCCGGTCGAGCTGCTTCTGGGTCGCGTCGGCCGCCGACGCCTTCTCGAAGCCGAAGGTCGCCCCGGGATCGAGGCTCGACAGGCGGACCCGCCGGCCGGGCTTGACGCGCAGGACCTCGCGCAGGTCAGTCGCGGCCATCGTGCACTCCTTCCTCCGTCGATCGGTCATCGACTTTGCCGTCTGCGCCGAGGACCTGGGGATCCCAGCCGTCGCGGGCCACCACGCGCGCGACCTGGCCGTCGCGCCGGAGGTCGCACCCGTCCCGCAGCCGGAAGCCGGTGCCCCACTCGGCGAGGCGACGATCGTGGATCCCGTTGGCACCCGTCGGGGCGTGCTGCGGCCAGAAGGTCAGGATCACGAGGTCCTCGTCCGAGTCGTTGCGCAGCCGATGGAACGTCCCCGAGGGGATGAACACGACCATGTCCGGCTCGACCCGGAACGTCTCGTGCCCCGCACCGGTCACCGGGTCGCCACCGAGGTCGACCACGGCCGAGCCGCGGACGATGTAGTAGATCTCGTCGTTGTCGGGATGGTTGCCGCCGGACAGGCCGGTGCGCGGCGTCGAGCGTCCCCCGGTTGAGCAACAGGTCGTGCAGCCCCGTGCTCTCACGACCGAGGACGTGCTGAGAGTGGTAGACGCGGTCGTCCGGATGGGTGAACGGCTCGATGTCGTCGGCGCGGAGGACGAGCGCCTGGTGATCGGTCATGCACATACTCCCGGCTGCATCTGCGTCGCGATGCGCGGTCGCTGAGGTTGGTCGTGGAGGTGGTCAGCCCCTCGGCAAGGTGCCGCCGGCGTTGAGCGCCCGGTTCCCGCCATCCACCGGCAGGTTCACTCCGGTGACCATCGACGCGGCGTCCGAGGCGAGGAACAGGATCGGGCCCGACGATCTCGTCCGAGCGGCCCATCCGCCCGATCGGGATGCCGGCGATCATGTGGTCGGCCAGGTGGGCGCGCGCCGGGTCGGCGATGAGCGCGCGCAGGCCGTCGTTGAGGAACTGGCAGGGCTGGATCGAGTTGACCCGGATGCCGCGCCACGCCCAGTCCACGGCCAGCTCGCGGGTCATCTGGTCCACGCCTGCCTTGCTCACGCCATAGGCGAGGTTCCCCCGGCCGAGCGCCGACGTCCCCGAGATCGAGCTGATGTTGATGATGCTGCCGCCCCGGCCGCCGTCGATCATGCGCTGCCCGGCGGCCTTGGCGAAGCGCAGGTAGCCGGTCAGGTTGACGTCGATGACGAGCGCCCAGACCTCCATCGGGAAGTCCTCGGGACGCCCCTGCATCGGGTTGATGCCCGCGGCATTGAGGAGCACATCGAGCCGGCCGAAACGTTCGTCCAGAGCCGCGAAGACGCGATCGATGGACGCCTGGTCGCTCGAGTCCGACGGCACGGACGAGGCACGCTGCGCCGAGCGCCTCGACCGCTGCGGCCGTGCTCGCGAGACGGTCCGGGTCCCTGTCCGTCAGCACGAGCGACGCCCCGGCTCGCGCGAACCCGAGCGCGGTGGCGCTCGCGAGCTCGCCGCCCGCGCCGGTCACGAGGGCGACCCGTCCATCGAGCCGGAAGAGGTCGGGTCCGGGGCTCGGCCGGGAAGCGGGGGCGTCGCTTGTCATCGTCGACTCCTTCGGTGGGGTGCTGCGGTGCGGGCAGGCGTCGAGGCGGGCCCGCGTCAACGATAGGGCGGTGAGAGACGCTCGGGGCGCTGGCCGCGTTCGCGGGCGCTCGCGGCGCTGCGCCCGCCGCGCTCGCCGCGTTACGGAACTCTCTCGCACCGTCGCGCCGCGATGCCTGCCACACTGTGCGGACACAGCCACGAGCCCACGGAGACCCTCGCCATGACCGTCGTCGGCACCAAGCCACATCCCATCTTCCTGGCCGGTCGCTGGGTCGACTCGCCCGACGTCCTCGAGATCGAGAACCCGGCCGATCACTCCGCGCCTGCCGGCGCGACCTACAACGCGACCGAGGCCCAATACGAGGAAGCCGTCGAGGCCGCCGTCGCCGCGTTCGAGGTCACGCGCAGGCTGCCCGCCTTCGAGCGCGGCCGGATGCTGCGCGAGATCAGCGCGGGTCTGAAGGCGCGCCGCGAGGAGATCGGCCGGATCATCGCCACCGAATCGGGCAAGCCGATCCGGGACGCGCTCATCGAGGTCGACCGGGCCGTCCTCACCTTCCGCCTGGGCGCCGAGGAGGCGGAACGGATGACCGGCGAGGTCATCCCGCTCGACCTGAACCCGGCCTCGAAGGACCGCGTCGGCATCACGAGGCGTTTCCCGATCGGCCCGATCGCCGGCATCAGCCCGTTCAACTTCCCGCTCAACCTGGCCGCCCACAAGATCGCCCCGGCCCTCGCCTCGGGCAACCCGATCGTCCTCAAGCCGCCGTCGAAGGACCCGCTCACGATGCTGGCGGTCGCCGAGATCATCGAGGCCGCCGGGGTGCCGGCGGGCGCCGTGTCGATCCTGCCGATGACCCGCGAGCTCGGCGACCGGATGGTGGCCGATCCGCGCTTCAAGCTGCTCACCTTCACGGGCTCGCCGTCGGTCGGCTGGCGGATGAAGGAGCGGGCCGGCAAGAAGAAGGTCGTGCTCGAGCTCGGCGGCAATGCCGGGGTCATCGTGGACAAGACGGCGAACATCGAGTGGGCCGTCAAGCGCTGCCTGGTGGGCGCCTTCACCTATGCCGGCCAGGTCTGCATCAGCGTCCAGCGGATGTTCGTCCACGAGGACGTGTGGGATCGGTTCATGGATGCGTTCGTGGCCGGGGCGGGCGCGCTCAAGGTCGGCGATCCGCTCGACCCGACGACCGACCTCGGCCCGATGGTCGACGCCACGGCCGCCGGCCGCACCCAGCGCTGGGTCGACGAGGCGGTCGCCATGGGCGGCAAGCTCCTGGTCGGCGGCACCGCCGACGGGACGTTCTTCCCGCCGACGATCCTCACCGATGTCCCGATCACCGCCCAGGTCTGCTCGAACGAGGCGTTCGCGCCGCTCGTGGTGGCGTTCCCGTTCCGTGACCTCGACGACGCCATCGCCCGGGTCAACGACAGCAGCTTCGGGCTCCAGTCGGGCGTGTTCACCAACGACCTGACGGGCGCCTGGAAGGCGTTCGCCGAGCTCGAGGTCGGCGGGGTGATGATCAACGAGGTGCCGACCTACCGGATCGACCACATGCCCTACGGCGGGGTGAAGGATTCGGGTCTCGGGCGCGAGGGCCTGCGCTACGCGATCGAGGACATGACGGAGATCCGGATCATGGTGCTCGCCCAGCCGTCCTGATCCGAGGCTCGGCAAGGTCGGGGCTGGACGAATGCCGCGTGGTTGCTTAGCATCCTCCGCATGCTAAGCGTCAAGGTCAGCACCAAGCACCAGATCGCGGTCCCGAGCGAGGCCCGGCGAGCCTTGGGCATCGAGGCTGGCGATCGTCTCGATGTCGCGGTGATCGACGACGCCATCGTCCTGCGCAAGCGCCCCGCGCGGGCGTCGGACCGATTGCGTGGCCTCGCGGCGGGCAAGGGCTGGTACGAGCCCGATCCGGTGACCTATGTCCGCCGACTTCGAGATGAAACGGAGGCGCGTGCCCGTGAGCGAGAACGACTCTGGGCGGATCTCAGCCCTGACTGGCCATCGGAAGATCGCGCTGGACAGCAACGTCCTGATCTACCTGATCGAGACCCGCGGCGCGCTGGCTGACGCGGCCGCGTCGATCGTCGACGCCGTCGCGACTGGACGGGTCATGGCTGTGATGTCCGCGATCGGCCTCGTCGAGATCCTGGTCGGTCCGGCGCGACGTGGGGATGCCATCGCGTTCGAATCGACCGCCGATGCGTTGCGCGATCTGCCCATCGAGGTGACGGCACTCGACTCCATGGTCGCAGAGGATGCGGCGTGGATCCGGGGAGCGGCAGGTGTCGGTGTCGAGGACGCCGTGCACCTCGCGACCGCCCGTTCGGCCGGTGCGACCGCCTTCGTGACCAACGATCGTCGGCTCCGCTCGATCCCGAACCTGGAGGTTGTCTACCTCGACGAACTCGTCGCCTGATCCGGCTCTCGGGGCACGCGACTGGCCCGGCGCGCGGCCGACCACGTGGCGCAGACTTCGGGAATGGACCTGACCCTGACGCCGGCCCAGCTCGAGCTCCAGGCGCGGGCGCGCGCGTTCGTCCGCGACGTGCTCCAGCCCCGCGAGGCCGAATTCGAGCGCGCCGGCGGGCGCATGCCGCGCGACTGGGGCGCTCCCATCCGCGCCGCGGCGATCGAAGCCGGTCTGCATGGCGGGTCGCTGCCGGTCGAGGTGGGCGGCCGGGGATGGTCGGTGCTCGACCAGGTCGTCGTGCATGAGCAGCTGGGCCAGGTCACGGGCGGCCTGTGGTCGTACATCCCGGGCGCCTACAACGTCCTCGCCCACGCCGATCCGGAGCAGCGGCGGCGCTACCTCGAGCCCGCGTTGCGTGGCGAGCGCTCGGGGAGCTACGCCATCACCGAGGACGCCGCAGGCTCCGACGCGCGCGCGCTCCGCTCGACGGCTGTCCTCGATCGCGCGACCGGCGAGTACGTGCTGAACGGCGAGAAATGGTTCGTCACAGGGCCGGACGACACCGATTTCATGATCTTCCATTGCCTGGTGGTCGACGGCGAGGCGCGCCTGCCGACGCTGTTCCTCGTCGACTACGACACCCCCGGCCTGACCCTCAAGCACGACCCGGACTACACCCACACGTTCGCCGACCGCCATCCGCAGTTCGTGCTGGGCGACGTGCGGGTGCCGGCGTCGGCGGTCCTCGGCGGGGTGGGCCGGGCGGACGAGCTGACCAACGACTGGTTCGTGGAGGAGCGGATCCACATCGCGGCGCGCTGCACCGGCGCCATGGAGCGGCTCCTCGGCCTGGCAGTCGAGTGGGCGACCGGAGCGGATCCAGTTCGGGCAGCGCATCTACGACTTCCAGGGAGTCAGCTTTCCGCTGGCGGATTCGGCCGCCGACGCGTCCGCGGCGCGGTTGCTCACCCGCGAGTGCGCCTGGCTCGCCGACTCGGGCGCCGACCGCAAGGTCGTCCACGCGAAGGCGTCACTCGCGAAGCTGTTCGCGTCGGAGGCGGCGTGGCGCTGCGCGGACCGCGTCGTCCAGGTGTTCGGTGGTCGCGGGTACATGCGCGAGTACGCGCCCGAGCGCTACCTGCGCGAGCTGCGCGTGGACCGGATCTGGGAGGGGACCTCGGAGATCCAGCGGATGATCGTCGCCCGCGCCCTCGAGAAGCGCGGCGTGGGGCAGGTGGTCGGGTGACGACAGGGGAGGAGCAGGTCCTGCCGGATGTCCCTCTGTCGGCGACGCCTCGGCGACCACGTCCCCTACGACGACCGCACTCGCAGCGACAACGGCACCGGGGGCGCCGGTCGGTCACCCAGACCGGCGGCACCATCGACCTGAGGCCGCTGTTCGCGCCGACGAGCATCGCCGTGGTGGGCGCCTCGCCGCGCTCATGGATCGCCGGGACCGTCCGCGACAACCTCCGGGCGATGGGCAGCGCCACCCGATGCCACTTCGTCAACCCCAACTACGAGGAGCTCCACGGGCAGCCGTGCTATCCCTCGCTCGACGACCTCCCCGAACGACCGGACGTCGTGATCGTGGCCCTCAATCCGCTGCGCGCGGCATCGGTCACCGAGGCGGCGGCCGCGGCTGGAGTGCCGGCCGTCATCATCCCGGGCGGCGGAGTGGTCGAGGGTGGCGAGGCGGCCGCGGCCATGCAGGCCGAGGTCGGCCGGATCGGCCGCGAGCACGGCCTCGCTCTCGTCGGCCCCAACTGCATGGGCGTCATCGACCTGACCTCGAACAGCGCGACGTACATCGGCGACGTGTCGCCGTACCTGCCTCGAGGCGGCGTCGCCGGGATCGCCCAGTCCGGATCGGTCACCGACGCGTTCGTCCACTCGGGGAATCGCATCGGGTTCTCGCGGATCGTCAGCTGCGGCTCGGAGGTCGTCCTCGACGTCTGCGACTACCTCGCCTACTGCCTCGACGACCCGGAGACGTCGTCGGTCATCCTGTTCGTCGAGGGGTTCAAACGGCCCGAACGCTTCCTCGCCCTCGCCGATCGCGCGCTGGAGCTCGGGAAGCCGATCATCGCCGTCAAGGTCGGCCGGAGCGACCAGGCGCAGGCCGCCGCCGTCGCCCACACGGGGTCGCTCGCGGGCGAGGCCCGGGTGACCGATGCGGCGCTCGATGCGGCAGGCGTCATCCGCTGCCGTGACCTCGACGAGCTCCTCGAGACGGCCGAGCTCGTCGAGGGTGCGCGACGCACTGGCCGCCGGGTCGGACGAGGCCGAACGGGCGTCGTGACCGTCTCGACGGGCGAGGCGTCGCTCATCGCCGACATGGCGTCGCGCACCGGCGTCGACCTCCCGCCGATCCCGCCGTCCGCCCGCTCGGCGATCTCAGCCGCGCTGCCGACGATGGGCTATGTCGGCAACCCGCTCGACCCGTGGGGTGCGTCCGACACGGCGACCGCCTACCGTGCCTGCTTCGAGGCCATGGCGGCGTCTGGCGAGTACGACGTCCTCGCGGCGGTCTACGACTTCCCGTACCGCTCGCTGCCGTCGGAGGTGGAGGCGGCGAACGAGGTCAGCCGCCAGTTGCTGGAAGCGACGCGCGAGCGCACCGTCGATCCTGCCGGTGTACGTTTCGCTGACCTCGGGCGAGCCACCGCCCGAGACGAAGGCGGTCCTCGATGAGGCCGGTGGCGGCACGCCGATGCTGCGCGGAGCCCTGGAGGCGTTCAGGGCGATCGCGGAGGTCGCCCGTTGGGAGCGTCGCCACGAGCGCCGTCTCACGGCCGGGCCGTGGCGAGCGAGCTGGCCGGCAGTCGCGGCCGATCGGACCTCGTACGGCCTCGAGGCGCGACACGCGCCGGCCCCGGCCCGCGGCTCGGTGTCGCTGTCCGAGCGCGACAGCCTCGCCTTCCTCGGGGCCGCCGGGCTGCCGGTCACCGAGGCGTTCTCCGTCCCGGACGCGGCAGCGGCGGTCGCTGCGGCCCGCCGGATCGGCCATCGCGTCGCGCTGAAGCTCGATGCCGAGGGGCTCACCCACAAGACCGATATGGGCGCGGTCGCGCTCGGCCTCCACGGCGACGACGCGGTCTATTCGGCCGCCCTGACGCTGCTCGAGACGGGGCGACGCCGCCGGCTCGCGGTTCGCGGCCTCCTGGTCGAGCCGATGGCCCGACCGGGTGTCGAGCTCATCCTCGGGCTTCGTCGTGATCCGCAGTTCGGACCCGCGGTGCTGGTCGGCGTCGGCGGGACTCTCGCGGAGGTCCTCGACGACGTCGCCATCCGACTCGCCCCGGTCGATGCGGAGACCGCCGAGGCCATGCTCGACGACCTTCGGGCCAGCCGGCTGCTGCGTGGGGTTCGGGGTGGTTCTGCGGTGGACCGCGGCGCTGTTGCCTCGATGATCGTGACGCTCGGGCGTCTCGGCACCGAGCGGCCCGACATCCTCGAGGTCGACCTCAACCCGGTGATCGCGTCCGCGTCGGGCCCCATCGCCGTCGACGCCCTGGTCGTCCTGGAGGGCCCGCCCGTTGCCTCCGCGTAACTCGGTCGCGGCCTCTTCCCAGGGTCCCGGATCGCCCGAACCGGTGCTCATCGCTCGACCGACGCCGTGGGGTGTCCGACTGGTCCTCAACCGCCCGGCGAAGCTCAACGCCCTGTCTGCCGAGCTGGTCCGGGCGCTCGTCGCGGCCTTCGATAGCGCCGAAGCCGACCCGGACGTTCGCGTCATCGTCATCGAGGGTGCCGGCCGGGCCTTCTGTTCCGGCTACGACCTGACGGAGGAAGCGGAGGGTGGCGTCGGCGGGACGGTCGCCTGGCGAGCGCTCCTCGCCACCGACATCGCCGCGACGTTGCGGATCCTCGACTGCCCGAAGCCGGTCATCGCCCAGGTGCACGGGTACGCGCTCGCGGGCGGGCTCGAGCTTGCGATGGCGTGCGACCTGATCGTGGCCGCCGAGGGGACCAAGCTCGGCGAGCCCGAGATCCGCTACGGGTCCGCCCCGGTCACGCTCCTGATGCCGTATCTCATCGGTCAGAAGAAGACGCGGGAGCTGCTGTTCACGGGCGACCTCATCGACGCCGCCGAAGCGGAGCGCATCGGGCTCGTGAACCGGGTGGTGCCGGCGGAGGGCCTTGCCGCTGCCGTGGATGCCCTGGCCGACCGGCTGGCGCGGACGCCGCCCGAGGTCATGGCACCGACCAAGGCGATGCTCAACCGGGCCATGGATGCCGCTGGCTTCCGCCTGGCGGTCGAGGCCGGACTCGACCTCGGAACGATCGTGAACGCCGCCGACACGCCAGAGCAGCGCGAGTGGGACGAGATCGTCCGTCGTGACGGCCTCAAGGCAGCACTCGCGTGGCGCGACCAGCGCTACAACGAACGACTTGCGGACCGCGCGGAGGCCGGCGATTTGGACTGACCCGGACCCTCGGGCGGCGAACCAGACCGCTCCACACGCCCCATCACCGGACCGAACCGCTTTCGCCCGCGCCAGTCCCCGGCAGGTCAATTCTTGACAGGATGGCCGCGCCAATTTCCCGGGGTCCCGAGGTTCCGATGGTGCCTCCGGGCACCAACATTCGTCGTTCGAATCCGGCGCCTGGCGAGTTCTCCGCTAATCTCAGCGCGAACGAGTGAGGCATTGCCTCCGGCATAACCCCATCCGTCGAATGTCGGGTCGTCGCGCTTCCGATCTGAACCAAGGACCGTTTCAGTGCTGGCCAGATGTTGATCCGCATCCGATTTCCTGATTCGCATGCGAGCCGTCGCGATCGTCGCTGCGGTCATCCTCGCGACCCTCGGATCCGCCGTCGCGAACCCGAAGCCGGCGACGGCGGCGGGCCCGTCATTCGTCCAGACACAGGCGCGCGAGATCGCGAGCGGCAAGACTGACAGCGTCACGTTCGCGAGCGCCAACGCGGCCGGGAACCTGATCGTTGCGAGCGTGTTCTGGAACAACACTGGGGCCGTGACCCTGGCGGACAGCCGCGGGAATGCCTACACCAGCGTCGCGACTCGCCGGACCTGGGGCTCGAACTGGAGCGAGCAGACGTTCTTCGCGAAGAACGTCGCCGCCGGCGCCAACACGGTCACGGCGACGTTCGCCACGACGATCAATGGCTGGGCGATCGTCTACGTCCACGAATACGCCGGCGATCGACAAGGTCAATCCGCTTGACGGGACGACCGGGGCGATCGGCACGGCGCGCTGCCATGAGCTCGGGTTCACTGACGACGACCGTCGCAGGCGACCTGCTCTTCGCCGCGGCCGCATCGTCGGTCACGGTGACCGCCGCGGGAGCTGGATGGACGACGCGGTCCGACCGTCTCGGGCAACCGCACGCAGGACCGACTCGCGGCGGCTCCGGGACCATATTCGGCGACTGCGACGCAGAACGGCACGTAGCTGGGTGATGCGGCTGGTCGCGTTCCGGCCCGCCTCGTCCGACACGACCGCGCCGTCGATCCCGACGCATCTCAGCGGGAACGGCTTCTCAGCGACCCAGATCAACCTGGACTGGGTCGCGTCGACCGACAACGTCGGCGTGACCGGTTACAAGGTATTCCGTGACGGGTCGCAGGTGGCGACATCGACGACGACGACATACCAGGACACAGGGCTGACGCCGGCGACCACCTACACCTACACGGTGAGCGCGTACGACGCGGCCGGGAACGAATCCGCGAAGTCCGCGAGCGCGACGGCGACGACCCAGGCCGCGCCAGGCGATACGACGCCACCGACCGTCTCGCTGACGGCGCCGACCGCCGGTTCGACGGTGTCGGGCACGCATGACCGTGTCGGCCAACGCGAGCGACAACGTCGGCGTGGCGGGCGTGCGCTTCCTCCTCGACGGGGTCGACATCACGGCCGAGGACACCACCGCGCCCTACGGCGTGTCGTGGGCGACCACGACGGCCACGAACGGCACGCACACGCTCACGGCGCGCGCCCGCGATGCGGCGGGCAACGCGACGACGTCGTCCCCGGTGACCGTGACGGTCTCGAACACGACGCCGCCCCCGGCCGGCATCGTCGCCGGCTACGCATTCGACGACGGGAGCGGCACGAGCGCCGCCGACGCCTCGGGTCACGGGATCACTGGGACGCTCACCAATGGGCCGACCTGGGGCGCCGGGCGGTACGGCGGCGCGATCGTCCTCGATGGCGTCGATGACTACGTCGATCTCGGCAACCCGACCGCACTCCGCCTCAGCGGGAGCATGACCGTCAGTGCCTGGATCAACTCGTCGGCGTTCCCTGCCGACGACGCATCCGTGGTCTCCAAGCGTGGCTCGGGTCGGCTTCCAGCTCGATACCACCATCGACGGCGGCCCACGGACGGTCGGCTTCAAGCTGACCAGCAGCACGGGCGCCGACATGATCCGCTACGGCGCGACCGCCCTGCAGACGAACACCTGGTACCACGTCGCGGGCGTCTACGACGCGACCGCCGGCACGATGACCGTGTACCTCGACGGGCAGGTGGACAACGGCGCGCAGGTCGGCACCGTCACGTCGACCCAGCAGGACTCCCCCCAGAACGTCCTCATCGGCCGACGGGCCAATGGAGGCTACCTCTTCAGCGGGCGCGTCGACGACGTCCGCATCTACGACCGGGCGCTGTCGTCAGCCGAGATCCAGGCCGACATGGCTAACAGCCTCGGGCCTGGCGTCGGGCGACACGACCCCGCCGTCGGTGTCGATCACGGCGCCCGCCGCGGGTGCGCAGGTCACCGACATCGTGAACGTGACGGCCAACGCGGCCGACGACGTCGGAGTCCAGGCGGTCCAGTTCTACGTCGACGGGGTCGCGACCGGCGCCGAGGACAGCACGGCCCCGTACGGGCTCGCCTGGGACACGCGCGCGGCGCAGAACGGCGCCCACACGCTGACCGCGCGAGCGCGCGATGCCGCCGGGAACAGCACCCTGTCGGCGGGCGTGGCGGTCAATGTCGCCAACGCCAACTTCTTCCAGAACGAGGTCCTGGCGACGGGCTTCAACCTGCCGACGAATATCGAGTTCCTGCCCGATGGGCGGATGCTCGTCGTCGAGCTGGCGGGTACGATCAGGGTGCTGCCGCCGCCGTACACCACGCCCGACCCGACGCCGTTCCTCCAGATCACGAACATCGGCTCGGCCGGCGTGCAGCAGGGGATCTACGACATCGCGCTCGACCCCGCCTTCACGACCAACCACTACTACTACGTCTTCTATACCCTCGGCTCGCCGAACCGCGACCGGCCTGGCCAGGTTCACGGCGAACAGCACCATCACCGGGACCGTGGCGGGCAGCGAGACCGTCCTGTATCAGGACCCGCTGGACGCGAATGCCGAGCACCACGGCGGCGCGATCATGTTCGGCAACGACGGCAAGCTCTACTTCACGACCGGCGAGCACTTCCTCGCCGCCAACGCCCAGGACCTGACGAGCCCGCGGGGCAAGATCCACCGCATCAACAAGGACGGGACCATCCCGACCGACAACCCGTTCTACGACGGCGCCGGCCCGAATGTGGACTCCATCTGGGCCCTCGGGTTGCGCAACCCCTACCGCGCCTACTACGACGCGCCGACCGGGCCGGATGTACGTCGGCGACGTGGGCGGCAACGACTACTCGACGGCGGTCGAGGAGGTCGACGTCGGCGCCGCGGGCGCCAACTTCGGGCTGGCCCAACTACGAGGGCCCGTGCCCGGCCCCGTGCACGAGCCCGCTCTACTCGTACCCGCACAACGGGCGCGATTCGGCGGTCACGGGTGGCTTCGTCTACCACGGGACGCAGTTCCCGGCGTCGTACCAGGGCGACTATTTCTTCGCCGACTACACCCAGAACTGGATCCGTCGGCTCCACCTCGACGCCAACGGCAACTTCGTGAGCATCAACAATTTCGAGCCCGCCGACGGTTCGGTCGATGGCCCATACGGCGACATCGTGTACCTGACCGAAGGTCCCGACGGCGCGCTGTACTACGTCGATCTCGGCTACTCCGACATCGGCGGGACGTTCGGCGTCAGCAAGATCCGCCGGATCCGCTACATCTCAGTCGAACCAGGCGCCGGTCGCGGTCGCTTCGGCCAACCCGACGTCGGGGCCCGCGCCACTCGCCGTGACCTTCTCCAGCGCAGGATCGCTCGACCCGGAAGGCCGCGCCCTGACCTACTCCTGGGACTTCGGCGATGGGACGACGTCGACGGCTGCCAACCCGGTCCACACGTATACGCCGCCGGGTCGCTACAACGCTCGCCTGACCGTGTCCGACGGGGTGAACCAGACGGTCTGCGACGCCCATCGCGATCAGCGCCGGCAATCCGCCCGTCGCGTCGATCCAGGCGCCGACCGACGGGGCCTTCTTCGTGGCGGGCGACGTCATCTCGTTCAGTGGCAGCGGGACCGACACCGAGGATGGCACGCTGCCGGCGGCCGCCTTCACCTGGAACATCGACTTCCTGCACGAGGGTCACGTGCACCCGGGAACACCCATCACCGGGGTCAAGAGCGGGACCTTCACGATCCCGACCACGGGGCATGATTTCAGCGGCAACACCCGCTACCGGATCATGCTGACGGTCGTCGACTCGAGCGGCCTCACGTCGTCGACGTTCGTGACCATCTGGCCGCGGAAGGTGAACCTCTCGTTCGCCACCGTCACCGAGCGGGCTGACGCTGTATCTCGACGGCATCGCCAAGACCGCGCCGTTCGTCTACGACACGCTCGTCGGGTTCAACCACACGATCGAGGCCCGGGACCAGTCGTCCGGGGCGACTGCCTACACCTTCGCCTCGTGGTCCGACGGGGGCGCGAGACAGCACACGATCACCGTGCCCGCCAGCGCGACAGTCCTACACCGCCACCTATACGGTGTCGACGGTCGTCCCGACGCCGACCTTCATCCAGGCGAGCGCGGCAACGCCCCAGACAAGCCTCGGCACGGTCGCCATCGCCTACCCGGGAGCGCAGGCCTCGGGTGACACCAACATCGTCGCCATCGGCTGGAATGACGCCACGTCGACGATCACCAGCGTGACCGATAGCGCGGGCAACGCCTACCAGTCGGCCGCGCCGACGGCCCGCGGGCCAGGCGTCAGCCAGGCGATCTACTTCGCGCCGAACATCCGGTCCGCGGCCGCGGGCGCGAACACGGTGACCGTCGTGTTCGGCAATGCTGTGCCCTACGCCGACGTGCGGATCACGGAATACAGCGGCCTTGATGCGTCGCGCCCGTTCGACGCGACCGCGACCGCGTCCGGGACCTCCTCGAGCGCGAGCAGCGGGAACGTCTCGACGGCGTTCGCCACGGAGCTCATCTTCGGCGCTGGCGTCACGACCGGCGGCTTCAGCGGGTTCCGGGACCGGGTTCACGACCCGTCTCATCACCGTGCCCGACGCCGACATCGTCAACGATCGCGTGGTCGACCAGCACCGGCACCTACGCGGCCACTGCCATCGTATCCGGCGGCTGGCTGATGCAGGTCGCTACGTTCCGCGCCGCCGGGCAGTAGTCAGGTCGCCGACCGCAAAGGCCCGACGCTCATGGGTTCGGCGGCCGAGCCGACCGCGTCGCGTCGCGCCGTCGGGCGCCAAGGGTCGCCTCCGGCGAGGGTAGCGATGAGCAGAGCCATGATGGCGATCGCCAGGCCCGAGTCGTCGTTCTCCTCCAGTCGCAGCCAGATGCCCACCACGAAGTAGCCGGCACTCGCCGCGATCGAGAGGGATGGCCATCGGCGCACATCGGCCGCCACGAGGATCGCGATCGCGACGGCGACGACGATCAGCCCGATGCCGGTCGCCACGAACTCCGGAGGGTTCTCGGACACCTCGGTGACGTCGGTGATCCCTCCCAGGGTGAGGATGCGCTCGAGCAGCAGGGCGATGACCAGCCAGCCGGCCGACACGGCCCATCGCATCCCGCCGCCGATACTCATGGCGCGGAGATTACTCGACGGTCCCGTCCGGGCGGAAGTCCGATCCTCGATGGCGAGGTCGTGCCGGCGTTCCTGCGCGGATTGCGCGTCGCACCTCGACGGCGCCCAGATATACGATGCGGTGGGACGGCAGGATCCGGTCAGAGGACGACCTTGCGAGCCTCGAAACCCTCGGCGTAGCCGGATCCCGTGCGCGATTCGATGCCCCGGATGCCGCAGGATCGACCGGAACGTCTCGGCGTCGTACCAATGGCGGTCGAGCTGTGACGGGAATGTCGTCTCGAGGATCTCGATCTTCCGACGAACGAGCGACTCGGGTATCTCGACGAACACATTCGGATTCCCGAGGTCTCCGTCGTACTTTGGGATCTCGTACTCGAGGATCATCGAGCTTCGGAAGGTCTGCCACGTCAGGTCGGAGACGAACCGGTGGTCCTGGTGCCGATCGTCGCGGCGGTGGGTCAGGATCAGGTCCGGTTCCGCGCCGGTCTTCAGGCCCTCGAACGACTGCTTGAGATCGACGCCGCTCAGCGGGAAGAATCCGTCGCGGCCGCCGAGGATGACGATCTCTGCGATCAGGCACACTGTCGAGGATCGCCAGTGCCCCGTTCCTCGCTTCGTCGGCTCTGCCGCCCTCGCCACTACAGACGACCCAGCGGACGCTCGCGACACGGTCGTCCGCGACCAGCCGAAGCATCGTCCCACCGCAGCCGATCTCGATATCGTCGGGGTGCGCGCCGATCACCAGGATGTCGAGGCGGCTCGTCGGCTGATCGGTGAAGGATAAACGGCGCACGCGAAGCGGTCCCTACCCTCCCTCGGACGGCGTGGCGTCCTCCTCGTCCTGCTGCCACACGGCCCACGGCGGCCGACCCGCGTCGTACAAGGCCTCGAGATTCTGCATGTCCTTGAGCGTGTCCATCGGCGCCCAGAAGCCTTCGTGCGGGTAGGCGATGAGCTGGCCCTCGGCGATCAACCGCTGGAACGGTTCGTCGACCAATTCCTCGCCAGGGCGGATGTAGTCGAAGATCTCCCGGCGGAAGATGAAGAACCCGCCGTTGATGCGCAGCCCCGACGCCGTCACGCCCTCGATCGCGGTCACGACCCCGTCGTCGCGCAGCGACACGACGTGGAACGAGCTGCGTCGGCGCAACGGACAGGAAGGCGGCGACCTTGTCGCGCCCTCGGAAGTCGTCGATGAGCTTGTCGAGCGGAGCGTCCGTCAGGTTGTCGCCGTAGTTGGCCAGGAACATCTCGTCGGTGCCGATATGGTTCTGGACGGCCCGCAACCGCTGGCCGATCAGGGCGTTCAGGCCCGTGTTCACGAATGCGATGCGCCAGTCCTGGATGTCCGTGCTGAGGAGCTCGAGCTGCCCATCGCCGGACAGGATGAAGTCGTTCGAGAGCGCCTCGTTGTAGCGCAGGAAGTAATCCTTGATGACATCTGCCTTGTAGCCCAGGCAGAGGACGAATTCCTTGTGGCCGTAGTGGGCGTAGTAGCGCATGTTGTGCCACAGGATCGGGCGCAGGCCGATCGGGACCATCGGCTTGGGGATCGCGTCCGAGTAATCACGCAGCCGGAGTCCGAGGCCGCCGCAGAAGATCACGACCTTCATCGGCTCGCCGCTCGGCCCGGCGTGCCATCCGGACGAGCCCGTGCCGGGGCCGTCATCTGCGACGCGGCACAGGTGCGCCTCATGTCAGTCATCCGCGCAGTGTGCACCATGGCCGACCCGAACGCGCCTCGTTCGTTGACGCCCGTCACCGGTTTCTGAACGTCGCCCGCCATCGACCGCGATCCAACCGCAGACCGGCCGTATGATGACCGCCATGTCGCCCGTCGCCCATCCATCACCCGACGCCGCGATCGACGGCGTCCAGGTCGTTCCGCTTCGCCGCATCCCCGACGAGCGGGGTACGATCCTCCACATGCTCCGGCGGACCGACCCCCACTTCGTCGAGTTCGGCGAGATCTACTTCAGCACGATCTATCGCGGCGTCGTCAAGGGCTGGCACCGCCACGCCCTGATGACCCTGAACTACGCATGCATCGCGGGGCGGATCAAGCTCGTCCTGTACGACGACCGGATGGACTCGCCCACCCGCGGCGCCCTCCTCGAGCAATTCCTTGGCCCCGACGACTATGCGCTGGTGGTGATCCCACCTGGCATCTGGACGGGCTTCAAGGGCATGGACGAGGTGTCCATGATCGCGAACTGCGCGACCCATCCGCACGATCCGACGGACACTGAACGGCTCGACCCGTTCGGTGACGAGATCCCGTATGACTGGGCTGTGAAGCACCGTTGATCGGCGTCCGCTCGGCAGCGCGGAGGCCGTGAGTCGGTGACCGACGCGTACCGCTGCGCGCGTCATCGAGCGGCCCGCCGACACGAACGAGCCTCGCCTGTCGATCGTGCGGCGCGACCGGCTTGTCGCTCGTGGTCGATCTCGGGCCCCAACCGCCTGCCGAGCGATTCATCGACGCCGCCGACCTCGCCCAGCCCGACGTCCGTCTGCCGCTCCGTATCCTGGCCTGTCCCGTCGTGCTGGCTCGTGCAGCTCGAGGGCGACCCTGTGCCGCCCGACGACGAGCCGGGCGGGCTCGCCTTCTCCGTATCGTCGACGATGCAGGAGCACGTGCGCGACTACGTGCGCGATGTGCTCGACCGATCCGACAGGCATTCCGGCCTCAATATCATCGAGGTCGCGAGTCATGGGAATCGGCTCCATGGGGCCTTCCTGTCCGCCGGCGCGCAGAGCACCTTGCTGGAACCCGTGCCGCACTTCGCCCAGGCGGCACGCGAGGCGGGCGTGCCGACGATCGAGGAGCGACTGACCCCGGCGCTCGCCGACCGGCTTGTCGAGGAGGGCCACGTCGCGGACTCGTTCGTCGACGGGTTCTATCTCGCACACGACCCGCGGCCGGCCGAGTACCTCGCGGGTGTCAAGCGACTCCTCGCACCGGGGGGAGTCGCGGCATTCGAGTTCGACCATCTTTTGCCGGTGATCCTCGGGCTGCAGTACGACGGCTTCCGACACGGTCACGCGTCGTACCTGTCCTTGTCAGCGTTCACGCGGATGCTTGCGAACGCCGGGCTGCGAGCGACACGACGCCATGGCGACGACGGCGTACGGAGGCTCCCTCCGCGTGTTTGCGGGCCACGTCGACGAGTCGAACGGTGACGACGGGTCCGTCAAGCAAATCCTGTCAGCGGAGGAGGCTGCGGGCCTCACCGGGCTTCCGACTTCGAGACGTTCGCTCAGCGCGTCGAGGAAGCTCGCTCCGGATTGCGGGAGTTCCTCGACGATCGGCGGCGTGACGGCCGGCTGGTCGCGGGGTACGGCGCGCCGTCGAGAGGCAACACCTTGCTCAATTCCTCGGACGTCGGCGTCGCGGACGTGGCCTTCGTCGTCGATCGGGCGCCTTCGAAACAGGGTCGCTATCTGCCGGGCTCGCGGATCCCGATCTTCGCCCCGAAGAAGGTCGACGACGCCAGGCCGGACTACCTGTTGATCCTCACATGGGACCTGATGGATGAGATCATCGATCAGATGTCCCACGTCCGTGCCTGGGGCTGCCGTTTCGTCGTGCCATTGCCATCCATCACGGTCCTCGACTGAGGTCCGATGCCCGCCCCATTCGCCCTCGTCGTGGGAGGCAGCCAGGGGATCGGACGGGCGATCGCGCTCGCCTTGGCCAGCCAGGGGATGAATCTTCTGCTGGTGGCCCGACGGGCGGAACCGCTCGACATCGCCGTCCGCGAGGCACGCGCGCTGGGAGCGCAGGTCGAAGGACGGACCATCGACGTCGTCGACGACGAGGATCGTGGTCGGCTCATCGCGGAGATCGAGTCTCGTCCTTCGGGCCTGGACCTGCTCGTCCATTCCGCCGGGACGATCGCACGAGCCGACATCGCCAACGCCAGCGTTGACGACTTCGACCGCCAGTACCAGGCGAACCTCCGGGCCCCGTTCGCCCTGACCAAGGGACTCCTGCCGAGCCTGCGGCGGAATCGCGGCCAGATCGTGTTCGTCAGTTCGAGTGCCGCCCTCGTCGCACGCGCGAATGCGGGGCAGTACGCGGCCACGCAGGCCGGTCTGCGCGCGCTGTCGACTTCGCTCCGGGACGAGGTGAACCAGGACGGGATCCGGGTGACGACCGTCTTCCCCGGCCGGACGGCCACGCCACGTCAGGCGATGATCCATGACTGGGAGGGCAAGCCGTATCACCCTGATCGCCTGCTCCAGCCGGAGGACGTGGCGGCGATCGTCGTCGCGTCGATCTCTCTGCCGCGGACGGCGGAGGTGACCGAGATCTCGATCCGCCCGATGATCAAATGACGGCCGGGACTGCCGATCCTCTCGACGGCGCACGAGGAATGCCTGCTCACGGGCCTCGGCCGCCTTGCTGGGCGTCAGCCGCGTCCTGGCGAGCGGGCGCTCGAGCCGTTCGGGCCCAACTGAACTGACGGGTCCGGCGACGTACACTGCTCCGGCTTCTCGGGTCGCGCCCGACGAAGCCTGATGAATCGAAGAACGCGATCGAGGTGTCATGCGCATCCTTCTGACCGGCAGCGAAGGTTACATCGGCTCTGTCCTGGGCCCGTATCTCATCGATCGAGGCCATGAGGTCGTCGGCCTCGACAGTGGTTTCCACCGAGTCGGCTGGCTGCATAACGCCGTCGCGCGCGCGCCGTCGTGGGTCAACCGGGACGTTCGACGCATCACTCCAGACGACGTCGCCGGTTACGACGCCGTCGTGCACCTGGCTGAGCTTTCCAACGACCCGCTGGGGCAGATCGACCCGGCGATGACCTATCGCATCAACCACGAAGGAAGCGTCCGGCTTGCCGGCCTGGCGCGGGATGCCGGAGTTGGGCGCTTCGTCTACATGTCGTCATGCAGCGTCTACGGCGCGGCTGGCGAGGGGTTCAGCACGGAGGAATCACCGACCGATCCACTGACGACCTACGCGAAGTGCAAGGTCCTGGTAGAGCGGGACGTCAGCAAGCTCGCGCGGGACGACTTCAGCCCGACCTTCCTGCGCAATGCCACCGCATACGGGGCATCGCCGCGGATGCGCTTCGACCTCGTCGTCAATGACCTGGCGGGTCACGCCTGGACGGAGGGGGTCATCCGGATGACCAGCGATGGCCGCCCATGGCGGCCGTTCGTCCACATCCTCGATATCAGTCAGGCGATCGCCTGCGTGCTCGACGCACCGCGTGAGACGGTCCATGACGAGATCTTCAACGTTGGGGACAACGCCCAGAACCATCAGGTCCGCCAGATCGCCGAGATCATCGCCGAGACGTTCCCGGGCTGTTCGACGGTATTCGGCGACAGTGGCGGCGACCAGCGGAACTATCGCGCGGATTTCGGCAAGATCCACCGAACGCTGCCGACCTTCAAGACCCGCTGGGATGTCAAAGCGGGGGCGCAACAGCTGCTCGAGGTCTTCCGCGCGATCGACATGTCGCCCGAGGACTTCGCCTTCCGCGGGTACACGCGCCTCAAGCAGATCACCTACCTGCTGCGGACCGGCCAGTTGGACGACGAGTTCTTCTGGAGGCAGCCGACGGTCGGGTGAGTCGCGCGCCTACCGTGGGCTGTGGCGCTGGCGGGGGCCAGCAGCTTCCTCGGCGGCCTCGAGTGGACCGGATGTCCCGACGCGTGTCAGCCAGATCTCGCGCCAGTACGAGTAGATCCGGCGCTGGCAGAACCTGTGGTAGAGCGACGGACACGTGACTGACTCGAGCATGATGCAGTCGCCGTGAAGCGGAACGAGCTCCCCTGTCCGTTCGTTGATGATCTTCTCGACCCGCTTGCGCACGACGAACTCGCGTTCGCAGTATGGGAGCATCTCGGAGTCGAAGGACAGCCCACGATTCCGATTCCCTCGGTCCACGGTGGCTTCGATCTCTTTCTTGGTCTTAACGCGGACGACCTCACCCGGCTGGAGGTCGAGGGTCATCTTCGGGGTGTGCGTGAGGCGTCCATGGAAGAACGGGATCGGGCTGCCGTTGATGAACCGCTGCTGGAACTTGACGTAGCCGAACCGGACGAGCCCCACGAGCAGCTTCGCCGAGGCTGACGTTCCGCGATCGGACGTCCCGGACGTATTGGGTCGGCTCCCACCACGGCAGCGCGGTCGACGCCGAAGGCAGCTCCGTCGCCTGGCAGTAGTAACGTCCTGACGGCGGCGACGACGCCGTCCGCCGGTCCGTCAACTGGATGAGCGTCTGGCGATCCGGACCGATGGTGGCCTTGGGCGTCGTCGCCGGCTCTCTCGACGGCGTCGCCCTCGATCCGGCAGCGTCGACGCGCGCCAGCCAGGCTTCCTTCCAGTAGACCAGGCATTCGGCCTGGCAACCCCCGTGCGCGGAGCCGTCGCATCGCACCATCTCCAGGTGGACAGTGTCGTGGAGGCGGCGCATCCCGGTCGAGCCAACGGTGTCACAGGTCTTGTCAGCGCGCTTGAAGACCCTGAGCCTCTGGCCGCAGTAGGCGAGCATCTCAGGCATGAACGGCAGCCCATCGAGGCGTCCATCGGCGTCCAATGTCGCCCGGATCTCCGCTTCGGAACGGACCACGATCATCTCGCCTGGGCGCAGAGGTGCGGCCGGTGTCGTCGTGTCATGTGTGAGCGTGGGCACGGTACTCCTTGTCGTGCGACGCGGGCGACGCTTCGGGTGACAGCTCTACCTGGTACTTCCGGCCCGGGGCCGGACCATGACCCTTCGCATACTATCCGATGGATGACCGGAATCCGAAGCGACCTTGTGATGACCGCGCGCCGCGCGAGACCCGTGGCGGGCCGGGCGGGCTGGGGTCTGATCGATCAGGTCTTCTCGAGTCTGACGAACTTCGCTCTAGGGTTAGTCGTCGCCCGGACCGTGCCCATCAGCGAGTTCGGGGCGTTCGGCCTCGCGTTCGCGGCGTATCTCCTTGCCGTCAACATGACCAGGGCGTTTCCCATGCAACCGCTGGCCATCAGATACAGCGCGACGGCGGCGGATGACTGGC
The DNA here is from genome assembly GCA_963772995.1 of uncultured Chloroflexia bacterium. Lineage (GTDB taxonomy): Bacteria > Chloroflexota > Limnocylindria > Limnocylindrales > CSP1-4 > SPCO01. The sequence continues at coordinate 50,969 of CAVYZQ010000013.1, read as the reverse complement.
GGCGAGGGAGTGCGGCGGCACTCGGGACAGTCCTTTTCGCGGGTCTGGCCGTTGGTCTTGGATTCATCCCGCTGGGTCTGCTCCTCGGCGGAACGATGGGGCCGGCCTTCGTGGCGCTCGGGTTGACGTTGCCCGGCCTTCTTCTCCAGGATGGTTGGCGGTCGGCGTTCTTCGCCGCTGGCAAGGGATCGAAAGCCTTCCAGAACGACCTCGTCTGGGCCTGCACGTTGTTCCCGGGTCTCGGCCTCATCGCAGCCGCAGGCCAGACGTCGATCTTCTGGCTCACCCTTGCGTGGGGCTTGTCGGCGACCATCGCGGCGGTCATCGGCGTGATCCAGTCCGGAGTCCTTCCCCGCCCACTCATGGCGGCGTCGTGGTGGCGAGAGCATCGCGACCTCGGGCCACGCTACCTGACCGAGGTGGTCGTCAATACCGGGGCCACTCAGGCTGCGTGGTTCGGCATGGGCGCCGTCGCCGACCTTTCGGCAGTCGGGGCCATGCGTGCGGCTCTGCTCATGTTCGGCCCGATCCAGATCCTGTCGACTGGCATCGGCCTGATGGTCGTCCCAGAAGCCGTGCGAGCGTTGAACCGATCGCTGACGGAGCTCGAACGTGCGGCCCTCACCCTCTCTGCCGGGCTCGTCATCATCGCTGTCGGCTGGTGCGTCTTCCTGCTCTTGATCCCCGAGTCGTTCGGCGTCTGGCTCCTGGGATCGACCTGGGACGCGGTCGTCCCGCTGCTCGTTCCGCTCGGGCTGACGTTCGCGGGTCTGCTGGCGATGATCGGACCGATGACGGTCCTTCGGGCCGTCGCCAATTCACGTCGCAGCCTGCGTGCCAATCTAGTCACCTCCATCGCGACGTTCGCCCTTATCGTCGCCGGTGCCTGGCTTGGATCCGCACTTGGAGCGGCAGTGGGCGCGGCGCTGGCGGCGTGGATCGGCACCGCGGCGTGGTCGCGTCAATCGCTGCTGGGGATCCGTGATCGCCGGCGCAAGGCGGTGACTATCGAGGGCGTGCCCGATGCGCTGCCCTGATGGGCGCGTGGGCGATGATCGGAGGACGTAGCACCCCGCTAGCCGATGACACGGGCGGTGCCCGAGTCCCGCGGATAGTCGCTTACGCTTACAGCTCGATACCAGGTGGCGGCTCCGAGCATGCGGTCGGCTGGACCTGGGCGCGGATGCTCGCCGGCTTCGCGGAGGTCTGGGTGATCACGCTCCCGATGGACACCCATCGCGCGGACTTGGAGCGTCACCTCGGACAGGCTCCAGAGCGGGCCAGGATCCATTTCGTCGAGGTCGAGCCACCCCGCTGGATGCTCCGGATCCCGATCCTGGGGCACCCCGATCGGTTTCACCGGCCCAAGTACCTCGTGTGGCAGTTCGCGGCCCTGCGGGTCAGCCGACGTCTCCATCGCACGCACTCGTTCGACGTGGCCTGGCACCTGACGTGGGCGAACGCCTGGCTGGGGTCGACGGCTGCACTCCTCGGTTTGCCTTTCGTCTTCGGGCCGGTCGGAGGCGGCGTCGAACCCCCGTGGCGCCTCGCGAGCTTCCTCGGGGCTCGAGGTCTGTTCTCCGAGCTCCAGCGCACGACCGTCCGCTGGTTCGCGCGTCGGCTCAACCCCCTGGCGCACACTTCCTGGCGACGAGCGAGCCTCATCCTTGTCCAGAACCCGGAGACCATGCGTTGGCTACCAAGGCGTCACCGGCACAAGTACGTCCTGTTCCCGAATACCATCCTCGAAGACGTCCCCGCGCCCCGTCCGGATCGAGCGCCGGGTGGACGGACAGCCCTCTACGCCGGTCGCCTCATCCCGCTCAAGGGCGTGCCGCTCGCACTCGAGGCGATCGCCAAGCTGCCGTCGTGGCGTTTGGTGATCCTGGGCGATGGGCCGGAGGAGGGTCGGCTGCGTAGCCGCGCCGTCCGCCTCGGGATCGCCGACCGCGTCGAGTTCCGCGGTATGAAGACACGCGAGGAAGTCATGCGGGTCATGCGTGAGGAAGCCGACGTCCTGGTCTTCCCGAGTTTCCATGACGAGGGATCCTTGGCTGTCGTCGAAGCGGTCGCATCGGGTCTTCCCGTCGTCTGCCTTGATCGCGGCGGTCCGCCGACCCTTGGCGGGGTCGCCGTCCCGATCGGAAGTCCGAAGCAGACCATCCGGCTCCTGGCAGCCGAGATCGCGCGGTCGCACCAGTCGGCCCCGAGACCGCACCCTCCCTTCGATCTGGAGACACGTCGACGCGATCTCGCAGGGCTGCTTGCGGACTTCGGGATCCCAAGCGTGCTGCCACCGCAGGATCGCGAGGCGTAAGCGGCCGTTCGCAGGCCGAGTGCGTCGAGGGATGAAACCCCAGTGACCCTGTCGGGCTGCGTCGGCCGGTCAGTGCGGCTTGATGCAGACGAGGTTGACGCGTTCGAAATTAGACGCGAGAGCAGTCGCCCAACCGGCAACGGATCCACGGTCGTCCGGCGTACCTAGCTGGCGACTCCCGCGCTCGTCGTCGATCGATGTGATCGACCCGAAGCCGAGGCGAGACAGCTCGCCGAAGAAGCTCTCGGGGGTGACACCAAACGTCGCCAATGACGTCGGATTGAATTCGATGATCAGGTGCATCGGTCCCGAGGCAGACACGGTCCGCTCCATCCCACGCAACGCGGAGAGCTCGGCGCCTTCGATATCCATCTTGACGACGTCAACGCGTTCTACCCCGGCCTCAGCCAGGATTCTGTCGAGCAGGCCCGTTCGCACGCTGTAGGTGGTTACGGGCAAGCCCTCGGCCACCCTCGGCGCAAGCTCGCCCTCTACGACGAGTCGGTCGTAGTAGTCGTGCTTCGGTTCGTCCATCCGGAGGCTGCTCCCGCCAGTCTCGGGGTGGGCGTCGTAGAGCACGGCGATCCCCTCCTGATCGGACGCGGCCGCTTCGATCAAGGTGGAATTGGTCAACGAGGCCATGTTCCGCGACAGAAGCGAGAATGTCGCCGGATTGGCTCGATTGCGATAACGCGCCCGCTGGCCCCGACGCGCTCTGCGGCCAGACGGGCGTAGTAGCCCACATGGGCACCAACGTCGATGAAGGTACATCCCGGGCGGAAGAGCCCCTTCAGCAGGGACGTGGTTTCCGGCTCGTACTGACCCAGCAAGAAGCCGAGCCTGAGAGACAAAGGATCTTCTTCAGACGTGTAGAAATCACGGCGCTGCTCGATGGGGCGGATCGAGCAGCCGGCGGCTCAGGCCGTACGCGGCTCGATGGAGCAACCCCGACCGCTTCATGGTTCGGCGATAGGTCACGAGCAACCGGTCGAGAGAGCCAGCCGACATCGGATCTCCTGAGGCCGCGTGACTCGATCATATCAGTCGCGAATCTGTGGTCTCGACCGGGCCCGGGAAGCTAGATCGCGGCCGCCACGCGCGTCGGCGTCAGGGAGTTGCGGGGCCGCCGACAGCGGAGCTTGATCGCGGTGTCGCAATCGACCATTCGGAGCTGACGCTTGCCGCCCGCTCGTTGACCATTCGGGTCATCGCCAGACCGAAGCCGATCATCGACCAGAACCAGATGCCACCCTGCGGCCCGCCCAGGTACACGTCGAACGAGCCGTTGACGAGTGCGGCTAGCCAGTATACGAAGACCCACCCGAGCAACGGGATCCAAGCTGGCTCTTTGATGCGTCGCGCGACGGCCGCAGCCCTGAGGATGGCAGCGGCGAATGCGAGCTGGAGCAACGCCCAGAGGGCGAGCCCCGGCACACCTGCACGGGCCAGGATCTCGAGATGGGTGCTATGGGGCGCCCGAAGCGATTGCGCTGCGTCGACCTGGAACCCATCGTCCGTGGCGAGGTTCACGCCGAAACCCTTGCCGACCCAGCGGTAGGGTCCGTCGACGGTGTAGCCATAGATCTTCGTCCACCACGCCAGGCGCCAGTCCTTCGATGCGTCGAGCTGCGCGTCGTCGCCGCCGCCCGCGATGCTCCCGAGGTTGGTGACCAGCTGCGTGATCGAGACGTTCCTGCTCAAACCCAGGTCCACCTCCGGGTTGACGGTCAGCAGCATGACCGCGAAGGCCGCGCCGACGAATGCAAGCGAGAGCACACGAGGGACGGAGAGCACGAATAGGAAACAGGCCGCGGTCGTCGCCATCGCGAGCATCGCGGATCGATTGAGGGCCGCCAGCCCTGCGGAGACCAACCAGCCGGACCACAGGACGATCTGGCGGATCGGGGCGGTATCTCGTGCGGAATACAGACCGAGCAGGACGAACGCGGCGATCCCGGCAAGCTGCACGCCCGCGTCGCCGCCCTTGTAGAAGACGACCGGAACGGGAGAACCCGGGTACTTCGGCAGGCTGGCGGCGAACCGGAACGTCAGGATAGCCGCGACGGGCATCCACCACACGAGGAGCAGTGCTCCCCGCCGGTAGAGCGAGACGACCCGGTCGACGTGCTCTCGGCGCACGGTCAGGGCGACCGCGATCGCGAAGAGTCCGTATTCCCAGGTCACCCCGTCGCGGATCGCGAACAAGCCATACGTCCCGACGTATGGGAGGGTCCTCAGGACTCCCCAGGCCATGAACAGCACCAGGAACAGGAGCGGCAGGCTGAACCGAGCCTGCCGGACGGAATACAGGGTCGCCACCCCCGCGAGGACGAGGCACATCTCGCCGACATACAGCGGCGGCGCGCCGAAGTAGGCGAAGCCCTTGTTCAGGAAGGCGTAGCCGACCAGCACCACGACCAGCGAACCGTGGAAGACGGCGATGCTCTGGCGACCGATCGCGAGGATCCACATCGCGACGATCCCTGCGGCAATGACCGCCAGGCTGACCGGCGAGACGGCCACCGCGGCCCCGGCACCGATCGCAATCACGCCGGTCAGCAGGGCGCGGATGACCGTGTTGCGCGTCGGGCCACTGGTGGCCCGACCAGTCCATCGCCCGGCCCGGGCCGGCTGCGGGCCGGACTGCTCGGCGACCCTCATCGCCGGACGATCCGCCTTCCGAATTGCGACCAGAAGCCGCGCGGGATCTTCTCGATGATCACGGCAAGGCAGCCTAGCTTCGTGACTGGATCCACCTTCGCGACCCGGATCGCACGAAGGTAGCCGACGATCTGACGTGGGCCCATCATGGGGAAGCGACCCGTCCATGTCGGATCGAGCCCTCGCGTCGCCTCAGCCGGGCTCTTCGACCCCATATGGTCGGCATGGATCCGCCACGAGTAGAGCACTTCGGGCACCAGGACGAAGCGCCCGACGAGGCTCAGTTGCGCCAGGAGGATCTTCTCCGAACCCACGTACGGCTCCACGAGCATCGTCGATCGCAGTGGCTCGAGACGGATCAGACTCATGTCATAGGCCGCCAGCCCGCTGTCGGTCACGAACATGACGACACTTCGGAACCGACGCAGGGCGGACCGTGACGCGAGGCCGGTCACTGGAGCGCGGGGCGCGCTCTTCGTTTCGCCGTGTGGTGCCACGTAACGGTCCGTCCCAGGGGTGCGTTCGAGGGGCTTCCCGGTGAGATCGATGAGCCGGACCCGTGGAGTCACGAGCACGACATCGGGTTCCTCGTCGAGGACGGCGACGCACCGCTCGATGTACGTCGGTTCGATGAGGTCGTCTGCTGCCAGCCACTTGAAATAGGTACCGTTTGCGAGCTCCACGACCCTGTTCCAGTTGGCTGCGGCACCCCGATTCTGCTCGAACCGCACATAGTGGAATTGCGGATCCCGATCAACGAATGAGCGGGCGACATCGGCCGTACCGTCGGTCGACGCATTATCGGAGATGATCACCTCAAGATCCCCGAATGTCTGGCGGGAGACGGCCTCGAGACACTCCGTGAAGAAGGCGCCGCCGTTGTATACGGGGATGCCGATAGTGACCTTCGGGGGCACGTCGATCATTTTCGGATCCCCGAGTCGGACTGGGCCGCGTGGCAATGTCGCGGACGGTCAAGGAGACCTGCGCGTTCGCTACGATGAGACAAGGGAGGTGAACCTCTCGGCATCCACTGGCCGCGGGATGGAGATTTGCCCGCCGGCTTAAAGTACCATCGGCTCGTGGATTCGCGGCACGTCCGAACGGTCGTCACGTGGAGGCGGGCAGCGATTCTGGTGCCTGTCATCACCACTACCTTTGCGCTCACGTTGGTCTCCGACGTGATTGCCCCTGATCGATCGACAGCAATAGAAGCGATACCGACTCCACCTCAGACCTGCACGTCAAGCCTGCAGGCACTCATCGACGCCACGCCGACCGGCGGGACACTCACGGTGCCGGCCTGCATCTATCGCGAGAGCGTGACCATCCGAAAGCCCATCACCCTCAATGGCTATGGCGCGATCATCGATGGACGAGACACGGCCGGGAACCTCGTCCGGTCGACGTGGCTGTCTGTCGCCGCGAACGACGTGACCGTCCGCGGCTTCACCATGCGCTACGCGAATGGGACGTATGCGACCGGCTCGGTCGAGAACGCGGTCGGCGTCCAGCGGTTCCGGCTCGAGGACTGCGACCTCGGCTTCAGTTACGTCAACCTGAACCTGACGGGAGCCATCGACTCGACCATCAAGAACTGCGCCATCCATGACGCCAAGCATCTCGGGGTCCGGGTGTCGTCCACGACTCCGACGCAGAACCGCGGCCAGCGCAACCAGCTCATCGGCAACCGCATCTTCCACAACGCCCGCACTGGTGAGCCTGACCCCGGAGCGGATTCCGGTAACCTCAAGGCGACCGGGCAGGACTTCCTCGTCCTTGATGGCAACGAGGTCTACGACTCGGGCAAGGGTCTGTGGCTGGATGCCTGGTGCCGCAACTCGACCTACCGGAACAACCGCATCCACGACAACGGCGGCCCCGGCATCCATGACGAGACGAGCACCGGCTCGAAGATCTACAACAACGTCATCTGGCGCAACGGCGCCGACGAGCCGTGGGGCTGGGGCGCCGGCATCCTCGTCGCCGCATCGAAGGACACCGAGGTGTACGGCAACACGTTGGCCTGGAACAAGGTCGGCATCAGTGTCATCAGCCAGGATCGCTCGGACAGTCCCGGCGTGACCGGCACCTATGTCCACGACAACATCATCGTGGAAGACCGGCCAAGCGCTGTTAACGACCGTTACGGCCTGTTCTGGGCCCAGGATTGGCCAGGTCCGCTATATGCCACCGCGAGTAACAACCGCGGATCAGGCAACCGATACTTCTACCCGGCTCCCGAGGACCGTTTCTGGCGTTTCGTCTGGGACGGCGGGCGATCCACATTGTCCGACTTCAACGGCACTCCAGGGGAGCAGGGCGGCACCTATCTGACGCGCCAGGAGACCGACGCGATCCTCGGGGCGGACGTGCCGATCGCTCCGTGAACGGCTCGCGGCAGCCGTCGGCCGAACCGCGGCAAACTGTCGTGTCGTCGCAGGAATTCGACGAACTCAGGCAGACGTGGCAGACGCTTGGCACGGACGACCCGCTCTGGGCGATCCTGACCGACGCGGACCGCCGGCGAGGCCGCTGGGACCTCGAAGAATTCCTCGCCCGAGGGGAGACCGACGTTGCCAGGTACGAGGGACTGTTGCGTGACGCAGGGCAGACGGGTCCCTTCGCGTCGGTGCTCGATTTCGGTTGCGGGGTCGGGCGCCTGTCCATGGCATGGGGACGCAGGGCGGCTTCCGTCACCGGCGTCGATATCTCGGCGCCGATGATCGAACGTGGCCGCATTGTCGTCGCGAGCGCCCCGAACGTCCGCCTGCTCGTCAACGATGCAGTCGACCTCCGTCAGTTCCCGGATGCCACCTTCGACCTGGCTTTTTCGCACATCTGTCTGCAGCACATGCCCTGGTCGCTAGCCGCCAGCTATGTCGCCGAATTCGGAAGGGTGACGGCTCCGGGCGGCTTCGTGGCGTTCCAGCTCCCATCGCGTGGGCCTGCGCGAACGACGACGCGCCGACGCATCGTCGACGCCTTGCCGGTGGGCGTGCGGTCGAGATACAGACGGTGGCGACACGGAACGTCCGTCGTCTTCGACATGTACTACACCGATCCGGCAGATGTCGTCGCCGTCGCCCAGTCCGCGGCTCTCGACCTGCGACATCAGGAGCCGGATGAAGCCGCCGGCGTAGGTACGGAAGGGTACATCTACATCTTCCGTCGTCGTGGCTGACCAGTCGTAGGTCTTCGTTCCTCGCCTGAAGGCATGTCGGGTACCCTGTCCCGGCGCCAGACGGGTCCTTCGAAAATCGCGCCGGCAGGGGATCGTAATGGCCTTCGGGCCCTCAGCAGGTAAGGATGCGCATCGTCTTCGTCCATGACCGATACCAACAGGCTGGCGGCGAGGACTCGGTCTTCGCGGCTGAAAGCGAGTTGATGGAATCCTTCGGGCATTCCGTCATGCTGTACACGGACGACAACGCCAGGGTCGCCGACATGAAGCCGTGGACCCTCGCCGCGACCACGCTGTGGAGCCGGCGCGCCCATGACGACTTGCGTGCGATGCTCAGGTCGTTTCGCCCTGATGTGGTGCACTTCCACAACACGTTCCCGTTGATCTCGCCGGCGGGCTACTACGCCGCGCGCGCCGAGGGAGTGCCCGTCGTCCAGACGATCCACAACTACCGCCTCATCTGCCCCGGCGCGACGCTCTTCCGCGACGGCCGACCATGTGTCGACTGTGTCGGACGACCGATCCCGTGGCCGGCCGTCAAGCACGCGTGCTACCGGGACAGTCGATCCGCCAGCCTGGTCGTTGCGGGCATGCTGTCGACCCACCGGCTGCTGCAGACCTGGAATTGGCTCGTCCACGTCTACATCACGCTATCCGAGTTCGCACGGCAGCAGCTCATCTCCGGCGGCCTTCGAGGCGACAGGATCGTCATCAAGCCGAACTTCATCAACCCGGACCCGGGGGTCGGCTCCCACGACGGGGGCTTCGCGCTGTTCACCGGTCGCCTGGCGATCGAAAAGGGCTTGCCGACGTTGCTCTCGGCATGGGAGCGCCTCGATGGTGCCTTCCCGCTCAAGATCGTCGGTGATGGACCGCTCGCTGACGAGGTCGCTACGGCAGCCGACCGTATCCCAGGCGTCGAGTGGCTCGGGCGCAGACCGAAGGACGACGTGCTGCGCCTGATGCAAGAGGCGAGCTTCCTGGTGGTCCCATCGATCTGGTACGAAGGCTTTCCGATGGTGATCGCCGAGGCGTTCGCTACTGGTTTGCCGGTCCTGGCGAGCGATCTTGGATCGCTCGGCGAGATCGTCGGAAGCAGTTCCGGTGGTGTCGTGTTCGCGGCCGATGCGCCAGATTTTCTTGCGTCGAAGGTGGACTGGGCTCGATCGCATCCTGGCGAGATCCTCGCGTTGGGCAGGGCCGCGCGTCTCGAGTACGAGGAGCGCTACACCCCCGGGCGAAGCTACCAAAAGCACCTGGAGATCTATGACCGGGCACGGGCCACCAAGGCGCGTTCGGTCCATCGCCGCGGGCGACGGGTCGAGTGATGCGCGTCGGAGTCGACACGAACGGGCTGCGCACGACCCAGGCAGGCGTCGCCCGATACATCCGGGGTTTGCTGGCAGGACTGGAGGCGCTGGACGTCTCGGACGTCGAGGTCGTGCCAATGGCCTGGGAGGTCGACAACCTCGACTATCGGCAGCCTCAGCGGTCCCTCAAGACCGTCTACCGGGAGGCTGTCTGGGCACCGTGGATCGCCCCGCGCCGCATGCGGTCCGCGAAGCTCGACGTGTTCCATGCGACGTCCGGCCCGATGGCGCGGATCCCGGACGGAATACGGAAGGTCGCCACCGCCCACGACATGGCCATCTTTCGGTATCCCGATCGATATCGCGCCTGGCAACGCAGGAGTGGCCCGCGCCGGCTCGCGGCGTTGTCAGGCTACGACCGCGTCATCTGTATCAGCCAGTTCACGGCCGATGAGGCGATCGGCTGCCTTGACCTCCCGGCGTCGCTCATCGAGGTGGTGCACAACGGGTGCGATTTCAGCCCGGACCTGATCCCGCCGGAGCGGCCTCCCGACTTCGATCTGGCGCACGACTTCTACCTGTTCGTAGGGTCACTCGAACCGGTCAAGAACCTTCGACTCTTGCGCGAGGTCTATGAGCTTGCCTCAGGCCGGGAATCCTCCTTCCGCCGCTCGTGATCGTGGGGGCGCGCTGGCTCGGCGTGGAAGGCGAAGGTTCGCCGCCGCCCGGATGGGGGTATGCGGGCCGGCAGGACGACGAGGTCCTCGTCCATCTCTATCGGCGAGCCCTCGCCCTCGTCTTCCCGACCAGGTACGAGGGCTTCGGATTCCCGCTCGTCGAGGCGATGGCGCTCGGCTGTCCGGTCATCTGTTCGCCGCTGGCGAGCCTGCCCGAACTGGGAGGTGACGCCCCGATCTACGCGGACCAGACGCCCGCTGCCTATCTCGACGCGATGCTGGCCGTGGCCAACGACCCGAGCCGGCGTGACGATCACATCGCGGCAGGTCGCGAGCGGGTGCGCCGCTTTAGTTGGCGGCGTTGCGCCGAAGAGACGCTGGCGGTGTACCGGGCCGTCGGTTAAGCATCGCCTGCTGTCTATGGAGTCGACGGCACGCCGGCCGCCGTCAGGATAGCCGTGGCATCGGCCTGCGTGGCATAGGATGCGCCCTGGCCGCCAGGTGTCGTCCGGAAGGTCGTGGCGCTCCGGTAGCCGTCCCAGATGAACCGGAGGTACTGGTTCTCGGGGGCCAACGAGCCGTCCGGGTTGGCGTAGTAGAAGCGGTCGTTGAGGCCGTGGTTGTTGCTGGATGGCAGGTACAGGATGCCGTTCCAGTCCTGCGCCCAGAACGAGCCCCAGTGGTCCTGACCGGCCACCTGCTGCGCCTCGGCCACGAAGTTGTCGTGACTGTAGTTGCCGGTCATGCCGGGGTCGTCACCGCGGTTCTGGCTGATGTAACTGATGCCGATCCTGTTCCAGGCGAGGGTGTTGTTGTAGACCTCGGTGCCCTTCGATGCGGCGACGAGGATGCCGGCGCCCCAGCCCCACGGCTCATTGGCTCCGTTCCGCCAAGAGACGTTGCCGCTGATCTTCGTGCCGGTCGAGGTCTCATCGAAGATGCCGGGTCCATTGTTGCCATGGACGCGGTTGTTCGAGATCATGGAGTTTCGGCACCAGGCGTCCTGCCAGAGACCGTTGGCCCCGTTGTCGTAGACCTCGTTGCCCGAGATCACGAAGTTGTCCTGAGCGGTGATCTTGATCCCGGCCGCGTCGCCGTTGTTATCAGGCTCGCCCACGATGTTGTTGCGATAGATGCGGTTGCCGATAACCTGATTGCGCTGGCCTCGATTGTTGTTGACACCGGGAGCCGACACCCGGACGCCAAGATGCTTGGCGTCGTGGATGGCGCAGTTCTTGATGGTCGAGTCGATGGCTCCCGTCAGGTTCAGGTTGACGTAGCTGAAGCCGAGGTCGCAGTCCTCGAGCCGGAACCGCTGGACGCCGACCGCGTTCTCGACCGAGCCGGTCGCATACGTCCCATTCGCGTAGCGCATGGTGAAGCCGCGGACGGTCACGTCGTTCGCGGCGACAGACAGCCACGTCGACCGGACGAGGTTCCCGGCCGTGTCTCGTCCATCGATGATCGCGCCATAGCCATTGAGGGTGATGGGCTTTCGGATGGTCACGCTCTCGCGATAGACCCCCGGCGGGACGGTGATGGTCGCCCCAGATGGAGCGGCATCGACTGCCGCCTGGATGGTCGTGAAGGCCTGTCCTGGCGGGGCCGGCGGTGGCGTCGGCGTCGGAGTCGGAGTCGGAGTCGCTGTTGGCCGAGGAGTCGGCGTCGGCGTCGGAGTCGCCGTTGGCGTCGGCGTCGGAGTCGGAGTCGCTGTTGGCCGAGGAGTCGGCGTCGGCGTCGGAGTCGCCGTTGGCGTCGGCGAGTCGGAGTCGGCGTGGCCGCGGGAGCGTCGGCGTCGGCGTCGGCGTCGGGCGGTCGGCGTCGGCGTCGGGCGGCGTCGGCGTCGGCGTCGGGTCGGCGTCGGCGTGGGCGTCGGCTCGGTCGGCTTCGGCTTCGGCCGCCGACGCGATCACACGAGCGAGCGTCGTCGCGGCGGCGGTCGAAACGGCCGTCTCGCTGCCGAGGATCACGAGGGCTCGCGGCGCTTGTCGTAGGAGTCCTGCCGCGGTCGGAGCCGACGCGGTCATTGACGGCGGTCAGGAACAGCGGCCGATGCAGCTTCGCGGCTGCGGCGGCGCCGGTCGCTCCGTCGGCGATGTTGAGGCCGCTGCCGACGAATGCCAGATCGGCCCCGTTCGGGTATCGTTCCCCGGGCGATCGCGGCCGCCGTGGCGTATCGATCGCCGCCCGCCTGGCGCGACACCCTCGCCGCATACACCCCGGAGTGTGTACAGCACGGCATTCGATACGGCACCGGTTCCACCGGCGACGACGATTCGCGCAGGACGGAGCCGGCGGAGCTCGTTCGCGGTCGCGCGGGTCAGCCTTCGCGGGTCGGTCAGGAGGAGGGGACCGCCGAGCGCGCCGGCTGCGGCAGCAGCAGCGAACATGGCCGGGTAATCGTCGTATCGCGCGACATACGCGACGGGCACACCGGGAGCGAAGGCAGCAGCGCTCACGGCCGCGGCCGTGGCAAACCGGTCCGCGCCAGCCTGGCGAATGACCTTCGGGCATACGAGCGGAGCCTCGCGAGAACGGCGTTGGAAACGTGGCGGGTCCCGCCGAGTACGACGATCCGCGCCGGCCGGAGTCGGGTGAGCTCCCGAGCGACCTGCCCTGGCAGCGCGTTGCGGGCGGTCAGCAGCACGGGACCACCGAGTGCGCCGGCTGCTGCCGCCCCGGGCAGCGAGTACGCGAGGTCCGCCTGTTCAGCCACGTAGACGACGGGGACGCCGGGCCTGAATGTCGCCCGGCTGATCGCCACGGCAGTCGCCGTGCGACCGGCACCCGCTTGACGAGTGACCAGGCCCGCAGCAGAAGCTGGGGTGGATGCGAACGCCGACGCGCAGAGCGCGAAAACGAGTGCGACCACGAGGACGATCCTCGTGACGGCATTGGATCGCCGGAACGTGGGCATGTCGAGGCACCTCTTTCTGGTGGCAACCCCGACGTGACATGACCGCCCGTGACAGGCACACGGGCAAGGCTTGGGCGTATCGAGTCGATCGACGGTCGCGTCGGGGGAACGCGCAAATATGTGGTGCGCGGACGCACCACTATTCTCCACTGGGCCGTCAAGCGCCTCCTCGACCGGGGCGTAGCCGATAGCCTCGCCGGCGTTTTTCCAGGCCCGATCCGATGCCTCGTCCGCCGGCTGAGGGCGTACGATCCTGAATTCGCGATCGTTCCCGCGTCCGTGAACTCGAGGCGGATGCCTTCAGTGGCGGGGGAGCGCCAGGGCTGGGCTCGACGAACGGCGATCGGGTCCCGTATCGGAATGCATGGTCCCTCAGACCACGCGACACAGCCTGGCACGGTCTGGTGCGGCGACCGGTGGTCCGGCGACGGGGCAGACAGCACGCAACGGCGCGACGTGGTCGGTATTCGGCAACCGTCTGGCTTCCTGGGGATGCAGGAAGTCACGTGGCTTCCGTTCACCCGCATCACTGCAGGGTTGGCTTTGTCGTACCGGCCGGTCGTACGTCCTCGATAGTCGGTAGAGCGACCCTACCTGCAGCCGTTCCATCCTGTCGTTAGTCGGATAGTCAGGCTGATGAGCACCTCGTCGCGCAACGGACCGCCGATCCGAGGGCGACGATCGAAGGAGCAGGGCGATTAGGTACCGTCCCGGCAGCCACGCCGGCAGCCACGCCGGCAGCGAAAGTCTGTGGTGCGGCCGGGCACCGCCGTCGACGGCATTTGGCTTTTTTGCTGTCATACTCGCGACGCTTCGTCTTCACTCGAGGAGAACCTTGGACCTTCGGACCCTGTTGGCCGTCCTCCGCGCCCGACACAGGCTCATCATCGCGGTCATCTCGCTTGCTGTCGTGGGTGCGCTCGCCTCGAGCCTGACAAGCGCCAAGGCGTACGACAGCCAGGCCAAAGTCATCGTCGGCCAGTCCCTGACGGCGGTGAACCCGGACCTGAGTCAAATGGCTGCCTCTCAGCAGCTCAGCACGACGTACGCGCAGATCGCCACGACTCGACTCATCCTGCAGGCGGTGATCGACAAGCTTCATCTCCCAGTGGATCCCGGCACGCTCCAACGCAGGATCAGCGTGACGACCGCGGCCGACAGCTCGCTGATCACGATCCAGGCCCGCGACGCCGACGCGAAGGTCGCAGCCGCCATCGCCAACGAGATGGCGGCTGAGCTGATCGCCTACTCGCCGACCGTGCAGGGCGGTCAGGGATCGGGCGTGGAAGAATTCGTCGCCGAGGACCTCGTCACCCTCCAGGACCAGATCAGGTCCACCCAGGCAGAGGTGAACCGTCTCGCCAGCCTTGCGAGTCCGAGCCCCACGGAGCAAGAGCAACTCACCCAGCTGCAAGCGCGACTGCTGTCGCTTCGTTCGACATACGCGTCGATGCTGACGTACGCGACGAACTCGGGCGCGAATCACCTGGCCATCGTCGAATTCGGCGGTCCCATCGACATCGCCCTCGTCGCCGCAGATCTTGAACAACCTGCTCCTCGCGCTCGCTGCGGGCGCCCTGATCGCTGCCGCCCTCGCATTGTTGCTGGATCATTTCGAGGACCACTTCAAGACGCGCGAGGAAGCCGAACGGTTGACGGGTCTCGCGGTCCTCGGCCTCATTCCCCGGATGCATACCGAGAAGGACCGCAATCCGATCTATGGCCTAGCGGCCCTTCTCTACCCGCGGTCCCCGGTAAGCGAGGCCTTCCGCGTCCTTCGGACGAACATCGAGTTCACGGCGATCTCCGCGCCGTCCAAGACCATGATTGTCACGAGCGCCCAGCCTCAGGATGGCAAGACGACGGTCGCCTGCAATCTCGCCATCGTGTTTGCACAAGCTGGCAAACGCACGATCCTCGTCGATGCCGATCTCCGCGTGCCGAACGTGCATCGCTTCTTCTCGTTGTCTGGCACGGTCGGCCTGACCGACCTCATGCGCTTCGACCATATCGACATCGACACCGTGGCTCAGACGACCGAACAGGCGGATCTCCGTATCATCACCGCCGGGTCTCCGGCGCCGAATCCGGCGGAGCTCCTTGGCTCGGCGCGGATGCGAACGATCGTCGAAAGTCTCGCTGCGGCCGCCGATATCGTGATCTTCGACTGCTCCCCGATCAACCTGTTCACCGATCCGGCCGTGCTATCGACTTTCGTCGACGGGTCGATCGTCGTCGTCGACGCCGACCACACGCCACGAGATGCGGTCCGAGCGGCGCGTGACGCGCTGTCGATCGTTGGAACGCGGATGCTCGGATTGGTCATGAACCGGATGCCGAACCCGCGCGCCGAGGCGTCCTACGGCTACTTCGCTCCCGGCGTGACGGCGGGGAGCCACCCGGCGACTGCAGCCGGACACGGCGAGCGATCGATGACCGGTTCGGCGGTTGGACCCCTTGTCGACTGATGTGGGGTCGGGCAGGCTCGCGACCCGTCCGGTCGAGGTGGACGCGGAGAGTACCCCGTGGAAACGCGTGGCACCTGACGACGCTTCTCGCGTCGTAGGCATCGCCGGCATCCCCATCGCGGCCGTCACCTACCAGGAAGCGATCTCAGCCTTCCTGGCGGCACCGGCTGACCGGGCTCGGCTGCGAGTGCATTTCTGCACGGCCCATACGATCATCGAGGCGCAGGATAGGCCTGACCTCCGCGATGCCTTGCAGGGCGGAGGGATGGTCGTCCCGGACGGGGTCCCTCTGGTTTGGGTCGGCCGGGCGCGAGGCTACCGGATCGAACGCGTGTGTGGGCTCGACGTTCTGCCCGACATCGCGAACCTTGGGCGCGCGCAGGGTGCCCGACACTTCTTCTACGGGGGTGGTGATGGTGTCGCCCAACGGCTGGCGGCGCAGCTCTCGACGCAATATCCGGGCCTCATCGTCGCTGGGTGCGAGACCCCACCCTTCCGACCGCTGACGGCCGAGGAGAATGCGGCGATGGTCGCCCGGTTGAACGCAGCGGATGCCGACTTCATCTGGGTCGGGCTGGGCACACCGAAGCAGGATCTCTGGCTCGCGGACAATCGGGCCGCCCTCAACGCACCGGCGATCATGGCCGTCGGGGCGGCCTTCGACATCGTCAGCGGTGTCCTGCCCCGCTCCCCGCGCGTGATGCAGCGCTTCGGACTCGAGTGGCTCTTCAGGCTGTACCACGAGCCGCGCCGGCTGGCGCGTCGCTACACCGTCGTGAATGTCCGGTTCGTCGGGCTCGCGCTGAGGGACCTGATCCGCAGGCGACGCCTGCCCTCCTGATACGGAAGGATGTGTCAAGGGGGTGGGGCAGGACGTGCTCGAGGTCAGGTCCGTGCGACGATGGTCACCCTGATATCCGCGGGTCGGCCGGGCCGTTGCCGCATGACAGTGAGTCGTCACCGAGGTGCCTCGGACTAGCAGCGCGAGTCGGGATCGCATAGGAGGGCTCAGGGCTCTCGGCTCATCCTGTCGCTCTCGACCACGCCCTGCCCCTCCCCCTTGTGTCAGGCGGCCGTCGCCATCGGGACCAGCTGGCCGGTCGCCCAGACGAAGCCCGCCAGCTCGCGGGCGACCGCGATGATGGCTGGGCCGATCCGCCTGCCGCCAGATGGCGGTAGCGCGCAGGACGGCGGGCCCGACGGTCGAGCTCGACGACCGCAGGCGGCACCGGCGTTGTCGTGCGCGCGCAGGGAGGTGCCCGTCGTATGGCCGGTGCGCGCGCCTCGCGGGGGTGACCTGGCCCAGCATGTGACGGGTGGGGGCGACGCTGCCGGCCTCGGCGACGACTGGTACCCGTCAGGAAGCCGATGCCGCGGAGGGCCAGGCCGACGTCGGCATGGGCTGCCGCGGGAGCGCGGCGCATGGTCGCCGGCCTCGCCCGCCTCGCCGCGACCGGACGATGCGCGGACGGCCTGGAGGGCCGACCCGCCAGCAGGCGTCTGGCCGCAGCGCACCGCGCGAGGGTGGCTCGACGCGCCGGGACTCGCCCGCCGGTGCATGGCCGCGCGGTCGAGCCGGCCACCGTCGCGGGCCGGCCAGGTCGCGCAGCGCCTCGTGGCCCGTCCGCGCCCGCACCCCGGCTCGGCGGCGCGATGCGCTCGCGCGGCAGGAGCGCGTTGTCGTGGATCGAGCCGGCCCGGGTGGCCGGCGGCAGGACGAGGCCGCGGGCGCCACGGCCCGTCGAACCGGTGACTTCGGCGATCTGGCTGACAGAGCCGAACTGGGTCGGGGTCGCGAGCTTGCCCTTGCGGATCGGCCGGGCGTCGGGATCGGCGAAGGAGACGAGCCGGTTGCTGATCGGCTCACCCCGCACCCGGAGCCCGATCTGGTCGACGACCGTGGCGGCCACGATCTCGAGGGGCAAGTAGGCCGGGACACAGAGGTCGGTTGTGGTGGTGTGACTCCTCTCGCCGCGACCATGAACATTCGTTCTAATGTTGGCGCGTCCGCTCCCGCGTCTCACGAGGCCGACGGGAGTCCGCTCCTAGTGCACTTCGAGCACGAGCACCCAGTCGTCGGTACCTTCGGCATTCGCGCCTGGTGTACTGAATTGCTGGCTCCCGACGTTGGGGAACGGGGTGCCGGAGATGCTCGTGAACGTCCCGGCGGTGGGGTCGTACCACCGTGCCGTGACGGGGCCGCTGAACCTGCTCATGTCGACAGTGATGGTCCGGTTCGACGGCACGTACGCCATCGCGAGCGTCCCGTCGGGGGTGCTCGCAGCCGTGACGTAGTCGTCGCTCGCCGAAGGTGCCGAAGCCGTTCGTTACGATGTGTGCGCCTGGTCCGGAACGAGCGCGTACCACGGTCGCGACTCGAATAGCGCGTTCAGGTACGCCATCTGGGTCGCACCGGGTGTGTCGAGTTGGTCCTTCCAGCCTCCGACACAGTTTCCGGCGCCGTCTCGTTGCGGGCAGATGAACTGCCACGTGTAGTGGTTGCCGTAGAGCTGTCCGGTCGCTCCGCTCAGGAGCGACCAGTACTCCTGCCGCCTCATCTGCTGTGCCGGCTGGACGCTGCCCGTCCTGCTCGAATTCGTAGCTCGCCTCGACCAGGAACGTGGGCAGGAAATTGCTCCGGTTGTAGTCCCTGAGCACCTGCTGATATGTCGGCTCGTAGGTGTAGGACGCGTTGAGGTCGATGAGCGGCGCCCAAGCAGGGTCGTCGAGTGAGCCGCTGACGCGGTAGTTCAACTCGACCGTCTGCAGACGACTCGGGTCGACGTCACGGATCCCTTGGGCGACGGCGGTGACATATGGATCGTTCGTCGGTCCCCAGTCCTGGTAGTCGTTGCCGCTCATCCAGATGATGTTCGGAAAGTCCTTATAGCGCCTGCCGAGGTACTGACCGTAGGCGCGATCCTTGTCGACGCCGTTGCTCACCAGCGTGCTGAGCCAGCCTCCTGTCTCGGCCGGATCGAGGAGCACCACGAAGCCGTAATCCGCGGCCAGGCGAAGAATCCTGTCGACGTGTGCAAAGTACGCTTCGTTCGGGGTCGAGAAGTCGCCGGGCGTCATGAACGGGGGAATGCCGTCCCAGGTACTCCCGTCCGCCTGGCAGCCGGTGTAGCTGTTACACAGCAGGTTGATCCACACCGTGTTGAACCCGTGCGCGCGCCGGTTCGCGAAGAAGAGCGCGGCATCTGATTCCGTCAAGTCGCCGATCAGCGCCTGAGGCGATTCGCCGGTGATCAGGAACGGAGCACCGTTCTGGTCGACGAGATACCTCCCCGTCGGCCCAACCTTGATCGGACCGGGACCCGCGGTCGGAGGAGCGGCGGGGGTGATGGTGGTTGCGGCGCTGTTGTTGCCGGTGACCGGGTCGAACTGGTCGGAGTGAGAGATCGTCGCCGTGTTCGTCTGCGCGTCGGGCGAGACCACCTGCGCCTCGATCCGCAGCGTCTGCGCCGTGGTCGTGGTCACCGTCCCCACCGTCCACACACCGCTGGCCGAGCTGTAGCTGCCCTGGCTCGGGGTCGCTGACACGAACGCAAGCCCAGCCGGCAGCACGTCGCTCAGCTGCACCCCCGTCGCCGCGTCCGGGCCGAGGTCGCTCAACGTGACCGTGAACGTGACCGTGTCACCCACGTTCGGCGTCGAACTGCTGACCGCCTTCGCGACCGCCAGATCCGCCCCGCTCGGCGTCTCGGTCGCGCTCGCGCTGTTGTTGCCGGTGACCGGGTCGAACTGGTCGGAGTGAGAGATCGTCGCCGTGTTCGTCTGCGCGTTGGGCGAGACCACCTGCGCCTCGATCCGCAGCGTCTGCGCCGTGGTCGTGGTCACCGTCCCCACCGTCCACACACCGCTGGCCGAGCTGTAGCTGCCCTGGCTCGGGGTCGCTGACACGAACGCAAGCCCAGCCGGCAGCACGTCGCTCAGCTGCACCCCCGTCGCCGCGTCCGGGCCGAGGTCGCTCAACGTGACCGTGAACGTGACCGTGTCACCCACGTTCGGCGTCGAACTGCTGACCGCCTTCGCGACCGCCAGATCCGCCCCGCCGCGGCGTCTCAGTCGCGCTCGCGCTGTTGTTGCCGGTGACCGGGTCGAACTGGTCGGAGTGAGAGATCGTCGCCGTGTTCGTCTGCGCGTCGGGCGAGACCACCTGCGCCTCGATCCGCAGCGTCTGCGCCGTGGTCGTGGTCACCGTCCCCACCGTCCACACACCGCTGGCCGAGCTGTAGCTGCCCTGGCTCGGGGTCGCTGACACGAACGCAAGCCCAGCCGGCAGCACGTCGCTCACCTGCACCCCCGTCGCCGCGTCCGGGCCGAGGTCGCTCAACGTGACCGTGAACGTGACCGTGTCACCCACGTTCGGCGTCGAACCGCTGACCGCCTTCGCGACCGCCAGATCCGCCCCGCCCGGCGTCTCAGTCGCGCTCGCGCTGTTGTTGCTGGTGACCGGGTCGAACTGGTCGGAGTGAGAGATCGTCGCCGTGTTCGTCTGCGCGTCGGGCGAGACCACCTGCGCCTCGATCCGCAGCGTCTGCGCCGTGGTCGTGGTCACCGTCCCCACCGTCCACACACCGCTGGCCGAGCTGTAGCTGCCCTGGCTCGGGGTCGCTGACACGAACGCAAGCCCAGCCGGCAGCACGTCGCTCAGCTGCACCCCCGTCGCCGCGTCCGGGCCGAGGTCGCTCAACGTGACCGTGAACGTGACCGTGTCACCCACGTTCGGCGTCGAACTGCTGACCGCCTTCGCGACCGCCAGATCCGCCCCGCCCGGCGTCTCAGTCGCGCTCGCGCTGTTGTTGCCGGTGACCGGGTCGAACTGGTCGGAGTGAGAGATCGTCGCCGTGTTCGTCTGCGCGTCGGGCGAGACCACCTGCGCCTCGATCCGCAGCGTCTGCGCCGTGGTCGTGGTCACCGTCCCCACCGTCCACACACCGCTGGCCGAGCTGTAGCTGCCCTGGCTCGGGGTCGCTGACACGAACGCAAGCCCAGCCGGCAGCACGTCGCTCAGCTGCACCCCCGTCGCCGCGTCCGGGCCGAGGTCGCTCAACGTGACCGTGAACGTGACCGTGTCACCCACGTTCGGCGTCGAACTGCTGACCGCCTTCGCGACCGCCAGATCCGCGCCGCCCGAAGCGACAGGCGTGCCACCACCGTTGACGAAGTCGACACAGGCCTGCTCGCTCGCGAAGGGCTCGCCCGGTGTCGGCCCCAGCGCCTTCCAGCCGTCATCGAGGCACGCCAGCGCGGCCTTGACGATCAACTGCCCGCCTTGGGCCCCATACGAGGTACATGCGCCATTACTGGAGAACGGCTCGCCCGATCGCGTAAACACATCCATCCAGCCGTTCTTCTGGCACGTCTTCGCGTTCTCCGCGTTCCCCGGCTCGCCCGCAAGCGGCGCCGATCCCATCAGTGAGCGCGACGAACACGACGACGCCCAACAACACACCCCGTCCGCATCAAGCCCTGCACCTCCCGCTCATCGTTGCTGCGATCCCCACAAGGGTCTCGTCACTTCCGTGCTGATGCACCAGCGAGATCAGGCCGCGGCGCCGATCCGGTCGAGAGCGGCGATCGTCGCTCGGAGGCCCTCATCGAGGTCGACGTCCGGCTGCCAGCCGTAGCGTGCCTGGATCTTCGAGATGTCCGGGCAACGTCGGGTCGGGTCGCCGACGCGGGCGTCGGTCGAGACGATCGCCAGGTCCGGCTGGACGAGGTCCCGGATCCGTTCCGCCAGGCCGCGGATGGTGATCTCCGACGGATTTCCGATATTGAAGATCTCGCCTTCGTTGTCTTCGTCGAGGCCGACGAGCAGGAGGCCGCGAACGAGGTCGCTCACATAGCAGAACGAGCGTGTCTGGCTGCCGCTGCCATGAAGGACGAGCGGTCGACCCGCCATGGCGTTGCCCAGGAGTTCGGGGATGACACGTCCGTCGTCGAAGCGCATCCTCGGACCATACGTGTTGAACAGTCGGACGATCGTTGCGCGGACGCCGTTCGTCCGTCGCATCGAAATGAGCAGCGCTTCCCCGAAGCGTTTCGATTCGTCGTACGAGGAACGGGGTCCGACGGGGTCCACGTTCCCCCAATACGTCTCGGGCTGCGGATGCACGAGCGGGTCGCCGTACACCTCGGAGGTCGAGACGAACGTCAGCTTCGCCCCGGTCTCGTGCGCGATGTCGAGCAGCCGCCACGTCCCGAGGGAGTTGGCTGACATGGTCTCCAGTGGCATCCGGTCGTAATCGACCGGACTGGCGGGCGAAGCCAGGTGGAGGATGAAATCCGCCTCGATCGTCGGCGCGCTCGCGACATCCGACAGGATGAATTGGAACCCGGGTCGCCCTTCGAGGTCCGCGATGTTGTCCATCGAGCCCGTCAACAGATTGTCGACGCACGTGACGTCGTGGCCGCGGTCAACGAGCTCGTGACAGACGTGACTCCCGACGAAGCCTGCTCCTCCGGCGACGAGGACTCTCATCGATCCGTACTCCGGCGTCGCAGCGCGGTCGGGGTTCGGCCGACGCCCATGTAGACGAGGCCCGCGGCCTCGACCTTCCTCGGGTCCAACATGTTCCGGCCATCGAAGACGACGTTGCCGGCCATCGCCTCGCGCACATCCGCGAGGTCGATCGACCGGAATGCCGACCAGTCGGTCAGTATCACCAGCGCCTCGGCGTCGCGGGCGGCCTCGATCGGATCGGAACAGACGAGGTGCCGGTATTGCTCCGCGACCAGCCTCGGATCGGCCGACACCGCAGGGTCGTAGGCCTGGATCCGCGCGCCGGCGTTGGCGAGGAGGCGGACGACATCCATGGCGGGCGATTCGCGCGTGTCCTCGGTGTCGCCCTTGAAGGTCAGTCCCCAGACCCCGAGGCGTCGACCCTCGAGGCTCCCGAGTCGCGCCATGCAGGCGACGGACGGCGTTCGTTCGTTGCCCTCGGTCGACGTCCTGGACGCCCGCCAGCACCGGTGTCGCGACCCCGTACGTCTCGCCGATGTATCGCAATGCCGCGACGTCCTTGGGCAGGCAGCTCCCTCCGTAGCCGATCCCCGGGCCGGAAGAAGTGGTCGCCGATCCGGGGGTCGTGGGCGATCCCCGCGACCACCTGGTCGATGCCGACGCCGACGGCCTCGCACAGGCGGGCGACCTCGTTGATGAATGAGATGCGCGTCGCGAGGAACGAGTTCGCGACGTACTTGATCATCTCCGCCGTTCGAAGGTCGGTGACGATCACCTCGCCACCGAGCACGTCGTAGAGGCTGGCCACCTCGCGCGCGTCATCCGGCGAACGCGACCCGACGACGATCCGGTCCGGGTTGAAGAAGTCCTCGACCGCGCGCCCCTGGCGGAGGAACTCCGGGTTCGACACGATCCTGGGGCGGCGATGGCGCTCTTCGAGGGCGCTCGCACAGGATCTCCTCGATCGTCTCGCCCGTTCCGATCGGCGAGGTGCTCTTGTTGGCGATGATCGGATTCGACCCGTTGAGCGAGGCCGCGATCGATCGAGTCGCCGCCCGGATGTTTCGAAGGTCGGCCGCTCCGGCGAGGGTCTGAGGTGTGTCGACGGCCAGGAAGATGACCTCGGCCTCGGGGATGGCAAACTCGTAGCTGGTCGTGAAGAGCAATCGACCGGACGCGACGCCACCTGTCACCAACTCAGTCAGACCAGGTTCCTGGATCCTGAGGACCCCCGCGCACAATTCGCTGACGAGGGTCTCGCTCACATCGACGCCCACGACATGGTGGCCCAGGTCGGCGAGGCCCGCAGCCAGTACCAACCCCACATGCCCACAGCCGATGACAGTGATCCGTCGTGGTTCGCTTGCTCCACGGCGCGTCATGCGCACACCTGCCGACGGGTCGGCGCGTCCAGTTGATCCGGTCAGTTCTTCGGTCGCAGTCAATCAGCGGCCCTCCGCTCGAAGCAGGGCTGGAATGGTCAGGAAGAGGAGCCGCAGGTCGAGCCAGAGCGACCAGTGCTCGATGTAGTCGAGGTCATATCGGACCCATCGGTCGAAGTCGGTGTCGCGACGACCCGCGACTTGCCACAACCCGGTGATCCCCGGCTTCATCGTCAACCGCCCACGGTGCCAGAGGTCATACCCGGCCACATCGTCGAGCGGGTGCGGCCGTGGGCCGACGAGGCTCATCTCGCCGCGGAGGACGTTCCAGAGCTGGGGCAGCTCGTCGATGCTCGACCTTCGCAGGAAGCGGCCCATCGACGTGATCCGGGGGTCGTTGGTCATCTTGAACGACGCATTGCCGCTGACCTCGTTGAACTGGCGAAGGTCGGCACGTCGGGCGTCGGCGTCCGGGGTCATGGTCCGGAACTTCACGACGTGGAAGACGCGACCCCGCAAACCCACCCGCGCCTGGCGGAAGAGGATCGGTCCGCCGTCGGAGAGGGGGATCGCACATGCCACGGCGGCGAACAGCGGACTGAGAGCGATCAGCCCGAGCGTCGCTCCCACGACATCGAGACCCCGCTTTGCCGCAAGCCCTGCCTTCTTCCTCGGGCCGCTGCCGACGGTCACGACCGACTGGCCATCGAGTTCCTGGAACTGGCTGGTGGGAAGCTGCGGCGCGGGGAGGTTCGCCCGGATGCGGACTGTCTTGCCTTCGGTCATCGAGACCTCGCAGGCCTTCTCGATCTCGTGGCTCATCGACGTCGGCAGGCAGATCCCGACTTCATCGACGGCACGCTCCTGCAGGACCAGCGGCAGGCGCTCGATCTCGCCGAGATACCGAGCTCCCAGCTCGAGACCGTCGTCCTGCGGACCGAGGAATCCCTCGACGTGCAGGTCGGTCTCCGCGTGGCTCCTCAACGCCGCGGCGAACGCCAGTGCGGAGCTGCCTGTTCCGACGATGACGATCGATCGGCGATCTCCGGCCTGACTGACGGGAACGGACGTCGACTCGCTGAGCCGCGCCGGCTCCTCCCGCGCGAGTTCGCGTGCGTGCGTACGCCAAGCATCAGAGAGCCTCACCGTCTTCGAGCAATGCCACGGCCGGGCCCGAAAGGCACCGATGGTCGGCGCGCGGCCACAGTTAGAGGCCGCGCGCCGATAGAGGCGTGGTCGCGCGGGCGGTCGGCACCCAGAGACCGCGGACGATCCACGCGAGCACGGCTATTCCTAGGGAGCCCGAATTCCCCTCCCCCGGGTGAACCTTGGAACGCCCTCATTGAGCCGGCTTACGCGCGCGCCCGACGAAATCAACTTCCGATCCTGTGCAGGTTGCGAATGTCGACCCTGCGGCCCAATAAGTGCGTCCTCTGCGAGGCGAAACTACGATGATCGAGGAGGAGTTTGCGAATCGTCGCCCCAACAGAAGAAGGCCAGTTGACCATGACCAAAGGGGCAGAATCAAGGGCTATTCGTAATGCCCGGTGCGCCGAGGCAACAGATCCGGAAGGCGTTAACCGATGACCTCGATCCTCGGGATCGGGACCGCCAGTCGAGCCCCCCATGAGCGCGTGTACGAGAGCTGCTCGGAGATCTCGTCGCGCAGGTTCCAGGGCAGGATCAGGATCACGTCGGGACGGGCCTCGGCGAGGCGTTCGGGCGGCAGGATCGGGATGTGGGTGCCGGGCGTGAAGCGGCCATGCTTGTACGGATTCCGATCGACGAGGTACTCGATCAGATCGCTCCGGATGCCGCAATAGTTGAGCAGAGTGTTGGCTTTTCCGGGGGCGCCGTAGCCGGCGATCGTCGAGCCTTTGCGTCGCTCGTCGATGAGGAACGCCAGCAGTTCGCGTTTGGTCGTTGCCACCCGATCAGCGAACCCGGCGTAGCCGTCCGCCCGGTCGAAGCCGGCGGCTCGCTCGGCCGCCAGGACCGCCGCCACGGCATCGGTCGTGATGCGCGCATCGTCGTCGTGGACCACCCACATTCGAATGGATCCGCCATGAGTGCTGAGCTCCTCGACGTCGAGCAGGCGAAGGCCATGACGCGCCAACACCGACTGCGCGCTCAGCAGCGTGTAATACATGAAGTGCTCGTGGTAGATGGTGTCGAACTCGTTACGCGCGATCAGCTCGACGAGATAGGCGACTTCGATCGACATCAACCCGCCCGGGCGGAGCAGCGTGGCCAGGCCGGCCGTGAAGTCATTCAGGTCGGGGATGTGCGCGAAGACGTTGTTGGCGACCACGTAATCAGCCGGCCCCGATGCGTCAACGATCGAGCGGGCTACCTCCACGGAGAAGAACGCGTTCAGGGTGGGGATGCCCTTGTCCCGCGCAGCCGCGGCGATGTTGGTGGCAGGCTCTACGCCCAGGGCCGGTATCCCGCTCGCGATGACGTGCTGAAGGAGGTAGCCGTCATTGCTCCCGATCTCCACGACGCTCGACCGGGGGCCCAGGTTCTGGCGCCTGATCGCATCCTCGACGAGTCGGCCGGCATGCTCGACCCAGCTGTCGCTGTACGACGAGAAATAGGCATACTCGGTGAAGATGCTGCTGGCCGACACGTACGTCGGCAGCTGCACGAGCAGACACCGGTCGCAGATCCGGACGTCGAGCGGGTAGAACGTTTCGGGCGCGTGGAGACGCTCTTCGGTCAGGAAGTCCTCGCACGGGGGCGACATGCCGAGATCGACGAAGAGTCGTTCGAGCAGGGCGCCGCAGTTGCGACAGGGGCGTGTGATGGCGGGAATGTCGTTCATGTCCGTATGCCTGGTCTAGCCTCTAGCGGTCCGGGCAGGATAGCCGACGGGTCGGACGGAGGGACGCGCTGCCCTCGGACTCGGTGCGGACGCGCACCGCGGTTTTGACGCTCTAGCCCAGCTTACAGGGCTCGAGTCTGACCATTTGAGCGGGGGAGGTGAGCCAGCAGCACCACCGCCGCAAGGAGCGCCATGACCCGTGGATCGCCGAGCCGGAGGGCGGCGATCCGTCGACCATCGATCACGGTCGGCCGGACGAGATCGGTGAGTTCGGGGCCCTCGAGCCGGGCGGTCTCGGCGTTCGCCTCGTGCTCGAGGAGCGCGGCATTGATCGCCTCGCCCCGCGCTCGCACCGAGGCGAGGTTGTCGATGCGTCGGCCGAGGTCGAAGTCGTAGGCATCATTGATGGTCGTCTCGGTCCGCAGGGCGAGCCCTCCTTTGAGGTACTGCTTCACCGTCGAGTGCTTGTAGCGGAAGGTGATCGTCGGGCTCGTGTAGGCGTTGACGACGCGGGTCTCGAAGCGCCAGGTGCTGCGCCGGTTGGGGCGACGCCCGAAGAGCAGGCTGACTTTCTCGGGTCGGCCGAGGGTGAGCTGCTCGGTGGTCGTCGCCTCGAACCACTGACCGGCCCGGATGGGCCGATCGAAGACCCGCGTGTCGGACACCTCGACCTGGAGCATCGAGAGCGCGTAGCCGTAGCCGGCGGCCCGGTCCTCCGCGGTCAGCGGTTGCGGGAGCTGGGCCATCCAGCGCGCGAACCAGGCCCGGATGTCGTCGGCGCCGAGTGAGCCGGTGAGCTCGTCGAGGAGGGCCGGGTCGTCGACCGCGCGAAAGCCGTTATCGAGGCCGACATAGCCGACGCCGCGCTTGGCCAGCTGGCGCTTGGCCCACTCGCAGGGTCGGACCGGGGCGCGGTGCCAGCCTCTCAACTGGCCCGTTTCCCCGGCCCGCCCTCCGAACCGGACGTGCGCGTCTCCACGCATCCGGCTTTCCACGAGCCCATGCCGGCGGGTCAGGCCGGCGATCCCGCCGACGCGCTTGACCAGGGGCCGGGGATGCGGTTCGCCCGATAGCGGTACCGGCTGACGGTGACCGCCGCGGGATTGAACAGCGTGACCCTGCCCTCCGTCGATCGCCACGTGGCTCGGCCGGCGCGGTCTCGACCAGGTCGGTTCGAGCAGCGCGAGCGTGACCGAGGCGTCGCCCGCGTTGCCCGGCGTGACGGCAGCCGCGGTGACGAGCTCGGCGTCGGGGGTCGAGCGCGACGTGGCCCTTGTACCCGTCGAACCCACGGGCGTCGGTCTTGTGGCCGTGGCGGGCATCCGGGTCGACCGTGCTGATGATCCGGTCCGGGGCCACCCGCCGGGCGATCCTGATCCGGCCATCAGGCCCTGGCTCGAGGTCCTGGCCGAGCACGGTCGCGAGCAGGGTGGCGGCCTCGGCCAGCCCCGCTGGCAGCGGCTCGCCCTCGAGCCCGCCGAGCACGGCCTCACCGTCGCGCGCGAGCGCGTCGACGAGCGCCTCCCGGGCCGCCGCATCGTCCCAGTCGGCGGCAGGCTTGCCGCCGGTGCGGTAGTCGTCGTCGCGGCGGAGGACCGCGCGCAGCGCGGGCTCCCGATCACCCGATGCCCCGAGCACGCCGCGGATGGCGGAGCGCGCCAACGTGACCGTGTCCATCGTGGCCACCGCGTCGTACAGCGGGTGGAGTCGAGCACCCGCCGCACCCCGACGAGACCCGCCGCCCGTGCGACCTCGAGCGTGCGCTCGAAGATCCGGTTCGGGTCGCTCCGAGCGGGCGAGCCGGGCCCGCGTGTCGACGAGCACGGTGTGGGCGAAGCCCGGGTGGTCGAACGGCAGGCCGCCCGCCGCGTACTTCCAGCGGGCGTCGAACGTGAAGCGCTCGACTGCCTCTCGGTCAGACAGCCCTCGAGCCGTTGCAGGACCATCACCACCGCGACCACGAGCGGCGGCACCGAGCGCCGGCCGACGCCTGGCGCGAACAGATCGCTGAACAGCTCGTCGGGGAACAGTGCGTGGCACTCCCGGTGGAGCAGGGCATGGATCGAGTCCGCTCGGACCAGCGGAGCGCAGAACTCGGTCGTGTCGCGGAAGAGGTCTGCCTGGCGGGGCGCGGATCCCTGCGAATCCGGTTTGCTCCCGCGATCTCGCGGGCAGGCCATCCGTTCCGTCCCGGGGCTCTGCCCAGCAGGATCGTAGCTGCGCCCGCGCCCGCCCGTCAGCCGGCCAGAACGCGCGTTTCACACCAGCCACCCAGGTCGTATCGCAGCCTCTTTGGTAAATTCGGCAACCGTCGAACGAGGCGTGTCCGCGTCATTGGAGCTCGGGGTGGAAGGTGATTCGAACGCTGAGATAGACCGCCTGCGCTTGCGTGCCAGTGGGTTGGGCATCACGATCCTGACGCAGCGGGCGAATGGGACCAGCGAGCGGTGCGCCTATAGCCTGATCGATCACGCGACGGGGACGGTCCTCCACCGCGACGTCGACGATCTGATCGACCTCGACGCGCGGCTATCGGCCATCATCTGGGACCGGCAACGAGCTCGGGTCGATGGGACGCAGGCAACCGTCGCGCTGTCCTCGTGCCCGTCGTGCGGCACGCGCCGGATCGGGCAGTTTCGCTGGTGCCGGTCCTGTGGCCGCGATTTCGAGCGGATGCTGCACCCAGGACCTCAGCGGCCTCCATCCCGGTCTGCCGAACTCCAGGGGGCGACCCCAGGACCGACAGGGCCGACGGTGCCGCCGACCGTGCAGCCTGCGGTGCCGGAAATGGCCCAGCCACCAGCCCCCGACCTGGCTCCGCGGCGTTGGCGGTGGCCGCCGCTCCGCATTTCGACAAGGGATCGCGACTCATACCTGTCCGCCCGCGAGATCGCGATCGGCGCCGCGCTTGGCCTGCTCATCGGCGTGGTCACGACCATACTGGTGAGCACGCGCTGACGGGCCGCCGTCGCGGGGCCGGACCAGGGAGTTCAGCTGCCGGGCTGCCCCTCCACGGCCGAGTCGGGCGACTTGTCCTTGTTCTGGCCCGGCGCTGTCTTTGCGCCCGACCCCTTTCCCGGCTTGCCGTTCGCCATCCAGGGCTTCCATCCCGGATGGATCGACCCGACGACCCAAGGCCCGCCTGCCCACGGCGGCTTGCCGGCGGCTCGGATCGCGCTGCCGTCGACGGTCGAGACGTCGAGCTCGGAGCCGCCATGCTCCGCGCTGCCCACGACGGTGACCGACTTGCCGGCAAACGCCGCAAGCGGGTTCTTGTCGCCCCAGTACCAGGGTGGCCCCGCTGACAGCTCCCAGGTCGTGGAACCGTCCTTGATCGTGAAGCTTGGTCGGCCCTTGGCGTCCGTGGTCTGGTTCACCGTCCCGGTCACCGTGACTGTGACCTCGGGTGCCTGATCGACCTTCGGCGACTTCGGCTCGCTCGGAGGTTTGGCAGCCTTCGGATCGCTCTGTGTATTCGGCGCCGGAGCGCTGTCCTCTGTTTCCGGGGATGCCGCAGCGTGCTCGGGGGAGTCCTCGGGCGCCATGGACTGGGCCCCGCTCGGGCTCACCGCGGGAGTGACCGGCTCGGATGGCGCCGCCGACTGTGACCCGCTAGGGCGCGCTGCTGGGCTGACCGGCTCCGATGGCACCGTCGACGGCGACGGATCCGCGCCCATCACGGGGATGGCGATCGAAAGCGCTGCGATCACGCCGACGACCGGCATCCACCTGCGACGCAGCACTGGCATGGCCGCAGTGTCGTCTTCGGACGGGCGGATGGCAATCTCAGGATGCGTCCGTGGACGAAAACAGCGGTGCCTGCGGGCACCGCTGAACATTACGTCACCGACCCGCCCGGCTCGGGCGCATGGATCTCGATGCCGGTGAGCCCCCGGTCATCCAGCGCCGCCCGAAGCTGCGCGGGCGTCCCACTCAGGAGCGGGAACGTCCCGTAGTGGATCGGCATGACGTGCTTCGCGCCGATGAGCTCGACGGCCAGGGCCGCCTCGCGCGGACCCATCGTGAAGTGGCCACCGATGGGCAGGAGCGCGAGCTCAGGCCGGTACAGCTCACCGATGAGCCGCATGTCGCCGAACACGTTGGTGTCGCCGGCGTGATAGAAGCGAAAGCCGTTCTCGAGCTCGACCACGAAGCCAACGGCCTCACCGAGGTAGAGGGTGGTCTCGCCGCCGGGGTTCCAGTCCCCCGCCGAATGGTCGGCGTGGGTCATGGTCACCTTCACGCCCGCCGCCTCGACCGTCCCACCCTTGTTCATCCCGGTCGTCGCGTCGTTGCCGCCGGGCAGCCGCCGGGCGAGCCACAGGCTCATCTCGTGGATGGACGGCCAGGCCGGCCGCAGCCGCGACGCCAGTGCGACGGCGTCCCCCATGTGGTCAGCGTGACCGTGCGTGACGAGCATCAGGTCGCACTTCGTGATCGAATCGACAGCCCGCGGACACAAGGGATTGCCGAACCACGGGTCGATGAGGATGACGCGGTCACCCGGCGTTCGAACCTCGACGCAGGCATGGCCGTACCAGGTGAACGTCGTGTCGCGATCGAGCGCCATGGTGCACCTCCGCTGTCGATGCTATCAACGCGGCTACACTCGCGTCCGTGCCCGCGACCCAGATCGCCCAGAACCTCGCGTTCATCAACTGGACCCTGCTCACCGGGCTGGCGCTCGGGTCATACGGGGCGGTGGTCATGCTCCGGCGCCGCGCCTCGGCGACTGGCGGCTATCTCCGGTTCACGGCGATCTGCGCGCTCGCGTTCGGGGTGCTCGCCTGGATCTCGGATGGTGCCCTCCCGACGTCCCTCGGCAATTCGCCGGTCGTGATCGACCCGGCCTGGGAAGTTCCCCGTCGCGCGGCACTGCTTCTCTTCTGGGTGCTCGTCGGCGTGGGCCTCGTCGCCCGGGCAGCCTCACCGCGAACAGGCCGGGCGATCGAATGGGCCGCCCTGGCGGCCGCGGCGGCGACCCTCGTCTTCGGAGCGCTGTCGTGGGGCGACGGCCCGCTCGGCGTCGTCGGCCTGCTCGTCCAGCTGGTGGTCGTCAGCAGCGCGATCGGTGGCGTCTTCGCGGCGATGATCCTCGGACACTGGTATCTGGTGACCCCGAAGCTGCCCGAGGCACCGCTCATCCTCCTGGCCCGCGTCCTTCTGGCAGTCGTGGCGATCCAGGTCGTCCTCTTCTGGGCGTGGATCGGCACCGGCGCCGGACCGGCGGACGTCGCACCGTTCTCCGCCCTCGTCGGCCCGTGGGCCTTGTTCGTCTGGCTGCGGCTCATCGTCGGCCTTGCCTTCCCGCTCGCGATCTGCTGGGCGGCGGTCCAGACTGCACGGACCCGGTCGATGGAATCGGCCACCGGACTTCTGTATATCAACGTCGGCACCATCGCCGCCGGTACGATCCTCGCGGCGGGCCTGTACTTCGGTGCCGGGTTGCTCGTATGAGGACGCGATGACGAAGAACGACCGAAGCTGGATCCCCGACGGGACCGATCTCGACTGGATCGAATCGATCAGCGCGCCGGTCGGCGACGCCCTCGCCGCCATCGAGGCGGCCGCCGAGCCGCTCGGGATCCCGATCGTCGACCGCGACACGGGCCGGGTCCTGTCCGTCCTTGCCGGCGGGCGGCGGCGGATCGTCGAGGTCGGGACGGCATACGGCTACTCGACACTCTGGATGGCACTCGGGCAGCCGTCGGACGGAACCATCGTGACCATCGACCCGGACCGCTCGCGCACGGACCTCGCCCGCGGCTGGTGGCGACAGGCGGGCATCGCCGACGAGCGGATCACGGTCGTCACGGCGCCCGCGCTCGAAGCCTTCGACGCGGGCGAGCCCGCACTGGCCGGTCCTTTCGACCTTGCATTCATCGATGCCCTCAAGCCCGAATACGAGGCGTATCTCGAGGCGCTGGTGCCTCGACTGGCGCCCGATGCGCTCGTGGCGGCCGACAACGTGCTGTGGAGTGGGCGCGTGTCCGGCGCGCGTCCTGTTGCGGCAGATGACGCGAACACCGCAGCACTCCGTGCGTTCAACCGGGCCGTCCTCGGCGATCCCCGGTTCACCGCCACGATCCTGCCGGTCGGTGACGGGCTGCTCGTCGCCACGTGGCGCGGCTGACGTCGGTGTGCCCGCGACATGCGGCCACGCGGTGACGGTCCGCGTGCGCGTCCGCCTCTTCGCGGTCCAGCGCGAGCTGGCCGGCACGCGCGAGGTCCCGCTCGAGCTCTCGGACGGGTCCGACGTCGAGGCCGCCTGGGCGGGGCTCGTTGCCCGGCATCCGGTCCTGGCCCCGGGCCGGCCGTCGATGCGGTTCGCCCGGAACGGCGAGTATGCCGATCCGGGGACGACGCTCGCCGACGGCGACGAGGTAGCGATGATCCCGCCGGTGTCGGGCGGCGCCGGGGAGCCGGCGGCCGAGCACGGGACGGAGACAGCCGCCCCCCGGGATCCGCGGGCCCCCGCGGCAGAGGAGCCGCGCCCCGCCTCCGATCCCGGAGACATGCGTGACCGTCGCAAGACCATCGTCGAGCTCCGCGACGCCCCGTTCACCGTCTCCATCCTCGTCGATCTCGCCGACGCGCTGGCCACTCCAGAGGACGGCGCGGTCGTCGGGTTCCTCGGGCGGACGCGCGTGACGCCCGGCACTCCCGCGCCGGGGCAGGAGGCGGAGGCAGCGCGCCACGCCGGCCGGGCCGTCGAAGGTCTCGAGTACGAGGCGCTCGAACCGATGGCGCTCGCGACCCTCGGCGCGATCGCCGACGAGGCGTTCGAGCGGTTCGACGTGGAGCGCCTCGCCATCGTCCATCGGACCGGCGAGGTTGGGCTCGGCGAGGCATCGGTGGCGGTCGTGGCGGTCTCCCCGCATCGCGACGCGGCGTTCCTGGCCGCCCGATACGCCATCGACGAGACAAAGGCCCGGGCGCCCATCTGGAAGGCGGAGCGTTTCGCCGACGGCCATGTCTGGATCGGCCACCAGGCGCGGACCGGCCCCGACCAGGCGGAGCCGACAGGGTGACGGCATCGAGCGCGTGGGGCCGGCTCGATCAACTCGTCTCGCGCGCGGAGGCCCTTGCCGGGGCGTGGGGCGCCCGCGCCCGAGCCTCGACGACGATCGGTCGTGAGCGCGCGATCCTCCGACTGTTCGGCGTCGGTGGCCTCGACTCGGCCGGGCGCCCCCTCGCGGGCGCGACGGTCGACCGATGGCTGTCGGCGGACCCGCGCGGTCTGGCCACGGGCATCACGCTGCCGTTCGTGATGGCCCTGCTCGAATACGACCTCCAGCCCCAGCAGCTCGCACTCGACGTGGCCTCGGGGGCCATCGATCTCTCGCTCGAGGCCGAGCTGCTCCGCCAGCGCGACCGGCGAGCCGTCGCCGAAGTCGAAGCATTCCGATTGGCCGGCATCGCGATGGAGCGGATCGACGCCCAGCGCACCGTCCGGCACGAGACGCTCTCGATGCTCGGCGACGTGCCCCGACCATGGCTCGCGACGACCCTCGCCGAGCCCGATCTCGACGGCGCGCTCGAGGAGGCGGCCATCCTCATCGACGCCGGCTTCGACCTCCTGCGCGTCGAGATCCCGATCAATCGCGAGCTGGCGGAGCGGCTGACCGGCGCGGGCCGCGAGGTTCCCGAGTGGCGCCCGCGGGAACAGCGCTGGGTCGATGGCCAGGATCCGGCCCCGACGGGCAGCCAGCGAGCGCTCGCCGTGTTGAGGAGCGCGGTCGACCAGGCCGCCGCCGAGCGTCAGGCGTACGTCCGGCTGGCCTCGGTGGCGCCGCCGCTCGGCTCTCCCGAAAGCGCGTTCGTCGCCGCTTTCGAGCGGATCGACATGATCGGCATGGACGTGATGGCCGAGATCGTGATCGATGGCGTCGAGCCGGAACGGGCGCTCGCCGACGCTGCGTTCGCCCATCGACTCGCTCGAAGGGCCGGAACGACCGTCATGGTCGGCGCCGGCCCCCTCGTCGTCGCACCCGACCTTGCCGCAGGCGTCCCCTCCGATCCCGCCACGCGCGCCGGTCGAGCCCTTGCCCTGCAGCTCCTTGGCGTGATGCTCGCGCGCGGCAACGGTCTCACGCCCGAGTCCGTCGTGATCGGCGCCTTGCCGCGGTGGCTGACCGACGAACCGGCCCCCGCCGCCCGTGCGATCGCGGAGGTCGCCGTCCGTCGTGCGCTGTACCCGGCGCACCCGCTCGGCTTCGTCGAACCGCACGATTCGCCGGACCTGGCGATCCCGTGGAGCTTCATCCACGCGGCCGCTGCGGTCCATGCCGGCGAGACCGCCGTCGTCCTGCGGCGGACCGGACCCGGCCGCGACGCCGCGACGACAGCCGTGCGTCTCGGACGCTCCGCGACTTCGGTGGCCGCCGAGGTCGCGGACGCGACGGCCGCGGATTCGTTGACGGGAACGGCCCTGGATCACGTTCGAGCGATGGTCCTCGCCGCGATCGAGACCCTGGACGGTCTGGCCGACGAGGGCTGGCGGGCCGTCGCCGGCGACGCGACCGACGAACGGCCATGGTCGCGCGAGATCGAGACCGTCGCGGAGCGGACGGACTCGTTCGACCCGTTCGACTGGGAGCCCGACCGGGGGCGTTGACGTCGCCTGCGGGCGCCGGCCCCGGCCCACCTGGAGCGTGACCGCATCTGGCCGTATCATTCGGGGTCTGTCGCGCGGTGCGGGGATCGCCGCTCGTCCATCGTCTGGAGAGGGAGACCATGGAGCCGATGCCACGCCGCCCGCGCCGCCCCCGCCGTTCACCCAACCGCGCACGCCTGGCCACGATGATGGCCATCGCGTTGATCGCGTCGCTGCCTGCCATCGCCGGTTCGCCGCGGGCGGTCCAGGCGAACGGTGCCTGCTCGTCGGGTGCGCGATCGCTGTCCCAGCTCGGTGACCGCGTCTACCCAGATCAGGGCAACGGCGGATACCGGAGCCTCCACACCGATCTGCACATCGTCTATGACACCGCCACGAACCTGTTCCTGCCGGGCAACCACGCGGACCTGACGATCCGCTCGACGCAGTGCCTCTCGGACTTCAGCTTCGACTTCGAGCGCACGTCCCTCTCCGGCGATGCCGCGGGGCCGAACATGGACGTCCAGTCGGTCACGATCGACGGCGCTCCGGCGACCTTCGCCTTCAAGCAGCCGACCTATCCCGGCGACCCCAACGGCCCCGACGACCCGGATCCGCTGGCCCATGCGATCTCGAACGTCAACCCGGTCAGCGCGACCAACCCGAATCCGCCCGCGTGCTCGCCCCAGGTGAGCGGCACGAGCCAGAACGGCCAACAATGCCCCGCGAACAAGCTGGTCATCACGCCGGCGGTCCCGATTCCCGCCGACGCGACGATCACCGTCAGCGTGAGCTACACGGGACGGCCGGGCGTCCACTTCGATGGCGACGGGACCACCGAGGGCTGGTTCCGCGTCAACACGACGGCCGCCCCCAACGACGGCGCCTTCGTCACCACCGAACCGGTCGGAAGCCAGGCCTGGATGCCATTGAACAACCATCCCACCGCGAAGCCCACCTACGACGTCTATGACACGGTCCCGGTGGGCAAGACCGCGATCGGGCCGGGCGAGCTCGTCGGCGTGACGCCCGGTGACACCCTGGGCCCGATCGGCCCGACCGCGGTCAACCCGCCTGACGCGAACTTCCCCGGCGGGTCGTGGCTCGTGGCACTGGCATTCGCCGGAACCGATCGCGAGCTATCTCATCGGCAACAGCATCGGCTCGTACGACCTGCTCGCGCGGACCAGCACCCTGACCGGGATCCAGTACTTCCAGGCGCAGGCCAGCGCGATCACAGCGACCCGCAAGGCCCTCAACAAGATCGCCATGGACAGCCAGGAAGACCTGACCACGTTCCAGACCCGGTTCGCCGGTGCCTTCCCGTTCACGACGGACGGCGTCGTCGTCGGCATCCCCGATGCCGGCTTCGAGGAGGAGATGCAGACGAAGATCACTTTCCAGGGCGGCGTGATCGGCGGCGGGAGCGGGACCTCGCTGGGGACCTTCGCGCACGAGAACTTCCACCAGTGGTTCGGTGACAACGTATCCGAAGGTGCGTTCCGCCTGACTTTCTGGAAGGAGGGCTGGGCCACCGTCGGGCAGTACCTCCTGACGGCCCGAGGCGCGGCGACCGCGGCGGGCGGCCTCGACACACCGGCCGGGAACGCGGCCTTCGACAACAGCCTCATCTCCCGGTTCAACACGAACTACGGCACCACGTCCTCGTCCGCGTGGGTCGATGCGCCGTCGAACCCGACGGTCGGCAACCTGTTCTCGACCGCGAGCACCTACACGCGCCCGGGCACGGCCTATCTCGCCCTCCACCAGATCCTCGACTCATCGATCTCGCGGCCGGATTCGGACCGCTGGATCGGCGCCATGAAGCAGATCCAGCACGACTTCGGCGGACACTCGATCACCGAGGCGCAGCTGGAGAACGTCTTCCACCAGTGGCTGCCCAACCAGAGCGCGGCCTGCCACACGAAGCTCGACGAGTTCTTCGCGCAGTGGTTCGATACGGCCTACCCGACTCCGAACAACGCGACCAACAAGCCGCAGATCACCGGACCCGGTCTCAACGGCCCGGACCACTTCTACGACGACGCGACCGATTGCGCGCGCGCCGACCAGGCGATCGACTTCGCACCGCTCCCCGACAAGGCGTCGACCGATCCGGATTTCACCGTCTCGGCCACGTCCGACTCCGGCCTGCCGGTGTCGTTCGCGGCGGCGGGCCAATGCACGATCAGCGGCAATACCGTCCATCTGACCAGCCAGGGCTCGTGCACGATCACGGCCTCGCAGGCCGGCGATGCCGTGTTCAAGCCGGCACCGAACGTCGACCGGACGTTCGCGATCCACAGCCTGTTGCTGAGCAACTCGCTCGGTGAGGGCGGCAGCCAGACCGTCCAGTACAGCGACGCCCTGTCGCCGGACGTGACGATCACGGCCACGGACACCGGTTCCCCGGGGTCGGCGCTGTCGGCTTCGGCGAGCGGACTCCCCGTGGGTCTGTCGCTGGCGGTCGTCTCGACCTCGGACGACGCGACGCGACCGGGCGCCCGGACCTGGAAAGTCGCCGGCAACGTGAGCGACGCACCCGGTACCTTTCCGGTGAGCGTCACCGTGAGCGACGACGCCGGCCGCGAGGCGACCACGACGTTCACGATCATCGTGTCGACCGAAGACGCGGATGCGACATACACCGGCGACGAGCTGGTATTCACGGCACCGGGTGGGTCGTCGGCGAACGTCCAGCTGCGGGCCACGATCCGTGACAGCGCCGCGATACCGGCATCGGGCGACACCGCCGGCGGCGACATCCGGAATGCCACGGCCACCTTCAGCGAGGGCGGGACGACGCTGTGCGGCCCATTGCCCGTCACGCTGATCGACGGGGCCCTGACGACCGGAACGGCCGGCTGCACCGCGTCGCTCGGCGTCGGGCAGCACGTCATCGATATCGCGGTCGCCGGCTACTACTCGGGCACCGGCAGCGCGATGGTCACGGTGGCCCAGCCAGACGGCAGCTTCGTGACCGGCGGCGGGCACCTCGTCATCGGCACATCGGCCGGGTCGTATGCCGCCGACGCCGGCTCCAAGATGGACTTCGGTCTCGATGTCAAGTACAAGGGCAAGGCGCAGGACCTCAAGGGGCAGGTGACCGTCACCTTCTGGGCCGGCGGTCGCAAGTACGAACTCAAGTCCAAGCTCATCGCTTCGCTGGGCATCGCCCTGCGGACGCCGTCGGGCGATCCGTGCACCGCGGCGCCGAGCCCGACGTGTCTTGGTCTCGCCGACGTGCGCGGCACGGCGACGCTGACGGACGTCAGCAAGCCGACTCCGGGGGTCAAGCCACCGCCGAAGCCGCATACGCCCGTCCTGAGCGATCTGACTCTGCGGGTGACGTTCACCGACCAGGGCAAGCCCGGCAAGAACGGCGACACGATCGGGATCACCGTTTGGAACGGCAGCACCCTCATCTTCTCGTCAGCCTGGAACGGCGCGTCGACGGTCGAGGTGCCGCTCGCAGGCGGGGACGTGGTCGTCCACTAGCGCGGCTCGGTGCCGGCCGCGCCGGCACGCCAGGGCCGAACCACGGAGCGGGTCCGCGACATGCGGGCCCGCTCCGTCGCATGTCAGACGGCGACAGCGTCGCGCAGCAGTGGCCGGCAGCGCACCTCCCCGTCTCGCCACTCGAACGCCTCGAGCCGCAGAGCGTTCGGATCCTCGGTCTCGAGCTCCTCGGTCAGCCAGGTCGCGAAGCCGAGGTCGACATCGGCGGGAAGCCGGACAAGTAGATCGCGCCACGGCGCGATGAACAGGTTCGGGCCGGGCCCGAACAGGCGGCCCATCGCGTCCGGAAGGAGGACCGTCGTCGACGCCCAACCGTCGCCCGATTCGAACAGGTCGACCTCGATCCCTTCGATCTGGCCGAGATGGACCTCACGCGCATCCATCCGCCGTGTGCGCTCGCGCAGGTTGGCGAGGGCGCGCGTCGCGAGGGTCTGGAGGTCGATGGGCCAGCTCGCGAGCTGGACGGTGGACACCCGGATGAAGGCAGGCCCCGCGTCGACGCCGAATCCCACGCTCACGCCGGGCGGGAGGGCCGTCAAGGCGGGTGGGTCCACCTTGAAGCTGAACGGCCGGGCGCGCTCGAAGACCGGCAGGATGTCGTCTGCGACTCCCTCCCAGGCGAACCCGTTCGCGTCGACCCGGTGCAGCGCTCGCAGGAGACGCGGATCGGAGCGGAGCTCCGGTGACCCGCCACGGAGCCTGATTCCCTTGCTGTCCGACCGGTTCGTCCGATGGGCTCGACGCTTCGACATCGGCGCATCATGACCGGCGGTCCTGCACCCGCACGTATCCGGCGATCACCCCCGGCTTACCAGGGACCCGACCCCCCCGAAACGGCCGGCAGGACGTGGACCACGGACGTCTCGCGGACCGAGGTCCCAAGGTCGCCTGGCTCGCCGTCGACGAACACATTGATGTGCCGCCGGAGACGCGGGCCGCTCTCGACGAGGCGGTCGCGCAGGCCCGGCACGGACCCGTCGAGCGCGACCAGCAGGTCGCCGACGGTGTCGCCGGCGACCTCGTGCCGCTTCTCGACGCCGGGAAAGAGCGCGAGGAGCGAGCGTGGCAGAAGGACCGTCGCCATGAGGCTCAGCCCTCGACCACCGCCGATTCGACCGCCCAGATCTCCGGCAGCGTGTCCGTGATCAGCTTCCACGACTCGCCTTCGTCGGCGCTGTGCCAGAGCTGGCCAGTCTCGGTGCCGAACGCGACCCCTGCCGGATCGAGCGTGTCACGCGACATCGCCTCGCGCAGGACCGACATGTAGGCGTCCTTGGCCGGCAATCCGGCGTCGGCGCAGACCCAGGACGTGCCCCGATCGTGCGTCCGCCACACGGCGGTGTGCCCATCGATCATGAACCGACCGTCCTCAGGCTGGGTCAGCGGGATGACCCAGAACGAGTCCGCGTCACGTGGATGCGTCGTCATCGCGAAACCGAAGTCGGTCGGCAGGTTGTTGGTGATCTCCTGCCAGCTGGCGCCGTCATCGTCGGACCGGTAGACGCCGTTGTGGTTGCGCTGGTACAGCGTCTTGGAGTCCGCGGCCATCCCGAATTTGTGGACGCACTGCCCTGTCTCCGGGAAGCGGTTCTCGGGGTTGAACTCGGCGCGGACGCCGACGTTGCGCGGCTCCCACGACACGCCCCGGTCGCGCGTCTCGAATACGCCGACCGCCGAGATCCCGACCCACATCCGGTCCGGGTCGGTGGGGTGGGGGACGATCGTGTGCAGGATGAGTCCGCCGGCACCCGGCTGCCACGTCGGGCGCGTGGGATGGTTCGTGAGACCCTCGACGTGCTGCCAGGTGGCGCCCTTGTCGTCGCTCCGGAACAGCCCCGCGGGCTCCACGCCCGCGAAGATCGCCCCATCGGGCCCCACCGCGAGGCTCCAGACGGTCGGGATCGCTGGCCCGTCATCCCCATACGTCATGCCCGACGAGGAATGGGTCCAGGTCGAGCCGCCATCCTCGCTCCTGAACACGGCCGGCCCGTACCAGGCGTTTCCGCCGGCGGCCAGGATCGCCCCGCTGCCGGGTTCGACGATCAGGTCGTGGATGGGCCAGCCCTCGCACATCGGTCCGCGGACCGACCAGTCGCGACGCGCCTCGTCGCTATCGAGGATGAATGCGCCCTTCTTCGTGCCGACAAGCAGCTGTGTCCGGGTCGTCATGGTCGCCACCTCAGCATGGGACGTTGGGGGAGCCGGATGGGGGCAGGCGGCTATGGTAGCCGCTCGTCCAGCGGCCGGCACGCGCCCGGACTCACTTGAAGTCGGCGGGATAGCCGATCGCGTTGCGAAGCCTGGTCCCCGAGAATTCGAGCGTGGACGTCGTGACGCGCCGCCACAGCGGGCCGAGTCGGGAGACGAGGCGCAGCTCGACGCCGGCGG
The DNA here is from genome assembly GCA_963772995.1 of uncultured Chloroflexia bacterium. Classification (GTDB taxonomy): domain Bacteria; phylum Chloroflexota; class Limnocylindria; order Limnocylindrales; family CSP1-4; genus SPCO01. The sequence continues at coordinate 10,254 of CAVYZQ010000013.1, read as the reverse complement.
CGACGATGGCGTCGACCAGGTCGCCTACGGGCTCCATCCCGAGTGGCTCGACAGTGCCGCGGCTGACCCAATGGGCGCCCTCGGGACCCGGCGCAAACCCCTCGACCGGCATCTCGTAGCGATACACGGTGGCCTGCCTGAGGGCTGCGAGCCAGCCAGCCTCGACGCACATGACGAAGCGCGGTTCGAGCCCGTGGAGCCAGATCTCACGGTCGTCCGTCGACGTCCGGGCGCCTGGCCAGAAACAGGCGCGCGGGCAGTCGCGCGGCGTGAAGTACATCGGGGCGTGCCAGTCGTCGATGGCCCACACGAAGGGCTCGTCCCGGATCGCGCTCGTCGGCGCCACGTGGGGCGTGAACCGTTCGATCGATGGGTCTTCCGAGAAGTGGAAGAGACGCACGGGTCCGGCGCGTCAGCCGCCGGCCTTGAACGGATAGACGACCCACGCGTCCGTCGTGACGGCGTGAAGATCCGGGGTACCCGTGACGACCGAGTGCGACGGCTTGTAATGGAGCACGACGGTGGTCGGGATGCCGCCGGCCTGGCGGATCCGCTCGGTGACGGCGTGGATCGTCGTGCCGCTGTCCCACACCTCGTCGACGACGAGGATGCGCTGGCCGCGAAGCAGCGGGTCAGCCGGGAACTGAAGGAAGGTCGGGTGCGGTCCGGGCTGGCCGTGGTCGTCGTAATACTCGACCGCGGCGATCAGGATGTTCCGGATCCTGAGGCGGTAGGCGAGCATCCCCGCCGGCACGAGCCCGCCGCGGGTGATCGCGAGCATGACGTCGAACTGCTCGGTGGCGAGGCGCTCTGCGAGGCCGGCGACGAGCCGATCGAGGTCGTCCCAGGTGACGATGTCGCGCTCGGGCGCCGCGGTGACGTTCACGACCGAAGGATACCGGGCGACCAGAGCGTCTCGCCGCCCGGCAGGCACGTCACCGCGCCGAAACGTCGATGCGGATAGAGTGCCGGGGTGATGACTGGCCAGGCCAGGTCGCCGTCGTCAGCCGAACACGGCCGGGAGGCCGCGCTGTCGGTCAGTCACCTGTCGAAGGCCTTCGGTGACCGCATCGCCCTCGATGACGTTTCCTTTGGCGTGGGGCGTGGCGAGGTCTTCGGCTTCCTGGGCCCCAACGGCGCCGGCAAGACGACGATGGTGCGGACGCTCGGCACGCTCATCGCACCGACGTCAGGCTCGGCGGTCGTGGCCGGGATCCCACTCACGCCCGAGAACGGTGTCGAGATCCGTCGGCGGATCTCGGTCATGCCCGAGTCGCCGGGGCTGTATCTGCGACTCAGCGTCCTCGAGAACCTCGAGTGCTTCGCCGACCTCTACGAGGTGGGGAACCGAGCCAAGCGCGTCCGCGGCGCGCTGGAGGCCGTCAACCTCGTCGACCGGGCGCACGATACCTGCGGCGCCCTGTCCAAGGGCCTTCGTCAACGAGTCGCACTCGCGAGAGCGCTGCTCAGCGACCCGGAGGTGCTGTTCCTCGACGAGCCGACCTCCGGCCTCGACCCCGTGGCGGCCCGCGGCGTCCATGAGCTGATCGACGGGCTCCGCCAGCGGGGCACCACGATCTTCCTGACGACGCATCGTCTCGAGGAGGCGGAGCGGCTGTGCGACCGCGTCGCGATCCTCAACACGACCCTGCGAACGATCGGCCGTCCAGAGGAGCTCCGCGACCGAATCTTCACGAAGTCCCTCACGGTCCGGACACTGGTGCCGCTCGCCGAGCCGGACTGCGTGTTCGGGGGCCTGCCGGCGGTAGATGAATGGCGCCAGGAAGGGGCAGCCACCTACGTCATCGCCGTGTCGGACCCCGACGCCGCTGCACCGGCGACCACCCGGGCTCTCGTGGCGGCCGGAGCCGACGTGCTGTCGATCGCCGAGTCGCAGCATTCGCTCGAGGACGTCTACCTGCAACTCATCGATGAGGACGTCGAGGCGGGCGGGCGATGAGCCTGAGCTGGCGGCGGATCCGCTCGATCGTCCAGAAGGAGTTCCGCGAGTATCGGCGCAACCGGTCGGTCGTGGTGACGATGGCGATCTTCCCGCTCATCTTCCTCATCCAGCCGGTGATCCTCGTCAACCGGCTCTCGGCGTCGGCGTCGGCCGGACTCGTCGACACGCACATCCTCCTGTACATGCTCGCCATACCCGTGTTCACGCCCGCGATGCTGGCCGCCTACGCGGTCGCCGGCGAGCGGGCGCAGGGCAGCCTCGAGCCGGTTCTGACGACGCCGATCCGCCGCGAGGAGTTCATCGTCGGCAAGATGCTCGCGGTGCTCGCTCCGTCGATCGTCGTCGCATACGTCGTGTTCGGTGCCTTCCTCGCCTGGACCCTCCTCTTCGCCGAGCCCGCGATCGCATCGGCGATCCTGAGGCCGTCGGACATCGCCGCGCAGTTCCTGTTCACGCCGTTGCTCGCCTGCCTCTTCGCATGGGTCGGGATCGCGATCTCGACGCGCTCGACCGATGTCCGCGTCGCTCAGCAGCTCACGCTTCTCGGAAGCATCCCGGCGGTGCTGGTGACGTCCCTCATCGCGTTCAACGTGATCGAGCCGAGCCTCCGGCTCGGGGTCGGACTCGCGATCGCGCTCGTCATCGCCGACGTCGTCGGGTGGCGGGTGGTGTCACCGATGTTCGACCGTGAGCGATTGGTCACCGGTTCCCGGTGACACGATCGGCGATCCACCCGTCCGCGTGAGCTCATGCGTTCATGCAGCGGAGATTGGCGCATCCGAGCGCGGCTGGTTGACCCCACAAGGACGCAAACTGGCGGATGGCCTCGTACCCACCAATGGGCAGCCCGTAATAGTGCTCGCACGTTGGCTGGCCGAGGACTACCGCACAGACGCCAGATATCAAGGGCGGTTGACCGCGGTCGCCCTGATGGTGTCGAGCGTCGCGGGGTCGTCAAGGCTCGACAGGTCTCCCGGGTCGAGGCCGAGCCACGCTGCCCGGATCGCGCGCCGCATGACCTTGCCCGAGCGGGTCTTGGGGAGGACCGGGGTGACTGCCACGACCTCGGGCTTGAGCGGCTTGCCGAGCTGCGCGGCCACGGTGGCGCCGATGGCGGCACGAAGGGCGGGGTCGTCCTCGACTCCCCGATGCAGGACGCACAGCAGCACGACGACCTCGCCCTTGATCTCGTGGGGCACCCCGATGGCCGCCGCCTCGAGCACGGCCGGATGCGACACGGCGGCGCTCTCCACCTCGGCGGGTCCGACACGCTTGCCCGCGATCTTCAGCGTGTCGTCGGACCGCCCGTGGATGTACCAGAACCCGTCCTCATCGACCGACGCCCAGTCGCCGTGGACCCAGGTGCCCGGGAAGCGCGACCAGTACGTCGCCTCGTAGCGGCCGTCGGTGTCGCCCCAGAAGCCCCGGGTCATGCCGGGCATGGGCGCCCGGATGACGAGTTCTCCGACCGCGCCTCGGACCGGCCGGCCCGCCTCGTCGACCACGTCAGCGGCCGTCCCCACGCACGGCCCCGAGAACGATGCGGGCTTGATCGGCCCGATGACGTTGCCCGACACGATCCCGCCGGACACCTCCGTCCCGCCCGAGTAGTTCACGATCGGGCATCGGCCCTCGCCGACGACGCGGAAGTACCACCACCAAGGATCGGGGTTCCACGGCTCGCCGGTCGAGCCGAGGACCCGGAGCGACGAGCGGTCGTGGGCAAGGACCGGCTCCTCGCCGTGCGCCATCAACGCCCGGATGACGGTCGGCGACAGTCCCAGGTGGGTCACCCGGTGGCGCGCCACGATCGACCAGATGCGGTCGGGCCCCGGGTAGTCCGGCGCGCCCTCGTAGAGGACGAGCCGCGCGCCGAGGAGCAGCGACCCGGAGATCGCCCACGGCCCCATCATCCAGCCGAGGTCGGTGAACCAGAAGAGCGAGTCGCCGCGCCCGAGATCGAACTGGTGGGCGAGGTCCTGGGCACCCTTGATCGGGAACCCGCCGTGGACGTGGACGGCACCCTTCGGCCGGCCGGTCGTCCCGGACGTGTAGATGATCATGTACGGGGTCTCGGGATCGACGTCGTCGGCCTCGATGGCGCCGTGCTCGACGTTGGCGCCCTCGATGGGCTCGTCCCACCAGGCATCGCGGCCCTCCGTCCATGGCACATCGAGGGCCGAGCCGGCCCGCCGGACGACCAGCACCCGGCGAACCGATGGCGCCGCCGCGACGGCTTCGTCGGCCACGGCCTTCAATCGGACCCAGCCGCCGCGGCGCGAGGAATCCGTCGGCGGTGATGAGGATCGTCGCCTCGCAGTCGGCGAGCCGGGCGGCGATCGCCGGCGCCCCGTATCCCGAGAAGATCGGCGTGTAGATCGCCCCGAGCCGCCCGACCGCGAGGACGGACACCACGGTCTCGATGAGCATCGGGAGCAGGATCCCGACCCGGTCGCCTGCGCGGACGCCGTGCACGCGCAGGCGCCGTGCGGCGAGGTCGACTGCGGCGGCGAGCTCTCGGTTCGTCATCGTCCGGATCGTCCCGTCCTCACCCTCCCAGGCGAGCGCCCCACCCTCGGGATCGCGCGCCGCCCGGGGCTCGGTAGCGGCCCGCGTGTAGTCGAAGGCGCCGCCGATCCACCAGCGCGCCCAGGCCGGCCCGCGCGACAGGTCCACGACCTCGTGCGGACTCCGGCGCCAGGCGACCCCGATGTCGTCGGCCGCCGCCCCCCAGAACCAGCCGGGGTCCGCGGCCGCGCGTGCCTGGAGCGCTTCGAGAGACGGTTCGCCGGTCGCCCGGAGGAAGCGAGCCAGCCGAGCGTCGCGGGCCTGCCCGGGGTCGGGACGCCACGCGACGTCCGGAGCGTCCCGCCCGAAGATCGGCCAGTAGTCCGTCACGCCCGGAAGCGTACGGCACCCTCAGTCCTGGGGTCCGCACAGGGCGACGTCCCGCACGGCTGCGGGCGGGAATGAGCACGGTCGGTCTTCGACCTTGTGCGTAACAGGCCCGACTTGCCGATGCTGGTAGCGTTGCCGGATGATGATCGGGGGACGGGTCATCCAGGACGATCCGGCTGTCGTCGACGCTCTGTCGCGTTCGTACCTCCGGGACCTGCCCGCGGACGTCCTGGTTTCGGCGCTGGAAGGCGCATCTCGGATCCACAGGCCTGCGGGCGCGACCGTTCGCGAGTTCGGCACGCCCGGCCCGTATCTGGAGCTTCTCGTGGACGGCCTGATTCGCGTGTTCGTTCGGGCACCCGACGGACGAGGCCTCACCGTGCGCTACCTCCGCCGCGGCGAGCTCACGGGTGTCGTCTCCCTGTTCACGCCCGGTTACTCGCTGGCCGCGACGGTCCAGGCAATGGTCGACTCGAATCTCATCAATTTCAGGGCCGATGTCGTGATCGGGCTCGCCGACAGCGACGTTCGCTTCGCGCGGGCGATGATCAACGAGCTCAGTGAGCGAGTCGTCAATTTCGTCGCGGAGATCCCGGGCAGTGCCTTCTCGACAGTCCGGCAGCGCGTTGCCCGGCACCTGCTCGATCTCGCCTCCGAACAGAGGAACGATGGTCGGCTGGTTGCCGGCGTGAGTCAGCAGGAACTCGCTGACGCGGTCGGGTCGGTCCGCGAGGTCGTGTTCCGCGTCCTCCGCGAACTCCGATCCGAAGGTGTCATCAGGACCAGCCGGGAAGGGATCGAGCTCATCATGCCTGAGCGCCTTATCGACGAACAGTTTCCCGCCAGGCCGTTCCGTGTCGCGGACGTTGGCTCGTGAATCGAAGCGCCTGTTCGACGGAATTGTCCTGAGCGTCAGCGTCCGTCGTCGGCCTGGTCCTGGAGGAAGACCACGAATTGGTTGATGTCCCGTGCCGTCGTGGCAATCCCGACGGACACGCGCACCGCGCCGAGCGCCCGGCCGGGCAGCAGTCTGCGGAGATCCTCGACGCTGGGTCTTCTGCCGAGCGCGAAGACATGTTCCATCTCGACGGCCGTTAGCCCGCGCGCAGTCTCGCTGGCACCAGGATTACAGAAGCAACCGGTTCGCACGGAGATGCGTCGTTCGGCGGCCGATGCCTCCACCTTCCAAAAATCCACGACGCCGCCGGCGGAGTCGAGCACATTGAAGGCAACCGTGCCTCCGCGGTCGACGTCGTCGGTCGGACCGTACAGCCGGACCAGCGGTGCCCCATCGGGATGACGCAGCATCGACATGCGTTCCAGGAGCGACCGCGTGATGGACTGGACACGTCGGTGGATCGTCGGCATGCCCACCGACGTCAGATGACGCAGACCGATCTCGATGGCGGGAAGCCCGAGGTAATCGATCGTGCCGTCCTCGAAACCGACCTCGTCGTCAGCGAGCGTGTGACGTTGCACCAGGATCGAGGCAACGCCGATGGTCCCGCCCGCGAACCACGGGCGTCGCAGGCGGGCGAGCGCCTCGCGGCGCACGATGAGCGATCCGATCCCCGTGGGATACCCAAACAGCTTGTACCAGGAGATGGCGACGAAATCCGGATGCCATCGCGATAGGTCGAGGCTATTTGCCGGCGCGAACGCTGATGCGTCCAGGAGCACGTCCCAGCCTCGGTCCTGCGCCGTGCTCACCCAGTCCAGGGGATGGCGGACTCCGGAGTAGTTGGACTGGGCCGGGTATGCGAAGAGATTGCACCCGCCTGTCGGGGCACGATCGAGGGCCTCGAGCACATCGCTTCGGTCATGACGCAGGTCGGGCGCGTGCAAGGGTACGTACACGACATCGGCATCCCGCGAGCGGGCGAACTCCCGGATGCCATTGACCGAGTTGTGGTTGTCGGCCGTGAGCAGGAACTGGCACCCGGCCGTGAATGGGTACGACTCACCGACGAGCCTCAGCGCGGCGCTCGCGTTGGCCGTGAAGACGACCGTGTACTCGTCGGGCGAGGCGCTGAAGAACGCCAGAACGGCGCGGCGTGCGTCTTCAGCGAGACTCGTGGCCGCGCGCGAGGTCGGGCTGTTCGAATGCGGGTTGCCGAAGATCCCATTGCGGAGCAGCGCCTGATGCTGCCGGATCTGCGAGTCGGCGTACAGCGCGCCACCGGTATAGTCGAGGTAGACCTGATCCTGTGCATCGAGCCGGGCGTACTCCCGGGCCCGCAGATCCTCTACTGCCTCTGCATCGGTGTCCCGGTGAGATGGGATCAGGGTCGGCGCGACCGCGGCCGACGGCCCGTTCGTCGTCGAGCTGATCATGCTCGCGATCATCAGCGTCTCCGGCGAGGCCGTCAGGGACATAGGTTCCAGTTTCTGTGTCGGCGACCCGACATGGTCTCGTTGCCCGACGAACCGGTCGCGGCCATGGGCATCGTCACTCGATGAGAACCCGAGCGGGTCGAGGACTCGAGTGTCCATCCGCCCATCTACCAGGATGCACTTCGGTCGACCGGCCTCGTCGCTATCGTCGGGCTTCGAATTCAGCGCGCGATCGGTAGCCTCTCGCCACGCGCGTAGTGCGCGATCCGGTCGAAGTCCAGCGCGACCCCGAGGCCCGGCGCGTCGGGGATCGCGAGCATCCCCTCATCGTCAAGTCGCCACGGCTCGGCGACGATGTCGTCGATGTAGGGCGAGCCGGTCAGGTACTCGACGAACTCGGTGCCGGGGATGGCCGTCGCGAGCTGCAGGTCGGCGGCCAGGCCGAGCGCCGTGTTCCAGCCGTGCGGCACGAACGCCACGCCGTTGTCGAGGGCCATCCAGGCGATCCGCCGCTCCTCGCTGATGCCGCCGACTTTGGTGACGTCGGGCTGGACGATGTCGAAGGCGCGACCCTGGAGCCACGGGGTGAACGACTGGCGCCGGGTCAGGACCTCGCCGCCGGCGATCCGAACCGGACTGTGCTCGCGGAGCAGCTGGAAATCCCCAAGCGCGTCAGGAGAAAGCGGCTCCTCGAACCAGCCGACGCCGTAGCCTGCCAGCATCTCCGACGTCCGGAGCGCCCACTTGTAGCCGTTCGGCCAGAAGGCGTCGCTGCCGCCGGCATCGATCATCAGCGCGATGTCGGGCCCGACCGCTTCTCGCGCGCGAGCCACGATCTGCTCGTCCTTGCCCGCGCTGACCCGCCCGAACGGGCCCCAACCGAGCTTGAACGCGCGGAAACCCTCGGCCATCAGGCGTCCGAGCTCGTCCGCGAGCGGCTCCGGTTCGCGCATGAGGATCGAGGCATACGGGCGGATCCGCTCCAGGCAGCGGCCGCCGAGGAGCCGTCCGACCGGCTGGCCGGTCGCCTGCCCGAACAGGTCCCACAGCGCGATGTCGATGGCGCTGATCGTGTGGGTCAGCGTCCCGCCGCGCCCGAGCCAGAACGTGTTCTGGTGGAGGATCTCGCTCGTCCGCTCCGGCTCGATGGCCGACGCGCCGCGGTAGAGCGGCTCGAGCTGGGCGAGCGCCGCCCGGACGAGGTCGACGTTGGTGAACGCGCTGCCGTAGCCGACCGGGCCCTCCTCGGTGACGACCGCGACGATCGTGTGGACCGAGTCCTCCGGCGTCAGCTCGTTGCTCCAGCCGCCCTCCGGGGTCGCGCCGTACAGGCCAACCGCCGCGATGTCGCGGATCCTCACCGCTCGACCGTCGCCTCGACCTGGACCTGGACCGCCGGCAGGACGCCGTAGCGCGGTCGCGAGAACAGCTGGACTCTCGGCGTGAAGGTGACCTCGTCGTCGAGCGGGAACATCGGCCGCGGGCAGATCGTGTGGCCGAGGCTCCGCAGGTTCGCGCTGGTCGCGCCAGGCGCATCGATGTTGACGACGCGCGCCGCCCAGTCGGTGAACATGTGCGGCTGGCAATGTGGCGACTTGACCACGACGGCGTCGAACCGGCGGGGGTCCTGGCCGTGGGCATAGAACAGCGAACGGTCATATAGCATCACGGCGCGGCTGGTCACGACGACCGTCTCGGTGTCGGTCTTGAGGACCGCCGTACGCCCGCCGAACCAGACGTTCCCGTCCGATTCGCTCTCGAACAGCCCGTCGCTCAGCATGTGGACCAGACCCTCGAACGGCATCGGCGTGAACCGCGCGGCGATCGAGCCGGCCGCCGAGGGTCGTGCGCACGGTCGCGCCCACGCCCGCCGCGAAGGCGTCTCCGACCGCGGGCGCATCCACGATCGGGGCGAGAACTGTCCCGCGGTACCCGCCCTCGCGCAGTGCGACAAGGACCGCATTGCTGTCTCCCGTGGCGCCCGAGCTCGTAGCATCGGCGGCATCGGTCAGGATGACTGTGCCGTCCGTCGTCGCCGTGGCGATCTCGACCGCCTCATCGAGCGAGACCAGCGGCTGCTGCATCCGCTCGTGGACCTCCCACAGCCCTTCGGCCTGGGCGAGCGCCTCGCGAGCGGCCCGGTCTGGGTCGCCGTCGGTCGTGACGACCGCGCTCGTGAACAGCTCGGGGACGTCGGTGAACGGGTTGCTGATGTACATGCCGGCCGACAGCCCACCCTCGCTCGCCTCGATCTCCTCCGCTCGGTGGGTGAAGCGGCCCAGGACGCCGTGCTCGGTCCGGTTCTCGTCGCCGCGGACGAGCGCCGGGATGGCGACCCGCGCGGTTACCGGCCGGACGCCGTCGTCGAGGATCCGGAGGAGAAGCCGCGCCGCGCGCGCGCCCGTCTCGCGCATGTCGACGTGCGGGTAGGTCAGGTACACGACGCACGCGTCGCTGAGCTCGAGCATCTTGTCGGTCAGGACGCCGTGGAGGTCCAGCGACACGACGATCGGGATGTCCTCGCCGAGGATGGCCCGCGTCTGCTCCAGCAGATAGCCCTCCGGGTCCATCTCGCCGTCGGCCACCATCGAGCCGTGGAGGCAAAGGTAGACGCCGTCGACGTCGGTATTCGCCCGGACCGCGTCGAGGAACTTGCCCGACAGCTCGGCGAATCCCTCGGCGCTGAGCACTCCGTCCGACGAATAGGCCCGGCCGCCCCAGCCGGCGATGGCGGTGACTCCGGGCGTCGATTCGAAGACCTCGAGGGCGCCGCCGACCTCGCGGGCACCGGTCCGCTGCGAGTCGAACAGCTCCACTCCGTCGTACTGCGCGAAGTCGTGCGCGTGGCTTGGGACAGGGTTGAACGACGAGACTTCCTGGACGAGCATGCAGACCAGGATGCGATGTGGTGCGGTCACGCTGAAATCGTATCCTGCCGGCGGCGGGCCGGTTGGCACGAATCCGTGCGGGTGGCGGGCGGGGAGAAGATGCGGCCCATCCGGGTGGCCCGGCACGTAGATCCGCTCCATAGGGAAGGAGGGTCGCCGCCGGCGGCCCCC
>CAVYZQ010000012.1:0-29111 GCA_963772995.1 uncultured Chloroflexia bacterium | reverse complement strand
GCGGCTGCTCTGTCGACTTAGCTTACGGGGACGTGGTCTACCCGCTGAGTCCCACGCACTGACACCGTGGGTCGACGGCTCGTTACCCTCTCCCTGACCGTCAGCACGTTGTTGACGAGCGCTGACGATGAGGGTGGATATGACGACGCGAAGAACAGCCTCTACGTAACGTTCCTCGACGCTCCGGTCAGTCGACGCGACCCGTCCGCGTCCACCCCAGCGCGACCTGTCAGCCGAAGACGACGCGCACTCGACCTCGCCGCGCTCGACGCGCTCCTCGCTCGATCTCGAGGCGCACGCACGGTCGACTGCTGCCCGGAGCGTCAGACGCGAGCACGTCGAGTCGTAGATCGCCGCGAAGACGCTAGACGGTCAAGCTGATGAAACGACTGTCGACTGAGTTCCGCTCGCTGCAGCTGTTTTCAAGTGGGCGCTTGAGGAGGAAGAATCCACCGCTGGCCGATGGAGAAGATGAGGGCGCTCGTCCGCCCCGCGCGCCTCCCCTCGTCGTCGACATGGTCATTTCGCAAGAAGCTCTGCTCGAAGACGGCCGAGGGCAAGCGGCCACAGTCCTCGGCGGCTACAACGCGATCAGGGTGCTCGGCGTCCATGGCCGTCGTCGCTGGCATCCTCTACGTCCGGTGGCGCATGAGCATCTTGGCGCTCGCCCCGGCCTCGGGGCCCGGTACTGCGATCTGCCAGTGGGCGAGCCGTCTGGTACGTACTCGACGGCTAAGCGGGCTCCGGCGGAACGGTCTCTTCGCCCAGGGCGTCCGGCCGGCATGGCCCTGCACCTCCTGGCGCTCCTGGTCGACCGCCTCAGCCCCTCCGGGAGCCTCGGTGCCACGCCCCGGCCCACCCGCCGGCAACGACCGCTCGACGCCCGCGGACCCCTCCAACCTGCCAGGCGTTCTGATCGATCGGGACCTGCGGCGAGGACCTCTACCGGGGGCTGTCGACCGACGCCGCCGCGACGGACTTCATCCCTGCCAGAGGCCACGAGACACCGGCCTGGAATGCTGAGCAGGACGCCGGGCGGCCGTGGGCGGAGGCCGTGGCTTATGCCCGCTCCAGCGCGACCTGGAGCAGCTCGGCCACCTGATCGAGGCCGTACCACTCGCGGTGGTCCGAGACGCCTCGGCCTGGGGCGATCGACGGGACGGTGGCGATCCTCGCAGGAGGTCCGAGGGTCTTGGACGTGCGACTGTCCGACACCAGCAACGGGCTCGGGCCGGCCACCCCCCACTGCTGGCAACTACTTCTTCGATCTCCTCGCCGGGGTCCAGATGACATCGTGATCCTCAGGTGACGCTCCGGGCGCTGCGAAACTCGACGCCAGGACTTCGAGCAACTCCGCCACGACGTACCGTACCTCGAACCTGCGACGCGGTGTTCATCGACGGCTACGCGAGCACCGTCGAGGCGGCTGAGCGGCTCTCGGCTTCGGCCGCTTTCGCCCCGTCGATGAGGGCCTCGGCCGGCGACCAACCTCGAGCGGGCCGGTTTGCTTGCCGAGCACTGGACCTGCGGAGTGAGATCATCACGCAGCAGTCAGCCCGGCCTCGGCTCCGGTCCCGGACCCGCGATCCCGCCTCGAGCGGCCAGCGGTGTCCCGACCGACGGGTGGGCGCTACGGCTTCGCCAGACGCTCCCGCTCGACAGCGATCCACTCCCAGCCGCGCTGGCAGTTCGTCCGGCCGCCCTCGAGGCCATCATCGGCCGCCTGCACCGCCCACCAGGCGATCCAGGCGTCCGCGGTCGCGTCGTCCACGCCTCGCGATGAGGCGGTCCCAGGTCGCCGCCCGCCACAACACGGGCCGGATCGGCGCGGCGGGACATGAGGGCGAATGTGCCTCCGAGTCGTGCCGGCTACGGTGACGCAGTAGGCTGCTGGTAGGCACGGGAGGAAGCGGCAGATGGGACCGGTCGAGGTCGCGATCCGAGCGACGTTCACGGCTCCTGTCACGCTCTATACCTTCGGGATGCACAAGCCGTTCAAGCTCAGCGAGATCGATGAGGACGGGATCGTCCTGGGGCTCGGGGAGGGCGGCACCTACGCGGGCCTCTCCTGGAGAAGTGCCTGGAGCCGATCCCTGCCTTCCTCCGAAGCCGGGGCTGGATCCGTGCGGGAGGCACGAAGAGCGAATCCGGAGAGCCCGGGACCCTCGACGAATACCTCAAGGACAACTGCACGCCGACCCTCGTCTCGCGCTGGCTCGCCGTCGTCCTGGCGGATGCCGGCGTGGTCGATATCGATGAGGGCCCGCCCCTGTGCGTTCGACTCCGGCTCGGTTTCGGACACTGACGCCCGGCGTCACGTCTCGACGTCGAACGCCTCCACCGGCACCTCGAGGACCACGGCGATGGCCGCCCTCGCGGCGTCCGGTGCGTCCCGCCGGCTCGCTGCGGCCACCGTGACACCGGGCAGCCCCACGACCGTCCACGAGCCGTCAGGGAGCGCCTCGAGGCGGTAGCCGCGGTCGGCTCGCCGCCGAGACCATCCGGCGGGCAGCCTGGACCGCTCGGGCGTGCTGCTCGGCGTCGGAGAGGCCGCGGCGTGAAAGGCGCCAGCGTGCGGGCGAGACGTGACAGGTGGCGTGGCAGAGTAGGCGCCGCGCGACAACCCCCTGACTCGGCAGGCCGGCATGGACCTGCCATGCAGATCCTGGCCGTCATGGCCAGTAGCGCCCCGGCCGTTCCACCTGAATGGGCCGGCGCGCTCACCAGTTCGGCCTCCTTCCGCCGCTCATCAGCTTGTGAACATGCTGCTTCCTAGCTCCCCAGGTCGGCTTGTACGTTTCCGAATGGGTCGAGACCAAGCCCGTCTCGGCCGTGGTAACGCTGTCGATCGTGTAGGTCCTGGTGACGTTCACGGAGCGGTCGGCGACTGGATCTTGGTGGTGCACGTGCCGTCTTTGGTGGTGCTCTTGCCGCTCGTGGTCGTGATCGGCCCGGTCGGCGTATCGCTCGCCGAACGATCACCGTTCTGGTGTCCGAGCAGCTGGTCTCGCCGCAGAGCTGGAGCGAGATCGAGGTCGGACCAAACGACGCGGCCAGGGCGCTCGAAATCGTGAACGATGGGGCAGGAGCGCAGCCGAACTCGTCCGAGAGGAACGTCTTATCCGTGTACGTCTGGAAGTCGATGCAGGCGGTTCCGCCGGATGGACCAGGAATGCGGACACGGTCGTGTCGGTGCAGACGCTGTCGACGCAGGCGCTTGAGAGCTTTCGAGCCGGTCCCGCCGCCCGTCGTGTCTGCCGCAACGGGGACCACGGACGCCGCGATCAGCAGGACCAGACCAGCCAGGACGCTCGCAACCCGTTTCATTTCTTGGGACCTCCATCTAAGTGGCTTCGGGCGGCGCCCGTGACGCGGACAACCTAGACGCACGGCGTCATTGGCGCGTCTTCGGCTCCGCTCGAAGCGGCGTCCTGGGCTGGACCGATCGCGAGGGGAGCCGTTCGCTATCCGCATGGGTCGTGTGGCTCGTGCCCGCAGGGACTCGGGCTCACCGGAACCGCAGTTCGCGCTCGGCCACCCTCGACCGGTCCGATGGGGGACACCGCGGAGGCGGTCGTCCAGGGCCTGCGGGCGGCCGCCTTGTCGGGTCTGGTGCCGGTGACCGTGACGGGCGGCTTGCCGCGTCCTGGCACCCGTGAGCGGGCCGTGACCGACCACGCCGAGATGCCCGGATCGCAGGTCGGCGGCCGATCGCCAGCCGGCCGGCAAGGCCTCGTGGACGGCATCCAGGCGTCCTCGCGGTCGGTCATGGCGTCATCGTAGGACGAGGCGTGACAAAACGGCGGCGCTGTAGGCTGGGGCTCATGCGACAGAAGACCCCCGTCAGTCTCCGACCGAGTAGACCCGTCGAGGGCGATCACACTCCGATCGACCCGGTTGACATGGCACGCCAGCTGGCAGCCTTTGAGAACGGCGTCGGGTGGCAGCACGGCGTCCTCGGCGTCCGACCGCGCTGGTCGGCGCCCTGCTTTGGCTGCCCATTCGCCCATCCCTGCGATCCGGGTCCAGGGATCGACGCTCACCCCCGGATCCGCCGTCTGGCGATCCCGCCTGATGCGGCCAGCCCGTCCGGGCCGACCGGGGCGCCAGGCCGGCGGGTGTCGCCTCGTCAACCTCACTCGTGGTGCCTCGGCGCGCCAGTATTTGTGGGCTTCGGCTTTCCATTGACTGCGCCAACGGCGTAAGGAGATTGCAGGGCGGGACTCCCGACGGTCACAATCCTGATCCTCCGGGGCGGTTCGTTGAGGAAGGGATAACCGCGTGCCAACGAGATCCGTGCTCCTTACCCTCGTCGCGGTCGTGCTCATCGGCTGCTCCGGCTCGCCGGGGGCCGGGTCGCCCTCGAGCGCCTCTGCTGCTGCGACGTCAAACGCACCGCCGGCCTCGGCGGCGGCCGGGTCGCCCTCGAGCGCTGCTGCTGCCGCGACGTCAAACGCACCGCCGGCCGAGTCCCCTTCTCCGTCCGCGCCAGCGTCCCAGACGCCATCGGTATCGCCGCCGCCATCTGAGGCCACCGAGATCGATCTCGCCACCGTCTTGCCCAAGACCGCCGGCGGTCTCCCGCTTGACACGAAGATGGTCGCTCCGGCCAATCTGGGCAAGACCCGCTCGCTGACCGGGGTCAAGGCGCTCATCCAGCGCATGCAGGTCGACCCCGCCTCAGTGAAGGTGGCGATCGGCTGGGGAGGCGCCTCGGGGGGCGAAGATATCGTCACGGCGATCCAGGTCCCGGGCGCGTCCCCGAACGCCATGAATGCCTTCGAGCACGGGATCGACCCGGCGGCCATCACGATGGGCCTTGACGGCAAGGCCGCGACCGTCGGTGGGAAGTCGGTCATCGCCTTCCCGGGGAAAGTCATCGCGACCTACGTCTACATCGTCGGCGATACCGCCTTCGTCGTCACAGGGAATGCAGCCACGGCCAAAGAGGTGCTCGCCGCCCTGCCGTAGCTCTGCAGGTCGTGATCACTCGTCCGCGGGTGCCACGCAGGAAGCTCACATGCCCCGTACGTTGTTGCGCCAGAGTCCCGATCGGGCCCGGAGCGGCCTTGGCGCGGCGGCCGAGCTGTCAGGGCTTGCTGAAGCCGAGCATCCAGGAGTAGGTGTCGTTGCCGAGGGCTCCGCCGTATGCGGGGTCCCAGCTGTTGTGATCCCGGTCGGGGTAGGTCGTCAGCATCGCCCGGTCGGCCGGAACACCGGGGCAGTTCTGGAGCGCCACCGACGACCCGCTGCTGCCGCGGAGCCCGATCCCGGGCCGACTGAGGGTCTGGTGATGCTGGCCTAATGATCCCGATCGAGGCGACCGGGGTCCCTCGGAAGATCCATTGACAGTGGTGTCCATCGTGGGTTCGTGCGCGACCTCGTACCAGCCCCTGGCGAGGCGACGCCACGCTCTACTTGGGGCGTGTCTCAGCCGCACTCCACGCGAGCCGGATGTTCTCGCGCTCTTCGTTCCTGAGACCCGCATCGAACTCGCGCCGGGAGGCGGCCTCGGCCACGGCTGCATCGTAGGTCAGGACCTCGCGGCCCCCGGGCGGGACGAATACCCCGCGCTGCGTGACGGGCAGGTACACGTCGTCCGAGCCGTCCTCGGCCAACGCCCCGGTCCAGCCGACGACCGGCAGGACGTCATACCCGGACACGACCCAGAGTCCGGGCGGGGTCCAGTGGACCTCCCGGTCGAGCATGCCTTCGTGGTCCTCCCCGGAACGGTTGGATGGCGTGCTGTCAACTCGCATGAAGCCACGGTCGTTGTAGCCGAAGCCGTGCATGGCGAGTGCCGCCCACGCCCCGGCCTCCCAGCGCATCCACTCCTCGTCCGTTGGCTGGTACTGGTACTGGCCGTCCGACCCCACCGGGACCATCCGGTCCATGAACTGTTCCAGCGTCTCGCTGTCCATCTCGTCCTCGTCCCGAAACCGCACCCAGCCGCAGACCGCATTGGGTCTTACAAAGATAGAACCATGCGGTAAACCGCCGAGCGTGGGTTTGCCGCCACAGTGGTTGCGGTAACCCAGTGAGCCTCACCTGTCCTCACTTCCTGCCACGTCCGCAGGGGCGGGCCGAGATCCGCGAGCGGGCGATCCGGCTGGCCGAGGCGGGCCTCAGCGCGAAGTCGGTCGCCCGCGCCGTCGACCAGCCCTGCATCACGGTCTACACCTGGTTGCGCCGGGCGGGCCTGGCGCGGACGCGCGAGGAGTGGCGGGAGTCACTGGCCGACCGGGGGCCATGACCAAATTCGGCATTCATGTCTCCACGTCGAACGAATTGGGCGGGACCTCGAGGACCGCGGCGATGGCCGCGCGCAACGCCTCGACGGCCTCCCACCGGCAGGATGTTGGCACCGTGACACCCGGCAGTCCGACGGCCGCCCACGAGCCGTCAGGGAGCGCATTGAGGCGGTAGCCCGGCCGCTCGCCGCCACTGATCATCCGCCGGGCCGCCTGGACGGCCCGGGCGTGCTTGTCGGCGTCGGAGAGGGCGCGATGTGGCATGCGGTAAGTGTCGGGTAAGTCGTGACGGCTAGCCTGTCATGGCCCCGGCTCCGGTCCCGGCCTTCGCGATCCACGAGGCGCCCCGGCAGGTACTAGGACCAATGGTTCCTGACGTCCGACCCGGGGCCAGGTCCATCCTTTCGATCCCGCGTATCCCGGGAGGTGCCTGACGGACGGCGCCTCCATCGTGCACGCATGACCCCTGAATCAGACCCCGGTCCGGACGACAGGACCCTGGAGGAGACACCAGATGCGCCGAGCCTTGGTACTGCGTGACGTGAGACTGCGGCCGTGAGGGACGGCGCGAAGACGCTCGCGAATGTCCGCGCCACCGACGTCGGCCGACTCGCCGACCTGTACGACACCGCCGAGGTCCAGGAGACCCTCCAGCTCGCCACGATGCTGGCCGACGCGTCCGGGGACAGCGACATGGCGGCCCGCCTCCGCCGCGCGCGGGCGATCGTCAACGAGCGACTCGGCATCCGGGGCGACTGAACCCCCGGTCGGCCCGGACAGGCTGCGACGCTCTTCACGGTCCGACGCTGACCCGCGATCCCGCCTTGAGCGGCCAGCCCGTCCGCGCCGACCCGGGGTCCGATCTGTGCCGGCACCGCTTCCCGCCGCTCAGGTACCAGGACCTATGGCTGCTGACGTCCGGCTTAGCCGAGCGCCATTCTTACGCTCCCGTGTTCCCTGGGAGGTGCCCGACTGACTGCGCGTCCGCTGGTGCTGCGGGGCGCGCTCCTGGACCTCGACAAGTTCGGCACGATGGACACCGGGGAAGACGCGCACTCGTCTGCGATGAGGCGAGACATGCGCGTATCGTCGCATCGCCGGATAGGCACGTCGAAGTGCGCGTCCTGGTCGACGAGTCGGCTGCCGCGATCGCGACCTACCCATACCACCTCGAAGCGGCCGGTCTCGCCCTGCAGGCCGTCACGACGGCAGCAGTCGTGACCGACACGATCGAGCGCGCCGCGAGGCGTGCCGGACCGTCGGCGGGCTGATATCCATGTGGAAATCTCCGCGCTAGCCTCTCCGGCAGAAGGGGTGTCCCCCCGCGTGGTGGGATTTGAGCGAGGGCCCTGACGCCGGCTGGCCCGGCGGTCAGGGGCCACTACTGTGATGCTCAGGGTGTTCCGACCAAGGATCACGACGAGGACGCCGACGGGCGGGCAACGAGGGTAGGAGCCAAGCCGCGAGACGCAACAGAGGGTCACACTCAACCGACGGTCAGCTCGACCTGGACAACGTCGCCGGGGCTCACGTCGATCGCGTTGCGAACGACGGCCTTGAGCGGGAGCAGGTAGCGGCCGTCCTTCGGGATCAGCGCGGTCGTGAACGGTGTGGAACCGATCCGGGCCCGCACCGGGATGCAGCCCCAGCCGTAGCTGACCGCACCCGAGATGTCCTTTACCGCGGCGGACGGCTCGGCCGGCATCGCGACGAAGTGGTACGGCGACGGGCCGCGCCAGTAAATGACCGTCCCGGTGAAAGCGAGCTCAAGGCTCGGACCGTCGGTCGTCGGGCTCCATCGTGTCTGCATCAGCCGACATTCTGCAAGCCGCGGGCTTCCTCCACCGGACGCGCCCGCGCTACGCTCCGTGGCAGGCAACATCTCGGCCGCGCACGACGTCGAGAAGAGGCCGGGCCTGTCGAAGACCGGGGGCGACGATGAAGGGACGCGACATCACCGTTCGATCACGACCTCATTCGGCGCGTGGCGCCGCGCTGACATTCCTCGCGCTCGCGGCGATCGTCGCGAGCTGCACATCCACACCGGCAGCATCGACGCCACCGACGGCGACGGGCACGCCCGCGCCGGGCGCGTCCTCACCAGCAGTTCCCGCCTCCAACGCACCGAGTCCCAGCGCAGGCAGCCCGTCCGCCACGCCGGTATCCGACGCCGACATCGCCAAGGCCGTCCAGTTCCGAGCGAGATTCGGCCTTCGCGCGGACGAGGCCTGGGCCCGCGCAGGTCGCCGGCGACCCGGCCCACGAGATCGCCTACGGCGTGCCGCTGATGCCCGACGAACAGGCAGGTCTCGACGCCCGTCCCCGGACCTTCGAGCAGATCTCGAACGTGCTCCAGGATTATGGGGCGACCCACCCGGGCGAGTTCGGCGGGCTCTACGTCGAGCCACCCGGAAGCACTCAGTTCGTCGTCCTGTTCACCGGTCATCTCGACGAACACAGCGCCGCGCTCGCGAAGCTGGTGAACCCGATGGCCCAGATCATGCTTCGCAAGACGCCCACCGCCGAGAAGGACCTCGACGCCCTGATGGAGCGCATCTCGAACGACGCACCGGCGCTCCGGGCCGCCGGCATCTTCGTCGTTCAGCAGTCGCGGATGGATGTCGAGCGGGTCGTCGACGTCGGGATCTCCACCGAGCGGCCGGACGCCGCCGGCCTGCTCGTCGGTCGATATGGGCCGACGGCCAAGGTCACCGTCATCGACCCGACCGGGGCCTACCTCAAGGCGCCGGGCGCGGTCGTCGGCCGGGTGCTCGATCCGTCGGGCAAGGGCGTCCAGGCGATGGTCGGGTCGCAGCCGCTGTTCGCCGACATCCCCCTCGACTCGATCGGTTACGAAACGACCCCCGCAGGGACGTACCGCATCCCCGACCTGCTGCCCGGCAAATGGCGCATCTCGGCCCAGGCGGATGCGTTCGCGCCGGCGTCGGTCGACGTCGACGTCCCGTCGGGCGGTGTCGTCACCGCCGACATCGTCCTCAAGCCGAAGTGAGGGCCCGGCGCTCCAGGGGCGCCGGGGACCGCAGAACCGCAGGAGACCCCAAGGACCCGAATGGGGCCGTGCTACACTCCCCGACCCATCGCGCCGGCCGGGATCCGGGGCGGAACGAGGAGGTCCGGTAGCGCCGATGTCGGCTCGTCCGGTGCGCGTCGCGACTGCGGGCCAGCTCGCCCTCGAGCTGCCGCTTGAGCTTCCCTCGATCGCGCTCGCTCCGGAGTGGAAGGACCAGCAACGGCTGTGGGGTCACTCCTTCCACCCCATGTGCTCGTACCTCGCGAGCTTTCCTGCCGCCCTTACCCATGCCTTCATCGCCCGCTACTCGCGGCCGGGCGACGTCGTCCTCGATCCGTTCTCCGGTCGCGGGACGACCCCGCTCCAGGCCTGCGCCGAGGGGCGAGTCGGCCTCGGCAACGATCTCAACCCGTTCGCCCATCTCCTGACCGCGGCCAAGGTCGAGCCCGCCACCCGGGCCGCGGCAACCACCAGGTTGTCGGGCCTTCGGCTTGCCTGGAACACCGCAGTCACCCGCCTGGCTGGCGCTCGGAAACGCCGTCGCGAGCGACCCGGGCGTCGGGTGCCCTGGTGCCCGCCGCCGGATCCGGCGCGGATCCGGGCGAAGGCACGGAACGGGTTCCCGCGGAGGTCGCGATGGCGTTCCACGCGACGACCCTCGCCCAGCTCCTCTTCGTCCGGACCACGCTCCGGCTCGATGACCGCACCGACCGGTTCATTGCGGCGGCACTGACCGGGATCCTGCACGGCAAGAGCGCCAGCTACCTGTCCGAGCTCATGCCGAACACCTTCTCGATGGCCCCGCGCTACGTTCGCGAGTTCGCCACCCGGACCGGCTTCGCCTCGCCGGACCGAGACGTGTTCGATGGGCTCTCGAAGAAGCTCGATCGACTGTTCCGCGAGCCGCCGCCCTCGACCGAGGGGGTGGCGCTGCTCGGCGACGCCCGCGAGGTCGCGCCGCGCGCACGGACCGCCCTGCGCGGGCGCGGCCTTCCCGAGCGCGCGAGGCTCGTGGTGACCTCGCCGCCATACCTTCGCGTCGTGAAATACGGCTACTACAACTGGCTGCGGACCTGGTTTCTCGGGTTCGATGCGCACACCATCGACGCGACGCTCGACGATGCCCACCATCGCGAGCCGTATCTGCTCTTCCTGCGGGACGTCCTCGCGGGTCTCCGCCCGGTGCTGGCAGACGATGCCGTGGTCGTCCTCGTGATCGGCGACGTCGAGACCGATCGCGGCCGGGCCATCACCGGCGGGATCGGGCTCGCGGAACGGACGTGGCAGGCGGCCGCCGAACCCGAGGGCTACCGACTCGCCGGGGTCGCACTCGACGACATCGCGGCGAGCAGGAAGATGACCAAGATGTGGGGAAGCGAGGCCGGCCGCGCGACGAAGACCGATCGCATCCTCGTGCTGGGCGCGAGCGAGGCGGGGCGGCGCCGCGCGCTCGCTGGTGCGCCACTCGACGTCGACTGGAGCTGGCCCCAGCAGGCCCTGCGGATCCTCTAGCCGCAGAGCGCTCGACGACCAGCCAGACCCTAGTTCCGCGCTACCGCGACCCCGTCGACGATGACCTTCTTGCCGCTCCCGTAGACGCGGACCGTGAGTGTCCCGCTGCGCGGGCTCGTGAACGTCGTCACGCCGATGACCCGCTTGTTGAGTGTGGTCGACGAGTGCAGGCTGATGGTTCGAGCAGCGTGGAGCCCCAGTAGACACGGACCGAGCCGCATGTCGAGCAGGTCGTTGCGACGATCGAGATCCGCTTGGCGACAACACCGGTCCGGGTCAGCTTGGCTCCCGACGTCGAGGATCGGACATAAGTGCTCTTGTAGAAGGAGCCGGACGTCCCCGTCGACCAGTAGCTCGACCGGCTGAGCGAGCGGTCGTCGAGCGGGACGACCGTGCACGTGTCCGCGGTCCAGCCCGACTCATTCCCGTGGATGTCGCGGGCTCGGACACCGAAGCAGTAGGTATTCCCCGCCGCGCCCGTGAACGTGGCAGCGGTGGCCGCCGTCCCTCCGAGCCATGTCACATAGCCGCCCAACGAGCCGTTCCACGGCGCCGACCGATAGCGAACGTCGTAGTTCCCGATGGGCAGGGTGCCGAGAGTCGAGCCCCATGACACCGGGATCGTGGTCGTGTTCCGGAACATCGCCAGGGCCGTGATGCGCGCGGTCGGTGGAGCGACCGGCATGGCAGCCCAGACGTTGGACGCGGCACCGGTGCCGACGCTGTTGGTCGCCGTGACAGTGAACGTGTAGTTCGTCCCGTTGGTCAGCCCGCCGATCGTGCAGGCGGTCGCACCTGTGGTCGTGCAGCTGGCCCCGCCCGGGCTGGCTGTCGCCCTGTAGGACGTGATCGGGGCACCGCCGTCCGTGGCGGGCGCCGTCCAGCCGAGGCCGACCCAGCCGTTCCCCGCGGTCGCCGAGGCCAGGCCGGGAGCGCCGGGCACCTTGACCGAGGATCCAGTCGTCACCGCCCGCTCGGCCGACCTCGGCCCCTCACCGATGATGTTCACCGGCCGACACCTGGTAGTAGTAGGTGACGCCCTTGACCACGTTCGTGTCGGTGTAGCTCGTGACCACGCCGAGGTTCTCGATGCAGCGTCGCCTGACCGCTGGTCGTTCCGCGGTAGACCCGATAGCCGGTGATCATCGATCCGCCGTTCGAGGACGGTGGCGCCCACGTCAGCGTCACCGTTGGGGTGTCGGCAGACTGGGTGCTGTTCGACGACGTGCTCCCGGCCCTCGCGAGCGGCGTGACAGACACGAAGACGGCCATCGCGATCGCGACGACGGCAAGGAAGGGCATGGACCTTCGAAACGGGGTCCCGGGGGCGTGGCTGTGCATCAGATGACCATTCGAGAAGCAAGGGGGCCTATGAGGGGCCGGGCCTCGGAGGGCAACGAGATCGGTCCCGGGTGTATGGTTCGACGTTCGGTCAGGCGCCCCTCGAAGTCAACGGCGGTGGCGGGTAACTTTCGGTACAGGTCCCGTCATCCGTTGGTCAGGGCGGGCGCCGGGCAACCGCCGCAAAGGTGCAATACAGCCGTTACGACCCTGGCCCCTCGGCTCGTCTAGGATGGCTGCTCGTGAGCCCCGTGCACCAGCGTGTCCTTCGCCTCCGCCGTCGCCTGCCCGCGCTCGCCACGGCCATCTCCCTGGTGGGTTTGCTCGTGGCCTTCGCCCCGGTGGCGCGCGCCGAGGACATCGTCAAGCTGACCGGGCCGGTGACGGATACGACCGGGCTGCTGGCCGGTGGCAGGTCGGAGATCGAGTCCGCGATCCAGACGACGCGTGATCGAGCACGGAGTCGAGGTGTGGGTGCTGTTCATCCACACGACCGGCGACCGGACGGCCGCGGACTACGCGAGCGAGACGGCGAAACAGAACTCGCTCGGCGGCAACGACGCCCTGCTGCTGGTGGCGGTCGACGACCGGACCGACCAGATCTGGGTCTCGGACGGCCTGTCCTCGATCACGAACGACGAACTGGACGAGATCATCTCGGGGACCCTGGAGCCGGGACTCCGCAAGGGCGACTACCCGGCCGCGGTCGTCGCCACGGTCGAGGCCCTCGGCACCGCCGCGACCACCGCCGCGACCACCGCCGCGCCGGCCACCCGCGACCGCTCCACCCGCGACGGCATCGCCCGGCGGGGCCGGCGGCTCGACAGGCGGCGATGGAGGCTTCGGGATCGGGGCCATCGTCGGGCTCGTCCTCATCGGAGGCGGCGGCTACCTGGTCTGGCGGCGTTTGAGGAGCCCGACGGCCGCACCCGGAAGCCCCGCTGGAACGCCCGGCCAGGCCGCTCCCCCACCCGACCCGGCCGCACTCGCCCGCCAGGCCAACGCACTCCTCATCGCCACCGACGAGCGGATCCGCGATGCCGGCCAGGAGACCGACTATGCCGAGGCCCAGTACGGTGCCGACGCCGTCGTCTCGTTCCGGAAGGCGGTCGCCGAGGCAAAGGACGAGCTGGCAAAGGCGTTCACGATCCGCCAGCGGCTCGACGACGCGACGCCCGAGGACGAGCCCACGACCATCGCGATGCTCCAGGAGATCATCGCGCGGACGACGAAGGCACAGGAGCGCCTCGACGCCGAGACGGACAGGATCCGGGAGCTGCACGACCTGGAACGCGATGCCCCGAACACGCTCGTCGAGCTGCCGGCCCGGATCGAGGCCGTCGAGGATCGGCTCGACGCCGCGGCGCAGACGATGACTAGCCTGCAGGCCTATGCCGAGTCGGCGTGGGCGCCCGTGCGCGGCAACCTCGAGGAGGCCCGCAAGGGTCTCGACGGAGCCCGGACGGCGGTGACGGTCGGGAGCGCCGCCGCCGCGAAGGACGATCTGCCGGAGGTCGCCGTCGCGACCCGGACGGCGCTCGAGGGCGTGACCGGCGCGAGCGCGCTCCTCGACGAGATCGACAAGGTCTCGGCCGCCATCGCAGATGCGCGCGGGCGCGTCGATGGCGAGCTCGAGTCGGCCGACAAGGACCTCGCGGACGCGACGTCGGCGCTCGCGGGGAGGCCGGTCGACCCAGGAACCGACGCCAGGCGGCGCGCTGCCGAGGCCGCCCTTGCGACCGCTCGTTCTGCCCGGACGGCGACCCCCTCCGACCCGATCGAGGCTCTTCGCCTGGCCACCGAGGCCCACCGGCTTGCCGACGAGGCGCTGCTTGCCGCCCACGACGCCGCGGCGGCCGCCGACCGGGTGATCGCCGCGGCAGATTCGACGGTCCGCACCGCGGCCGCCGAAGTCGACCGGACGGCTGCCTACATCGCCTCGCGCCGGCGCGGCGTCGGGGAGGTCGCCCGCACCCGCCTGGCCGAGGCACAGCGCCACCTCGCCGACGCGACCGGCCTCCTCGCCACGGACCCTGCCCACGCCCTCGAGTCGGGCAGGCGCGCGCAGGCCCTCGCGCAGGAGGCCTACCGGCTGGCCCAGGATGACTTCAGCGACTGGGACCAGGGTGGCCCGGGCTGGGGTCAGCGCGCGGGGACCCCGCAGGGCGACCAGACCGCCCAGGTCCTCGGGAGCATCCTCGGCGGCGTCATCGGTGGCGTCCTGTCCGGGAGCGGCCGCGGCGGCGGCTGGGGCGGCTCACCGTGGGGCGGAGGCGGTGGTGGCGGTCTCGGCGGTGGCTGGGGCGGCGGTGGCGGCTTCGGCTCGGGTGGCTTCGGTGGAGGCGGCTTCGGAGGCGGCGGCGGAGGCGGTCGTTCGCGCGGAGGCCGATGGTGAGCCGACGCGCCCCGGCACTTTGCGCCGAGGGCCGTCCGGACCGTACCGTATCGATCTGAACGAATCGAAGGAGGACATCCAGTGGCACAGACCTCGATCCTGGGACGGATCAGCCAGCTTGTCCGCGCGAACATCAACGCCATCCTCGACAGTGCCGAGGACCCGGAGAAGATGCTCGACCAGCTCGTGCGCGACTTCACCGACAACATCGCCGAGGCCGAGGAGGCGACCGCCCAGACGATCGGCAACCTGAGGATGGTCGAGGATGACGCGCGGGAGGCGCGCGCGGCGTCCGCCGAGTGGCTCGACAAGGCGAAGGCGGCATCACGTCGCGCCGACCAGCTGCGAGGCGAGGGCAACACGGCCGAGGCCGACCGTTTCGACGAGCTGGCGAAGCTCGCGCTCCGCCGCCAGGTGAGCTACGAGACCCAGGCCACGACCCTCGAGACGCAGGTCGCCGCCCAGACCGAGCTCGCCGACAAGCTCAAGGACGGCCTCAACAAGCTCCGGGTCAAGCGCGAGGAGCTGGTCCAGAAGCGCGATGAGCTGGTCAGCCGGGCCAAGATGGCCCAGGCCCAGTCGCAGGTCCAGGAATCGCTCAAGAGCGTCAACGTGATGGATCCCGACCTCCGAGCTCGCCCGATACGAGGAGAGGGTCCGCCGCCAGGAGGCGCTCGTCCGCGGTCGTGACGAGGTCGCCGCCTCGTCGATCGACGAACAGTTCGCAGTCGCTCGACGACGACAGCGACGACATGGAGATCGACGCGCGCCTTGCCGAGCTCAAGAGCGGAGGCTGATCCCGTGCAGGAGATGTATCACCCGTCGGATCTCGCCGCGATGGACCCGCTGGTCCTCATGAAGAACCTCGACCACGTCCGCATGACGAGCCGGCGCCTGTCGTACATCCTCCAGCAGCAGGTCCACCTCTACACGCCCGAGGCGAACCAGCTTCGCGAGCAGATCGACCGCTACGTCGAGGCGGAGCGCCAGATCGAGGGCGAGATGGCGAGGCGCCGAATCCGGGCCTGAACAGAACGACCATCGAATCGAACGACCCTCGCGGGGAGGTCCACGAGGGTCGCCGACTGCGTCGATATCGACGGGAAGAAGTGCCCGGCCTCAGCCGACCGACGGCGCGACCGCGAGTCGGATCGGCACCTCGCGGACCTGATCGTCTCGATCTCGTGTCGAGCTCGACCGCGGGGACGCACAGCCATCGCCGCTGCATCCGGACGCTGGCTGGAGATGTTCGGTGGCGGTGCCTCCGCACCTGTCATCGTCACGCGCGTCGGCCGGCGGAGGGCCTGCTCCTCGCACACCACGCGGCTGGCCAGGACGGCGAGTGCGGGCATGTCGAAGAGGCTGAACCCGATGCCGATCGCGGCAAGGTCGTCCGACCCGTACCCGCGAAACAGGCTGCGACCCGCCACCGCGCACATCTCGTCGTACAGGTCCGGCCATCCCACCCGGCGGCGGCGGTAGCAGAACCGCACGAATTCGATGGCGTCAGGGTCTGGCGGTTCCATGACAGCGCTGCGCATGTCCATCGATGACGTGCCCTCCCTCTGCCGGATCGCGTATCGCTGGGCTGGACTGACCGAGCGGCGAACAGGCCGTACGAAACCCGGCCCGGTCACTCGCAGGCGTCCCGCCCGAGGACCAGACTGGCATTGATGAGTCCCCGGTCCGCCCTCGCTGGGGCCTTGGGACGACCGGTGGACGGCAATGGTAGGACGGGTGGCCTCCGCTCGGAAGGGGGCTTGTCCACCAGTTCTTCCACCAAGTTATCCACACGAACGCGTGTTCGGCGAACACCCGTGCTGTACGAGGAATCCGCCTCAATCCGGGCGGCGTTCGAGGCCAAGCCCCGGTCGGTCGGTGAGGATCCAGCGATGCCGTTCGTCGAGCGCCAGCCCGTCGAACGGGTCGTCCGCGAGGAGCAGGCAACCGTCGAGATCGATCCATTCGGCCAGCGATGCCACCGCCGCCGAACCGGCGATCCCGACGGAGGTCTCCTCCATGCACCCAAGGAAGGTCCGGAAGCCGAGGTCGCGAGCCCGCTCCAGCATCCTCTTCGCCGGGCCGATGCCTCCGCACTTGGCGAGCTTGATGTTGACCCCGGCCACGACGCCCACGAGTCCGTCGAGGTCCTCGGGCAGGACGCAACTCTCGTCCGCGACGATGGGCAGCGCGGACCGTTCCTGGAGCCAGCGCAGCTGGTCGAGCCGGCGCGCCGGAAAGGGCTGCTCGATGAGCTCCACGCCCAAGCGGACCAGCTCCGGGATGAGCCCGACGGCCTCCTCCGGGACCCAGCCCGTGTTCGCGTCGACACGGATCGGGCCGCCGTACACGCCGCGGACCGCCTCGAGCGTCTCGAGATCGCTCGGTCCGCCAACCTTGATCTTGAGCGCCGGGAACGCCGCGGCGCGCTGGGCCCGCGCGGCGACCACCGCGGGCTCGTCGATGCCGATCGTGAAGTCGGTCGGGCCGATGTCAGCGGACAGGCCCAACAGCTCGTGGACGGGAAGTCCCAGCGCCTTGCCGACCAGGTCGTGGAGCGCGATGTCGATCGCGCACCGCGCTGCCCCATTCCCCCGGATCGACCGTTCCATGGCGAGGTCCGCGGCGGCAAGGCCGGAAGCGTCGGGGCTGAATTCCCCGATCGACGCGAGCAGGTGCGGATAGATCGCCGCCATCGTGGCCGGGGTCTCGCCGTAGAACCGGTCCGGGTAGCCCTCCCCAAGGCCAACGATGCCCTCGAACCGGTCGTCGCGGAGCTCGACGACGACCGTCGTGACCGTGCCCGCGTTCGAATCGTGGTCGGTGCGGGCGATCCGGAACGGGTCGCGCAACCCGAGCTCGAGGACCTCCTGGGTGACGTGCAGGCTCACGCCGGGCCAACCCAGGGCAGGGCGTCGACGCCCTCGCGGATCGCCGGCCAGAGGCGTTCGGGCCCGAAGCGGAACGGATCGTCGGTGGGCAGTCCCGTCTGCTCCGCGATCTCCGCGACGATCCGCCGGGCGTCGGCCTCGTCTGGGTAGAGCGAGGTGTTGAGCGCGACCGCGACGACCTTGGATGGGGCGACGAGCCCGGCGACGCGTTCGTGCAGGTCGATGAACCCCGACAGCTCGGCGATCGGGAACGACGCTTCCGGCAGGTGGTCGAAGTCGTGGCCTGCGAGGCCCGGCTTGTGGACCATCACCATCGCGTGCGGTGTCGCGCCGTGGATGAGGGCCAGCGTCACCGACGAGTAGGCCGGGTGGTCGAGCGAGCCCTGGCCCTCAACGATGACCCAGTCCCCGAGGCCCTCGCCCTCCTCGACCAGCCACTCGATGGTGCCCTGGGCGAAGTCGGCGACGAGCCGGTCGACCGCCACGCCCCAGCCCTCGATCATCATCCCGGTCTGGCCGGTCGGCACGAACGAGGCGCTGTCGCCCGCCGCGCGCGCTGCCGCGCGCAACTCGAGCGCGACCGACATCTTGCCGATGGCGCAATCACTCCCGACCGTCAGGATGACCCGCTTGCCCGGGTCGTGGCGCCGGCCGACTGCGGTCTGCATGCGCTCGGGCGGGCGGCGGTAGTCGACGATCCGCACCCCGCAGGCCTCGGCGTCGGCGGCGAATTCGGGATCGTCGCCGATGAACGTGTGGAGCCCCGACAGGATGTCCAGCCCCGCCCCGATGGCGGCGCGGATGATCGTTCGCCAGGCAGGCGGCAGACGGCCTCCCGTCGGCGCGATGCCGATGAGCAGCGCGTCGGGCGGATTCGGCAACGCGAGCGCCTCCTCGAGGGTCGACACGAACGGGATGTCGTGCCCAGGCAGGAACGCCGAGACATTCTGGCCGGCCCGGGTCGAATCGAGGACGGCGACCACCTCGTCGCGGCCGTATCGGATGACCCCGTAGGCGGTCTTGGCGCTGTGGGGGCCGAATTCGCCTTCGGTCAGGATGACGAGGCGGCGCAGGTCGGACGGTCGCATCGGGCCAGTCTAGGGAGCCGAAGCCCGTGACGGGCGCTTGCCACGCGCGTCTATGCTGGGAAGGCAGGTCGGGGGGGAGGGTTCGCATCGTGAAGCGTCTCATCGCAGAGGGATCGATCACCCTTGGAGTGTCGGCGATCCGGCGCCCCCGGATTCGACGAGCCATCCGTCCGTTGCTCGTCGCCGCCCTCGCCCTCTCGATCATCGCCCCTGCCCCAGGCGCGGCCGCGACCACCTGGAGCCGGAACCTCTTCAACTCGAAGCGCATTCTTTTACCAGAACCCGTACATGACCACCTGCGCCGCCGCTGCGACGATGATCATGCTCAACATGATCGCCCTCGGCGGTACGGGCGGCGAAGGGTTCAAGTGGCGAAGCTACCGGGTCAGGGACAACATCACCAACCGGTCCGATCCGCGCGACCTGGTGTCGGTCTTCGCCTGGGAGCGCGCACACGACACGCTGGCGGGCACCTCGCGCGGCACTGACCCGCATGGCTGGCGCAACGGCCTCGACTGGTATGGCTGGGGCTCGTACCAGGACCCGACGAAGCGCGTCTACGAGGACCTCCGGTTCGGGACGTTCGACAATGCCGTCAAGTCGGCCGTTCGTGCGATCGCCCGCTTCGGGATGCCGGTCGGCATGGTCGGTTGGGCTGGCCGCCATGCACAGGTGATCCATGGCTACACGGTCGTGGGCGCCGATCCGAGGAAATCGGATGACTTCGTGGTCACCGCCGTGTACCTCTCCGATCCGCTGTACGCGGATGGGATCGTGAACCGGCGGATCACGATGACGAACCTGCGGACAGGGTCGCTGACCTATCGGTTCCAGCGGTACCTGGAGACCGACAGCCCGGCCGACGACCCGTACGCAGCCGGCTACATCCGCAGCTCGACCAGCCTCGCGGTGGGTCCGTCCGAGTGGTACCGCCGTTGGCTGATCCTTGCGCCGGTCCGCGCCGGTCTGCCGGCCACGGTCACGCCGACGCCGACACCCACCCCGACACCCACCCCGACACCCACCCGACCCCGACTCCGACGCCCACGCCGACTCCGACGCCGGAGACCAGCGCGGCCCCGGCGTAGGGCGACTCGCCGAGCCCGAGGCGTCGAGCCCTTCACCCCGTCAGGCCTGGCGCACCCAGTTGTGCCGGAAGTAGGCGAGCTCGAAGCCGGCGCGGAGCATGTTCCGATAGCTCGGGTTCGGCTCCTCGGGCGTGTCCTCGCCGGTCTCCACGACCGCGAGCCGGCAGCCGGCCTCGCGGGCATCGTGCAGACGGCGGGCGAACATCGCGGACTGCCCGCCACGGCCGCGGTGCGAGGGCGACGTCGCCCCGTACCCGAACCATGCGACGCCGTCCTCGATCCGCATCGCCGCCGCCGACACGGGCACGTCGCCGTCGAAGCCCAGGTAGTGCACCCATCCCGGGCGGCCGACCGTTGCGCCACCGACCGGCCCGACCATCTCCGGGAACCCGAACGCCTCAACGACCGCGATCCGGCCGAATTCGTCGGCCCACACCGGCCCGATCCGCTCGATGCGGAGTTCGGTGGTCGCCTCCGGGACCGTGGTCAGCCCCCGCCACATCTTCACCCATCTCCGACTCCGGGCATATCCGCGGGCCTCGAACCAGCCGACCGTCTCGGCCGGCGCGACGTGAGGCGACAGCTGCGCGACCGACACCTGCCGTTCGGCTCCATCGAAGAAGTCGACGACATCGTCGATGTCGGACTCGACGGCAGGTCGCGCCACACCGACGCCGATCACACGGTTGAAGAACGGGATGTCCAGCTTCGTGAAGGCGAAGGCGACACCACCGCCCGGCGTAGCCGTGATCGCACCGACCGAGTCGTCGGCACGTTCGGCGGCAGCATCAAAGGCGTCGCCGAAGGCACGTGCCTCGCCCATCTCGGCCCAGTAGGCGACGTCGGGATCCAGTGACATTGGCTCTCCTCGCAATGGATGGACGCTGTGTGGCCGACGGATGGTAGCCGACCATCGCGTCCGTCATGGCCAGGCTCTGCGCTGGTGAATCGTCACTCCGGATCGGTCGCCCGCGCACGTCAGGGTTCCCGCACCTCGATCCCGTAGCGGCGCTGGCCACGGTCGAAGGTGACGAGCACGTTCGCATCGCCGGCGATGATCGAGGCGACGATCAGTGCATCCGGGATCGGGCGACCGGGCAGGTCACGCGCGCGAACCAGGGCTTCGACGACGTGCGCACTCCGCATCCCGAGCACTCGGACATTCTCGCGCTGGATGAGTCCGATCAGGGCATCGATGATGTCCCGCTGCCCGACCTCGTACTGGGTGCGAAGGACATGGGCGGTTTCGGCGAGTGCGACCATCGATACCGCGACCTCTTCCTCGCCGTCGATGACGAGAGCCGCGCGCCGTGCCTGCGCCACCGGCGTCCCGACCAGATACCGGACAACGACCGAGGTGTCGAGCCCGATCACCCCGTCCGGTCCGGATCCGGCGTCTGCCAGGCAGCCTCGCGCAGGACGTCCCAGGCCTCGTTGGGTGGCGTTCGACCCACCTTGCCCTTCAGCGATCCTGCGAGCGAGCGTCGATGACGCCCGGGGATGACCTCGATGACGATCCGTCCGTCCTCGACCCGCTGGACGGTCTCGTCCCCGGCGTAGACACCGAGCTCCTCGCGGATCGCCTTCTCGATGGTGATCTGGCCACGCTCTCCGACTCGACTGCTCACGGTAGGAATGAGACTATCGAATCACATCAGCGGAGTCAAGTATGTGTGTGTGCGAGCACCGCGATTGGTCCAGCCCCGCGAACAGGAGCCTCGCATCAGCGCGGCTCGAAGATGACGATGGCAGTCTCGACGGATCGCTTTTCGGCGTTGGCCTCGGTGTAGGCGGCCGTCCCGAGGTCGACCAGGCGCTGCCACAGTCGACGTCGCTCCTCCGCGACCGCCTGCCGGGCCGTCACGTTGCGGGTCGAGCCGTCCGGGAGCTCAACGGTCGCAAGCGGGTTCGCCTGGAGATTGAGCCACCAGGCCGGCTCGGGCTCGAGCCAGCCGTTCATCGCCGGGGAAACGAGGTTCGGGCCGTCCTCGATGAAGCCGAGGATCGCGATCCGCTCCCTGCCCGTCTGACGGCCGGTCGTCCGGAGACCGAGCGTCCCCCAACGCGAACTGGTTTCAGTCCGCAGGCCGAGCCGGCCGACGGTCACTCGGTATAGGGCCCGATGGCCCATCCAGATCAAGCGGATCAGCCGGGCCGGGATCCGCTGGCGGGGCCCGGACCCTGTGGACGCGTGCGTTTCTCCCGACATGACACCTCCTCATCCGTCTACCCTGTAGTCTACGGCGTAGACTCTCGCTACAGCGTAGACTGCGTCAAGCCCATGTCGATCGAAGAAGCGCCACCCTCACCAGATCGCACGGTCCTCGCCTCTCGGCGCGCGCCGCTCACGCGCGAGCGCGTGCTTGCGTCCGCCGTCGAGCTGGCCGACCGCGGCGGCACCGTCGCGCTGACGATGCGCCGGCTCGGCAGGGAACTCGGTGTCGACCCGATGGCCCTCTACCGCCACATCCGCAACAAGGGCGACCTCCTTGACGGCGTGCTCGCGGTCGTCGTCGGCCAGATGGATCCAGCGCACGCCGGCCTGCCGTGGAAGGCGGCGCTCCGCGAGTTGGCGATGAACGCCCGGGGCGTCATGCTGCGGCATCCCTGGGCCCGTGGCGTCCTCGAGGAGCGCGGCACGTCGGGCCAGGCGATGGTCGGGCAAGTCGAGCGAGTGCTGGCGATCCTGCTCGGTGCCGGCTTCTCGCTCGAGCTCGCCCACCACGCGCTCCACGTCCTCGACAGCCGGATCTACGGGTTCAGCCCCGCCCTATTCGACGAGACCCGGCGGCCCGACCCGCTGCCCGAGGCCTCAGCCGAGCTCGGGCGCGTGATCGCCGAGCGCTACCCGAACGTTGCCCGATTGGCGGCCGCGGCCAGCCACGAGGGCGTCCTGGCGCATGCGACGACGACGTGGAGTTCGCGTTCGGGCTCGACCTGGTGCTCGACGGGTTGGAGCGCCAGCGCTGATTAGTCGGACAGGACAGCCTATGTTCGAGTCGGCAGCCGATCCGCCGCATCCGTGCATCAGGCTGAACGCCAGCGGTGGTGACCATATGAGTCATGGACAAGACCACGATCTATCTGCCGCCCGAGCTCAGATCGGCGATGAAGAGAGCCGCCCGACGTCGAGGCGTCTCGGAGGCCGAGGTGATCAGGGACTCTATCCGGAGCGCGGTTGGCGGTGAGCGGCCTCGTCCACGGGGAGGCCTGTTCGCGAGCGGCGCGCCGATCGCGCGTGAGGCGGACGACCACCTGAGTGGCTTCGGCGAGTCGTGATCGTCGACACGAGCGGCGCAGCCTAGGCGTCGCATCGCACCTGGCCGTTCGAGAGCTGGCCGCTTCCTGCCCGAGCACACCACCGCGGTCGCCCTCCTCGACCGTCTGTTCCACCACGCGGTCACGGTCGTCACGAGTGGCGACTCCTATCGGATGAAGGAAGCGAGGAAGCGAGAGGGGGTGCGCGATGGATCGAGAGTTCGACCGGGGTTACGACCGGCAGCCGTATCGGCGCCTCGTGAGCACCTTCCCGGACGAGTCGGTGTATCCACTGGATTCGTTTCGTGTCGAGTGGGGTCCGGTGTTTCATCGGGGGCGTCTGGACGGCTCGGCACGGCTGCTGATCATCGGCCAGGACCCGGCGACGCATGAGGCCATCGCCCGACGGATCCTGGTCGGCGAGGCTGGCCAACGCGCCCAAGGCCTGTTGACGCGTCTGGGGATCGATCGCAGCTATGTGTTCATCAACACGTTCCTGTACTCCGTCTACGGACAGACTGGTGGGACCCGGCACATCGACGACCCAGCGATCACGACATACCGGAACCGATGGATCGACGCCATCGTGGCTGATCAGCACATCGAGGCCATCATCACCCTTGGACAGCTTGCCAGATTCCGCGTACCAGCAGTGGCGGGCGACGCCGAAAGGTTCGGCCAGCACGGCGGCCTACGCGACGATCCGCCACCCGACGTATCCGGAATCAGCGAGTCGTTCGGGTCAGATCACCAAGGCTGAAGCATTCGCCAAGCTGTGCGACTCCTGGAACCAGATGCTGACGGCAGTGCATCCGGTGATCACCCCTGACGTCGAGGTGCCGCTTCGCTTGTACGGCACGACGATCACGCAGGCCGACCTGACGCCGATCCCATCCGCGACCTGCCGGCCGGTCTGCCGGCTTGGATGTCCGCGCTGGACGCGTGGGCCGTCCGCACCGGTGCGACCGCGCAGCTGAAACGAGCGACGATCTCGGTGACCGTGCCGACCGTTGCGCGACCTGGCCGCCAGTCGACTAGTGCCCCGATTCGTAATGCCCGGGAGGTGATCGCCTCCGAGCAATGGAGGTGGCGATGGGGCGCCGGGCCGTAACGCTTGGTCCGCGAGCTGAGCGACGGGGCGGCGGCCCACCTCCTCAAGCTCACGAGGCGCAGCCGCAGTGCGATCGTGCAGCACCCGGCGATGCTGCTGTTCGCCTCGTTCCAAGGTCAGAGCGTGACGCAGATCGCGGAGGCACGGTTGGGGTCCTTGGCGTCGTCTCCTCGGCGCCCGGATCGTCGGCCGCCGATTGCACAGCGCCACGGCCAAATTCCGCTCGAGAGCCGCGTCCTCGACCACTCGGACGATCTCCGGGGAGTACGGGTTCTGGATGTCGGTCACGAGCAGGCCGTGGGTACGCGTCGTGCGGAGCTTCAGCGACCGGGCGACCGCCGACGGACGGTGGCCGAGCGCCTGTGCCGCGGCGAGGACCGCGCTCAGGTAGGCGCCCGCGCCGCAGCCGAGCCCGCGATCACGCGGCTGGCCGTTGCCGTCGAGGCCTCGGCGTGCCGGGCGACATCGCGAATCGTCGGCTCCGGCCGCGAATCGGTGTCGCTGTCCGGCGGCTGCTGGCGCTCGCTCCCCGCCATTCGCCTTCGGTCTGCTACACGCTGTCGGCCGGCGCGTCGAGCACTCGCGCGACGGCGTCACGGCCCTCCACGGCGATCTGCTCTGGCGCTGCCGCCCAGTAGTCGGGATTGAACGTCTCGAGACTCCATGGTCCGCGATAGCCGGCGGCGCGCAGCGTCCCGACGAGTTTGGTCAGGCGGATGACCCCGCGAGTCGGCAGCAGCCTGTCGGCATCCTCGATCTCGCGCGGCGCCTTTGGCGGTGCGTCGTTCAAGTGGACCATCGCCAGGCGGTCGATCGGGAACGCGTCGAGCGAGCCCCCGCCACTGGCGTGCCAGTGGCACGAATCGAGGACGAGGTCCACACCCGGCAGGTCCGCCACCACCCGGCCGGCGATGTCAGGCGTATCGATCGGGCAATCGCCAAAGCCGAGGAATTCGAAAGCGATGCCGATCCCATCGTTGGCGGCCGCATCGCGCAGGATCGCCAGGCCGTCACGCATCGCCTCGATCGCGCGCTCGCGGTCGGCGTGCGGCGCTCGGGGCGGGACGACGAGGAGGTAGGCGGCCCCCAGCCGCCGACAGATGTCAAGCCGAGGCGCCATCTCAGCGGCCAAGCGCCCCTGATCGAGTCCTCCGTCGAGATCGAGCTGGAGCTGGATGCCGTTGAGACTCCAGACCTCCCCTGGTCTGACCATCTCGCCGGCGGTCGCGACCTCCGCCGGAGCCGCCAGGAGCCGCTCCGCCCGGACCTCGACGCCCTCGTACCCTGTCTCGCGCGCGATCCGTATGTGGAGGTCGGTCGGCGTCGTCATGATCGTGGCCCCATTGAGATGGACAGCGGTGATCGCGCGAGGATGGGCATCGGGCATCACGCCACGCTCACTTGTCACGGATGACGCCGAACGTCAGGCCGGTCATCACGTGGCGCCGGGCGATGAGCATCAGCCCGAGCGGAATCGACGATCGCGATGACCCCGCCCGCAGCCATGTCGTTCCAGATGATCTCGAACTGGGTGACCAGCCCCTGGACGCCGACCGGGAACGTCATCGACCGCGGAGTCGCGGTCAGGATGAACGCGAACAGGAACTCCGCCCAGTCGAACGCGAACACGATGATCGCGACTGCCAGGATCCCGGGTCGCGACAACGGCAGGAGCACGGTCCGGAATGCGTGCCATCGGCTCGCACCGTCGACCAGGGCTGCCTCCTCGATCTCGAGCGGGATCTCGTCGAGGAACCCACGCAACATCCAGATCGCCAGCGGCAGGTTGAAGATCGTATACACGAGGATGAGGGCCGGCAGTTGGTTGTATAGCCCGATCGCGCGGACGATCGAGAAGTACGGGATGACCACCGCGACCGGCGGCAGGAACCGGAGTGACAAGGCCCAGCCGAGGACGAACGCCCGAAGCCGCGGGGTCGCCGGCAGGCGCGTGATGGGGTAGCAGATCGCGAACGCGATGCAGATCGCCAGGACCGTCGCGCTCACGCCCACGATCACGCTGTTGACCAACAAGCCCGCAAACCCGCGTGTGACCAGGACGCTGATGTACGGCTCGATCGTGGGGTCGGCCGGGAAGAGCGATGGTACCGGCGCGAACAGGTCAGCCTTGGTCTTGAGCGAGGTGGAGATCAAGTAGAACAGTGGGAACGCAAAGAGGAAGCCGATCACGGCCAACAAGACCGTTGTCGCCACCCGCGTGATCGTCCGGCTGCGATGCATCAGCGCCGGACCACGGGCAGGAAGCGAGAGACGATCGTGTAGAAGACGGTCATGACGACCAGGACGACGACGGCCAACGCGGACGCCTGGCCCAGGTCGGAGAACTGGAACCCGATCCGGTAGATGTACAGGCTCAGGAACTGCGTCGTGGTGCCCGGGCCGCCGCCCGTCAACACGTAGACATGGTCGAAGACCCGGACCACGTCGGCGATCCGAAAGAACAGCACGAGCAGCAACAAGGGATAGATGTACGGCAGCTCGATGTAACGGAACTGCGTCCACGTGCCGGCTCCGTCCACTTGGGCGGCTTCGACCGACTCGCTCGGAACGGTCTGGAGACCGGCGAACATGACTAGATAGACGAACGGGGTCCACTGCCAGATGTCGACGCTCGCCGTCGCGATCATCGCCAGCGGCGGCGACGAGAGCCACAGCGGCTGGCCCGGTCCGGTCTGACCGAGCAGGACGTTGAGGATCCCGTAGTCGGGGGCGTACACCAGGCGGAAGACCACGCCTACGGCGATCTGGGGGATGACGATCGGGATGATGGCCACGATGTAGATGACCGCCCGCACGGCGTTCGAGCGGACGGTGCGATGGACGAGCAGGGCGATGCCCAGCCCGCCGAGGATCTCGATCGGTAGCGCGATGACCGCATAGATGGCGGTCTGCTTGATCGCCTCGTACAGCAGCGGGTTGCCGAGGGCGCGCGCGAAGTTCTCGATCCCGATGAACTCCCCGGCGTTCGACGTCAGCGCCCGGATGATGGCCTGGATGAATGGGATCAGGGTCAGCACGAAGAGCGTGCCGAACACCGGCAGGAGCAGCTGGTAGACCAGTCGCTCCTGCCGGCTTCGGGCGGTCCACGAGGTCCGGATGCGGGCGCCGATCGCGACCGACTGCGCCGAGGCGGCGCTCACGGAGCGCCCTGGGATGGACCCCGCTCGCGGGGCCGCCCGTCGCGAGATCGACCGATCAACGCCCGCTCCGTGTCACTGGGTCGGGTAGCCGGCGCCCTTCATCAGGGTCCGGATCTCGGTTGCCGCACCGGTGGCTGCCTGGTCGGCCGTCTCGCCTCCGGTCAGCGCCTTGTTGAGGTGCGTTCCGATGATGGTCTCTACGGCGTTCCACTGATCCGTCCGCGGCCGCCAGTTGGGCGGCGCCTGGAGCGCATCGGCGAGCACCGGGAAGTACGGGTTGGCCGTCGTCAGGCTGGCATCCTTGAGGACGCTCGTCCGCGACGGGATCCCATTGTTCTGGGCGTACGTCATCTGGGTGTCCTTCTGGAGCATCCATTTGATGAAGTCGGCCGCGGCTTGCTGGTTCTTCGACGCCTTGGGGACGCCCAGCAACCAGTTGCCCATCATGCCGACGCCCTTGCCGCTGGCGCCCTTGGGGATCGGGATGAACGTCACCTTGCCGGCGACCTTCGTGACCGCTGGGTCGAGGACCGCCGTGTTGATCTCGCCCGGCCAGACCGAGGACTGGAGACCCTGGCCGTTGGCCATGATCTTGTCGCGGTCCGAGGCGTCCGTGCTGCCGGGGTCTGTCTGGGCAACGCCCTTGAGGTCGTTGACCAGGAACGCGATCGCCGCCTTCGATGCGGCGTTATCGAGGACGACGTTCCAGTTCTCGTCGAAGACGTCCCCGCCCTGCGACCAGAGGATCGGCAGGAAGTCCGCGACGACAGGGTTGGTGGCCTTGCCTCGGATGATGTATCCGGCCAGCGAACCCGGCTTGTTCTGGGCCTTTGCGTTCGCCAGCACGTCGTCGTAACTGGCCGGCGCCGTCGTGGTGAGGTCGTTGCGGTACATGAACATCTCGACGTTGCCGACGATGGTCACACCGAGCAACTGCTTCGGCTTGCTCTTCTCGCTGGGCGGCACCGGTCCGCGCGGCGGCGGCCACGTGCCCACATCCCACACGACCTGCGCGATGTCGGGATCAGGCGTGATGCCCAGGGCGCCAAGATCGGACAGCGATCCGTCGGTGCCGAACTTCGGCATCCACGGGTCGTCCATCATGATCAGGTCGTAAGTCGCGTCGTTCGCGCTGAACGTGTTGACAAGCTTCGTGTACAGGTTGTCGTAGGGCGCCTCGACGATCTCGAGGTCGACGCCCTTCTGCTGCTTGTACATCGGCGCGAGCGCCTTGAGTCCCGCGTCCTCGACACCCTGGACAGCGGCGATCGTCAGCTTGCCGGCGGCCGCGCCGCTGGCGGCACTGGTCGCCGCGGCGCTCGCGGCACCGCTCGCGGCACTGGTCGCGGCACCGCTGGCGGCACCGCTCCCGGTCGGGGTCGACGAGCACGCCGCCGCGACGAGTGCGATCGGGACGAGCATCGCCAGCCACTTGCGGAGCTTCATGATGCTTCCTCCTCTATCGATTCACCGATGGCCGGGCGGAGGTCATCGCCTCCACCCCGCTGGCCGCTCCTCGTGCGGCCGAGTCCATGTTCTGTTTTCGCAGCCGCCACCTCCTCCACGATCCGGCGTCGCGCGCCGCCTACACCTCCATCGGACGGACCGGTCGATTCTCGCTGCGCGAGCGACCCGCCGCCACTGCGATGCGCATGGCCCCGAGCGCGTCGCGGGCCGTACACGGGCTCGCGATCTCGCCACGGGCGACGCGCAGGAACGTGATGAGTTCTTCCCGATACGCCGTCTCGAAGCGATCGAGGAAGGTGTCCCAGGCCGGACCGACCAGGGACGGCGCATCCGGCTCCAGCGAGCGGATCGGTGTCCGCTGACCGAACCCGACGGTGACCGCGTCCCGCGACCCGATGATCTCCATGCGGACGTCGTAGCCGAGGGGGTCGTGCCGGGTCTGGCTGAGCACGCCCAGCGTCCCGTCGGTCAGCCGCAGGATCGCCGCGCCCGTGTCGACGTCGTCGTAACGCTCGAA
>CAVYZQ010000011.1:0-174863 GCA_963772995.1 uncultured Chloroflexia bacterium | reverse complement strand
TGGTGGGCGATACTGGATTCGAACCAGTGACCTCGCGGATGTGAACCGCGCGCTCTAACCGACTGAGCCAATCGCCCGAGGGTCGCGACGCCGCACCGGGCGCCGGACGAGACCCGATCATACCCTCAGCCCGCCTCGGGCGGCAACGATCCGGTCCGGGGGGCAGCGGGCGGGCTCGTGGCGGTCTTGGCGGCCCTGGCCGTTGTACCCGGGGCAACCGTTGCTCCCGGAGCACACAGCAAGGCTTTCGAACGGCCACTGGTCCAGCCTGTTGCGTCCGGGGAAGATCCTTGCGGGGGAAGCCCGGCTCGCGACCCTGGCCGCGTTCGCCGTTTCTCCGGGCGCACATCCCGCGCGTGCGAGGGTGCTTTTCCAGCCGATATCGCGCGCTGTGTGCTTCCCGCGCAAGGCTTGCACCGGTGGAAACGGATCCGGCATCGGGCCGCGAGCGACCCCCCGGACATGGTTCGGGCCCGCCTTCGGCGGGCCCGATACGGATCAGCGGCCGGGCCCGCCGGCTGGCGGGCCCGTCACGATCAGAGACCCGAGACGCTAATGCGCCTCGGCCTCCACGTTGGTCTTGTCGTAGACGGTGAACGGGCCCATCAGGACGCGCAGGCCTGCGTCGCGGGTCGGGTCCTTCGTGATCGTGTAGGTGCCCAGCCGGCCGGCCTCGAACGTCTCGCCTTCGGTCGCCCTTGATGGCGCCGGTCGCGATCAGGTACGAGGTGTAGTAGGTCAGGTAGCCGAGGTCGACGAAGCTCCACAGCGCGAACTGCGGGGCGCAGCCGTTCGAGGGTGTACGCGACCATCTCGCTCGGCAGGCCCAGGCCGGAGACCTTGACCTTGTCGCACAGCTTCTCGTCCTGCATGGCCTTGGCGGCCGCCGCGATACCGACGGTCGTCGGGGCCATGATGACCTTCAGGTCCGGGTACTTGTCGACCAGCGCGAGCGCCTGGTTGTAGCTCTTCTCCGACTGGTCGTTGCCGTAGACGGTGTCGACCAGCTTGAGCTTCGCGTACTTCGGATCCTTGAGCGCCTTCTTGAGCGCCTCGATCCAGGCGTTCTGGTTGGCGGCATCCGGCGACGCCGACAGGATGGCGAACTTGCCGCCGTCGGGCCCAGTGATGTACAGTGCCATGTCGGCCATGACCGTCGCCGATCGACTTGAAGTCGACCTGGGCGACGAAGACCTTCTCGCCCTTCGCCGACGGGATCGGCGAGTCCCAGGTCACGACCTTGGTGCCGGCGGTCTGCGCCGCCTCGGCGGCCGGTGCGATCTGGTCGCCGGCGTTGTTGGAGAGCATGACGACCTTCATCGCCCTGGGTCGGGGCGTTGGTCATGAACTCGATCTGGCCGGCGACGCTGTTCTCGGCCGTCGGGCCCGACGAAGTCCAGCTTCTCGGGGTTCTTGAGCTCGGTCGCGCCTCGGTCGCACCCTTGTTCGCCTGGTCGAACGGCAGGATGCCCAGGAACTTCGGCAGCAGCATCATCTTGACGCTCTGGCCGGGGGTCGCCTTGACCGCGGCGGCGGCCGACGCCGAGGCGATCGCGGCGGGCGAAGCGCTGGCGGCGGCCGAGGCGCTCGGGGCCGCCGAGGTGGCCGCAGCCGACGGAGTGGCCGCGACCGTGGGCGCCGCAGCCGAGGCGGCGACCGAAGCGGCGGCCGACGGCGAGCCGCCGATGAGCTGCAGCCGGTCACGATGACCACGGCGGCGAGCAGCGTCAGCGATCTGCTGGACTTGAACCGCATCATCTGTCCTCCTCACGAAGCCCCGCCGGATGACGGCGAGTGCGCTCGATCGTACAGGAAACGCCGGCCGGCTCGACCGGCTGGCGTCATCCGGGACCCGCGATAGAACCAGCCGTCGAACCGGACGTCGAACCTATCGTCGGCCCGGGCGTCGAGCCTGGAGCCGAGCCAGCGCGCCGGATGCAGGCTGTCGAGCCGCGCGACCGGCCGTCCCACTACCTGCCGGACCGCTGACGGCCGCCCGGCGATCCGCCGGCGGGCCATCGACACGAGGTTCGGGCAGCAGGACCGACAGGATCAGCAGACAGCCCGATCGACCCCGGTC
Source organism: uncultured Chloroflexia bacterium (assembly GCA_963772995.1). Classification (GTDB taxonomy): domain Bacteria; phylum Chloroflexota; class Limnocylindria; order Limnocylindrales; family CSP1-4; genus SPCO01. Next base: position 172,783 of record CAVYZQ010000011.1, on the reverse strand, counting down.
TGGGTATTGCCGGTCACGTTCGCGAGGCCCAGGCCGTTGCGCAGGTTGAGGATCAGCAGGATCGACAGGAAGACGCCGATCATCGAGCCCGCGCCGCCGAAGATGCTGACCCCGCCGAGGAGCACCATCGTGATGATGTCGAGCTCGAAGCCTTCGGCGGTGCTCCCACGGACCGCGCCCAGCCGGGCAGCGAGGAGGATGCCGGCGAGGGCCGCGATGAGCCCGCTCATCGTGAAGATCGACGAGCTTGATGCGCGCGACCCGGACGCCCGAGAAGCGCGCCACCCGGGCGCTGCTCCCGACGACGTAGACGTAGCGACCGAACCCCGAGTGGCCCAGCACGATGACGGAAACGACCGACCAGCGCGGCGAAGATGAGGATCGCCAGCGGGAACGGGCCGAGGATCGGTTCCTGGCCGAGCGTGTTGAACCAATCCGGGAAGCCGCCGACCGAGCGGTCCTCGATGAGCAGGCGCGCCAGACCGCGGAAGCCGATCAGCGTCGCCAGCGTCACCGCCAGCGACGGCAGACCGACGATCGCGATCCAGAAGCCGTTGAACAGCCCGCACAGCGCGCCGACGGCCAAGCGCGATCGACGATCGCCGACCTCGAACGGGCACGCCCATCGCCGGACAGGGTGGCCACGAGCACGGCGGCGAGCCCCATGACCGACGCGACGGACAGGTCGATCTCGCCGCTGATGATCACGAACGTCATCGATCAGGACGACGATGGCCTTCTCGACGCTCAGCTGGAACAGGTTGATCTGGTTCTGGATCGCCGAGATAGCCCGGGACCGCAGCGGCGTTGTAGACGATGACCACGATGAGGATGACCAGCAGCAGGCCTTCCCAGGTCTGGAGCCGGCGCAGGAGCCGCACGGGTCACGGGACGGACTCCGCGGCCGCCGGCGGTGACGGCGTCACGCTCGCGCCGCACGCGGATCGTACGTGACCCGGAGCCTGCCGAGGATCATCTTGTCCGAGGCGACGGCGAGCAGGATCAGCAGCCCCAGGAGCGCGTCGCTGCAGGAACTGGCTCACGCCGAGCCAGCGGATCAGGCTCTGCTGGAGCAGGTCGATCAGCGTGGCGCCGAGGAGCGCCCCGACGACCGAGCCCACCCCGCCGAAGATGTTGACCCCGCCGACCACGACCGCAGCGACGACCTGGAGCTCGAGTCCCTGGCCGGCGACCACGGTGATGTTGCCGAACCGGGCAAGGAACATGAACCCGCCGAGGCCGGCCAGCGCGCCGCACAGGACGTACGCCAGGAAGACGTCCCGCTGGACGCGGAATCCGGCCACCCGGGCGGCGTCGGGGTTGGAGCCGATCGCGAACAGGCGCCGGCCGTATGGCAGGTAGCGCAGACCCGAGCTGGAAGATCGCGACGACCAGCAGCGCCACGAGCACCAGCGGACGCAGGTCGAGATCGCCGATCGACACGAGCGCCTTCGCGGGGACGTCGAGCAGCCAGCCCGGCAGGCCATCGGTCGGTCACGGTCTTGGCACCCGGCCAGCTCGATGAGGATCGACGCGGTAGATCGCCAGCGTCCCGAGGGTGGTGACGATGGCCGGGACCCGCCCGTAGGCGACGAGCAGGCCGTTGATCGACCCGAGGATGGCGCCGATCCCGATCGCGATCGCGATGACCAGGGCCGGCGACAGGTTCGGGTCGTTCGTGAGGAGCGTGCCCGAGGTGTACGCGACGACGCCCACGATGGAGCCCACCGACAGGTCGATGTTGCGGGTGAGGACGACCAGCGTCTGCCCGACGGCCACCACCGCGATGACGGCCACGCTCGTGCTGACCCGGGTGAACGTGCGGCCGGACAGGTAATCGGGGATCTGGGTCGCGAAGAAGACGGCGACCACGAGGATGATCACGACGAGGACGAGCTCGCGGAGCTGCTCCGGGCGGACGTAGCGCAGCAGCAGCCTGGTCATCGAGCCGCGCCTTCGCCGGCGTCTGCCGGCACGTCCGATTCGCGCCCCATCGCCGCGGTCAGGACCCGCTCCTGGGTCGCATCGGCACGGTCGAGGATCCGCATCAGCCGGCCCTCGCGCATCACCACGATGCGATCGCTCGTGGCGAGCACCTCGGGCAGGTCGGAGCTGATCAGGATGATCGCCATGCCCTCGTGGGCGAGCTCGTCGATCATCTGGTGGACCTCGGCCTTCGATCGGACGTCGATGCCGCGCGTCGGCTCGTCGAGGATCAGCACGCGGGGCCGCGTGTTCAGCCACTTGCTCAGCACGATCTTCTGCTGGTTGCCGCCGGACAGGGTCGACACCGGGGCCTTGACCGACGCCGCGCGGATCTTCAGCCGGCGCCTGGAAAGCGGCGGCCGTGGCCTCCTCGGCGCTGCGCTGGAGGATGCCGAACCGGCTGACATAGCGCGGCAGCGTCGGCAGCGAGATGTTCGCTGCGATCGACTGCGGGAAGATGAGACCAAGGTCGTGGCGATCCTCGGTCGTGTAGGCGATGCCATGGCGCAGCGCCGCCTGCGGGCTCCGGATCGTGACCGCCTCGCCGCCGATGAGGATCTCGCCGGTGTCGGCCGGCGCGATCCCGAACAGGGCGAGGCCCGACGTCCGTCCGCCGCGCGCCGACCAGGCCGGCCAGACCGACGACCTCGCCCGGCGCGGACCGTGAACGACACGCCGGAAAAGACGCCCTCCAGGCCCAGGTCACGGACCTCGAGCACCACCTCGCCCGGGCTCGGTCGGCGTCCGCGCGAAGAGCTGCTCGAGCAGCCGGCCGACCATGTCGCGGATGGCCATGTCGCGGATTCGTCTCGCTGGTCGGGTGGGTCGAGATCCAGCGGCCGTCGCGCAGGACCGTGACCCGTTCGGCGATCTCGAAGACCTCCTCCATCCGATGCGAGATGAACAGGATGGCCACGCCGTCGTCGCGCAGTGCGCGGATGATCCGGAAGAGGCGCCGAGCCTCGTGTGCCGAGAGTGAGGCAGTCGGCTCGTCGAGGATCAGGACGCGGACCTTGAGCGAGATGGCCTTGGCGATCTCGAGGGTCTGCTGCTCGGCCGGGGTCAGGCCGCGGGCTGGTTCGTTCACGTCGAGGCGGACCCCGAGCCGGTCCAGTACGGCCTGGGCGTCCCGTCCCATCCGCCTGCGGTCGACGATCCGGCCGCGGTCGCGATGCGAGATGAACACGTTCTCGGCGACCGACAGGTCCGGGAAGACCATCGGCTCCTGGTAGATCGCGGCGATCCCGAGCGCCTGGCCGTCGAGCGCACTGCCGATCCGCACCGGCTGGCCGTCGAGCAGGATCTCGCCGCTATCGGGCTGCTCGACGCCGGTCATGATCTTGATCAGCGTCGATTTGCCCGCCCCGTTCTCGCCGAGGAGGGCGTGGATCTCGCCCGGGCCGGAGGTCGAGCGACACCCCGTCGAGGGCCTGGGTCGAATCGAATCGCTTCGAGATCGAGCGGATGGCGAGGATCGGGGCCGTCGCGCCGGCGGCGTCGACGTGCGCCTGGGTCGCGACCGGCGGAGGTCCCGGACTCGGAGCGGGCGCGTCGGGTCCCTCGGCCATCTCCCCTACCTCATCGCTCGCGGGATGGTCGCGATCGCGCGTGCAGTCTATCAGACGGCCCGGGGACGACGGGCGCCGTCAGACGACGGGCGCCGTCCCGGCCGACCGACGCCTCCGCCGAGCTCCCCTCAGACCTTCAGACCGGGCCAGCGGGCGATGACCACCTCGGCAGGCACGCCCTCGACGACGACGAGCTTCTGCCGGCTGGCGGCACCGGCGACGATGCGGACGTCCCGCCGCGGGATGTCGAGGGCGTCGGCAAGGACACGGACGAGCGCGTTGTTCGCGGCACCCTCCACGGCCGGTGCCATGACCTTGACCCTCAGGATCCCGTCGACGACGTCCTCCGCGCGTTCGACCACCGATCGCGGGGTGAGTCGGACGGCGAACCGGACGGCATCGTCTTGCACGTTCTCAGAAGGCGCGCCAGAGGAATCCGAGGACGATGAGGACGATGAACCCGGACCAGTCGATGGCGCCGCTCCGCGGCAGCAGCCGCCGCACCGGGGCGAGGATCGGCTCGGTCAGCGAGAACACGAAGCCCGACACCGGGCTGCGTCCCCCGGGGTCGACCCACGAGATCAGAACGCGAGCGAGCACCAGCACCCAGACGGCGATGAGCATGAACTGGACGAAGGTGAGGAGGAACGCCACGGACCCAGAGTCTACCAGCCATCGAATGCAGGGCCGCCAGGACGGCTCCTCGAACGGCTCCTCGACGCCTCCCGGTCAGGCCGGTCTCAGCCCCGCGAGTCGCGTGGCCCGAAGAGCGCTCGGCCGATCCGGACGATCGTCGCCCCCTCCTCGATGGCGACTTCGAAGTCGTCGGTCATGCCCATCGACAGCTCGGGTCCGAGGTCGGCGCCGCCTGCGCGGACGGCCTCCGACAGCGTCCGGAGGCGCTCGAACGTCGGCCGCGCGGCCTCCGCTTCGTCGACCAGCCTGCCGATGGTCATGAGGCCGCGCACCTCCAGCGCCGCCTGCGCCGGCGAGCTGTCCGACGGCATCCGCCACCGCCTCCGGCGCGAATCCGGCTTTCGAAGGGTCGTCGTCCACGTTCACCTGGAGCAGGACCGGGTAGCGCGTCCCCGGCCGGACCTCCCCGGCCAGACGGGCCAGGCGGGCGCCGAGATCGACCGAATCGACCGACTCGACGCATTCGAAGATCTCGACCGCCCGGCGGGCCTTGTTCGACTGGAGCGGGCCGACGAGATGCCACCGAGCCCCGGCCACCTCGGTCGCCTTGGCCGCGGCCTCCTGGACCCGGTTCTCGCCGAGCAGATCGAGCCCCGCGGCGACGGCGTCCCGCAAGGCGCCTCGGCGGGCACCGTCTTCGAGACCGCGACCAGCGTCACCTCCGCGGGATCGCGGCCGGCGCGCGCGCACGCGGCCGCGATCCGCGCGTTCACGCGTTCAGCCGCGGCGCGATATGCCTCGACGCGCGCCGGGTCGGTCATCCTTCGGGCTGCCGGCTCGAGGCCGGCCGCGCTCACTTGCGACGAAGGAAGCTCGGGATCTCCAGGTCGTCGGCGTCGTAGGTCACCGGGCGCTTCGCGGGCGTCACATCCCCGACCGAACGCGCGGCCCCGACCGCGGCTGCCTCGTCCTCACGTGGTCGGGGCGTGTCGTATCCACCGCCGCCCTCGGCGACCTCGTCGCGCTGGCGCTGGAGCTCCTCGAGGAAGTCCCGCTCGCGCGACGGCCGGCCGGCCACGGCCGGGTCCATGACCCCGGCCGACTTCGCTCCGGGCCGCCTGTCGCGGCGCTTGCCGCCGTCGAACCCGGTCGCGATGACCGTGATCATGACCTCGTCGCCGAGGCGCTCGTTGAAGGTCGTCCCGAAGATGATGTTGGCCTCGGGGTCCGCGGCGCCCCGGATCTCCTCGGCCGCCTCGGTCACCTCGTACAGGCTGAGGGTGGACGAGCCGGTGATGTTGAACAGGATCCCCTGCGCTCCAGCGATGTCGACCTCGAGAAGCGGGCTGGCGATGGCCTGGCGGGCCGCCTCGATCGCGCGGTTCTCGCCCGACGCCCGGCCGATCCCCATCAGCGCGGACCCGGCGTCCTTCATGATCGCGCGGACGTCCGCGAAGTCGAGATTGATGAGCCCGGGCATGGTGATGATGTCGCTGATGCCCTGCACGCCCTGGCGGAGCACGTCGTCGACGACGCGGAACGCGTCGAGGATGCTCGTGTTCTTCTGGACGACGTCCTTGAGCCGGTCGTTCGGGATCGTGATGAGCGTGTCGACCTGGGCCTTCAGGGTTTCGGCGGCCTTCTCGGCGATGAGCTTCCGCTTCGCCCCCTCGAACGCGAAGGGCTTGGTCACGACGCGCGATCGTCAGCGCCCCGCCCTCCTTGGCGATCTGCGCGACCACCGGCGCCGCCCCCGAGCCCGTCCCGCCGCCGAGCCCGGCGGTGATGAAGACCATGTCGGAATCCACGAGGGCCTGCTGGATCTTCTCCGAGTCTTCCTCGGCCGCGCGCTCGCCGATGCTCGCGTCGCCACCGGCACCGAGACCCCGGGTGATCTTGTCGCCGATCCTGATCTTGTGCGGCGCGTCGGCCTGCAGGAGGGCCTGAGCGTCCGTGTTGCAGGCGATGAACTCGACGCCCATCATCTCCGCCCGGATCATCCGGTTGACGGCGTTGCTGCCACCGCCACCGACCCCGATGACCCGGATGAGGGCGAAGTTCTCTGAATCGGAACGCAGCGGCATCGGCCTCTCTCCTCTGGCCCCTCGGCGGGCTTATCGGTTGTTCGGCCGGACCCTCCCTCGCGTTCCCGGTGCTAGGCAGGTCCGTAGGATCGCGACGAAGTATAGCGCCGGGAGGGTCCCGCCGGAGGTGTCGAATGCGGTCCGTCCGCGCTCCGGGACGACCAGATGGTGCGTCCGTGCACCTTCGGCGGACCGCTGGCGGGCGGCGCCGCGAAGCGTCGCGAGTGCCGTTGCGAAGCGGCTCGCGAACGCGAGTGCCGTCGCCGGACCGTTTGCCGTCGGATCGCCGGATGCCGAACGAACGCATACGTCGACCGTGACAGGGGGAACGAGGCGCGCTTGCTCACCGATTGCGTCGAGCACACGAAACGGGCACGGATCAGGGTCTCGTCGGTTGTCGCGAGCCCGGGACGATCTCTGGATGCGAGAAAGCCGCGGACCCGATGGCCCTGCGACGAGCGTGCATCCTGCGCAAGCGCTGGAAGGAGGATTTCGTCGAACGCACTACACTGGACGTTTCGCCGGCGCGATGAGTCGCCCTCGTGACCCAGAAGCTCTGGGCCTAGCTTCCGAATTTCGCACGGCAGGCCCAGAGCTGATCACGGCCTGTTCGTGCCGCGGCCGCGGGGTCGGTCTCGGCGGCGCGACGCCATCGGTGCCGCCTGCGCCATGCGATCGTCTGGCAGTCCTCGGGCCTCAGGCGACCTCCCGGCCGACACGCCGCGATCCGGCCGATCCTCGGCGGCTGGGTCCAGCCTGAGCAGTCCTCAGCCGGCAAGCCAGCTCAGCCGGACCGTCCGGACCGCGTTGTCGGGGTTCGGGTCGAGCAGGCAGATCGACTGCCACGTCCCCAGCGCCGAGCCGCCCGGCGACGACCGGCACGGTCAGCGACGGCGGGGCCAGGAGCGGCAGGACATGATCGGCGCCGTGGCCCGGCGATCCATGCGATGCCGGTACAGCCGCTCGTCGCGCGGCAGCAGCCGGTCGAGCGCGGCGAGCAGATCGTCGTCGGACCCGGCAGCCGATCTCGACCACGACGAGGCCGGCCGTGGCGTGCGGGACGAAGACCGACAGCAGCCCGTCGCCGCTGCCGGCGCCTCGGCCGCCTCGGCCACGAACCGCGCGCACTCGCCGGTCAGGTCGAAGAGCCCGCGCCCCGACCCCGTCCGGACCGCGATCTCGCGGCCGACTACGGGAAGATGCTCCGCAGCGCGTCCCGCAGGCGTCCCAGGCCGCCCATCGCCGGCGCCGACTCGTAGCGGATCGGCTCGCCCGCGGCGAGGCTCGCGGCGCCCCACTCGAGCAACCCCACGGCCGTGCTGTAGGCCGGATTGAGGAGCGTGTCGACGAGCCCGCTCGATGCCCGACGGGGCGGCGACCCGGACCGGCATCTGGAAGACCTCGCGACCCAGCTCGGCGACCCCGGCCAGCTGCGCGCCGCCACCGGTCAGGATGATGCCGGCCGGCAGCATCCCGACCCCGGCCGCCCGGATCTCGTTGCGCATCAGCTCGAAGGTCTCGCGCATCCGCGCCTCGATGATCTGGCAGACCTCGAGCCGGCTGACCGTCCGACCGGCATCCTCGCCGAGGACCGACACGCTGATCTCCTCGTCGTCGACGATCGCCCTCAGGTCGCACGTCCCGTGGCGCGACCTTGAGCTCCTCGGCGACCTGGAGGCTGGTCTTGAGCCCGATCGCGACGTCGTTGGTGACGTTCGCGCCGCCGACCGGCAACACCCGGGTGTGGAACGGAGAGCCGTCCTGGAAGAGCGCGAGGTCGATGGTGCCGGCACCGATGTCGGCGACCGCGACACCGAGCTCCTTCTCCGTCGCGATCAGGACCGCCTCGGCCGAGGCGAGCGCATCGACCACCAGCTCGTCGATCTTGACGCCCGCCTGGGCGACGCACTTGGCCAGGTTCTGGACCGCCGTCGCCGACGCGGTGACGATGTGGGTCTCGACCTCGAGCTTGAGGGCGCTCATCCCGAGCGGGTCCTTGACCCCCTCCTGGCCGTCGACCGTGAAACCCCGTCGCTCGACGTGGAGGACGTCGCGGTTGGACGGGATGGTCACCGCCCGGGCGACCTCGATCGCGCGGTTGATGTCCTCGCGGGTGACCTCGCGATGGTGCGCCGTGACCGCGACCTGGCCGTGCGAGTTGAGGCTCTCGACGTGCTGGCCGCCGACGCCGACGAAGGCCCGGTCGATCTTCCAGCCGGACAGCCGCTCGGCCCGCTCGACGGCGTCGGCGATCGAGCGGACCGTCTGGTCGATGTTGATGACGACGCCCTTCTTGAGGCCCGGACGCGGGCACGGTGCCGTGGCCCATGATCGTCAGCTTGCCGTCGCGGCCCACCTCGCCGATGAGCGCGCAGACCTTGCTCGTGCCGACGTCGATGCCGACCAGGACCGCTTCTCGTTCCACCGTGTCCGTTCGTCTCCGTTCCGTCTTCAGGGCCTACAGGAAATGGCGCCGGATGAGGGCGACATTGTCGAAGATGCGCAGGCCGAAGGTGATGAGCGCCACGAGGTAGAGATCGAGGCCGAGCCGGTCGCCGATGAACGTGAGCAGCACCGCCACGATCGCGTTGACCAGGAACCCGCTGATGAAGATCCGATTGTCATAGACCCCGTCGAGCTCGGCGCGGACGGCTCCGAGGACCGAATCGAGCGCGGCGAGGATCGCCACCGCCGAGTAGCGGCTGAGCTCGAAGCCGACGTTGACGTTGAGGACGAGACCCGCAAGGACGCCCACGAGGAGCCCGAGCAGGGGTAACAGCACGTGGAGTTCGTCCTCGCTCTGGTGGTTTCGGCAAGGCTACCCGACGGCGGGCTCGCGCGCCACCTCACGGCGCCCGACTGGGCTCGGCCGACGGGCCGGCGGCGGCCGCGCGGACGGGGTCGGCGTCGGCTTGGCGGTGGGTTTGCGGCGTCGGCCTGGGGGTGGGTTTCGGCGTCGGCCTTGGCGTTGGGTTCGGGGTCGCCTCCGGCGTCGGTGTCGGCGACGGGGTCGCCGTCGGCTTCGGGGTCGCCCGCGGGACATAGGTGCCGTCGGTCTCCGACGCGAGCACGACGCGGTCCACCGTCGGCTCCCGGCCGGACAGCAGGCTGCGGAGCAGGCGGACCTGGCCCGGGATCAGCTCGGTCGTGCGCATGGTCGGCGTGTAGAAGCCGAAGACCGCCGACCAGCCCTTCGGCCGGGCGCGCAGGACGAACCCATTCTCGTCGGTGACGACGACGGCCAGGTTCGACGCCGCGCTCCCGATGTCGGCCGAGAGCAGCGACGCCAGCCGGGTCGCCGCGTCGAGATCGACCGGGACAGCGCCTGGCCGATCCGACAGCCCGACCGACGAGGCGCGTTGGTCGTCGATGACCGGCAGGCCAGCGACCGAGGCCGGCGGATGGTCGGACAGCAGCGCGAACAGGGCGCCGTCGGCATCGGCGAGTAGCGGCGCGCGCCGATCTGCCAGATCAGCACCGGCTCCCGTTCACGGATGGTCACGGCCAGCGTCCCCGGCAGGCGCGACCTCGATCGTCGCCTGCTCGACCGTCGGCAGCGCGGCGATGGCCGCCTCGAGGGGCCGGTCCTGAGCCCGAACAGGTTCTGGCCTCGGGCGCCCGACGATCGCGTCCTCGACCGCGGGACGGTCCGTCAGGCTCGCCGCCGCTGATCTCGAGGTGGGCGTACGAGAACGCGGACGAGGCGCCGACGCCGTAGATCGCGACGGCCGCACGCGAGCATGACCAGCGCGGCCCCGGCACGCGTCGGCGACAGGCCGGCCGAGGCGCGCCGCACCGGACGCGCGCGGACGCGTTCGGGGACCGGCGTCGCGGGATCGCCGGGCCACCGGCCGCCCGCTCATCGCGGCAGGTCCGCCGGGGTCAGGCGACGTCCGGCGCGGGCGCGCGTGGCGCTCGACGGCCAGCTCGACGATCCAGGCGCAGACGTCGGCGAACGAGTAGCCGCCGTCCGCGGGCAGCGTCGGGAAGAGGCTGATCGGGGTGAAGCCCGGGATCGTGTTGATCTCCGACAGGTAGATCGCCTCGCCCTGGCACCAGGAAGTCGACCCGGGCGAACCCCTCGGCCCCGATCGCCCGGTACGCGTCCCGGGCGATCTTGAGGATCGTCGCCCGCTGCCGATCGGCTGACCTCGGCATGGGTCGACGTCTCGGACAGCCCGGCCGTGTACTTCGCGGCGTAGTCGTAGAACTCGTGGCCGGACACGATCTCGCCCGGACCGAACAGCTCGAGGCGGGCCGGGTCGTTGCCGATGACCGAGACCTCGAGGTCGCGGGCACCGGCGAGGTACGTCTCGGCGAGGACGAGCGTGTCGTGGCGGAAGGCCATCTCCAGCGCGGCGTCGAGCTCGGACGGCGTCGTGGACCAGGGTCATCCCGACCGAGCTGCCGAGGCGAGCCGGCTTGACCATCAGCCGCCCGTCGGCGGCGCCGGCAGCGAACGCCGCCGAGCTCGCGCCGGACGTCGTCCGGGCCGTTCGCCAGCGCGTCACGGTGACCTCGCGCCAGTCCACGACCGGCAGCCCGATCCCGCGGCACAGCCGCTTGAAGATCGCCTTGTCCATGCCGATCGCCGACGCGGCCACGCCCGACCCCGTGTAGGCCAGCCCGGCGGCCTCGAGGAGCGCCTGGACGGTACCGTCCTCGCCGAACGGCCCGTGCAGCGCGATGGCGACGACCGGAGCCGGCCGGGTGCCGGCGAGCTGGTCGATCGCGGCGCCGACCGCGGATGGGCCCTCGGCCGCCAGCGATGCCGGGTCGTCATAGGCGGCCGCCGGCCGATCGTCGCGGCGATGGTCGGCCGGCAGCCACCACCACCGACCGTCGAGATCGATCAGCACCTCGCTCACCGGGTAGCCCGCGGTCACGCAGCGCGTCGGCGATGGCCGTGCCCGAGACGATCGAGACGTCGTGCTCGGCCGACGGGCCACCCAGCAGGACCACGACCGGGGGCCGAGGCCGCTCGGCCGCTGGACCCGCGCGGCCTCCGGTCGTCACCCGGCCGACCTCCCACGCCGCTCCAGTCGCCGACGAACTCGACCTCGAATGCGAGCGCGACGCCGTCGCGCGCCAGAACCTCGGCGCGGACGCGTTCCGCCAGCCGGCGGACGTCGGCCGCGGAGCCCTTCTGGTCGTTGACGATGAAGTTGGCGTGCTTCTCGGACACGACCGCGCCGCCGATCCGCAGACCCTTGAGCCCGGCCTCGTCGATGAGCCGGCCGGCCGAATCGCCGGCGGGGTTGCGGAACACGCTGCCCGCCGATGGCAGGCCCAGCGGCTGGTGCGCCTGGCGCCAGTGCCGGATGTCGTCGAGGCGCGCCTTGATCACCTCCGGGTCGGCGGGGGCCAGCCGGAACGTCGCATCGACGACGACGTCGCGGGCGGCGCCGCGGGTCGGTCGGCCCGTGCTTGAAGCGGCTGTCGCGGTAGGCCAGGGCGAGGTCCGCGGCCGGCGACGATCGCCTCGGTGCCATCCGCGCCGAGGACGCGGGCCGACTCGAGGACCGCCGCCACGTCCGCGTCGTGGGCGCCGGCGTTGGCCCACACGGCGCCGCCCGACGGTGCCGGGGATGGCCAGCCCGAACTCGAGGCCGGTCAGGCCGGCCCGCTGGGTCTCCGTCGCGGCACGGGCCATCTGGACGCCGGCCTCCGCGGTGTAGCGCTCGCCGTCGACGCGCGAGCCCTCGGCCCGGACCTGGATGACGAGGCCGCGGATGCCGGCATCGGCGATGACGAGGTCGCTCCCCCGGCCCAGCAGGAAATGCGGGCAGCCCGCGGGTCCGGGCGAACCGCACCAGTGCCCGGAGCTCGTGCGCGTTGTGGACGCGTCGCGAAGAGGTCGGCCGGGCCACCCACGCGCATCGTCGTGAACCGCGCCAGCGGCTCGTCGCGGGACGTCTTGACCCCGATCCGGCGCTGGATGTCGGTGCCGATCGCGATCGGGTCGAACGCCGCGATCATCGGCCCGGGACCCGTCATGGGGCGCCAGCCCGGGCGAGCCGCTCGATCGCCGCCGGGTCGGGCAGCGCCGTGCGCTCGGCGGTCGGCCATCACCAGCTCCGCCACGGCGTCGGCCGCCCCCGGCCGGCCCACGCTCGCGCGGCCGCCGCCATCATCGACGTGCGCGCGTCGGGTCCTCGAGCAGCGCTGGCAGCGTCGAGCAGCGCGGCCGCATCGAACGCCTCGTCATCCACGATCCGCGCGGCACCCGCCTCGGCCAGGACCGCGGCGTTGGCTCGCTGGTGGCCGGCCGCGTGCGGGTACGGGACGACGACCATCGGCAGACCCAGGGCGGTCACCTCGGCCAACGTGGAAGAACCACCCCGCCCCACGACGAGGTCGGCGGTGGCGAGCGCGGGGAGCATCTCCTCGCGCAGGAACGGGTACGGCCGGTAGCGAGCCCGACGTCCGCCGGCAGTGCCTCCCGGCCGGCCAGCGCGGCCGCGTAGCCCGTCCTCGCCCGTGACGTGGATCACGGTCACGCTTTCGACCAGGCGCGGCAGCGCCTCGGCCACGGCGGCGTTGAACCGGCGGACGGCCTGCGAGCCGCCGAAGATCAGCAGCACCCGCTCGCTCGCGGGCGACGTCCATCCGCGCCCGGGCGCCTCGCGGTCGATGTCGCGAGATCATCGCGGATCGGCGTGCCGGTGACGTAGCACGGCCGCCCGGGCGCCGCCGCGGCCAGCGCCCGGCAGGTCGCCTCGAACGACGACGGCCAGCACCCGCGCGAGGCGCGCCGTGGCCCGCACCGCCCGGCCGGGGACGACGTTGCCGTCCCACATGACGACCGGGATCCGGATCGGCGCCGCCGCCATCAGGACGGGCACAGCGACGTACCCGCCGGTCGTGAATATGGCCGCCGGTCGATGACGGGCGAGGTGGGCCGTCGCCTGCGGCACCGAGACGCCGAGGCGGATCGGATCGAGGACGGCGTGGACGTTGGCCTCGGTCGTCCGCAGCGAGCGGGCGGCGAGACGGTGGAGCGGGATGCCGGCGGCCGGCACGAGGCTCGCCTCGAGGCCGCGATGACCGCCGAGCCAGACCAGCTCCGGCGCGTCAGGACGCGCGCGAAGCGACCGGGCGACGGCGAGTGCCGGGTAGATGTGTCCGCCCGTCCCGCCGGCCGCGATCAGCACTCGCATCGTCGTTCCACGTCCCCTTCTCCACGGTCTCGCGCGAGATCGAGAGCAGGATCCCGACGGCCGCGAAGCTGATGATGAGGGATGAGCCGCCGGCGCTGATGAACGGCAGCGTGATCCCGGTGATCGGCAGCAGCGCCACCACGACCCCGATGTTGATGAACGCCTGGAGGCACAGCCAGGCGGTGATCCCGGCCGCCAGCAGCGCCCCGAACGTGTCCGGGGCGGCCAGGGCGACCCGCATCCCCGAGTAGGCCAGGATGAGGAACAGGCGCGATCACGACGATCCGCGCCGACGATCCCGAACTCCTGGCCGACCTCGGCGAAGATGAAGTCGTTGAAGGCGTTCGGGACGAAGATCCGGCTCTCGCCGAGGCCGGTGCCGAGGAGGCCGCCCACCCCCAGGGCCAGCAGTCCCTGGACGGTGTGGTAGCCGTCGCCGAGCGGGTCCAGCCAGGGGTTCTGCCAGACCCGGATCCGGTCGAGCTGGTAGCCCCTGCAGGCCGACGCACGATCACGCCAGCAGCCGCCGTCGAGCCCATCACCGCGAGGTGGAAGAGGTTCGCGCCAGCGACGAAGAACATCGTGAACGCGGTCAGGGTGATGACCCCGGTCGTGCCCAGGTCGGGCTCCTTGAAGACGAGGGCGATGACCGGCGCGACGATGATCAGGAACGGGACGGTGCCGGCTCCAGAACCCACGGATCCGCCCGCCGCGCTTGGCGAACCAGTGGGCGAGGTAGACGATCAGGGCCAGCTTGGCGAACTCGGCCGGATGGATGGCCGGCAGCAGGCCCGAGCTTGAGCCAGCGCGCCGAGCCGCCGACCTCGATGTTGAGCTGCGGGACGAAGACGAGCACGAGCAGGACGATGGCGACGACGTACATCGGCACCGACGCGAGCCGCAGGTAGCGGTAGTCGACCCGCATCATCGCCGCCATCGCGATGAGCCCCAGGATGGCCCACTGGATCTGCGGCCCGACGGTCGCGAACGTGTCCGCGTCCTGCGAGAGGTAGCCCTTGCAGCGCCGACGACGAGTAGACCATCAGGATGCCGACCGCGGTCAGGGCGACGACCACGACGAGGATCACGTAGTCGGCCTGGTGACGCTCGCGGCGAAGCGCGCCCGGCCGGCTCTTGACCGGCGTCCGGTCGACGGCCTTGGAGCGGTCGACGGCGGCCGGGCCCGGTGGTGCGGCGGGCCGTTCGAGGCGCGGGACGGGCGGGGCGAGGTTCATCGGGCACGTCCTCCGCTCGCGCTCCGCGGCGAGTGCCGCCACGGCCGCCTTGAACGCCCGACCCCGGGCGGCATAGTCCACGAACATGTCGAAGCTGGCGGCGGCCGGGCTGAGCAGCACGGTCGCGGGTCCCGGCCGCCCGCCCGGTCGCCGCCAGGAGCTCGCGCGCGATCGCGTCGGCCCGCACCGACGGCGTCCTCGAGGTCCGTGGCTCGCTCGGTCCGGGCGAGACCGGCGGTCGCGGAAGCGCGCCTCGAGCGATCGGCCCGCTCTCGCCGATCAGGACGGCCGCGGCGGCCCGCTCGGCGACGACCCGGCGCCAGCGTCGTCGAGGTCGATGCCCTTGTCCCGGCCCCCGGCGATGAGGACGACCGGCGGGTCGAACGCCCGCAGCGCGGCGATGACCGCGTCGGGCTGCGTCCCCTGCGAGTCGTTGATGAAGCGGACGCCGTCGATGACGCGACCGGCTCGAGTCGATGCTCCACGCCGGTGAACGCCGCGGCCGCCGGCGCGGATCGCTTCCGGCTCGACCCCGAACAGCGAGGCCGACTGCGATCGCCGCGAGGGCGTTCGACACGTTGTGGGCGCCCGGGGATCGCCAGCTCGCCGGTCGGCATGATCCGGCCGCCCGATCCGGTCGCCGCGATGCCCGCCGCCGGCCAGCGGCAGGCGCTCGACGCCGGCCGCGACGACCCAGCCGTCGACCACCCCGAGGCCGCCGGGCATCGGCCGCTCGCGCCGATACAAGACCGCCGGCGCGCGGCCAAGGCCGGCGTAACCCGCGACGACCGGATCCTCGGCGTTCAGGACGAGGGCCCCTTCCGGGTCGACCAGCTCGGCCAGGCGGCGCTTGACCCGCCGATACGCCTCGAGCGACCCGTGACGGTCGAGGTGGTCCGAGGTCACGTTGGTGTAGACCGCCACGGTCGTGCCGCGCGACAGCGTCGGCAGCTGCAGCTCGGACAGCTCGTCGACGACGCGATGGTCGGGCGTCAGCTCCGGCAGCCGCTCGACGAGCGGCGCCCCGATGTTGCCCGCCGAGGACGACCGGGTGCGACGGGATCGGCCGCCAGGACGGCCGCGGTCAGCGACGACGTCGTGGTCTTGCCCTTCGTCCCGGTCACGCCGATGGTCGGGGCCGGGCACAGCCGCAGGAACAGGTCCGACTCGGATACCAGCGGCGGGCACGGACCGGTCGCCCGCCGGCCGGGCGTCGACGAGCGCCCGGAGCGCGGCCCGAAGCCGTGGCTCCGTCGTCGGGAAGTCGGGCGTGATCGAGGGCGAGGTCGCGACCAGGTCGCGCCGCGCCAGGTCGACGCCGGGTCGATCTCCGGGCCCGAGGGCCAGCGTCACCGGCCGCCCGCCCAGCTCCGCGATCGCCTCGGCCAGCTCGCTCGCCGGCCGCCCGTCGTAGACCGTCACCCGCGCGCCCGGCGTCGGCCAGGAAGCGGGTCAGCGCGATCCCGCTCCGCGCGAGTCCGAGGACGGTCACCGGCCGACCGCGCAGGGCGCCCGCGGGACATCGTCGAGGGTCAGCGCGTCGAGGTCGATCGGCCCGGTCATCGTCATGGTCCTCATGCCAGCCTGTCCAGCGACGCGAGGAACAAGGTCACGCCGAGGAGCGCGGCGAGGATCCCCACGATCCAGAACCGGATCGTGATCTTCTCCTCGTCCCAGCCGCCCAGCTCGAAGTGGTGGTGGATCGGGCTCATCCGGAAGAGCCGCTGGCCGCCGGTCATCCGGAAGTAGACGATCTGGAGGATGACCGACAGGGTCTCGATCGACGAAGATGATCCCGATCAGCGGCAGGACGAGGATCTGGCCGGTGATGAGCGCGGTGACGGCCAGCGTCGCCCCCAGCGACGAGGGCGCCCGAGTCGCCGATGAAGATCTGGGCCGGGTGGACGTTGAACCACAGGAAGCCCAGCAGCGCGCCGATGATCAGGGCGCACAGCAGGGCCAGGTTCGGCTGGGCCGGCACGTTGAGCAGGGCGATCAGCATGTAGGCGACGAACGCGATCGCGACCGTCCCGCCGGACAGGCCGTCGAGGCCGTCGGTGATGTTCACGCCGTTCGCGGCCGCCACGATGGCGAACGCCGCGAAGGCCACGTACAGCCAGCGGATCGATCGAGACCGGCCCGACGAACGGCACCGCGATCGCGGTGATGTCGTAGGTGTCCTGGATCTGCCAGGCCGCCACGAACGCCACCACCGTCAGCCAGATGAGCTTCTGGCGGGCCCGGATCCCCTCCCCCGTCCGGGCGTTGAGGTAGTCGTCGAAGGCGCCCAGCGCGCCGACGCCGGCGAGCGCGGCGAACGGCGCGAACGTGGCGGCGTCGGGCGAGCCGCGCAGGAGGAGGTAGATGGCCAGCACGACGCCCACGACGAGCAGGCCGCCCATCGTCGGCGTGCCCTCCTTCGTGTAGTGGCTCTCGGGCCCGTCCTGGCGGATCCGCTTGCCGAAGCCGACAGCCTGGAGCAGCCGGATGTACGGGGGCATGAGGATGACCACGATCGCGAACGCGAGGAGGAGCCCCTGGATGAGCTCGACGGTCATCGCGGCGCGCCCTCGCCGAGCTCGCGCCGAAGGCCGTCCACGATCGATTCGAGGGCGATCCCCCGCGACGCCTTGACGAGGACCACGTCGCCGGCCCGCAGTCGGGGCACGAGCGCCTCGAGGGCGGCGCTCGGAGTCCGGACGACCTGGAGCACCCGAGCGGGGTCGAGCCCCGCATCGATGGCGCCCGCGGCGATCCCCGCGGCGCCGCGCCCGACGACCACCAGCCAGGTCGACGGTCCGGGCGGCGGCCTCGCCGACCGCGCGATGACCCTCGTCGCGAGCCTTCGCCCGAGCTCGAGCATCTCGCCCAGGACCGCGATCCGCCGTCCGGGCAGCCCGGCCAGCAGGTCGAGGGCCGCGGCGACCGACCGCGGCGACGCGTTGTAGGTGTCGTCGATCGACCGTCGATCGCGCCGAGCCGCGACGACCGCGACGCGGTGCGGCGCCGACCAGCCGCCCGCGAGGCCGGTCGCGATGTCGTCGCGTGGTCAGGCCGGCGGCGCGGGCCACGGCCGCCGCGGCCAGCGCGTTGTGGACCGACAGGCGCCCGAGCGTCGGGATCGCCGCCGTCCGGCGTTCGCCGTCGCATCCGGAGCACGAAGCGCATCCCCTCGAGGCCGGCCGACGTCACGGCCTCGGCGCCGACATCGGCGTCGTCGGCGAACCCGTACGTCACGACCCGCGCCACGGTCCGGGCGGCCATCCGCCGGACGATCGGATCATCGGCGTTGAGGATCGCCGTGCCGTCGGCGGCAGCGCCTCGACGAGCTCGCCCTTGGCCGCCTCGATCGCGTCGAGCGAGCCGATCCGCGAGAGGTGGACCGGCTGGACCGCCGTCACGACGCCGATCCGCGGCCGCGCGATCCGGGCCAGCTCGGCGATCTCGCCGCCGACGTACATCCCCATCTCGAGGACCGCCGCCTCGTGCTCCGGGCCGAGGCGCAGGACCGTCAATGGCAGGCCGATCTCGTTGTTCTGGTTGCCCTCGTTGCGCAGTGTCCGGAGTCGGCGTCGAGAGGACCGCCGCGACCGCCTCCTTGGTGGACGTCTTGGCGATGCTGCCGGTGACGCCCACGACCAGCGGATCGAACCGGCGGCGCCAGCCGGCGGCCACCGCCCCGAGGGCCGCCAGCGGATCCGCGACCCGGACGACGGTCACGTCGCCGACCGCGGACGGGTCGCCGAGCGGCCGCGAGACGAGGACGGCGGCCGCGCCGCTCGCGATCGCCTCGTCGACGAAGGCATGGCCGTCGACCCGCTCGCCGGGCAGGGCGACGAAGAGCTGGCCCGGCTCGACCAGGCGGGAATCGACCGCTGCGCCGCGGATGGGACGGTCGGACCGGACGAGGAGGCGGCCGCCGGTCAGGCGGACCAGGTCGTCGGCCGTGAGGGCGGGCGCATCGGGCGGGCCCTCGGCCGGGGTCGACGGATCGACGTCGGTCACGGGCGCCAGTTTCGCACAGGCCGCCGCTCACCGGTCGGCGATCAGCGCCGGGGCGATCGGGCGGACGGGGAGCAGGTCCGGGGTCGTGATCCCGTCGGTCGCGATGCGACGGAACAGCTCGAACGACATCACCGGCATCTCGATGTGGCCGACCTTGACGACCGTCGGGCGTGGCCTCCTCGATCTGGACGGCGACGATCAGGTCCGGGACCCCGGTCTGCCGGCCGATGTAGCCGACGAACGAGTAGTTGAAGAGGTTGACCTTCCAGGCCCCGTGGCCGTGGTTGGCCTTGGATCCCAGATCTGCGCCGTGCCGGTCTTGCCGCCCGACGTCGTAGCCGGGCACGAGCGTGCGGTCGCGGTAGAACGGCACCTCCGTGATGACGTGGCTGCATCATCCCGAGGAGGGTTCGCGACAGCTTGCCGTCGATCACTCGACCGCGCCGCGACGACTTCGACGTCCCGATCGCCGACCGCCTTGACGACATGCGGCTGGACCAGCGTCCCGCCGTTGACCAGCGCGGCGTAGGCGGTCGCCAGCTGGATCGGCGTCACCGCGACGCCCTGGCCGAACGCACCGTTGGCGAGGTCGATCTCTCGCCAGGGGATGATCCCCGGGTCGTGGGCGATGCCGCTCACCTCCCCCGCGACGTCGATCCCGGTCGGCTGGCCGTAGCCGAGCCGGGTCCACATGTCGTACAGGATCGCGGCCGATTCTCGGGTCGTCTTGCCGAGACCCAGGGCGACCTTGGCGGCCACGACGTTGCGCGAGTAGGCGACGCCGTCCTGGAAGGTCATCCAGCCCATCCCCTTGCGGTCGGCGTCGTCGATCTTGGCCTTGCCACCGTCGAGCGTGAAGCGTCCCTGTGTCCTTGATCTTCGTCGTGGTGGTGACGGTCCCCTTCTCGAGCGCCGCCGCGGCGGTCATCATCTTGAACACCGAACCCGGCTCGTAGACGCTCGACACGACCGGATCCATGAACCGCGACGGGTCGCTCGGCGGCGATCGCCTTGTAGTCGTTCGCGTCGTACGAGGGTAGCTCGCCTCGGCGTAGATCTCTCCCGAGTACGGGTCCATGACCACCGCCGAGACGCGCTTGGCCCGGTCGGCCACCCAGGCGGCGAACAGCTCCTGCTCGACCTTCAGCTGGAGGCCGGCGTCGATCGTCAGGCGCAGGTCGGTGCCGGCCACCCCGGCCTGGGTGATGCTGGCGTCGTCGAGCACCGGGCGGCCGGTCGCGTCGCGTTCGGCGACCACGACCTGGGGCGTCGCCGGCGAGCGTCGACTGGTACGCCTGCTCGACCCCGTACTGGCCGACGCCCTCACGATTGACGAAGCCGAGGAGATTGGCCGCAAGTGTCGTCTTCGGACCGCCGCCCGGCCTGCGGGTAGACCCGCTCGGGCTCGGACTCGAGCGACAGTCCGAAGACGTGCTTCGGCGGCGATCGCCGCCCGGACCCGGTCCGCCTCAGCTGGATCGAGCCCGTGGCGCGAGGACCACGTACTTGCCGGGCGATGCCAGCTTGTCGCTGGACGGCCGCCGCTGGTCGCATCATCGAGGCCGAGGATCTGGGTCAGGCTCGCGAGCGTCGTCGCTCGCTTCTCGGCGGTGAGCTGGTCGGGCGCGGCGACGAGTCGCTGACGCTCGAGGGAGGTGGCCAGGACCACCGTCCCGCTCCGGTCGTAGATGTCGCCGCGTTTGCTGGGCGTCTCGACCCTGACCGTCGTCTGGGACCGGGCCTCCTCGGCGAGATGGTCCCGATCGACGACCTGCCAGTAGGCCAGCCGGCGCCGCGAGTGCGACCGCGCAGAGGACGAAGACGAGCAGCAGGAAGAGAAGGCGGCGGCGCGAATCGGTTCGGCCCAGCATCGGTCCCTCGATCGGTCAGCGGGCTTGCAGGACGATGGGCGCGTCGAGCTGGCCGAGGCCGGCGTCGATCGCGAGCTTGCGGATCGCCGGCTCGCGCCCGAGCCGGTTCACGTCCGAGCCGAGCTCCGCGGCACGGGCATCCAGCCTCTGGCGCTCGAGCTGCGAGGCGGCCGATGTCGAGGCCGGTGGCCGAGACACGGACCTCCTGGGCGAGCGAGAAGAAGGCGAGCATGAACGCCACGACGATGCCGCCCAGGACGAGGCCGAGCCGATTGGTCTGGCGACCGGCACGGAACGCGCCCCGGACGCGCCGCCGGCGCAGGGCCGGGCCGTCGGCGATCCGCGGACGCCACGGCAGCGTGATCGTCCGCGGGCGTGCACCCTCGTAGACGGCCACCGCTCAGTCGCCGAGCACGAAGCGGATGCGCGGGCTGCGCGGATCGAGGAAGCCGAGCGGGTCGGCCTGCGTGCTCCCCCAGTCGCCGAGCTCGAATTCGAACCCCTCGGCGTGCTGGGGGCGGTCGTGGCGCTCACGCACCTCGTGCTGGCGCCTGCCGTAGGTCTTGCGCCGGCTGGCCTGATGACGTTTGCTCATGGGGTCCTCCTTCCCTTGGCGTCGATTGCGTTCAGGCGGCGAGTCGCTCGGCGGCGCGCAGGCGCGCGCTCCGGGCTCGCGGGTTGGCGGCGATCTCGGCATCGGTCGGGGTTATCGATGGCCGGGTGACCAGGCGCAGGCGCGGATTGCGCCCGCAGACGCAGACGGGGAGCTCCGGCGGGCAGACGCAGCCACGACGTTCGGCCTGGAAGAAGCGCTTGACGATGCGATCCTCCAGCGAGTGGTAGCTGAGCACCACGAGGCGGCCCCCCGGTCGGAGCAGGTCAAGCGCGGCTGTCAGACCGGCCGACAGGGCGTCGAGCTCCTCGTTGACCGCGATGCGGAGTGCCTGGAACACCCGGGTCGCAGGGTGGATCCGGCGCCGGATCCGCGGGTTCGGCGGGGCGACGCGCTCGACGAGAGCGGCGAGCTCCTCGGCGGTCGTGATCGGCGCCACCTTGCGCGCATCCACGATCGCGCGGGCGATCCGCGGTGCCTTGGGCTCCTCGCCGTATCGGCGGAAGAGCGCAGTCAGCTCGGCGGCGTCGAGCGAGGCCAGGAGCTCGGAGGCCGGGACGCCACGACCGGTGTCGAAGCGCATGTCCAGCGGGCCGCCGGCCCGGAAGCCGAACCCGCGACTCGCGATCGGCCAGCTGATCGCTCGACAGGCCGAGGTCGAAGAGGCAGCCGTCGACGACCGGGAAGCCGGCATCGGGCGCGACTCGAGCGAGGTCGCGAAAGTTGGCCTGGCGTAGCACGAGTCGATCGGCGAAGCGGGCTCGCAGGCGGGCCTCCACCCGCGCGATCGCCGCCGGGTCGGCGTCCAGCCCGAGGACGCGGCCGTCGGGGCTGGCGGCCTCCAGGATCCGCTCGGTGTGCCCACCGCCGCCCAGGGTGGCGTCGATGTGAAGGGTACCGGGCGCCGGCGAGAGGGTCGCAAGGACCTCGTCCACCAGCACCGGCAGGTGCCCTCCGATCATCTCTCCTCCATCCCGGACGAATCGGATCCCGAGCGGATCCTGGAAGCGCATATGGTCGGGAGCTAGATCCCGAGACCTGCGAAGGCCCTGGCCAGCTCCTGCGGGTCCTCGAGCGTCTTCCGGTAGGCATCCCACCGGTCTGGCGCCCAGATCTCCGCGTGATCCTGTGAGCCGACGAGCACGGCCTCGTCGGTGAGTCCGACCGACTCGCGCAGATGGGCCGGCAGCAGGACCCGGCCCTGCTTGTCCATCTGCGCCTCGGTCGCGTTCGAAAAGACGAACCGCTGGAATTGGCGCGATTCTGACGTCGGTGAACGGCAGCGCGGCGATCTTTGAGGAGAGGGCCTCCCAGCCCGCCTTCGTGTGGATCGCCAGGCAGTCGTCGAGCCAGCCCGAGATCATCGATCCCGGGTCGAGTTGCGCGCGGAACTTGACCGGGACGGCGATGCGTCCCTTGTCGTCCACCGTGTGCCGGTACTCGCCGGTGAACACCTATCGGGTTACCCCTGAAACGGCGGCGGCGGCGGCTGGGCGGTGGGGCCGGGAACTCCCCACTTCTCACCACTTTGCGCCACTTCGCTGCATTCTAGCGGCAAGAACGGCGCCGTCAAGGCGAAAACGCACATGTTGGGGGTGATTCCGTGGTGGGAGTGGATCCGGCGCGGCCGTTGCCGAGGCTCAGCCTCGGAAGCGGGCTCTCGACGCCTGTGTGGCCGCCGTCATGCCCACGCGCACGGGATCGGGACTGGGTGAGGGACAAGGGCCCTCTCGACCGTCAGCTGGTCGTGGCGGAGCGTTTCCCGGTGGGCAGCTCGGCGCACCTCGATCCTCGGTTCTTGCCATTTACGAGCCACGCTCGTGTTGTGCGAGATGACGAGGTAGTCGAGGCGTTTGGCGGGGGTCGGTACGACGCTGACTCGTACCTGGCGAGGATTCGCCTCGCCCGCCGCCCGCACGTCTGCACGGTACGAGTGAGGCTGGTAAATGGCAGAGATCCGCCTCGGCCACCGCCACGGCGTTCGCACACCACGAGCCACCCTCGTATCTGGCGGAGATGCCTCGGTTGACGATCGCGCGCACCCGGGCGGCGCGCCCGCGCCGCGCAGGAGCCGCGCCGCGGCCCATGCACCGGGCAGGAGCCAAGGCCGCGCGCACGCCCGCGGCTCCCTGCACCCAACGTCCATCTCCGCGCCCCTACTCCCGCCCGGGTCGTATCTCGCGCCTTCTCGTCGCACTTGGCCGCTCCTGTGCCCTCGCAGGTGGAAACGGCGCGCCGTCCAGTACCTTTGCGCGTTGCCGTGGGGTTGCGGGCGATGCTAGGCTCGGTCGCCTGAGTCGGGGATAAACTGATCGCGGATCACGGATTCGAGGCTCCACGGCCGCCCATGGCGCTGCAGCTCCCGGTAGTACCTATCCAGTCCGATGCGTTTCGTCTCGCCCCGCATCGGATCAAGCGCTGTACCTTCCGTCGCCTGATCAACGTGGAGATGGGGCCGAGCGCCTCTACGACGTCGAGTGCCTCTTCCCCGACCGTCAGGTCCCGATCCCGCTCGGAGACCTCGAGGCCGCCATCCCGATCTGCAACACCTGCGTCGCGCCGCACACGTTCCGCCCCGACGAAGACTGATCACCGGGGCGCGTGAGCGCAGCCCAGACGGGCGCCCTTCCAGGCAAGACGGACCAGCGGAAGGCGAGACCGAGCCCAGCCGTCGGGGCCAGCGTAGAGCGAGAAGATCAGCTCGACCGTGGCACCTTGGAGTCCGCGATCGCCCGCGCAGCACCGAGCTGGGTCCTCGGCCTCACCACATCGCCGTTGGGCGATCGTGGGCGGAGCCGGGGATCGGTTCGGAGGTGATCGTGTCCCGGGGGGATCGCCCAACGGACATCGTCACCGATACCTCGGTCTCACGAGCCGCAGCGCTGCTTCCATCGATCGACCGCCGGCATGGCGAGGGCAGTCCAAGGCGGAGCCGAGCACGATCGCGAGCGCACTCGAAGGTGCGACGCAATGCGTCGAACGCGCGCAGACGAAGAGCCCGCCAAGACGAGGCAGACGACGCGGGAATGGCCCGCCAGGTCGGCGGTCGCGTCAGCGAGGTGGTCTGTAAGCCGAGTTCTGTCCCGCCACGCCTCACGGCGCGCCGGGGATGACCATCCATCTGTGGCCGCCGGTCGCCCGGCGGCTCATGCGGCCGACCCGAGGGCTGGGCAGCGCACCTCTCCCCCGTCGACGGTCGCCCGCCGCCGGGTTGCGCCCTCCTATTTGGCCTTGCTCCGGGTGGAGTTTGCCCGTTTCACTCCGGACGACGGCTTGCGCCGCGCCGGCATCGTCACTGTGGCACTGGTCCTCGCCTCACGGCGGGCGGGCGTTACCCGCCACCCTGCGCTGCGGAGCTCGGACTTTCCTCACGCCCCGTGCGGGGTCGCCCCCACCGGTCGCGCGCGGCCATCCGACCACCTCGCTGACCGCCACGATGTCTACACCGCGGTCCCGGCTTGGCCGACCCGCCCGGCGACCGCCTCGCTAGGACGCCGTCAGCCGGGTCGCCGGACCACCGAGCTGGCCCGCCGGCGTGCGCCGATCGATCGCCTGGTTCGCCAGGGCGTCGGCAGCGTGGTTGCGGGCCCGCGGGACGTGGGCGGCCGTCCATCGATCGAAGCCGCCGAGCGTTCGCCGCGCGGCCGTCCAGAGCGGGATGAGCTTGACGTCCTTGACCCGCCAGCGGCCCGTCAGCTGCTCGACGATGAGCTTCGAGTCGAGCAGCAGGTGGACCTCGCGCGCCCCGAGCTCCGCGCGCGAGGTCGAGCGCCCGGACGACGCCGGTGTACTCGGCCACGTTGTTGGTCTGGACCCCAGGTAGTCCGAGATCGTCGCGTCCGGGACGGCCGCGGTCATCGCGCGCGTCCGGCCGTGCCAGGTCGTACAGCGCCGCCCCCAGCGACGCCGGGTCCGGGTTGCCGCGCGCCGCGCCGTCGGTCCGGATGACGAACCCGCGCCGCGCGGCCGGCAGGCGCCCGTCCCTCGGCCCCGACGGCGATTCGAGCTCGGGGAACAACGGCTCGCTCAGACCCCGCGCTCCACGATCGCGGCGCTCACCTCGAGGATCGCCTGGGTGATGTGGATCCCGCGCGGGCAGGCGTCGGTGCAGTTGAAGATCGTCCGGCAGCGCCAGACGCCGTCCTTGTCGGCGAGGATCTCGAGGCGCTCGTCGCCGCCCTCGTCGCGCGAGTCGAAGATGAACCGGTGGGCGTTGACGATGGCGGCCGGCCCGACGTACGACGGCTGCGCCCAGAACGACGGGCAGGAGGTCGTGCAGGCCGCGCACAGGATGCACTTGGTCGTGTCGTCGTAGCGGGCCCGCTCCGCGGCGGTCTGGATCCGCTCGCGGTCGGGCGGCGGCGACGTCGTTGACGAGGTACGGCCGGACGCTCTTGAACTTGTCGAAGAAGCCGTCCATGTCCACGACCAGGTCCTTGATGACCGGCAGCCCGGGCAGCGGCGCGACCGTGATCCGGCGCTTGCCGAGCTGCTCGACGCGCAGCTTGCAGGCCAGCCGGTTGCGGCCGTTGATGAGCATCGCGTCGGAGCCGCACACGCCGTGGGCGCACGAGCGGCGGAAGGTCAGCGTCCCGTCCTGCTCGTACTTGACCCGGTGGAGCAGGTCGAGGACCCGGTCCATCTTCGGTCGGCCTCCACCGTGTACCCTCCCAGTGCGGCTTGTCGTCGCGCTCGGGGTCGTAGCGGAGGATGCGGAGGTCGACCTGCATGCTGGCTCCAGGACGCTCAGTAGACGCGGGGCTTCGGCTGGAACGTGGTGATCGTGACCGGCTTGTAGGTGAGTCTGGGGCCGCGCTTCGCGCGTGTCGCGAGCGAGTGGGTCAGGAACTCGGACGTCGTCGCGCTCGGGGAAGTCCTCGCGGGCGTGCGCCCCGCGGCTCTCCTTCCGCGCCAGGGCCGCCACGACCGTCGTCTCGGCGCAGTCGAGCAGGTAGCCGAGCTCGCGCGCCTCGAGGAGGTCCGTGTTGAAGACCCTGCCCTTGTCCTGGACGGACGCCCGCGCGTACCGCGCGCGGAGCTCGCGGACCTGGCGACCGCGCCGCGGTCAGCAGCTTCTCGTCGCGGTAGACGCCGACGTTGTCCATCATCACGTCGGCGAGGTCCTTGCGGATGTGGGCCGGGTTCTCGCCGGTCGGACGCGCGCGAAGCGCCTCGATCTCGGCCCGGACGGGCGCATCGGCGTCGCGGGGACGTCATGGCGAACTCGACGCCTCGTGAGGTCGGCCGCCATCGTCCGGCCCGGCCCGCCGGCCGAAGACGAGCAGGTCGACGAGCGAGTTCGTCCCCAGCCGGTTGGCGCCGTGGACGCTGACGCAGGCGCACTCGCCGGCCGCGTACAGCCCGGGCACGACGGTCCCCTCGGCGTCGCGCGTCACCCGGGTGTCGAGGTCGGTCGGGATGCCGCCCATCGCGTAGTGCGCGGTCGGCTGGATCGGGATCGGGTCGGTGATCGGCTCGATGCCCTGGTAGACGCGGACGAAGTCGGTGATGTCGGGCAGCTTCTCGTCGATGAACTTGCGGCCGAGGTGCCGGAGGTCGAGGTAGACGTAGTCCTTGCCGTCGATCCCGCGGCCGGCGCGGATCTCCTGGTAGATCGCCCGGCTGACCATGTCGCGCGGGGCGAGGTCCATCATCGTCGGGGCGTAGCGCTCCATGAACCGCTCGCCCTCGCCGTTGAGCAGGATGCCGCCCTCGCCGCGGGCCGCCTCGGACAGGAGGATGCCGATCCCGACGATGCCGGTCGGGTGGAACTGGTAGAACTCCATGTCCTCCATCGGCACGCCGTGGCGGTACGCGAGCGGCGACGCCGTCGCCGGTCAGCGACCAGGCGTTCGAGGTGATCCGGAACATCCGCCCGAAGCCGCCGGTCGCGAGCAGGACGGCCTTCGCGCGGACCGTCTGGAGCTCGCCGTCGCCGATCCGGTAGGCGACGACGCCGGCGACCCGGCCGCCGGATCCCAGTCGCCGCCATCGGACAGCAGGTCGACGACGTGGTACTCGTCGAAGAACGTCACGCCGTACTTGATCGCCTGCTGGTAGAGCGTCTGGAGGATCATGTGGCCGGTGCGGTCGGCCGCGAAGCACGACCGGCGGACCGGCCCCTCGCCGTAGTTCCGGGTGTGGCCGCCGAACCGCCGCTGGTCGATCTTGCCGTCGGGCGTCCGGTTGAACGGCAGGCCCATGTGCTCGAGCTCGATCACGGTCTCGATCGCCTCGCGGGCCAGGACCTCCGCGGCGTCCTGGTCGACGAGGTAGTCGCCGCCCTTGATCGTGTCGAACATGTGCCACTCCCAGTGGTCCTCCTCCAGGTTGCCGAGGGCGGCGCAGACGCCGCCCTGGGCGGCGCCGGTATGGGAGCGGGTGGGATAGAGCTTGGTCAGGACGGCCGCGTCCACGCCCGCCCTGGCGCAGCTCGACGGCGGCCCACAGGCCGGCGCCGCCGGCGCCGACGATGAGGGCGTCGTGCTGCATCGGGGTCGTCAGGTCGTCATCGTCGCGTCATCGCCCGCTCGGGACGACGTTCGGGCAGGGTCATCACGACGACCGTGCCCATCACGAGCAGGAGCGCGCGCCAGGACGTACAGGCCCGGTCGTCAGCGCGACGCGGGCGCCGCCGCTGGCTGTAGTCGGCGACGACGATGCGCATGCCCATGAACGCGTGGAACAGGACCAGCATGAGCATCAGCCAGTCGAAGCCCCGCCAGAACGTGCTCTACCAGCGCATCTCGGCGATCCAGCCGCTGTGCTGCTGGGCCGGGTCGTAGAGGACGTGCAGGATCAGGTAGTGGCTGAGGACGAGCACGAACAGCCCGAGACCGGTCACCCGCATCAGGTACCAGATCGCCACCTCCCAGCCGCCCGACGCGGGCTTGGCCCGTCCGGTCCGGCCGTATCGCGCGCTCATGCCGCCCAACCCATCGCCCGCGCGAACTGGCCGAAGATGACGTAGCGTCACCGGGAGGCCGACGGCGATGAACACGACCCAGACGAGGTACCACATCCCGCGGTGGAAGCGGGTCAGCGGCGGCCAGAAGTCCATCACGACGATCCGCAGACCGTTGAGGGCGTGGTACAGCACCGCCGCGCCCAGCAGCCACTCCATGATGATGCCGCCCGGGCGTGGCGTAGATGCCCAGGAGGCTGTCGTACACCTTCGGGGCCGCGCCCGACCAGGAAGATGTCGAGGACGTGGAGGATGACGAACAGCCAGATGGCGACGCCCGAGATCCGGTGGAACGCCCACGCGAGCATCCCTTCGCCGCCCCGGTAGCGGACCAGCATCAGGCCTCCGTCTGTCCGCCGCTCGTCCGCGTCAGGCCGGCGTGGAGGCGATCGGAGCGGCCATCCGTTCGATGACCGCGTCGGCGAAGGCGGCCGTCCCGGCGGTGCCGCCCAGGTCGTAGGTCGACCGTCCGCCCCTCGGCGATGACCGAGCGGACGGCCTCCTCGACGCCGGCCGCCTCGGTCGGGTAGCCGAGGTGGCGGAGCATCAGCGCGCCCGACAGGATGAGGGCCGTCGGATTCGCCTTGTCGAGGCCGGCGTACTTCGGCGCCGAGCCGTGGACCGGCTCGAAGACGGCCGCCTCGGTCCCGATGTTGGCCCCGGGCGCCACGCCCAGGCCCGCCGACCAGCCCGGCGCACAGGTCGCTGACGATGTCGCCGTACAGGTTCGGCAGGACGAGGACGTCGTACAGCTCGGGCTTCTGGACGAGCTGCATGCACATGTTGTCGACGATGCGGTCCTCGAACTCGATCCGGCCGTCGTAGTCGGCCGCGACCGTCCGGCAGCTCTCGAGGAAGAGGCCGTCGGACAGCTTCATGATGTTCGCCTTGTGGACGGCCGTGACCTTGTGCCGGCCGTTGGCGACCGCGTAGTCGAAGGCGAACCGGGCGATCCGTTCGGACGCCTCGCGGGTGATGATCTTGATGCTCTCGGCGGCATCGCGACCGACCATGTGCTCGATGCCGGCGTACAGGTCCTCGGTGTTCTCGCGGACGATGATCGAGGTCGACGTCCTCGTAGCGGCTCTCGACGCCCTTCATCGACCGCGCCGGGCGCAGGTTGGCGTACAGGTTGAGCGCCTGGCGGAGCGCCGACGTTGACGCTCCGGAAGCCCGACCCGACCGGGGTCGTGATCGGCCCCTTGAGGCCGACCTTCGTGCGCCGGACGGACTCGAGGACGTGGTCCGGCAGCGGCGTGCCGTACTTGGCGATCGCGCCTCGCCCGCCTCGACCGGCTCCCACTCGAAGCCGATCCCGGTGGCGTCGAGGACGCGCGTGGTCGCCGCCGCCAGCTCCGGACCGATGCCGTCGCCGGGGATGAGCGTGATCGTGTGGGCCATGCGGGCATTCTAGCCGCGCGCCGGACCGGCGGACGGCGGCCGGCCGGCCTGAGGTGATCGCTGCTAGGCGGCGCCGTCGAGTTCGGCCGGCAGGTCGAGGCCGAGCTGGCGCGCGAGCGCGACCCGGACCGCCGAGCGGATGACCGGATCGGTCAGGACCTGGGACCGTCCGCCGACCTCGAGGGCGGTGACCCGACGCAGGTCGATCGTCCGGATCTGGTGGCAGAGGATGACCGCGTCGAGCGTCTGGCCGGCCTGACCGGCAGGGATCGACACCTCGGCCGGATACCGGGGCGCTCGCGCGGAGATCGGGCAGACCGTCGCCATGCCGGATCGATGGAACGGCTCACGCGACACGACGAGCGCCCGGCGTGCCCCACCCTGTTCGTGGCCGACCGTCGGCTCGAAGTCGATGATGACGATCCCCCAACGCGCGACCGAGCTCACCTCAGGCGGGCCACGTGTCGTCGCCGTCGAGCTCGGCCGCGATCTCGCGCATCTCCGCCACGAACGACGGGTCAGCGGCGGCCGCTGCCCATCGCTCGGCGTCGATGCGATCGAGTGCCTCCTGGTAGAGACGCTCGACGGCCAATTCCACGACCGCGTCCTGGCTTCCGGCGACGCCGTACTCGGCCGACAGTTCGCGGACATGCCGGACCGTGGTCTCATCGAGGTTGTACGTCCGTTTGATACGTGTCGCCATGGACCCATGATACGGACCCATCGATGCACCCGTCCATGGGCAGAAGCGGGGCGTCTGACGCAAGTCGGGCTGCCGGGGTAGCCCTCGACCAACGCGTGACGACGGCCGACCCGCCCAAGGGGGCAAGTCGGCCGAAGCAGTCGGGCGTGGTCAGGTCAGGGCGCCAGGCGCTGCCAGGTGCAACATTCCGACTGTGTCGTAGGACCGGCGCGGGGCGCCCCTGTCTCGGCGTCGAAGAATTGCGGTGCTTCACCTGAGAACGTGACAAAGACCGTCTTGCCGTCCGGCGAGAATCCATACCCCGGTCCGTCGGCGTTCTTGTCGAACGCACGACCGACCAGGATGCCCGGGCGACTGGCGTCGGCCGGAGCGATCATGGTCTGCCCGATCGTCTTGCCGTTGCGGTTCAGGAGGACAAGGGAGCCGTCGGGCGAGTGCAGCAGACCCGATTCGCCGTAGTCCGACGGGTCGAATCTCAGCACGCGGTCTTCTTTGGTGGCGATGTCGAGCTGGTGGATGCGCCCTGGCAGCGTCGCCGACTCCCAGCGCCAGTACGTGAGGGTTCGGCCGTCGGGCGCGAGATCGACGCCGTTGTACTCGGCGGTACCCGTCACGGGCGGCACGACGGGTGTCAGGCCACTCCCGTCGGCCTGGATCGAGTAGATGCCCGCCCGCTGCGAATCGCCGGATCCGGTGCGGCTGCCGAAGAGCAGTTCCGACGTGGTGCCTGGCAGCCAGGCCACCCAGTAGTCGACGTCCAGGCCGTTCACGTCCAGCGTGCGGATCGTGCCCTGCTCGATATCGACGATGGACAGGACGCGGACGCCATTCGCGAGATGGTTGACGGCCAGCGACCGACTATCCGGCGACGAGTCGAACCAGGAGGCGTCGGTCAGGGGCTCCTTCAAGAGCGACCGAACCCCCGATCCGTCCGGGGCAGCGATCATCAGCGTTGCTTCCTTGGGCGACACCGTCCGGAGGAACATCAGCTGCGTGCCATCTCGGGTGTATACCGGCACGCCGTCGTCGCTCGGGCCGGAGATGAGGGCGTGGGCATGCGTCCCGTCGGGGTCGGCCACCAGGATGTCGCCGCCAGCCCAGTAGGCGATCTGGCCGTTGGCGGCCAGACCGAATGGTGCCGGTACACGCTGGACGCGAGAACCGACGACGACGATCGCCATCCCGATCAGGGCGAGGAGGACTACACCGACGAGGAGCGCCTTGCCGAGCGTCGGACGAGCGAGGAAGCGAGGTTGTGCGGTCAGATCCACGGGGAGCCACCTTTCGAGGCTCGACCATGCCGGGCGCTGCCGGGTCCGGGTCGTCCGGGCGAGGACGTCGTCGAGGTAGCCGGGCGCGCCGCGCCCTGCCTGCTCGTCGAGCCAGTCCGAGACGATCCGTTCGAAGCCATCGTTGAGCGTCATGCGAGACGGCCCTCCGTGATCTCCGACCGAGGTCGGGCATCGGCGTCGAGAGCCGCTCGCATGGATCCGAGGGCACGGTGCAGGCGCGATTTCGCCGTTCCGAGCGGGATCCCGAGCGCGATGGCGACCTCCGGCAAAGGCAGGTCGAGATAGTGGTGAAGGACGATGAGGGCCCGCGCTTCAGGCTCGAGGCGGCTGAAGCCGCGATCGAGCTGGTCGCGGTCGGTGATCGACGACGTCATGTCGCCGACCACCGGGGAATCGATCGGGGTCAGCTCCACGTCGACAGCGGTGGCGCCGGAGCCGGCGCGCCTCATCGATGCAGGCGCGGTACAGCAGCCGGTGGAGCCAGGCGTCGAAGCGGTCGGGGCTGCGCAACGTGGGCAGGTCACGCCAGGCCCGGACGAGCGTCTCCTGGACGGCGTCCTTCGCCTGGTCGGGGTCGCGCAGGATGAGCCGGGCGGCGGCGTCCAGCCGGAAGATCGCGGCGCCTGCCAGCGTGGCGAAGGCGTCATGATCGCCCCGTCGCGCTCGCTCCACGAGATCCTGCTGCATCACGCCCCTCGGCGACGGCACGGCCGATGTGACCGTGCTCACCGAGTATGGCGAGGCGGGGTCATCGGTTCGTTCCATCTTTCGGCGTCCGGCGCCGGTTCGACGCGGTACCATCAGCCTCCCCGCCCATCGCGCCGGGACCGCTCGCCCTCGCCCACATCGGAGCCGCATCGCGTGAAGATCCAGGAAGCCGACGCCAAGACACTGCTCGTCGCCCAGGGCCTGCCCGTCCCCGCGTGGGAGGTCGCCCACACACCCGCCCAGGCGCGCGCCGCCGCGGAACGAATCCTCGCCACCGGCGTCGGGGCGGTCGTGATCAAGGCCCAGGTCCTCGTCGGCGGACGCGGCAAGGCCGGCGGCGTCAAGCTCGCCGCCAGCACGGACGAGGCCGAACGGGTCGCGCGGGCCATCATCGGCATGGACATCAAGGGCATCCACGTCCGCAAGGTCCTCGTTGCGCCGGCCGCCGACATCGTCCGCGAGTTCTACATGTCGGCCGTGCTCGACCGTGCCGCGCGGCGAATCCTGCTGATGGGGTCGGCCGAAGGGCGGCGTGGAGATCGAACAGGTTGCCGCGGCCAACCCTGAGGCGATCGTCCGCCATCCACGCCGACCCGATGCTCGGGTTGCTCGACTACCAGGCGCGGCGAGTTCGCCTTCGCGATGGGCCTTGGTGCCCACCTCAAGGCGGCCGTCGCGATCGCCGAGGGTCTCGTCCGGACGATGGTCGCGTACGACGCCGACCTGGTCGAGATCAACCCGCTCGCGATCGTCGCGCGAGACCGACGCGGCCGGCGCCATCGTGGAGCGTCTCGTCTGCCTCGACGCCAAGATCACCCTCGACGATTCCGGGCTGGCGCGCCATCCCGACTCTAGAGGCGCTGCGCGATCCCGACGAGGAGGACCCGGCCGACCGCGAGGCGCGCGAGGCGGGGCTCACGTTCATCAAGCTCGACGGCTCGATCGGCTGCATGGTCAACGGCGCCGGGCTCGCGATGACGACGATGGACCTCGTCAAACGAGCGGGCGGCGAGCCCGCGAACTTCCTCGACATCGGTGGCGGGGCGCGCGCCGACCGGGTGGCCGCAGCGATGCGGATCATCCTCGCCGACCCGAAGGTCGACCGCCATCCTCGTCAACATCTTCGGCGGCATCACCCGCGGAGACGAGGTCGCGCGCGGGCTCATCGAAGCGCGGGCACAGCAGACTCGCGACGTCCCGATGGTCGTGCGGATCGTCGGCACCAACGAGGCCGAGGCCGCGGCGCTGCTCGAGCAGGCGCACTTCGCGACGGCCGCCACGCCTCGACGAGGCGGCCGCCAAGGCCGTCGCGGCATCCCGGGGAGCGGCGGCGTGAGCATCCTCATCGGACCCGAGACGCGGCTGGTCGTCCACGGCATCACCGGCCGCGAGGGCCAGTTCCACAGCCGGGCGATGCAGGAGTACGGCACGAACATCGTCGCCGGGATGACACCGGGCAAGGGCGGCCAGACGACGCTCGACGGCACGGTTCCGGTCTTCGACACCGTCGCCGAGGCCGTCCGCCGAGACCGGCGCGAACACCTCCTGCATCTTCGTGCCGGCAGCCGGCGCCCCCGATGCCGTCATGGAGGCGGCCGCCGCCGGGCATCGCCACGATCTTCTGCATCACCGAGGGCATCCCGGCGCTCGACATGATCCCCGCGGTCGAGGCGGTCGCCCGGGCGGGCGCGCGGCTCATCGGGCCGAACTGTCCGGGCGCCACGTCGCCGGGCTCGGCCAAGGTCGGGATCATCCCGGGCTCCGTCCACCGCGAGGGGCGGGTGGGTGTCGTGAGCCGGTCCGGGACGCTGACCTACGAAGCGGTCCAGGCGATGACCGACGCCGGCGTCGGCCAGTCGACGTGCATCGGGATCGGCGGCGACCCGATCATCGGCACGACCCATCTCGACGTGCTCAAGCTCTTCGCCGAGGACCCCGACACCGAGGCGATCGTGCTCATCGGCGAGATCGGTGGCGCCGCCGAGGAGGAGGCCGCCGCCTGGGCGGCGCGAGCACCTGGCCCATCTCCCGAAGGTCGCCTTCATCGCCGGGCGGACCGCGCCCGAGGGCAAGCGGATGGGCCACGCCGGAGCGATCATCTCCGGCGGTGCCGGGACGGCGGCTTCAAAGGTCGACGCCCTCGAGGCCGCCGGTTTTCGCGTCGCGGGATCGCCGACGGAGCTTCCGGCGCTCCTGCGTGACGCCGGCTACCGGGACTAGGCGCCGACCATGAGCCGGTTGATGGATCTCGTCGCAGGCGACGCCCGCGAGATCCTGCTCGCCATCGGCACGGACGACCTTGCCGGGCTCGACGAACCGGGCCGGTTCGCTGCCCATCTGCCGCTGGGCAGCGGGCTCGATCCAACCTGGCTCGACCTGTTCGCGGAGGCGGCCCGAAACGTGTCGGGCCTCGAGGCACCGAGCGATTTCATCGATGCCCGTCTCGAGCTCGACGGGCCGGACGAGCTCGAGGGCCGGTCCATCGAACGCGTGGATCCCGGCTGGGTGACCGCTGTCGCGCGGATCCCTCAGCAGGATCTCGGAGCCATCGCCGGTCGGTGGATCGATCTCGTCGAGGACGAGCTCGGCTTGCTCCCGCGCGACGAGAAGCCGTGGATCCGCGACCTCACGGGGCGTCTCGTCGCCTTCTGTCAGGCCGCCGACAGCGCGCCGGACGTGCTGTTCGCCTGGTCCCTCCACTGAGCGAGGTCGCCGAGACGGGCTCGGGCAACGCGGCGGCCTTCGCCGCCAATCGTTCGCTGTGGGATCGGCTGGACCGCGATCCACGTGGACGGGGAGTTCTATGACCTTGCGGGCTTCCGCGCTGGCGGCGTTCGGCTCAGGCCCTACGAGATCGAGATGGTCGGCGACGTCGCCGGGAGGTCGCTCCTCCACCTCCAGTGCCATTTCGGGATCGACACGCTCTCGTGGGCACGCCTCGGCGCCCGGGTCACCGGCGCGGACCTGTCCCCGGCGGCCGTCGAGGCAGCGAGGTCCCTCGCGGCGGATCTCGGGCTTCTCCGACGCCCGCTTCGTCGAGTCCAACCTGTACGACCTTTCTGACGTGCTCGATGCTCAGTTCGACATCGTCTACACGTCACGGGGCGTCCTCGGCTGGCTGCCCGACATCCGCCGATGGGCGCGGGTCGTGGCACGTTACGTCGCGCCGCGCGGGCGGTTCTTCATCACCGAGGCGCACCCCGTCCTCCACGCCTTCGAGAACGAAGGGGTCGCGCCCGGGGAGCTCCGCCTGACGTATCCGTACTGGGAGCATCGCGATCCACTCATCTTCCCCGTCCATGGCTCATACGCGGACCCGGAGGCTGATGTCGGCGACGAGACCGAGCACTCGTGGGACCACGGTCTCGGCGAGATCGTCACCGCACTGGTCGAGGCCGGACTTCGCATCGATGCGCTCGTCGAACATCCGTTCCTCGCATGGAAGGTCGACTTCCTCGTCGAGGACCCGCCCGGGAGCGGTGAATGGCGGCTCCCGCCGGGTACCGCGGGCGAGTTGCCCCTGATGTTCTCGTTGCTCGCTTCAAAGCCAGGCTGATCGGGGCCTTTTTCGATGGATGCGGGGCTGAGAGGGCCCGACGACCGCGAGACCAGGCGGATCCGTGGGATCTATGACCGAGGCGGTGTGCGGCTCACGCCGACCGACGACTCGTGGCTCCTTCGCGGATCTCGCGAATGGCTCGCCTCCCGCGCCCGGGGCGAGACGCTCGAGATCGGCATCGGCGGTGGGGCGACGATGCCGCACTACGCGGCCGACGTCCGGCTCACCGGCATCGACCTGAGTCCCGTGATGCTCACCGCGGCACGTGATCGGGCCGCGGCGCTTGGCCGCCCGGTTGAGCTCCGGCTTGGCGACGCCTCGCACCTCGACGCGGACGACGCCACCTTCGATACGGTCGTCTTCTGCCTCGTCCTGTGCACAGTGCCTGACGACCGGCTTGCGATCGAGGAGGCTGCGCGGGTCCTGCGCCCCGGCGGGCGGCTCCTGGCCGTCGAGCACGTCCGAAGCCCGCACCGGCTCATTCGCTGGGGCGAGCGGCTCTGGGAGCCAGTGGCTGTCCGGCAGTCCGGCGACCACCTGACCCGCGATCCAGTCGACCACCTGGCAGGCGCCGGCTTCGAGATCGAGGCTCTGGAGCGTCTTCGGCTCGGATTCATCGAGCGACTGGCGGCCGTGCGACGCGAAGCCCCCGGCGCCGGGGGCGACGATCAGTAGCCGAGCGACCGCCAGGCCGGGCCGCCGGGTGCCTCGATCAGCTCGACGAGCACCCCGTGACAGGACCGCGGGTGAAGGAAGGCGACCGGACCCTCGGCACCGCGCCGTGGCGCCGAATCGATGAGCTCGATGCCGTCGATCTCGAGATGGAGCAGCGACTCCGCCAGGTTCGGAACCTCGAAGCAGACGTGATGGAAGCCCTCGCCCTTGCTCTCGAGGAACCGATAGACGCCCGTCGTGTCGTCGGTCGGCTCGACGAGCTCGACCTTCGACTCCCCTACCCCAAGGAACGCGATCCGAACATGGTCATGCGGAATGTCCGCGATGGTCTCGAGCCCGAGGCCGAGCGCGTCGCGCCACAGGCCGAGCGACTCCTCGATCGAGCGAACCACGAGCGCCACGTGGTGGACCTTGCCAAGGCGGCCGATGTGCTCCGGGAGGCGTCGTTCCGGTGACGGCTTCGTCGACATCGCCGCAGCGTACCCTGTCGCGATGGCATCGACCCAGCCCGCCAGCGCCGTGGTCGTCCGGGTGCCGCTGCCGGCTCGGCTGGCTCGACTCCGGGCGCGTCACGACTGGGCGGCGAGCGTGGGCGTGCCGCCACACGTGACGGTGCTCTTCCCGTTCCTGCCGGCCGAGCGTATGACGCGGGCGGTGAGGCTCGAGGTTGCCGCGATCGCCCGGTTGGCGGAGCCGTTCTCCGTGAGCTTCGAGCGGGTCGGGCAATTCCCGGGCGTGGTCTATCTCCAGCCTGAGCCCGCCGCTCCGTTCTCGGCCCTGACCGAGGCCGTTCACAGGGCCTTTCCGGACTTCCCGCCGTACGGCGGCGCGTTCGAGGTCGTCATCCCTCACCTGACGATCACCGAGGCGGTCGGCGAGGGAGTCGATGAGACGATGCTCGACGCGATCGCCGCCGAGGCTGCGCGCGGGCTGCCGTTCCGCGCTCGGGTCTCGGGCCTCGAGGTTCTCGTGGAGGGCGACGGCGGCCGCTGGCGTGGCCTGTGGCGGATGCGGCTCGGGCGAGGCGAGCGGGGCGGGTGAGCGGCCGGCCGGGGACGCCCGGGCTTGCCCGTCAGACGGTGATCAGCTCGCGGTGTTCGCCCCAGGCCGCCCGGAGGCGGTCGCTGATCTCACCGATCGTCGCGTAGGCGCGGACAGCGTCGAGGATCGCGGGCATCAGATTGCCGTCGCCGCGTGCCGTGGTCTCGAGGTGCTCCATGGCGGCGGCCCAGGCGTCGGGTGAGCGTTCGGCGCGGACTCGGCGGACGCGCTCGACCTGGCGGCGCTCCCCGTCGGGGTCGATCTTCTGGAGGGCAGGCGTCCGGATGTCGTCGTCGCGAAACCGGTTGACCCCGACGACGACCTGGTCCCCCGATTCGATCGCCTGCTGGACGCGGTAGGCAGCCTCCTGGATCTGGCGCTGCTGGAACCCGCCCTCGATGGCTGCGAGAGTGCCGCCCATCGCCTCGATCTCGTCGAGGTATGACCAGGCCGCCGCCTC
This sequence comes from uncultured Chloroflexia bacterium, assembly GCA_963772995.1. Taxonomy (GTDB): domain Bacteria; phylum Chloroflexota; class Limnocylindria; order Limnocylindrales; family CSP1-4; genus SPCO01. The sequence goes on along the minus strand of CAVYZQ010000011.1, from coordinate 134,822 downwards.
GAGCTGGTTGGTGAGGGTCTCGACGTAGTACGACCCGGCGAGCGGATCCGGCGTCTCGGTCACCCCGGCCTCGTAGGCGAGGATCTGCTGGGTGCGCAGCGCCAGCCGGGCGGCATCCTCGGTCGGGAGGGCCAGTGCTTCGTCGCGGGAATTGGTGTGGAGGCTCTGGGCGCCGCCCAGGACCGCGGCGAGGGCCTGCACGGTCGTCCGGACGACGTTGTTGTCGACCGACTGGGCGGTCAGGCTCGAGCCTGCGGTCTGGACGTGGAAGCGGCAGACCAGCGAGCGGGGATCCACCGCCCCGAAGCGCTCGCGCATGATCGTCGCCCACATCCTGCGGGCGGCGCGGAACTTGGCCACTTCCTCGAAGAGCTCCGACCAGGCCGCGAAGAAGAAGCTGAGGCGCCCGGCGAACGCGTCCACGTCGAGCCCGCGCGCGACCGCCGCCTCGACATACGCGATCGCGTCGGCCAGCGTGAACGCGAGCTCCTGGGCGGCGGTCGCCCCGGCCTCGCGCATGTGGTAGCCCGAGATCGAGATCGTGTTCCATTTCGGCAGCTCGGCGGCGCAGAACTCGAAGACGTCGGTCACCAGGCGCATCGAGGGCCGAGGTGGATAGATGTACGTGCCCCGGGCGATGTACTCCTTGAGGATGTCGTTCTGGGTGGTGCCCGGCGATCGCCGCGCGCGGGCACGCCCTGGGCCTCGGCCGCCGCGACGTACAGGCCGAGCAGGATGGGCGCCGTGGCGTTGATGGTCATCGACGTCGAGACCTCGCCGAGGGGCAGCCCGTCGAGGAGGACCGACATGTCGGCAAGGCTCGCGATCGGGACCCCGACCCGGCCGACCTCACCCTCGGCCTCCGGGGCGTCCGAGTCGTAGCCCATCTGGGTCGGCAGGTCGAAGGCGACCGACAGCCCCGTCTGGCCGTGGTCCAGCAGGTAGCGGAACCTGCCGGTTCGTCTCCTCCGCCGTCGCGAACCCGGCGTACTGGCGCATCGTCCAGAGGCGGCTTCGATACATCGTGGGCTGGACGCCCCGCGTGAACGGGTACTCGCCGGGCCTGCCCGAGGTCGCGGTCTTCGTCGAGGGAAGCGGTGTCGGCCGGGGTGTAGAGGTCCCGGATGACGAGGCCGGACGACGTCTCGAAGTCCGCTTTCCGCTCCGGCGCGCCCTTGACTGCCTTCGCGCGGAGGGTCGCTCGCCAGCGATCGCGGGCCGGATCCGGTGCCCTCGCCGGTCGACCTGTCCGTCCTGCCCGGCGGATCCGCCGGCCGGCCGGTGCTCAATCGAGGACCAGGAGGAGGTCGCCTACCTCGATCGTCCGGCCGGAGCCGACGGCGACCTGGGAGATCACGCCGTCGCGCGGGGCGCGCAGCTCGTTCTGCATCTTCATCGCCTCCACGACGAGGAGTTGCTGACCGGCGACGACGGCGTCGCCCGGCACGACCGACACGCTCGCCACCACGCCCGGGATGATGGCACGGACCTCGGTCGGCCCGCCGTGGGCCGTCACCGCCCGCGCCGCGGCGTGCTCGATCGCGAAGTGAGGCGCGACGCTCCGACTCGATCTCGACTTCGATCCGCCAGCCGTCCACGATGACCTCGCGACCGGTCGTGCCCGGGGTTGGCGGGTGCCCGGAGTCGTCGGACGGAAGGATGATGACGGCGGTCCGCGTCGGCTCGTGGCTGTCGGTGACGTCCTCTCGGATCACCGCATGGACCGAGCCGAAGTGGTCGAGCCGGATCGCGACGGGTTCACCGTCGACGAGTACCAGGCCGTCGGTGGGAGTCGGGACTGGCAGATCCAGTGCTCGGGATCGCCGCCACGCCGCCCAGCACGCCGGTCCCGGTGACGTGCGGGCTCGGAGCGACAGGGATCGCGGGCGGTTCCACGACGATCGGGTCGACCGCGGCGTGGGCCGACGTCGGGGCGAGCGAGACACGGACCGCGCGCGGATCGACGAGCCGAGCTTCGGCGGGGCCGGCCGCGTCGCCGTCCGCCTCGGCGGCCCCGGATTCGGCCGCGTCGTCGTCACGTGACGTCATGACGGCCACCGGTCGATCGCTGCCGCGCGAGCCGCCTGCCGCCAGCGGCCATCGCCGGGCGCGACGTCGGCTGACCGTGGCCGCCGGGCCTGCCTTCGATGGCGGTCGCCTGACCAGCCTCCAAAGCGTCGAGCCCGACGGCGAGCATCGCGATCAAGGCCGAGCGTCGGATCTCGGCTGCGCCGTCCCACCACTCCCCTACCCAGCCGGTGGACAAGCGGCCGGCACGGAACGCCCCGCTCCGAGCCACGAAACGGTGGAACGGGAGTGTCGTCTGGATTCCCGCGACCTCGGTCTCATCGAGCGCACGTCGAAGCCGGTCGATCGCCGCGTCGCGATCTCCGGCCGCGACCATGATCTTGGCGATCAGGTTGTCGTACTCGGCGGGGACACGGTCGCCATCGACGATCGCTGTATCAACTCGCACGCCCGGTCCGGCGGGCATCACCCATCGTCGGACGCGTCCGGGCGTCGGCGTGAAATCGCGTGACGGATCCTCGGCTGCGATCCGGACCTCGATCGCGTGGCTTCCTGGATCGGCGGCTCGATCGGCGGCGGCAAGGGCGGCGTCGGACAAGGGATAGCCCGCCGCCAGCGAGAACTGCTCGCGGACGATGTCCAGGCCCGACACGAGCTCGGTCACGCCGTGCTCGACCTGGAGCCGGGTATTCACCTCGAGGAAATAGAAGGATCCGCCGGGCGAGCGCAGGAACTCCGCCGTCGCGGCGTTCCGCAGTCCAGCGGCAGTCGACACGCGGACGGCCATCGCGTGCAGCTCGCGTCGCTGGCCGGGATCGAGGCCCGGCGCCGGTGCCTCCTCCACGAGCTTCTGGTGACGGCGCTGCAGCGAGCAGTCGCGTTCCCCGATGGCGATGACACGACCGGTCGCATCACCGAGCAACTGGACCTCGATGTGGCGGGCCGGCACGATCTCTCGCTCGAGATACACCGAACCGTCGCCGAACGCAGAGGCCGCCTCACGGGAACCTCCGACCAGCGCCGCCGGCAGATCCCTGGCGGTGAGAACTCGCCTCATACCGCGTCCGCCGCCGCCGGCGGCCGCCTTGACGAGCAAGGGAAAGCCGATCCTCTCCGCCTCGGCGAGGATGGCCTCGGTCTGGTCAGGTCGGTCGACAGGCGCGGGCTCGAGCGTGCCCGGGACTGGAGGGACGCCGACGTCCAGGGCCGCGCGCCGCGCGTGCAGCTTGTCACCCAGCGCATCGATCGACGCGGAAGATGGCCCGACGAAGACGAGACCCGCATCCTCGACCGCGCGCGCAAACGAAGCTCGCTCGGCGAGGAAGCCGTAACCGGGATGGATCGCCTCGGCGCCTGTTGTCTGTGCGGCGTCGACGATCGCGTCGATGCGGAGGTAGCTGTCCGAGGGGGCTGGCGGACCGATCCGGACGGCGACGTCGGCGAGCCGAACATGCTGAGCGGACGCGTCGGCGTCGCTGTAGACGGCGACAGCCTGCATGCCCATCTCGTGGCACGCGCGGATGATGCGGACGGCGATCTCTCCCCGGTTCGCGACGAGAACCCTTCGAAATGGCGCCCGTCCCGACCCGTCTTTGCGCAAAGACGCGTCCGTTTCAGAGCGGGATGTTGCCATGCTTCTTCCGCGGATTCGTGTCGCGCTTGTCGGCGAGGATCTCCAGGGCGCGGATGAGTCGGGGCCGCGTCTCGGCCGGCTTGATCACCTCGTCGACGTAGCCGCGTGCAGCGGCGACATACGGGTTCGCAAACTCGGCCTCGTATTCCGCGACGAGCCGAGTCTTCTCGGCGATGGGGTCGTCGGCGGCCCCGATTCCGTCCTTGAAGATGATGTTGACCGCTCCCTCTGCGCCCATCACCGCGATCTCCGCCGTGGGCCACGCAAAGTTCATGTCGCCACGGATGTGCTTGCTGCTCATGACGTCGTATGCGCCGCCATAGGCCTTCCGCGTGATGACCGTCAACTTGGGAACCGTCGCCTCACAGTAGGCGTACAGCAGTTTTGCGCCGTGCTTGATGATCCCTCCGTGTTCCTGTGCGACGCCCGGCATGAAATCCGGGCACGTCGACGAACGTCACGATCGGCACGTTGAAGCAATCGCAGGTCCTGACGAAGCGGGCCGCCTTGATCGATGCATCGATGTCGAGGGCGCCCGCAAGGACGGCCGGCTGTTGCGCAACGATCCCGACGCTCCGGCCGCCGAGGCGTGCGTATCCGACGATGATGTTCGACGCCCAGCCCGGCTGGATCTCGAGCAGTGTCGTGTCGTCCACGATCTTGCGGATGACGTCATGCATGTCGTACGGCATCCGCGGGTCGTCGGGCACGACGTCATTGAGCGCCGGATCCATCCGGTCGCTTGGATCGGTCGTTGCGACGGATGGTGGGTCCGACAGATTGTTCTGCGGGAGGTACGCCAGGATCCGTCGCGCGTCGTCGAGCGCTTCGGCCTCGTCGACTGCTGCCAGGTGAGCGACACCGCTTTTCGTGGTGTGCGTCGTCGCGCCACCGAGATACTCCGAATCGACTTCTTCATGGGTGACGGTCTTCACCACGTTCGGACCGGTGACGAACATGTAACTGGTCTGCTGGACCATGATCGTGAAGTCCGTCATCGCCGGCGAGTACACGGCGCCACCGGCGCATGGACCCATGACCACCGAGATCTGAGGCACGACACCGGACGCCAATACGTTGCGCAGGAAGATGTCCGCGTAGCCTCCGAGCGATGCGACGCCCTCCTGGATTCGAGCGCCGCCCGAATCGTTGAGGCCGATGATCGGCGCGCCGACACGCATCGCCAGATCCATGATCTTGCAGATCTTCTCGGCGTAGGCCTCCGACAACGATCCGCCGAACACAGTGAAGTCCTGGCTGAAGACGAACACGAGCCGACCGTCGATCGTTCCGTGGCCGGTCACGACTCCATCACCGAGGAAGTGGTTTTCGGCTAGCCCGAACTCCGTCGCACGGTGGGTGACGAATGCATCGAGCTCGACGAACGAACCGGGATCGAGCAGTAGGTCGAGCCTCTCGCGAGCAGTGAGCTTGCCCCAGGCGTGCTGGCGTTCGATGCGGACGGCACCGCCGCCGAGCAGCGCCTCTACCCGCATCCGCTCGAGTCGGTCGAGCCGCTCTTCGTTCGTCGCCAAGCTGACCGGGCCTCCCATGTCCGTGCGCAAGGACCTTCAGCATCATAGCCACCGCACAACTCCGAGCGACGACTCGGGCGGGAGTCCCTGCAGTGCATCCACCAGACCGTGAGCGCGGAGACCTCGGCGGCATCGGATATCCACAGATTCGGTGAACAACTCCGGCAGCGTGTGGATAACCGGGTGCCCGTAGGCAACCCGGACGGGGTAGCATGGCGATACCGCTTCCCTCCCCCGACGGCCCGCCGCCGTCCGCGCTTGATTCGAGGTGATGCCCAGGTGACCCACGTGATCGCGATCGCCAACCAGAAGGGCGGCGTCGGCAAGACGACGACGGCGATCAACCTGGCAGGCGCCCTCGCCGAAGAGGGCTATCGGATCCTCTGCGTCGACATGGACCCCCAGGCGAACCTGACTGCCGGCGTCGGTATCAACCTGAACACCATCGAGCGCTCGATGGCCGATGTCCTCGCAGATGGCAGATCCTCGTTGGCAGAGGTGATCCTGCGGACCGAGATCGCCGGCATCGATGTCGCGCCCGCGCACATCGATCTTGCGTCGACGGAAGGTGAGTTGTTCACGGCGCTTGGTCGTGAGCAGATCCTGCGCGAGGCGTTCGATGGGGCGCTCGGCGACTACGACTATGTGCTCATCGATTGCCCGCCGAACCTCGGATTGCTGACGGTCAACGGCCTCGTCGCCGCGACCGGCGTGATCATTCCGGTCCAGACGCAGTACTACGCGTTGAAGGGCCTCAACAATCTGGTCAAGGTCATCAACGCGATCCGGCTCAAGCTCAATCGCGACCTGCGGATCCTTGGCTTGCTGCCGACGTTCTTCGACGGTCGGACGAACCTCGCCCGTGACATGCTCGAGGAACTCAAGGTCGTCGGCGACCACCATGTCTTCAACAGCATCGTCCGTACGACGGTGAAGCTCGGGGAGGCTCCACTCGTCGGGCGACCCATCACGTCGTATGCGGGAAACAGCGACGCCGCCAGGACGTATCGCGAACTGGCTCGGGAGGTGATCAGCGTTGGCGCGAACTGATTTCCGGGCAGCGGCAGCCCGCCGCCTGTCGGAGGACAGCGAGCTTTCGCCTGCGATCGTCAGCCTGCTGTCACCCGACAGTCCGACGCGCACGGTGGGCGTTCGAGTCGTTCCCGTCGATCACATCGAACCGAACCCGGAACAGCCCCGAATGGTCTTTGACCAGCAGGCGCTCGATGAGCTCTCCGCGTCGATCCGGGAGCACGGCGTGCTGCAGCCGATCCTCGTTCGACCGTTGGGTCCGAACACGTATCAGATCGTTGCCGGCGAACGGCGCTGGCGCGCTTCCCGGCAGGCTGGCGTCGCTTCGATCCCCGCACTCATCGAGGACATCGATGACGACACGGCCCTCGAGATCGCGATCATCGAAAACCTTCAGCGCGAAGACCTGACGCCGCTCGACGAGGCGGCGATGTACGACCGGATGGTCCACGAACACGGGTACAGCATCCGCAAACTGGCCGACAAGCTCGGCAAGGACAAGGGCTATCTGGAGAACCGGCTTCGATTGGCGGACGCCCCGCCCGAAGTCCGCGAACTGGTGTCTTTGCGCAAGGACAGTCTGTCCCACGCGTACGAGTTGATGAAGGTCGAAGACCCGAAGAAGCGTCGCCGACTGGCCGAGCAGGTCGCGCGCGGTGAGCTGACCCTCATCAAGCTGCGCGAGAAGATCGAGGGAAAGCCCCGCCGGGCCCCGGTCGAAGATACGGACGGGCAGGACGGCGGCCGGGATGATGACGTGGTCGCCGCCGTCGCCGATGAACCCGTGGACGAGCCGGAGGGCGAGTGGGCGGCCGTGGCCGATACGGCGACAGCGCCGCTGACCGACGACTCGCTGCTGGACGCGAAGCACAACCTGTCAGAGGCCGTCGAGGCGCTCGTCGGCGTCCTGGCGAACCCGGAGTTCCGGGGCGCGATCGGGTCCACGGACCGAGCGAACCTGGCCAAGTACCTGACCATCGCGAAACTCCGCCTCGAGAACGCGATCGCGATGGTCCGAAGCGGGGATGGCGGGCGCTGAACGTGCTCGCGCGCGAATGAGCGCCGAACCTCACGTCGTGGGCTTCGAGATCGCCACGGCATCGCTCGACGCTGGGCATCGAGGCGCCGCATGTGCGATGTCCGGCGGCGCGGAAGAGGATGAGTTCCCGCGTCAACAGCTTTAGCCCGGCGGCCGGCCGAACGACTGCCGGAGGCCCAGGCGCCTGGACAAGCCCTCCTACAGGACCGCTCCACCGGACGCCACGCCCGCCAGCCACGCTGCAGCAAGCAGCCCGACGCCGATCGCCTCGACCTCCCAGGCGCGCTCCCGAACCGCGGGACTTCCGCGCCGACTTGCCCCCATCCCCGCCGCGACGAAGGAGACGGCGAGCACCGCTACAGCCAGCACGATCTCGGAAACGTCGGTCGCCGCAAGCGTCCCGACCGCGACGATCAGCACGAGGGCGAGCAGCGCAGCGTGGACCGTCCACGCCCGGTCGAGGCCCAATGCCGTCGCGACCGAACGGACCCCGGCCGCGACGTCGCGTTCGTAGTCGGCCCGCGCATTGGCCAGCGCGAGCGCCGCGCCGGCGAGGACGGCCGCCGGGATCAGCAGGGCGAAGGACCGAGGGAGAGACCCGGCGGCCCCCAGCCACCCGAAGACCGGGAGCAGCGGGATGCCGACGGCGAACGGGATCCAGGACCAGGGCGTCCCTCGAAGGCGGAGGTCGTAGGCGTAGCCGATGGCCAGCACGACGATGGCGAGCCCCAGCGTCGGCCAGCCCGACGGCCAGGTCAGCACGAGCCCGGCCGCAGCCGCCAGGACCGCCACGATCCTCGCGGCGTCGACCGTGACGCTCCCCGACGGGATGGGCTTGCCCCGTTTGTGCCCCAGGTCACGGGGCGCATCGACGATGTCGTTCACGGCGCCGATCGACGCCTGAAGGGCCGTCATGGCAACCCCGAGACGGAGCGCGTCATCGGCCGACGCCCCGGCGACCAGGGCTATCGCGCCGACCACAACCCCGTCGAGGATCGATGGGAAGGGGTGGACGAGCCGGATCAGGCCCCCGAGACCTGCCGCGATACGCCCGCCCGGGGGTTCGTTCGAAGGCACCGAGCGCGGACCGCCAGGGCCGTCAGACGTACACGATCTCTGCGAAGTTCGCGACGAGGTAGGCGATCAACCGGTCGCGGCCGTCCGCGACCTGGGACCTGATCCCCGGCACGAGAGAATGCAACGTGATCGCCGGGACCATCAGATGACCCTCAGCATCGCGACCGACGACCGCGGGCGGCCCTCCGCCGGAAGCGAATACGCGCTCGAATTCTCGTTCATCGAGCCCACCTGCTCGACGGAAGTCATCGACGACCCGGATGACCCCGCGGCGGATCGCCACGTCTCTCATGAGCTCGGCTGTCCAGGAATCGATCTGCTCGTCGCTCTGCTCCCGGAGTCGGGCGGCATATTCCTTCGGATCGGCCGACAGCGCGGTGGCTCCCACGGTTCCTCCTGCTCGGAATAGGACGGAGTTGAGTATGCCAGACCGGTTCTTCGGGCCGCCGCCGGCCGTGGGCCACCGCCGCGAGGCACAGGTCCTCCCTACCCGACCCGACGCCTACGCCGCCCCTCCAGGCGTTTCAACCGCCCGGATGCGATCGGTCTCGGCCTGCATCGCGGCGGTCGCAGCCCGTGACCCCTCGGGCCAGTCGTTGAATTGCTCGGTCAACCACCGTCCGATCCGACCGGGCTCTGGGACCTCCGGCGCGTCGGCCACCAGCGCGAGGAGTGCCGTGGTGAGCTCCTCGGTGAGCTGCGAGATCGCCTCGTGCGTCGGCCGGCCAGTCACGGCTAAGGGTTCCCCGACCCGCACCCGGACCCGTCCGCCAAATCGGACCCAGCTGGTCCCATTGATCGCGATCGGGACGAGCGGCACGTGAGACCGAAGCGCGAAGTAGGCGGCACCCTCGCTCAACGGCAAGAGGTGCCTCTCGCCGACGTGGATCCGCCCCTCGCCGGCGATGGCCACGACCCGACCGGCCTCGATGGAGGCGGTCACCCGTCGCGTGGCTTCCCGAAGATCGGTCTTCTCGGGCTTGTACGGGATGGCGGTCCCGGTCCAGAGCATGACCCGGTTCCGGCCTCCGACGCCCATGTCCTCCTCCTTCGGCCCGAAGAACATCAGGCGAGGCCGGAACGGCAAGGTGCCCATGAGCATGAACGGGTCGACCCAGCCGAGGTGGTTGAAGCAGTAGATGGCACGGCCAGGCGGGAGCCGGTCGCGACCTTCGAAGCGGAGCCGCATGATCGCACGAACGATCATCCAGACGATGATCCGGGCGATCCAGTACCGAAGCGTCCATCGGATGGGGCTGATCGTCGAGGGCGCTGCCGCTGTCCGCGGGCGGCGACTTCCGGCTCGTCCACGGTCGTCCGGCGACGGATCGCTCGCTGCCCGCCCCGCGGATTCCCCAGGGCCCCCGGTCACGATTGCCCAAGCGAGGCGGATTTGTCCGCCTCGCCTCGCCGATGGACGGCCGAGAGATCGAGGTCCGACAGCCGTTCGAGCAGCATGTCCGCAAGTTCGGCGGTACCTGGCGCCGGTGGGATGCTGGCGTTCGGCACGAGGACGACCGTCATGCCGGCAGCCTTCGCTGCCAGCACACCGTTCCGCGAATCCTCGATGACCAGGCATTCGCCCGGATCGATGCCCAGGCGGCGCGCGGTCTCGAGATACACGTCGGGCGCCGGCTTGCCATGGTCCACCGCATCGGACGACACGACGACCAGGAACGTTCCGGCCAGCCCTGTCGCCTCGAGGGCGGCGGCGATCACGTCGGGATGGGCCGACGAGGCCACAGCCACCGGAAGTTCCGCAGCGATCCTTCGGACAGTCTCGATCGCACCCGGGATCCGCGGCGCGCCCTCGCGTCGATATCGTCCGACCACCTCATCGACGATCGTGCGTTCGATCTCTTCATCCGGCATGTCGAGCGCCAGGCGTTCGCGCATCGTGGCCGACCAGCCGCGCGAGTTCGCTCCCATGACCGCAGCCCGATCGTCGGTCGTCCAGGCCCGTTCGTGGCGGCGGGCGAAGGCCAGCCGCGCCTCGTCCCACCAGATCTCGGAGTCGACCAGGACTCCATCGAGGTCGAAGATGACCGCTCGGAAACTCATGGACGGTGAGGGTCAGGCAAGGATCTCGCGTCCCGATGCCATGTACCGCGGCCCTGCTCGCACCACCGCCTCCGTCCGACACCGACCAAGATCCCTGCGCCCCTGACGCTGCCCCGACCAGTTTCGGCTTCAGCCGCGGCGAGGCTAGCACACCGCCGTCCTCGCGCGTTTCGTGACTTTCGGCCATTGCGTGTTAACGGACCTCGGGTAGGTTTGCGTCATGCATATCCGACGTGGCGCCCTGAATTGGGGCGTGTTCCTCATCCTCGCGGGGGCGGTCCCGTTGGCCGTCCGGGCTGGATACCTGACTGACGAGCAGGTGAACCGCCTGTGGAGCCTCTGGCCATTGATCCTCGTCGGCATCGGCGTCGGGCTGATCCTCAGCAGGACGAACTTCAATTTCCTCGGCGGGCTCGTCATCGCGGCGACCTTCGGCCTGATGGTCGGTGGCCTGCTGAGCGGCGGCGTGAATGGGTTCCCGACGGCTGCCTGCGGCTCGAGTACCGGCGACGTCGCCTTCCCGACACGCACCGGGACGATCGGTGGAAGCTCTGCGACCGTCGACTTGCGACTCGACTGCGGGAAGCTCACCGTGGGGGTCGCGTCGGGCAATGGATGGACGGTCGAGGGCAAGGATGCCAACGGCACGGGTCCCAGCCTGACCTCGAGCGACAGCTCGCTTCGCGTCGTCTCGAATGAACACAAGAGCGCTTTCGGGCCGTTCGCCGCCCGGGAGGAATGGAAGGTGACACTGCCCGACGCCCCGAACCAGGACCTGACCATTCACCTGAACGCCGGCTCCGCGACAGCGGACCTCGGCAATGCCGGACTGGGCGAAGTGGATGTCGAGTTGAATGCCGGCTCCACGACCCTCAACCTTGGAGCGGTGCGCGCGATCGAAGGCCTCGACGCGAACCTGAACGCCGGCTCCCTGTCGGTGACCTTCCCGAACCTGTCGTTCGAGGGTTCGATCGAGGCCAATGCCGGGTCGGTCGAGATGTGCGCGCCGGCAGGTGCTGCACTGAGGCTCCGGACCGACGGGAGCAATCTGGCGAGCTTCGACTACTCCGGCCAGAACCTCGTCCAGAACGGCTCGACCTGGACGACGCCCGGTTTCGAGACGGCGGCCGTCAAGATCGACCTTCGAACCCAGGCGAACGCCGGGTCGTTCAGCCTCAACCCGGAGGATGGCTGTGACTGATCGCCTGTACCGCTCCCGCGACGACCGGATGCTCGCCGGCGTCGCCGGAGGGGTCGCCGAGATGATCGACGCCGACCCGTCGATCGTTCGCATCCTGTGGGCTCTGCTGGTCGTGCTCACCGGTGGGATCGCGCTGCTCGTATACATCATCATGGCAGTCGTCGTCCCAGAGGCGCCCGAAGGCTTCGTCCGCGGGGCTCGTTCGGCGGCCACCATGCCGCCGGGCCCGATCCAGCCCGGCCCAGGTGGCTGGGTGACGCCGGACGGTTCCGTCGCCGCGACGACCGCCTCTCCGTCTCCGGCCGGCTGGGTGTCGCCGGACGGTTCCGTCGTTCCGATGGCGCCCGCACCGTCGCCGGAGGAGGTGGCCGCGAAGCGGGCCCGACGTCAGCAGCGCGATCGGACGGGTGGTCTGATCGCGGGTGTCGTCCTGATCCTCATCGGCGGCTGGTTCTTCCTTCGGCAGTTCATCCCCGCAATCGACCCGGGGTTGTGGTGGCCGGTCGCTGCGATCGTGGCCGGCGTGCTGCTGGTGGTCCTGGCCGTGCTTCCGTCGAGTCGGCGAACCGGCTGACCAAGGCTGCGGGGCGCCGAACCGTCCAGTAAGGCGGCCTGACAGGACCAGCGGCTTTCCGCCGCCGCCTTGGGTTCCCGGTCCCGTAGGATGGGGCCGTGGGGTCCTCGGTCGAGACGTGGATCGCGCTTCTCGCCGGCGCCGGCGTAGTCGCCGGTCTCTGGCTGCTGGTTCGCGGCCTTGGCAGCTATCGCTCGACCGAGGTCGTCGCCGACGTCGGCACCTCGAGGATCGAGTCGGTCCCGGCCGGTGAGGTCCGCGTCAGCGGCATAGTCGAGGTCGCCGAGGTCGCGCTGGTCTCGCCGCTCCAGGGCGTGCCGTGCGTCTATTACCGCTCCACCATCCAGGAAGAGCGCGAGGCTATCGGGGAGGTCACCGAGGAGCGCGCCATCGGCTTCCGCGTGCGCGACACGACGGGGAGCATCCGCGTGTTCCCGCGCGGAGCCCGTTTCGACGTCCCGGTGAGGTTCGAGGGCGGCACCGACGCGATCGGCGATGAGCCTTCGGGGCTCGCGATCCGCCAGTCCGGCTCGACCGCGCGGGTGATGACCGACCCACTTGCCGTGCCGGAGGCGACCACCGGATCGCTCGTGACCGAGGATCGGTCGAGCGAATGGAGCGCGATGCACCTGATGTTGAGCGGACGTCGCCGGCGGCTTTACCGGGAGGCGCGGCTCGAGCCCGGCGACGAGGTGACGGTCGTCGGTCGGGCGCTCCCCTTCTCCGACCTTTCCGACCCGACCGAGGCCGATCTCCTCGCCGACCCGGTCGCTGCGGACGATCCCGAGGTCGCGTCCGACATGGATGCTGCCCGCGCATCGGGCACGCTGGCGGAGGATGCCGAGGCGGCGTGGGGGAACGCCGCGATCCCTGGATTCGGCATCGGCCGGCCGGTCAGCACGCCGGACCTGGATCCGGGGGCGCACCAGTTGCCGCTGGCCGGCGCCGCCGAGGCGACGAGGACGCGGCGGACGTTCGACATCGCCCCGGAGACACTCGTCCTGACCGGTTCGCACGACGTCCCGCTGGTGATCGCGTTCGGCACTCCGGGCGCCGTGGTAGCCCGCGGCCAGCGAGCATTCCTGACCGGTCTGCTCGGTGCCGTGCTCGCCATCGCGTCGGCCATGGTCTTCGCGATCAATCTCGACGGCTGGTTCGGCCGGTGACTGCCGCTGAAGGAGCGGCCCTCGCAGCCGTCGTCCTCGTCGTGCTCATCGTCGGTTTCATCATGCTAACAAGCTACAACGCTATCGTGGCACTACGACAGCGCATCGACAAGGCGTGGTCCAACATCGATGTGATCCTCAAGCAGCGCCACGACCAGCTGCCCAACCTGGTGTCGGCCGTGCGTGACTTCATGGCCTTCGAGCGGGACGTGCTCGAGAGGGTGACCGACGCCCGAGCCGCCTACTCACCGACCGCGCCGATCCCGGACCAGGCCGTCACGTCGGAGGCGACCACCTCGGCGGTCCGCTCCCTGTTCGCGGTCGTCGAGCGCTACCCCGAGCTGACGTCCCAGGCGAACGTGGCCGCTCTGCAGGCCGAGATCGAGCGCCTCGAAAGCATGCTCGCCGATCGTCGTGAGCTGTACAACGACCAGGTCTATCGCTACAACACCCGGATCGCCCAGATCCCGGGCGCTCTCCTGGCACCGGTCTTCGGGTGGCGGCCCCGCGAGTTCTTCGCCGTCGATCCGGCCGAGGCCGCGCGTCCCGACGTGGATCTGAAGGCCGTCTGACGTGGCCGAACCCGGGCGGCATGACCTGTGGGTGGTCCGGCATGGCGAGACCGAATGGGCGCGACTGGGCCGCCATACCAGCCGAACCGACGTCCCGCTGACCCCCGAAGGTCGGGACGAGGCGCGCGGTCTCCGCGGACGCCTGGGCGCCCATCGATTCGCCCTTGTCCTGACGAGCCCGATGTCGCGCGCCAGCGAGACAGCGGCCCTCGCAGGTTATCCCGAGGCCATCACGGACCCTGATCTGCGCGAATGGGACTACGGGGATCTCGAGGGTCGAACGACCGACGAGATCGAGGTCGACCGTCCCGGTTGGCTGATCTGGACTGGACCTTGGCCCGGCGGCGAGACGGCGTCCGATGTCGCACGGCGAGCCGACCGGGTGATCGCTCGAACGCTCGCGGCGGCCGGCGACTCCCTTGTCTTTGCGCACGGACACTTGCTCCGCGTCCTCGCAGCCCGATGGCTGGGCCTGCCGCCCATCGAGGGGCGGCTGTTCGCCCTCGAGACGGCCACGATGTCCATCCTCGGGTGGGAACGGGACCGTCACGTCATCGATCGCTGGAACGAGCCGAGCGCACCAGGCGACGAGTGATCGCCCAACGGAGAGCTCGGCCGAGTCTGACCGGCGACGCGGACCGCGAACCTTGAATGGCCCTTCGACTTGAGCGCCTCGTCGCTCGAGACCCCCACAATGGCGCCGTCGCGCCAAGGCGACGTCATCCAGGACCGAAGGTGCATCCATGACCCGATCCGCAGCCCGCAAGACCCCGGGGTTGGCGCTCATCTCCGTCCTCGCCGTGAGCCATGGGGCTGACCGCCTGCGGTACCGCCGCTGCGCCCTCGCCGAGTCCGACCCCGGCCCCGACTCCGAGCCCAACGCCGACCGTTGCGCCCACCCCCACGGCCACACCGGCCCCGACCCCCAGCACCTCCCCCACACCCGCGGCGACGCCCTCGGCTTCGGTCGACCCGAGCGCCGATCTCAAGATCTCCCCGCCGTACGAGCTCGCGCCGCTCGATCCGATCACGTCGGCAGCGATGCAGGCCGGGATGGCGCAGGCCCTCGGCTCCTTCGCCGGCGTCCTGGATCTCGGGTTCCGCCAGGCAACCCAGGACGGCAAGCCGGTCTGCATCGTGATGGTGATGGAGTTCCCCGGTCTGGGCGCCGCCAACCAGCCCGCGTTCCTGGATCAACTGGCGACCGGTCTCAAGGGATCGACCGGCAAGTCCACCGAATCGACCATCCTCGGTCATCCTGTCCGCATCATCACGAACGGAACGCAGTCGATGGGCGTGTATGTTCGCCAGGAAGGTGTCGTCGTACCGATCTGCCAGTCCGCGACGGACGCCACGGACGTGACGACGGCGCTGATCAAGGCGGAGCCATAAGCCTCCCTCGGGCGATTCGGGCTCCTAGACGCGATCGACCGCCAGCTCGACCGCCAGCTCGAGCGGGCGCGCCAGGATCACGGATAGTCGCGCCGTCTCCTCCGCGAGGGCATCCGTCGGCGACGTCCCCGATTCGCCGAACCATGCGACTCGAAGCAAGTCGCCGTCGAGCTCCCAAGTGCCGGCGACGACGCCACCGGCCACGACCACCGGGGAGACCCAACCGCTCTGCCTGCTGACGGCCGACCGCCGCGCCGGCGGTACGACCCTCCCATCGTCGGTGCCCGGGCCGAGCACGTACTGATCGAACCCCGGCACGAGCCGCACCGCTGCCGTGGGCTCCGTGGCCACCACCTCGTCGAGATCTTCGGCGAGGACGTACATCGCCTCGCCGTCCACATCGATCGGGGCCAGCCGATCGCCGAGCTCACCGAACCACGCCCGAAGCGTCCGCCGCGGGATCCGGCCGCGAGACAGCCAGTTGCTGAAGCCCTCCTCCGTCGCCGGCCCGTACGCCGCGAGATAAGCGGCGATCGCGTCGGGCGCCGCCTCGTCGGGCCCTCGGATGCCGGCCCAGCGTGCGCTCGCGACATCGGGTCGGGTGAAGGTCGCGCGACCGCCGCGCGGGGGCCCGAAGCACAGGTCGCCGTGCCAGGCGAGCGGCTTCAGCAGCGTTCCCCATCCGGAGCGAAGGGCCTCCCCGAGGTGATCGAGCCCGGGCTGAGCGGTGACCGCCGAGACCAGTTCCTCGCGGGTGAGCACCCGCCCGTCGAGCGCCTCGCGCGTCGCAACCCGAAGCAGCTCGAGGTGCCGGGGCGTCATGCCGAACGCTCGCTGCCAGCTCGGTCGCTCCCACGATCGACCGGCGGCGAGCAGCGACAGGAAGTCCCCACCCTCCTCCGGGGTCAGAAGGTGGATCGTGCCGCGCATCGCCCAGGTCCGGATGAGGCGACCCTCGGCGAGAGCGTCAGTCACATCGCCGGGCGCTGAGGACTCCTGCCGGACACGGATCGCGAGGTCGGCAGATGACGGCACCTGCGATTGAACGCCGCACAGGCGCCGAACGACCGCTTCGTTCGGGAGCGCGCCGATCGGATCCAGGAGCTGCCGGCGCATCCGCCATGCGAGGGCCTGCCGCCAGCTGACCTTCACTGTTACGGCGAAAGCCTATCGCGGCGCCGCGGACTGCCCGCGGCGACCGGGGCCGTGGATGGGGTGCCACGCCCTATGATTTGAGGAGTCCCCGGCCCCAGCCGACATCCGATCCGTCTCGTCCGTGCCCAGGAACCCGATGCCCGCCGCTCCCATCCCACCGGCGCTGATGACGCCATGAGCCTCCCCGGCAGGCTGTTCCCGGGTGCCCTTCCGTGTCGTCCTCCGCTTCCATCGAGACGCGCGCCTCTTCCTGGTCACGACGTTCGTCGCCGGCGCGGCGATCAGCCTTTACTGGATCGACTTCAACCTCTACCTGGCCTCGCTCGGCATCCCGACAGCGACGATCGGGCTCGTCGCGACGATCGCCTCGGCCGCGGGCGCGATCGCGGCGTTCCCCGCCAGCGCCGCGTCGGACCGTTTCGGGCGGCGGTCGATCATGGCAGCGGGGATCGGCTTTGCCCTGGTCGCCCTGGTCGGCTTGCTCATGACCGAGGCGCTGCCACTCATCGTCATGTTCGCCGCCTGCTGGCAGGTCGGTCAGATGTCGCTGCAGGTCGTCGGGTCGCCATTCCTGACCGAGCACAGCGATGCCGAGCATCGAAACGAGCTGTTCGCCGCACAGTTCGCGATCCAGAACGTCACCAACATCGCGGCGGCGATCCTCGGCGGCGTGGTCGCGACGGCCATCGTGAGCCTGGCGGGTCTCGACCCGTCGGGTCCGGCCACCTACCGTGTCATCCTGGTGATCATGGCGCTGCTCATCGCAGCGTCGCTGGCCACCGTTGCCCTTCTGGATGATGACCGCCCGCGGACCCTGGCACGTTCGCGGTTCGCCGCCGTCGGGGAGCCGGCCGCATTCCCGGCCGACCCACGCCGAGCCAGGGCGAGATTCGGCATCCTGGTCCTCGATCGCAGGCGGTTCGCTCGGCTCGTCATCCCGGGCCTGCTCATCTCCGTCGGCGCAGGCCAGGTCATCCCGTTCCTGAACCTCTTCGTGCAGGAGAAGTTTGGCCTCGGCCTGACCTCGCTCAACGCCGTGTTCGCGATCACCAGCCTCGGGACGGTCGCCGCGATCCTGGCCCAGCCGAGGTTGGCCCGGCGGTACGGCCAGATCACGTCGGTCGTCATCGTGCAGGGCGCCAGCATCCCGTTCCTGGTCGTCCTCGGCTTCTCGCCGGTGCTCTGGACGGTCATCCTCGCGATGGCGGTTCGGAACGCCCTCATGAACGCGGGCAACCCGATCTTCACGGCCTTTGCGATGGAGCACGTGACGCCATCCGAGCGAGCGTCGCTGTCCGCGGCTCAGATGGTCGCCTGGCAGGTGGGCTGGGTCGTCGGCGGGCTGTGGTTCGCCGCCCTCCAGGCGACCCTCGGCTTCGACGCGGGCTACACCGTCAACTTCATCACCATCATCACGCTCTATTCGATCGCGACCGTGCTGTACTGGGTGTGGTTCCGGGAGAGCGACCGGACCGTCCTCGAGGCCAAGCTCGCCGCCTGATCGATCCCTTCTCGGCGCCGGCTGCCATCATCGGCTCGCTACCCCGCCGTCTCCTCCGAACACGTAGCGGTCGACGAACGCATTGCGAAACACGCCCTCCGGGTCCAGCCGGCTCGCGAGCTCGACGAATGCCGGACGACGCGGATAGCGCGACGCGACGACCTCCGGCGCCATCGTGAAGAGCTTGCCCCAGTGCGGACGCGGCTCGAACGGATCGAGCGCGCCCTCGATCGCGGGAAGGAGCTCGCGAACGGCCGGCCAATCCGGCCGCCACGTGAAATGGAGCGCCACCGAGGAACGACCCTGGCTCGGACTGAGCCAGAGCTCGTCGGCGGCGATCGTCCGGATCTCGCTCGTGAACACCAGCGGCGCGATCCGCGCCCGGAGGCCCGCGAGAGCCTCGAGCGCGGCTCCAAGGTGGCGCCGATCGAGCATGTACTCGGTCTGGAGCTCGTCGCCGGCACTCGGCACGTGGTCGAGCCGGAAATGCGGCAGTCGTTCGTGCCACGGCCCCGGCACGCCGCGCTGGATCGTGCAGGCGTCTGCGGGATAACCCGGGATGGGGTGCAGGTCGACGTCGGCGAGCCGCCCGCCGAAGCGCTCCGGCGCCGGTGGCTCCTCCCCGCCGTGGATCGCGCGACTTCAGCCACAGCTGGTGGAACGACGGGCCTGACCAATCGGTGAAGGCGCTCACGCTGTATGCGCCCGCGGAGATCTCGTCGAAACGCTCGAGGAAAGTCGCACGCGGGACGTCCCGGTACACGACCTGACTGACGTCGAACCGCGGTTCGACGGCGAGGGTCATCCGGGTCACGACGCCGAGAGCGCCCAGCGACACCACCGCGACCGGCGAATGGGCCGTCGGGGTCGGATCGCGGCGAGTCGCTCGATCTCGCCGTCCGCGCGCACGAGCTCGAGGGCGACGACGGACGTCGCGAGGCAGCCGTTGCTCTCGCCCGATCCGTGGGTTCCGGTCGCGCACGCGCCGGCCACCGAGATGTGCGGCAGCGAGGCGAGGTTCGGAAGCGCGAAGCCAGCTGCATCGAGCGCCACGCTGAGCTCGCCATACCGAACACGACCTTCGATGCTGACGGTCTGGGCGGCAGGGTCGATCCGGACGTCGGTGGGGATGGCACCGAGCGAGACCAGATCGCCATCCGTGTCGGCGATGTCGTTGAAGGAGTGGCGCGAGCCGAGGGCCCTGAGTGCACGCGAGGACCGGACGATCTCCTGGAGCTCCGAGATCGACCGCGGTTCGACGACGCGTCGGGCTCGGTAGGTGTGGTTGCCGGCCCAGTTCGTCTCGTTGCGCATCGCCACATCATCCGCCTCGCCGTCGATCCCCTACCCCGCTGCGTTGACTGACATTCGTCCATCGGCATCGATGACGTCCGGTGATTAACGGGCCCTTCCGCCTCCCGGACACTCCGGGTACCCCCAAATCCACTCCATCGACCATTGGAGAGATGCCCAAATGCGAAAGACATTCCGCCTCGTCACCTCGACGGCCCTCGGCGCCATCCTTGTCCTCAGCATCGGTGCCGGCGCGACGTTCGCAGGCGAGGCCGGCAAGTCCGGCTCGAACAAGCCCACCGTCGAGAAGACGGACCTCGGCGAGGCGTGGTGCTTCGACGACGTGATCCAGAAGTACTGCTTCGTGAGGGAAGGCACGTTCACGGTCACGACCTGGCCCGACGGCACGGAGAAGAGCAAGACCGACATGGTCCTCACGACCGTCACCACCGCTCCCGATGGCTCATTCCTCTGGAAGACCGTCACGACCTCCAAGGACCGCTCGACCTTCGGAGCCGATGGCTCGTACTCGACCGACGATCGCGAGCACACGGTTTCCACCGACGGCACGCAGACCTGCGTGTACGACACGCATTTCAAGAAGGTCGACTTCGAGGTCCTCATCGACACGCAGAAGAGCCACTGCCACTGATCACACACGGGGCGCTCTGGCGCCCGTCGCGTCCCCTCCTCGACCGCGGGTGCTCCGGCGCCCGCGGTCATTTCGTGCCGTGGTTTCGGCGCGTCACGTGCCTCGCTTGACAGGCGAAGAGATAACGATATATCGTGATACCGCGCGATGTAACGCGACACTTCACTTCAAGGAGAACACGCATGTTCCAGCCAACCACAGGTCGATCCCCCCACCGAAGGCATCATCGAGACCCGCACCACGGGCCCGACGGGCTGCCACCGACCGGGGGCATGTTCGGCCGCGGCCGGGGCGGCCGGCGGGCGATCCGACGCGGCGAGATCCGGCCGATGATCCTTGCGGCTCTGACCGCCCGGCCGATGCACGGCTACGAAGTCATCCAGGAACTCGAGGCGCAGAGCGGAGGCCGGTGGCGGCCGAGCGCCGGGTCCGTGTACCCGACGCTCCAGCAGCTCGCCGACGAGGGACTGGTCACGAGCGAGGAGATCGAGGGACGGCGCACGTACACCCTCACCGATGCAGGCCGGGCCGCGGCAGCCGCCGCGCCGGCCAGCTCGCGCTGGTCCGATGACGGACCCGGGCGCGACCCGGACGCCCGCCGGCTCGGCCTCCAGGTCGTCGGCGCCGCGATGCAGGTCCAGCGAGTCGGTTCGCCTCGAGGCGCGAAAGGAGGCGAATCGGATCCTGACGGATGCCCGCCGCCAGCTCTATCGGTTGCTCGCGGAGGACGAGACGGTCGCCGTCGACGACTCCGGCTCAGCCTGAGCGGTCGATCCCGGGTCGACTCTGCCCAAGGGCTGCGGCGTCGATCACCAGCCGACGAACATCAGGCAGCGCGGCACTGCGGCCTCGAACCAGTCCCGACCCACCGGGCGGTTCGGCACTTGCAGGCACGTGCCGGGCGTTGCGTCATGGAGGCTGAAGGAGTCCCGATGCGCACGCTCGGTCTGGTCGACGGCCACGCCACGGATGAGATCCCGGCGTCCCATCTCGACCTCGTCGCATGCCCGCCCGTGGCCTCGCTCTCGACGATCGGTCCGGATGGATATCCGCAGACATCGGTCGTGTGGTGCGACTTCGACGGCGCGTGCGTGCGCGTGAACACGATGCGCGGCTTCGCCAAGGAGCGGAACATGCGCCGAGACCCACGGGTCACCCTCCTCTGCTACGACCCGCGCCAGCCCCGGCGCTATCTCGAGGTCCGCGGTCTCGTCGTCGAGATGACCGAGGTAGGGGCCGTCGCCCATCTCGATGCGCTTGCCTCGACGTACGCCGGCCGGCAGATCCATTACTTCGGCGATGCCATCCCGGCGCGGTTCGCCAGAGACCGAGGTCCCGGTGATCTGCCGGATCCGCCCGACCCACGTCGTGGCGCTCGATGCGACCGCGGCGGGAGGCGGCCGATGACCGCCGTCACGGCGCCGGAGAGCGTCCCCATCCCGGACTCCCATCTCGATCTGCTGACCCGGCCGATCTGCGGCGTGCTCACCACGCTGGACGCCGGCGGCCAGCCGCAGTCGAGCCTCGTGTGGGTCGACCACGACGGTGGATGGGCACGGGTCAACACCACGCTCGAGCGTCGCAAGGGCCGCAACCTGCTCGCGAACCCGAAGGTCAGCCTGCTCGTCGTGGACCCTGAGGACACGGGCCGCTTCATCCAGATCCGCGGCGATGTCGAGCTCGTCCGCGAGGGCGCGATCGACCACCTCGACGCGTTGACCCGGAAATACAGCCGCCACGCCCACTACTACGGCTGCATCTATCCCGAGGGCCAGCGAGATCGCGAGACGCGAGTCATCTGCCGGATCCGGGCCCGGCGGATCACCCTCGACGCGATCCACGCCTGACTCCTGCGCTCAAGGAGGAGAGCATGTCCGACTACATCCGCCCAGGATCCCTGATCACCCACGTGGCCAATCCGATCGCCCGCCGCCTGGGACGCACGCCCGCACTCATCGTCCGGGGCCGGCGGAGCGGACGGTCGCTGACCGTGCCCATGGGCGAGCCCCTCGAGTTCGAGGGTCACCGCTATCTCGTCTCGGGCCGTGGCGAGACGCACTGGGTCCGCAACCTCAGGGTCGCCGGCCGCGCAGAATTTCGGGTGCACGGCACGAGCCGCCCCTTCCGCGCCACCGAGATCTCGGGCGCCGACCACGATCGGGTCGTCGAGGCCTACCGGCGCAAGCTTGGACACTCGGTCGACCCCTATTTCCGCCAGATCTCCGATCCGGCGGGTCATCCTGTGTTCAGGATGGATCCGGTCACGGACCCTCGGACCAGGGAAGCGGGCGAAGCCGCGCACTGAACAGCTAGGCGGCCGGGTAAGCGCGAGAAGAGCGATCAGCCGGCGTAGGGCGACGATTGCCGAGGCGCAGGTGCTTCAAAGGCGACCTCCTGTTGTCGTCGCTCGCCTCGCTCGATAGATTCGGTCGTCTCCTGGCCGACGGCAGTCCCAGCGGGGGCTGACCGTCGGCGAGAGATGGCTGACGGAGGGTGGCCGATGGCGACCGTGGAGGAGGGCCTGCAGGCGCAGGTCCGGAACATCGAGGCCATGCACGGCCGGCCGATCGAGGACTGGATCGCGTTGATCGAAACGAGCGGGCTCGAGCGCCACGGCCAGATCGTCGCGATGCTCAAGTCGGAGCACGGGATGACCCACGGTGCGGCCAATCGCGTCGCCCTCGTCGCGCTCGCGGCAAGAACGCCGGCGCCCGCACCCGGCAGCGACCCGATCGACGCGCTGTACGAGGGTCGGCCGCCGGCGGTCAGGGCGATCCAGGACCGGCTCTGGACCGAGGTGCTGCACCTCGGTCCGGTCGAGGTCGCGCCGAAGAAGGGCTACATCGGATTGCGGCGGCGCATCCAGTTCGGGATGGTCAAGCCGGCCAGCAAGCACGTCGACCTCGGAATCGTCCTCCCTGGAACCGCCGTCACGCCCCGTCTGGAGTCGGCCGCGACGTTCAACGCTTTGTTCACCCACCGAGTGCGAGTCCGCTCGACCGACGATGTCGACTTGGAGCTCGTCGCCTGGCTTCGCCAAGCCTACGAGCGGGCCGGCTGATGGCCTCACCCCAGACCGGCATCTTCGCGCTTGGTACCGCCTCGCACGCCTACCTCGAGTTCGACCTGCTGCCCGGGACCGATCCGGCGACTGCCGTCGAGACCGTCACGTCCCTGCGAGAGCCGCGGACGACTATCGGCGGCGTCAATCTCGTCGCCGGATTCCGGCCCGAGCTGTGGGCCGCACTCACCAGCGATGCGATGCCGGCCGATGTCGCGGGCTTCAACGCTCCGATCACGAGCCCGACGGGCTTCACCCTTCCCGCGACCCAGCACGACATCGTGATCTGGCTGACCGGAAGCGGCTACGACGTCGTCTTCGATCTGTCGCGCGGGGTCGTCGAGACACTCGCCGGGGTCGCCCGGGTGGCTAACGAGATCGTCGGCTGGCCCTACCACCATGACCGGGACCTGACCGGGTTCATCGACGGCACGGAGAACCCCAGCCTCGTCGAGGCGACGGCCGTTGCCCTCGTCCCGGCTGGCTCACCCGGCGAAGGTGGCTCGATCCTGCTGCTCCAACAGTGGGAGCACGACGCCACGGCGTGGGAGGCCCTGCCGGTGGCCGAGCAGGAGGCCATCATTGGCCGCCGCAAGGCCGACAGCGCGGAGCTCGAACCGAAGCCCCCGACGTCGCACGTCGCGCGTACCGACCAGGACACATTCGGGAAGATCTTCCGCCGCAACATCGGCTACGGCTCCGTGGGCCGGCACGGGACGATCTTCGTCGGCTTCTGCGCCGAGCAGCGGATCCTCGTGTCGATGCTCGAGAGCATGGTCGGGATCGACGGTGGTCCGCTCGATGGGCTCACGTCGTTCACCCGGGTGCTGAGCGGCGCCTATTACTTCGTGCCTTCCGCCGATGACGTGGCGACGCCCCAGTGGAACGCATCGGGGGATCGGCGTGCAGTCGCGGCCGGCTTCCCGATGGAAATGCCGATCATGTCCCTCCCTCCCGCCCCGGCTGGTACGCGACCCAGCGCACGACGACGCCCTCCGCGAGCGCCTCGATCCCAAGGACGCGACCGGTGAACCCACCGGCGACCTCTGTCGAAACGTAGCGGCCATCGAGGCGCGCGAGCTCGATGAAGGCGCCCGCGCGTTCGACGCCGAGCAGGATCTCGTCGGGTCCGCGCGTGTTGTCGAACGCGGCCGAGTCCCGTACCGCGCGCAGCGCGAGTACGTCACCGGCGACGAGCGGCGCGGCGGCGACAACGCGGTCGAGCGCACCCACGACCGCGCGCGCACGCACCTCGTCGCCGACGGCCTCGACGCCGTACCAGTGCGCGCCGTCGATGCGCACGCCGAGGGTTGCGTCTCCCGTAAACGCCGCGCCCGCGCGCCACTCGAGATCGCGGACGCGCGTCGCGAGGATGGCGCGGCCGTCCGTCTCGTCCGGTGTGCGGCTCCGCGCGAGGGCGCCGACGGGAGACACGACCGACGAGGGCGCGACCGAGGGAGCGATCCAGCGGCCATCGAGTGCCGCGCCGTCGAATCGCTCGATGAACGATGTGTCGACGGCGGGCGCCTCGTACCGGTCCTCGACGACGACGGGCCAGTCGTCCTCCCAGTCGACGCCCGCAAGGAACGTCTCGCGTCCGTTGACGTGAAAGAACGGGAAGGCGCCGGCCGGGCGGATGGCGAGGTAAACCATCGCCCACGAGCCGTCCGTGAGCTCGAAGAGATCGGGGTGGCCCGTGGCCTGCACCTCATGCACGAGGCTGCGGTGGCTGAAGATCGGGTTGCGCGGATGCCCCTCGAATGGTCCGCGGGGTTCGCGCGAGCGCGCGATGGACACACCGTGCCCGAGGTGCGTCCCGCCCTCCGCCACAAGGAGGTACCACCACTCGCCACGGCGGATGAGGTGCGGCCCCTCGGTGTAGGCGAGTCCTGTGCCCTCCCACACGACCGCCTCATCCCCGAGCCGCTCGCCCGTTCGAGGGTCGATCGGCACCTGGTGGATGCCCGCGGGCGCCTTCCCGGCCCACGTCAGAAGACACGAGCCGTCGTCGGTCCAAGCGAGATCGGGGTCGATGCCGGGCGTGCCCGAGACGTAGACGGGCTCCGACCAAAGACCTGCCGGGTTGGATGCGTGCACGATGAGCTGCCCGCGCTCGATGTCGCGGATGCTTGTCGTCGTCACGTAGAAGAGGCCATCGCGGTGTCGGATGGTCGCGGCGAAGATCCCCTGGCTCGCGCCCGCGCGTCCCGGTGCGGCGTTCACGACTGCTGGGTCCGGCAGTGCATGCCCGACGAGGTCCCAGCGCAACAGATCCTCGCTGCGATGGATGGGCACACCCGGGACGTACTCGAACGTCGAGTTCACGAGCCAGTACGTCTCGCCGACACGGCAGACCGACGGGTCAGGAAAGAATCCGGGGAGGATCGGCTGCGACACTCGAAGGTCCTTCTATCGTACCTGGCGACCAGCGAAGCGAACCGGGGTGCTGAAAGTCCGCGCGCACTGGCGTCTACACGGCCGCATCGAGGGTCCTCCGAGTAGCTGGTTGCTGATACATCCAGCGTAGCGAGGGCTCTCACCTCGTTCCCAGCCCAGACAGCGCCTCACTCTGCATCCAGACCCGCTGTCACAAGGTATCTGGACTGACTCAGGTCTCTCGATGAACCCGGCAGCGGTGGATCGGTGTCACCCGGACGCTGGACCAGCCCCCGGACGGCCCGAACGGTCTGGCCGCTCGAGTCGGGATCACGGGTCCGGGACCGGAGGCGACGCGTGCATCGTCGTCACCCTTCGGCCATCGTCAATGTCCGAGCCCGAGCGGGTCCGCGTAGCCACCCGGTACGTCCTTGATCAGGTCGGCCGCGCCGGGCAGGGTCGACGATGCGCCCATGGCCGAATTGAGGAAGCGGCGGACGATCAAGGCGGCTGAGGTCGGGCCACCGGCCCCGATCTTCCCATAGCACCAGGCGAGTTCCGGCTCGGGCTTCGTGTCGGCGGCAAGGTAGACGATCGGCCCATCGCCAAGGTCGCAGTGGCCCGAACCACGGATCCCGACCGTCGTGAGCTGCCCCGAACCACGCAGCAGCGCCAGCTCGACCGGATCGTGGGGGAATGCCCAAGGGATGCCGATTTCGCTCTTGATCACCAGGGCGGGCACCGTGACGGGTCGCGCGCCCCACGGGGAGTACCCGAGCCCGCCATCCAGGTCGAACACGGCCGCCACCCCAGATTCATTGAGGCTTGCGTCGAAGGCGACGATGCCGCCGAACGAGTGTCCTCCGACCGCCACTCGATCCGTGTCCATCGACCCGACCTGCTCCGCCAGGGCGGGTTCGCCGACAAGCTTCAGGGTTGCATGGATCGCCACCATACGCGCCGCCCAACGCGCCCCCATGGTTGCGTCACCCGAACCGACTGGCTCGGTCCCAGGCGGTGGGTCGATCGTGAAGACGATGTAGCCGTTGCTCGCCAGGTCGGCGGCCAGGACGGTCAGCGAGGCCGCCGGCCATGTGAACCCGGGCGTCAGCACCACGACGGGCCGCGGCGCGTCGCCCGATGCCGGTTTCGCATCGGTCGCGGCGGTCGTCAACAATCGGGGCAGCACCGACGCTCCCGATCGCGTGGCAGGCCTCCAGAGGCCCTCCTTGCCCAGCGCCTCCCACGCCGCGTCGCTCATGTAGGGGGTTCCGGCAACGCCGCTGCCGGCCGTGGCCGGATACCAGACGCGGAGCGCGAAGCCCTCCGCCACCGGTGCCAGGTCGCGAACGCCCACGGCTTCGTCCCCGGTCGGAGCGGGCAGGATCGAGGCTGGGCTGGCGGTCGGGCTCGAGGCCGTGCTCGATGCCGGCTCGAGGCCGGGCTGGCGGTCGGTATCGTGCTTCCGCAAGCGGTCACCAGGAGCCCAGCGGCCAGCATGGAAGCTGCCTTGACCGCCATCGAACGCATCGGCCCCTCACTATTGGTCGCCGAGAGTATGCGCGGCGTCCGTTGTCAGATCGCCGACCCTTGCGGTCAGTCTTCCACCCTCACCGATGGCCCACGATCGACTCCGGCGGGCTGGCCGGCGCTGTTGCGGCTGCCCGCTGCAAATCTCGCCTGCTCCGATCTGCCAGCGCGTGGAGATACCGATCGCTGACGTCCATGGAGCGCAGGTCGTCCAGTAGTGGGCAGCAATCCGCCGATATCGTGTCTGGACTGTCCAATCTACGAGGTTTGGCTCCGGAGGTAGGACGCGAACCTACGTCCACGCGGTCAACAGCCGCCGGACTTCGGCCAGATCCGTGCTCAGAAGCGGCCGCCGTGCGCGACTGAGAGTCACGAGCGAGCGTGAGGTCATCGGCCGACGAGATTGGTACCGCGTACCGGATTCCGGGTGAACCGTCTCTGCGTCTCAGCCGCGTTCCACCCAGGCCTTACAAGAGACGCATGAGACACAAGAGACAGGATCGTTAAGGTCCGGATAAGGGTCTAGACGCGTCACGTCGGCGTCTCCCGCTGAAGCTGTGGGTCTCCCACCCACACCGCGCTCGATCCATTCACGAAAGCCGGCTTGGCTCACCTCGCCGCTCGCGACGGCGCGGATGACGTGGTCGGTCTCGTCCGGGTCGCTGGGTGCTGGCAGCCACGTTCGGCCGTTGCGCTCTACGAACTCGACTGTGGCCAGGAATGCAGAACGCTTGTTACCGTCCGGCAGCGGATGGTTCTTCACCAGGTGCCAGCAGAGGACGGCGGCCTTGGTCTCGAAGTCTGGGTATCCCTCGACGCCGCCAAAGCCGGCCTGGGGCGCGGCCAGCGCCGACTCGGCCAATCCGATTCGATCGAAGTTGGCGATCGCCTCGGCCGGGAGCCCGAGCACGCGCTCCGCGATGAGCAGGTAATCCGCGAGCTTGAGATATTCGGTCAACGCGCCAGGCGCTCGAGGATCTCCTTGTTGCGGTCGATGCTGGCTTGCAGGCGCTTCTGGAAGTCGGCATCCCGGCGGCGCGCCTCGATGTGAGCGCCGATGGCACGCCGAATCTCTTCATTGATCGACACCTCGTCGACGCCAGCGATCGCCTCGAGTGCCTCGGCCTCCTCGGCCGTCAACCGCAGCGTGCGCGCACGGATCGTCATGAATAAGCTCCAATGATGTTCGGTTCACCACGATACCGCGATACCGCGGTTACCACAAGAGGAACGGCGCCTTCGGAATCTGTAGAGCGCACGACGGTTGGCAAACACCCTCGAGGCGAACGAGATGCTTGGCAACTGAATGCCATGAAGAGGGCCCCGCTGGTGAGAAAGTGGGTTCTGGTCGGAACCAGCACCAGGAGGCCCATGCATGTTGTACGCCGGATTGGACCTGTCGCGCCAGAAGGCTCGATGTGCACGTGCTCGATGAGGACGGCCAGACGGTCGAGTCGACTGGTGCGCCCCGACGCGCGACGCCCTGCGGACCTGGCGGCGCGGATCCTCGCCGTAGGCGAGCCGGTGACCGCCGCGATCGAGTCGATGACCGGCGCCCGTTCGTCCACGACCAGCTCGAGTTCGCCGGCTGGGACGTCGAGATCGCCGACGCGGCGAAGGCGAAGGGCCTCGCCCCGCTCGCCGCCAAGACCGACAAGATCGACGCCCGGGTGCTCGCCGAGCTCGCCGCCGGGACTCGTGCCCGCGATCTGGCTGCCCGACCCGAGCGTCCGCGCCGAACGCGAGCGGGCCCACTTCCGGCTCCACCTGGTCCGCCACCGGACGGCGCTCAAGAACCGCATCCACGCGACGCTGATCACGTTCGGCCACCCGGTCCCGGTGAGCGACCTGTTCGGCAGTCGGCCGGCCGCGAGCTGCTCGCCGGTCTCGAGCTGCCCGAGCCGTGGACGACCACCCTCGCGCCGCAGCCTCGACCTCGTCGACGAGCTCGAGCGCCAGATCGAGCGCCTGCGAGGCCGAGCTGCGGGCGCTCGGTGCCGACCACCCGTACGTCCCGCTGCTCGTGACCGTTCCCGGCATCGGCTGGGTCCTCGGCTACACGATCGCCGCCGAGATCGGCGACATCGGCCGCTTCCCGAGCGCCAAGCGGCTCACCGGCTACACCGGCCTCTGCCCACAGGTGTACCAGTCGGGCGACACCGACCGCCGCGGACCGCTCGCCAAGACCGGCCCCAAGTACCTGCGCTGGGCGCTCATCGAGGCGGCGACCCACGCCGCCCGTCACGAGCGCTACGCGCCGAGGCTACGAACGAACCAAGCGCCGGCTCGGCAAGCAGCGAGGCAGCAAGATCGCGCGGGTCGAGCTCGCCCGCGAGCTCGCATCGGGATCTGGTACATGCTCACGCGCCAGGAGCCGTTCCGGGCGGCAGGCCCCCCTGAGTGTCTGGTCGCTTGACGACCCTCTATTGACTTGGGCCGCCGCCGTCCCCCATCGACCTGGTCCTCTCCCGGAGGCGATAGAGACATGAGAAGCGTCATCCACCCCACCGCCCAGTCACCGCCCCGAACCCGTTGACGTCAGCGCCCGCTTCATAGAGAACACTCAGTGACCCGATCTTCACGGATGCGCACGATGACGCGCGAAAGTTCAATGTGTGGCGAGGCAACCTCTGCATCACCGATTTCCCCGTCGGAACCCCGTCACGCTGGTGGCGATGGCCGGCCTGGTCGGCGCGGAACGCGCCGTGTCCCGAGCAAGGATCACCGAGGCGTAGCGGACTGACGCGAGTGCTATTCATTCCTACGCTACGCTTGCTGCGGTCGATCGACGGATACAGAAGGCTCAGCGGCGTCCGGCAGGCCCTCCAACTCGGTCAGGGCTCCCGGTCACGTTGAGGTCGCCGCCCAGGATGACCCGGGCGCCATCGGGGGAGTCGAACAGCGGCAGCAGGTCCGCCACCACGCGGTGCATCGACGCCAGCGCCGACCCGTCGAGCACGCCGTACACCGACACGAGGGCGATCGGCTGGATGCCGGGCACCGTCAGGCGCGCGACCGCGACCGAGCCCGGGTGCGACTGGTCGAGCAGGTAGCGCCGCGACGACCACGGGTTGCGGACCGAGCGGATGGGCTCGATCGAGACCGCGGGGTCGAGCGCGACGACCGCCGAGCCCCAGTTTCGGTGCCCGGCGATCTCGCCGTAGACCGCCCGGTCGCGGGCCAGGTCCGCCGGCGGCACGGCCTCCTGGACGAGCGCGACCTGTGCCCCCAGCGTCCCAGCCAGGTGCGCCCAGGCTGCCCGCCGGGTGTCGGTCGGCAGGAGCGGCTGGCGCCAGTGGTTGAGGTTCCAGGTCGCGAGCCGGAGCGGCGTCCGGGCCTCGACCGCCGGGGTCTCGCCTTCGGCGAACCTCGGTCGTCACGGTCAGGCCGCGACCCGGAACAGCTCGAGGTGGACGGGATGGTCGGCGACGACCAGCGCCCCGCCGCGCACCCGCGGGCCGGCGAGGCGAACGTCGAACCCCTCGCCCACCGAGCGGCCGACGACGGCGTCGGCGGTGGCCGCGGCCGCCCGCTCGAGCATCCGCCCGAGCGCCCCCTCGTCGGGGTAGCGGTGGCTCGGCTCCGGCGCCTGGCCGCGCGCCACCGCGCGGCGGTGGTCCGCGTACGCGGACGCGGCGCCCTCGACCAGCCGCGGCCACTGCTCGGCGAGCGTGGACGGGGCGTCGAACAGCTCCACGGCCACGAGCCTGCCGCCGATCCCGACGGCGATGCCGGTCGCCCCGGCCGGGCACGGGAACGCCCGGACGAAGTCGTGCGAGATCCACGGCCTCGCGCGCGTACAGGTCGTGCAGGGCGGCCGTGTCGCGACCGGACGCCGAACCTCGCCTCCTTGGCGGCGATCTCGCCCCAGACCCCGCCCTGGTCGGCGGCGTAGGAGCGGCGGCGCGGGGCGTGCGCCGGGGCGGCCGCCGCCACTCGCTCCTCTTGCCAGGCGACGTCGGCCAGCTGGTCGCTCATCATCGCGCGCATCGTGTAGTCGACCTTGCGGTCCGTCGCGAACCGGACGCCCTGGTCCCAGCGGTGCGCCTCGAGGCACGACACCGGGATCGCCGTGACCGCCGCGGCGGGCAGCCAGACCGTGATGTTGATGATCCGGTTCTGCCTCCCGCCGACGACCGTGTCGCCGGCGAAGATGACGACCGGCTTCGTCTTCGTGACCGCCTCGATCGCCGGCACGGTCCCGCCACCCTGCTCGCGCAGCTCGAGGTCGCCCGCCGCCGCGGCCGCGGTCGCGGTCTCGTACGCGGGCTCCCGCGCGACGCCCCACTCGAGCGCGGTGATGACCAGCCCGTCGCGCGACATCGTGACCAGCGGCCGGACCGATGGCAGTGCCTCGCGGACCGTCGCCCGCGCCTGTTCCTCGTTCATGTGACTCCTTCTTCTGTTGACCCGACCGTATCGGTCGGCTGTGTCAGCTCTGTTGTCGCGCGCCGCTCACCAACCCACGACGTGACCTCAGCTCTCGGCCTCCGGTCGGTACTCGGCGCTGCCCAGACCGAACGTCCAGGCGACCGCCTCGCGCGGCGTCCGGATCGCGGGAGGGACCCGCAGGAAGTAGGTCTTGCGCGAGCCATCGGGCTCCGGGGTCGAGTTCCGGACCTCGACCATGACGACGGGCTCCTCGGTCCGGCCCCACTGGTGCTGCGGGCCGATCGGCCGGCGCCACAGACGGCCGGTCTCGTCCTCGCCGACGAGCTGCGCGCCACCCTCGCGGACCAGGCGCTCCTCGCCGAAGCGCTCGATGAGGACCCGGCGGACCTCGACGTTCGATGCCTTGTCGATCGTCTGCACGGTGATCCGGCCGGGGTCGCGGATGATCCACGGCTCGACCGCCACGCCGTGCCAGGCGAACGCCTCGAGACCGTCGGCCCAGGCGATGGCCGGCCCGTCCGCGCAGTGCGGTCGGCCCCGGTCGTCGGTGCGCAGGACGAGCGGGCGCTCGGACACGATCGCGAGGCGGTCGAGGGCCCACCACGGCCCGGCCGAGCGGGCGATGTCGAGGCGCGCATCGACCTGTGCCTTCGCGGGCCGCCCGTCCGTCCTCGTGGCGCCAGATGGAGCCGCCGAACACGTCCCTCGACGCGGCCAGCACCGGCGACAGGACATCCCATTGCCCCGGCTGCATCGCCTGCCTCGCCTCGCGCCGGTGCGACGGCACGGCCAGGACCTGTTCCGCCAGGCGCCGGGTGGCCTCGGCGAACACGCCCCGGGCGAGGTCGGCGCCGAGCTGCTCGACGAGCCGCGGCCAGGTCGGCCCGAGGACGCCTGCGGCGACGTCGACCGATGGCGGATCCGCCGGCCCCTCTGCGAGCCGCGGACCCTCCGCAGCCTCGACCGCCAGGCGGACGATCGGCAGGACGCGGGCCGTGCCCCCGAACCCGAGGGCCTCGGCCGACCCGCCGACCGGATCGTTGGCCGCCCCGCGCGGCAGATGGTCAGGTGGGATCCGGTCGCGGACGGCGGACGCCCGGCCGGTGGGTCCATGCCGGTTCCATGCCGAACGGGTCGGCCAGGCCGTTGAAGTGCCGGTTGGCGCCGTTGCCGATGTCGCCCCTCGCCCAGGGGCTGACGATCCCGCCGTACGGCCGAGCGCCGCGAAGGCATAGGCGGTGACGCCGGCGGCGGGCGACGGGACCCAGGCGAACGCCGGCGCGGGCCTGCCATCGGCCGCGTAGAGCGAGGCGATCGCCGCCTCGGCCCGCGCCCGGTCGGCGGGCGCGGTCGAGCCCGCCGCGGCGCGCCACTCGTCGCCCCACGCCTCCATCCGGCGCAGCAGGTCGGCGCCCTCGAGGCGCTTCGGAGCGCCCATCAGTCGACCACCCGCCGGAAGGCGACCGGCGAGACCTCGGGCGGGACGTACTCCCGCTGGATGACGACCCGATAGGTGCCGGGGACGATGCCGATCGCGGCGTGCTCCTCGTGGACCAGGGTGACCGGGGCCGTGACGCGCAGGTATCGATCGTCGCCGTCGGCGAGGAGCGTCGCGGCCGACGAGCGGATGGCGTGGGCGTGGCCGGTGACCTCACCCTCGGCCAGCACGATGCGGCCGGCGCTCCGCGCGATCGGCCGGGCGCCCTCCGGCACCGCGTCGATGGGATGCAGCAACACGTCGCCCTGGCGGACCTGGGCGAAAAGCGGGCCGGGCTCGGGCTGGGGGTCGTTCGAAGTCGTCACCGGGTCGTTCCTTTCGGGTCCATCGCGGAGGCTCCGGCGCATACCTGCCCCTTTCCCCGCGATCGTTGAGCTGATAGTCCATCCGCGCCGTGACAGGTTGGATGTCACAGGTGGTGCAGACGGGCACCGGAACATCGGGATCTCGGCTGGTTCGGCTCGACCGGCCACCGAAGGTCTGGCCGACGACCCCGTCGGCGGCGCGCCTCGCGAGCCTGAGACGGAACAGGGCGTGCTCGACCGCGCGGACCATCGCATCGAGCTCGGGGACGGCAGAGCCGGCGCGCCGGGCGGGCGTCGACGGACGCACCACGACATGGGACTCGAACGGGACATGCCTCGTCTCCATCGCGCTGGCGGGAGCACCGTGCCGGCTGAGGGGGCCGACCGGTTGCTGCGGGGTCACGGAGCCAGATCTCTCGCCCGCTCTGGATGGGGCCGCCACGCCGTGGCGGTTTGGCAATGCTACCGCAGTTTCCGGAGATCCGACGTGGCCTGCCATCGACGCAGCAACTGCAGACGCTCGACGCATCTGGTTCGCGATCACGGCCAGTGAGTCCTCAGCACCTCGGGTTCGAAGGCCGTCTCCCGCTCACGCTCTGTAGCGCGGCTGATCCTCGTCAGTCCCCCACCCGGCTCCAGAACTCGACCGGGACGCCGGCTTCGCGCAGGTGGATGCCCGGGTCCGTGCCCCCGTTCGCGTCGTGCCACGCCTGGAGGAGCAGGAGCGGGTCCTCGCCTTCGACGCCGCCGAGCGCAGCGATCATCGCCGGCATCGCCTCGGGTCCGATGGACCAGGCCCACTCGTACTCGGTGATGCCGGGACCGAACGCCCGCTCGACACCTGGACCCAGGTCCTGGCCCTCGATGACGATGGCCCCGCCCGGTCGCCACGCGGCCCCGAGATGGCGCGTGCCCCCCGCGTCGCGCGTGTCGCGAAGCACGACCGACTCCAGCCCCTTTCGCTCATTCACGCCGGCACCCCGCCCTCGTGGCTCGCGAGCTGTGCGAGCAATCGCGACTGAGAGCACCCTGAGAGTCACGCGAGCGCCGATTTGGGTGGCGAAGAGTGGACCAAGACTGACCAGATCGAGCGTGAGAGTGGCTCCGGCGGGCGGGAGCCGGCCGTGTACTGATCCACTGGGGACCGGCGTTGCGGCATCGATCGCAATCCCAAGCCCCAGGCGCTCGCGCGAGTGGCTCGCCGGGTCATTTGTCGAGTGCACAGGGTGCCAGTCGCTCGTCAAGCGTCGGTCGCCGACTCAGCGACGTTGCGACGACTGCCGAACCGTCGATCGTCGAGAGCGCGCTCGGCTTGGCATGCGGCGGCTGCGCGGGCGGCGCTGACGAGCCCGGCGACATGCCGGACGACGGTCGAACTTGCGAGCCTCAGGAGAACGCAACTCTGACCATTTCTGTGTCTAGGACATGCGCGCACCGCCTCACGCCCGGTAGAAGCCAAGCAGCAGCGCGGCCTCGGGCTTGCCGAGGGCTCCATCTTCCTTGAGAAACGCCGGGATCTCGGGGTCCGAGACGAACTTCGCCCCACCCCGCCTCGTCGATGTCGAACAGCCCCTAGACGCGGTGGATGCCGAGGGCCAAACTCAGGCTCCCGCCTGCAGATAGGTGACAACCGCCAAGACACGACGGTGGTCGTCGGTGGCCGGGAGTAGCCCGAGCTTGGAAAAGATGCTTCCGATGTTGGCCTCGACGGTCTTCGGGCTCAGGAACATGCGCCCGGCGATCCCCTGGTTCGACCGTCCCTCCGCCATGAGGGCAAGGACCTCGCGTTCGCGCTCGGTCAGATCGTCGATGGGCGACTTCGCCCGATGAGCCCCCAGCAGCTGAGCGACGACAGACGCATCGAGCGCCGACCCGCCCTGCCCGACGCGTCGGACCGCGTCCGCGAAGTCGTCGAGATCGAGGATGCGATCCTTGAGCAGATAGCCGATCCCCGACCCCCCGGATGACAGGAGTTCGGTGGCGAAGGCGGGCTCCAGGTGCTGCGACAGGATGAGGACGCCGACCCGACCCGCGAACTCGGATCCGATGGTCCGAGCGGCCTGCAAGCCCTCATCGGTGAACGATGGCGGCATCCGGATGTCGACGACGACCACGTCGGGCTCGAGCCGACGCACCGCGTCAAGGAGATCGCGCGCGGTGCCGACCTCCCCGACCACCTCGAGGCCGCGGTCAGTCAACAGCCGCGCGATCCCGGCCCGCACAAGGATCGAGTCGTCGGCCAGGATCACGCGCACGGTAGGTCCGCCCGCAGCGCGGTCCCGCCATGTCGCGGGCTGGTCACATCGAGCCTGCCGTCGATCGCCACGACGCGATCGCGAAGCCCCGCGATGCCTGAGCCGTCGATCGCGGCCCCCCCGCACCCGTCATCGGCAACCTCCACGAGGAGCCGGTCGTCGCGGACGATCGCCGAGATGCGGATGCGCGACGCCCCCGCGTACTTGATCGCATTGGCGAGACCCTCTGCCGCGACGAAGTAGGCAGCAGACTCGGTCGCCGGCGAGGGTCGTTCGGCCGGCAGGTCGACGTCGACATCGACGGGGATCGGACTGGCAGTCGCGATCGACCGGAGGGC
Organism: uncultured Chloroflexia bacterium; assembly: GCA_963772995.1. Taxonomy (GTDB): domain Bacteria; phylum Chloroflexota; class Limnocylindria; order Limnocylindrales; family CSP1-4; genus SPCO01. The sequence continues at coordinate 99,156 of CAVYZQ010000011.1, read as the reverse complement.
GGCGGCCAACCCCGACTCCGTCAGGATCGCCGGGTGGATGCCATGTGCCAGCTCGCGGAGCTCGGCGAGCGCTGTGCTGAGCTGGGCGGTCAGCTCATCGAGCCGTGGCCCGAGCTCGGCGGCCACCTCGGACGTCAGCTGATCGCGGGTCATCCGCAAGGCCAGGGAGATCGCCAAGAGACGTTGTTGGGCACCGTCGTGGAGGTCGCGCTCGACCTGTCGCCGCGCCGCATCGCTCGCGTCCACGATCCTTGCCCTCGACGCCCGAACCTCCTCGAGCCGGCTCACCACCTCGTCGGTGAGACGCTGGTTATCGATCGTCAGTCGGACGGCTGTGGCGACGGCCGGAACGAGCCCGGGATCATCGAGCAGAGATGGATCATGGACGATCGCCATCATCGGGCTGCCGTCTCGTTCGAGCACCGTGACCGCTTGCTCGGAATCGCTCACGGGCAGCGGTCTCTCGTGTCCGTCGGGATCCACGTAGCAGCGCCGCTCAGGCACCCATCGGAGGAGGCGCAGGCCCGGGTCACCAAGAGCCTTGGACAGCAAATCGCGCAGCCGTCCAGCCTCTGGCAAGTCGCCAAGCTCCACGACGAGCTCGGCGATCGCGCTACGGGCCATGCGCGCCCCCAGGAGCCCAAGCAAGAACGCGAGCGGGACGAGGGCGAAGGCGAGCAACAGGGCGACCGAAAGCAGTTGACTGGTGTTCGTGGTCGGCGACACGACCCCGAGGATCAGCCGAAGGAACAGCGACACGAAGCTCGTCACGAATGCGGCGAAGTAGACGGGCGTCAGGGCGCGTCGCATCGGACCGGACGATCGAAGCCAACGGCGTGACAGCCAGGCCAGGCCACCGATGATGAGGGCGTAGCCTGTGAATAGCAGCACCTGCCGCACCCATGTCGCGAGTCCGGGGTCGAGGTCGACGAAGAATGGGTTGGCGGGCGAGAGCCCGGGGGCCGGACGGGTCGGCGTGGTGATGAGCACGAACAGGTTATTGCTCGTCGTGTAGAGGAGGCCTGCCCAGACGAGGAAGACGTCCATCCCGGTCCGCAGGCGGCCGACCGGGAACGAGAAGTAGACGTAGAACACGATGACCTGCCATCCGGAGTTGGCGAGGTTGGCGATGAGCCATGCGCCCGGCGGATCGGCACCTTGGAGACGACCCACGAGATACAGGAACCCGACGACGACGAGGAGCGGACCGACGGGGCTGTCCGGGCGGTACGTCGCGCCGATGATCCCGGCTCCCACGAAGAGGACGCCGATCGCCACGGACGCGAGTCGAATGGGCTCCGGTGAAGCCGCGAGGTTGGCCGGCACCGCGAGCACCAGGATGGCCGCAGCGACCGCCGCGCCGACCGCGAGCACACGGCGCAGATCAGACCCGGCGACGATCGGTCCGAGCCGAACCGCCGTGCGGCTGACCACATCGAAGCCTGAGCCCGGGGCGACCCCGCGGCCGGCGCCGACTGCCGCGGCCGTGGCCGTGGCCGTCATCGATGTTCCCCGAGTGCCGTGCTCGCGGTGATGAGCGCCTCGAGCGCGGCGCCGGACAGCTCGCCCTTTCCGATGAAGCCGATGGCTGGCGACTCGGCGAGCGCCGCGGCGTACACCGCGCGATCGCGTGACGAGATCAGCACGATCGCGGGCGACGCGTCCCCCTGCGCCATCTGTCGCGCCGCGGCGAACCCATCGCCATCCGGCAGCTGGATGTCGAGCAGGACGACGTCGGGTGAGTGGTGGTCTACCGACTCGATCCCCGACCGGACGTCTCCGGCCTCGCCGACGACCTCGAATCCCGATCGCTCGAGAACCGACCTGGCCTGCGCCCGGAAGACGGCGTGATCGTCGACGATCACCACACGACGGCCCCTCATCCCTCGGATCGTGCCACGCACGCCAGCGAGGTTCTACGGGGCTAGCCCTATCCGCAGGCCTCGGCGATCGGCCTCGCTGGTGTGCCGCGCGTTTCAGGGATGACCCTATCACGGACGAGAGGCCACCCCGATGCCCCTGGGCTCCTCGGGACCCAGTCTCCTTGCATGCCAGTCGCAGACGATCCCGCACGGACTTCCCCTTCCACGCGGTGTGCCCGGAGCCAGCGTCGTACGGGTGCGGCCGGACGGGTCGCTGTCCGGCCAGGCGGCGGGTGACGCCCAATTCGACCGACCGGCCGCGATGACACCGGACACCATCGGGAACCTGTACTCGATCTCCAAGCTCGTGACCGCCACCGCGGTCATGCAGCTCCGGGAAACGGGCCATGTCGAGCTCGACCGATCCATCGGCGCCTATCTCCCTGATTTCCCGTTCGGCGACGGAGCGGAGCAGACCGTGACGGTCCGTCAACTCCTGAGCCACTCATCCGGGCTGCCAGATCCGGCGCCCATCTTCTGGATCCATCTCAACGAGGAGCCCGGGCCGGGGCTGGCCGAACTGACGCGTCGTCTTATGGCGCGTCACGGCCACCTGCGCTTCGCGCCCGGGACTCGCTCGTCATATTCGAGCCTCGGTTACCTGCTCCTTGGCTGTCTCATCGAGCGTGCGTCGGGATCCAGCTACGAAGACTTTGTCAGCGATGGCATCCTGCGACCGCTCGGCATGACCAGGACGGCATTCGCCTTCCCGCCTGACACCGTTGATGACGTCGGTCGCGGCCACGAACGGGCCGGCAGCGCGACCGGCCTGCTCGGCCGCGTCGTCTTCCGACGCTTTGTCGCCCGCCGGGCGGGGCCGTATCTCGAGTTCCGACCGTTTCTCGTCGACGGCGCCCCCTACGGCGGCCTGGTGGGGTCGGCCACGGATGTCGCCCGCTTCCTGGCCGCGCACCTGGGGCACGGCTCGCTCGATGGACAGCGGATCCTCGACGAGCGCTCCGTTCGCGAGATGCTGGCGCCGGTTCGCGGCCGCGACGGACGGCCGGTCGAGCCCGCCCGGCGCTCGAGGCACGCCGGCAGCGCCGGGCTGGGCTGGCACCTCGGCGACCTGGGGGGCGACCGCTCTGCCTTTCACTACGGGGGCGGAGGCGGTTTCCTGAACCAGGCCCGCATCTATCCGGATCTTGGCGAGGGTCTCGCCATCGTCGGCAACACGACCTCGTGGGACGTCGACGCCTTGGCCGGGCCAGAGCATGCCGCGCGGCTTTGGGGGGCAGCCTGATGCTGATCACCATCCGGTCGGAGCGGGCCGCGCGGCGCCGTCCCGGGCGCCGGCTGGCGGCGAGCCTGCTGATCATCCTGGGCACGGTCTTCGTCGTGTTCGCGTTGGCGTGGCTCGTTGGCGTGCGGCCCGGTCCACTCGGGGTCGCAAGCGCCCCAGGGGACGCGAGCCCCTGGGCGCGAGATCTGCTCGTCACCGCGGGCCGGCCGATCGGTGTCGCGCTCGTGCTGTTCGGCACGTTCCAGATACTGGCCGGGGTCGTCCTGGCTCGACAAGCGCGCTGGAGCCGAGTACTGGCTGGTACAGCCGCCATCGGCGAAATCCTCATCGGCATCGGCGTCGTCATCGTGGCCGCGCTCGATGGGGGCCCCGCGGAGCCGAAGCTGACGGGCGCGCTGGGGGGCCTTGCCCTCGCCGGGCTATATGCCGTGATCCTCGCCGGAGCCCGCACCGTCGCGCCGAGGAGCAGGCCATGACGTCCGCGATGTCCCGATGGCCGCATGCCAACGGTCCCGCTTGGTGCCGAGGAGGGTTGACCCTACCTCCGCCGCGGGGTCGCCCCGATGGCAGGACCCTCGACCGAGCCGAACCTTGAGACGCGATCAGACGCCCTGGACCGAGCAGGAGGATTCCCGATGACGAACGCGATCTCGATGGATGGTCTTACGAAGCACTACAAGGGCGTCCAGGCCCTGACCGACCTGACGCTCGATGTGCCCACCGGCACGGTCTACGGGTTCCTCGGGCCGAACGGTGCCGGCAAGACGACAGCCATGAAGGTGATCGCGGGCCTCGCTCGGGCGACGGCGGGCGGGGCGACCGTCAACGGCGTCAGGGTGTCCCCCGCCGGAACACATCGTCGCCACCTCGGCTACCTCGCCCAGGATCCCCGTTTCTACGGCTGGATGACCGGTCGAGAAACGCTCCGTTACGTCGCCCGGTTTCGGGGGGCCGACGCCGACCGCGAGCAGCCGATCTCGAGGCTCCTCGAGCGTGTCGGCCTCGCCGACGCTGGCGAGCGGCGGACCAGCACCTACTCCGGGGGGATGCGCCAGCGACTCGGCATCGCGCAGGCCCTGGTCGGCCGCCCGGCAGTCATCCTCCTCGACGAGCCTGTCTCGGCGCTTGACCCGATCGGACGCAAGGACGTCCTCGAGCTCATGCAGGAGCTCAAGGGTGAGACGACCGTCTTCTATTCGACCCACATCCTCGACGACGTCCAGCGGGTCAGCGATCACGTCGCGATCCTGGATCATGGGCGCCTCGTCAAGGCGGCCCCCACGCACGTCCTTCTCGGATCGTTCACCAGGAACATGCTCCGGGTCGTCCTCGGCGGAGCGTCGCCCGCGACCGGGGACGCGCTGCGCGAACTCGCCGGAGTCGCCACCGTGACCGTTGCCTCCCGCGAGGGTGACCTGTGGTCCTACGACGTCACGACCGACGACCGAGCTTCGACCAAGGTCCAGGGCGAGATCACGCGGTTCGCCGTGGATGCCGGCCTGACCCTCATCAGCAACTCCGAGGAGACACTCGATCTCGAGACCGTCTTCCTGCGCCTGATCGACCAGAAGGAGGCAGCGGCATGACCGTTCAGTCCGACACTCTCGTTACCTCCGCGACGCACAGCAGTGGCGGCATCCTCCTTGGCTTCGGGACGGTCTTCCGCAAGGAGGTCCAGGACTGGACCCGTGGCCGACGCGCCCTCGTCGTCGGCATCGTATCCGTCGCGGCGGCGGTCCTGGTGACGATTATCCCGTTCCTCGTCCCGAAGGATTCGCCGGGCGCCGCTGCCCTGTCGATGGATCCGACGGTCAATGTCCTGATGGCCTGGAGCGGCCTGACCTTCGCGATCGTCGCCGTGCTGGCCACCATGGGACTCGTCTCGACCGAGCGTGACCGGGGAACGCTCGGCTGGAACCTGACCAATCCTGTCGCGCCGAGCAGCATCCTCGCCGCCAAGTGGACCGCGGCCGTGCTCGTCTATGGCCTCGTCGGGGTCGTTGCGCCACTCGTCGTCTCGACGATCGTCGCGACCGTCGCCTACGGGAGCGTGCCCGATCTCGGGACCGTCAGCCTGTTCGCGCTCCTGTACGTGACGGTCCCGGCGTTCTACATCGGCCTGATGATCGCGTTGGGGAGTGGCATGAAGGCGACCGCCGGCATCGCCGGCATCGGCTTCCTCGTCATGTTCCTGCCGTCGGGTATCGGGGCGATGCTGCCGATCGTGAACGAAGTCTCACCCACGTCCATCGGCGTCTGGGCCGTCGCTGTCGCGACGGGCGGACCTGCGTCACCACTGACCGCGGCCGGTTGGGTCGCGTCGATGGCCGTCCTCGCCATCGGGGCGAAGCTCGTCTTCGACCGCCAGGAGTTCTAGCCCTCGATCGCCCGATCCTGCGCTATCAGACCGCTCGAAGAGTCCTAACGGGTACGGGAGGCATGGGCCATGACCGTTTCAGGCGCTACTACGCGAACCCAGTCCGCGAATGACTCGCGAGTCGTGCCGCTCGAGCGATCCAGCCGCCAGCAGGTGCTGAGTGCTGCCTGGTTCGTCGGGCTCAGTCTTGCCCTGGCGATCGGCGCGGTCGCGGCCGGCACGCCGCCGGCACTCGTCCCATTCATCCTCGCCATGGGACCCGCGCTCATCGCCCTCGCGCTCGCGTGGCGAGAAGGTCACGGTGCCCTGCGCCGTCTCCTGCATTCACTCACGATCCGTCCGGCCGACCGCCGCTGGTACCTCGTCCTTGCCATCCCCGTGCTCTGGTCGCTCGGAACGGTGGCCACCGCAGTCGCCCTGGGAGAGCCGACCGACCGCCTATTCGACACCTTGTTCCCGGCGGTGCTGATCATCCCGCTCGTGGTCCTGCTCCCGGCCTTCACCGAGGAGCTGGCCTGGCGCGGCTTCGCGCTGCCGAGACTGATGTCAGCGATGTCGCCGCTGCGTGCGGCGCTGCTGCTGGCGATCCCCTGGAGCCTGATGCACGTCGTGCTGTTCCTGCCGGGCCAGTGGTATGAGGACCTAGCGCTATGGCCGATGGTCGTGAGCATCCTCTCGTATTCGATCCTGTTGACGTGGATCTTCATCGGGACTGGTGGAAGTGTCCTGATGACGGCCCTGTTCCATGCCGGTCTCAACGGCGTGGCACCGGCCATGGCCGGGATCGATCCAGATACGTCATGGGTGGTTCGAAACCTCCTCGCTGCGGCGATCGCGATCGTCGTCGTGGCCCTGGGCGGCCTCCGCCGATCGGATGATCGGTCATGAACGGGTCCCTCGACGCGATCGACACCGTCCACGCTCCAGTCGATGCGGAGCATCGGCGATCGGCAGAAGACAAGGCGCTGGCAGCTCTCCCGTATCAGTTGCCGTTGACCAAGCTGCTGGCACTGTTCCTGGTGCCGGGTGCGCTGATGACGCTTGCTTTCGTCCTGCTGGCGCCGGTCGTCGAGGCGGCCGGGTTCCCGCCGATCGTCGCGTTGCTCGTGTCGATCATGGGCGTGTTGGTCCCGTTCGAGGTCGGCGTCGTCCTCCGGGCCGGCCGAGGGTCCAGCTCACGCCTCAGCGTGATCACTTATCGCCAGCCAATGCCGGCGCGGACCTGGCTCTGGCTGGTGCCCACCCTGATCGTGGCGGCGTTCATCGGCTTCGGTCTCCATCAGGCCATCGAACCGCAGCTCATCGCGGGCCTCTTCGGCTGGCTGCCGGCGTGGTTCGTGACCCCGATTTCGATGGACCATGTCGGTGACTACTCGAGCACGGTGTGGGTCGTGACGCTCGTGGCGTTCTTCGCCATCAACGGGTTCGTCGGTCCGATCGTCGAGGAGTTCTACTTCCGGGGCTACCTGCTGCCACGGATGGAGTGGATGGGCCGCTGGGCGCCGCTGGTCAACGTCAGCCTCTTCTCGCTCTACCACTTCTGGTCGCCGTGGCAGCTCGTCGCCCGTATCCTCGGCTTCACCCCGACGGTCTACGCGGTCCGCTGGAAACAGAACGTCTATCTCGGGATGGTCGTCCACTGCAGTCTGAACTCGATCGCGGTACTGCTTGTCGCCGGGCTGGTCTTCGGACGCCTCTGATTCCGTGGTAGAGGCCGCGAATCCGATGGGGTTGACGGCCAAGACGGGCGTTCGCGATCGGCAATCCGACGAATTGCACGAGCCTTCTGTTCTTGACGATGGTGTCGCGGGTGTGGTGGCCCGGGGCGAAGCTAGGTCTGTTGCTGGACATGGGCGTTGGGTTTGTGGTCGAGCTGCTCTGGCGCGGGTGACGGCGTCAGCCGCAATCTCTCCGTTCGGCCAGGCAGCGAAGGAGCAAGGCGCCGGTCGTGCGGACGGATCAGTCCTTGATCCACGCCGCCAGATCGGCCACGAGCTGTGCGTCGACGTGGCCCGGCACGCTGTACTCGGCTGACGAAGCAGGTCCGACCCCGTCGATCAGCAGGTGGTTGACCGCTGGGTATGTCCTCGAGGTCACCTTCGGATGCCCCGACAGCGCCTTCTCCCAGGCCGGCAGCTCCGAAGGCGGGACTTGGTAGTCGCGGCCGCCCTGCACGAAGTACATCGGAAGGGGCAGGGCGGCGGCCACCGACAGCGGCGCGTATGTGCGCAGGTCAAGCCAGTACGACGCTGGGACACCAAGGGGCAGACTGGAGGCCGGCGTCGACGGCGAGAGGTCGGGCGACTCGGCAAGCGCGACCTGCGCCTTGAGAGTCGCCAGCTGCTCCTCGTCCTGCGGGGTCGGGCTCTCCTGCAGCGAGACGAGGTATTGCGCCTGCCGCAGGATGAGCTGCACCACTGGCGTGCTGGGCGTCTCGAGCATCACGACGCCGGCCAGCTCCCCCTCCGCCTGCGCCGCGATCCGCGGTGCAAGATACGCGCCCAGGCTGTGTTCCGACGACGAACACATGGGCCGGGTCGACCTTCGGGGTCTTGCGGAGCAGCGCGATGGCGGAAACCGCGTCGTCGGTCGTCTCCTGGCGCACGGTGATGGTCGCGTCGGAAGCCATCGACGCTCCGTAGACGAGCGTTCGCTTGTCGTAGCGGAGCACGGCGATCCCATTCGACTGCCATGAAGCGGGCCCCTGGCGGCATAGTGGGTTCTCATCGGAACCAAGACCAACCAGGAGGCCCATGCATGTTGTACGCCGGATTGGATCTATCGCGCCAGAGGCTGAACGTCCATGTGCTCAACGAGTCGGGCGAGACCGTGACGACCACCTGGGTGCCGCCCACCCGCGCTGGGCTCCGTGGGCTCGTCGGCCCGGTCGCGCTGTACGGCGACCAGGTGACCGCGGTCGTCGAGTCGATGACCGGCGGCCGCTTCGTCCACGACGAGCTCGAGCTCGGCGGCTGGGACGTCGAGCTGGCCGACGCGGCACGGGCCCGGGCGCTCGCCCCGCTGGCGGCCAAGACCGACCAGATCGATGCCCGGGTGCTCGCCGAACTCGCCCGGCGCGACCTCGTGCCGGCGATCTGGCTGCCCGACCCGACCGTCCGCGCCGAGCGCGAGCGGGCACGCTTCCGGCTCCACTTGGTCAAGCACCGGACGGCGCTCAAGAACCGGATCCACTCGACCCTCGCGACGTTCGGTCAGCCGGTCCCGCTGACCGACCTGTTCGGCGTCGCGGGACGGGAGCTCCTGGCCCGGCTCGAGCTCCCGGACCCCTGGGTCACGACGCTCACCCGCAGCCTCGAGCTGGTCGACGACCTCGATCGCCGGATCGCGGGCTGCGAGGCCGAGCTGCGGGCGATGGGCGCCGACCATCCGTACGTGCCGCTGCTCGTCACGGTGCCCGGCATCGGCCCGACGCTGGCCTACACGATCGCCTCGGAGATCGGCGACATCGGCCGGTTCGCCAGCCCCAAGCGGCTGGCCGGCTATACCGGGTTGTGCCCGCGGGTGTACCAGTCGGGCGAGACCGACCGTCGTGGCCGGCTGACCAAGGCCGGCCCGAAGTACCTCCGCTGGGCGCTCATCGAGGCCACCATGCACGCCGCGCGTCACGAGCGGTTCGCCGGCAAGTACGACCACACCAAGCGCCGGCTCGGCAAGCAGCGAGGCAGCCGGATCGCCCGCGTCGAGCTCGCCCGCGAGCTCGCCACCGTGATCTGGCACATGCTCACGCGCCAGGAGCCGTTCCGGGCGGCAGGCCCCGCCTTGCGTCTGGTCCCTTGAGGACCCTCATTCGACTTGGGCCGCCGCCGTCTCCCATCCCACCGAGTCCTCCCTCGAGGAGGCCCATAGAGACATGAGACGAATCATCCGACCTGTCGCCCGGTCGCCGACTTGACAGACGGGGCCCCTTCATAGAGACGCAAGTCCCCAGGCGAGGTCGCGGAACGGCTTGTTCGGGCCGAACGTCTCGTCACGGTCGTTGGGCCCGGAACCATGGACAAGCACGACGGCCGGGAACGGGCCCGCACCGTTCGGCACGGTCAGGGTCCCAGGCAGCGCCCAGGGGGCGGACCCGACCGTGACGTCCGTCTCGATGAACGAACCCGCCGTCACGTACGAAGCGGGCGGGGCCGAGGCCGTCACGACCGTGCCAACGCCGAGCCCGATGACCTGCCCGGCACGTTCACGCTGACGTTGAGGGTCACCGTGGCGTTCGCAAAGGTCACCGGGATGGCCGCCGTCGTGCCGGTCGCATCCCCGGTGGTCGTCACGGTCCCGATCGAGGTGAATGCGCCGTATTGGGCCGCCAACTGCTGTGCGATCTGCTGGAGCTGCGCTGCAGGCGCCGCGGCGACCATGACTGGGTCCTCCATGGCCTGCGCTCCCGCCCAGTCGCCCCGGGATAGGGCTTCGATGAATACCGTGCCGATCGACGCGGGGTCGGCGCCGCTTGCCGAGGCCGAGGCGGGTGCGCTCGCTGGGACAGCGGAGGGGGAAGGTGATGCTATCTGGGCAGGCGAGGGGGTCGGAGTGCTCGAGGCACAGGCGGCGGACAGGAGCGAGACAAGGACGATGAGCATCAACGGGCGGGTCATCTCGAGGTCCTCAGCACGTGGGTCTGGTCTCGCGAGTGACTCGCCACGGCTCCCGGCGACCGAACTGGAGTCGCGGGTACTCGTCTCGCGGAGTTCCGTTGACCATAGTCCTCGGGCCATCCTTGCCAACAGAGCCGCTTGGACTGAAACCCCAGCCGGGAGGTGCGGATAGTCCGGGCTGTCTCTGGCCGCAGAACCGAAAGCCGACCGCCGCTGGACGAGTCTCGGGTTGTGGTCGGGGCGAGAGGGATAGCCCCGCCACCAACGACCTTCCGATCGAAGGTGGGCGCGACGACGACCGCGCAGCTTGTGTGGGTCCTCGCTCCGCGGTTGCCCGAGCCCGATGCCCTTGGCCAGCCCGGGGAGCAGCGGCCAGGTCACTGAGCGCTCCGGGTGCTCCATCTGTCGGATGAGCCAGCACCTCGATTGGCAGGGTCGTGCACAGTTGTCTCTTGCTGGACATCATCCCGACCGGCACCATCGTCGGCAGCGGAACGGTTGGGCGCGTCGTCCCAACGTGGTCCCGCCGCCCATGGAGTGAGGGGATGCTGACCGTCGAGACCCGTAATGTCACCGGGCGCGTCACCGCTGTCGGAAGCGCCGGCCCATACACGCTCGTGGTCGACCGGCCACATGGAGCGGGCGGCGGCGGACTCGGCTTCAACGGAGGGCAGCTCCTGTACCTCGCCATCGCCGGCTGTGTCTCGAACGACCTCTTCCGGGAGGCACAGTCACGCGGCATCGAGCTCAAATCCGTCCGCGTCGTGGTCGAAGGCGACTTCACCGGCGACCCCCAGGTCTCGACCCCGGTCGGTTACACCGTGGAGATCGCCGGCGACGCGAGCACCGACATCCTTCGCGCGCTAGTGCACGACGTCGACGCGATCGCCGAGATCCCCAACTCCCTCCGGGCCGGGACGCCGGTCCGACTCGGCGCAGTCACAGTGGGCGGCCGGCCCACGGCGTGAGTGATGTCAGGGGCGCAGCGTGCGGTAAGGTCGTCAGCATGCTGCTCGTGTCGCTGCTCGTCCGCATCCTCTCGCGGGACCAGCCATGAAGTACGCCGCATTGAATGAGGACTTGGTCATCAGCAAGCCCGGCTACACGCTGCCATCGACACTTTCCTTGCCGACGAGCGACGGGACCGCGCCGTGCGTCGTGTTCTTCGCGGGAAGCGGACCCACCGACCGCGACTGGACGTCGCCGCTCCTGCCCGGCAAGAACGGCAGCGGCGCGCAGCTCGCGCTCGCGTTGCAGGCGCGCGGTGTCGGATCGATACGCTTCGACAAGGTCGGCTCCGGCGTCAACATGCCGAAGAGCAATGCGCCGGCCGACCTGAAGATGCTCGAGGTGCTATCGCTGGCCCATTACGTCGACGAGGCCACGGCCGCGTTCGACGAGCTCGCGAGTCGGGAGCGGTGCGGCCCGATCTTTCTCCTCGGCCACAGCGAAGGGTCGATCCACGCCTCGTCGGCGGCCATCGCCAAGCAGGCGGACCCGCGCTTCGGCGGCCTCATCAGCCTGTCCGGGCCTTCGTGCTCGCTCCTTGACACGGCGATCGAACAGATCCGTGCCATCCGGATCAAAGCGGGGACCGACGCGGCGGCGGTCGACAAAGCGCTCGCGGACTTCCGCGCGGCGATGCTGAGGCCGGACGCGTCGGCGCCTGATCTCTCCGCGCTTCCCGAGGCCGCTGGATTGTGGCAAGTGACGCACGACCCGCTGCAACAGAAGGTGGCGCGCGAATTGATCTTCGCGGAGCCTCTCGCGGCGCTGCCCGCGTATCGCGGTCGCGCGCTCGTGGTCTCGGCCGCCAACGACGCCCAGGTGCCCGGGTCCGATGCGGACAGGATCTTCGCGACGTTGGCGAGCGACGCCGGGGACAAGACGCGGGTGACGGTCACTGACGCCAATCATGTTTACAAGACGGAGATCCGGGCGCCGTCGATGATCAGCCAAAGCGAGATGGTCGCTGGCTACGCCGACGACGACCACGCGCTTGCCGATGGCCTTGTCGACGCGATCGTGGGCTTCGTCACTGCGGAATAGAGCGGCTACTCGGAAGAGCAACGACGAGGCAGGCTTGGTCGGGGCGAGAGGACTTGAACCGCCGGTTCCCACACCACGCATCGCGATCCCGGACTGGCTGACGCAAGCCCTGCGCCGCGCCGCCTGAGTTGTCGTTCCGATCGGAGAGCCGTCGTGAGGGACTGATGTCAAACGGTCCTGAATCAGGCGGATCCGGCTGTGGCGGCGCCCGCCGGCTCCACGTCCCGTTGCCCGGTCGTCCTTTGCTTCGTCTGGGGCAGGAGCAGCGAGAAGATCACGCCAAGGATGACGAACCCGGTTGCCACGAACCCTGCGGCTTTCGTCGCGTCCACGAAGGACTGCTCCGCGATCGCCACGTACGGCGCCAGCGCGCTCTTCGCTACCGGACTGGCCAGGAAGCCGGACACCGCAGGAGGCAGGTCGACGTACGCGGTCACCGTGGCCTGGATCGTCGCGCAGCGGCCCGATGACCTGTCCGGCCGACTCGTCGAGCGCCGTCGCCACGAGGTCGCCGATCTGCGTCGCGACGGCCGGCGGCAGATCCGCCGGCGGCGGGACCGACGCGAACTGATCGCTCGACTGGTTCACCAGCACGCTGAAGAGCACCGTCCCGAGGATCGCGATCCCGAGCGCCGACCCGACCTGGCGCAGCGTCGAATTCGCGCCAGATGCGATCCCGGATCGCTCGATGGGGACGTCCGAGAGCACGATGCTCGTCAACTGCGCCGTCGCGAAGCCGACGCCGATGCCGTACACGAAGAGCGGGATGACGAGCATCAACCCGTCGAGCGTCGTCGAGATGAGTAGCGTGACCGCCAGGATCCCGACGGCCTCGAGCAGCATGCCGGCCGTCACGACCCACCGAGGCCCGTAGCGACGTGCGAACGTCGCCGCGAGGGGTGCGGCGACGAACGCCCCGATCGCGAGGGAGAGGAACACGAGGCCGGTCTCGAAGGCCGTGTAGCCGAGGACGCCCTGGAGGAACAGCGGCAACGCGAAAAGCAGCCCGAATTCGCCGAGCGAAACGATCGTGCCCGCAAGGTTGCCGTAGCGGAACCCCCGGTAGCGCCACAGCGTGAAGTCGAACAGGAAGAACATGCCGGCGTTGCGCCGACGCGTCTCGACGATCGCGAAGATGACGAGCGCGAGGACCCCGAACGCGAGGATGAACGGGATCACCGAGATCTGCGTGAACGGCCAGGTCCAGCCGGCGATCTCGAACGGGTGTCGCGGGTTCGGCGTCCACCATCCGTATCGGCGGCCCTCGATGAGCCCATAGATGACCGCCCCGAGCCCGACCGTGATCAGGGCGAACCCCGGGAGGTCGAAGCCGCGTCGCGCCTCCGGGTCCTTCGACTCGCCGATGTACCGCAGGGTCCCCCACACCGCGAGCAACCCGATGGGCAGGTTGATGAAGAAGGCCCATCGCCACGACAGATAGGTGGTCAGGAACCCGCCGAGAAGCGGTCCGACCGCCGCCATGCCGCCGATCACGGACCCCCAGATGCCGAAGGCGATCGCACGATCGCGGCCCTGGAAGTTCGCGTTGAGGATCGCCTGGGTCGACGGCAGGATCATCGCGCCGCCGACGCCCTGGAGCATCCTGGCGAGGATCAGGACGCCACCGCCCGGCGACAGGCCGGCGAGCATCGACGCGCCGATGAACACGAGGAGGCCGGTCAGGTATATCCGGCGGCGCCCGAGGACGTCCCCGAGCCGGCCCAGGGTGATGAGCAAGGCCGCGAAGACCAGGGCGTAGATCGTGTTGATCCACTCGGCCTGCGTCGAGTCGAGGTTCAGGTCGCGGATGATCGAGGGGATCGCGACGTTCACGATCGTGACGTCGACGATGATCATCGCGACGCCGATGCTCAGCATCGCGAGGCCGATCCAGCGACCGCGCCCCGAACGATCCATCGCGTCGCCGTCGGCTCGTGTGGTGATCGCCATGCCGCCTGGTACTCCTATGGTTGGTAGACGACGGCCGGCGTCAGATCGGGCGACGATGCACGCGTCACGAAATGATCCCCTGAGGGTCTCGGTCAGGCTGCGTGCGCCAGGGTATCGTCCTGGCCTGCGTCTGGTCTGGCCGGTGGCGGCAGGCGCGGCAGCCTTCTCGCGTCGGTGCCGGGGAGCCCGCGCTTGGTCAGGGCGGCGGCAAAGCCCTCGAGGTCATCGACCGTCAGGTAGAGAGCCGGGACGCGGACGCCCGCCATTCGGACAGGTTCCTTGAAGTCGACCCGAACGCCTCCCCGATTCGTGCCGCCGAACGTCAGGTCGTGGTCGCGGACGCTGAAGCGGACGCCGATCGCGGTGATCCATCGCCACGGGCCTTCGATCCGCCACGAGGCGAGGTTGCTCGTCGGTGTCCGGAGGCGGAAGAAGCCGAAATGAGCATCGAGCTCGTCGTCGCCAAGGTCGACGTAGGCGTTGGCCGGCCTGGCGCCGAACAGGAGCAGCACGAGCTGCGAGCGGCGGCCGATCCGGATGGGGAATCGCTGAGGCGTCACAACCGGGTCGCCGTCAGCCGAGCCCACGACGTTTCTCGAGGACGATCTGGAGGTCCTGGGTGAGTCCGGTCGCGAAGCCGGCCTCGCTGATCGCGAGGTAGTAGTCCCACATCCGGATGAACCGCTCGTCGAACCCCAGCGCTCGAACGGCCTCGATCCGGCCGAGGAACGTCGCACGCCAGGCCTGGAGCGTTCGTACGTAGTGCGGCGCGATGTCGTCCACGCCGCGGATCAGCAGGTTGGTCCGGTGGAGCGAGCGCTCGATGACCGCCAGCGACGGGAGCAGACCCCCCGGGAAGATGTAGGTCTGGATCCAGTTCGCGCCGCGCCGCTGCGGCTCGTACGCGACGTCCGGAAAGGCGATGGTCTGGAGGCTCATCCGACCGCCGCTGACGAGCGCGCGATCGCAGGCTTCGAAGAAGGTCGAGAAGTAGGCCGCCCCGACCGCCTCCAGCATCTCGATCGAGACGATCGCGTCGTACGTCCCGGCGATCTCGCGGTAGTCGCGCAGCTCGACGCTCACGCGATCCGCCAATCCGGCCGCCGCGACGCGCTCGGTGGCGAGCTGGTGCTGTGATGGCGAGATCGTGATCGTCGTCACCCGGCAACCGAGCTCGCCGGCCGCATACAGGGCGAAGCCGCCCCAGCCCGTGCCGATCTCGAGCACGTGCTCGCCACCGCGCAGCCCGGCACGCGCGGCGATGACCGCGTACTTCGTGTGTTGCGCTTCGGCGAGCGACTGATCCGGCGTGGCGAAGACCGCGCTCGAATAGGTCATCGTCTCGTCGAGGAACAGGCGGTAGAAGTCGTTGCCGAGGTCGTAGTGCGCCTCGATGTTGCGCCGGCTCCCGCCGAGCGTATTCCGCCGCGCCCGATGAGCCAGGGTTCGCTGCAGCCGGAGCGGTAGGCGCCACCAACCGCCGCCGAGTGCCAATGCCTCGCGGTTCAGGGCCGCCACCCGCAGCAGCGCCGGCAGGTCCGGGCTCGACCACAGTCCGTCCATGTAGGCCTCGCCGGCGCCGGTGTCCCCACCCACCAGCATCCGCAGGATGGCCGAGCGATCGTGGATGTGCATCTCACCGGCGTTGCTCGGACGAGGGATCGCCGAACGTGCGCCGCCGCCCGTCGGGCGACACGACCACCAGACGGCCGACCCGGATCCGGCGCGCGGCGGCCAGCATGATCCGCTCGGCCGCGCGTTCGACGAGCCGATCCGGCGCGACCTCGGCGTGGTGATGGTCCAGCGTCCGGCTCATCGGACAGTCCCCGTTCCGGGCTCGGGGGCCCGGTGCCGCAGGAAGCGGGCGCCGTGCAGCCACAGCCGGAGGGCATGCCAGTGGATCATCGCGATCGTCTTGTGACCGACGAGCGGATGACGCAGCAGCATCCGCAGCAGGTTCCGATCGGTCAACCGGACGCGCCGCAGGACGAGGCTGGTGCTGAGCAGCGGCTCCCCACCCTGCCGCTCGGCGATGGCGATCCGCAGACCGGCGTCCTCGTCCCGCACGTGGACGGTATAGCGCGCGTCCATCTCGATGAACGGCGACACGAAGAACGCCTTGTCCATCGAGGCCACGAACGGGCCGTCCTCCCGGGCGCGCCGTAGCGTGTACTGGTGCCGTTCGCCGTACGTGTTGTGCACCTCAACGACCACCACCCGAAGTGTGCCCCGTTCGTCGCGGCAGAGGAAGAAGCTGGCGGGGTTGAACGCGTAGCCGAGGACCCGCAGGGTCGTGACCAGGGTGATCGCTCCACCCGGCCGGATCGAGCCCTTCCGAGCGGAGGTGGTCGAGGATGCCGGCCCGCACGTCCGCGACCGGCGACGCCAGGTGGTCGGTGTCGCGGAACGACACGACATTCGGGCGGTTTCGGCTGACGAGTCGCAGCCGGCGAGTCATCTCGTCGAGCTCGGCCAGGTCGATGGCGAAGTAGTAGACGTCGTGCTCGAGCTCGTAGGTGAACGGACGAGCCCGTCGGTGGCGGACCGTACCCTCGAGCAGATGCGACCTCACGCCGCCAGCTCCTCATCGGCTCGACCGATCAGCGCGGCCACCTCGAACCCGGACCGGCAACCATCCTCGTGGAACCCGTAGCCGAGGTGCGCCCCGGCGTACCACGTCCGTCGCCGGCCCTGCAGCGCGCCGATCTCCCGTTGCGCGGCGAGCGTCCGGAACGTGTACATCGGGTGGCTGAACATCCGCACGTCAAGGACGCGCTCGGGATCGAGCCCGTCGCCCGGGTTGAGTGACATGCAGTACTCGACTGGGCCGGCGATCGACTGCAGCCGGTTCATGTGGTAGGTCATCGTCAGCGCGTCCCCCGGCCGCCGGCAGTCCGGCGTGTGGACGTTCCACGAGGCCCGGGCCCGCGGGTTCGACGGCAGGACCCCGGCGTCGGTATGGAGCACCACCCGATTCCGCGAGTACTCGAAGGCGTCGAGCACGCGGCGCTCGC
The DNA here is from genome assembly GCA_963772995.1 of uncultured Chloroflexia bacterium. Classification (GTDB taxonomy): domain Bacteria; phylum Chloroflexota; class Limnocylindria; order Limnocylindrales; family CSP1-4; genus SPCO01. Next base: position 81,988 of record CAVYZQ010000011.1, on the reverse strand, counting down.
GGTCGTCGGCGTCGCGCAGGAGCCGCAGCGCGTCGTCGGCGTGGGTGGCCATCACGACGGCGTCGAAGCGCTGGGCGGCTCCAGCCCGGGTCCGGACCGTCACGCCGAAGGCGTCGCGCGCGACCAAGTCGACCGGATCGCCCGTGCGCACCGACCCGCGCGGCAGACCGGCCACGATCCGCTCGACGTACGCCCGCGAACCGCCCTTGACGACCCGCCACCGCGGTCCGTTCCCATAGCCGATCAGGCCGTGGTTGTCGAGGAAGTGGAGAAGGTAGTCGACCGGGAACTCGAGGATCCGGTCGGCCGCCGTGGACCAGACGGCCGACGTGATCGGGATCAGGAAGTGCTCGCGGAACCCGCGTCCGTAGCCGTGTTCGTCCATCCACGGCCCGAGCGCCGCCGTGGACGACACCGGCGCGTCGAGGACCCGGCGGGCGTCGCGATAGAAGCGCATCACATCGGCGAGCATGCGCCACTGCGACGGGCGCGCCGCGGTCCCGGCATCGGGGAAGAACCCTCTGGCGCCGCGCGAGCTGTAGGCGATCCCGCAGGCGTCGCACGCCGAGGCGAACGACATGTCGCTCGGCTGCGTCTCGACGCCGAGTTCGGCGAGGAGCTGGACGAACCGCGGGTAGGTTCGCTCGTTGTAGACGATGAAGCCGGTGTCGACCGGGATGGGTCCCTTGGGGCCGTCGACCATCACGGTCTTGACGTGACCGCCAGGAGCGGCGTCCCCTTCGAACACGGTGACACCGTGATCCTGGCGGAGCGCCCAGGCCGCGCTCAGGCCGCTGATCCCCGAGCCGATGATGGCGATGTCCATCGCCGCTCAGCCCGCGGTCGCGCGGCGGTCGAGCGCCCGCTGCATGCCGTCGCGTGCGTCGCGGGCGATCCGCTCGAACGTGCCTCCGGCGAACGGGGCGGCGAGCCGAAGGAGGCCGCGCAGCCGGATGTCGGCGGTGTAGTCGATCCGCGTCCCGGTCGGCGTCGTCTCGAAACGGATGTCGTCGACGGCCGCGACGCCGGAGCCCGCCCCGGTCAGCACGACCCGAGTGGGTGGCTGCCAGGTCGTGACGACGTAGTCCATCGGCGCGACCCGGCCGGCCATCCGAACCCCCAGTCGAACCCGGGTGCCTTCCCGGATGGGTCCGCGGTCAAGCCGGACGGCCGTGGCGACGCCCGGATCCCAGTGCGCGGCGTTCGAGAAGTCGGCGATGAAGTCGAAGGCGTCCTGGAGCGGCAGGGCGGTTTCGATGCGTTCGTGAAGCGTGGTCATGGTGCCTCGTGTGTACATGGTTTGTATCATGTTGTGTGGTATCGTAGCGATCAACCACGAGAACTGTCAACCCTTTGTCGAATGAAGCAGGAGTCGCACCATGGACGGAGTCCGACGCCTCGTCGACGCGGCGCTCGAGATCTCGGTCGTCGGGAGCTTCAGCCGGATCGGGCCTGCGGTCCGCCGCCGGCTCGACCGCTGGACCGCGCCGCCGTCGACCGCGCTGGCGGGCCGGACGGTCCTCGTCACAGGGCCGACATCCGGGCTCGGCCTGGCCACCACCCGGGCGCTCGCTGCCAGCGGGGCGCGCGTCGTCCTTGTCGGGCGCGACGAGGGTCGTCTGCGGGCGCTCAGCGAGGATCTGACCGCCGTCCACGGCGACGCCCGGTTCCCGATCGTCGTCGCCGACATGGGCTCGCTCGCATCGGTCCGCGCCGCAGTCGACCGCATCCTCGCGACGGAGGCCCGGCTCGACGTCGTGATCGACAACGCCGGCGCGATCTTCGCCGACCGTCGCGTCGGCCCCGACGGCATCGAGGCGACGTTCGCGCTGCTGGTGGTCGGCCCGTTCGCGCTGGTGGATGGCCTCCTGCCGCTCCTGCGACGGACCAGCGGTTCACGGGTCGTCGCGGTGACGTCGGGCGGGATGTATGCCCAGCGGCTCGACCTCGACGACCTCGAGTCGCGTGCCACGCCGTACTCGGGTGCCCGCGCCTATGCCCGGGCGAAGCGCGCCCAGGTCGCCCTGATGCGCGAGTGGTCGCGCCGGCTCGCCCCGCGCGGCATCGCGTTCGCGGCGATGCATCCTGGCTGGGCGGACACGCCGGGGCTCGCCGACACGCTGCCGGGGTTCTACGAGGTCATGCGGCCGCTGCTCCGCTCGCCCGCGGACGGGGCCGACACGATCGTCTGGCTGGCGACCCATCCGGAGCCGGCTTCCACGAGCGGACGCCTGTTCCTCGATCGCCGGCCGCGTCCATTCGACCGAGTGCCGGGGACCCGGCTGTCGGCGGCGCAGCGCCGCCGCCTGTGGGACCTCGTCGTGGGGATGGCCGACCGGCCCGACTCGGCACCCGAAGGCGCGCCCCCGGACGCCTCGGCCTGAGACGGAGGGACGCCACGCCCACGATCAGGGACGGCGGCCGATCGCCTGTGCGATGACTTCGGACGCGTCGACCACGCGGCTCGGGAGCACGACCACCCCGTTCGAGTCGCTCGGCTGGCCGGTGGCGGCGGCGCCGCCGACGGCGACGATCCCGACCGAACCGGCTCGCAACGCGTCCACGACGGCCGCGGCCGGAGCTTGGTCGGCGGCGGTCACGACGCCGATGACCGCGGCACGCGCCTTCGTCCGGTGCGCGATGTCCACCCAGGCGTCGACCGGAACGTCGGAGCCCAGGTACATGACGCCGATACCGCGCCTCCGGAGCGCCACCGCGAAGGCCAGCGCCCCGAGCTCGTGCCGCGAGCCGGGTGGCAGGCCGACCAGGACCGAGGTGCGGTTCGCGACCGCCGCCGCCTGGAAGGCCGCCGCGAGGCGGCGTGCGATGGCGGCGCTCGCCGCGTGTTCGGCGGCCACGCTCAGGCGCCCGGCGGCCCACGATTCCCCGATCGCCGCGGCCGCCGGCAGGAGCAGGTCGTCCACGACGGCCTCGAATGACCCCGAGGCCAGGATCTCGTCGATGGCGGCTTCGGTTTCCGCGGACGATGTCGACTCGGCGGCGGCCACGAACCGCTCGATGACCCGGGCGCGGTGGGCCGTCGCCGCCGAGACGGTGGGCCCCGGGCCGGGCGGCGGGTCGATCGCGACGTCGTCCACCGCGACCTCGCCGGCGCCGATCGCGCGCGCGGCCTCGGACGCCGTCCAGCCGCGGTCGAGCAGGCCGCGCATGGCGAGGAGGGTCTTGATCGCATCGTCGTCGTAGAGGCGATAGCCGCCCGGTGTCCGCGTCGGCGAGATGACGCCGTAACGCCGTTCCCAGGCCCGGATCAATGGCGCTCCGAGCCCTGTCCGTGCGCTCGCCTGCTTGATGGTGTACATGGTATGTCGAACCATAGCACGCGACGGTCGTCCAACAGACCTGGACCGTCGAACCGACGCGAGGATGCACGTCACCTCGCATGACCTACCGCGCGCGCTCGCCAAGGTGCGAAGCGTCACGATCGAGCCCAAGGGACCTTCAACGACGAAGCCGACCCGGGGAGTCCAGGCCAGCTTCGTGGGACCGTGAGGATCGGGGGCTACAGATGAGTGTGTGGGATGTGCGTGGGGCGTGCCCTCGGAGGCGCCCCGATGGATCACAGGGTGGGAACGAGAACGGCGTCGACGACGTGGATGACGCCGTTGGTGGCGGGGATGTCGGCCGCGACGATGTGCGGGGTCGTGATGCCACCCGTCGTCGTGATCGCGCCGCCGGCGTCGACCCTGAACGACTGGCCGAGGAGCGTGTCGATCGTCTTCATCTGGCCGGCCTTCTTCGGCAGTACGCTGTTCGAGAAGTGGCGCCCGGTCTCGACGTGGTAGAGGAGGACCTCGGTCACGACGGACTGGGGAAGGTCGCAGATATCGTTCGTACCGAGCGCGCCGAGCAGCGCCGCGAACGCAGCGTTCGTCGGGGCAAAGACCGTGAGCTGCTCGCCGCTCGTGAGCGCGACAGCGACGGCGGGATCAGCGCATCCGACGGCCTCGACGAGGGTCGAGAACGTCTCCGGGCATGCTCGAGGCGATCCCGACGATCGTCCCCGACGACTTCGACGGCGGGACGACGGGCGACAATGTCGGCCGCGACGATGTGCGGGGTCGTGATGCCACCCATCGTCGTGATCGCGCCGCCGGCGTCGACCCTGAACGACTGGCCGAGGAGCGTGTCGATCGTCTTCATCTGGCCGGCCTTCTTCGGCAGCACGCTGTTCGAGAAGTGGCGCCCGGTCTCGACGTGATAGAGGAGGACCTCGGTCACGACGGACTGGGGAAGGTTGCAGATATCGTTCGTACCGAGCGCGCCGAGGCAGCGCCGCGAACGCAGCGTTCGTCGGGGCAAAGACCGTGAGCTGCTCGCCGCTCGTGAGCGCGACAGCGACGGCGGGATCAGCGCATCCGACGGCCTCAACGAGGGTCGAGAACGTCTCTGGGCATGCTCGAGGCGATCCCGACTATCGTCCCCGACGACTTCGACGGCGGGACGACGGGCGACGCCGCGAGCGTCGCAGGCACGATCGAGAGCAAGAGCGCCCCCGCACCGATGAAGGCGATGAGCTTGTGCATCCGAATGTCTCCTCCTGGTTCCTGACTTAACAAGACCGCGCTCCAACACACGATCGACATCTTGTAGACCATTTGTATAAGGTCTGCGGTGCACTGTATGGCCAATCCGACCGGGTGTCAACTGTTTGTCCAATTAACCCAGTACAGATCGGCCAACGCTTACGGGGCCGCGGGGGTTGGAAATCGCGCTCGTGGTCGCCGCCAAGGGGTTGGTCATGCTCCGGTCCTAACCTGATCGCGTCGGAAGTGCCCTTTGGCCACGCTCGGCGCGGAGGTCGGCCCGCTCCGCGAGGACGCGGACCGTCCCGCGGAAGATCAAGCCGTGCACCGGGTAGAGCGCGTACCAGTAGACGAGACCAGGCAGCCCTTTTGGCTCGAAGAACGCCGTCTGGACGAGACGGCTGCCGCCCTCGGTCGCGGTCACCTCGTATTGGAGCCACGCCCGGCCGGGCACCTTCATCTCCGCCCGCAGGCGGAGCAGGCTCGGCCGGCGGAGCTCCTCAACCCGCCAGAAGTCGAGCGCGTCGCCGACCCGGAGATGGTCGGGGTCGCGTCGTCCGAGGCGCATCCCGACGCCGCCGACCAGGCGATCCACGAGGCCCCTGATCCTCCAGAGGACATTCGCAGACGGCCAGCCCGCATCCCCGCCGAGACGCTCCACCTCGGCGAACACCCGCTCCGGCAGCGCGGCGACGTCCCGCCCCCGACGCTCGACGATCATCCCCTCGCTGGCGGTGACCGACGAGAGGGTCGCCCGATCCGACCCGGCGAGCGCGTCGAACCAGGTGGACTCGACGTCGTGGCGGTCGACTCGATCGATCGCCCGCCCGAGCGCCTCAACGTAGGAGAGTGGGTGGAGGCCGAACGCGGCGGCCGGGCCGGGATCCTGGACGACGACCTCGTTGCGAAGGCCCTCGATGAGCGGCCGGGCGATGCCCGCCGGCACCGGGGAGATCAGGTTCACCCAGTAGGACGAGAGCCGAGGCGTGAGCACCGGGACCGGGATCATCAGGCGACGGAGGCCGCGGAGGCGAGCGTACGCCCGCATCATGTCGCCGTACGAGAGGATGTCGGGCCCGCCGACCTCGACGACCCCAGTCACCTCTGGGTGGTCGAGCGCGCCGACGAGGTAGTCGAGCACGTCGGCGATGCCGATCGGCTGGCACCGGGTCCCCACCCAGCGGGGCGTGATCATGATCGGCAGGCGCTCGGTCAGGTGGCGCAGGATCTCGAACGACGCGCTGCCGGATCCGATGATCACCGCCGCCCGGAACTCGGTGACGGGAACGCCATGTGCGGCGAGCTGGGCACCGGTCTCGTGGCGGCTGGCAAGGTGGTGGGAGAGGTCTGCGGAATCGTCACCCAGACCCCCGAGGTAGATGATCCGCGACACGCCGGCACGCTTGGCCGCCTGGGCGAAGTTGCGGGCTGCCTGCCGGTCTCGATCCGCGAATCCCCGTTCACCCGCGCCCATCGAGTGCGCCAGGTAGTAGGTGACGTCGACCGCTCTCGAGCGCCGCCTGCAACGTCGAGGGGTCGAGGAGGTCGGCAGCGACGACCCTCGCATGCGCGAACCGGGCGGCGAGGGGCCGCGCGTCGCGGCTCATCAGGACGAGCTCGTGTCCTCGCGCCGCGAGAAGCGGGACGAGCCGACCGCCGACGTAGCCGCTCGCGCCGACAACGAGGATCCGCATGACGTCTCCTGCCGGGACCTACGCCAGGAACCGCTCGATCACGGCCGCAGTCTCGTCCCGCTGCTCCAGCTGAGGGAGGTCGCCGGCGTGCTCGATCGTGATCCGTTCCAGGTGGCTGTTCGCGGCGACGAGCGTTTCTGCGGCCGCGGGGTCGGTGAAGCGCGGATGATCCCCGAAGAGGAGGAGTGTCGGGTTCGCGAGCCGCTGGTAGGCGGCCTCCGCTCGAGGATCGTTGAGCAACCCGGACACGAAGGCTAGCGGAGCACGGTAGGCGTGCGGCTGCTGGCAGGTCCTCCAGCAGTACCGCTCGTACTCCCGTGGGACTTGCTGCGGATCCGCGAAGGTCTGACGAAGGAACCAGCGGATCACCCGGCGCCGAGCGAGGACCGCGAAGAGCAGGCGGCCGATCCCGGTCCGGCGCAGGAACCGATAGATGTTCCGCGAGGTTCGGCCCGCGTCGCCCTTGAAGCGGCCGAATCCGGTCGGACTGATCAGGACGATCCGGCCGAAACGCTCCGGATGCTCCGCAGCGGCAACGACGACGTACTGCCCCGGCAGTGAGAGTGCGACGACATCGACGGAGGTCTCGCCCGGCCGCAGCGCGGCCAGCCTGATGCTCTCGAGCTGCTCGCCGAAGAGAGCCCAGCCGTAGGGCGCGTCGGGCCGATCCGATGTGCCGAATCCGAGCCAGTCGACGAGCACGACCCGCCGGTGTTCGGCCAGCCGCGACGCCAGCGGCGCGAGCTCGATGCCCGAACCGGCCGCGTTGAAACTATGCAGGAGCAAGACCGTCTGACCCTCGCCGAGCTCGTAGGCGCTGACCCGGCCGGCAGCGGTCTCGACGTCAAACGGGACACCCGCGATGGGAGCGGACAGGGGCTGCGTCATGCCCGTGCCCTGAGCGCTTCGATCAGGTCGCCGAGCCCTCGTGGATCCGCGACCCACCCGTCCGCGCCCAGATCGAGCGCCGCCCGTTCATCCGGAACCGCGTTCCCGCCGACCAGGCGGGGAACCGACGGTCGCTCCCGACGTGCGGCGGCCAAGAGGCGTCCGGCCGCTGGACGACGCTCGACGTCGACGACACTGACGACGACCGCCGCGAGAGATCCCGCATCGCGCATGGCCGCGACGAGAGACGCCGTCGGCGTGTCGGGACCCAGGTTGAGGACGCCGTATCCGGCGTCGGTAAGGATGTCGGCGAGCATCGCGACTCCGAGTCCGTGACGCTCACCGGGCGGCATCGCGACGATGACGACGCCCTTCTTGCGGCCGGGGTGCACGAACCGGGGGCCCAAACGTCCGATCAGCGTCGTGGCCACACTACTCGCGAGGTGCTCCTGGTCGATGGAGACGCGACCCGCTTGCCACGACGCCCCGATCTCGTGCAGCGCCGGGGCGAGGAGCCGAACATAGATCTCGCCTGACTCGAAGCCCGAGGCCATGGCAGCCTCGATGACCTGCCAGCTCCCGGCGACGTCCCCGCTGAGCATCCGCGCCCGGAGTCGCTCCTGCCAAGTCGATACCCGCGGACGGCTGCCCCCGCGGCGGCGGCGACCACGTTCGGGCGTTGTCGTTGCCCGCTCGAGATCGGCAGGATCGACCAACCACGTACCGCCGACCTTGCGGGCCGGCAGGATCCCCAGCCGGACGCGACGGTAGATCGTCATGTAGTGGACCCCGAGAAGGTCGGCTGCCTCGTGCAGGCTGAGATGGCGTGCAGGGTCCGAGGGCATCAGCCCGCCAGCGTCCCGGCGAACACCTGCCAGGCGAGCAACGACTTCGCGACCAGGCTGAGCACGAAATAGGCCCTCTCGCCGAACAGGTACGACTTCCACCGACCGACCCGCCGGTACTGGAGCCACATGTTAAGCGCGAAGATGTCGAAGAAGACGAAGAGCGAGACGAAGATCGCGTAGACGAAGGTGGGCGGCTCGGCGGTACTGCCGGGCGACCAAAGGTAGACGCCCACGGCCAGCCACGGCGCGATGCCCACGACGCACCCGAGCCAGAACGGCCACAGTGAGCCGCCCGGTCGCTCGTATCGTTCCTGGACTGCTCCGAAGAAGATCATCGCCGCGTTGACCGCGAAGATGGCGATCAGGGCCGCGATGTCGCTGATCCCCGTGAGCATCGCGATGAGCACGATCATCACCGACGACGACATCGAGTACTCGGCCCAGCGAAAGTAGTTGTGCTGCGCGGTCAGGCCGGAGGTGTAGCGCCCGAAGACACCAGGCAGCGCCACGAGCCAGTGGAAGGCGGCCGACAGCAGAAGGAAGAGGGCGACGCCCCCCGCCACGGATACTTCGAACAGGGTGGTCGGCGCGCCTGCCGCAGTGCCCGGCGGCCCCTCCATGAACGTCGCCGTGACCGGCAGCGCGAAGGCGGTGGCGAGCGCGAGGACGGCGACGGCCTGGAGGGCGTGGACGAAGCCAAGCCCGATGTTCCAGCGCCGCAAGGAAGCGGCCCGCGAAGCCGGAGGCTCGACCTGTCGGGGTGGAGATGAGCTGGTTGCTGGCGATCACGATGCGTCCTTCATGGGACGAGGGTGGGGCCTGGAGGAGAGCAGGCCCCACCCTCGGCAGGCATGGAGGTTCGGGAGGATCAGCTCGCGGGCGGCAGGATGACCTGGTCGATGACGTGGATGACGCCATTCGATGCCATCACGTCGGGCGTGACGACCTTCGCGCTGTCGTTCAGGTAGACGGTCCCGTCCTTGACGGCGATGGCGATCGGCGACCCCTCGACCGACGTGGCCGAGGTAAGCCCGACGACCTGGTCCGCGGTGACCGCACCCGAGACGACGTGATACAGGAGGATCTTCTTCAGAGCGGCGGGATCCTTCAGGAGCCCGTCAAGCGTCCCCGCCGGCAGTGCGGCAAAGGCTGCATCGGTCGGCGCGAAGACCGTGAACGGGCCCTGTGCCCTGAAGGGTCTCCACGAGTCCGGCTGCTTTGACCGCGGCCAGGAGGGTGGTGAAGGAGCCGGCATCGGTGGCGGTCTGGACGATGTCCTTGGCCATGGCGGCAGCCGAGGCCGAAGGCGCGCTGCTGGGGGATGCGGCCACGGTGGCCGCCGGGCTCGGTGTCGAGACCGGGGCGGTCGAGGCGCTCGGCGACGCGGCCGACGAGCACGCCGCGATCGCGACGGCGAGCACCGGGACGAGGAGGGCGATGGATCGTTTCATGACTGAATGACTTCCCTTCAGGCTTCTGACTGGATGTTGTCGGGTCGGATTGACTCGACCGGCGCAGTATTTAGCACTAAATCATTCCTGTCAAGCAGGGGCCTTCGGCCGCTCCACCGAGTGTCAGACGGACATCATCGGCTGGGGTGCCTTCGGTCTGGTCCTGGGGCGCCATCGTCGGCTTCACCAGCGCTGGCGGCATCCTCGGGATCGTCGAGAACGCCTTCGTCGTCGGCGTCCTCTGGGGCATCTTCGGCATCTTCGCCGGCGCCCTTTTCGGCCTATGGGCGGGACGGGCCGTGTCCGCCGGGCGCCTCATGGGAATTGGCCCGTTGTTGCCGCCAGCTAGCTCCTTGATCCTTGCGTGGGCCGACGGTGCAGCGACGGAGCGGACGGTCGGCGCACTATCGACGCCCGATGCGAAGACACTCGCGCTGCGGTTCAACGCCGTCCCAGGTGGCGCGATATTGGAGGTCTAGGATCCTGATGCGCGAGCGCACGCAGTCGTGGTTAGGATCGACCGCCGCCGTGTCGAAGACGATGGTTCCGAACGGGCGCCTCGAAATTCGAGCGGTGTAGGCTAGCCTTAGGAGTCCGTTTCAGGAAGCACGTGTGATTCCTGAGCACGAATCGGCGGGGAGTAGCGTAGCCTGGTAACGCACGTGCTTTGGGAGCCTTGAGGGCTTTAGCGGTGTAGGGTCGAGCCCACTGAGCACGGCGGGTCGAGCGGCGAAGGCACCGATTATTGTGTGGTTCGTAGTCCCTCGCGCTCCGCCTCGTCGAGATCCAACGCCTCACCCTCCTCGACGGCGCGATCGAATGTCGCTCGATCGACCAACCGCCGCGCCCGCTCCAGGGGCGGCTCCATATTCGAGATAGCGGTCGACGTTCCGCCCCCGAAGTCGCGGCGCAGCCGATCGGCCAAGGCTCCGAGGCGGACCGCTCGGACGGCGTCGCCAGTCTCGATCGCGATCAGCGCGAAGAAATCGAGAGCGAGGGCGATTCCGAGGTTTGCGCCAGCTGCGCGGAACCCCCGCAATGCTTCGACAAGGACGCCCAGCGCCCCGGCGGTGTCGGCGCGCTGCAACTTCACCTGCGCGATCCCGAATCGGGCATAACTCGCGTTGTAGATGTCACCGGCTCGTTCATTGAGCTCGACGGTCTCGATCGACACCGCCATGGCATCGTCGAGCTCGCCTAGATTGAGGAGCGCAACGGAAAGGCCGCCCAGGGAGGTCCGCACGAGCCGATCGTCGCCGATCTGTCGAGAGAGCTCGAGCCCTCGGGCAAAGTAGCCGCGCGCGATCGCCGGCTGGGGTCCGACGGTCGCCCAGCCCATCCGGGATTGGCCTCGATCAACAACGGCGCGTCGCCCAACTCCTCGGCGAGGCGCAGCGCCTCGGCACCGAGCACGGCAGCAGTCGCGAAATCAACGTGCCACGCCGCGAGTCCCGTCGCCACGATCGCCGCCCGCGTGGACAAGGGAGTCGGAGGCCGGTCCGCGGTCGACGCCAGGAGCATCTTGAGAGCGGTCCGCCCCTCGCCGATGTGGCCGCGCGAATGCCAGAAATCCTCAAGGTCACTTGCGATCGCGAGCCCCGTGTCGGGATCGCTGCCTTCGAGCGACCAGCCCAGGGCCGCCCGGAAGTTTGGCAGCTCTTGGTCGAGCTGATCCAGGATCTCGTCACGACGCGGGTCGGTCAGGACGTTCCGGGATGCCTCGGCAAGTCGCCGGAAGTGGGCCGCATGCCGGTCGCGCACGAGCCGCTCCTCACCAGATGACGCCAGCTGCTCGGCGGCGTATTCGCGGATCGTCTCCAGCATCACGAGTCGGTTCTCGTCGCCCACCGCGAGTGATTGCAGGAGGCTCTGATCGACCAGCGCCGAGGCCAGATCCAGGAGGTCGACGCCCAGCTCTTCGCCGGGATCGAAGATCTGGGCAAGCGCGTCAAAAGCTGCGCCACCCGAGAAGACGGAGAAGCGACGGAAGACCGCCCGCTCGGGTGGGGAGAGCAACTCATGGCTCCAGTCGATCGCTCCGCGCAGCGTCCGCTGCCGCTCCGGAAGGTCTCGATGCGAGCTTGCCAGAAGCGTAGACGATGATCGAGGCGCGAGAGGATCTGGTCCGGCGAGAGGAGGCCGACGCGGGCAGCCGCGAGCTCGATGGCGAGGGGCAGTCCGTCGAGCCGGCGGCAGATGGCCGCGACCGCAGACGCATTCGCATCCGTGAGGCGAAAGTCCGACCGCACCGACCTCGCTCGATCGACGAACAGATCGACCGCTTCCAGGCCCTCGAGCTGCGCCGCAGTCGGCTTGCCTGGCTCGGCGGGAACCGCGAGCGGAGGGACCATGTAGATGGTCTCGCCCGCGATGGCCAGGGGTTCCCTGCTCGAAACGAGGATTCTCAGCTCTCGCGCCGCGGCGAGCAGCCGCCCGATCTCGGAAGCCGCCTCCGTCACCTGCTCGAAGTTGTCGAGGAGCAGAAGAGATTGTTTCTCCGCAAGTCGCTCGGTCAGGACATCTGCGATCGATCGGCCCGGCTGCTCGGGTATAGAAAGTGTTGCGGCGATCGTGGGCAGCACCAGCGCGGGCTCGCGGACGATATCGAGCGCCACGAACCAAATGCCGTCGGCGTAGTTCCGGAGGAGCCATCGCGCAGTCTCGATCGCGAGACGCGTCTTGCCCGTGCCGCCTGGACCAGTGAGGGTGACAAGTCGCTCGGTTCGGAGGAGCTCGGAAACCTCGCCAAGCTCTCGCTTCCGGCCGACGAACCGGGTCATCGCCGCGGGCAGATTTGTCTGGGTGTTCGGCGACTGCGTCCGCAGGGGTTGGAAGTCCGAGGCCAGATCCGGGCCGATCAGCTGGCGGATGCGTTCGGGTCCCGGCAGGTCGCGAAGCTGATGGATGCCCAGGTCCCGATATGACACGCCGGCGACCGGGTTGTCGGGTGCCAGCGCCCACGCAGCTTCAGAAACGAGGATCTGCCCACCGTGCCCAGCCGCGGACAGACGCGCCGTCCGATGGATGTCGATACCGGTGTAGTCGCGGCCACCCAGGACCGCCTCACCGGCATGAATTCCCATTCGCACCATGAGACGGGCTCCCCCCGGCCACTCGTGGGCTGCGGTATCACGCTGCGCCTGGACCGCTGCCGCGATTGCGAGCCGCACCGAGGGGAACACCGCGAACACGGAGTCGCCCTCACTTGAGACCCACGTTCCGCCGTGCCCGTCCACCGCCGCACGCATCAGCGCGAAATGCTCGTCTAAAAGGCGCGGCCAAGCATCCCCAAGGCGCCCGACGAGGAGCGTCGACCCCTCGATGTCGGTCATGAAGAACGCAACCGTTCCGACTGGCAGCGAGCTCTGGGGGCTCGAAGAGGGCATCAGCGGAAAGATAGGCTACACGCCGCGATCGCGGTAGTTGCGAACCTTCATCGCGATCCCTGCCCAGGCTCGCGGGTGGTCGGGTCAAGCTCTCGGTTGCTACGGATTCGAGCCGAGCCACGGCTGACGCGTCTCGGTGGTCGGAATGGGCTGCGAGGACAAGCCCTTGACCGAGGGCATAGCCATCGGAGGAAGAGGTTGCGGGGCGACGCTCAACTCATGGGCCAGGCACGCCTTGAGTGCTAGGCCAGCCGCTGCCCCGTACTCCAGCGTGTCGAACTCGCACCCGTCCTACTCGGGTGGGTGCCCGACGAACCGAGGGGCGCTGACGAGAAGGAGCGCAGCGGCGAGGATGACAACGATCGGTCCCGAGATCATCGGTGACGGCGGGGCTTGACCGGGTGCGACACCGAATGCGAGGTTCAAGGCGAAGACCGAGGCCGCCCAGATGGGCAGGCTCCACATCGCCCACCAAGCCCAACGCCGGTTGTGCCGGAACCCGAAGACAAGCACAGTGCTGAGCAGCGCACCGATCATGATCAGATCAAGGCCACCGCTGCGCACGCCAAAGTCGATGAGGCGGAAACCTTGCGCGCTCTCCACTTGGAGTTCCGAGGCCGACAGCCCGGTGATTCCAAGCGGGACGCTCGCGTCCTCGTTGATCCCGCTGATGACGGGGTTGAGGCCGATGACCGCGACGAGCATGGTCAAGGTCAGCAGCAGCCACCATGCACTCCGTTGAAGCCTCAGCATCGTGCCTCCGGTGGATCAACGGCAGCGGCCAGAACCAAGGCGGCGCGCAGGAAACGCTTCACCTGGGCCTCGCGATCTCGGTCCCGAAGAGCTCGAGCGATATCGTCGCCACGATCCAATCCCGCCATGACTCGTGGGTCCAGGCCAGGTCATAGACGAGCACCCGGTACACGTCCATGCCCATGTAGAGCAGCAGCAGGTGCGTCGCCACCTCGGGCGTGAGGCCAGGGCGGAGCGGTGCCTTCGACAGCAGGATGTCGAGCATCTCCCGATAGCCTTCCGCGCGCCACCGCTCGTGGAGCGCCCGGACGCGGGCGGTTTCGGGATCGCCGGTGACGCTGCCGCGGACTACCGTGTCCAGCGGAGTGGCGCGCGCCAGGATCGCGCCGATGCCCGGAACCAGGTCCCGGAGAGCAGCCGTCACGTCAGGCGCAGCGGCCGCGGCCGCCCACCACGGCTGCTTCTGGGGCGGCACCGGCTCACCTTCGCCAAGCACAGCGTAGTCATAGGCTCGGCTGAGCAGCTCACCCTTCGTGTGGAAGTTGAACCGGACCGTCTGGACGGCGACACCAGCAGCGGCGGCGACATCAGACAGCATCGTCCCGGCATAGCCACGCTCGCAGAACAGCTCGTAGGCGGCCTTGACGATACGCAGCCGCGTGGCATCCGCCCGGTCGCGCCGCGTCGGTGGGTTCGGCCCGTGTGGGGTCTTGACAGTCGTCACATCGTCGGGCATCGTACACCTTCGAATGCTAGCGTCAATGCTAGCGACGGCTGCTGACATGGAGAGACAGCATGCCGATCACGGTGCTGATCTTCCTGCACGTCCTCACCTGGTTTGCTGTGGTCACGCTCCACTCCGGACCGCAGGTCCTGATCGTGGCCGCACGCCGGAGTCAGCCAGCCGCGATCCCGGGCATCGCGAGGGCCTACGCGCGGAGCGGCCGCCTCGTCCCACCCCTCGGGATCCTCGGGGGCCTGCTCGGGCTGGCGGCGGCGCTCGTCGGCGGCTACGACCTCGGGGCCCCATGGCTGCTCATCGCCTACGCGCTGTTCCTGGCGATCATCGTCTACGGAGCGCGGGTGAGCGTCCCGTTCGTTTCCGCGCTCGGCGACACCGTCCGAGAGGGACGCGACATCGAGGCCGACGTCCTGGGATCCCGGCTGCTGCGGATCTTCGCGATCGACGCGGGGATTCTACGTTCTGGTCATCGCCGACATGGTGCTCAAGCCCCTGTCATGAGCCCGGTCACCGCTACCGGCATCGCGCTCATTCTGAGCACGCTCATCTATCACGGCGGCCTGGCATACCTGTTCACCCGGTCCGAGTTCGGGGACGTGCTCAAGGCTTCCCAGAAGGACAAGCTCGTCATCATCGCCAGGCATCCGGGAGAGTATCGGCGGGGATGCGACCTCATCCTCCTGGGGTGGATCGTGGCGGCCGTGGGGTATGTGATGCTCGCGATCCTCCTCCGTGACGCGGGAGACACGATCGTCTCGACGCTCTCCGCGGTGCTGTTCCTGATCGCGATCGTCCTGGCCTGCGTCTTCTGGGCGCTCCATGTGCAGCCGACGCTGCTGGCGGCGGAGGAAACGGCTCGCACATCGGTCGAGCCGGCCTACTACGAGCCGCTTCGAGTGGCGGCCGACGCATCGTTGCGGATCTATCTGGTGCTCGGCTTGGTGGCGACAGCGGGCTTTGGATGGGCCCTGCTCCAGACCGGCCTGCTCCCGGCTTGGGTCGCATGGGCCACCGTCGGGTGGGGGGTGGCTTGGGCAGGAGTGTCCTTGGTTACGTCAGAGGGGATCCCGTTGCTGCCTATGGTGACGCCTATCGCGATCGGCCTATGCCTGCTCGTCAGATGAAATCACCGTGGTGGTGCTGGGCGGCCTCCATCGTTCCAGGAGGTCGGTGACGCGCACCTCGACACGTTCGCGACGGATCCGCGGCGCGGCTCGCGGCATGACCCGGCCGGCCAGAAAGCGTGCCTAACGCGCCGGCCGCCCCGGCCTTAGCGAATAGTTGGCGCACCGTGGTGTGGGCGTATCCCGCGATGACCTTGCCGAACGAATAGCGCTTGGTTGACACCGCGTCGACTTAGTCGAGTGGATGACAGCCTGTCACCCCGTGGGCCGGGTAATCCTGCAATCGGAGCGGTGTAGGCCAGGCCGAGATGTCCGTTTCAGGAAGCATGTGTGGTTCCTGAGCACGAATCGGCGGGGAGTAGCGTAGCCTGGTAACGCACGTGCTTTGGGAGCACGAGATCGCGGGTTCGAGTCCCGCCTCCCCGACCAAACCCGCCGCCGCGTGGTCGACGCCCGGCGCCCTCAGGCGAGAGCCGGCCGGCGTGGTCGACCGGCAGCGCGGAGCGCGACCTCGATGAATGGCCGGAGTCGCGCGGAGACGTCGGCCTCCGTGCGGCGGAAGGCGGCCAGCTTCTCCGCGTCCGTGCCCTCGACCTCGGATGGGTCGTCGAGACCCCAGTGGAGCGTGTTGGTCGAGCCGGGGAAGACCGGGCAGGTCGCACGTGCGCGGTCGCAGACCGTGATCACGTAGTCGAACTGCTGGTCGAGGAATTCGGTGATCGACTTGCTGCGAGCGCCGCTCCAATCGATGCCGGCCTCCTCGATGACCTGAACGCGAACGGGTTCACGCGGGTGACCTCGGTGCCAGCCGAGAAGACCTCGAAGTCGGTGCCGCCATAGCGCTTGAGGAGCGCCTCGGCGATCTGGCTCCGCGCGGAGTTGTGGGTGCAGACGAAGAGCACGCGGATGGGGTCGGCGGGCATGGGATGGTCCTTTCCTGCGACGCGGCCGGCGCGGCCGGCGGCGGCGATGGTCGACTCGAGGTCCAGCAGCTCTCCCTCGAGACGGTCGAGGTCGGCACGTTGCCGCTCGATCGCCTGGCGCTGCCCGGCGAGCAGCGGCGCGAGGTCGAGGTCGACGCTGCCGCGCTCGAGGCACAAGCGGGCGAGCCGGCCGGCGTCCTCGGGGGCGAGGCCCAGCCGGCGCAGAGACAGAACGAGGCGCAGCCGGGCCAGGTCGACCTCGTCGTAGTCGCGGTAGCCGTTCGGCTGCCGACCGGGCGCCGGGAGCACACCTTCCTGCTCGTACCAGCGGACCGCGGAAGCGGCCACGCCCGCGCGTTGGGCGAGCTCAGCGATCTTCATGGCCCAAGCGTAAACCTTCGAGTCGCTTGAAGGTCAAGAGCCGGGCGGCGCCGCGACAGCGCCCGCATCAGCCGAGGCGGTGGTGGACCCAGATGCACGGCTCGACGTAGGCCGCAAAGTCCTGCGCGACGTCACACAGGACCGGAACGAGCGCCTCGGGGACCACGACCGGTCCCGACGCATCGAACGGCAGTCCCGTCCATTCACGCCACTCTGCCAGCGAGCCGGCCATGGCCATGGCGCGCGCCGCGACACCGACGACCGTGCCACCGGCCCGGACATGGACGCGCAGCCATGGGTCGACGGGCAGGCCGTCCTCACGAGTGAGCGCCGCGTAGTCCTCGATCGACATTCCGGGTGGAGGTGCTTGCCGTTCGCACGGACCGGGGCGACCAGGGTCTCGAACCCCAGCGCCCGGGCGTTCTGGCACATGGCGGAGACCATCAACCCGGAGATCCCCTGGCCGCGGCAGGTCGGGCCGGATCGAGATCTCGAGCGCCGACACGAGGTTCCCGCGACGACCCGCGAGCCGGTCCAGGGTGGCCTCGATGACCACCCCGTCCCAGCCGTCCTCGGGGAGCGTCGTCGCCGGATCCTCGTCCCAGGTGAACGGCACGCTGTAGCCCTTGGCCACCAGTCGATCGGGCTCCGCGCGGTCCACCGCGGCGAGCACGAACTCGGGGTACGCCGTGACGGCGTCCACGTAGTAGAGCGAGCCGATCGGGTCCTGGCGCATGAACCTCGGCCAGACGTTGAAGTCGTCGAGCAACCGGGCGAGATCCGGCCGCTGCGCGACCGTGGCGATCAGGACGTCCATCGCGGGTCTCCGTTGGCGATCCCGCACAGGCTAGCGTCAGCGCTAGGTCGGGATGACGACGACCTCGCACGTCGCGTGCTTCGAGACTTCCGATGACACGCTCCCGAGGATCAGCCGCCGGATGTTCGTTCGCGGCCGCGAGCCGAGCATGATGACGTCGGCTGCCTCCGCGGTCGCCGCCTCGAGGATGGCCTCCGCCGGGTCACCTTCCCAGATCAGGTAGGTCGCGCGGACGCCCGCATCGCGTGCCCGGCGCACGATCGCCTGCGCACCTGACGCGAGCCGGTCACGTTCCTGGTCGACGCGTCGAACGCGTCCACCCGGGAGGTGCAGGTTTCGCGACTCGACGACGCTGAGGACGACGAGCTCGGCGCCGGCGGTGCTCGCCCGGCGGATCGCCTCGTTCGCGGCGCCATCGGATGAACCCATCTGGTCCACCGCCAGCAGGATCCGCTGACTGCGTCGGGATCGACTGCGCTTCCATCGTCACGAGAGTGAGGCGACGCCGTCACGCCGGCCATGAGCCATGCGGCCCGAACCACCGGGCCGAGCGGACCCGAGCCGCCCGTCACCCTCTGCTACCGTGACGAACGTGACCCAGGACGAGGCACTTCGGGGCGCAAGCGGGTGTCGTCGACGCGCTCGACGTGGCGACGCGAGCCATCGCGACGCTGCAGTCCGTCGATGAGGTCCTGCAGGTCATCGTCGACCAGGTCCGGCCGCTGGTCGGCGCGCGCTACGCGGCGCTCGGGATCGTCCATCCGGGCGGCGTCATCGAGCGTTTCATCACGTCCGGCATCGACCGCGAGACGCGGGCCCACATCGGTGCCCTCCCGCGTGGACGCGGCCTCCTTGGCCTGATCATCCGAGAGAACAGCTCGTTCCGGATCCCGGACATCGCGGTCGATCCGCGCCGGGCCGGCTTCCCGCCGAACCATCCGCCGATGCACACGTTCCTCGGCGTCCCGGTCACCGTGAAGGGTCGGTCGGTCGGGAACCTCTACCTGACCGAAAAGGCCGGCGGGGCAGAGTTCTCGGAGGACGATCAGCGCGTCGTCGAGGCCTTCGCGCTCCATGCCGGGATCGCCATCGAGAACGCGCGCCTGCTCGAGCAGGTCGAGCGCCTGGCCATCGTCGACGAGCGCGAGCGCATCAGCCGGGACCTCCACGACGGGATCATCCAGAGCATCTATGCCGTCGGACTGTCGCTGGAGGACGTCCCGGAGCTCATCCGCGAGGATCCCGACGAGGTCGAGCGACGGGTCGAGCGCGCGATCGACAGCCTCCACCTGGCCATCCGCGACATCCGGAACTTCATCTTCGGGCTCCAGCCGGAGCTCCTGTCCGGGACGACCCTGCTCGACGGGCCTCGGCGCCGTCATCGAGGAGTTCCGGCACAATTCGATCATCGACGTCGAACTGGAGGCCGGGACCATCGACGCCGAGCCGGACCAGGTCGTCACCGCCCATCTCCTGGGCATCGTCAACGAGGCGCTGAGCAACGTCGCCCGACATTCCGGCGCCACCCGCGCGATGGTCTGGGTCCGGATCGACGAGGAAGGGACCCTGCGTTTGATGATCCAGGACAACGGCCACGGGTTCGATCCGTCGACGAGCACGAGTCTCGGCCACCAGGGTCTCGTCAACATGCGCTCACGCATCGGCTCCATCGGTGCGACCATCGACCTCGCCAGCGACCGATCCGGCACGACGATCGAGATCCGCCGCCCGGCCGCACCTCGGCCAGGCGATCCACCCGATACCGATGGGAGCACGCCCACATGACCGACGCACCGATCCGACGCCTGACGTTGCTGGTCGTCGACGACCACGAGGTCGTCCGCCAGGGTCTCGTCTCGATGCTCGACCGCCGCCCCAACTTCCAGGTCGTGGCCGAGGCAGGGACCGTCGCCGAGGCGATCGAGGCCGCCCGCCGGTTCGAGCCCGATCTCATCATCATGGACGTCCGGCTGCCCGACGGATCGGGCATCGAGGCTTGCCGCGAGATCCGCGCGGAGCTGCCCGAGACGCGCGTCGTGATGCTCACGAGCTACCCGGACGAGGAGGCCGTCATCGCGGCCATCGTCGCCGGCGCGAGCGGCTACCTGCTCAAGCAGGTGCGTGCCCGCGACCTCGTGGCGGCGCTCGAGGCGGTCGGGCGCGGCGAGTCGCTGCTCGACCCGGCGGTCACCGGCAAGGTCCTCGAGCGGATGCGCCGGATCGCCAGCTCGGACGAGCCCGACGAGCTGAGCGCCCTGACCCCGCAGGAGCGCAAGATCCTCGCCCTCGTCGCCGAGGGCAAGACCAACAAGGAGATCGCGAGCGACGTCTTCCTGTCCGACAAGACGGTCAAGAACTACGTCAGCTCGATCCTCGCCAAGCTCAACCTCGAGCGCCGCGCCCAGGCGGCGGCCTACGTCGCGCGCCTGAAGACGCACTCGTCGGACTGAGGCGGACCCGGCCCGCGGCCGTCTCGTCAGACTTCGGTCAGGGTCTGCGGCGTCCAGCTCGCGATGAGCACGCCCCAGAGCACCACGAGGTCGGCGACCAGCGGGATGATCGACAGCGGGCTCAGATAGAGCAGGAACAGCACCATCGAGCTGACGGCACCGACGACGGCGGCCGGGCCGCCACCACTCGGCCGGGATGACGATGCCCCACAGGCTGGCGATCGCGATCACGAACGCGAGAGAGGCCAGCCCGGCGGCGGCCATCGCGAGCGTCGGCGCGGAGAGCGCGGCCGGCGAGCTCGGCGCAAGGACGCCCTCGAACGCGTGCACGACCGGGGTGGACGCCTTTCCGAACGGCCAGATGAGCCAGCCGTGATCGTTCGGCGGGTCCTGGGGGACGAAGTAGGTGGTCGGGAAATGCCAGGCGACGATCAGCAGGATCGTCACGACGATGCGCGTCATCGGCGTACCTCCTTCGCCGCCACTCTGCCCCGGCGATCGACACGGCCTCCAGCGCCAGTCGTCGCGAAATCGATGGGCCGGTCGGCCCGTCAGATCAGGTGGAGGCGGCTCGCATCGCGTCGGAGGTCCTCGCGGAAATCCGGGTGGGCGATCTCGATGAGCGCCTCGGCGCGTTCGCGCAGGCTCCGTCCGAACAGCTCGGCCACGCCCCACTCGGTGACGACGGTCCGGACGTGGGCGCGCGTGGTCACGACGCCGGCGCCCTCGCGGAGGCTCGAGACGAGCCGCGACGCCGTCCCGCCGGCCGCCGTCGATGGCAGCGCGATGATCGACCGGCCCTCGGCCGCGAGCGCCGCGCCACGCATGAAGTCCATCTGCCCGCCGACGCCGGAATAGAGCGCGATGGCCGATCGAATCGGCGACCACCTGGCCGGTCAGGTCCACCTCGATGGCCGAGTTGATCGACACCATCCGGCTGAACGAGCGGATGACGTGGGTGTCGTTGGTGAAGTCGACGGGCCGCATCTCGACCATCGGGTTGTCGTGGACGAAGTCGTACAGCCGCTGCGTGCCCATCAGGAACGCGGTGACGATCTTGCCCCGATTGCGTTCCTTGGCGGAGCCGTTGACGACGCCGGCCTCCACGAGGTCGACGACCGCGTCGGTGAACATCTCGGTGTGGATCCCGAGGTCGTGCTTGTCCATCAGCGCGAGCGCCGTTGCGGTCGGGATGGCGCCGATCCCGAGCTGGAGCGTCGCGCCGTCCGGCACGAGCTCCCCGACGTGTTCGCCGATCCGTCCGCTCGATGTCACCGATGACCGGTGCCGAAACGGTGTAGGGCGGGACGTCGACCTCGATCGCCAGGTCGATGTCGGTGACATGGATGAAGCTGTCGCCGAGCGTCCGCGGCATGGAATGGTTGAACTGGACGATGACGGTCTTCGCGGCGCGGACCGCCGTGTGCATCGCCTCGACGCTCGTGCCGAGCGAGCAGAACCCGTGCGAGTCGGGCGGCGTCGCGTTGACGAACACCGCGTCGAGCGGCAGCGCGCCGCTCGCGAACAGGCGCGGCACGTCGGACAGGAAGACCGGCACGTAATCGGCCCGTCCCTCGTTGACCGCGGCGCGCGCATTCGGACCGACGAACAGGGCGCGATGCCGGAAGTGGCCCGCCATCTCGGGCGCCAGATGAGGACCCGGGCCCTCCGATGTGCAGATGGACGACCGAGACGTCGTGGAGCTCCTCGGCGCGCGCCACGAGGCATCGAGCAGGACCGACGGCGTCGCCGCCGCGCAGTGGAGGTAGATCTGGTCGCCCGAGCGGATGACGGCCGCCGCTTCGGCCGGGGTCACGACACGCATGACGACAGCCTACCCGGCGGCGGACGTGGGCGAGAGGTGCCGTCCGACCGGGTCGCGACGTGCCATTCGGGACTGCAGTCGGCGGGCCGGGTGGTGTGGACTGACAGCATGACGACGTCCACCTCCGTCACGACGACCCGGATCCGGCCGATCGCAGGATGCCGACCGCGACGCCCTGACCGCGTTCTATGCCGCCCTGTCGCCCGACAGCCTCGAGGCGAGGTTCCATGGCGCCGCCTCGGGGATCGGCGGCGGTCGGCGCGCTACCTGTGCGGTCCCGATCATGACCACCGCGAGGGCCTCGTCGCCGAGGTCGACCGACGGCGACGGCCGGCCCGACCATCATCGGCCACGTCTGCATCGAACCGACCCGGGCCGGCGAAGCGGAGATGGCGATCGCCGTCGCCGACGCCTGGCAGCGCCACGGGATCGGGCGCCGGCTGCTCGCCGAGGCGATCGTCTGGGCGCCGGCGCACGGCTTCGTCCGGCTGGTCGCGTCGGTGCGCCTCGGGCAACAGCGCGATCCTCGGTCTCATCGGGTCGATGGGTCGAGCCAGTCACGATGGGGGACTGCGATGGCGGCGTCATCGACGCGGTGATCGACCTGCGCGAGCCGAAGCGGGTCCCGCACGCGGCCTGAGGCTCGCCGGGACTGTCGCTTGGGAGTCGTCATCTGGGCGCGACGACCTTGAGCACCTCTCCGGTCGTGCCGACCGGGCCCAGGTTCGTCCGGGTAAGGACATACAGCTCGCCCGTCCCGTCCTGGCCGAGGCCGGTCACGAACCGGTTGAGCGGACCGCCGCCCACGGTGAGCCGGCCCCACGTCCACGGCCCGTCTGGCGCCGGGTCGGCGACGAGCAGCGAACCCAGCGGCCGCGACAGATCGTTCGTCGGGTCGGCCGAGAAGTCGGCGAAGACGTATCGGTCGCGCAGAGCGGGCACGGCCGATCCCTCATAGACGTACCCACCGACCACCGCCACACCGACCGCGCGGTGGGTGTACTCGAGGACGGGGTCGATGAGGGGCTTGCCGTCGGCGCCGGTCGTGGCGCAGCTCGGAGGGTCGGTCAACGGCGCGTCCACGTCGAGGCAATGGGCACCCTCGCGGATCCGCCAGCCATAGTTGCCGCCGGACTCGACGACGTCGATCTCCTCGAACCGGCCATAGCCGACGTCGCTGACGATGAGCCGACGGCTCCCGCGGGCTCCCACGCGAGGCGCCACGGGTTGCGCAGGCCGTAGGCGTAGATCTCCGGTCGCGCGTCCGGGCCGAGGGACGGGTTATCGGCGGGGATGGCGTACGGCCGTCTTCCCATCCGACATCGAGCCGCAGGATCTTGCCGTTGAGTTTCGCCAGGTCCTGGGCGTTGCCCTGTTCCGAA
Organism: uncultured Chloroflexia bacterium; assembly: GCA_963772995.1. Classification (GTDB taxonomy): domain Bacteria; phylum Chloroflexota; class Limnocylindria; order Limnocylindrales; family CSP1-4; genus SPCO01. The sequence goes on along the minus strand of CAVYZQ010000011.1, from coordinate 58,780 downwards.
TGGCCCTCGCTCGCGTCGCCTTGGCCGCCGCCATCGCCGGTGCCCGAGGTAGAGCATCCCGTCCGGCCCGAACCCGAGCCCGCCGCCGCTGTGGTTGAACTGCGGCTGCTCGAACTGGAGGACCATCCGCTCGCGAGGCCGGGTCGGCCGTCTCGGGATGTGCCGGGTCCGACGTGGAACTCGGACTGAGCGTGTTCGTGTGGTCCTGGCGCGGCCGGCGAGGCCGTCGCGGACCGGCGCGCCGTAGTAGACGAACAGGCGCCCGTTCGCTGGCGAAGTCCGGGTGGAAGGCGAGGCCGAGCAGGCCGCGCTCGTCGTAGTCGGGCGTCAGCGGGACGACCCGGTCACGCAGGTCGAGGAACGGGGTCGTCGCTCCCGGCCGGCAGGATCGAGCAGCGAGATCAGGCCGGTCTGTTCGAGGACCAGCGCGCGCGTCGTCGTCGCCCGGGCAAGGCGACCAGCCCAACCGGGTGCGACCAGGCCGCCGAGCGACGGTCTGGACCGCGACGTCGGCGGCCGTGGTGGGCCGCGGTGTCGGCGAGGTCCGCGGGCTGGCCGTCGCGATCGCCGCGGACGTGGCGTCCGGCGTCGGCGATGACTCGGCAGACGGTCGGCGCTGGCACTCGCCGAGGGGCCACAACCGGCCGCGACGAGCAGGCTGATGGCAGACGATGATCGCAGCGACCCGGACTGGCGAGAGCGCGGGCGGGCGGAAGGGGTCGGTCACGTCTGCCTCGGTGGTGAGCCCCGATGATGGTCGGACCTGTGCGTCCGACGCAACCGCGCTCGCGAGCGGTTCCCGGGCACGATGGCGCCAGCGCCCGAGGAGGACCGCATGGGCCGAACGTGAGCCGCGACCCAATCGACGACCCGAACCCCGTTCGCGAGATGCGGCTGGTCGTGACCGCCGACGACTACGAGGCGGCCGTCCGCTTCTACCGCGACGTCCTCGGCCTCCCCGAACGGGCGGCCTACTCATCGCCGGATGGCCGCGTCGTCATCCTCGAGGCCGGCCGGGCGACGCTCGAGATCGCCGACCCGGACCAGGCCGAGTTCATCGACCGGGTCGAGGTCGGGCGACGGGTCGCCGGCCACATCCGGGTCGCCTTCGAGGTCGACGATTCCGCCGAGACTCGCAGGTCCTGGCGGCCGGCGGCGCCGAGCTGTCGCGCCGGCCACGCGGACGCCGTGGCAGACGATGAACGCACGGCTCGACGCTCCGGGCGGGCTCCACCTCACGCTGTTCTCGGACGTCGCCGACCGCCGACTCGACGACCGGCGACTAGCCGCGCCGCGGCGACGACGGACGCGATCGCGCACGATCGCGAACGCCCCGATGACGACGCCCGAGACGAGGTTGATCCGGTGGATCCAGCGCGGCGTGACCCGCGTCCGCAGCGTCCCGATGACCGTCGTCAGGACGACCCACCACGTCGTCGAACCGAGCAGGACGCCGAGCACGACGAGCGCCGCGTCGCCGGTCGCGCCGCTCGTGACGCCGAGACCCGCGAACAGCGCGCCGAACGACAGGATCGTCATCGGGTTGGCCAGGGTCAGGCCGAGGATCGACAGGTATGCCCCGGCGTAGCCGCGGCGCGTCGGGTCGGGACCGTCGCGGCCTCGGTCGGGGTCGACCGGATCGTCTGCCAGGCCAGCCACAGCAGGAAGACGCCACCGACCAGGCCGAGGACCTGGCGCGCGTTGACGAGGACGTCGGTGATCGCGCTGAGCCCGAACGCCGCGATGGCGCCGTACGTCGCGTCCGCGGTGGCGACGCCGAGCCCGGAGACGAGGCCGTACAGCCGGCCCTCGGCGAGCGTCCGGCGGATGACGAGCAGGCTGATCGGCCCGACGGCCGCCGCGATCGTGAAGCCGAGGACGAAGCCGCGGAGCGCGAACGCGGGATCCACGTGGTCTCCTTCCGGGTCGATGCATGAAAAAACGCCCTCGGCGTGTGCCGGGGCGTCACTCGGGCTGGTGGTCGGCGCCCGTCGGGCGCGCGCGTCAGGTCAAGTGGCCCGGTCGGGCCCTTGGTTCTGGCGCGTGGTGCGAACGGCGGGCGTCATGTCGCGGGCAGGGTGCGGGGATCGAGCCGGTCGGTTGTCAATCGGCCGTCGCGCCCGCTACGCTTCGACCATGACCACGACACGCACGACCGGCCGCCCGCTCAAGGTCGGCATCCAGCTGCCCGAGGTCGAGCGCGAGGTGCGCTGGCCCGAGCTGCTCGACATGGTCCGCGCGATCGAGGACCTCGGCTTCGATTCGGTCTGGGTCGGCGAGCACCTGCTCTATCGCTGGCCGGACCGGCCGGCGCGCGGGCCGTGGGAGGCATGGACGCTGCTGTCGGCCATCGCCGCCTCGACCGACACGGATCGAGCTCGGGCCGCTCGTCGCCTGCACGAACTTCCACAACCCGGCGCTGCTCGCCAAGCAGGCCGCGCGATCGACGAGATCAGCGGCGGCCGCTTCGTCCTCGGCCTCGGCGCCGGCTGGAACGAGACCGAGTTCCGCGCCTTCGGCTTCCCGTACGACCACCGCATCGACCGCTTCGAGGAGGCGTTCACGATCATCCGGACGCTCCTGCGCGACGGTGCCATCGACTTCGACGGGCGCTGGTACCAGGCCCGCGACTGCGAGCTCCTGCCGCGCGGCCCGCGACCCGGCCGGCCCGCCGCTGATGATCGGCTCGATCGGGCCGCGGATGCTCCGCGCGACGATGGCCCACGCCGACTCCTGGAACGCCTGGTACAACGACACGGACAACCGACCCGGCCGGCGTGGCCCGCGCTGCGCGACCTCGTCGACGAGGCCTGCCGCGACGTCGGCCGCGACCCGGCCGAGGTCGAGCGGACCGTCGCCGTCGCTCGTCCGGCTGCCCGGCGGCGCCGGCCGCCTCCAGGGCTCGACGCGCGCAGGCCGCGATCCCGCCGCTCGACGGCGACCCGGCCGCGCTCGCCGACGCGCTGCGCGGGTTCGCGCGCGAGGGGATCGCCCACGTCCAGCTCGTCCTCGACCCGATCACGCAGCGACGCGATCCGCGCCGTCGCGCCGGTCCTCGCGGAGCTCGACCGCGGCTGACGCGATCGGCGTCTCGGCCGCTGGGAGGGCGGACGGGAACGGCCGACCGCGTGCTAGCATGCCCGGCCATGAGCCTGCCAGCCCGCACCCCGCGCAGCCGGCCCGCGAACGGTCGCGTCGACCGACGACGTCTCGCCGCTCGACAAGCGGATCATCGAGCACCTCCAGGCCGACGGCCGCCGGCCGTTCACCCAGATCGCCGCCGAGCTCGGCGTCTCGGAGGCCGCGGTCCGGGCCCGGACCAACCGGCTCATCGAGCGCGGCATCCTCCAGGTCGTCGGCGTCACCGACCCGCTCAAGCTCGGCTTCCACCAGATGGCGATGATCGGCATCCGCTGCGAGAGCTCCAAGCTCATCGAGGTCGCCGAGCACCTCGCCGAGATGCCCGAGGTCGACTACGTCGTCATCACCGCCGGCTCGTACGACCTCCTCATCGAGACGGTGTGCGAGGACAACGAAGCGCTGCTCACGTTCCTCGCGGACCGCCTGCGCGCCATCGACGGCGTCCGCGAGACCGAGACGTTCGTCTACCTGCGGCTGGTCAAGCAGACCTACCAGTACGGGACGCGCTGATCGCGTTGACCCGGCGCACCAAACGCCGACGTCGCGATGCCGGACGACGACCGCACGACGGCTAAGATGACGCCGAGGCGGGCCGGCGGTCGGCCCGCGCCGTACCTGAGCGAGGGACGCATTGCCGGTCGAACCGGTCCTTTTCCTGATCGTCGTCGCCGTCGCTGGCGAACCTGCTCGTGATGGCGGTGATCCTGCTGCCGCCACTGTTCGGGCGGATCGAGCCCGCTCGCGCGCGAACCGGTCCCACCGCGACCGATGAGCGCCGGGCGGCCGAGGCGGCGGTCGTCGGCGGCGTCGAGGAGTCGGCGACCGACGACGGCGTCCCGACCCAGACGTACGACCGCGTCGTCCGGATCGTCGCCTGGGTCTTCCTCCTGACGACGACCGTCATCGTCGCCGCGACCGGGCTGTGGCCGGACACCGAGCCCGCGATCCTCATCCTCCTCGCCTTCTCCGGCCTGTTCGTCGTGGTCGTCCACGACCTGCTCCCGCCGGACACGCTCGGGCCCGCCAAGTTCGTCGTCGAGGGCTCGGTCGCGATCACCGTGGCGACGCTGCTCGTCGCGCTGACCGGCGGCGTCGCCAGCCCGTTCTTCTTCGCCTTCCCGCTCATCGTCGGCGGCGCCGCGCTCGTCGTCTCGCCGCCGATCACGCTGACCCTCGTGACGGCCGCGGCCATCGGCTACCTGCTGGCGGTCGTCGCCGGCTCGCCAGGGCGCGCTCGGACCGGCGACGGCCGCGGTCGTCGGGGTCAACCTGACGGCGCTCGTCCTCATCGCCTACGTCGCGATGGTCATCGCCCGCGCGCAGCGGCGGACGCGCGACGCGGCGATCCGGCTGTCCACGGTCGACTCGCTGACCGGCCTCTTCAACCGGACCTTCTTCTTCGCCGCGATGGACCGCGAGATCGCCCGCAGCGCGCGGTCGGGGCGTGGCTTCTGCCTGCTGATGATGGATCTCGACGAGCTCAAGGCGATCAACGACCGGCTCGGCCACTTCACCGGCGACCGGGTCCTGCGCGGCGTCGGCGCGGTCATCACCTCGGGCGTCCGCCAGATCGACACGGCCGCCCGCTACGGCGGTGACGAGTTCGTCGTCCTCCTGCCCGAGACCGACCCGACCGGCGCCTACGTCCTGGCCGAGAAGATCCGGATCGGGGTCAACGCCATGCCGATCGACCTGCCGGCCTCGGCGCCGCGGCCGTCGCTGTCGATCGGCGTCGTGGCCTACCCGGATGACGGCCGGACGGCCGACGAGCTGATCATCAGCGCCGACGGCGCGATGTACGCCTCGAAGCGGGCCGGCAAGGACCGCGTCACCGGCGTGCCCATGCCCGGGATCGGAGCGACCGCGCGACGCCGGTGTAGCATCCCGACGTGAGCGACGACCGACCGGATCCCGAGCCGCGCCCCGCGGCACCTGCCGCCGCCGCCCGGTCCGTCCCGGCGCTCGGCGCCGTCTAGGAGCCCGAGCCATCGCGAGCCCGGCCGTCGTCTCGGCGGCCCGAACCCGACCGTCCGGCCGCAACCTCCCAGCCCGGCTGGGCTACGGCTTGTGGCACCTGTTCACGTCGGTCGACTTCGCCGTCTTCCAGATCATCTTCCTGGCGCTGCTCGCCGTCGTCGGGATGACCATCAAGCAGCTGCCCGACTTCGCGTTCCGCTCGGCGACCGACTACGCGCTCGCGATGGACCAGACCCATGCCCGATACGACCCGGTCCTCGGCGCCGCGATCGTGGACGTCATGGAGCGGCTGTCGCGTGTTCGCGGTCTTCCGCTCGCCGTGGTTCAGCCTCGGCCTCGTCGTGCTCGTCACCTCGATCGTCGTCTGCACCCTCGACCGGACGCCGCGGCTGTGGCGCGGCGTCAGCGACATCCGGGTCGCCCAGCCCGAGCCGTACTTCGACCCGCGCCTGCCCGACCGTGCGGCGATGGACGGCGTGGCGCCTGACGACGTCCGCGGCGTCCTGCGCCGCAACGGGCTTCCACGTCCGCGAGGCGACAACCGCCGACGGCACGCGCTTCCTCTACGGCGACCGCCACCAGTACACGAAGATGGCGACCCTGCTCACGCACGCCGGGCTGATCCTGTTCCTCGTCGCGGCCGCGGCGACCGCCCGCCTCGGTGACGAGCAGGGCCTCGTCGTCGCGGAGGGCGAGGCGCTGACCGTCCAGCCGATCGGGACGCCGGGCCTCCTCCTGGTCCGCAATCATCGACTTCGAGGCGCCCGGCTTCGACACCGGCCACGCCGACCGACTTCACGACCGACCTCGCGGTCTACCAGGACGGCCAGCGAGATCGCCCGCAAGACGATCCGGGTCAACGACCCGCTGTCGGTCGCCGGCTACACGTTCCACCAGAACGGGTTCGGGCCGGCGCCGCACCTCGTCCTCAAGAGCGCGGCCGGCGAGATCCTGTGGGACGCCCCGGTGCCGATGACCGACGCGGTCTCCGGCCGGCCGTACGCCTCGATCGGCATCCCCGGGCGCGACATGGGCCTCAAGCTGCTGCTCGACAAGGAGGCGGACGGCACGGGCGTCCTCATCGCCATCCCGTACCGGATCGTCGGGACCGCGGCGGACGGCACAGCCGATCGAGGACCTCTTCCCGGCGGTCGACCTGCATCGCGGCGACACCAAGGTCTCGCAGGACCTCGACCTGTCGATCGGGCTCACCGACTTCGGCGAGTTCACGCTGCTGATCGCCAAGCGCGACCCCGGCCAGGGCCTCGTGTGGATCGCCTTCGCCTGCCTGATCGCCGGCATCACCATCACGTTCTACCGGCCGCGCCGCCGGGTCTGGACGCGGATCGCGCCCGACGGCCGGCTCGGCATCGTCTGGCGATCCGACCGCTATGTCGACGTCGAGCGCGAGTTCGGGCGCCTGCTCGACCAGCTCGTGGCGGTCCGCAGACCGGGTAGCACCGGGCCGGACGACCCCGGCCAATCGTCCGGGACCCACAACCCTGGACGGTCGCCGTCGGCGCTGAATCGCAACCTTTCGGCTGGTACGCTTCGGCAAGCCTTCGCGCGCGCCCAGTCGTGTCTCCTGCACGACATCCTCGGCACAGGCTTGCGGCTGGACCCGTGCGTGCCATACCGCACCCGACCATCGTCCAGTGCCCGGACGGACAGGAGACCGATGACCGCACGACAGTCCGCCATCTCGGAGATCGCCACGCACCGGGTCGCCAAGACCCAGGACTACCTCAAGGACGCCGGCGCCGACATCTACGGCAGCTACGTCTTCGACGAGGGGGCCCAGCAGCAGTACCTGGCCAAGCCGATCTTCCGGAAGCTGCGCCGGACGATCGACGGCCACGAGCCGTTCGATCCGGCCATCGTCGACGCCGTCGCCCATGGCGTGAAGGAGTGGGCGCTCGCCCACGGCGCGACCCACTACACCCACTGGTTCGTGCCGATGACCGGCTCGACCGCCGAGAAGCACGACTCGTTCCTGACCCCGACCGGCGACGGCCAGACCATCGCCGAGTTCTCCGGCAAGAACCTGGTCCAGGGCGAGCCCGACGCGAGCTCGTTCCCGTCGGGCGGCCTGCGCGCGACGTTCGAGGCCCGCGGCTACACCGGCTGGGACGTCACCAGCCCGATCTTCCTCCAGGTCGAGACCAACGGCGTCACGATGACGATCCCGACCGCGTACGTGTCGTACACGGGCGAGGCGCTCGACTTCAAGATCCCGCTCCTGCGCTCGCAGGAGGCGCTCGGCGCCCAGGCCCTGCGCGTCCTGCGCTGGTTCGGCAACACGACCTCGAGCCGGGTCTTCACCAACATCGGCCCGGAGCAGGAGTACTTCCTCGTCGACCGGCGGCTCGCCGAGCAGCGGCCCGACCTGCTGCTCACCGGCCGGACGCTGTTCGGTGCCCCGTCGCCCAAGGGCCAGGAGCTCGAGGACCAGTACTTCGGCCCGATCCGCGAGCGGATCCTGGCGTTCATGATGGATCTCGACCGCGAGCTGTGGCGCCTCGGCATCCCGGCCAAGACGCGCCACAACGAGGTCGCGCCCGGCCAGTTCGAGATGGCGCCGGTCTACGAGGCGACCTCGGTCGGGTCGGACCACAACATGGTCGTCATGAGCCTGATGCGCCGCCTCGCCGCGCAGCACGGCCTGATGTTCCTGATCCACGAGAAGCCGTTCGCCGGCATCAACGGCTCGGGCAAGCACAACAACTGGTCGATGGCGACCGACGACGGCGAGAACCTGCTCGACCCGGGCAACGACCCGCACGCCAACGCCCAGTTCCTGGCCTTCCTCGTGGCGGTCATCCGCGGCGGTCAACGTCCACGCCGACCTGCTCCGCGCGAGCATCGCCGACGCCGGCAACGACCACCGCCTCGGCGCCAACGAGGCGCCGCCGGCGATCGTCTCGATCTTCCTCGGCGCCCAGCTCGTCGACGTCATCGCCCAGCTCGAGCAGGGCCCGGCCGCGGCGTCCAAGAAGGGCGGCGCGATCGAGCTCGGCGCCACCTCGCTGCCGGTCCTGGCGGCCGACGCCACCGACCGCAACCGGACCTCGCCGTTCGCCTTCACCGGCAACAAGTTCGAGTTCCGCGCGGTCGGCTCGTCCGCCCCGATCTACTGGCCGCAGACCGTCCTCAACACGGCCGTCGCCGACTCGCTCAAGCAGCTCGCCGACGAGCTCGACAAGCTCGACCACGGCGACTTCGAGAGCCTGACCGCGATCCTGTCGGGCATCGTCAAGGCCAACAAGCAGGTCCTGTTCGAGGGCAACGGCTACTCCGAGGAGTGGCACGCCGAGGCCGAGCGGCGCGGCCTGCCGAACAACAAGACCACCGTCGACGCCCTGCCGGCGCTGACGACCAAGACCGCGAAGGAGCTGTTCTCGAGCTTCGGCGTGCTGTCCGAGCGCGAGCTCGCGTCGCGCGTCGAGATCAACTGGGAGCGCTACGTCAAGATCGTCGACATCGAGGCGAACTGCGCGGTCGACATCGCCTCGACGATGATCCTGCCGGCCGTCGCCCGGTATCTCGGCGAGCTCGCGGCGGCCCCGTCGTCGAAGGGCATCAACACCATCTGCGTGAAGGTCACCGGGCTGGCCGACTCGCTCGTCGACGCGATCGAGGCGCTCCAGCACGCCCAGCACGAGGCCCACGAGGCCGGCACCGTCCAGGCCGAGGCGAAGGCCTTCGCGAGCGAGGTCATCCCCGCCCAGGCGCGTCCTGCGGGGGGTCGTCGACGAGCTCGAGACGCTCGTCGCCGACGACCTCTGGCCGCTGCCCAAGTACCGCGAGCTGCTCTTCCAGTACTGAGCGCATCAGCGATGCGGCCGCGCTCCCGCGGCGTACCTGGGGGCCGCGTTCCGTCATGATGTGGCGGACCAAGCCTCGTACAGCTCTGAGGGGGATCTCACCGTCATGGATACGCCCACGCTCGTCGGCACCGGATTCGTCGTCCTCGGCGCCGTCGTCTGGATCGTCTGCGCCGTCTACGCTACCAGAACGCGCCGCGTTCGGCCGCGACGCCGCGGTCTGGGGTGATCCTCTGCATCATCTTCGGGCCGCTCGGCGTTGATGGTCCTGTACGTCCTGCCGAAGCGGAGCGCACGTCTCGACCAGGGCCGCGGCGCAGCGCCAAGCAGCAGGCGAACAAGACGGACACGCAGGACGACCTCTACGAGGTCCCCAAGAAGAAGCCACTGAGCGTCCGGTGCGCGACGGCGCGCACGCCGACCCAGCTCGGTCATTGACGCGCGGTTGTAACACCGCCCTCCGAGCCCGATCGCCACGGCTCGCAACCGCCCGCGCCTACCGTCGTCGGACGCCGGCCGACGTGATCCGGTGACACGAGCCGTGACGCCCGTCACCGGGCACCGGATGGAGGTTGCCATGCGTCCCAAGCTCCTCACCCTGGCGCGTCGCGACCGTCCTCCTGTTCGCAGCCTGTTCCAGCAGTTCCGAGTCCGGCGCCGTCGGCTGGCGGCATCGAGTCCCGCCGCGCAGTCGGCCCGGCCGGCAGCGCGAGCTCCGTCGGGGAGCCCGCGGCCAGCGCGGCGGCGGCTGGGATCCTGCGTCGATCTCGGGCACGGCGGTCCTGTCCGGCTGGCGCTCGTCGCCCGAGGAGGGCGAGGCGCTGACCCAGACCCTCCTCGGCTTCCCGCCGCTCTACCCCAATATCCAGGTCGACTACCAGCCGATCGCCGGCGACTACCGGACGGTCATGATCACCAAGATCAGCAGCCACGAGGTGCCGGACCTCTTCTACGTCAACGCCGACTACGCGCCCGAGTGGATCGAGCAGGGCTTCCTTGAGCCGCTCGACGACTACATCGCCAAGTCCGGGCTTCGACACCAGCCAGTTCTTCCCGGGCTACGCTCGACATCTTCAAGGGCAAGGACGGGAAGATCTACGGCCTGCCCAAGGACGGCAACACCATCGCGATGGCCTACAACAGCGATCTCGTGACCGACTGCCGCCGACGACGCATGGACGAGCTGGTCACGGCCGCCAAGGCGCTCAAGGGCAACGAACGGACCTCAAGGCCCCGATGTGCCTGAACCCGGGGCTCGACCGCGGGCTGGCGTTCATCTATGCGCAGGGCGGTGAGCTCGCTCAACGCCGACGGCACCGCCTCGGCGATCGACACCGACGCCTCGAAGGCGGCCGTCCAGTGGTACCTCGACCTGTTCAAGGACGGCCTCGCGCATGACACCGCCGCAGACCTCGGTGCCGGCTGGTGCGGCGAGGCGCTCGGCAAGAAGCAGGTCGCGATGATCTTCGAGGGCGGCTGGCTCGATCCGGCCATGACCGGGACCTATCCGGACGTCAAGTACGCCTGGGCCGAGATGCCGGTCGGCTCGTCCGGCAAGCCCGTGACGCATCGTCGTTCACGGTCAGCTACTCGATCGGGGCCGACTCGGCGAACAAGGACCAGGCCTTCGTGCTGCTGAGCTACCTGGCCGGCATGGACGGCATGACCAAGTGGACCGAGGGCGGCGTCGCGCTGCCGTCGCGCACGGACGTGCCGACGCCGGCCGGCAAGGACGTGCTGACCAAGGGCAGTGACTATGCGCGGCCGGGTTCCGGGTTCATGCCCGGCTACGTCGACGTCCAGAAGGCGTTCCAGGACGCGTTCACGGCCCAGATCCAGGGCAAGACCTACGACGCCGGCCCGGTCGTCGCGGCCACCAAGGCGGCCATCGACAAGGCACTCGCGCCAGTAGACGCCGGCGGTCGGCGCCGGACCATGGCCCGCCAGCCCAGTGGTGGCATCACGCAGCGCGGTGGCCTCCGACCGCGCGCCGCGCGCCGCCGGTCGGAGGCGCTCGCCGGCTACGCGTTCGATCGCCGTGCCGATGCTGCTGTTCCTCGTCCTGCAGATCGGCACGGTCTTCTACGCGGTGTACATCAGCCTCTGGCAGCTGGAACGTCCGCTCCGGCCCGGTCGACTTCAAGGGGCTCGCCAACTACAGACGCGCCCTTGGCGACCCGATCTTCCAGCGCGCGGTCCAGAACTCGCATCTACTACGCGGTCATCTGGGTCCCGCTGACGATGGCCATCGGGCTCTTCCTGGCGATCATCGTCAACCAGAAGATCCGCGGCCAGACCTTCTTCCGGGGCGCCTACTACTTCCCGGCCATCGCCAGCTCGGCGGCGATCACGATCCTGTGGATCTTCATCGTCTCGCCCGACGGCCTGTTCAACAGCGTCCGGGCGGTGCTCGCCGTTCGACCCGCTCGTCGACGCTCTTCGGCTACGGCCCGCACAAGAACTGGATCGGTGACCAGGACACGGCGCTCAACTCGGTCATCATCCTGAACGCCTGGACGACCTCGGGGACGTTCATGCTGTTCTACCTGGCGTCGCTCCAGTCGATCAGCGGCCAGGTCTACGAGGCGGCCGCCATCGACGGCGCGAACGCCTGGCAGACCTTCACCAAGATCACCTTCCCGCTGCTCCGGCCGGGCCACTTCTTCGTGGCCACGGTCGCGGTCATCGGCGCGCTCCAGCTGTTCGACCAGGCGGCCATCGCCGGCGGTCCCGGCGGCGACCCGAACAACGCCCTGATGACCGTCGTGCTGTACCTCTACAACGCGGCGTTCTCGCAGTTCAACTTCGGCTACGCGGCCGCCGTCGGGGTCATCCTGTTCGTGTTCATCTTCGGCGTGACCCTCATCCAGCGCCGGCTGTTCGGCGCGGCGCCGTCCTGGTGAGCGCGGATCCGGCCACCGTCAAGGTCCCCGGCCTGACGTCGGAGCGGCCGACGCGTGCCCGTCGCCAGCCGGCCGATCGCTCGCCGTCGCTGGCCCCGGCGCCTGGCCTACGTCTTCCTCATCGGGTATGCGCTCCTGATGTTCGTGCCGTTCGCGCTGGTCGCTCATCACGTCGTTCAAGACGCTGCCCGACTCGGTCCAGCTGACGCTCATCCCGGACCCGTTCACGTTCGCCGCGTACGACTACGTGTTCAACAAGCTCGACCCACCGCTGCCGCGGCTGTTCTTCAACAGCGGGGTCATCGCCGACGTCCGTGACGCTGAGCAACGTGATCCTCGGGAGCATCGCGGGATACGCCTTCGCCCGCCTGCACTTCCGCGGTCGCGAGGTCATCTTCCTGGTCGTCCTCGCGACGCTGATGATCCCCGACCAGCTCCGGCTCGTGCCGGTCTACCTGCATCCTCAACACGTTCGGGCTGACCAAGGGCGTCGCCCAGTACGCGGGGGTCATCCTGGTCCTCGCCATCAGCGCCACGAGCATCTTCCTGCTGCGCCAGTACTTCCAATCGATCCCGCGCGAGATCGAGGAGGCGGCGCGGATCGACGGCGCCGGCTACTTCACGACGTTCTGGCGGGTGATGCTGCCGCTCGCGGGCCCGGCCATCGCGGCGGTCGCGATCCTGCAGTTCCAGGGCACCTGGAACGGCTACTTCTGGCCGTACGTCATCCTCCAGCAGCCCGACCAGTACACGGTCCCGGTCGCGCTCAGCTTCTTCCGGCTGGCGGGCGGACTCGTCACGAACTGGCCGCCGTTGATGGCGATGGTCGTCCTCGCGACCATCCCGGTGCTGGTCCTGTACCTGTTCTTCCAGCGCTACTTCGTCGAGGGGATCGCGGCCAGTGGCGTCAAGGGCTGAGCCCGTCGCGCGGATGCGGACGTCGACGGCCGGGCCGTTCCGAGCCGCGCTGAGCGACTTCTACTTCGACTCGCTCCGGCTCATCCGGGCGAACCTCGTCTGGGGCGCGGGGTGATCCTGGCCGTGGTCGTGGGCATCGGCTGGCCGCTCGCAGGCCTCGTCCTCCTGTGCCTGCTGGCTCTGCCGACCGCCGCCGTCTTTCGGACCGCTGCGGACATCGTCCGTGCCGACACCGTCGCCGGACGCCATGAGCTGCGCTGGGCGTTCGGTCGCGATGCCGGTCGCCTCTGCTCCTCGTGGGCGTCGGGTTCGTCCTGGCCGGGATCGTCTGCGCGTGGAACATCGGGGTCGGCCTGGCGAACGGCGGTGCGCCCGGCTGGGCGTTCGCGACTCTCGCTGCCTGGGGCCTGGTCGCGCTGTGGTGCGCGGCGCTGGTCCTCTGGCCGGTCGTCACCGACCCGATGCGCCCGGAACGGCCGTTCCGTGACGACCTGTCCGTCGTCGCGCAGGTCCTCCTGACGGAGCCACGGCGTGTGGCCGGACTGGCCGCTGACGGCGGCCGTCGTCGTGGTCCTGAGCGTCGTGTTGACGGTCGCCGTGCTCACGCTGAGCGTCGCGTTCGTCGCGCTCTTCGCCTGTCGCTCCGTGTACCCGATCCTCGATCGGATCGAAGCCCGGTCTGCCGCGTCGGTTGGCCCAACCGGCTAGGCCAATCTGCGGCACCATACGGCCGTGCCGCCCATCACGATCCACCCGATGCGGTCGCTCGGCCTGCTGTCGGTGGCGCACGCCATCAACCACGCCCAGGCCGTCGTCCTGCCCCTCATCTTCCTCAAGATCGTCGACGAGTTCGGGGTCGGCATCGAGACGATCGCCTTCCTGGCCGCCATCGGGGCGTTCCTCGCCGGCATGGTCCAGCTCAGCTACGCCGGTCTGACGCGGGTCGTGTCGCGCCGCCGGCTGCTCGGTTTCGGCGGGATCCTGTTCGGTGGCGGGTTCGCTCTCACCGCGTCTCGCGACGAGCTTCGTGACGTACGCCATCCCGAACATCGCGTCGCGGATCGGCGGGTCGCCGCAGCACCCGGTCGGCAACGGCCTGCTGGCGGAGCAGTTCCCGCCCGAGAGGCGCGGGTTCGCCATCTCGCGCCCACATCGCCGGCGGCAACGTCGGGACCGTCGTCGTCGCGCTCATCGGCGTCCCGCTCATCGCGGCGGTCGGCTGGCGCGGGCGCGGCGGTCGCGTTCGGGCTGCCGGCCATCGCGGTCGGGATCCTGATCCTCCTCTTCGTCCGCGAGCGTGGCACCGACCGGGCGGCGGCCGTCGCGAGCGGGACGGTCCGGTCCGCCTTCGGGCAAGATCCTGCACGACCAGCGACCTGCTCTGGCTGTACCTGACCTCCGCCCTCGGCGGCGGCGGGCGTGGCCTCGGCGTCGTCAACCTGTTCGCGCTCTTCTACATGACCCGCGTCCTCGGCCTCGACGAGGGGACGTCCGGGCTGATGTACGGCGCGCTCATCGTGTTCTCGGTGCCGATGCCGATCGTGGCCGGCTGGCTGTCCGACCGGATCGGCCGGAAGCCGCTGATCATCGGCGTCTATCTCGGCGGCGCGGTCGGGTTCGTCGTGTTCCTCGCGGCCGGGTCGAACCTGCTGCTGCTCTGGGTCGGGATCATCCTGATGGGCCTGTTCACCTTCGCCGAGAGCCCGCAGCTCCAGGCGCTCCTCGGCGACATCGCGCCGCCATCCACGCGCGACGCGTCGTACGCGCTCTACTTCGCGATGGCGTTCGGCGTCGGGTCGCTCTGGACGATCCTGTACGGCCTCGTCATCGACGCGCTCGGCGAGGCGCAGGGCGTGCCGGTCGTGTTCATGCTCATGGCCGGGACGTTCGTCCTCGCCGCGCTCGGGACCGTGCCGATCCGGGCCGAGCAGCGCGCCCGCGAGAACGCCGCCTTCGAGGCGACGCTGGGGTAGGGCGGCCACCGCGGTCCGGTCGCCGGTTTCGCCAGATTCCCACCAGCGGGCAGCTTAGGCCGACGTCGGGGCGTCGCGACGGCGTCCGCATGCATCGGGTCTCATGCCTTCGCAAGCCATCAGCAGGGCCGATGTGGTCGCGCCTGGCCGCCGGACGGACCTTCGAGTCGGCCCAAGGGTCACCTGGCGGGAATCTGGCACACGGCGGATCGGCGGCGGCGCACCCGGCCCGCCCGCCCATCGCTGGCATACTGCCGCGGATGGACGCCCGGATCCTGCTCGTCGAAGACGACCCGTCGATCCGCGAGGTCACGGCCATCGGGCTGCGCAACGCGGGCTTCAGCGTCGAGACCGCCGTCGACGGCGCCGAAGGCCTCGAACGGTTCGCAGCCGAACCGTTCGACCTCGTGCTCCTCGACGTCATGCTGCCGCGCCTCGACGGTCTCGAGGTCTGCCGCGAGATCCGCCGCACCTCGACCGTGCCGGTCGTGATGCTGACCGCGCGCGCCGACACGATCGACGTCGTCGTCGGACTCGAAGCCGGCGCCGACGACTACGTCAAGAAGCCGTTCGAGGTGCCGGAGCTCGTCGCCCGCGTGCGCGCCGCGCTCCGCCGCGCGGGTCGCGGCCCCGACGACGCCGCCCGGCTCAACCTCGGCCCGATCGCGATCGACCTCGCCGGACGGACCGTGACCCGCGACGGCCGAGAGGTCGCGCTGACCCGCACCGAGTTCGACCTCCTGACCGAGCTCACCCGCCACGCCGGCCAGGTCCTCAGCCGCGACACGCTTCTCGACCGGATCTGGGGCTACGACTACCTCGGCGATTCGCGGCTGGTGGATGTCGCGGTCGGGCGCCTGCGCGTCCAAGGTCGAGCCCGATCCCGGCGACCCCGACCCTCATCGTCACGGTCCGAGGCGCCGGCTACAAGGCGGTCCGCTGACGCCCGTGGCGACGACTCCGCGGCATCCGGGCACGCCTGGCGGTCACGCTCGTCGCGCTGGTCGCGCTGACCGCGATCCTGCTCGGCGCCGGCGCCTACGTCTTCGTCGAGACGAGCCTTCACGACCAGGTCCTGCGCGACGCCGCGGCCCAGGCGCGGTTCGACCTGTCGGAGACCGTCCCGAACCGCGGCCTGCCCGCCCAGCCGACCCGCGACGACATCGTCGACAGCGGCCTCCGCCAGACGTTCCTGCAGCGCGGCGTCGACACGGTCATCGACGTCGGCGCCGGCGAGCCGGTCGTCTCGAGGCCCGACCTCGTCGGCGCCGAGGCCGCGTTCCCGCCCGACTTCACGCAGCGCGTCGACGCCGGCGAGCTCGCCTATGCGTGGACGACGGTCGCCGGCCGGCCGAGCCTCGTCATCGGCGGCCGGGTCGGCGGCAGCGGGCCCGCGTTCTACTTCATCCACGACGTGACCGCGATCGACGAGGCGCTCGGCCAGTTCCGGCCGGCCCTGACCGTCGGCACGATCGCGCTGATCCTCGTCGCTCTCCTCGTCGCGCGGGCCGTCGCCCGCCGGAGTCCTGGCGCCGGTCGAGGCCGCCAGCCGGGCCGCCGAGCCGATCGAGCACGGCGACCTGTCCGCGCGCGTGCCGGTCACCTCGGACGACGAGTTCGGGACGTGGGCGGAACGGTTCAACCGGATGGCCGAGGCACTCGCCGAGACCATCGGCCGGCTCGAGGACGGCCGAGGCCCAGAACCGTCGCTTCGTCGCCGACGTGGCGCACGAGCTCCGGACGCCGCTGGCGGCGCTCGTCGCCGAGGCCTCGATCCTGCGCGAGCACCTCGACTCGCTGCCCGCGGAGAGCCGGCGCGCGGGCGAGCTGCTCGTGTCGGACGTCGGGCGGCTGCGCTCGCTCGTCGACGACCTGATGGAGGTCTCGCGGTTCGACGCCCGCGCCGAGCAGATCGCCGTCGAACCGGTCGACCTCGGGCGGACTCGTCCGGATGACCACCGCCTCCCGCCTGCCCGAGGCGACCGATCCAGCTTCCGGACGAACCCGTCGTCATCGAGACCGACCCGCGTCGGTTCGACCGCATCGTCGCCAACCTGCTCGACAACGCCCGAGAGCACGCCCCGGACACGCCGGTCACGGTCTCCCTGGCCATCGACGCCGTCGAGCGCGAGATCGTGGTCGCCGTCACCGACCGCGGCCCGGGCGTCCCGCCCGACCGGCTGGCGCGGATCTTCGAGCGCTTCTACAAGGCCGACCCGTCGCGCCACGGCGGCAGCAGCGGGCTCGGTCTCGCGATCGCGGCCGAGCACGCGGCGCTCCTCGGCGGCTACCTCACGGCGTCCAACCTGCCCGAGGGCGGCCTGCGCATGGAGCTGCGGCTGCCTGTGACCGGATCGTTACCGCCCGGCGATGCGCATGGCGATCGTCTGGGTCGGATGCTGGGGACAGCACCCATACCGCTACCTGGAGCCTGAGTTCCCCATGACACGATCCCTTCCCATCCGCATCGCCCTCGTGCTCGTCCCGGTCGTCTCGCTGGTCGCGGCCTGCAGCGGCGCGACGGGCGGTCTCGGGTCCGTCCCGACCTCCGCGCCGACGGCGTCAGCCGAGCCGACCAGCCCCGACCTGACGCCCGGGCCGAGCGGCGAGCGTCGTCCCGTCGACCGAGCCGTCCGAGGAAGCCGTCCGAATCTCCGGCCGCGCCGACCGCCCCGACCCCGACGCCTGCCACGACCGAGACGATGCTCGTCCGGGCCTACTTCATCCTCGGCGGCGAGCCCGGCAGCGTCGGTCTCGTGCCGGTGCTCCGGGAGGTGCCCAAGTCCACGGCCGTCGCCAAGGCCGCGATGACCGCCCTCCTCGCCGGCCCGACGAGACTCGAGTCCGGCGATCGCCAGATCTCGACCGCCATCCCCGACGGCACGACCCTCCTCGGCGTCAGCGCGAAGAACGGCGTCGCGACGGTCAACCTCTCGACCGAGTACGACTCGGGCGGCGGCTCGGCCTCGATGCAGTACCGGCTGGCCCAGGTCGTCTACACGCTGACCCAGTTCGCGACCATCAAGTCGGTCGTGTTCCAGATCGACGGCGAGACCGTGACCGTGTTCGGCAGCGAGGGCATCGTCCTCGATGGCCCGGTCGGCCGGGCCGACTACTACGACCAGCTGCCGGCGATCTTCGTCGACCGCCCGGCGTTCCGGGCCGGGTTCGCCTCGGGTGGCCGGGTCAGTGGCAACGCCGATGTGTTCGAGGCGACCTTCCGGGTCGACGATCCTCGACGCGGCCGGCAACACCGCTCGTCGACGAGCAGGTCATGGCCAGCTGCGGGACCGGATGCCGCGGGACGTTCAGCACGACCCTCAGCTACAAGGTCGGCAAGGGTCAGTGGGGCACGCTGCGCGCGTACGAGCCCTCAGCAAAAGACGGGACACCCACGAACATCCGCGAGTATCCCGTCTGGCTGACGCCGGGTGGCTGATCAGTAGGCGCGGCTCGCTGCAGACGGGGCGGCCGACGGCAGCGCGCCGTCCGGCGTGCCGACGAACCACTTCCCGCCGACGCCCTGACCGGTCGTGTCGCCGGCCTTGGCATCGGCCGCGAAGTAGTACAGCGGGTGGCCGTTGATCGCGACCTGCATCTTGCCGTCAGGCCGCGCGAAGGTCGCCAGCGTGCCGGTCACGCCCGTGCCGGGCTTGAGCGTGTCGTCGCTCGAGATGGTGAACGGCGGCCAGCTGGCGGCGCACTTGTCGACGCACGCGGTCTGTGTTCGTCGAGTCCGGCGTGAAGATGTACAGCGTCTTGCCGTCCTCGCCGGTCAGGAACGACCCGACGGCGCCGGTGGCGACGGCGACGGTGTAGGTCTCACCGCCCGCGGCCGCGGCCGACGGAGCGGCGGCGCTCGGCGCGGCGGCGCTCGGGGCGGCGGCACTCGGTGCAGTGCTCGCTCCGCTGCTCGAACAGGCGGCGAGGACGAGCGCGAGACCGCCGATGGCGGTCAGGAACCCGATCCGGGATGACCGGTTGGTCGTTCGCATGAGATGACTCCTCCCAGGGTCGTCGTGACGTGGACACGGGTCACTACGCCTGGCGGGCGATCCCCGGTTTCGCCGTGTCGGCCGGTCTGCGCTATCATCCGCAGGCCCTGTACAACGGGCACCCTCGGTCGGGGCGTGGCGCAGCTTGGTAGCGCGCATCGTTCGGGACGATGAGGTCGGAGGTTCAAATCCTCTCGCCCCGACCAGAACTACTCATCGTATACACCAGAGGCTCGGACCCGCAGGCTTCGGACCAGCCGAAGCGCTCCGCTTCGGCGCTCGGGTGTATCACGAGGTCGAGCCCCATCGCGTCGATGCGGTCGAACGCCGCCTCCGCGATCCCGCGTCGGCCCCCTGGATCTGTGTCCCGCCACAACTTTGGTAGGTCCGTCAGGTATCGGCGGACGTCGCGAGCTGTCACGCCTGGCTGCGGCCGTTCCAGCGTGGCTTTCTCCTCGGTGTCGAGCCGAGCCATCGTGGCCTGGAGCGCGAGCACGTCGCGGTCGGCCACGTAGTGCTTCGTCGCCCGATCGCGCTCGCCTGCCTGTGTGGCCGCTTCGCTTGGCGGCCTTCGGTCCTTGCCTTGACAGGAATGATTTAGTGCTAAATACTGCCGAGTCGAGTCAGCCAGGCCCGACACCCATCCAGAGCCTGAAGGGAAGTCATCAGTCATGAAACGATCCATCGCCCTCCTCGTGCCAGCGCTCGCCATCGCGATCGCGGCCTGCTCCAGCGCGGCCTCACCGAGCGCGGCGCCCACCACCGCTCCCACGGCGACCCCTGCGCCCACCACCGCCGCCCCCAAGCACCGCGCCTTCGGCATCGGCCGCCGCCATGACCAAGGACATCGTCCAGACCGCCACCGAGGCGGGCTCGTTCAAGACCCTGCTGGCCGCGGTCAAGGCTGCCGGCCTCGTGGAGACGCTCCAGGGCAAAGGCCCCTTCACCGTGTTCGCGCCGACCGATGCGGCCTTTGCCGCACTGCCGGCCGGCACGCTCGACGGCCTCCTCAAGGATCCGGCCGCCCTCAAGAAGATCCTCCTGTACCACGTCGTCTCGGGTTCGGTCACCGCGGACAAGGTCGTCGGACTGACCTCAGCCACGTCGGTCGAGGGATCGCCCATCGCCATCTCCGTCAAGGACGGAACCGTCTATCTGAACGACAGCGCCAAGGTCGTGACTCCTGATGTGATGGCGTCGAATGGCGTCATCCACGTCATCGACAAGGTCCTCCTTCCGCCCGCGAACTGACCCTCCGAACGACCCATCCCACCCGAGGGTGGGGCCTGTCTCTCCTCCAGGCCCCACCCTCGTCCCGTGAAGGACGCCGTCGTGATCGCCAGCAGACCAGCTCATCACCACGCCGATGGTCGAGCTCCCGGCTTCGCGGGCCGCCTCCCTGCGGCGCTGGAACATCGGGCTCGGCTTCGTCCATGCCGTCCAGGCCGTCGCCGTCCTCGCGCTCGCGACCGCCTTCGCGCTGCCGGTCACGGCGACGTTCATGGAGGGGCCGCCGGGCACTGCGGCAGGCGCGCCGACCACCCTGTTCGACGTCTCCGTGGCGGGGGGCGTCGCCCTCTTCCTCCTGCTGTCGGCTGCCTTCCACTGGCTCGTGGTGCTGCCCGGCGTCTTCGGGCGCTACGCCTCCGGCCTGGTGGCGGAGCACAACTACTTTCGCTGGGCTGAGTACTCGCTCTCATCCTCGGTGATGATCGTGCTCATCGCGATGCTCACCGGGATCAGCGACATCGCGGCCCTGATCGCCATCTTCGCGGTCAATGCGGCGATGATCTTCTTCGGCGCCGTCCAGGAACGATACGAGCGACCTGGCGGTTCGCTGTGGCCGTTCTGGCTCGGATGCGTCGTGGGGATCGCGCCGTGGCTCGCCGTCGGCGTCTACCTTTGGTCGCCCGGTAGTCCCGCCGAGCCGCCCGCCTTCGTCTATGCGATCTTCGTCTCCCTCTTTGTCTTCTTCGACATCTTCGCGCTTAACATGTGGCTCCAGTACCGACGGGTCGGTCGGTGGAAGTCGTACGTGTTCGGCGAAAGGGCCTATTTCGTGCTCAGCCTGGTCGCGAAGTCGGCGCTCGCCTGGCAGGTGTTCGCGGGGACGCTGGCGGGCTGATGCCCTCGGACCCTGCACGCCATCTCAGCCTGCACGAGGCGGCCGATCTTCTCGGGGTCCACTACATGACGATCTACCGTCGCGTCCGGCTGGGGATCCTGCCGGCCCGCAAGATCGGCGGCACGTGGTTGGTCGATCCTGCCGATCTCGAGCGGGCGACGACAACGCCCGAACGTGGTCGCCGCCGCCGCGGGAGTAGCCATCCGCGAGTATCGATCTGGCAGGAGCGACTCCAGGCGCGGATGCTCGGCGGTGACGTCGCGGGCAGCTGGCAGGTCATCGAGGCTGCCATGGCCTCGGGCTTCGAGCCAGGCGAGATCTATGTCCGCATCCTCGCGCCGTCGCTGCACGCCATCGGGGCGTCGTGGCGATCGGGTCGCGTCTCCATCGACCAGGAGCATCTCGCGAGCAGTGTGGCCACGACGCTGATCGGACGGTTGGGCCCCCGGTTCGTGCACCCGGGCCGCAAGAAGGGCGTCGTCATCGTCGCGATGCCGCCCGGTGAGCGTCACGGACTCGGGGTCGCGATGCTCGCCGACATCCTTGCCGACGCCGGATACGGGGTCCTCAACCTGGGCCCCGACACGCCGACGGCGTCCCTCGTCGCTGCCATGCGCGATGCGGGATCTCTCGCGGCGGTCGTCGTGAGTGTCGTCGACATCGAGCGTCGTCCGGCGGCCGGACGCCTCTTGGCCGCCGCCCGTCGGGAACGACCGTCGGTTCCCCGCCTGGTCGGCGGAAACGCGGTTCCGGACGAACGCCTGGCGCTCGATCTCGGTGCGGACGGGTGGGTCGCGGATCCGCGAGAGCTCGGCGACCTGATCGAAGCGCTGCGGGCACGGGCGTCGATGATCCCCCTGCCCCCTCCCGTCGCGGGTGTCCCGTTCGATCTGGAGACGCGCCGCCGGCCGGGTCACCGGCTACCAGCTGGGCGAGGGTCGGACGGTCCTGCTCCTGCACAGCTTCAACGCAGCTGGTTCGGGGATCGAGCTCGCTCCGCTGGCGTCGCGGCTGGCCGAGCACCGACGGGTCGTGCTGGTCGACTGGCTCGGATTCGGCACATCGGATCGGCCCGACGCGCCCTACGGCTGGGCACTCTACGGCGAGCAGCTCGAGCGCATCCGGGTGGCCGCGCTGCAGCCGGGCGAGACCTCCGTCGATGTCGTCGCGCTCTCGCTGCCGGGGCAGTATGTCGTCGTCGCGGCCGCGGAGCATCCGGAGCGTTTCGGCCGCATCGTCCTCATCAGTCCGACCGGATTCGGCCGCTTCAAGGGCGACGCCGGCCGGACCTCCCGGACCATCTACCGGTTCCTGCGCCTGACGGGGATCGGTCGGCTGCTGTTCGCGGTCCTCGCTCGACGCCAGGTGATCCGCTGGTTCCTCCGGCAGACCTTCGCGGATCCGGAGCAGGTCCCGCGGGAATACGAGCGGTACTGCTGGCGGACCTGCCAGCAGCCAGGCGCCTACCGGGCTCCGCTGGCGTTCGTCTCCGGGCTGCTCAATGATCCTCGAGCGGAGGGCGCCTACCAGCGGCTCTCGAACCCGACGCTCCTCCTCTTCGGGGATCATCCGCGCTTCACCGACCCCGCGGCCGCGGAAGCGCTCGTCGCCGCGAACGGCGACCTGGAACGGATCACGATCGAGCACGCCGGGGATCTCCCCCAGCTGGAGCAGCCGGACGAGACCGCGGCCGTGATCGACCGGTTCCTGGCCTAGTTCCAGGCTCGACGCCATGCGGATCCTCGTCGTCGGCGCGAGCGGCTACATCGGCGGTCGGCTCGTCCCGCTGCTCGCGGCGCGGTCATGCAGGGTGTGCGCGACGAGCACGTCAGCCGTTCGGTGCCGAACGAATGGGCCGACAGGTTACTGGGCAGTTCGAGCTGGACCGTCCGCGATTCAGCGGACGGGCCTCTCTCCGGAGCCTAGGAGCCCGACGACTGCCGCGACCGCATCGTCGAGTGCTATCGGGAGCCGGATGGTCCGCAGTCCATCGAGCGACGCGGCGGATAGCGGGCCACCGACGAGGCAGATCGGCGGTCTGGGCGACACGCTGAGCGCGTCGACCACGGCGCCGGCCGCGACGACATCGGACGGGGTGACGACGCCGAGGACGACCACCGGCGCCGCGGTTTCCCGGACGGTCCGGAGCCAGCTCTCGAGCGGCACATTCGCACCGAGATAGAGCACGTCGAGTCCGGCCCTCCGGGCGGCCACCGCGAAGGCGAATGCCCCGATCTCGTGGTGACCTTCGGGAGGCAGGCCGACGATCACCCGTGGCAGCCGGTCGCCGAATCCCGCGGCATCGTAGAAGCGCGCCAACCGGCGCCGGACCGTCTCGCTCGCCGCGTGTTCGGCGCCGACATCGATCTCGTCCTGGGCCCAGGCGATGCCGATCGCCCGCAGGGCAGGGGACACGAGGCCCTCGATGGCTAGCTCAAATCGGTGGGACGCGAAGCTCTCGTCGAGGATCCGCTCCATGGCCGGAACGTCCAGCTCGTGCGCTGCCGCGAGGAACGACTGCACGAGGGCCGCCTCGCGATCGCCTTCCCGCGTTGGTGACCACACCAGATCGACGAGGCCTGCATCGGCATCGCTCCCGACTCGGCCCGGCCGCGCTCAACGCCCGGAGATCGGCCCCGGGCTCGAGCACCCGCTGGGCCGCCTGGCTCGGCTGCCAGCCCTCCTCGGCAACCAGTCGGCGCATCGCCGCGAGGCGGGCGATCGACTCATCGTCGTAGAGCCGGTAGCCGGCCGGGGTCCGACTCGGTTGGACGACGCCGTAGCGGCGCTCCCAGACCCGGATGATCGGGACGCTGAGGCCGGTGCGGGCCGCGGCTTGTTTGATGGTGTACATGGTTTGTCCAATATAGCATGCCGCAAGCCTTGACGAACCCATCGACACGGCTGGTATTGTTCGGCTCACCCTGAACAAAGGGTGAACAACACGCGCCGACTCGATGGCTCCGTGCCACCTCGACCAGCAAGAGGAGTCCCCGTCCGTGGATCGCCGATCCGACATGTCCTTGCCGTTCGACACATCAGCGCTGGTCGATGCCTGCCTGGAGCTGTCGATCTTCGGGAGCTTCAGCCGGGCGGGCGTCGCGGTGCGGCGTCGCCTGTTCCACTGGGCCACGCTCCCCGATGCGTGTCCCTTGACGGACGGACCGTCCTCGTCAGCCGCGCCGACCTCGGGCCTGGGCCGCGCGGCGACGGACGCCCTCGCGGCACTCGGGGCGCGGGTCATCCTGGTCGGCCGGAACGAGGATCGACTGGCGGCCGTCCGCGATGCCCTCGTGGCCGTCCACGGCGAGGACCGGCCGCCCGATCGTCGTGCGCCGACATGGGCTCGCTTGGGTCTGTCCGCGCCGCCGTAGGACGTGGCCTCGAGACGGCGTCGCGGCTCGACGTCCGTGATCGACAACGCGGGCGCGATCTATCCCGAGCGGATCGACGGGCCGGACGGGATCGAGGCAACGCTGGTGACGCTCGTCGTGGGGCCCTTCGCGCTCGTGTCGGGGCTCCTGCCACTGCTCCAGCGGACCGAGGCGTTCGCGGGTGATCGCCGTGACCTCGGGTGGCATGTATTTCCACAGGGCGTCGACTTCGATGACCTCCAGTCGACCTCTGCAGCCGTCTCACGGCCGCGCGGGCCTACGCCCGAGCCGAGCGGACCATGTCGGCCATCCGACGAGTGGGCAGCGCCGCCTCGCCGTCCGGGCCGACTCGGGTATCGCGGTCAACGCGAGCGATCCCGGGCTTCGGCCGACCAGACACCCGGGCCCCGAGCCCGGGAGGGCGTCCGTCGCCGCTCGGCCAAGGCCTGACGTGGGTCCGCTGATCAGGACTGTCCGAAGGCAGCGATGCACCGTCTGGCTGGCGACATCCATCGGAACAGCCGTCGCCGGACCGCGATGCCAACCCGGCTGAAGCTCGCCATCGACCGACAGCTCGAGTCCGTCGTCGACGAGCGTCCTGACGTCCACCCGGTACCTCTCGGCTGACGATCGCGCGGCCCGGGCCATCGTCGTGGTCGGTGATCCGGGGCGCCAGTGCCACTGCCGAGTATCGCCCGGATCGGAGTCGACCGCTGACCAGGATCACCGAACATATCGAGACGCCGCTGGCGCCCGAGGCGGCGTTCGCGTTCATCGCCGACTTCGCGAACGCGATGCACTGGGACCCCGGGACCGCCACCTCCGAACGGATCGACGACGGCCCGGTCGGGGTCGGCGCCCGCTTTCGACTCGGCGTTCGCCTGGGGGTCGGGTCGCTCCGATGGAATACCGGATCTCCGCCTTCGAGCCGCCCCACCGCGTCGTGCTCGTGGGCGAGGGTTCGGGGTCTCGGCGGTCGACGAGATCCGCTTCGCGCCGGACGGGACCGGCACCATGATCGACTACACCGCCGACATCCGGCTGGGTGGCGCCTCCGGCTGTCCAGCCGTTCCTCGGCCGAGCGTTCGCGAAGCTCGGTCGAGACGCCGCTGACAGGGATGCAGCGCACGCTCGATGCGCGCGCGGAGCGCCCCGATGCCAGGCAGCTCCCGGCGGACCGATCATGAAGGTCGCGATCGTCGGAGCCGGGGTCAGCGGCCTGACCGCCGCTTACGCCCTGCGCCAGGACCACGAGATCCGGCTGTTCGAGGCGGAAGCCACCGTCGGCGGTCACGTCAAGACGGTGCCGGTCGTGTCGGCGAACGGGGTCGTTCCCGTTGATACCGGCTTCATCGTCTACAACGAGCGACACCTATCCGCGCTTCACCGGTCTCCTCGCCGAGCTGGGCGTGGAGACGCAGCCGAGCGACATGTCCCTGGGCTCCGCCTGCCATGCCTGCAACGTCGAGTTCAGCTCGCGCGGCTTCCGGGGCTTCTTCGCCCGCCCCGACGCGCTTCGTCCGGCCGGCCCACTGGCGGATGATCGCGGACATCCTGCGGTTCTACCGCGACGCACGCGAGCGGATCGATCGGCAGGCGCCATCCCGGGAGACCCTGGGCGACTACCTCGACGATCGCGGGTTTGGGTCGGGCTTCCGTGACCACTTCATCGTGCCCATCACCTCGGCCGTCTGGTCGACGGCACCGGACCGGATCCTCGACTTCCCGGTCGACTACCTCCTCCACTTCCTCGACAACCACGGTCTGATCGGGGTCGGCAACACGCTCCAGTGGCGGACGGTCCGCGGCGGTTCGATGGAGTACGTGAAGCGCATCGTCGCGCTGCTCCCCGAGGGAGCCGTGCGGTCGGGTGACCCGGTCGTGAGCGTCCGGCGCGACGGAACTGGGGTCACGATCCGCACCCAGGCCGGCTCGGCCGAGCGGTTCGACGCGGTCGTCATGGCGTCCCATGCCGACGACGCGCTGGCGGTGCTCCACGACGCGGACGAGCGCGAACGGGATGTTCTGGGTGCCTTCGAGTACTCGACCAACCAGGTCGTGCTCCACACGGACCGCCGGCTCATGCCGCATCGCGCCAACGCGTGGGCGTCCTGGAATGTCGATCAGGCGGATTGCCGGCGACCGGGCGATGCGCTCACCATGACCTATCACATGAACCGTCTCCAGTCGCTGCCGGGAGCGGTCCCGTACTTCACATCCGTGAACCCGGGCGACCGGGTCGCGCCGGAACACGTGATCGTGGAGCGCGCCTTCAGCCATCCCTCGTACACGTTCCAGACGCTGGATGCCCAGGTGGCCCTACGCGGCCTCCAGGGCCGGCGGCAGACCTACTACGCCGGGGCCCACCTGGGCTACGGGTTCCACGAGGACGGCTGTCGATCCGGGTTCGAGGTGGCCGAACTGCTGTCGCCGGTCGCCCGGGAGCGTGCGGCGTGAGGTCGCACCTGCTCGAGGGCAAGGTGCGCCACCGTCGCGCCCGTCCGTTCGTGTACACGCTCGAGCACGACGTCTACTACGTCGCTCTCGATCTCGACGAGCTGGACGAGGTCCCACAGCGGATCCGGCTCATCGGGCGCAACCGGCCGAATCTCCTGTCGTTCCGAGACGGCGATCACCTGGACCCGCCGGCGGTCGACCTGCGCGAGGCCGTCCGGGAGCATCTGCGGACCGAAGGCGTCGACCCGGACGGCTGGCGGATCACGCTCATCACGAACCTGCGCGTCTTCGGCTACGTCTTCAACCCGGCCAGCTTCTACCTGTGTCGGGACGCGTCGGGCGAGCTCCAGGTCGTCATCGTGGAAGTGCACAACACGCACCACGAACGCCACCTGTACACCCTCGCGTCGCCCGACGGACGGGCCCGACTTCGCGGCCTCGATGGACAAGGACTTCTACGTCTCGCCGTTCATCGAGATGGTCGGGCGGTACACGGTCCGGGTCCGGGACGAGCCGGCGCGCCTGCGGATCTCGATCAACGAGGACCAGGACGAGGGTCTCCTCCTGCACACGAGTATCGATCTCACGCGCCGGCCGCTGACCGATCGGACCGTCGCCCGGATGCTCGTCCGCCACCCGTTCATCACCCAGAAGACGATCGGTCTCATCCACTGGCACGCCCTGCGCCTCTGGCGACGCGGCGCCCCTTTCCTTCGGCACGGAGCGGCAGCACGATGACCACACGAACCGCTGCGGGGCGAACCCCAGCGATCATGGACACGATCCTTGCCAATGCGGCCTGGCGGGTCGGACGGGCTGCGGCTGCCCGGATGCGCATCGGCTGCCTGACCGTCGTCCTGCCCGATGGGTCCCGCGAGGTCTTCGGCGACCGGTCGTCGGCCGAGCGGGGCGAGATCCACATCCACGACAACGCGGCGCTCGTGCGGATGCTGGTCGGTGGTGAGACCGGTGGCGGCGAGGCCTACATGGATGGCCTGTGGTCCAGCCCGGATCTGGCCGCGCTCTTGCGGGTGGCTGCGCTCAACCGCGAAGCACTGGCGCTGTCGGCTGGCTGGTGGCGCGTGCCCGCCCAGCTCCGGCGAACGTTCGCCCATCGGCTGCGGCGCAACACGCGGCGCCAGAGCCAACGCAACATCGCCGCGCACTACGATCTGGGCAACGACTTCTACCGGCTCTTCCTGGACGAGACGATGACCTACTCGAGCGCCGTCTTCGCGTCGCCGGACCAGTCGCTGGCCGATGCCCAGCGCAACAAGTACCGGCTCATCGCGGAGGGTGCCGGACTGACCCGCGGGCAACACGTCCTGGAGATCGGTACCGGGTGGGGCGGCTTTGCGCTCTACGCGGCCGGCGAGCTCGGCTGTCGGGTGACCTCGATCACGATCTCCCGGGAGCAGCATGACCTCGCCCGCGAGCGCGTCCGCGCCGCCGGACTTCAGGACCTGGTCGACGTCCAGCTTCGCGACTATCGCGAGATCAGCGGCACCTACGACGCGATCGTCTCGATCGAGATGCTCGAGGCGGTCGGCGCCGAGTACTTCGAGACGTTCTTCCGGACCTGCGACGCCGCGCTGGTCCCCGGGCGGCAGGATGAGCCTCCAGTCGATCACGTTCCCGGATGCCGCCTACGAGACCCAGCGCCGGGGCGCCAACTGGATCCAGACCTACATCTTTCCCGGGCGGCCTGTGCCCGTCGCTGGCGGTCATCGAACGAGCCACCCGGGACACCCGCCTACTCATCCGCGGTGTCACGGACATCGGCCCCGACTACGCGCGCACGCTGCGTGCCTGGCGAACCCGGTTCATGGACCAGATCGAGGCGGTCCGGCGGATGGGCTTCGACGACCGGTTCGTGCGGATGTGGGAGTACTACCTCGCCCTGAGCGAGGCCGGTTTCGCGACCGGGATCAGCCAGGACCTGCAGATCGTGTTCGAGAAGCGGCGCGGAATTGCGTGACAGCGACCCGGTCGTGACGCCTCAGCGGTTCCCTATCCGTATCGGTCGCCGCTCGCAGCTCGTGCTGCTCCTGTTCGGCGTCCGGCCGGCCAACGCCTACGTCGACCTCGGCGACGACGAGCTCGATGCGCATTTCGGCTTCTTCCGGTTCCGCACACCCCGAACGAGGCTACCGAGCGCGCCCGGAGTCGGCCATCCCCACCTTCGTGGATCCCCCTTGCAATCGCCGATTTGTTGGCGCATACTGAACCGTATGGTTCAGTATGCGATCGGCCGGCTCGATGCCTCCTTCGCCGCGCTCTCGGACGCCACCCGACGCGGCGTTCTGGAGCAGCTCGGACGTGCCGACGCTTCGATCACGGATCTGGCCCAAACGTTCCACATGACCCTCACGGGCATGAGGAAGCACGTCGGCGTCCTGGAGCAGGCCGAGCTCGTCACCACGGAGAAGGTCGGGCGCGTGCGGACTTGCCGGCTCGGCCCGCGCCGACTCGAAGAAGAGACGGCATGGATCGAGCGGTACCGCCAGCTCTGGGACTCACGCTTCGACGAGTTGGACAAGGTTGTCGAGGAACTGAAACGGAAGGAGAAGGTCGATGGACGCAACGAGAGAGAGTGAGGCCACCCTCATGGAGAACAACGCGACGGTGGAACGGAAGTCCGAGCGTGAGCTCGTTGTCACCCGAACCGTCAACGGCCCGGCGCGCATCGTGTTCGAGGCGTGGACCAAGCCCGAGCTGCTCGAGCGGTGGTGGGCGCCGAAGTCGTTTCCCATCTCGCTGCTTTCCTGCGAGACGGATGTTCGTGTCGGGGGCAGGTACCGTTTGGTGTTCGGTTACGAGGGCTCGACCATGGAGTTCTTCGGTCGGTACCTCGAAGTGACACCGCACTCGCGCCTGGTCTGGACCAACGACGAAGGGGATGACGGTGGGACGGTCACCACGGTGACGTTCGAGGATACGGGCGGCAAGACGCTGTTGGTCGTGCACGATCTCTATCCCTCGAAGGAAGCTCTCGACGGTGCGATCGCATCCGGGTCGACGTCCGGGATGCCCGAGGCGCTCGAGCAACTGGACGAGCTTCTCGTCACCCTGGGCGCGAGCGAGGGACGGTCATGAAGTCGTCGATCGCGACATGTCGGGCGCGCCTTGCATCCTCGATGACGCTAGAATCGTGCAGGTATCGGGCATGCGGCGAACCCGGACGATCTCGGACCCGCATCACGATGCGATCGCGAACGAGGGACCGTGATGGCCGTGCGGGTCGACCTGAACATCTCGCTCGACGGCTTCGTGACGACGACGGACCAGACGCCCGATGACCCATGGGCCAGGCTGGGGGCGTCTCGTCGCCGCCTACCTCGCGACCGCTCGTTCCGGCCCGCATGCTGCACGACACGACTGGTGAGGGCACCACCGGTATCGACGACCAGTACGCCGAGCAGTACTTCGCCGAGATCGGTGCGGAGATCATGGGCGCAGGTATGTTCGGGCTGCATGCCCATCCGGACGATCCCGATTGGCGCGGCTGGTGGGGCGACGAGCCGCCGTTCCGGGTCCCGGTGTTCGTGCTCACCCACACGCAGCGCCCGTCCATCGAGATGGCAGGCGGAACCACCTTCCACTTCCTCTCCGCGACCCCCATTGAGGCGCTGGAACGGGCGCTCGACGTCGCGGACGGCAAGGATGTGCGCGTCGGCGGTGGTGCTACCGTCGCCCGTGAGTTTCTCAAGGCCGGACTCGTCGACCAACTTCACCTCGCCATCGCACCGATCCTGCTCGGACGCGGCATCCGACTCTGGGAAGACCTACGCGGGCTCGAGTCCGGATATGCGGTGAAGACGGAGGCTGCGCCGAGCGGCACCATTCACCTCACGTTCCGACGCTGAGGTGCTCGGCCACGTCCCCGGACGGGTCCGACCGGGGAGCGTGCTCCCTCGATCAGCGCCGCGGCCGGCGGCAGTGACCGCCGCGACGCCTTCCCGAGCCGTGCCATCCTAGAATGCGTGACTGATCCCCTCGCTGCCGACGAGACGCGTATCGATCGCTGGCTGTGCGCGGTGCGCCTCGTGAAGACCCGTCCGCTCGCGACCCGGTTGTGCGAGGGCAGTCACGTCCTCGTGAATGGATCGCCGGCAAAGCCGTCGACGAAGGTTCGCGCGGGCGATCGGGTGGAGGCGCTCATCGTCGACCGCAAGCGCATCGTCGAGGTCATGCGGCCGATCGAGTCGCGGGTCGGGGCCGCCGTCGCCGCGACCTGCTACGTGGACCACAGCCCGCCCGTCGTGCCGGAGGCCAGGCCAGGAACCGTGCTGGTGCGCGGGGAGGGCCGGCCGAGCAAGCGCCTGCGGCGCGAGCTCGAGCGCCTGCGCAGGGCCGCCGACGCCTGAGCCTGGGGCACGACCAGCGTGTCAAGCCACGTGCCCGAACCCTCGACCAACCACCAGGTTCGAGCCTCCCCGCGGCCGCTTGATTTGAGTATCTGACCGTGCACGATGCGTCATACCGTGCATGACGGGCCACGAGGCACGTGCCGGAGTTGGAGCGGGCATGAGGCGGGATCTCGTAGAGGCGGCTCGTCGCGGAGACCACGAGGCATTCGAAGTCCTCGCGGCCGCCGCCGGCGACCGGCTGTACGCGGTCGCTCGCCTGATCCTGCGGTCATCGGACCTGGCGGAGGACGCCGTCCAGGAGGCGCTGGTTCGCGCATGGCAGCAGCTCCCCTCCTTGCGTGATCCCGACCGGTTCGATGCCTGGCTCTACCGCCTCGTTGTGAACGCCTGCGCGGACCAGGGCCGACAGCTGCGCCGCTGGCCCCAGCAGGTGCGACCACTGCAGTTCGACGGAGCCGTCGGCGATCACACAGGATCGATCGCTGACCGGGACCAGCTCGAGCGGGCCTTCACGCGCCTCAAGCCCGAGCAACGGGCGGTCGTCGTCCTCCATCACCACATCGGCTTCTCGGCGGCCGAGATTGCGCGGATTCTCGGCATCCCCGAAGGGACCGCGAGATCACGCCTGCATTACGCGACCGAAGCGATGCGCGCGGCCCTTCAGGCCGATGCGCGGCCGGCGGCGGTCGCCCAGAACGGGACTGCGTCATGACCCCCCAGGAGCACATCGACCAGAAGATCAGCGACTGGCTCGAGGCGGAAGCCCCCACGCGGATGCCCGACCGCGTGTTGCGAGCGACGTTCGAGCGCACGCACAGGAGCAGGCAGCACGGAGGCTGGCGCACGATTCCTGGGGAGTGGGCAGGCGATCCGGCTCGCAGGGGCGTTCGGTGCCATGGCCTTCGTCGTTGCCGTCCTAGGGTTTGCGATGTTCGTCAGTCAACCGAGCATCGCCAGCCGTCAGTCGCCGACGCCGCCAGCGAGTCCGACTCCCTCGGCATCGCCCTCCGTGGAGCCGTCTGCCACGGTCAGCGCCATGTGGCCGCAGACGAGCCTCGAGGAAGTCCGCCAGGCCCAGGCGCTGGCGGACGCCGGCGATCGTCGCTACACGTGGCAGGTCAGTCATGACCGGTGGTACCAACCAGGGCAGAATCACCCCATCGGCGCGGAGTTCTTCGCCCGCTTCATGGAGGAGGAGCTCGGCTGGGAGGCGTTCCGGTGGGACGAGGCGTTTGCCCATCGCGCTGAGCTCGTGGCCGGCGACGTCCTGTATGTCCGATGCGCCCCGGGCGGGACCAATCCCCTGTACCCCGACGACCTGAAGGACGGATGCGGCCCGACGATCGACGACCTCTCCTACGAGACCGTGAAGATCCACGTGGCCCAGCTCGCCCGCGAGGGCGCGTCGGGGATCTGGGTCGTGACCGGCTGGGAGATGATCGAACCGGCCGAACAGGTCGCGCCGCCCACCGACGCCGAGATCTCGGTGCTGTTGGACTCCTTCCTGAGGGCACGGATCGATGGGAAGGGCGCCGAGGGGCTCGTCGACGTCGCGCGGAATGACCCGCTCGCCTCAGAGCGCGTCGATCGGGAGGTTCCGCTCCTGTACGGCACGAGCAACGGTGCCGCGTACGAGCGATCGGAGTTCGAGGTCGTGGATCGCCCGGCGTGGCCCGAGGGCCGGGCCCACCTCAAGGTCCGGCTGTCTGCCGAGCGGGGCGCGACCGTGGTGGAGCAGCGCTTCACGGTGGAACGCGACGAATCGGGTCGCCTGCGACTCGTGTACGACTTCCTGCCGAGCGGGCCTGGAGGATCGGTCGTCACCACCACGGAGAATGGGAAGGCCGTTCCTGTCACGTACGGCTTCCTCGACGGCACGGTGACGTACCGCGCGGCCGATCCGCTCGAGCCGAGCCAGGACGGATTCCGTGATCAGGACCGGCTCGCCATCGACGGACTCCTCCCCGACGACGACGCGCCGCGCCGGGTGCTCCTGTTCCTGGCCGACCCGTGGCCGACCGGATCGAGCTGTGTCGAGGGTCCGGCTCCCGCCGACGCCGAGGCGCTGGCCCGGAGCATCGGGTCAGACCCCGACCTCGAGGCCACCACACCTGTGGCCGTGACCATCGGGGGAAGCCCGGCCCTCCAGATGGACGTGGTCCGGGGAGCGAGCTCCTGCCCGTTCTCGCAGCCCGAACCGTCCGGGACGGGATCCTTCTTGCTGAACCACGCCCCCTTCGGCGTACGGGGGAATCGCGCCCGCCTCTGGCTGCTCGATCTGCCCGGAGGACCGGCCCGGGTGCTGGTGGTCGCGATGATCACTGACGATGACAGCTTCGAGCCCGTGCTGGCGTTCGCAGAGCCCGTCGTGAACTCCATCGAGCTGCACACGCCCTGACCGCGTACCAGCGACCTGCACGCGTCTGTTCTGAGCACTCGCGATGAGGAGATGGCATCGAGCCAGGCATTCTCGCTGGCCTTCCACGACGCCAGCCTCGCGCCCGGCCGCCTTGACCCTCCGGCCATAATCGGAGACGCGGGGAGTTCGACGCGCGGCTCTCGATCCGGTCGCCCGAGCCGCGCCGAGCTACTGGCAGCCCGACCCGTCCCCACTGCGAGGAGGTGTGCCATGGCCAAGTTCGTCTCGCTTGATCAGCTGGACCGATCAAGGGGTCCACAACTACACCGACACGATCAAGCGGGCCGAGGCCGCGAGCGCTGACTTCGCCCGCCTCGGGGGCAAGCTGGTGGACATCTACTGGACCCTTCGGGCCCTATGACATCGTCACGGTCGCCGAGTTCCCGGACGACGAGACGGCCGCCGCGGCCGCCCTTCGACTCGCCGGCGCCGGCAACATCCGCACCACGACGATGCGGGCGTTCGACCGCGACCGAGGTCACTCAAGATCGTCGCCAAGGCCAAGGGTTAGGGATCGACCCGCGCGGGTGAGCCCGGAGTCGGATCGCCTCACAGACCCCCACCGGCTGGTCGGTCCGCGACCTCCGAGCCAGGCGGCAGTCGTTCGGGACCCCCTCCAGCGATCGCCGGGCCAACGAAGCCGGACGCACCTCCCACGGCGTCCGGCTTCGTCCGTGCCGAGCCGGAGCGACCGGGGGCTACCATGGCCGCGATGGCACTGGGCCCACGTCACGGTCAGCTCTTCGCCCATGGCACCTGCTCGCTCTGGCGGACGAGTGGCGCATTAACCGGGTCTGTCATCGCGGCCTGTGGCGAGACCTCGGCGACGAGGACGATGCTCGAGCGAGCTGACGTCGAAGCGATCGTCGGGAGCCGCTGCGCGGATGCCAGGTGCTGGCGCTACGGTCGGTGCAGTCGGATTGAGCGGCAGCCTTGCGCGCGGTCGGCGGCTCGCCGGCTCTTGACATGACCGGCGTCCCGCCGTACCACCATGGCGAGCGGGTCGAGGACTGGCCCCGATAAGCAGCCGCAAGCGGCCTCGGGCGCAGCCTCCCCGCTCAAACACGTCCGGCCAAAGCTCAGCCGGGTTGCCAGCTCGTCGTAGGGCGGCGCCGCATCGCCTCGCCCTCGGCCACGATCTCGACCAGAGCGATCAGGCCAAGCCCGAGGAGCCCCGCGGCCATAATGCTGAGCACGACCGTTCGCCTCGGCGAGTTGGCCAGGGGCGCCCGGGGCCGTAGGCTCGGTCGGGGCTCGGAGCCAGCGGTTCCTCTTCGGGAGCTTGTGCTTCTCCCGCTGTTTCAGCCGCAAGGAGCACCACTGGCGAGCAGTTCCCGGGCAAGGGTGTCGGTCAGCCAGGCCTGATAGCGCTCGTCGCCCCAGCCCCGACCGAGGACCAACAAGTCGTAGACCGCGAGCGAGCACAGCGTCCACGCGATGTCAATTCCGACGTCGACCATCAGGCCCGGCCTGAGCGCCCCCCGGTCGGCGAGCATCCGCACGAACCGCCCCTGTCCATCGAGCCGCCAGGTCTCCATCTCGTCCCACAGCCTCAGGAGTTCGGGATCGCTCCCCCTGGCATCGCGGAGGGTGCGCAGGAGCGGACCCGCACGGCGGTGGATCCCGGGCTGCGTCGCGGCATAGCCCGCCACCTGCTTGCGCGGATCCGACTCGTCGTGAATGGCGCGAATCGCCGGCCGCTCCTCGACGGGGATCTCGGCCCGGCCGGCGCCGCCCGCCAGCAACGCCTCCACCGCTGCCCTGAACAGCGCGGCCTTGCTGCCGAAGATCCGGTAGATCGTCTCGACCACGACGCCGGCCTCGCTCGCGATCTCGGCCAGCGGAACGCCGTAGCCGCGTTCGCGGAACAGCAGGCCGGCGGCCGTCACGATGTCGCGTCGCGTCTGCGCCGCCTGCGCCGCGCGGCGCGGTGACTGGTAGCGACGACGGGGCTTGACGCTCTCGGCCATTTCGTGCAACTCTGCCTTATGTGAAATCACGTTGGCTTGCGTGATGATAGGCGAAGGAGCGTCCCATGTTCGCAGTCGTGGTCCGTGAGGCGGGCGATGCGGCGCAGATCGATGGAAGCGGGAGCATGGTGAGCGCGAACGTGGCGCCGCGCGTTCGCGAGACGCCTGGCTTCGTCTCGGCACTGTGGATGAGCGACGGAGCCGGCAGGACGCTCAACGTGCTGGTGTTCAGGTCCGAGGAGGCTGCGCGCGGCGCCCTCGAGGCCGCCCGCACCGCGCCCCGACCCCCGTTCATGCGCGTCGAGTCTGTCGACGTGTTCAGCGTGCTGGCGAGCGCGTAACCGTCGACCGCGCGTCATCTGACGGTTCCGGAAAGGGCTACAGGCCAGCAAGGACCTCGGGAACCTGGGGGACGACGTGCGCACGGCCGACCGTGAGTCGACAGCCGGCAGCAAGTCGAAGGAGAAGTGACATGAGAACCTCATCCGGTTGAGGTCCAGATAGGCGCGCGACGCACCATTCCGCGTCGGTTGGGGGTGGCGGACGTCGGCGGATCGGCCGAGGCGGGTCTTGCCGCGACGTTCTCGGCTTCGGTGGGTGCCAGCGATCCGACGTTTCTGGGTCGGCTTCCGCCGCCCTTTGGGACGAACGGCTTGCGCTGACGACTACTGTTGATGCCGGATGGACGTTCCGCCGACCGAGCGCGAGAGTGAGGCCTTCTGGCGCGACTATCTGACTCGCGGTGACTCCCTTGAGCGACGGGTGCGTCGCGTCTTCCGCGTCCTCCCGCGCGCGCCTCGCTGCCAGCTGTGCGCCGCCCCGTTCGCGGGACCGGCCGCTCCGTTCATGCGTGCGATCGGGAAGCGCCCGGCGAGCAAGAACCCACGGGTCTGTCAGTCGTGCTTCGACTTCATCGCGAAACGCCACGGCGGCGCGGAGATCGAGGCGACCTTCCTGTTCGCCGACATCCGCGGGTCGACGACCCTCGCCGAGCAGATGTCCGCCGCCTCCTTCCACGCCCTCCTCGACCGCTTCTACTCGATGGCCTCCGCCGTCGTCTTCGATCACGACGGCGCTGTCGACAAGTTCGTGGGTGACGAGGTCGTCGCGATGTTCTTCCCGTTCGTCTCGGGCCCGCGACACGCGACACAAGCCGTGCAGGCAGCCGAGGCGCTCCTGAGGGCCACCGGACACGAGGATCCAGGGGGACCGTGGGTTCCAGTCGGTGCGGGCGTCCACACAGGTCTCGCCTGGGTCGGCGCGGTGGGCGACGAGGCGCACACCGAAGTCACTGCCCTCGGGGATGCGGTCAACACCACCGCCCGCCTCGCGGCCGCCGCGGCCGCCGGCGAGGTCCTCATCACGGTGTCGGCCGCACGCGCCGCCGGCCTCGACCCGGCGCTCGAACCACATGTGCTCGCGCTCAAGGGTAAGTCCTCGCCGACGGAAGTCGTCAGCCGCCGCGTGGGACCGCCAGGATCTACGGACTTCGACTCACGATGAAGACCGCGGCGCCGCGAGCCATGAGGCTCTCGCGGCGTCGCGATCCTCTGCGGACGGTTCTTGTCAGGCGCTCGGTGGCGTCATCAGGGCGGCAAGCTCCGGCGTCGGGTCCGGCGTCTGGATGGGGTCGTCTTCCACGATCTTGCCGTCGGCCAGGCGGTAGTAGGTCATGCCTCGGGTTTCGATCTTCTTCCCCGTAGCGAGCGTCATCGTGGACGTGAAGCGAGCGACCACCGCGTCCCCCTCGGCCACGAGGTTCTCGATGTCGAAGCGCATGTCCGAGATCACGGTCCTGATCGCGGGTAACATCGCCTTGAAGCCTGCGCGGTCCATGCCCCCCATCATGGGGTTGTGGTAGTTCGGGGCCAACAGTGCGTCGAGCGCATCGGCGTTGCCGCCGGCGAGCGCCTCGGTCATGAACCGGCGGACGACGGCCTTGTTCTGGTCGGTGGACGACACGGTGATCCCCTTCTGGACGCAACCCGCGCCCGATCCAGACGGAGTCGGTCTCGCCATTGGCCCTGCGCGACGGTCGAGGCGACCGTATGGGGACGCCGCGCTGGTGGGGACCCGAAGGCTCCCGTGCCTATCCGGCCGGTCGGCGCAGTATGCATGTGCGGCCGGGGAAGCGGGAGCGGGTCAACGTCATGTAGCGTGAGGCGAGACCGCCGCCGGTCAGCCGCCGACGAAGGCCTGCTGCACGGGCCCGCCGCCGCGATCAGTACTCGCCCTTGATCACGAAGAACGAACCGCGGATAGTTCCGGCCAGCTTCGACTTCTGGCGTGCGAACTTGAATCGCGAGGCGAGCTCGGCCGGGATCTCCATTCCGTCGGAGAGCTTGAACCCGACGGCCCGCTTCGTGGCGTCGTCGATGGTGTACATCACGTTGATCGATAGGCCGCTCTCGTAGAACACGTAGGCCATCCGGATGTTCGCGACCTGGAACCCCGTCGCCTCGAGAGGGCGAGCCGAGATGACGAGGTCGCGCTCCTCCTTGAGGATGCGATGCACCCAGTCGACGGTCTCCTTGGCATCGCTCGCCGGTTCCACCGTGAAGTCGTGGTCGTACTTGTTCTTGAAGTAGCGTGCCTCGTTCGCCCGCAGACCGGCGAGCGCGGGCGCCACCGGCGACGACTCCAGGCCCGCGGTCGAGACGGCGTTGAAGTCCACGAGATAGGACATGACCCGCTCCTTCCGATCAAGGGAGACGCCCGACGTCTGGCCGCGCTCGCGCGCCCCACGAGGAAGTCGCGTGGACGCCTGGCGCTTCGGACCTCGACGCAGCAGGGCTGCGCGCCGCGATTGTCGCCGGTGGCTGCGGCAAGCGCTTCTCGATTCCTGACGGGCAACGCAGATCGCGGCGGACTGTCACGAGGCACTCTCCAGGACGCGATGGCCGACCGGGGCCCACTCCGGTGTCTCGACTTTTCCTCGGATCGTGCCCTGTGACCTCGGGCCTCATCATCCGACGGCTCCAAAGGTTCCGTTCCGGTCCCCGGTGCGAAGATGAAGGACCGAGACGTCAGGACCCGCCGAAAGGAGTGGACGAATGACCGAACACACGCAGGCGGCCGACTCGCAGACGACGATGGCCTGCCCGAAGGACGGGACGTCCATGGCACCCCTTGGACGGCGGGGCCGGGGTAGTGCGTATCGCTGCCCGGCATGTCAGGGAGTGTTCCTCGACGTCGAGGCGATGCGGGGGCGGAGGGCCGGCCAGGCGCCGATATGGGCCCCCTTCGTCGTGAGCGTCCTCATGAGCGTGGGCATGACGCTACTCGTCCGTCGGCTTCGGCATCGCCCGAAGGCCTAGCGAGGTCCTGGAGCGGGGTAGAAGCCACTGTCATCTCTCGGGACAGTGTGGACGCCTGTCTCACGCCATCGAGGACGAGTGTAGGCGCGGCTGGGCCTCCGGCTGCTTGACTCCGGCGGCCATTGCAGGCGCGAGTAAGATTCTGGGCACATCCGCGGGTTAGAGGAGCGCCATGGGCGCCCTTTTCTCGACCACCGACATCCGGTTCGAGCTCGACCTTCCGGCATGGGCGCTCGGCGCCCTGAACGACCTCCCGACTGACCTGCCGACGGTCGACGCGCGGATGGCAGCGGTGATCGAGTTCGCCCGCCGCAATGTTCGCGAACGAACCGGCGGCCCGTTCGCGTCCGGGATCTCGGTGCGCCAGGCCTGCCGGTGCACCAGATGGTGAACAACTGGCGCCCATGTGCGATGTGCCTCGGGGCCACGGCATGGTCCGGCGTGCGTTCCCTCGTCGTGGCCGGCGACGGTCCCGAGCTGGAAGCCATCACCGGGTTCGATGAGGGACCCGCGCACCCGGATTGGCGGCACGAGCTGGAGCGGCGCGGGATTGACGTGATCCAGGACGTCCTGCGTGACGCGGCACTGGCGGCCTTCCGCGAGTTCGCTGCCACCAGGTCCGAGGTGTACAACGCTCGCCAGGGATCGCGCCCGTGAGATGACGCGCGCCGGACCAGCTCAGCGATTCCGCGCGACGACGGCCGCGCTCGTCGCGGTTCTCTTCGTGCTGGCCGCCGGATCGACCTTGGCCGCGGCGGATAACGATGGGCCGTCGCTTGATGGGGCCCTGTTCGCCAAGATCGATACGTTCCTCGCGAGTGAGCGTCAAACCTCCGACATTCCGGGCCTCGCCGTCGTGATCGTCGCCGGCGATCGGATCGTCCACACCGCCGTGATGGGCGTCGCCGACGGCAGCGGCCGTCCGGTGACGGCCGACACGCCGTTCGTGCTCGCCTCAGTGAGCAAGGCGTTCACGGCGACGGCAGTGATGCAGCTCGTGGAGGCCGGCCGCATCGAGCTCGGAGCGCCGGTCCAGCGGTACGTGCCCTGGTTCCGAGTGGCCGACGATGCGGCCTCGGCCGGCATCACGGTCGCCCAGCTGCTGCACCACACCAGCGGCCTCCCAACGGTGCCCGTCACCAACGACGACCAGGATGGCGGGGCCCTTGAGCGTGGTGTCCGGGCCCTCGCCTCCGAACGGCTCCTGTTCGACCCCGGCGCCGGCTACCACTACACGAACGCCGACTACGACGTGCTCGGCTTCGTCGTCCAGGCGGTGTCGGGCACCGCGTTCGACCGCTACGTCGAGGAGCACATCTTCCAGCCTCTCGGCATGAGCCACTCCCATGTCCTGCCGGCGGACGCCGTCGCCGACGGTGCCTCGGAGGGCTTCTACCGATGGTTCGGCCCGCTGACGATGCCCACCCGCGTCCCACAACCGCGGTCGGAGGGCCCGGCAGCGATGATGTTCTCGTCCGCGAACGACATGGGCCGCTGGATCATCGCCAATCTGAACGGCGGCCTCGTCTCGAAGGCCCGGATCATCAGCGCGGCGGGCATGGACACGCTCCACGCCCCGGTCACGAAGTCCAGTGACGAGCTCCACG
Source organism: uncultured Chloroflexia bacterium (assembly GCA_963772995.1). Lineage (GTDB taxonomy): Bacteria > Chloroflexota > Limnocylindria > Limnocylindrales > CSP1-4 > SPCO01. Next base: position 18,410 of record CAVYZQ010000011.1, on the reverse strand, counting down.
CCTACGCGATGGGATGGGATGTCCGGCCCTACTGGGAGGCAGTCGTCGTCGCCGGAGAGTCACCAGCCGACTACTCGATCCCGGCCCTCGTCGAGCACGGCGGCGCAGCGCCGGACGGACACACCTACGTCGGCCTCGTGCCTGAGCGCGGCTGGGGATTCGCGGTCCTGATGAACATCTTCGACATGGCGGATCAGGAACCCTACATGCACGTCGAGCAGGGCATCCAGCGCATCCTTGCCGGCAAGGAGCCACTGCCGCTGACGCTGGGGCTCGACCCCCTCGGGCGGAACGCGCGGGCTACCGGCCTGCTGCTCCTGCTCCTCGAGCTCGTCAGCCTCGCCTGGTCCGTGTGGACGCTCCGCCGCTGGCGCCGACCCGGCACCACGCGGCCTGCTGCCGGGCGAGCCATCGTGACGCTGGCGGCGCCTCTGTTGCTCGATGTCCTGGTCCTGTGGCTGCTGCTGATCCACGTTCCGGCTCGCTTCGATGCCACGCTCCCGGGGATCCTCACCTACCAGCCCGACGCGCCGTGGATCGTCCTGCCGCTGCTTCTCCTCGCCGGGATCTGGGGCCCGGTCAGGACGGTCGCGCTCGCCGTCCTCTATTCCCGCCGCCCTCAGGCACGGGGTATGCGACGAGAAGACGCGGTCGAACTCGAGCCCTTGGGACCGCGCTGAGCCACTGGCGGTCTGGGGAGGAGGCGGGACATGCAGGACGTGGATCATCGGCCTTGGACTCGGTGGGACAATCACCGCCATGGCGCACCCGTGGCCACTCTTCGACCTAAGGGTGCGCACCTCTCGCCTGGAACTACGGGTTCCGACCGACGAGGACCTTCTGGCGCTCCTCGGCGTTGCCAGCGCCGGGGTGCATGACGCCGAGGTCATGCCGTTCGGGGTGCCGTGGACCGATCTCCCCTCGCCTGAGTTCGAGCGCTCGTTCCTACGCTACTTCTGGCGCAGTCGGGCGTCCTGGGCGCCCGCGGAATGGCGGTTGCCATTGGCGGTGGTCCGCGATGGCCTCCCGATCGGCATTCAGGAGGTGTGGGCGACTGACTTCGCGACGCGGCGCACCGTCCAGACCGGCTCGTGGCTGGGCCGCCGCTATCAGCGCCAGGGCGCGGGCACCGAGATGCGTGCCGCCGTCCTCTTCCTGGCGTTCGACGGCTTGGGAGCGCTGGCCGCCGAGTCGGGGGCTCTGGAAGGCAACGAAGCCTCCTCTCGCGTCTCCGGGAAGCTCGGCTACCGGCCCAACGGCGAGCGCCTGGTGGCCCCGCGGGGCGTCCCCGTGGTCGAGCATCTCTTCCGGCTCACGCCCGCGGATTGGCACCGAGATCGCTTCCCGGTCGCGATCGAGAACCTCGACGCCTGCCTCGAGATGTTCGGGGTCGGCTGATGGGCGCCCCACCGCAACCTGGCTCGGCATCGCCATACCGGGACCCGGCGGTGACGGCGAGGAGGGGTTCGATACCGCCGCGGCTTGACCCCTGGGCGGCGGCGGTCGCCGTCGGGGGACTTGGCCGAACGACGACGTCAGGCGCTCATCGAGGGAGCGGAGGCGGACTCGCCGCTACGCCTTGGTCGCGGGCTGGACGTCGAGGAGATCGAGCTTGTGCTGTTGCACGATCCGGACGACCGACGCGAGCAGGACAGCGGGCGGCATGACCAGGATCGAGGTCGCTGCTGTCGCCGGAGAAGAGGGCTGGGACTGCGCCGTCACGGTCCGCAACGGCGGCAAGACCCACCACCGGGTCCGCCTGACCCGAAGGGACCTCGCCCGCCTCGCTCCGGGCGCAGCCGATCCCGTCGATCTTGTACAGGCGAGCTTCGCGTTCCTGCTGGAGCGGGAGCCGAAGGAGTCGATCCTGCAGGAGTTCGACCTCACGGTCATCGGCAGGTACTTCCCGGACTACGAGCGGGAGATCAGGCACCGCCTGCCTGACAAGTAAGCCCTTGGCCCCCGCGAGGGGCAGTCCGCGCACGGCTGGCTAGGCTGGCTCGACGGCCCGTTAGCTGCGCGGCTGGAGCCGATGGCGGGTGCTGATCTCGACCCGGCCGCGCTCGTCGGCTGCCGGGTGCTCGACGAGGGCGATCAGCCGATTTGCCATGAACCGGCCGGTCCGGACGGGCGTGCCGGTGCGGGTCACCTCACGCACCTCGACCACGCCGCGCGTCGTGACCACCTCGATCCGCCGACCGGCCTTCGAAGCCACGATCTCGAACGTCTGGACACCCTGTCCGGTATCGACGACGGCCTCGACTCGATCGCCCTTCATGGCTCCAATGCTAGCCCAGTGTCACGCTCGCGGCTCCACGTTTCGGCCAACGCCGGCAGCGTCGAGGTTCCGCGTCCAGTCGGCCGGCGGTTTCGATCTCGGGGTGACCGACACCCGACGATCAGAAGTCGCGCCGACCGGCGAAGCTCGCCTCGACCCCGGGTCGCGTTCGCTCGTAGACGGCGATCCGCTGCCCGCCCGGCGTGAAGAACGAGCAGCAGGGACCAGGCGGGATCTCCAGCGTCGGGCCCCGCTTCCAACCGCGTCCGGCGAGTGCGTCGAGCGCCCGGCCAAGATCGGGCACCCGGAAGATGAGGATCGGTATGTGGCCATCGAGGTGATCGGCCAGCAGGATCCTGGGTGGCGTTTCGGTGAGGGCCACCATCGCCACCCGCGTTCCCATCGCATCGATCGCGAAGACCAGGCGGCCGCCCAGGACATCAACGAGATGCCGTGCGTCGGCGGCGACATCGCCGCTCGGCATGTACAGATAGTCGAGGGACACGAACGGCGGCGCGGGACCGCCGATCTCGCCTGCCGGCTCATCGGCGGTAGGCCGATCGACCTCATCAACGTGGTCAGGATCGTCGCTCACGCGGGGGGTCCTCTGAGCGGTCGCACCCTCGGCTTGCCGTCGCACAGCACGGACGCTACACCCCGATCGCGATCGCGACGTCCGGTCACGTCGGGTCCGTCTCGCGTTCTATTCAACCGCGGGTAGAGCCGCCCGATAGCGTTCGCGTGGTCCGGCGGTATCCTTGTTGCTGACGCAAGCACATCGGACGGACGCAGATCCATGGACGAGGACATTCGCCGCGAGCTGGGGCACGGGCGGGTCATCGACATCACCACCATCGGCCGGCGCACCGGACTGCGTCGGCGCATCGAGATCGTCACCCACGTCTTCGGCGGGCACATCTACATCAGCGGAAAGCCGTCGGCCCGAACGCGCGCCTGGATCCTGAACCTCGGGGCCGACCCGAGCTTCACGGTCCACCTGACGGCACCGGGCCCGATCGCCGACCTTCCGGCCGTCGCCCGGATCATCACCGATGAGGCGGAGCGCCGGCCGGTCATCGAGCGGGTCGCCCGGGTCTGGGGACGCAAGGACGTCGAGGTGATGGTTCGTCTGTCTCCCCTCATCGAGGTCACGATCCCTGGCTTCACGGCGGCGACCGGCGCCTGACGTCGCGGGGGCGGCTCGCCGCTGTCCGACCGGCCACGGGTTCGTCGCCCGGCTATGTCTTCGTTGCCGGCCCGCTCCGGGGTAACGCGAGGCGTCCCGTCAGGGCCGGACCAACCGGACGAACGCGTCAACGTCGACCCTAGGGTGACCGGCGGTCCCGATCACGACGATCTTGAGCGTGTGCGTTCCCTGGCCGGTCCAGTTGACGGCATACGCGATCCGGCGCAACCCGGTCGTCGAGGAGTAGAGCCGGACGGTCGTCGTGTAGACACCGTCGAGGTACACCTTGGCGGAGCCTCGGGTCGGTCCGGTGGCCGTGACCCAGCCAACGCCGCTCCCGGTGAACGTGTAACTCGCCGTGGCCCCCGCAGCGGTGGCGAACCTCGTGCTGCCGCCCGAATAGCCGCTCGAGGAGCGTGTCGTCCACGTTCCACGGAACGCCGCCGCGCTGCTCGACTGCTGGGTCACGAGTGCGTCGATGTCCGGGCCGTAGACCCAGCTGCTTCGGTTGCCGACACCGTCAGTCGCCTTCACCACGTAGCGATAGGTTGGGCCGAGGACGAGCGACTGTCTGATCGAAGTCGTGTTGGCGCTGGGCAGGCGTTGGACCGACCACGGGCCACCCTTCACCATTCGCTCGAGGGTGTAGCCCGAGATGCCGCAGGCGTCCGTCGCCGACCAGGAGGTTCGCACCGGCGTAGTCGTCGAGCCCAGCGTGGCCGGAGCGTAGAGCCGAGAGACGGGAGCCCTTACCGAGGGCGGTGTGGTGTCCCGGACCGGGCTCGCGATGGTGGCCTTGAGGGCCACGATCCGGTCATATGAGGCCTGCAGCGTAGCCAGCGGGATCGTGCCGTTCTGTGCTGCGAGGAGGAGGCTCGCATGGGTCGCCTTCGTCGAAGCCTCGGAGCCCGTCAGCAAGATCATGTCGGTCCCGGCCTGAGCCGCCTTGACGGCCAGCGAGGAGACTGACTCGCCGCGAGCCTCGGCCGTGCCGCTCAGCGAGTCCGTGATCGTCACGCCGTCGAAACCCAGCGCGTTCCGCAACAGGCCGACGCCGATCGCTTCCGACCAGCCCGCGGCATTGGCGCCGTCGTAGGCGGGGTACGTCGCATTGGAGAGCATGATCAGCGGGATGTGATGGCCGATCGCCCGCTGATAGGGCAGCAGGCCCGGAGCAAGCGCCGACTGAGAAGCCGAGATCGTCACGACACTGGTGTCGGTATTGCGCGTCGCGAGGCCGATCCCGGGAAAGTGCTTCATCGCCGGGATGTCTCCGCCGACTTCCAGCCCGGAGGCGAATGCGTCCGAGAGGGTGGCCGTCAGGGAGGCGTCGAAGGACCACGTTCGGCCTTGCTGGTACATGAACGAGGCGGTGGAGGCGGGAACGTCGGCCACCGGGGCCAGGTTGTTGTTGACGCCGGCGCAGAGGAGGTCGAGCCCGGTGGCCTTCCCCTGGGCGAAGGCCGTTGAAGCGCTGCCGAGGCTGCCCATCTGCGGCGGTGACAGCGTCGGTGGCGCCCAGGGGACCCGTTTCACCGAACCGCCCTCCTGGTCGGTCGCGATCAGGAGCGGCGGCTGGCCGCCGCCGGCTGCGGCCCTCTGCAGCTCCGAGGTCAGGGCGGTCAAGGCGCTCGCCGTCGTGATGTTGGAACCGAAGAGGATGACCCCACCGACCTCCCCGCGGCCGACCCGGCCGAGCAGGTCCGAGTCCGGGGTCGTGCCCGACATGGCGACCATGATCTTCTGGCCGATCAGCTGGGCGAGACCGGGGCCGCCGACCGCCGAGACCGGGCTGGGAGCCTGGTTGGCGTACCCGGCAAACGTGAGCCAGGCGAGGAACACGATCACGACACGCTGCATTGTCCGTGTAACGCCCGGGCGACCACTTCTGTTGTGGCTGCCTTCAGGTCGCGGGGCCTGCGGTCGCCCAGACGATCGATCCGGGGACGACGATCGCGACTCGAAAGCGCGCGGCCTAGCCCAGCGGGAGACGCCGGTAGTGGCCGTCACCCCACGGGTCGAGGAAGTGGTTCATCGGGCCGTGCTCGACGTAATGGGCATGCCAGCGCGCGAGCGCCTCGCGGTCCAGTTCCACGCCGAGGCCCGGCCCGTCCGGTACCCGGATCACGTTGTCGCGCTGGCGGAACGGCCCGCCGGCGATCACGTCACCCACCTGCCAGCGGAACAGCGACTGGCTCGGCTCGGTGATATGGGGCATCGCCGCCGAGACGTGCAGGTAGGCAGCGGTACAGATGCCGGCGTCGCCGCTGTAGCACCAGAAGCCGACGCCCATCGCCTCGCACGCCCCGATGAACCGGATCGCTCGAGCGATCCCCCCGAGCACGGCGAAGTTGACGACGATCGTGTCCGGGACACCGAGGGCGACGATCCGGCGCAGGTCGGGCACATGGGTGGAGAACGGGATGGACGAGTGGCGCCGGAGCTCGGCCATCTCCTCGAAGGTCCCGACGGGGTCCTCGTAGTTGCGCACGTCGTACGGCTCGATCTCGCGCAGGATCCGGCGCGCCGTCGCGAGCGACCACTGCATGTTCGAATCGAGCCTGATCATCGCCTTGGGTCCCAGCGCCTCCCGCAGCCGGCGCACGGTCTCGATCTCAAGATCCGGATCACCCTGGATGAGCTTGCCCTCGAAGTAGGTGGACCCGTGCTCCTCGCGCATCTGGAGGCAGTAGTCGACGACGGACTCGGCCGTGAGCCGGGTCTCCCGGCCGTCGGCGCTGGCCCGGAAGGCGAAGTACTCGGTGAACGGGATCTCGGTGCGGACGGCGCCTCCGAGCAGGCCGTAGAGCGGCTGGTCCCATGCCTTCCCGCGCAGGTCCCAGAGCGCGATCTCGAGGGCTCCGAAGGCCCCGACGACGGAGTTCCCGTCGGTGTTCTGGACGATCTGCCAGGGCGGGACGCAGCGGGCCTCCAGGTCGGCGATGTCGAGCGGGTCCCGACCGACGACCCGGTCGACGATGCCCCGGAGGGCGGGCAGGAACTCGTCGGACGGCGCTTCGCCGAGCCCCGTCAGGCCCTGGTCGGTCTCGACCTCGATCACGACCTTCGTCGTGCCGGGATAGAGGCCGCCCGTCCACAGGAAGGGCATGTCGAGTGGGATGTTGACCGGCGTCAGGCGGACGCCCGTGATCTTCATGATCAAGACTCCCCGGCGACGATCAGGAGCGGAGGCGCACGTTGTCCGGGTCGAACACGGCCGTCGCCCCGACGGCAGCCACGCTGACCGGGTAACGATCCCCGACGTACTCGACCGCGAGCTGCTTCCCGACGACCGCCACTTCCGTCGGCAGATAGGCCATGAGGAGGTGCTTGCCCACCGACGGCCCCGACGCGGCCGTGGTCACGAACGGACGGCGACCGTCCCGGTCGAGGAGCGGGCTACCGTCCGACGTCACGATCGGCTCGCCGCCCAGCATGTAGCGCTTGAGCCCGGTGGACGACCTGTGGTCGTCAACGGTGAGGGTGCACAGCAGGTTGGCGGGCGTCCGGGCCCGCTGCTCGAGGTAGGCCGCCTTGCCGATGAAGTCCGCCTCCTTGACCCTGGGCCTGGTCAGGCCGGCCTCGACGAGGTTGCGGTCGAGCTCGAGCTCCTTGCCCATCAGGCGGTAGGCCTTTTCCACGCGCAGGCCGCCGCCGTAGGCGCCGAGCCCGACGGCCACGATCCCGTGGGGCTGCCCGGCCTCCAAGAGGAGGTCCCACAGATGCGCACCCTGCTCCATCGGGGCGTGGAGCTCCCAGCCGAGCTCGCCGGCGTAGCTGATCCGCGCAGCGATCGCCGGCACCGAGCGGATGTCGATGGTGCGGCAGGCGCCGTACGGGAAGCCCTCGTTCGAGACGTCGTCCTCGGTCAGCGAGGCCACGACGTCACGGGCGCGCGGCCCCCAGATGGCGATCATCGTCCAGGCCGAGGTGATGTCGGCGAAGTTCACCGAACCGTCCGCCGGCAGGTGGTCGACCAGCCACTTCTTGTCGGCCATCCCGGCGAAGCCCGCGTCGACGACCCGGAAGTGATCCCAACCGAGGCGAAGGACCGTGATGTCGGCCTTGATGCCGCCGGCCTCGTGGAGCATCTGGGTGTAGACGAGCCGGCCCACCGGCACGTCGATCTGGCCGACCGCCATCCACTGGAGCCAGGCCAGGGCACCCGGGCCGGTCACGTCGAACACGGCGAACGCCGGGTTCTCGATGAGCCCGACCCGATCGCGCAGGGCGAGGTGCTCCGCGTTGATGATCGGCGACCACCAGCGCCGGTCCCACTCGGCCTCCCGGTCCATCACCCGGTCGCCGTACTCGGTGAGCAGGCGCTCGTTGCTCCGGTACCAGTTGGGCCGCTCCCAGCCCGCGATCTCGACGAGCTCGGCGCCCAGCGCGACGTGGCGGGCATGGGCGGCGCCCAGCCTGACGTTCCGGTCGGTGGCCCACTGCTCGGACGGGTGGACGATCCCGTAGAACTTCGGGAACCACTCGGCCCCGCGGGACTCGACGTGGAACGGCGTCTTCTGCGTGTCGTAGAAGCGGGCGATGTTGGCCGTGGAGGGATCCATCTCGGGCTTCCCGTCGGTCATCCACTCGGCGAGCATCCGGGTGAGGCTCGGGGCCTCCTTGATCCACATCGCGGAACACGCCCAGAGGCCCTTGACCTCGGGCGTCTCGCCGAGAAGGGGCATGCCGTCGGCGGTCAGCGAGATCAGTCCGTTGATCGCGTGCTTGATACCGACCTTCTCGTTGCCGACGATCGCCGGGTACAGCTCGAGCGCTTTCTCCATGTGCGGATCGAAGTCCTCGGGCGTGAACGGCATCTCAGTCGGGGTGAGGGCGGCGTCCTCGTTCGACGGGATGTCGTTGACGTCGACGAGGATCGCCCGGTGGGCATACGACCCGATCTCGAGATCCCCGCCACTCTGGCGCTCGTACATGAGCGCGTCCATGTCCCGGATGACGGGATAGGCGAGGGCGGTCGACAGGTGCTCGAACTCCGGCACCGGGCCGACGTCGACCATCTGATGGACCGCGGGCGTCAGCGGGATGCGGGCACCGGCCATCTTCGCGACCTTGGCGCTCCAGACGCCGCCGCACACCACGATCGTGTCCGTGCGGATGTCGCCCTTCGTCGTGCGGATGCCGGCGATCCGGCCGTCGGTCACGTCGACGCCCAGGACCTCCGTGGACGCCGACACGGTCAGCGCGTCCAGCTCCATCGCCTTGTCGCGCATGAGGGTGCCGCCGTAAGTCGGGTCCACCACCCCGACGGCCGGCGTGTGGAAGCCACCCAGCAGCTTGGAATCGTCGATGAAGGGCATCAGATCGCGGACCTGCCGAGGCGTGAGCAGCTCCGCGTCGACGCCGTAGGCGTGGGCCGCGCCCAGCCGCCGGCGCAGCTCGTGCATCCGTGCCTCGGTCCGGGCGACCTCGATCCCGCCACACCGGGTGAACACCCCGAGCTCGATGAACTGGCCGATCCCGTCCATGCACCACTCGGTCATCTGACGCGAGTATTCGACGGGGAAGGTGAAGCTCGAGGCGTGACCCGTGGAGCCACCGGGATTGGGCAGCGGTCCCTTGTCGACCTGCACGATGTCACGCCACCCGAGGCGGGCCAGGTGCCACACCAGAGCATTGCCGGCGATGCCGGCCCCCACGACGACGACCCGTGCCTGGGACGGCAGTGTGCTCATCGAGCCACCCCTTCGATCCAGCATGCCCACGGTTCAGGCGGGCGCCTTTGGGACGCGAGACGCCGCCCGTCGACGACGCGCCTAGTCTAGTGCGCAGCCGACCCCACGAATCGTCCCTCCGCTGCCGGCACAGGGCGTGATCCATTCGCCGTCAGGTCTCGAGGTCCCTCGATCCGCGGCTCACGGATGCGTGCAGCCGGTCCTGGGTGTACTGGTAGTGGGCCCCCACGGCCTCGATCGCCCCGGCCGCGTCTCCCGCGGCGATGCTCGTCGCGATGCGCCGGTGGAAGCTCCACCGGCGGCGTCCAGGCCAGCGCCGCCCGCGCGGCGACCGCGGTCCGCATGAGCAGCACGGTCTGCGAGGCCAGGTGGTCGAAGAGGGCCAGCAGGCGTCCGTTGCCCGACAACCGACAGTAGCGTCCGGTGGAAGGCCATGTCGGCCTCCCAGGCCGCGGCGAGGTCGTCCTTCCCGTAGGCCGCCTCGGCCCCGGCGAGGACCTCGAGCATCGCGGCGACGTCGTCCTCCGTCGCGTTCGCGATGGCGAACGGGATCGCGGCCTCCTCGATCGCCCGACGCAGGACGTAGACCTCCTCGAGGTCGCGCTCGGTCAGGCTGCTGACGAAGGTGCCGCGGCGGGGGAGGTCGACGGCGAGGCCGGCGCGGGCCAGCTCAGCGAGCGCATCGCGGATGGGTCCGCGCGACACGCCGAACCGCTCGGCAAGCTCGGTCTCGACCAGGCGCGTGCCCGCGCCGAGTCGGCCGTCGAGGATCTCGTCGCGCAGCTGATCCGAGATCGCCTCCCAGAGCTGCTTGTGCGCGAACTGGGTCATCGCCTCTCCGCCGGCGGGCATCGCTCTGGCCCGGCGACCGTGGTTCCAAGGGTATGATCAACTGTTGACATAGGGATTGTCAACAGTTAGCCTCACGCGATCAGCCCGCGCGCGGCCGGCCGGCTGCCCGCGTCCGCGATGATCGGGGGTCCTTCGATCCGGCCCCGAGCCCTCGCTCCCCGGGGCGCTGGAGCCTGGACAAGATCGGCGTCACGACCACAGGAGCAGTGTCCAATGGCCACCTTCCCGACCCAGGCCAAGGTCGTCATCATCGGCGCCGGCATCGTCGGCAACAGCGTCGCCTACCACCTCGCCAACCTGGGCTGGAAGGACATCGTCCTCATCGACAAGGGGCCGATGCCGAACCCGGGCGGCTCGACCGGCCACGCCAGCAACTTCATCTACCTGACCGACCACAACAAGGAGATGACCGAGCTCACCCTCGAGAGCGCGCGCCAGTACCGCGAGTGGGACGTCTACACCGAGTGCGGCGGCCTCGAGGTCGCCCGCACCGAGACGCGGATGACCGAGCTCCGCCGGCGGATGGACTCGTCCAAGAACTGGGGCATCGACAGCGCCCGCCTGCTCACGCCGGCCGAGATCAAGGAGCTGGTCCCGTTCATCGACGACGGACATCCTCGTCGGCGGGTTCTACGTGCCCGAGGTCGGCGTCTGCGACTCGCTCCGGTTCGGGACGCTGTGCCGCGAGAAGGCCGAGGCGATGGGCGCCCTCACCGTGTTCGCCAACACCGAGGTCACCGCGATGGGCGTCGAGGACGGCCGGATCCGGAGCGTGACCACGACTCGCGGCACCGTCGAGGCCGAGTACGTCGTCATCGCCTGCGGCGTCTGGGCTCCGAAGATCGCCGAGATGGCCGGCTCGCACATCCCGCTCACGCCGGTCGTCCACCAGATGATCGACGTGGGTCCCGTCCCGCGCTTCGAGAAGTCGTCGAAGGCGATCGAGTTCCCGATCGTGCGCGACATGGATGTCCTCATGTACGAGCGCCAGGACGGCATCGGGCTCGAGGTCGGCTCGTACGCCCACCGCTCGATCCTCCACGACCCCGAGGACATCCCGTCGATCGCGGAGGCGAAGCTCTCGCCGACGGAGTTCCCGTTCACGCCAGGAGGACTTCGATCCCCAGATGGAGGACGCCCTCGAGCTGATGCCCGAGATCCTGGGCGACGAGAAGGTCGGCGTGAAGTACGCGATCAACGGCCTGATCGCCCTGACGCCCGACGGCATGCCCTGCCTCGGCGAGACGCCCGAGGTCAAGGGCCTCTGGTCGGCCGCCGCGGTGTGGGTCAAGGAGGGCCCGGCGGTCGGCAGGTGCATCGCCGAGTGGATGGTCCTCGGCGAGCCGTCGATCGACTGCAACCAGAGCGACATCAGCCGCTTCCACGCCCACCAGAAGACCCGCCAGCACACCAAGGCGCGCGCCTTCGAGGCGTTCCCCAAGACCTACGGCATCGTCCACCCGGCCGAGCAGTACCTGTCCGACCGCCCGCTCCGCCGCTCGCCGATGCACGAGTGGCACGTCGAGCACCAGGCCGAGTTCTTCGAGGTCGCCGGCTGGGAGCGGACCCAGTGGTTCGACTCCAACGCGCCGCTGGTCGAGAAGTACGGCGTCCAGACGCGGCCGAACGAGTGGGACGCTCGCTGGTGGAGCCCGATCATCAACGCCGAGCACCTCGCGATGCGCGAGGCGGCGGGCATCTTCGACCTGTCGGCGTTCGCCATCTTCGACATCGTGGGGCCGGGCGCCCTGGCCAGCGTCCAGGGGGTCGCCGTGCGCCAGATGGACGTCGCCGTCGGCAAGGTCGTCTACACGCCGGTCCTGTCCGAGTCGGGCGGCTTCAAGAGCGACCTGACGATCATGCGGCTCGAGCGGGACGTCTTCCGCGTCGTCACCGGCGGCGCCCACGGCATGGCGGACCTCAAGTGGTTCGAGGACCACCTGGCGCCCGACGCGGCGCTCGTGGACCAGACGACCGCCTTCACGACGATCGGCCTGTGGGGCCCGCGCGCGCGCGACATCGTGCAGTCGATCACCCGTGCCGACATGTCCGACGAGGCGTTCCGGTTCGGCACCTGCCGGACGGTGGAGATCGGCTCGCAGCTCGTGCTCGCGTCGCGGATCTCGCTACGTCGGCGACCTCGGGCTGGGAGCTCTACGTGCCGATCGAGCAGGGCCGTCGCCTCTGGGAGGAGCTCTGGGCGGCCGGCCGGCCGCACGGCCTGACGGCCTGCGGCATGGGCGTCTACGGCACCACCGGACGGCTCGAGAAGGCCTACCGCCTGTTCGGCGCCGAGCTCGATCTCGACTACACCCTGGTCGAGGCCGACATGGCGCCGGTCAGGGTCAAGGCCCAGGACTTCGTCGGCCGGGAGGCCGTCATCGCGGCCATGGCCGAGGCGCCGGCCGCCAGGCTGTGCACCCTGACGGTCGATGACCACACCTCGGCGAGCGGCGAGCGGCGCTACATGCTCGGGCGCCAGCCGATCGTGGCCGACGCCGCCGGCACGCCGATCACCGACGCCAAGGGCCGCCGGTCGTACGCGACCTCGGCCGGGGCCGGACCGTCGCTCGGCAGGCACATCCTGCTGGCGTACCTGCCGCCGGAGCACGCGGTCGAGGGCACCAGGCTGTTCGTGGAGTACTTCCAGGAGCGGTACCCGGTGACCGTGGCGGTCGTCGGCGCGCGGCCCCCGTTCGACCCCGACAACACGCGCATCCGGGGGTGACCGGGATGAAGGTCCTCGTCTGCATCAAGCGCGTCCCCGCGGTCGCCGGGCGGATCACCCTCACCGAGGACGGCCGGGCGATCGACGTCAAGTACCTCGGCTTCGCCATCGGCCCGCACGAGGAATGCGCGGTCGAGCAGGCCGTCCGCCTCGTCGAGGAGCACGGCGGCGAGTCCGTCGTCCTCACCCTGGGTCCGGCCGAAGCCGTCGAGCAGCTGCGCGAGTCGATGGCCCTCGGCGTCTCGCGGGCGATCCACCTCGTCACCGACGGGCGAGGAGTGGGACCCCGAGTCGACCGCCTCGGCGATCGTCGACGCCATCCGCGCCGACGAGGCCGAGAGCGGCCCGTTCGACGTGCTGCTGCTCGGCAACGAGACCGGCGACAGCGGCGGCTACCAGGTCGCCGTCCGGGTCGGGTCGCGCCCTCGGCCGCCCGGTCGTGACCGGCGTCAAGGGCATGGCGGTCGCGAACGGCATCGTGCGCTGCGAGCAGGAGGCGCCCGGGGGGCGCGACGTCTACGAGGTCCCCCAGCCGGCGGTCGTCGGCGTGCTCGAGGGCCTCAACCTCCCGCGCTACCCGTCGGTGCCCGGGCGCATCCGGGCGAAGAACAAGCCCGTCGCCGCGTCGAGCCCGGCCAGGCCCGGCGCAGCGACTCGAGATGCTCCGTCTCGTCGTGCCCGGCGGGCACGGCCAAGCAGGCCACCGTGCTCGGGACCGGCGCCTCCGCCGCGTCCGCCGTGGTCGACCTGCTCGACAGCGTCGGGGTGCTGTGATGGCAACCGTGCTCGTCCTCGTGACGACCGCCGACGGCGCCTCGACAAGGTCTCGCTCCAGGCGCTCACCCTCGGGGCCCGGCTCGCCGCGGGCGGCCCGGTGCACGCGCTGCTCATCGGCGACGCCGCGGTCGCCGGCGAGCTCGGCGGTTGGGGTGCACCCGAGGTCCACCTCGCCCGGCACCCGGCCCTCGAGGCGTTCGCGCCCGATGCCGTGGCGCGGGTCCTCGACGACCTGGCCGGACCGCCTGGGGGCCGACGTCGTCGTCGGGGCCGGGACCGAGGCCGGCAATACGGTCATGGCCCGCGCCGCGGCTCGGGCCGGGCTCCCGTTCGCGGCCAACTGCACGGCCGTGACGCCGGGCAGCCCGGTGACGGTCACCCGGCTGCGCTGGGGCGGCAGCCTCTTCGAGGAGGCGGCGATCCACGCGGACCGGGCGATGCTGACCGTCGCGCCGCACGCCGTGGCGGCCGTGCCGACCGACGGGACCGCGCCGGTGGAGACCGTTCACCCCACAGCTCGACGAGGCCGATCTCGCGGTCCGCGTCGTCGGCCGCATCCCGGCCGCGGCGAGCGGCGTCTCGCTCGCCGAGGCCAAGGTCGTCGTGGCCGGCGGTCGCGGCGCCGGCTCCGCGGAGGGCTTCGCGCCGATCGTCGACCTCGCCGAGCTCCTGGGCGCGGCCGTCGGCTGCTCGCGGGCGGTCACCATCTCGGGCTGGCGCCCGCACACCGAGCAGGTGGGCCAGACGGGGACGAAGATCGCCCCCGACCTGTACATCGTGGCCGGCGTGAGCGGCGCCACCCAGCACCTGGCCGGGTGCAAGGGCGCCAAGCGGATCCTCGCGATCAACACCGACCCCGAGGCACCGATCATGTCCGCCGCCGACTACGCGGTGATCGGCGACCTGCACGAGGTCGTCCCGGCCATCAGCGCGGAGATCCGCCGCCGGCGCGGGGCCTGAGCCAGGCGGGCGCCGCTCGCAGGGCGCCCGCGGTACAGTACGGCGCCCGCGGTCGGGGCACGAACGACCGGGGCGCCGAGTCGGCCGACGCCCGGCCGGTCGCGTGAGGGTCAGGCCCTGGGGCGAAGGTTGTCTGGGTCGTAGACCGGGGCCGCGAGCACGGTGGCCGGCCGCCGCTCGCCGAGCAGCGCGACCTCCAGGCTCGTGCCCGGCGCGTCGAAGCCGCTGTCGACGTACGCGAAGGCGAGGCTCCGGCCCGTGGCGTGGCCGTACCCGCCCGACGTCGTGACGCCGATCGCCCGATCGGCGGCGAATACCGGCTCGCCGCCGGCGGCGTCGAAGTCGACGGCGGCGATCTCGAGGGTCACCAGGTGCGTCGCCGCACCCCGCTGCCAGGACGGCCACGACGGCGTCCCGGCCGATGAACTCGTGGTCGAGCTTGACGAACCGCATCATGTTCGCCTCGACCGGGGTGATCTCGTTGGTGAGCTCGGCACCCCAGCCCGGGATAGGCCTTCTCCATCCGGAGGCTGTTCATTGCGTACAGCCCGAAGTCGGCGATGCCGAGGCTCCGTGCCGGCCGCCCAGACCGCGTCGTACAGGGCGACGACGTCGGCCATCGGGACGTGCAGCTCCCAGCCGAGCTCGCCGACGTAGTTCACCCGCAGCGCCCGGACGCCGATCCCGGCGACCTCGATCTCCTTGCCGGTGAGCCATGGGAAGGCGTCGTTGCCCAGGTCGGCCGTCGTGAGCTTCGCGAGCAGGTCCCGCGAACGGGGGCCGGCCACGATCAGCGCGGTGTAGTCCATCGTCACGTCGGTGATGACGACCGTCGTCCTCAGGCCGGAGCGAGAAGCGCAGCAGGTCGAGGTCGCGCTGGTAGGCCGACGGCGCCGGAGAGCAGGAAGAACCGGTCTCCCGGCAGGCGGGTGATGGTGATCTCGGTCGCATACCGCCCGTTCTCGCTCAGGGCGTGGGCGAGCACGATGCCGCCTTCGTCGGCGCGGCATCCGGTTGGCGCACAGTCGGTCGAGGAACGCCTCGGCCCCGGGCCCGGACACCTCGAACTTCGCGAAGCTCGGCAGCTCCATCACGCCCACCCGCTCGCGTACCGCCGTGCACTCGGCCGCCACGACCGGGAAGGCGTTGGTCCGGCGGAACGTGCCGTCCTCCTCCGCCCCGTCGGGTGAGAACCACTTCGGACGCTCCCAGCCGAACCCCTCCGTGAACACGCAGCCCTTGGCCCGGAGCGCGTCGTACAGGGGAGTCGTCTTCGCCGGCCGACCCTCCGGTCGCTCCTCACCGGGCGGGACCAGCCGGTACATGTCCCAGTACTCGCGGTGCGCCTTGGCGGAAGCGTAGGCCTGGTCGCAGAAGTCACCGTAGCGCCGGGGATCCATGCCCAGCATGTTGATCTCGGCGTCGCCGTGGACCATCCACTGGGCGAGGTACCTGCCGCAGCCCGGCCCCTGGGCGATGCCGATGCCGGTGCCCGTGGCCAGCCAGAAGTTGCGCACGCCCGGCGCCGGCCCGACCAGCGGGTTGCTGTCCGGGGTGTGCGAGATCGCGCCGTTGACCACCCGCTTGATGCCCGCGTCGGCGAAGATCGGCATCCGCTCCATGACCCGCTCGAGATAGGGCGTGATCCGGTCGAACTCGGCCTCGAACAGCTCGTTGGACGAGTCCCAGGCCGGGCCTCCCTGCTCCTCCCACGCCTTCCCGGGTGCCGTTGCCCTCGTAGATGCCGATCAGGCCCGACTTCTGCTCCTGCCGGTAGTACGCGGAGCAGTACGGGTCGCGCATCACGGGCATCTCGTCGTCGCGCTCGAGGAACTCCTTGACCGGCCCGGTGACCACGTACTGGTGCCTCATGTTGGCGAACCGCGTCGTGACGCCGAGCCAGGCGCTCACCCGGTCCGCGTAGCAGCCCGCGGCGTTGACGACGTGCTCGCAGATGATGTCGCCCTGCTCGGTGGAGACGCGGAACTCGCCGGTCGGCAGCTGCTCGATGCCCAGGACCCGGTTGTGGCGCACGATCGTGCGCGCCGAGCGTCGTGGCGACCTTCACCATCGCGTTGCAGGCGCTCGACGGGTCGACGTAGCCGTCGTCGAGCGTCCAGGCGCCGGCCAGCACGCCGTCCGTCGTCACGAACGGGTTGATCCGCCTGATCTCCTCCGGGCTGACGATCTGCATCCGGAAGCCGATGTTGGCGGCGACCCCCTCGACCCGCTTGAAGTGGTCGATCTCGAGCTGGCTGGTGGCGAACCGGATGCCGCCCGTCGCGTGCCAGCCGGTCGCCTCCCCGGTCTCCGCCTCGAGGCGGGCGTACAGGTCGTTGCTGTAGGCATGGACCTTGGCCAGGTTGTAGTTGGCGATGAAGCTCGGGCACTGGCCGGCCGCGTGCCAGGTGGAGCCGGAGGTCAGTTCGCCCTTCTCGACCAGGATCGTGTCCGTCCAGCCCTCCAGGGCGAGGCCGTGGAGCAGGCCGATCCCCATGACCCCCCCGCCCACGATGACGACGCGTGCCTGCGATCTCACGGTGCCTCCTCCGAGGTCAGGCCCTGATCCGGGAATTGGTCGGGTCGTACGGCGCCCGGAACGAGGCGATCGCGGAGAACCGGTCCATGGCGACCTCCACCTCGTAGCGCCCGGCGGCGAGCCACTCGGGCGTGACGGGTCCGTCGGACCGTCGGACGTAGCCGAGCCCGATCGAGCGCCCGATCCGTGTGACCGAACATGGCGGAGGTGATCCGGCCGACCAGCTGCGCCGTCACGCCAGATCGGCTCGTTGTGGTACATGAGCGGCTCGGGGTCGTCGAGCACGAAGACCGCCGATCGGCGGGTGAGGCCGCGTGTCGCGCTGCGGAGCAGCGCATCGCGGCCGGTGAACCCGCCGGGCTTGTCCCAGGCGACCGTGAACCCGAGGCCCGCCTCGAGGACGGTGTCCTCGTCGCTCATGTCGTGGCCCCAATGGCGGTAGGCCTTCTCGATCCGGAGCGAGTCGAGGGCGTGGTACCCGGCGTGCCGGAGGCCGAACGGCCTCGCCGGCATCGACGATCACGTCGTAGACATCGAGCTGGCCATCTCGCCGGGACGTAGAGCTCCCAGCCGAGTTCGCCCACATAGGTCGTCCGGCCGCTCGCAGCGAAGGCGAGGCCGAGGTCGACCTCGCGCACGGCGCCGAACGGGAAGGCCTCGCCCGACAGGTCGGCATCGGTCAGCGATGCCGCAGCAAGCTCCCGGATCGGGGGCCCATGATGCCGATCACGGCCTCGGCCGAGGTCATGTCGGTCACCGTGAAGCGGGCTTCGGTCGGAATGGCGCGGCGCAGCCAGTCGGCGTCGCGGATGGTCTGCGTCGCGGTCGTGACGACCATGAACCGGGACTGTCGAGGCGGGTGACGGTCAGGTCGGCCTCGACGCCGCCGCGATCGTTCAGCCATTGCGTGTAGACGATCCGGCCCGGCTCGACGTCGATGTTCGACGCGCTCACGGTGTCGAGGACCCGGCCTGCATCGCGGCCCTGGACGCAGGAGTTTCCGAACGAGGTCTGGTCGAACAGCGCCACGTTCTCCCGGACGGCTCGGTGCTCCTCGGCGCTTGCGTCGAACCAGTTCTGACGGCCGTAGCTGTACTCGTAGCGCGGCTTCGACGCCGGCGGGCGCGTACCAGTTCGCCCGCTCCCAGCCGGACACCTCGCCGAAGCACGCCCCGCGCGCCGCGAGCCGGTCGTGGAGCGGGGAGCGCCGGACGCCGCGCGAGGTCTCGATACTGGCGGTACGGCCAGTGCATGCGTAGAGCAGGCCGAGGTCTCGGTGGTCCGCTGGTAGAGATAGCGGCGGTTGGCTGGAACGGCATCAACCGCCGGATGTCCACCTCCCAGAGGTCCATCGGCGGGCGGTCGTCCACCAGCCAGTCGGCCACCGCCCGGCC
>CAVYZQ010000010.1:0-27611 GCA_963772995.1 uncultured Chloroflexia bacterium | reverse complement strand
GCGCCAAGGACACCATGGTCATCGTCACGTACGACGAGTTCGGCGGCCAGTGGGACCATGTCTCGCCGCCAGGCCAGGGCAACGACGACGGGCCGCATGACGTGTGGGGCCCCGGCACCCGGATCCCGGCCCTCGTCCTCGCGCCGCACCTCAAGGGCCAGTTCGTGGTCGACTCCAACGAGCACGACACGACGTCCATCATCGCCACCATCGAGCATCGCTACGGGCTCGGCCCCATCGGGACGCGCGACGCGGCGGTCAACGACCTCTCGACGGTCTTCAACGCCAAGAAGGCGAAGCCATGACGTAGGCGCCTGGTGCGCCACCAAGCCAGCAGGGGCCCCTCGGTTTCCGGGGGGCCCGTTCGGCGTCCCGGTCCCCGGCGCGCTAGCATCGGGTGGTGACCCCCGAACTCGCGTCAGCGCTGGCCAAGCTGCCCGACAAGCCCGGCGTGTACCTGATGAAGGACGCGCGCGGCGACGTCGTCTATGTCGGCAAGGCCCAGAGCCTGCGCAACCGCGTTCGAAGCTACTGGCAGAAGCAGGCACCCGCAGGCGAGATCCATCGGATCCGCAGCGTCATCGATCGGGTGGCCGATGTCGAGGTCACCCAGACCGATTCCGTGTCCGAGGCGCTCCTCCTCGAAGCCAATCTCATCAAGCGCTACAAGCCGCGCTTCAACGTCCGGCTCAAGGACGACAAGAGCTACCCGTATATCAAGGTCACCCTGGCCGACGACTTCCCGCGCGTCGAGCGGACCCGCAAGCTGGTCAACGACGGGAGCCGCTACTTCGGACCGTACGCGTCGGCGTCGAGCGTCGACGAGTCGATGAACCTGGTCCGCAGGCTCTTCCCGTTCCGGACCTGCACGATCGACATCCAGGAGGGGGAGCGCGCCCTCCAGCGGCCGTGCCTCCTGTACCACATCAAGCGCTGCCAGGGCCCGTGCATCGAGGCCATCTCGAAAGCCGACTATCGCGCCGACATCGAGCAGGTCGAGCTGTTCCTCGAGGGCCGCCAGGAGACGCTCGTCAAGGCGCTCCGACGGGAGATGACCGCCGCCGCCGATCGAACCGAATATGAGCGAGCAGGGGCGCTGCGCGACAAGATCCGGGCCATCGAACGCACGATGGAGAGCCAGAAGATGGCGGCCTTCGCGCGGACCGAGCTCGACCTCGTGGGCCTCGCCCGCCAGGACAACCAGGCCGCCGTCCAGCTGTTCGTGATTCGCGACGCGAAGCTCATCGGGCGCGACGTGTTCCTGCTCGAGGCGGCCCGCGAGGCGCCCGACGAGGAGGTCGTCGGCAGCTTCCTCGAGCAGTACTACGCCCGGGGCGGTTCGATCCCGCGCGAGGTCTACGTCCCCACCGAGATCCCGGGGGTCGCCGATCTCGAGGGGTTCCTCGCCGAGCGGCGCGGCGGCCCGGTCCACCTGCGCGTCCCGCAGCGGGGAGAGAAACGGGAGCTGCTCGCCCTCGCCACGCGCAACGCCACCGAGACGCTCGCGCGCGAGCAAGCCCGCTGGCTGGCCGACCAGGGCAAGACGCTCCGCGCCCTCGAGGAGCTTGCCGAGGCGCTCGACCTCCCAGCGTCACCGCACCGCATCGAGTGCTACGACATCAGCAACTTCCAGGGCAGCGAATCGGTCGGCAGCATGGTCGTCTTCGAGGACGGCAAGCCACGCTCCGGCGAGTACCGGCGGTTCCGGATCAGGACCGTGTCGGGACCGAACGACTTCGCGAGCCACCAGGAGGTCCTGCGTCGCCGGTTCCGGATGACCCGGACCGGGGACGAAGGCGCGGAGGAGGCCCGCCGCTGGGCGATGCCGGACCTCGTCATCGTCGACGGCGGCCGCGGCCAGGTGAGCGCCGCCATGGAGGTGCTCGACGAGCTCGGGCTGCACGACCTGCCGCTTGCGGGCCTGGCCAAGGAGCGGGAAGAGCTGTTCGTGCCCGGGCGTCCCGATCCGATCGTCCTGCCGGCGACCTCGCCGGCGCTCTACCTCGTCCAGCGCCTTCGCGACGAGGCGCACCGTTTCGCGATCACCTACCACCGCAACCTGCGAGCGAAGCGGAGCGTCCGCTCGGCGTTCGACGACCTCCCCGGTGTCGGGCCGAAACGCCGCCGCGAGCTGCTCAAGGTCTTCGGGTCGGTCAAGCAGGTTCGCGAGGCACCTGTCGAACAGATCGCGGCGGTTCCCGGGATCGGGCGCTCGCTGGCGGCCCGGATCAAGGCGACGCTGGAGGCCTGAGCCCTCCAACGGGTAGCGACATCTTCATCGTTCCGGGTACCGCTTCGCTACCGCGGCCGGTTACGGTGCATCGCAGCGACCGAACGACGTCTCCGCCCGAGGGAACCCCGCGCCCATGCAGCCCGACACAGCCGCCCGTCCGGCACCCGATGTGCGCCGGCGCACCACACGATATGGCCCCGACTCCGGGGGATCGGCTTTCCGTGTAATATCCCGCCTCGATGCGTAGAGCCGGTCCGATTCTCATCCTGCTCATGGGCGTCCTGGCCCTGATCATCGACTTCGGGCCGGGGCTCCGGCTCCCCGATTCCGCGTCCGCCGACGGCTGGCGCCCGATCGAGACAAAGCTTGGGCTCGACCTGTCAGGCGGGCTGCGGGTCGAGTACCAGGCCGTGCCGGTCGAAGGCAAGTCCCCGTCCGCCGGCGACATGTCGGTCATCAAGGACATCGTCGAGCGTCGGGTGAACCAGACCGGCGTCTCCGAGCCGGTGGTCGTCACGCAGGGCTCCGACCGGGTGGTCGTCGAACTCCCCGGCGTCACCGATCCGGAATCGGTCCGCAAGCTCGTCGGCCAGACGGGCCGGCTCGACTTCATCCCACTCGGGTCGACCCAGGTGTCGGCCGGCCAGGTCCTCGACCTCAAGCAGTATCCGCCCCTCTTCAGCGGGGATCAGGTCTCGTCAGCGACGGTCGGGACCGACCAGAACGGCCGCCCCTCGGTGGACTTCGTCCTCAAGCCCGACGGCGCCAACAAGTTCGCCGAATACACCGCGCAGAACGTCGGGTCCTACTTCGCCATCGCCCTCGACTCGAGCGTGATCTCGGCGCCGGTCATCCAGAGCTCCATCCCGAACGGCAACGTCCAGATCACGGGCGGCGGGCTTGGCGGGTTCAGCACGAAGGACGCGTCGAACCTCGTGACCGTGCTGAAGTTCGGCTCACTGCCGTTCCCGATCCAGGAGCTCTCGACCGAGCAGATCAGCGCGACGCTCGGCAGCCAGTTCCTCAATCAGAGCCTCCTGGCCGGCGCGCTCGGGATCCTGCTCGTCATCATCTTCATGGTCGTCTACTACAGGCTGACGGGCCTCGTCGCGAGCTTCGCCCTCGTCTACTACACGATCGTGATGCTTGCGATCTTCCGGCTCGTCCCGGTCACGCTGACACTGGCCGGCATCGCGGGCTTCGTGCTCTCGGTGGGCATGGCCGTCGACGCCAACATCCTGATCTTCGAGCGGATGAAGGAGGAGTTGCGCGTCGGCAAGTCGCTGCCGGCGGCGGTCGAAGCCGGCTTCAACCGAGCCTGGAACTCCATCCTCGACTCGAACGTGTCGAGCCTGATCACGGCGACGATCCTGTACGCGCTCGGCTCGTCGGTCATCCGCGGCTTCGCGCTCGTCCTGATCCTGGGCGTCCTGACCTCGATGTTCAGCGCGATCGTCGTGACCCGAACGATCCTGCGCTGGGTCGTCCGCCAGGACTGGGCGCGCCGGCCGGCCCTGTACGGGCTGCGCGACGACGAGTTCGTCGCGCTCGGCGCCGTCCGACCAACCCGCCGCGAGGCGCGCCAGCGTGTTTGATGTCATCGGGAAGCGGCGCTGGTTCTACCTGATCTCCCTGTTCATCACCATCCCGGGCCTCGCCTTCATCCTCCTGACTCCGTTCACGGACGCCGGTCTCCAGTTCACCATCGACTACACCGGCGGGACCCGCTGGGAGTTCCGGATGCAGGACCCCAACGTCACTCCGGACCAGGTCAAGGCGGTCTTCGCGAAGAACGGCCTCGACGCAACTGCGCTCACGACCGGATCGGGGTTCATCGAGGTCAAGACCGAAGCCCTCGACCTCGCGGCCGCGCCGACCACCTCGCCCGCGCCAAGCGCGGAGCCGAGCGGCTCCGTCGAGCCGAGCGGCAGCCCGTCGGCCTCCGCGTCGGCAAGCGCGTCCGCGTCCGCAAGCGCGAGTGCGCAGGCCTCCGCGAGCCCGTCCGCGGCCGCGAGCCCGTCCGCGGTCCCGAGCGAATCGCCGGCGGCAAGCGCTGCCGCGAGCGCCGCCCCCAGCGCCAGCGCGTCGGCCTCGGCGTCGCCGTCCGGATCACCGGCACCATCGGGATCGCCTGGCGCTTCGCCATCGACGTCCCCGGCCCCGGGGGCGGGCGGCAATACGCAGATCCCGAGCCAGGGTCGCCTCGGTGCGATCGCTGCCGACCTGGCGTCTACGCTGGGCCCGATCGCCGAACAGCGCAGCCTGACGACGATCGGCGCCGTGGTCAGCTCCGATCTCATCGGCCAGGCCCTCATCCTGATCCTCGTCGGCTCGCTCGGCATCCTGTTGTGGATCACCTATCGGTTCCGCGACGTCAAGTTCGGCGTGACCGCGCTCATGGCGCTCCTTCACGACGTCATCGTCGTGGTCGGGGTCTTCGCGATCCTCGGGACGTTCTTCCGGGTCCAGATCGACGCGCTGTTCGTGACCGCGATGCTGACTATCATCGGCTTCAGCGTCCACGACACGATCGTGGTGTTCGACCGGATCCGCGAGAACAAGGCGCGCCACTCCGGCGAGCCCTTTGCCGACATCGTCAACCACTCGATCCTGCAGACGTTCGGGCGCTCGATCATGACGAGCCTCACGGTCGTGCTGACGCTCCTTGCCCTGCTCCTCTTCGGCGGCGCAGCGATCAGCGACTTCGTCGTCGCGCTCCTTGTCGGGATCATCTCGGGAACCTATTCGTCGATCTTCGTGGCGTCTCCGCTGCTCGTGGACTGGCACCTCTGGGAGGACCGCCGTCGCGGCCGTATCGAGGCGACCCGCAGTCCGCGAGTCCGTCGCTCGGCGACCTGAGGTCGTGACTCACGGGCCGGTAAAGCCCGGATGAAGCGCCTCGTGCCATCCTGACGTGGTGGTCGAACCTCGCTTCCTCTGGGTCTTTCCAACGCCTGAGCCTGTGTCCGATGGCGCAGTCCCCGAGATAGGTGGAGGGCGCATCCCACGCCGGCTTTCCGCACTCTTCGCTGCCCGCGGGGTCGCGACCGAGGCTGACGCCGACCGCTGGTTCGGCGAGCCGATCGACGGGCTGCACGACCCGCGCCTCCTGCCCGACGCCGACCTGCTGCTCGAGCGCCTGACCCTCGCCCGCGAACGCGCCGAACGAGTGCTCGTCTTCGGCGACTTCGATGCCGACGGGTTGACCGGGCTGGCGATCATGACCATCGCGTTGCGCCGTTTCGGTGTGGAGGTCATCCCGTATGTGCCCAGCCGGCTCGATGAGGGGCACGGGCTGTCGCACGCGGCCATCGAAGCGGCAGGCGCGGCCGGTGCCACCGTCATCGTGACCGTCGACTGCGGCTCGACCAGCGGGCCCGAGATCGCCGCCGCGGCGGAGCGTGGGATCGACACCCTCGTCACCGATCACCATCGCGTCCCGCCCATCCATCCTCCCGCGCTCGCGCTGGTGAACCCGCATAGGGTCGACGCCGTGTACCCGGATCGCAACCTGGCGGGCAGCGGGGTCGCGTTCAAGGTCGCCCAACTGTTGCTGCGCGACGAGCCCGGCGGACCGGCCGCCGCGCTCGAGCTTGCCGACCTCGCGACGATCGGCACGGTCGCGGACGTGGCGCCGGTGATCGGCGAGAACCGCGCCATCGCCCGGCTGGGTCTCGCGCGTTTGCGGACCGCGCCACGTCCCGGCATCGCGGCGCTCCTGGAGCGTGCCCGCGTCGCCCCGGCCGCGGTGGACCTCGAGACCGTCGCGTTTGCCCTGGCCCCGCGACTCAACGCGGCCGGAAGGGTCGGGGAGGCTCTCGAGGCCGCACGCCTCCTCCTGGCCGAGGATCCGGCCGAGGCCGGCGCTCGCGCCGACGCACTCGAGGCGGCCAACCTCGTCCGGCGGGACCTAATGAAAGTCGCGGTCGGCGAGGCCCGCGAGGCGGTCGCCGGCGAACCGGCCGACGCGGCGGCCGTCCTGCGTGGACCGTGGAGCGTCGGGATCGTCGGGCTGGTGGCGGGCCGGCTCGCCGAGGAGCGCGGTCGGCCGGCGGTCGTGGGGGCGGACCTCGGTGACGTCGTGCGGGCCTCATGCCGGAGCGACGGCAGCCTCGATCTGGGCGCGGCTCTCGAGTCCTGTGCGGACTTGTTCATCCGCCACGGCGGTCACGCGGGAGCGGCCGGATTCGAGATCCCGACCGAGCGCTGGGAGGCGTTCCGCGAGCGGTTCCTCATCCTGGCCGCCGCAAGCGCCCCCGCCGATCCCCGCGTCCGGGTGTCGATCGATCTGGCGCTGCCCGCCCACGACGTGGATTACGGCCTGTACCGCGACCTGGCGAGGCTCGCTCCGTGTGGACCGGGCAACCCCGATCCGCTCGTCGCGGTGCTCGGGATGGTCGTGACGCGCGTCCGCGCCGCCACCGGTGGACACAGCCAGCTGACCCTGCGGCGCGACCGGGACGTGCTCGACGGCATCGCCTTCGGCCGAAGCGACATCGCCGAAACCGTCCGGGAGGGAGACAGGCTCGACGTCGTCGCCCGCCTGACGAGCCGGACGTTCGGTGGCTTCGAGTCGCTCCAACTCGACATCCGCGACGTCGCGACGTCCGGGTCTCATCCCGAGGCGGGCCGGATCCTGGCCTTGGCCGGGGCCCATCTCGGGGGCGATGTCGCAGTCCTGAGCCCGAGCGCTCGATGAGCCAACCGGCGGGCAGCCGACCCCGCGAGGACGATCGACTCCAGGTCATCCGACCCCTGCTCGCGCCGACGCTGGCAGTCGTCGGTCTGCTCATCGTCGCCTTCCTGACCCTCCAGCTGATGAACGGTTCGGTGCCGTTCGTCGGGGGCTCCGGGGGCTCCGGGGGCTCGGGAAACAACGCGGGGACTGGCAACGGCAACGGGAACGGGAACGCCGGCCCTGCGGTCACCCCGGCCCCATCGAACGTCGTCGTCGTGCCCGACAAGCCCGAGGTCAAGATACCGGGCTCGATCGTCTACGCGAAGGCGGGCAACATCTGGATCCAGACCGGCAAGCAGGCTCACCAGCTGACCGGAGGAGGCCACGATTCGATGCCGTCCTGGTCGCCGGACGGCAAGGACGTCTACTTCGTCCGGACGACGGACGAGATCGGCATCTGGCCCTCGCAGGGCGCCGACCGCCGCTACCAGATGACGGTCCCGGCCGTCATGCGCGTGAAGGCCGACGGCAGCGCGGACCCCGTCGCCGTCCTCGACGGGCACATCTCGGTCGGGAGTCGCGACTGGTTCTCGTGGATCCGCCAGCCTGTGCTCGGCCCCGACGGCAGAACGCTCGCGCTGGTCTCGGACGGCCCCGATCCCTCGAAGAGCGACGTCGTGCTCCAGTTCTACGACTTGCCGAGGAAGAAGCGGACCGTTCCGACCGTACCCGAGATCGCGCCGCTCGGCCACCAGGATCCGGCGTGGCGGTCTGACGGCAAGGTGCTCCTGTATGTCCGCAACGGCCGCGAAGGCACCCGTGGGGCGCCGGTCATCTACAGCTGGGACGTGGCCAAGAAGACCTCTACTCCGTTGACCGGCCCCGGATACCTCGAGCCGTCGTACTCGCCCGACGGACGCTACATCGCCGCGACCAGGACGAGCAGCTTCGGCAACGACGTCGTCATCCTCGATGCCGCGAACGGCCGAGAAGTCCTTCGGGTCACGACGGACGGCGCGTCGTGGGCCCCCGCCTGGTCGCCCGTCGGCGACGCGATCGCATTCCTCCACATCCAGGGCCAGATCGTCGACCTCAAGATGGCCCGCCTGAAGGGCACGGCGCCCGACTGGACGGTCGACGAGACCATCCCCCTGACCGAGGTGTCCGGGCTCGACGGCGCATCGCGGCCGGGCTGGTTCGTCCCGCCGGACCAGCTTCCGGCGCCGACGCCTGCGCCGAGCGCCTCCGGCTCCGTCGCTCCCGCGTCGACCGCGTCGACCGCGCCGTCCGCATCGACCGCGCCGTGACCGACAGCTTCCTCGACCGGCTCGCCGCGCGATCGGCGGCTGTCGGCAGTGTCCTGTGCCTGGGTCTCGACCCCGATCCGGCCGGGCTGCCGGCAGGGTTCGCGCCGGACGTGGACGGAGCCGAGGCGTTCGCCACGTTGCTCGTCGACGCCGCCGGCCCGTACGCAGCCGCCGTCAAACCCAACCTCGCATTCTTCGAGGCGTTCGGGTCGGCCGGGATCGCCGCCCTCGAGCGGATCCGGGCGCGCCTGCCGGCCGACCTCCCGCTGATCGCCGACGCCAAGCGCGGCGACATCGACTCGACCGCGGCCCGGCAGGCCGTCGCCCTGTTCGATCGCCTCGGCGCGGACGCGGTGACCGTCAACCCGTATCTCGGCCACGAGGCCATCGCGCCGCTGCTCGAGCGGATGGACCGTTTTGCCTACGTCCTGTGCCGAACGTCGAACCCGGGCGCGGGCGAGCTGCAGGATCTCACGGTGGCGCCCGACGCCGCGACGGGCGCGCCCGAGGAGCCGCTCCATCTCCGTGTCGCGCGCCTCGCCTCGACCTGGGGACCGGGCGAGACGGTCGGCCTCGTCGTCGGGGCGACCGCTCCCGCCGAGCTTCAGGCGATCCGGGGGGTCGCTCCGAGGCTCGCGTTCCTCGTCCCTGGGATCGGTGCGCAGGGCGGCGACGTCGCGCCCGCGCTCACCCACGGGCCCGCGACGCAGGGGCCGGCGGGCGCCCGGGCCGGCCGCGGTCTGCTCGTGAACGTCTCGCGCGGGATCTCCGGCGCGGCCGGCGGCGATGCACGGCCAGGCACTTCCGGGGACCTCGGAGAGCGTCTCGCGGAGGCCGCCCGCGAATGGGCGTCCAGGCTCCCTGTGCTACCCTAGCGGCCGCAGAGGAGGCTCGCGAAACCGCCCCGGCGCTCAGATTCGGAACCCTTCTCGCAGGAGCCACGAACGATCATGCCTACTCCCGGACCTCTCGAGCTGGTCATCATCCTGGTGATCGCGCTCCTCATCCTCGGACCCGGAAAGCTTCCCGAAGTGGGATCCGCGCTCGGCAAGAGCATCCGCGAATTCCGGAAGGCCTCATCGGACGTTCAGGAAGCAGCGACGATCAACGTCGACACGTCGCCGCTGCCGCCGGCCCAGCCGTCCACCTCGGCGGCGCAGTCCCCGACGGCGCGCAGTGCAGCCGACCCAGATCGCTCCTGTCGCCCCTGTCGCGGCCGCTCCAGCCGTGCCCGTCGCACCGGTCGCCCCCCTCGCGGACGCGCCGCCCGTCGCCGACACGACCGCCGAGCCCGCCCGGGCCGCCGCGACCCCGTCCGACTCCACGACGGTCGCCAGCTAGGCAGCCGCGCGCAGCACGCCCATGGCCGATGCCGACACCCTGCTCGAGCCGGGTGTCAGCGGTCTCCCCGCGACTCCCGATCAACAACCGGTCGTGCCGCCCGGGCCGGCCGACGAGTCGGTCATGTCGCTCGTCGACCACCTGGGCGAGCTTCGGACCCGTCTGTTCCGCTCGATCCTGGCGGTCGCGGTCGGCGGCGCCATCGGCTTCTACTTCGCCACGCCGGTCAGGATCTTCCTGCAGGCGCCGCTCGGGCCCATCCCGCTCCAGGTGCTCGGCGTCGGCGACGCCTTCTTCATCCAGGTCAAGATCGCGCTGGTGATCGGCATCATCCTCGCGATGCCGGTCCTGCTCTACCAGGTCTGGGCATTCGTGGCCCCCGGGCTGACGCCCGCCGAGAAGAAGACGATCCGGCCATGGATCCCGATGGCGCTGGTCTTCTTCGCCCTCGGCGTCGTCATCGCCTACGTCGTCCTGCCGTTCGCGATCACCTTTCTCTTCAGCTTCACCGACGAGACGCTCCAGGCGCGGCCGGCCGCCGGCCAGTACTTCGACTTCGTGACCACGATGTTCCTCGCGTTCGGCCTGGTGATGGAGTTCCCGATCCTGCTTGTGGGCCTCTCGAGAGTGGGCATCATCACGTCGCAACGGCTCGCCTCGGCCCGCCGGATGGTCATCTTGGGGATCGCGATCTTCGCGGCGGTGGTGACCCCTGGCGGCGACCTGGTCAGTCCGTTCGTGCTCGGCATCACGATGTACGTCCTGTTCGAACTGACGACCCTGTTCATCAAGCGCAGCGGCCGGTGACCGAGCCGGCCGAGGTCCGACCCTCGTCCGATGCGGTCACCGAACCGGCCGTCGTGATCCTCAGCGGGCTGTCCGGGGGTGGCAAGACCGCCGCGGCGAAGCTGTTCGAGGATCTCGGCTACACCGTCGTCGACAACCTGCCCGGCGAGCTCCTGCCCGAACTCGCCGAGCTCGTGTCGTCGGACCGCGAGCGGTTCGCTCGGATCGCCATCGTGGTCGATGTCCGCGCCGGAGATCCGACCATCGCTTTGGCGGCCATGCGCGGCGCGCTCGAGGGTCGCGGGATCCGGCCCCGGGTCGTCTTCCTCGAGGCGAGCGACGAGGTCCTCATCCGGCGGTACAGCGAGACCCGCCACAAGCACCCGCTCGGCGACGCCAGCGGGATCGCCCGGTCGATCCGCAAGGAGCGGCGGCTCCTCGACGCCATCCGGAGCAATTCGGACGTCGTGCTCGACACGTCGGAGCTGTCGCTGCGCCAGCTGCGCGAGCGACTGTTCGCCCAGCTCGCCACGGACGTGCGGGCGGACCAGGTCGCGTTCCAGATCATCAGCTTCGGCTACAAGTTCGGTGTGCCCCTCGAGGCGGATCTCCTGTTCGACGTCCGGTTCATGACCAATCCGTACTATGTCGCGGACCTTCGCCCGCTGTCTGGTCTGACCGACGAGGTCCGGGCGTTCGTCCTCGCCCAGCCCGTCGCCGAACGCTTCCTCGCGTTCCTTCGCGACTTCCTCGACTTCACGGTGCCCGCCTACATCTCGGAGGGCAAGACCAGGCTGACGATCGGCATCGGCTGCACCGGCGGGATCCATCGCTCGATCGTCATCGCCGAGGAGCTGGCAGCCTGGCTGCGCGAGCAGGACCACGGCCCCGTCTCCGTCTTCCACAGGGAGCTAGACCGATCATGAAACTGCGCCGCTGGCTGACGCCCGGCATCGGGGTCAAGCGCTGGCTGCTCGTCGGGTTCGCCGGGATGGTGCTGCTGGCCGTCGCGTTCGCTCATTTCCTGCGGCAGATCACCCGCGACCTCGAACCGAGCGGTCTCTCCGGTGGCTTGATCGACCTTCTGACCCTGCAGTTCCTGCCGTTCGCGCTGCGCGGCTTCATGGCGGCATCGGTCGGTGTGCTGCTGGTCGCGCTCGGCGCGTACCGCATCGCACACGTCCTCACCGACCCGCTGCGGACCGCCGACCCCGACCAGCCACTCGTCGAGGTCATCTATCAGAAGCGTTTTCTCGCGCGTGGCCCGCGGATCGTCGCGATCGGCGGCGGAACCGGGCTCTCGACTCTCCTGCGCGGGCTCAAGGAACACACGAGCAACCTGACCGCGATCGTCACCGTCGCCGACGACGGCGGCTCGTCCGGAGTCCTGCGGGCCGGTCTCGGGATCCCGCCGGTCGGGGACATCCGCAACTGCATCGCGGCCCTCGCCGACGCCGAGCCCCTGATGAGCGAAGTCCTTCAGTACCGCTTTCCCGACAGCCCCGATGGCGACGCCCGGGGTCTCTCGGGTCACGCGGTCGGGAACCTGCTCATCGCGGCGATGACGGCGGTCGAGGATGGCGACTTCGAAAACGGGGTCCGGCTCATGAACCGGATCCTGGCCGTGCGCGGCCAGGTGGTGCCGGTCTCGCCCATCCCGCTGACGCTCCATGCCCGGCTGGCGGACGGATCGATCGTCGACGGCCAGTCGCGGATCATGCGCACCTCCGGGATCGAGCGCGTCTGGCTGTCGCCCGACGGCGTGAACGCCTCCGAAGATGCGCTGGCGGCCATCACCGACGCGGAGCTGATCGTCCTCGGCCCCGGCAGCCTGTTCACCAGCCTGCTGCCGAGCCTGCTCATCCCGGCCATCCGCGACGCCGTCCTGGCGGCGTCCGCGCCGAAGGTGTTCGTGTGCAACGTCGCGACCCAGCCCGGCGAGACCACCGGGTTCGACCTGGCCGATCACGTCGAGGCGCTCATCGCACACACGAGCCCGGCGATCGCGGACGTCGTGCTCGCCAACAACAACATGCCGACCGGACCGGACGCCGACGTCACCACGAAGGCCGTCCGCCTGCGCTGGCCGCCGTCCGCGACCCCGCCGCCTCGGCTGATCCTCGACGACGTCCTCGACACCGAGGATCCGCACCACCATGACCCGGTCCGGCTCGCCGGCGCGGTCATCCGGGCGCTCGAGCAGGAATCGGGGATCCGCCGGCGGACGACGAGCCGGACAGCCTGATGCCGGACCGCGTGATGTGCCGCCTGACGTGCCACTGACGTGCTGGGCGGCCTCACGTGCCGGACCGCTTGACTCGTCGGACCACCTGACGTGATCGGGTTCGGCGGGTGACCCGCTCCGATCGGGATCTCGTCACGGCACTCCGCGACGAGCTGGCGGGGATCGACCCGTCGCGGCCGTGCGACCGGGCAGCCGAGGTCGCCGGCCTCGGCCCGACGCCGACGGCCCGCGAATCGTCGGTGGCACGGCTCGCCATCAGGCTGCGACGGCTCGGCGATGGCACGGTCGCGGCGCCGTTCGACTGGTCGACTGCCGCCGACCACTGCCGGGCGGCGTGGCTGCGCGGCCGCTTCCTCGCCCGCGGATCGCTCAGCCTGGCCGGCGGACGGACCCATCTCGAGTTCGTGGTCGACCCCGCGGACGCTCCGGTCCTCGCCGGGCGGCTCGCCGACGTCGGCCTGCCGGTCTCGTGGCGGGTCCGGCGCGGCCGGGGCGTCGTCACGTCGAAGAACGGCGAGGCCGTCGGGACGTTCCTGCGCCGGGTGGGCGCGGCGGGCGCGCTCCTCGAGGTCGAGGCGCGGCAGGTGTCGAGAGCCCTTCGTGGCGAGCTCAACCGTGTGCTGAATGCCGAGTCGGCCAACCTCCAACGGGCCGTCAGCGCCGCCGGACGCCAGCTCGATGCGATCGCGACGCTCGATGCCGACGGCCGGCTCGCCCGCCAGCCGCCGGTCGTCCGGCTCGTCGCCGACGCGCGACGCGAGACGCCCGAGGCGAGCCTGTCCGAGCTGGCGGCCCGGTTGACGCTCCACCGATCGGCGGTCCAGCGGGCGCTCGAACGCGTCGAACGGCTCGCCCTCCACGACGACGAAGGGATCGGCCGGCGTCGTCCGGGTTGCCGCGCCTCGCTCGGCGCGCAACCGCGCGGGAGCCGCCGGGAGCCTGCCGCTCTGTCATGATTCCGGGCATGCGCGATGTCATCGTGGCGGCCAATTGGAAGATGCACACCACCCCCTCCGACGCGGGCGAGCTCGCCCGGACCATCGCCGAGCGGACCCGGGTCCCCGGCGTGACGCGGGTCATCTGTCCACCGTTCGTCTGCCTGGCGGCCGTCCGCCAGGCGCTGGGCGAGGCCGACCCGTCCGTCGCGGTCGGCGCCCAGACGATCCACCACGAGCTCCAGGGCGCGTACACCGGCGAGACGGCGGCTCCCATGCTGGCCGGGCTCGCCACATGGGTGATCGTCGGCCACTCCGAGCGCCGCCGTGACGCGGGCGAGACCGACGAGCTGATCGGGCGCAAGCTCCGCCGCGCCGTGGACGCACGCCTGCGCCCGATCCTGTGTGTCGGTGAGGTCCTGGCCGACCGCGAGGCGGGGCGCCAGGACGAGGTGGTCGACCGCCAGCTCCGAGGCGCGCTCGCCGACCACGACCCGGTGGCGATGACCGCGGCGGGACTCGTCATCGCCTACGAGCCGGTCTGGGCGATCGGGACCGGCCGGAATGCGAGCGGCGCCGACGCCGCCGCGATGGCCGTCTCGATCAGGGGTGTCCTCGCACGGATCGGCTGGGAGGAATCCGCCGAGGCGGTGCCGGTCCTGTACGGCGGAAGCGTCACCTCGGCGAACATCGGCGAGTTCTTCGCGGAGCCGACCATCGACGGGGCGCTCGTCGGCGGGGCCTCACTCAAGCCCGACGAGATGGCCGGGATCGTCGCCCGGGCGGGCCTGACGGCCGCTGCTCGCGACGGCGTCGCGTGACCGATCGATCGGCGCGTCTCACGCCGGAGCAGATCGCCGCCGGCGCGTCGCCCGCCACGGTCGCCGCGACCCCTCTCGATGTGGCCGCATCCCCTTCCCGGCCGCGTCCGATCGTCCTCGTCGTCCTCGACGGGTTCGGGATCGGCACAGATCCCGCGGCCGATGCCGTCGCGGCGGCCCCGATGCCGACCTGGCGTGCGCTCCTCCGCGAGTGGCCGCACGCGACACTGCGCGCATCCGAGGACGCAGTCGGCCTGCCGCCCGGTCAGATGGGCAACTCCGAGGTCGGTCACCTGAACCTCGGCGCCGGGCGGCCGGTCCTCCAGGATCTGCCGCGGATCGACGCGGCGATCGCCGACGGGACGTTCGCGGCGCGGCCGTCGCTCATCGCGGCCTGCACCCGACAGGCGCGGATGGACGGCCGCCTGCACATCGTCAGCCTCGTCGGGCCGGGTGGCGTCCATGCCCACGACGGCCACCTCGTCGCCCTCGTCGCGCTGGCGGCCCGCCTGGCCGTGCCGAGTGTGCGGATCCACGCGCTGCTCGACGGGCGCGACACGCCTCCGACGTCGGGTCTCGACTTCGTCGCGGACCTCGAGACGCGGCTGGCTCCGGCCCACCCGGACGCCCGCATCGCCTCGGTCGGGGGCCGGTACTGGGCCATGGACCGCGACCGCCGGTGGGACCGGGTCGAGCGCGGCTATGACGCGATCGTCCACGGGGTGGGGGAGCGGGCCCCGAGCGCCATCGAGGCGATCAGCGCCGCCTACGGGCGCGGTGAGAGCGACGAGTTCGTCACGCCGACGGTCATCGATGGCGTCGACGGCCGGGTGCGCGACGGCGACAGCCTCGTCCACGCCAACTTCCGGGCCGATCGCGCCCGCCAGCTGGTCCACGCCCTGACCGACCCGGACTTCGCCGACTTCGACCGGGCCTCGCCAGACGGCCGCCCCGCGCCTGCGAACGTCCAGGTCGTCACGATGACCGAGTACGAGGCCGGCCTTGCCGTCGAGGTCGCCTTCCCGCCCGAGGAAGCCCGGTCGCTGGCGCAGACCTTCTCCGAGGCCGGCTGGCGGCAGATCCACCTCGCCGAGACCGAGAAGTACGCACACGTGACCTACTTCTTCAACGGCGGGGTCGAGGCGCCGTGGCCCGGCGAGGAACGTCTGCTGATCCCGAGCCAGAAGGTCGCCACCTACGATCTCGCTCCCGAGATGAGCGCGTCGGGCATCACTGATGCCCTGGTCGAGGCGATCGGCTCCGGCCGCTACGACTTCATCGTCGCGAACTTCGCCAACCCGGACATGGTCGGTCACACCGGGTCATGGGACGCCACGATCGAGGCACTCGCCGTCGTCGACGCCTGCCTGGCACGCGTCGTCGAGGCCGCCGAGTCGGTGGATGCGGGCGATCCCGGGGCGCCGGGCGCCCTCCTTGCGATCACCGCGGACCATGGCAACGCCGACTACCTCCGCGACTCGGAAGGCCGGCCCGTGACGGCTCACTCCCTGAACCCGGTCCCGTTCGTGCTGATCGGGCGCGCAGCAAGGGGACTGCGCCTGGCCGACGGCGTCCTCGCCGACGTTGCCCCGACCCTTCTCGAGCTCGCCGGGCTGCCCAGATGGGCCGAGATGACCGGCCGATCACGCATCCTGTGGTAGCATCCGTCGCCGAGACGACGAGAGGAGCCTGACCCCGTGAACCCCCTTCTGGCCATCGGCCAGATCCTCGTGAGCATCGGACTGATCTTTTCGATCCTGCTCCAGGCCCGTGGAGTCGGGCTGTCCGGCACGTTCGGCGGCGATTCGGCCGTCTATCGAAGCCGTCGCGGAGTCGAACGGCGCCTCTGGCAGTTCACGATCGTCCTGCTCGTCCTGTTCGTCGTCTTCTGCCTGGCGGCCTTCATCCTCGCTCCGGTGACAACCACGACCGCCTGATCGAGGCCCGCGGCGGACGTCCGCGGGGACTGATCTCTCGCTCGGAGTCCGATGACCCGGACCGATACATTCGTGGTCGGCGCGCTCGTCGTCCTGTTCGCGTTGATCGCCGGCCTCGTCGGCTTTCCGTCACTCGTCCCCGCCGCGACCAGCACGGCCCTGCCGAGCCCGAGCGCCCCGATGCCCGAGGCCAGGGCCTACACCGAAGGTGTCCTCGGACACCCCTCGTCGGTGAGCCCGCTCACCGCTAGGACGCAGGCTGACCGCGACCTCGTCGCGCTGGTGTTCTCCGGTCTGGTCCGCAACGGGCCGTCGGGAACCCTCGTCCCCGACCTCGCCGACCGCTGGACGGTCGATGACAGCGGAGCGGTCTGGACGTTCCACCTGCGCGAGGACGCCGAGTGGCACGACGGCCACCAGGTGACCTCGGCAGACGTGGTCTTCACCATCCGGACTCTCCAGGACCAGGCCTACACCGGGCCGGCAGCCGGGTCATGGAACGAGGTGTCGGTCGCGGCGGACGGGCCGTACACGGTGGTCTTCCACCTCATGACCCCGCTCGGAGGCTTCCTCCAGGCGGCGACTCAGCCGATCGCGCCTGCGCACCTGCTCGCGGACGTCCCGGTCTCGCAACTGGCCGACGACCCATTCGGACGCCATCCCATCGGCTCCGGGCCGTTTGCCGTCCGTTCCCTCGACGACGGGGCCGCGGTCCTGGTGCCGGCATCGAGCCTGCCTGCGCCGTCGCAGGCGCCGATCGTGGGGCCGACCGCTCCGGCTGCGAGCGCCGACCCGACGTCTCCCTCCCGGCCGAGCCGGCCGGTGCCGTACCTGACGGGCATGGAGTTCAGCTTCTTCGACAGCGCGGAAGCGCTCGCCGACGCCTATCGAGCCGGGTCTCTCGACGCGGCCTCCGGTCTACCGCCCGCCCTCACGGCGACTGTCGCGGCCGGACCGGGCAGCCGCGTGCTGCACTATCCGGGTTCCACTCTGACGGCGGTCCTGTTCAACCTGCGACCGGGTCATCCCGCGTTCTCGGACCCGCGCGTGCGAACCGCCCTTCTCCAGGCGATCGATCGCTCGGCGATCGTCGCTGACGTGTTCGGCTCGGGCGCCGTTGTCGCCTCCGACCCGATCCCGCCGACGTCGCCGCTGTTCGACGCGAACGCCGATCCTGCAGCTCGGATTCGATGCCTCGATCGCGGCGACAGGTCTCAAGAACGCCGGCTGGACGGTGTCGGCCGACGGATGGCGGCCGCCCGGGGCCAAGGACCCGCTGGCCATCGAGATCATCAGCCCCGACGAGGCATCGAACGCTGCCGTCTTCGCGACCGCGGATGCTGTTGCGCGCGACTGGGCGCGACTCGGTCTGGCGGTGACCCACACCGGCCTCCCGCCGGCCGAGTTCGTGACGGGCCGGCTCAACAAGGGCGACTTCACCGTGGCCGTCGCAGACCTCGCGATCGGCCTCGATCCCGACCTGTATCCGTTGCTGGCTTCGAGCCAGACCGTCACCGGCGGATCGAACGTGATCGGACTGCAGGATCCGGCGCTCGATGCCTTGCTCGTGGCGGCACGGGGGCCGGGGACCGACCACGCACGTCGGGTCGCGTATTCGGCGCTCCAGAAGCAGCTCGCGACGGGTCGCTACCTGCTGCCGCTGGCCTTCGCAGACGAGTCGGTCGTGGTCCGCGACACCGTGGTCGGCCCCGCCGTCCGCCAGGTCTCGGACCCGGCTGATCAATTCTGGGATGTGCTAACATGGCGCCTCGCTGCGGGCCGGTGAGCCGGTCGCG
Organism: uncultured Chloroflexia bacterium; assembly: GCA_963772995.1. GTDB lineage: Bacteria > Chloroflexota > Limnocylindria > Limnocylindrales > CSP1-4 > SPCO01. Next base: position 9,532 of record CAVYZQ010000010.1, on the reverse strand, counting down.
CACGGTTGCCACGCCGAGGTGGCGGAATTGGTAGACGCGCTAGCTTCAGGAGCTAGTGTCCGCAAGGGCGTATGGGTTCAAATCCCTTCCTCGGTACCAAACCCTCGACCGTGGACCCGTCGATCGCAGCGGCACACCTCTAGCCCAGGTGGCGGAATTGGTATACGCGTACGTTTGAGGGGCGTATGAGGCAACTCATCCGGGTTCAAGTCCCGGCCTGGGCACCAACCTTCGTTCAGCAGATCCTCTCGGAGCCCCTGGTCGACCGCCAGGGGCTTTTCTGTTGCTGCGGGTGCCCGGCTCCCGCGGACGGAAGCAAGTTCCACCGGGCCGACGCAATTCCTCGCCAGATACGAATCTGGCTCGTGTTGTGCGAGCACCGTGCCGTCGGTCGGGCCAAGTCCTCGCCACATACGAATGTGGCACGTGCCGTGCGAGGACATTCCGTCGGTCGGGCCGAATCCTCGCCCCCTACGAACCACCGTCGTAGAAAGGCTCCGTTGACCCTGTCGTCGGCTCCTGCTTTCGCATAACACGAGCCCGGGTCGTATGTGGCAGACCGACGACCGTGGCGGCGGCTCGCTCCCGCTCCGACGGCCGCGCCGCCAGTTCAGGGGCGATCCGCTGACACGACGCGGCCGGCGGCACCCTTCACCCGCCGCCGGATGTTGCCAGTGGTCCCCTCGACGGCCGCCGCCGCGGCTCGCTCCTCACCACGTTGGCGGATCTGCTCGGGCGTCATCTCGCGAGCGAGGGCGGCCGTGACCTCGCCACCGACGACCAGCAACGCCGCCGTCAGGTAGAACCAGGTCATCAACACGACCACCGCGCCAAGCGAGCCGTACGTCGCCCCGTAGTTGGCGACATTAGCGACATAGAACCCGAATCCGGCCGTCGCGATCAGCCAGCCGAGTGTGAAGACGCAGGCACCCACGAGGATCCAGCGCCACGGGACCACGATGCTCGGAGCGTATCGGTACAGGACCGCGACGGCCGCAACAAGGCCGATGAAGTCGGCGGGCCATCGCACGATCTGGACGACGGCAAACGCCTGTTCACCGAGACCGAGCCGCTCGGCGAGCTGCTGCGTGAGGATCGAGCTGCCGACGATCGTTACGAACGAGGCGATCACGCCGATCGCCGCGAGAAGCGTCAGACCGATGGCGATGGCGTACCGCAGCAGGAAATGGCGCTGCTCCGGCACGCCGTACGCCCGGTGCATCGCCTTGATGAGCGCATTCGTCCCCCCGGTCGCGGCCCACAGCGCCAGCAGGGCGCCGATTCCGAGCGCGCCCGGCTGCGCTGCGCCGAGCAGGCGTTCGAGCTCCGGCTGCAGGCTCGCCGCGATCCCTGGCGGCAGATTGTCGCCAAGGCCCTCGATGACCAGCCTGGCGGGGTTATCGACGTGGGCGAGCCCCGCCACGAAGGCACCGAGCGCGGCGACGAACAGTCCGAACGGGAAGACGGCGAACAGGAAGCGATAGGCGATCTCGGCCGAGAGCCCCGATACGTCGTGCTCCTTGATGCCCTTGACGAGTCGGTGCCCGACGGCGGCGGCGGTCGTCCTGGCGGTCGCGGGAGGCGCGTCGCGGCGGCTCTCGACCGATGAAGCCGGGCGATCAGCGGGCAGAGTATCCATGGCCCGAGGCTGACACACCACGAGGCACACCCGCCACACCACTCCCCTCGGGGCTGGCTTGCACGAGCGTCACACCCGGCCGACCGGTGGGCATCGGACCACCCTCGTTATTGGCGCTTGACAACTCGACAGTCCGTCGTATAGTTCCACTAGGTTATATAACCAATAAGTGATGTGACAGATGCAGCAGCCGATCGATCAGCTCAGCACGACCTTCGCCGCCCTGGCCGACCCGACCCGTCGGGCGATCCTGGCCCGGCTGGCGCAGGGCGAGGCGTCGGTCAAGACGTTGTCGGAGCCGTTCGACCTGACTCAGCCGGCGATCTCCAAGCACCTGCGGGTGCTCGAGCGGGCAGGGCTGATCGAGCGGGGACGGCAGGCCCAGTGGCGGCCCAGGCGCCTCCGCGCTGGTCCGCTGCGCGACGTCGCGGCCTGGGTCGACTACTACCGCCGCCATTGGGAGGAGAGCTTCGAGCGGCTCGAGGTCGTCCTCAGGGAACTGCAGGCCGCGGAAACGCACGGAAGCACCGGCACAGGTGAAGGAGCACGGACATGGGCGATGACGACGACCAGGATCGATCGCGGTAGCACCGCGACGACCGCGATCTACTCCGAGGGCGGCGACCTCGTATTCGAGCGCACCTTCGACGCGCCACGGGCGCTGGTCTGGGGTGCGTTCACCGATCCCGGAGCTCATCCCGCGCTGGTGGGGCCCGCACGGCACCGCCACGACGGTCGAGGCGCTCGACGTGCGGCCGGGCGGCCGATGGCGCTTCGTCAGTCGAGCGAAGGATCGCGCGGACGTCGCATTCTTTGGCGAGTTCCTCGAAGTCGACCCACCGAAGTCCTTCCGCTGGACGTTCCTGTTCGACGTCGAGGGCGTCGGCGTGCAGGGTGGTCCGGAGACCCACACGTTCGAGGACGTCGACGGCCGGACCTTCGTCCGGACGGTCAGTCACATGGGCTTCGGCCGAGATCATCGACGCTGCGCTCGCGACCGGCATGGTCAAGGGAGCTCTCGAAACCTGGGATCGCCTCGAGACCCTTCTCCCCACCCTGTAGGCGCAACCTCGCACCCTTCGGCCCCGGACGCAGGATCTGTCCCGCGTCCGGGGCCTCCGCATGCCAGGTCCCCGCGATCGGTCGCTTATGCTTGTGCCCGGGCGGTTAGCTCAGTCGGTCAGAGCGCCTCGCTTACACCGAGGAGGTCACTGGTTCGAGCCCAGTACCGCCCACCGATCTATCGCGTCGTTCGGCTGCGTCGGAGGGAAGCCCGAACATGCGCCGTCTTGCTATCGGGGCGCTTCTCGGCGTCATGGCCATAGTCCGCATGCCAGGCGCAGACCACGAAACCCGAGCCGACGCCTCTCCCTGCGGACTCGAACCCAACGTCCGCGCTGACACCATCGATGGCGTCGCCAGCGGCGAACGCGTCCGCGGATCGCTCGCCGTCCCGCCGTTGTCGCGAGCCGGATCCGCCTTCCCGCCTGGGCGACGACGGACCTGACCGATGTTCGAACCGGAAAGGTCGTCCGCGTGTCGGACTTCGCCGGTTCGGTCGTGCTCATCGAGGGCATGGCGACGTGGTGCCCGCCGTGCGTCACACAGCAGACGCAGGCCCAGGCCGCCCTTGCGGCACTCCCCGCCGACGCCGTCGTGTATCTCTCCCTCGAGATCGATCCGCGCGAGACACCCGAAACGCTCGGGCGCTATGCCGACGACCATCACTTTCCGTGGCGGTTCCTCGTCGCCACCCCGGCCGTGCTTCGTTCGCTGGCTGAGAGCTTCGGGAATCTCGTGCTGAGCCCACCGAGCACTCCGGTCATCCTGGTCCGTCGCGACGGCTCGACGCAGTTGGCCGAGCCTGGCATCAAAAGCGCCGCGCGGCTGACCGAGCTCGTGCAGACGGGCCGCTGAGACGGTAGGGGTACCCCGCCCGCGTAGGATCCGTAACGGATCCGCCGGCTGCGCGTCACACGCACGGTGGACGACAGGGGAGCGGTGAGGAAGGGCATGGGCAAAGCCGTCTCATTCATGAGGTTGGCTTCGATCGCCGCGACCGTCGCGATCCTCGCGGCGGCCTGCAACAGCACGCCGAGCGCTTCGGGGCGGGCGCTTCGGGGCCGAGCGCTTCGACCGCCTCCGTGGCCAGGCCGAGCGCCACGGGTGGCTCCGCGCCGAGCGTGATAGCAGAGGCTGGTCCAAGCACGACACCGGGCAGCGCCCCAGGCGTGAGCGAACGCGCCATCGCGAGCGAGGCCCCGATCCCTTCGCCCGGCGGCATCGACGAACCAGAGCCGTCACCCACCGACGGCGCGACGGATGGAGGGGACTCCGGCCAGGATTCGGGCGGCAGCCCGCCGACCACGCCCGGGACGGCCGGCATCGACTGGGTAGCGACCACCGTGCAGCCAACGTTCCTCGACGCCGTGTCCACCTCGCGCGGGATCGTCGCCGTCGGCCAGGATCGTCGCGGAGGCGTGATCTGGCTCAATGCGAGCGGGTCCGACTGGACCATCGATGGCGACGACGCCAGTCTCGACGGCGCTCGACTGACCGCCGTGGCGAACGGCGGGTCGCTGACCGTCGCGGTCGGCTGCGACGTGCGCGACGGGCGTTGCCGGGGCGCGGGCGTGTGGGTCCACTCGGACGCATGGCGGCGCGCACCGACCGGGTCGCTGCTCGGGCCTGCGGTCCTGGCCGACGTCGCGGTCGGCAATGGAGGCGTCGTTGCGATCGGCCGCGATCGCGGACAGCCGGCGATCTTCATTTCGAGCGATGCCATGGCGTGGACGAAGGTGAACCTGCCCGGCGCCATGGCCAAGGCCGACCTGCGGGCGGTCACCGCCGCCGGGTCTCGGTTCATCGTCGTCGGCGCGTTGGCTGGAAAACCGGCCGCGTGGTCCTCCCCTGACGGAGCGACATGGACGGCCAGCAGAACGCCGGACCGCGACGGCTTCATGGCGTCGATCGTGGATGACGGTCGCGGCCTGCTCGCCGCCGGGAGCTTCTCGAACCCGGACACCGGACCCACCATGGCGATATGGCGGTCGAACGGATGGTGGAGCTTCCTGGGAGTCGATCCCCGCCTCGGTCGGCGATGAGGAGTCGTTCGGAACGCCGACCTCGCTCGCGGTCTCACCGGCTGGCGTCCTGGCGCTCGACCCCGACGGTGCGCTGCTGCTCAGCACGGACGGCGGATCGCATTGGGCCGAGGGCACTCTCGACTTCGGCGGTGCGCACGCGGTCGCAGGAAGCTCGAAGGGCTTCATCGCCGTTGGCGACGGGCACGTCTGGGCAACGCCACGGGTCGCGATGCATCCGCCCTTGGACCCCCTCGGATCCGCTGCCCCGTTGCCGCCACCGATAGGCTGGACGGCCAACCCATCGATGCCGGCCCTGGCTCGCGGGTTCACGGGCGCGAGCGACGGCGGCGCTCGGATCCTTCTGTTCAGCGACGCCGGCGGGAGTGGTGCGCTGCGGGTCGACCAGTTCGACATCGAATCGCAGAAATGGACCCGGCGGGAAACGATCGAGGCCGGGATCCGGCAGCCGCAGGCCGTTTTCGCGAAGGGCCACATCTACCTGATCGGGCTGACGCCCGACGGCCGGCACGGCCGGACGATCGTGTACACCCCGAAGACCGGTGCGTTCCGGGTGCTCGCCCCGCTGCCGACGCCGCGAGAACATCCCGGTATCGCCGTCGGCGCGAAGGATGGCGCGATCTATGTCTTCGGTGGTCGCGCGTCGCCGTGTTGCGCCGGGGTGACTGGTGACGGCGGTCTGACGGTCGTCGAACGGTTCGACCCGGCGACGGGCAAGTGGGCACGTCGGGCCCCGATGCCGTGGCCCGACACCGCCCCTGGCGCTGCGTCGGTCGGCGGAAGCGTCTACGTCTTTCTTCCGGCACGCGTGTGGAGGTATGAACCCGGCACCGACCAGTGGACGCCCGGTCCCACCAACCTCAGCTTCGGTGTGACAGGACACCCCGTCGTCGGCCCTGACGGGCTCATCCGCGTCTTCACCTGCACGCGATACGACGTGTTCGACCCGAAAGAAAACCACTGGCAGCCCGGTCTCGCGCTCGCCACGGCCCGTTGCGACCCAGCCGTCGTCGTCGGCAACGACGGGCAGATGTACGTCTTCGGAGGCGAGTACTCCGGGGACCCAGGAAGGGTGGTGGAGTCGGCAAACGCCGGCGGTGGGTGATAAGCGAGACATCGGGGCCCGGTCGGGCCTCAAGCACCAGGCAGGGCTATCGGCCCCTGCGCGATCCCGCGGTCGCGACCCACGGGGGCGATCGGTGACCGAGTTCGTCCCAGGGTCGTTCGACCCTCCTCGTGGCCTCGATCACGTGGCCTTCCGCCTGCGGCCCCTCGGTCCCGAGCACAATGCCTCCGACCACGCCGCCTGGAGTTCGAGCATCGACCACATCCGCGCGACTCCGGGCTTCGCAGGCCTGTCGTGGCCGCACCCGATGACCCTCGAAGAGAACCTGGCCGACCTCGTCCGCCATGCCGACGACTTCGCCGAACGCACGGGTTTCACCTACACGGTCCTCGCGGCGCCTGAGCCGGATACCACGGTCATCGGTTGCGTCTACATCTATCCGTCCGATCGGCCCGGGTTCGACGTTCGCGTTCGGTCCTGGATCCGGGCGGCCGACGCTCACCTCGACTCGCTGCTCTACCGCGTCGTCGTCGATTGGCTTGAGGATGTGTGGCCGTTCGAGCGTTGGGACTACGCAGCCCGACCAGACGCGGCACCGCCGACAGGAGCCCGCTGACCGAGCGCCGCCGGCTCCTGGGTCGTGGTGGTCGTCGGGATGGCCCCACCCGGCCGAGCCCGGCCATGCACATGACGCTGTAGACTCGTGCAGCGCGGTCGTGTGCGCGCGATCCCGACTGCGGAGGGGCTGCATGAACTGGCCGGTCATCATCGTCGTCGCGATCATCGTCATCGCGGTGGTGGGCCTGATCGCCCTGTACAACGGGCTGGTCCAGAAGCGTCTCCGGATCGACGAGGCCTTCGCCCAGATCGAAGTCCAGCTGAAGCGGCGCCACGACCTGATCCCGAACCTCGTCAACGCCGTGAAGGGCTACATGGAGTTCGAGCAGAAGGTCCTCACGGACGTGACCAACGCCCGGGCAGCGGCCGTCGCCGCGGGCTCGCAAGGTCCCACCCAGCAGGCCGCCGCCGAGAACGCGCTGACCGGCGCGCTCCGCTCGCTGTTCGCGGTCGTCGAGAACTACCCCGAGCTGAAGGCCAACGAGAACGTCCTGGCGTTGCAGGAGCAGCTGACGACGACCGAGAACCAGATCTCCTTCTCGCGCCAGCACTACAACGCGACGGTCCTCGACTACAACACCGGTATCCAGACCTTCCCGGCGGTGTTCATCGCGGGGATCTTCGGGTTCACGAGGCGTGACTTCTTCGACGCGGAGCCCGAGGCGGCCAACGTCCCGAACGTGGACCTCAGCCTGAGCTGATCGACCGCACCGCGCCGCGGGTCCGACCGTGGCCAGCACGTTCTATTCACAGATCGCGGCGAACCGCCGGAACTCGCTGTTCCTGGCGGCATTCGTGATCCTCGTCTTCGGGCTCCTGGGCTTCACGATCGGCTACGCGATCGTCGGATCCCCGGCGGGCGGCGTCGGGGCGACGGCGCTCGCGCTGGCCGCCGGCACGCCTGTCCGGCGTCGCGACCTATTTCAGCGGCGACAAGCTCGTCCTGACCGTGAGCGGCGCCCAGCAGGTCGACGAGGCGACCGCGCCGCAGCTGATGAACGTCGTCCAGGAGATGGCGATCGCGGCGAACGTGCCGATGCCCGCCGTCTACGTCATCGACGACACCGCACCCAACGCCTTCGCGACGGGCCGCGACCCGGCGCACGCATCGGTGGCGATCACCACGGGCCTGCTCGAGAAGCTCGATCGGGAGGAGCTCCAGGGCGTTCTCGCGCACGAGATGTCGCACGTCCGGAACTTCGACATCCGGTTCGCCCTCGTCATCGGCGTCATGGTCGGTGCCATCGCGATCCTGGCGGACTTCTTCCTGCGGTTCACGTTCTGGGGCGGTGGCCGGCGATCGAGCAACCGCGAAGGTGGCGGGGGCGCCCAGGCGATCATCTTCGCCATCGCGATCCTCCTCGCCATCCTCGCGCCGATCATCAGCCGGTTCATCCAGCTGGCGGTCAACCGGCAGCGGGAGTACCTGGCCGATGCCTCGGGCGTCGAGCTGACGCGCAACCCCCATGGGCTGGAGCGGGCGCTCGCCAAGATCGCCACGGACCAGGAGGTCCTCGAGGTCGCCAACCGCGGGACACAGCACATGTACTTCACGAACCCGATCAAGAAGTTCGAGGCACGCTCGTCGGGACTGATGTCACCCACCCACCGATCCTCGATCGCATCAACCGGCTCCGCCAGCTCACCGGCGACCCGCCGCTGGACTCGGCGGACTCGGCGATGCTCGCGGGTCTCGACTAGGGGAGCTGGCCAGGGCTGTCCTTGATGGCCCGGCGAGGCCCGTGGTATCGTGCTCCCCGCCGACGGGCAGCCGACGGCTGGTTGACCATCGGGCCGAGATAGCTCAGTTGGTAGAGCACGCGACTGAAAATCGCGGTGTCGCCAGTTCGAATCTGGCTCTCGGCACCACCCCGAACGGGTGGGCGGATCCTGCAAGCGGAAGTGGCTCAGTTGGTAGAGCATCACCTTGCCAAGGTGAGGGTCGCGGGTTCGAGTCCCGTCTTCCGCTCCAATCCCTATCCAGTGGACCGCTGCCCCTTCGTCTAGCGGTAGGACAGCGGACTTTGGATCCGTGAACCGAGGTTCGAATCCTCGAGGGGCAGCCAGCAGTCGTCGAACGCCCGCCCGGGAAGACATCTGGCGACGTGGTGAAGTGGCTCAACACGGAGGTCTGCAAAACCTCTATTCACCGGTTCGAATCCGGTCGTCGCCTCCACACTTCTGAGCACGAAACAGACCCGCTGGGTGACCAGCGGGTCTTCGTTTGGTCGGGAGTATGGTCGGGAGTTCGCCCGCGCCACGAGGCGCCTTCAGGCGGTCAAGGCGACAAAACCGCACAAGCACGGCCAATACGGCCGTTGTGGCCGCCCAGACGGTCCGCTCGAAGCGGCTCGTCGAGGCGAGGTTGCCGAGGGTGTTGAGGACGAGGAAGCCGGCGATGGCCCATGAGGCCGGAACGAGGAAGCCGGCGATGTCGGCCGGCCAGCCGACGACCCCGGCCCGGGCGAGCATCACCACGGCGAACCCGACTAGAAGCACTGCCGCGTCCCACTGAACGCCCGGAGCCGAGGAGGAAGGGCGCCGGAGTCCTGCCACCAAGAACGTGCGCCCCGAGCGGCGCGCCCGCCGCCAGCGTCGCCTGGAATGCGGCCATCGCGGCGAACAAGCCCGTCGCGACGATGGCGGCGGAGGAGAGTCAGGTCTTGCATCTGGGATCTGCGATCCTGTGGATCATCGGCTACAGGACGGCGATCGGTCCGCAAAGCGTCGGTCATGGTGAGGCAGCGATGCCGGGTGCGGCGAGGTTCCCGGTCCGACGCCATGACGTCACCAGGAAGTGCGAGGCCGGTATGCACGGTCACGAGTTACGGAATCGTGAGGATCCCGAGGTCGAGGAAGGCCACGGGGAGGTGCCACAGTCCCCAGAGGGCGGACCCCGTAGAGGGCCGACGCGCAATCAGGGCCGAGCGTGGAACCGCGGAGATAGGTGTCGAGGAGCCCGGAAAGAGGACCTCCTCCATGACGAAGACGACGGGCACGTAGGTCGCGACGGAGATCATGGCCGTGCCATCTGCCGTCGCGACGTTCCCGTCGGGCCCGCCTGACGCGAGGCGAAATGCGACCATGATGCCCACGAGGATGGCT
>CAVYZQ010000009.1:0-263484 GCA_963772995.1 uncultured Chloroflexia bacterium | reverse complement strand
TGCCGCCGGTCGACGTCATGTGCCCAGTATCTCGCCGATGGCGCCCGTGGATTTGAGGCCGTGGCCGGTCATGGCGAGGACGACCGTCCCGGTCGCACCGCGGGCGACGCCGGATCGGGCGAGGCCGGCGTGTGCCGCGGCGGACGTCGGCTCGACGAAGATCCCGCGCGACAGCAGCGTCCGGAGCGACGCCCGGATCTCGTCGTCGGTCACCTCGACGATCTCGCCGCCCGTGGCGCGGATGGCGGCCAGGATCTGGCGCGAGCGCGGTGGGCGGTCGATGCGGATGCCCTCGGCGATCGTTGGCCCGGCATGACCGGGGTCACGTCGGGTTCGCCCGCGAGGAATGCCAGGGCCAGAGGCGCGCACGCGGCGCTCTGGACGCCGACGAGGCGTGGCATGCGGTCGATCAGCCCCGCTGCCATCAGCCGGTCGAACCCGAGATCGGCGCCGAGCAGCAATGTCCCGCCACCGAGCGGCGCGACGACGACGTCCGGCGCCCGGCCGCCGAGCTGCTCGAAGACCTCGTATGCGAACGTCGCCGTCCCGGCCAGGAAAGCCGGCTGCCACAGATGCGAGCCATATGCGAGGTCGGGCCCGGCCCTTCGAGCGCCGCACGGGCTGCCTCGCCCGCCGCGGCCCGCGAACCCGGCACGGGGACGACAACCGCACCATGCGCCCGCGCCTGAAGCAGCTTCGCGGGCGACGCGTCCGCAGGCACGAACAGACGCAGTCGGATCCCCGCACGAGCGGCGTACGCCGCGAACGACGCCCCCGCATTACCCGACGAATCGACGACGATCTGGCGAACGCCTTGCGCCCGCAGCCACGAGACGGTGACCGCCGCCCCGCGGTCCTTGAACGAGCCGCTCGGCAGTCCGCCCTCGAGCTTCGCGAAGACGCGACCCTCTGACTTCGATGAGGGCCGTCATCGGCTCCCCGAGCGACACCACCTCGACATCGGGCAGCCAACCGCGGTACCGCCACACTCCGCCGGCACCCTCGGTCACGAATGACTCCGGATCGGCCGGCGGCAGTTCGAGCTCGAGCGGCGAACCACACGCCGCACACCGCCAATCGGTCGGACCCGACGCGTCGACGCCGCACGATCCGCACCGCAGCTCCGTCACCTGGCCGTCGCCTACCTGCCGAGCGGCAGCGTCACGACCTCGTGGGTCGCCGCCGACCGGTCGGCGGCCTCGACGATCTCGACCGCGGCCCGCCCGTCGGCCCCCGTCACGACCGGCTCGCGGCCCTCCTTGATCGCCTCGGCAAAGTCCTGGACCTGTGCCGCGAAGCCCTCGAGCCGGTTCGGGTCGAGGTAATCGCCCAGGAAGTCGAACGCCACCTGCTCGTCGGCGACCCGCCAGCCGTCGGCGTCGCCGAGCCGGACCACGCCATAGTGGTCGGCCTCGATGATCCCCTTCGAGCCGACGATCCGCGTCCAGTCATTGGGCTCGAGCCCAGGCTCGGGCGTCTCGTAGGTCATCAGCATCTGGGCCATGACCCCGTTCTGCATCGTCACCTGGACCTGTGCGGTCAGGTCGACCGGCGGCGGCGTCCCGAACGTGTGGTACTCGGCGTAGACGCGGGCCACCTCGGAGCCCGTCAGCCAGCGGAGCGCGTCGGTCTCGTGGACGCCCCAGTCGAGGAACTGCGAGCCTTCAGCCGGATCCCATGCCCACGCCTTCTTCGGGATGATGACCCTGCCCGTCGCCTCGTCGACGATGTCCTCGAGCAGGAAACCGGTCCACGTCCCGCGCATCTCGATGATTCTGATGTCGCCGATGGCGCCCTCGTCGACGAGCCGCTTCATCGCCTTCGGGGCGTGGCGGAAGCGGGTGACGAAGTTGACCGTCAGCCTCACCCCGGCGCCGTCGCAGGCGGCGATGATCGCGTCGCAGTCGGCCACCGACACCGACATCGGCTTCTCGATGTAGACGTGCTTCCCGGCCGCCGCCGCCGCCTCGGCCTGTGGCCGGTGCGCCGTATGGGGCGAGGCGATCACGACGGCCTCGACCTCGGGGCGGGCCAGGAGCGTCGCGAGCGAGTCGTCCGCCTCGACCCCGAACTCCTGCGCCAGCGCCGGCGCGCGCTTGCCGCCCCAGACCGAGATGAGACGCCCGTCCGGCACGTGCCGCGTCAGGCACGCCGCGTAGGTGCGACCCATGTAGCCGCTGCCGATGACCGCCATCCCGACCGGGCTCACGACGCGGACTCCCCCGCGGGACCGACGCTCGGCCCCGCGGACAGGTCCTCGCCACGGACCAGCGCGTCGACCTTGCCGCCCATCCGCTCCGGCTCGCCCGGCAACTCCTCGCGCGGCGGCAGCCGGTGGAACGGCACGGCGAAGACGGCATCGAACGCCTCGGCGTGGCGCGACGGCCAGCCGATGTCGAGGGCGTAGCGGAGGCCGAGGTTCACCTCCCATTCGACGAGGTCCCTGGGCCACTCGTCCTCGAGCCCGCGGGTCATGACGGCCGCGAGCTCGATCTTGCGCTGGACGATCTCGACCGGCAGGTCGATCCAGACGTTCGGATGGAAGTCGAGCGTGGTCGAGGCGATCGGGAATCGCAGGACGCGGCTCTTGTACGCGAACGTGCCGGCGAGATCGGTCGCGTCGAGGAGCGCCCGGCCGACGGTCGTGTGGTCCGACGTCCAATCCCCTGCCGCCGGAGGCCCGAACACGTACGCCGGCCGGCGTTCGCGCAGGATCGCGGCCAGCGCGTCCTTCACTCGCCGGGCGTCGTCCGAGATCCGATGGTACGGCGCATCGAGGAACTCGATCGTCGCGCCGAACGCCGCGGCCACGTCCCGTGCGGCCGTCTGCTGGATCGAGCACACGGCCACGATGTGGATGTCGTCATCGGCATGGGTGATGAGGGTGCCGCCGACGCCGTAGATGAAATCGTCGGTGTGTGGCGTGACGACGAGGATCTCCACGAGGGCCCTCCGGATGGTGGATCGGCTTGGAGGCGATGGCCGGGTCAGGCGACCATCAGGCCGGTCTCGAAACCGCCCTCACACCGGCGCCGCGCGCGCCGCGGGTTCGAGCCAGTCGGCGTACTCGGCCTGGAGGAAGCGAAGGCAGGCGCGATAGTCGGCCTCGGTGAAGCCCCGGTACGGCGACAGCAGGCGAAGCGGGAACTCCGGCAGCATCCCGAGCTTGACCAGCATCTTGTCGTAGGCGCCATCCATGTGCGGCCCCGGCGCCGGCTTCTCCCACAGGTCCGTGCCGAGCCGCTGGAACGCGTGCTGGAGCCGCATCAGCTCGCCCGCGTCGCCGGTCCGCCCGGCCTCGAACAGCGCGTAGCGTCATGCCGTGGCGCGAGCTCGGCATATGAGGCGAGCAGCGACGCCTCGCCGAACATCGCGCCGTGCGGGAAGTTGCCCTCGCCCATGAAGTGCTGGAGCTCGCCGGCGTGGCGGATCAGCTCCTCCGCGACCGGCCATCCCGCCACCGGTCGTCTTGGTCGCCACGAGGTTGGGCACGACCGGGATGATCCTGGCGTAGTCGCGGCCGCCCAGGACGCGCTTCGTCCGCGGCAGGTTGTAGTGCAGGAAGCTGCGAATCCGGGAACGCGCCGCACACGTCGGAGAAGAAGCGCAGCACCTCGTCGTCGTCGAGCGGACCCCACGACGGGAGTGAGATCTGGAACATCCGGAAGCCGACGTCGTGGGCGTATTCGAGACGTTCCACGATCTGGACGGTGGAGAGCCCGATGACGCCGACCATCGCGCTGACCGGCTTGCCGTCGACCTCCTCGTGGAAGACGTCGACCACCTGCCGAAAGCGGCGGGTATCCACCGCGTAGCCCTCGCCCCCGGTCCCGAACACGTAGCAGTGCTCGAACCCGGCCGCGAGGACGAGCCGGACCTCCTCGCGCAGGAGCTCTTCGATGAGCTCGTCGCGCTCGTCCCACGGTGAGGGACACGCGACGAGGATGCCCTGCGGGTAGCGCGGCATCAGGCGGCCACACCCGGAACAGGGTCGAAGACGACGACTCTCGGAGGCCCGCCCCGACTCTTCGCGGGAAGGCCTCGTGGCGCTCTCGGTCATCGGGCCTCCGTTGCCGTCGGGATGTACATTGTCGACAATCTAGGGTCGACGGCTGGGACGCGTCAAGGCAGTTCGGGCATGCCGGGACGGCGCTCCGACAGGAGGATCGAGCGGTGACGGTCATCGAACGCACGGACACGGTCGCCCACTTCATCGCCGGGGAGGAGGTGCCCTCGGCATCCGGCCGAAGCTTCCCATCGATCGACCCGTCGACCGGGCGCGAGATCGCCCAGGTGGCGTTCGGGGAGGCCGAGGACGTCGATCGCGCGGTCGCTGCAGGACGGGCGGCGTTCGAGTCGGGCGCATGGTCGAAGGCGGCGCCGGGTCGTCGAGCGGCCGTGATGCGCAGGCTGGCCGAGCTCATCCACCAGGACGCCGACCGGATCGGCGCCATCGAGTCGCGCGACACCGGCAAGCCACTCGGACAGGCCGTTGGCGAGGTCCACCTCGGTGCCGACTTCATGACGTATTTCGCCGGCTCACGCCGAGCTGCCGAATGGCACGACCTACCCCGCCGACGCCGGCTACTTCGTCTATTCGGTCCGCGAGCCGTACGGGGTGGTCGGTGCCATCAGCCCGTGGAACTACCCCTTCCTGCTCGCCTGCTGGAAGACGGCGCCGGCCCTCGCTGTCGGCAATTCGGTCGTGCTGAAGATGGCCGAGCAGACGCCGCTCTCGACCGCGGAGCTGGGCCGCCTGACGCTCGAGGCGGGGATGCCGGCCGGTGTCTTCAACGTCGTCCACGGCGACGGTCCGACGACGGGCGCCGCGCTCGTGGCCCATCCCCACGTACCGAAGCTGACGTTCACCGGCTCGACCGTGACCGGTCAGGCGATCCTCCGCTCGGCGGCCGACCACATCAAGAGCGTCCATCTCGAGCTCGGCGGCAAGACCCCGAGCATCGTCTTCGGCGACGCCGACCTCGACCAGGCCATCTCCGGTTCGCTGTTCACGGCCTTCTACAACACGGGCCAGATCTGCACGAGCGGGTCGCGTCTGCTCGTCCAGCGCAACCGCGCCGACGAGATCGTCGACGCCTTCGTCGAGCGGGCCAGGGGCATCAAGGTCGGCGATCCCGCCGACGGCACTTCGCAGCTCGGGCCGCTCATCAGCGAGGAGCAGTACCAGCGCGTCACCGGCTACATCGAGGAGGGACGGCGCGGCGGCGCGCGGCTGGCGCTCGGTGGCGGGCGGCCGTCGGTGCCGGTCGCGGACGACGGCTACTACGTCGAGCCGACGATCTTCGTCGACGTCACCCCCGACATGAAGATCGCCAGGGAGGAGATCTTCGGGCCGGTCCTGTCCGTGCTGACGTTCGACGATGAGGAGCGACGCGATCCGGATCGCGAACGACGTCATGTACGGCTTGGCGGCGACCGTCTGGACGACCGATCTCGGGCGCGCCTTCCGGGTCGCCGACAAGATCGACGCCGGGATCATCTGGACGAACTGCCCGCACTACCTGCCGGTCAACGTGCCGTACGAAGGCCACAAGATGTCGGGCCTTGGCGAGGACCTCGGGGTCGAGGCGCTCCAGACCTTCACCCACCTCAAGACGCACTGCATCAACTTCAACGGCGGGAAGATGGCGTGGGCCTGAGCGGGGCGGCCACTTCGACGGCGACGGCCGACCTCGGCGCCATCCGCGCCCAGTTCCACCCGGCGTCCGGGATCACTTATCTCGACAGCGCGACGTACGGGCTGCCGCCGCAGGCGACGGTCGACGCGCTCGACCGGGCGACCCGCATTTGGCAGGCCGGCACCGGCGACTGGGTGACCGACTGGGATGCGCCCAGTCGATTCGGCGCCGCGCGACTTCGCGCGGCTCATCGGGGCGTCCGAGGACACCATCGCGACCATCCCGGCCGCGTCTGTCGGGACCGGGCTGGTGGCGGGGATGCTCGGGCCGGGAGACGAGGTGGTCGTGCCGGCGGACGAGTTCACCTCGAGCCTGTTTCCGCTGCTGGTCGCCAAGGAGCGCGGGGCCGTGGTCCATGAGGTGCCGTTCGAGGCCCTGGCGGACTCGATCGGCGCGTCCACGACGCTCGTGGCGATTCAGCCTCGTCCAGATGCAGACCGGCAAGATGGCCGATCTCGAGGCCGTCACATCGGCCGCGGAGCGCCACGGCGCACGGGTCATGATCGACGGCACGCAGGCCGTCCCATTCGTGCCGCTCGCGGGTGTCATCGACCGGATCGACTACATGGTCGTCTCGGGCTACAAGCACCTGCTGTCGCCGCGCGGGACGGGATACCTCTACGTCCGGCGCGACCACTGGGACGAGCTCGAACCACGCAACGCCAACTGGCGCGCGGCGGACCTGCCGTATGTCCGCTACTTCGGCGGGCCGTTGACGCTCGCACCGGACGCGCGCAGGTTCGACGTCTCGCGTGGCTGGTTCGCCTGGATCGGGGCCACAGAATCGCTTCGCCTCCTCGCCGAATGGCGGTCGACCGGCGCCTTCGAGGCCGTCCGCGACATGGCAAAGGGCCTGGCCGGCCGCCTCGGCGTGCCTTGGTACGGGAGCTCGCTCGTCTGCGCGCAGCTTGGCGACGGCGAGGCGGCCCGCGCGGCGTGCGCTGCGGCAGGCGTCAAGGCATCGGTCCGCGGCACCGCCGTCCGCTTCTCCGTCCACGTCTACAACACGGAGGCCGACCTCGACCGCGCCGCCGAAGCGATCGCGCCGTTCACCGGAGGCTGAGCACGGCGACCCTCGAGCTGCACGCGGGGGACGGCGGTTCACCTTCGCGGACCCCTCTGGGAATGTCCTCGGGGTGTACCAGCCGCTCGAATAGGCCGGCGCGGCCGTTGACTGGCAGTCGACAGAGTCCGGCCTGCCCGCCCGCGAAGCCACGCGCGCGGTCCCGACCGGGATCAGGTCGCCAGGTCGCGCTCGACTTCGAGGAACGTCGCTTCGAGTCGCTCCGCGATCTCGGCTATGTCGGCCTCGGTCACGATCAGCGGCGGGTAGAGGGAGATGATGTCGCCCCGCGCACCGTCCGCCATGCCCGAACCTGGGTAGGTCACGATCCCGTTCCTCAAGCCGGCCTCGCGAACCCGCGTCCCGAACCTCATCGACGGATCGAACGGCTCCTTGGTCTCACGATCGGCGACGAACTCGATACCAGCCATCAGGCCGGTCACCCGGACGTCGCCCACGAACGAGTGTTCGCGAAGCCGGTCGAGCGCCGCCGTGAAGGCGGTCTCGAGTGCCGCAGCCCGCTCCGTGAGCCCCTCCCGCTCCCAGATGTCGAGGACGGCGAGCCCGGCAGCCGCCGACACCGGATGCCCTCCGAACGTGAAGATGTGCTCGAACGCGGCGCCCTGGCCCTCGAACGCGGCGCGCACGTGCTGACGCGCCGCGACGCCGCCGAGCGGTGCGTACCCGCCACTGACGCCCTTGCCCATGACGAGCAGGTCGGGGACGACGCCCCAATGGTCGGCCGCGAAACGGCGCCCGGTTCGTCCGAAGCCGGTGAGCACCTCGTCGAGGATCAGCAGCACGCCGTGGCGGTCGCAGATCTCGCGCACCAGCGGCCAGTAGTCGTCCTGGGGTCGAATCGCGCCACCGACCGAGGCGATGATGGGCTCCCCGATCACGGCGGCGACACGGCCGGGTCCCGCGTCGAGGATCGCGGCCTCGACCTCAGCGGCGGCGGCGGCGGCGCAGTCCGGATGGGCCTCCGGCCAAGGGCAGCGGTAGCAATAGGGCGTCCGGACGTGCGGCGTCTGGAGCAGCATCGGCTCGTACACCTTCCGGCGCAGCTTCGAGCCGCCGACAGTGAGCGCGCCGAGCGTCGCCCCGTGGTAGTTCGTCCAGCGTGAGACGAACACGGAGCGGTCGGGCTCGCCGCGGAGCACGTGGTAGTGGCGCGCCATCTTCAGCGCGACCTCGACGGCCTCCGACCCGCCCGACGTGAAGATCACGTGGTCGAGGTCGCCAGGCGTGAAACGCGCGATCTTCTCGGCGAGGGCGATGGCTGGCGCGGTCGCCCAGATGTTGCCGACGGCGTACGGCAAGCGAGCGGCCTGCTCGGCGATCGCATCGACCACCTCCTGCCGGCCGTACCCGACGTTGGCCACCGCGATCCCGGCGATCGCATCGAGGTACTCGCGTCCGTCGCGGTCCCAGACACGGATGCCGTCAGCACGGTCGAGCACCGGATAGGCCCGCGTCGGGTCGAGTGTGAACAAGGCGCCGGCGCGGCTGGACGTCACATCCCCTCCTCGGTCATCCAACTGACTCATAGTCACACGCGCTGACCACCATGCACGCGCTCCCTAGTCCAGCGCGGTCGCGAATTCCGGTCGGACGCGCTCGAGGAAGAGCTCGATATCCGAGGTGTCCGGGAAACGTCGGGAAGACGAGCTGGATGTGCTCGAAGCCGAGCTCGGCCAGCGCCGCGAGGTAGTCGACCATCGCTGCGGGTTCGCCGGCGAACGCGATCTGATCGCCCTCGAGACGCGGTCCTGCGGCGCGCCGCGCGGCCGCGCCGTCGGTGTCGAGATATGCCACGAACGTGATCGTCCGCAGGATCGACGCGGGGTCGCGCCCGACCGTCGCGCAGTGCTCGCCGAGGATCTCGACCTTGCGCCGAAGCGCGTCCATCGGACGCGGCATCGCGTTCCACCAGTCGGCGCGCGTTGCCACCGCGCGCAGGGTCAGTCGCTCGCCGTCACCACCGATCATGATCGGCGGCTGCGGATCGGGAACCGGGACGGCGCGCGCCTCGGTCAATCGGTAATGGTCGCCGGCGTAGTCCACCGGCCCGCCCGTCCACAGCGCGCGGATGACATCGATCCCCTCGACCATCTGCTCGATCCGCGTGCCGCGCCGATGGGAAGTCGAAGCCATAGGCGCGGTACTCATCCTCGGCCCAGCCGGCGCCGTAGCCGAGGATGAACCGGCCACCGCTCAGGTACTGGAGCGACGCTGCCATCTTGGCCAGCAGCGCCGGGTGGCGGTACGAGTTGGCCATCACGATCGTGCCCAGCATCGGCTCGGGAAAGCGCGCCGCGATCCACGTCAGCTCTGTCCAGCACTCGAGACGGAAGCGATCCTCGGTCATGAGGTGGTCCGAGATCCACACCGATTCGAATGCCGGCGCCGCGACCCGCAGGACGCGGTCCAGGTCCGCCCGGAACGTGGCGGGATCGACCCGCTCGATCTTGCGGTCGCCCGTCGGTGGGTTGTAGCCGAACGCGAGGCGCGGACGGTCCATCGCGGCTAGCCGGCGCTTCGCAACGGGTGCCTGGCGACCTCGGACTCGACGATGTTCGCCCCGAGCCCGGGCCGGTCGGGCACGAGCAGCTCACCTCCGACGATCTCGATCTTCTGGTCGATCAGGTCCCATTTCCAGGGGATGTCGTCCATGTCGATCTCGAAGATCTCGAAGTTCGGCATCGCCGCGTACAGATGCGCGTTGACGAGGGTCGCGAGCGGGCTCATGTAGTTGTGCGGCGAGACCATCGTGTCGTAGTGGGCCGCGAGCTCGCAGATCCGGCGCGCCTCGGTCAGGCCGTTCATGAGCACCTCGACCATCACGACGTCCGTGACGTGGCGCTCGAGGAACGGCCGGAAAGCCTCCCGCCGGATGAGCGCCTCGCCGTGGCACAGTCGCGTCCTGGTCCCCTTCCGCGCGGTCAAGAGTGCATCGGCGTCGAACCCTTCGGCCTCGAGCCAGTAGAGGTCGAATGGCTCCAGCGCACGCCCGAGCTCGATGATCCCGCCGTGGCGGTACTCCTGGCCGACGTCGAACAGGATGCCCATCGCGGGGCCGACACGCTCGCGCAGCGCGCCGATGAACGCGACCGCGGCGTCGATCCGGTAGCGGTCGATCGCGCCGTAGAGCGTCGGCGGCAGCCCGGTCACGAGGCCCGGGACCAGCAGGTTCGTCTTGAGCGCCCTGAAGCCGGCCGCCTCGACGTCGTCGACCAGGGCGATCCAGCTGTCCATCGTGCGCGCGGGCTCGACGCCGAGCGCCTCGGGATCGATCGCCCGGTACGAGGCGAAATGCGACCAGTACAGCGGCAGCCGGTCTCGGTACAGCCCGCCGAGCAGCTCGTAGACCGGCACGCCCAGCCACTTGCCCTTGATGTCGTAGAGCGCGATCTCGATCGCGGCGAGGACCTTCATCCGCTCCGGGACGCCGGCCTTCCCGACGTCCCACATCCGCCGGCCGATCAGGTCGATCCGGCGCGGGTCCTCGCCGATCAGTTCCGCGCCGAGGACCCGGATCGCCTCGGCCAGGACCGATCCCCTGTGCCAGTCGTAGCCCTCGCCCCAGCCGACGATGCCCTCGTCGGTCGTGACCTTGACGAACAGCCAGTCGCGGCCGCCGATGCCGCTGTCGCATGTGATCGGCTCGATGGCGGTGATCTTCACGGCAGGCGGTCGGGCGGAAGCGGATGCGCGCGGACGACCTCCTCCACGATGTCGGCGCCCCAGCCGGGACGGTCGGGCACGACGAGGTGGCCATCCTCGATCTCGAGCGGGTGCGTCAGCAGGTCGCCCTTCCAGGGCACGTCGTCGAGGTCGATCTCGAGGATCTCGACGTTCGAGACCGCCGCACAGAGCTGCGCGTTGATGAGCGTCCCGAGCGGGCTCATCCAGTTGTGGGGCGAGACCATCGTGTCGTACAGCTCGGCCATCTCCGCGATGCGGCGCGACTCGGACAGGCCGTTCGACAGCGTCTCGATCATCACGACGTCGGTGACGTGCTTCTGGAAGAACGGCCTGAACTGCTCGCGCCGGATGAGGCTCTCGCCGTGGCACAGCCTGGTGCTGGTCTGCTCGCGCGCCGCCAGCAGGGCGTCCGGGTCGAGGCTCTCGACCTCCAGCCAGTACAGGTCGAACGGCTCGAGCGCCCGCGCGAGCTTGACGATGCCGCCCATCCGATAGTCGAACTGGACGTCGACCGCGATCCCGATCGCCGGTCCGACCACGTCGCGGAGCGTCCCGATCCAGGTCACGGCATCGTCGATCGTCGCGTTGTCGATCGCGCCGTCGAGATAGCGCGGCAGCCGCGCGCGCCCATCCGGTCCGCCCTCGGCGATGAGGTTCGTCTTGAGCACCTTGTAGCCCTGGGCGACGACGTCGCGGGCGCCGGCCGCCCACTCGGCGTAGGTGTGGGTCGCGGGCTGGCCGACCACCTCCGGCCAGACGGCACGGTACGTCGCGAAGTGCGACCAGTAGAGCGGGATCCGGTCGCGGAACAGGCCGCCCAGGAGCTCGTACACGGGCACGCCGAGCCACTTCGCCTTGATGTCCCACAGGGCGAGTTCCATCGCGGCGAGGACCTTCTGCCGCTCCGGGACGCCGGGCCGGCCGCCGTACCAGATCCGCTCGTTCATGAGCTCGATCCGGCGCGGATCCTCGCCGATGAGCCGCCGGCCCATCACCTCGAGGGCCGTCTTCAGCGACGCGGAGGTGTGCCAGTCGTACGTCTCGGCCCAGCCGACGAGCCCCTCGTCCGTGGTCACCTTGAGGAACCCGAACTCCCGCAGGCCGCCGTCGCAGACGAAGGGCTCGATGGCGGTGATCCTCACTCCGACCCTCCCGAATCGTGCGTGCGTCGGGTTGACATCGCTCCGGATTGTCGACAATAGTATCGGCGCGCCGGGGCCTGGGGGACCCGGTCCCGAACCGCCGACGCCCGGCCGCTGCCACTCCGACCACGTCGCAACGACAGCAAAGGATGGACGCCACGATGAGCGTCGGGTTCGGTCTCATCGGCTCGGGGTTCATGGCGCACACCTACGCCCAGTGCCTGGCCAAGCACGTCCCGGATGGTCACCTGGTCGCCGTCGCCGAGGGCTCGCGGGCGTCCGGTCTTGCCGCGGAGTACGGCGTCGACCACGCCGCGACTGCCGCGGAGCTCCTTGCTCGCGGCGACGTCGACGCTGCGCTCATCTGCACGCCCCACTCCACCCACCGGGCGTTGACCGAATCCGCCGCCGCTGCCGGCAAGCACGTCTACATCGAGAAGCCGATGGCGGTCACGCTGGCCGACTCAGACGCGATGATCGCCGCCTGCCGCGACGCGCGCGTGCTGCTCGATGTCAACCACGTGACGCGTCATCGCGCGTCGCCCGTCGCGGCCAAGGGGTTGATCGACGACGGCAGCATCGGCGAACTGCGGATCGTGCGGATCCTCAGCCCGGTCATCACCTATCTGACGGACGACCACGGATGGGCCCACAAGGCCGGCGAGGGCGGCGCGTGGCTGGACATGGGCGTCCACCTGTTCGATGCCCTGCGCTGGTTCACCGATTCGGAGGTCGAGGTCATCTTCGCCAGGATCCGCGACTTCGCCGGCGACCCGAACCAGCGCCGCACCGGCCTGGCCGAGGTCGTGATGCGCAACGGCGTCATCGTCCAGATGCTCATCAGCTTCGAGGTGCCGAAGCCCGGCCTCGGCTCGCAGAGCCAGTGGACGTTCATCGGGTCGGACGGGATCGTCGAGTCCGATTCGTATGGGAAGGTCCGGCTCGGGAAGGGTGACGGCTGGCAGGAGATCTTCGAGATGCCACCGTTCGCGCTCAACGCCGACGTCTACAGCCCGATCCGGCTGGCCGGCTTCGCCGAGCAGACGCAGCAGTTCGCCCTCGGCGTCCAGGCGGGTTACACCGACGCGCCGGGACTTCACGGCGAGGACGGCCGAGCGGCGGTCGAACTGGTCGAGGCGGGTCTGCGATCCTCCGAGCGGGGCGAGGCGGTCTGGCTGCCGATCGACCCGGCCTGACGGGGCGCAGGCCGTTCTCATGGAGGTCGTCGAGCGCTCGGTCGTGTCGGCGGCCGAGCCCGGCACGTCACGGGCATTCGCGACCTTTCCGGCCTTCGTCGTGCTCGCCGACGGCAGCCTGCTGATCAGTTACAGCATCGGGAGCGGCAAGGACACGGACGACATCGACATCGAGCTGCGCCGCTCGACCGACGGGGGCCGCACGTGGACCAAGCCGGTCGCCCCGTTCGAGACCACCGTCGACAGCCGGCGTGGATCCCTGAAGGCCGCCCCGATCACGCGGCTCGACGGCGATCACCTCATCGTCGCCGCGCTGTGGATCGATCGCGAGGCGTTCCCGGGCCAGCCGCTGTTCAACCCCGAGACCGAGGGCTGCCTGCCGATGGCGGTCGTGCTGGCCGACTCCGCGGACGCCGGCAGGACCTGGGCGCCGTGGCGCGTCGTGCCCATGCCCGACGACATCGGACCGCCGTCGCTGACCAACGCGGTCCTGCGGCTGGCCGATGGCCGCCTCGTCCTGAGCATCGAGTCGAACAAGCCGTATCTCGACGCATCGAAGTGGTTCCAGCGCGTCGTCCACCTGCGCTCGTCGGACGGCGGCGCGACGTGGTCCCCGCCGATGACCGTCCTCGAGGATCGGACCGGGCGGATCGCGAACTGGGACCAACGTGGCGCGATCGCGCCGGACGGCCGACTCGTCACGTTCACCTGGACCTACGACTTCGAGACGGCGACGTATCTCAACGTGCGGCGCCGGATCAGCGCGGATGGCGTCGCCCCGTTCGGACCGGCCGAGGATCTCGGGTTCGCCGACCAGCCGGGGCATCCGGCCGTGCTGCCGGACGGGCGCGTCGTTCTCGCCTGGGTCGACCGGTTCGGGACGGCCAGCATCCGGGCGCGCCAGGCAGCCGCGATCGACGCGCCGTTCGACGCGGCGACGGAGGTGGTCGTCCACCGGCCCGGCGACGGCAGTGAGACGCGATCCGCGGGGGCGGGCTCGAACGAGGCCACGACGACCGGCGAGGCCCTCGTCGACATGGGCACCTGGTCGTACGGTCTGGCCTACGCCGAGGCGCTGCCCGACGGCGACGTCGGCGTCGTCCACTACGCGGCGGGCGCCAGCGGCGGCACGGACGTCCGCTGGGCCCGTCTCCGGCTGGAGCCGTGAGCTCACGACGCCGGTCAGCGGCGGTCCAACAGCACCTCGCCGATCGCAACGACACCCGAACGCAACGGCCGACCCAGCCACGCCACCCAGATGTCGTTGCGGAACAGGCTTCCGGCGACCGGCCGGCCATCGATCGACGCGCTCCCCGATCCCGCCTCGATCAGCACGCTGACGATGTCCTGGGTCGGCACGCGAGGCGCGGGACCCATCGCGAACGTCGGCGCCTGGAGGTCCGACCACTCCACCTCGATCCGGAGGTCCCTCGCGATGACCGTCTCCCCCACCCTCGCGCCCGCGAGCGGCGTCGACTGGAAGGTCGCGATCGTTGCCGGTCGCTCGACGTCGGCCGTCTCCCAGGCGCGCGGAGACAGGCGACCGGTCTCTTCGGCGGCCAGCGCAGGTGCGTCGGTCAGGACAAGCCGCTCCATACCTCCGCCGCGATCGACCTCGACGAACGCCAGCTCACCGACCGTACCGCCGGCCGCCCAGCGGAACCGGTAGTGGCTGAACATGAAGACCGGCGGACCGGGTCCGCCGTCGGCCGTCAGCGACAGGAGCAGATGGTCGAAGATGGCCCGGACGGCTCCCGGGTGGACCGCCGCCGCCGCCTTGTCGCTGTCGCTCATCGGCGATCCCTTTCCATGGCCCGCCCACACTGGAGACTCACCGGATGATGCAGCCGGATCCGCTCGCCAACGCCACCCTCGAGGAGATGGAGACCTTCGCGGCCGGGCTGCTGCCGACGAATGCGCTTGACTACTATGCGTCCGGCGCCCGCGACGAACAGACGTTCCGCGGCAACCTCGCCGCGTGGCGGCGCTGGTGGCTCGTTCCCCGGATGCTCATCGACGTTTCGACCGTGTCGACCGCGACGTCGGTCCTCGGTGAGCCGATCTCGCTGCCGATCATGATCGCCCCGATGGCGGCGCAAGGGATGGCCCATCCCGACGGCGAGCTGGCCACCGCCCGGTCGGCCGCGGCCGCCGGCACGATCATGATCGTCTCGACGAGCACGATGGTCCCCATCGAGGACATCGGCGCGGTCCCGGGCCTGCAATTCTGGTTCCAGCTCTACCCGTTCAAGGACTTCGAGGCGACGGTCGCGATGATCGAGCGGGCGCTCGCGGCCGGCGCAACAGCGGTCTGCCTGACCGTCGACGTCGCGAGCGTGTTCGACCCGAAACGCCGCCCGCGGGGCGGTGTCCTCACCCCTGAATGGGTCAAGTACCCGATGCATCCGCCGATCCCCGAGACCGAGCCGGCCCTGACCTGGGCGTACGTCGATCGGCTCCGAGCGCGCATCCCTGCCCCGATCGTCCTGAAGGGCATCCTGCATCCTGACGACGCCCTCGCGGGGATCGATGCGGGAGCCGCCGCGATCATCGTCAGCAACCACGGCGGCCGCACCCTCGATGGCGCGATCCCGACCGCCGAGATCCTGCCCGAGGTCGCCGAGGCCGTCGACGGTCGCGTCGAGCTCCTGGTCGACGGCGGGATCAGGCGCGGAGCGGACGTCCTCCGGGCGCTCGCGCTCGGCGCCCGGGCGGTGCTCGTCGGCCGGCCCTTCCTGTGGGGCCTCGCGATCAACGGTGCGGCCGGGCAGGGTCATGTCTTCGCGCTGCTCAGGCACGAGCTCGAGGAGGACGCCCGGTTCTGCGGGATCCCGGACGTCACGGCCGTGCCGCCGGGACTCGTCCGGCTCAGCAGGATCGGAGCTCGGCTGACCGGTGCGTATCACCGAGATCCGGGCCGACACCCTGACGCTCGGCCCGACCATCGTCCGCGTCTTCACCGACGAGGGGCTCGTCGGGCTGTCAGAGCTCGGGTGGCAGGACCCGGCGATCTTCGCGGGCCACCTCGACCGGGTCATCCGACCGCAGCTCGTCGGCCAGGACCCGCTCCGGCCGGGCCGCCACTGGGAGCGCCTGACGGCCGGCACGTTCGACCTCCCCTACCCGACCTCGACCTCGTTCGCGGGCGTCATCGACATCGCCCTCTGGGATCTCATGGGCAAGGCGGCCGGGCTGCCGATCCACGCCCTGCTGGGCGGCGCCGCGCGCACCGAGATCCCCCTGTACTGGAGCGTCGGGGCCGGGTTCGAGAAGACGCCCGAGAAGATGGTCGCGGACGTCATGGTCGGCCGCGACCAGGGGTTCACGGCGTTCAAGATCCGGATGGACTGGGGCCCCATCCGCTGCGACGTCGACCCGGCCAAGGACCTCGAGATGGCCCGCCAGGTCCGGGCGGCGCTCGGGCCCGACGTGTGGCTCGGGTTCGATGCCAACCGGGGCTACTCCGTCGGGACGGCGATCCGGCAGGGTCGGGAGTTCGAGCGGCTGGGCCTCGCCCACTTCGAGGAGCCGCTCCCGGAGCATGACATGGCCGGGTTGCGCGAGGTCTGCCGGGCGCTTGACATCCCGGTCTCGACGGGCGAGCAGCTCAAGCACCGCTGGGACTTCCGCGATCTCATCGAGGGGGCCGACCCGGACATCCTCCAGCCGGACATCGTCGACGCCGGCGGGATCAGCGAGGTGGTCCGGATCTTCCAGCTGGCCGAGGTGTTCGCCAAGCCGGTCATGCCGCACAGCCCATCTGCCGGGATCCTCTCGGTCGCCAGCATGCACGCGTACTCGACGGTGCCCTCCGGGGTGCGGCCGCACGAGTACTCGGTCGAATACGGCCCGGCGCCCGACAGGATCGCAGAGCTGTTCGTCGAGCCGGTCCTCCACGACCACGGCGTCTTCCGGCTGTCGGACAGACCCGGGCTCGGGCTCACCCTCAACACCGAGGTATTCGAGGGACTGTTGCCGTAGCGGGCCGCTCGCTCGCGAGACCGCTGGCCCGCGGCCCGGTTTCCTGCCCTGTGTTCACCTGGTAAGCATTCGCCGCCTCTGGCCAGGATTTGAGTCGTCTCGCCCGGCCGAGCCCAGCCGCATCGTGCTCGATCCGAGCGTGGTCATGCTGCGAGACGCGCCGTGGACGTCGTTGGGTCGGTCCTAAGGCGCACCTCGTGGTCGCATGACCGGAAACCGACGCTGCGGCACCGCGACCGGGGTCTTGTCGACTGCCAGTCAACGATGTCCGGGTCGAGACCAGGAAAGCCGCGGCCGCAGGACTCGCGACCGGGGTCTTGTCGACTGCCGGTCAACGATGTCCGGGTCGAGACCAGGAAAGCCGCGGCCGCAGGACTCGCGACCGGGGTCTTGTCGACTGCCAGTCAACGATGTCCAGGTCGAGACCCGAAGAGCCCAGGCCGCAGGACTTGCGACCCGGTTCTTGTCGACTGCCAGTCAACGTGTCCAGGTCGAGACCAGAAAGGCCACGGCCGAGCACTCGCGCATTCACCCGATCTTTAGCGGCGAGTCGTCACCGCCGCCGGCCAGGCGAGGACGGGGCGACCGGCGCGAACCACCTGGACCGGGTCCCGCAACGCCCCGATCGACGCCAGAGGGTCGCCGTCGACCACCAGCAGGTCCGCGACCTGCCCCGCCTCGACCAGGCCGACGTCGCCGAGCCCGAACAGCTCGGCGGTCACGGTCGTCGCCGAGGCGAGGGCGGCCAGCGGCGTCATGCCGTGCCGGACGTACAGCTCGAGCTCGCTGACGATGTCGCCCATCGGCACGAGGGGCGCACCGCCGTCGTTGCCGGCGGCGATCCGGACGCCGGCGCGGATCGCAGGCTCGAGGAGGGCGACGAGGCTCTCGCTGAGCGCCTCGCACTGCTCGACGACGAAGGCGGGGATGCCGGCAGCCACCCCGTGGTCGATGATCCGGCGGTCCGACAGGATCGTCGGCACGAGCGCGGTCCCCCGCTCGAGCATCATGTCGATGATCTCCTGGTCTCCGCCGTGGCCATGCTCCACGGAGTCGACGCCGGCGAGGATCGCGTTCCGAACGCCGACGCGGCTCTCGGCATGTGCGGCCACCGGGACCTCGCGCTTGTGCGCCTCCTCCACGGCGGCCGCCATCTCCTCGATCGTCAGCTGCGGCTGGCCGGCCTGCCGGCCCGCCGTCATCATCCCGCCGGTCGCCATCAGCTTGATCGAGGTCGCCCCGGCACGGAGGTTCTTGCGCGTGGCGCGGCGGACCGCGTCGGGGCCGTCCGCCTGTCGGCCGATCCACCAGCCGTGACCGCCGGTCATCGTGATGACCCGGCCGCTGGCGAGCATGTGCGGGCCGGCGATCTCGCCCGCCGCGATCAGGTTCGCGAGCTCGATCGTGATCTCACCCGGGCCGCCGACGTCCCGGATGGTCGTCACGCCTGCGCGGAGCGTCGCCTCGAGGCGCTCGATGCTGCGGACCACGGTCTGGGTCCGGTTCTCGCCGTGGAGGACGGTCTCCGGGTCCGGGCCCCCGTCGAGGCAGGCATGGGCGTGCGCGTTCATCAGGCCCGGCGTCACCCATCGACCACCGAGCGACACGACCTCGGCGTCGCCGGCGCCCAGCGCGGTCGCGTCCAGGTTTTCGCCGACCGCTGCGACGCGGCCGGCCCGGACCAGGATGTCGACCCGGCCCGGCCGCGCACCGTGCGCGTCCGCGACCCGCGCATCACGAAGGAGCAGGTCGCTCACACGCGCACCCGCGCCCAGCGGCCGCTGCGCGTGGTCCCCGTCCCGCCATAGAACACGAGCAACACCTCGCCGCTCGGCAGCAGCGCCCCACGAGGGTGCCCGAACTGCCAGGCGCCCATGTCGTTCCAGTACTCCTCCTGGCCGCGCGGCGCGCCCGACCCGGGCTCCTCGCCAGCATCGCTCGCCCAGACCACGAGGTCGCGGTCGCGATCCCACGTCCGGCCGAAATCCTCGCTGATCGCGGCGTGGATCCCGGGCGGGTCGGTCCGATGGGAGTAGACGGCCAGCAGCCGGTCGCCACCGAGCGAGATCGGCTGGCAGTGCTGGCCGGGCAACCCCGTGCCGATGGGGTCGGTCCACGTCCGGCCGTCGGGGCTACCCCAGGCGATATGGACGTCGATGTCGCGGCCGTTCGCCGGCACGTGCGTCCAGAACATGTTCACGAGGCGGCCGTCCAGGGTGGGTCGCGAGACGCTGGTCCCAGTAGTAGACCGCGTTGTCGCGGTGCCGCGCGACGAGGACGTCCTCCGCCCACGTCACTCCCCCATCGCGCGACAGCCGCAGCCAGGCGGCCGGGATGCCCGGCGAGGCGTCCTCGTATTCCTTCCAGTTCTCGAACGGCTGGGCGAACGTCCCGTCGGCGAGGCGCAGGACGGGACCGGTGACCGAGGCGCCGGGGTGCGGACCGAGGTCGATCCGACGACGGTCCGGCCACGACCGTCCGCCGTCGGTCGAGCGGATCAGGTAGCTGCGCATCCCGAGCAGCCCCTGGGTCACCGGGTGGACCCACGGATGGCTGGGGTCCGAGCGGTCCGTCCAGACGACCGACGCCCAAAGGTCGCCCGGCTCCAGCTCCGCCACGTACCAGCCGCGCGCCTCGCCCGGCCAGCCGTCCCAGACCCGTTCATCGAGACCGAGGAAACGGATCTCCCACGACTCGCCGCCGTCTGCGCTGGCAAACACGCCGACGTGCCCGTCGGCGCCCTCACGGTCCGTCCCCAGCCGGCAGGTCGACGAGCACGGACCCGTCCGCGAGCGCGACGGCCGACGTGGACGACGCGGAACGTTCGTTGGCCGGTGCCGTCGTCGCGTCCCAGAACGCGCCCGAGCCGACGACCTCCATCGTGGGTCTCCCTGTGAGGCGATTGTCGACAATCTACAATGGCGCCCGCCGGGTCGCACCGTCCCGGTGCCGTCCCGTCCCCATGGGAGATTCGTGGCCACGACGCAGCGCCGCCGCCATCGATCCACGGGTCGGCCGACCGAAGGCCGAGCTCGACACCCCGTCCCTCCTGCTCGATCTTGGGCGGTTCGAGGCCAACGTGGACCGGCTGTCGAGCGCGATCGCGGCCGGCGGCAAGGACTGGCGGCCCCACTCGAAAGGCCACAAGTCGCCGTGGATCGCCCGGCGCCAGATGGACTTCGGGGCGATCGGCGTCACCTGCGCCAAGGTCTCCGAGGCGGAGGTCATGGTCGACGGCGGCATCCCGAGCATCCTCGTCGCCAACGAGCTCGCGACGCGCCTCAAGGTCGAGCGCGCCGCCCGCCTCCAGGCGCGGGCGGAGGTCATGATCTGCGCCGACGACCCCTTCCATGTCGACCTCGCCAGCGAGGTCGGGATCGCTGCCGGGGTCGACATCCCGATGGTCGTCGACGTCAACGTCGGGATGGACCGGACGGGTGTGACGCCCGGTCCCGCCGCCCTCGAGCTGGCACGCCGGATCGATCGCGCGCCCGGCCTCCGTTTCGCGGGGATCATGGGCTACGAGGGCCACACCCTGACCGCATGGCCGAACGAGGAGAAGCTCCGCCAGACCACCGAGGCGATCGCCGGCCTCGTCGAGTCGCGACGGCTGATCGAGGCGGACGGGATCCCGGTCGGGATCGTCAGCGGCGGCGGCTCGGGCAACCACATGTTCGCGGCGGCGCTCGACGGGCTCACCGAGCTGCAGGCGGGCGGCGCCTGCTTCATGGACCCGTTCTACGGTGAGCTATGCCACCTCGAGGAGCTCGGGTTCGAGTACGCGTTGACGATCCTGACGACCGTGACGAGCCGGCCGACCCCCGAACGGGTCATCACCGATGCCGGGTTCAAGACGCTGTCGGCCAAGGAGGAGTGGCACGCGGTCGTTCTCGGGCACGACGACTTCGAGCTCGTCTACCTCTCCGCCGAGCACGGCGTCTGGCTGCGCAAGCCGGACGGTCCTGCGGTGCGAATCGGCGAGCAGCTCGAGATCATCCCCGACTATCACGACACGACCACGTTCCGTCACGACGCGTTCGTCGGCCTGCGCGATGGCGTCGCCGAGACCGTCATCCCGCTCCTCGCCCGCGGCCGGCTGACCTGACGGTGGAGATCGACCTGCTCATCCGCGGCGGCACGGTCGTCGACGGCACAGGTGCCCCTGGCGTGGCGGCGGACGTGGCGGTCCGCGATGGAACGATCGTGGCCGTCGGGGCGATCCCCGATCCCGCCGCCGCCACCACCATCGACGCCGCCGGGCGGATCGTCGCACCCGGTTTCATCGACGCCCACGCGCACTCGGAGACCGCGCTGCGCGGCAACGGCGAGATCTGGGGCTCGATCCTCCAGGGTGTCACCACCCACCTGACGGCACCGGACGGGTTCGGCTGGGCGCCGCTGCCGGCCGATGCCTGCGCCGAGCTGTGGCGCTCGACCGCCTTCGCCTACGGACAGCCCGACATGGCACCGGCCTGGCCGACCATCGACGCCTATCTCGCGAGGCTTCGCCGGGACGATCCCGCTCAACGTCGTGCCGATGGCGCCGCACCAGCCGATCCGTTTCGCGGTCATGGGTTGGGACGATCGCCCGCCGACGGCCGCCGAGATGGACGCAGATGCGGGCACTCACCCGCGACTGGATGGAGGCGGGCGCCGTCGGGCTCAACACCGGGCTCGACTACCAGCCGGCGGCGAACGCGTCGACCGACGAGCTGGTCGAGCTCGCCAAGGTCGTCGCCGAGTACGGTGGGGTCTACGCCGCGCACATCCGCTACAACGCGATCGGGAAGACGGCCGCCTACCGTGAGTCGATCGAGATCGGCCGCCGGGCGGGCGTCCCGATCCGCCAGTCGCACGAGTCGGTCGACGACGAGACCGAGCCACTGCTCGAGGAGGCCCGCCGGGCCGGGGTCGACTTCGGCATCGACTGGTACCTCTACCCCGCCGGATCGAGCCATCTGCTCGTCTGGCTCCCGCCCGAGGACCAGCTCGGCGGCTTTGACGCGACCGTCCAGCGCCTGCGCGACGACCCGGCCCACCGCCGCAAGGTCGCGGCGATCATCGAGGACCAGATCGCGGTCACCCACGCCGTCGGTGGGCGCGAGTACTTTTCGGACACCAGGACCGGGCGGCTACATCGGGATGTCGATCGCGGAGGTCGCGGCGCAGCGCGGCACGGACCTCGGCGACACGGCGGTCGACCTGATCATCGAGGAATCGCCGGACGCGATCCTCGTCTTCCGGCGCGGGATCAGTCGGGAGGCGTTCGACGCGCAGGCCAGGCGGACGCTCAACCATCCGTCCTTCATGGTCGCGAGCGACAGCGTGTACCACGGGGCGCTGCCCCACCCGCGCGGCTACGGCTGCTACGCCCAGGTCCTCGGCACGTTCGTTCGCGAGCGCGGCCTCGTCAGCCTCGAGCGGGCGGTCCACCTCATGAGCGGGCTGCCCGCCGAGCGCTTCGGGATCACCGACCGCGGGCGCATCACCGAAGGTCTCGCGGCTGACCTCGTCGTGTTCGATCCGGCCACCGTGGGAGCGGGGGCGACGTGGGACGAGCCGCGCAACCCGCCGACAGGCATCGAGGCTGTCGTGGTCAACGGCGAGGTCGTCGCGCGTGATGGTCGACCGACATCCGCCCGGCCGGGTATCGTCGTTCGTGCACGGAACCGTCACTGAAGTACGACTGGACCCCGCCTTGACAGCGCGCACCTCCACTGCACATAGTCGAAGGTGCGGGCCAGCACTCGGCACGTCTCCTGTTTCGGTCGCACGCACCAGGGACCTCCGCGCCGTCCGCTTCCACCCGTAGCAGCCAGGAGGTCATGATCCAGGCCGCCGAGACCACCGACCCGCGTGACGCCCCGGCCGTGATCCACGACCGAGGACGTACGGCGACGCCGCTCCTGTCCGTGAACGACCTGCAGGTCGAGTTCGTCGGCCGCGGCCGGACGGTGCGGGCCGTCCGTGGGCTGTCGTACGACATCGGGCCCGGCGAGACCATCGGGCTCGTCGGCGAATCCGGCTCCGGCAAGAGCGTCAGCGCGCTGTCCCTGCTCGGCCTCCTGCCCAAGCGCGTCGGCCGGGTGGCGGGCGGCACGGCCGTCTTCGGGGGCAAGGACCTGCTCACGATGCTCCGAGGACGAGCTGCGCAAGATCCGGGGTGCCCAGATCGCGATGATCTTCCAGGACCCCTTGTCCAGCCTGAACCCGGTGTTGTCGATCGGCCGCCAGATCACCGAGGCGATCGAGACGCACAAGGGCATGAGCACCAAGTGAAGCGAAGAAGCGGTCCATCGAGCTCCTCGATCTGGTCGGCATCCCGAGCCCGGCCGCCCGGGTCAACGACTATCCCCACCAGTTCAGCGGCGGGATGCGCCAGCGCGCGATGATCGCCATGGCCCTCAGCTGCGAGCCGAGCCTGCTCATCGCGGACGAGCCGACGACCGCGCTCGACGTGACGATCCAGGCGCAGATCCTCGACCTGCTCCGCAGGCTTCGGAACGAGCTCGGGATGGCCGTCCTGCTCATCACCCACGACCTCGGGCGTCGTGGCCGGGTTCGCCGACCGCCTGGCGGTCATGTACGCGGGACGGCTGGTCGAGCTCGGACCGACCGAGACGCTCCTGGCCGACCCG
Organism: uncultured Chloroflexia bacterium; assembly: GCA_963772995.1. Taxonomy (GTDB): domain Bacteria; phylum Chloroflexota; class Limnocylindria; order Limnocylindrales; family CSP1-4; genus SPCO01. The sequence goes on along the minus strand of CAVYZQ010000009.1, from coordinate 240,060 downwards.
GCGCATCCATACACGGTCGGGCTCCTGCGCTCGCTGCCCCGTCTCGATCGTCCCCGCCAGGCGGCGCTGACGCCGATCGAGGGCTCGCCGCCGGACCTCGCCTCGGCTCTCGAGGGCTGTCCGTTCGCGCCGCGCTGTGGCTGGCGGCTGACCCGCTGCTGGACCGATGCACCGGAGCTCGTGATCGCCGGCGGCGAGCGCTTCGAGGATGCCAAGCTGGCCGGCCATCGCGTCGCCTGCCATGACCAGCCGACGCGGGACGAGGCGATCGCCGGCCAGCCGCTCACGCCCGGCTTCATCCCGGCCCCGCCGCCCGCCGCCGTGGTCGAGGCCCTCGAGGCCGCCGCCACCGCCGCGGACGCCGAATGAGCGCCACGGCGACGCCGGCGAACGCCGCGGCGGACTCGAGCGCCTCCGCCACCACGACGCCCGGACCCGCCGGCCCGCTCCTGACCGTCAAGGACCTGCAGGTCTATTTCCCGATCCTGACCGGGGTCATGCGCAGGCGGACCGGCTGGGTCCGCGCGGTCGATGGCGTCTCGTTCACGATCGACCGCGGCGAGACGCTCGGCCTCGTCGGCGAGTCGGGGTCGGGCAAGACGACCATCGGCCGGGCCATCGTCCGGATCACCCAGCCGCAGGCCGGCTCGATCCACCTCGGCGGCATCGATCTCCTGGCGCTCAAGGGCGACGATCTCCGACGCCGGCGACGGCGCTTCCAGATGGTCTTCCAGGACCCGTACTCGAGTCTCGACCCGCGCCAGACCGTCGGCGAGATCCTCGCCGAGCCGCTCCGGGTCCACAACCTCGCGCAGGGCAAGGCGCGCCAGGCGCGCGTCGCCGAACTGCTCGACCTGGTCGGTCTCGACACGTCGTTCGTCGAACGCTATCCCGCACGAGTTCAGCGGCGGCCAGCGTCAGCGCATCGGCATCGCCCGGGCGCTCGCGGTGGAGCCGGAGATCATCGTCTGCGACGAGCCGATCAGCGCGCTCGACGTGTCGATCCAGGCGCAGGTCATCAACCTGCTCGAGCGGCTCCAGGCGGACCTCGGGCTGACCTACCTCTTCATCGCCCACGACCTGGCCGTCGTCCGCCACATCGCCGACCGGGTCGCGGTCATGTACCTCGGCAAGATCGTGGAGGTCGGGCCGGCGGACGATCTCTACGCCCAGCCGTTGCACCCGTACACGGTGGCGCTCCTGTCGGCAGTGCCGGTCCCGGACGCCAGGACCGAGCGTAGCCGCCAGCGGATCATCCTCAAGGGCGACATCCCGAGCCCGGCAGATCCGCCGTCGGGGTGCCGGTTCCACACCCGCTGCTGGCTGCGCGAACGTCTCGGCAACCCCGAGATCTGCGCCACCGAGGATCCGCCGCTCGCCCCGATCCCGACCGCGCACCCGAACCAGATCGTCGCTTGCCATTTCGCCAAGGAGCTCGTCGCCGCGCCGCTCGTCGCCGACGTCGTCCCGGAGATCGAGGAAGAGCCGGTCATCGTGCCCGTGGAGGCGGTCGTGGCCGCCGATCTGACGGTCAGCCCGGGCTGATCACGATCTGCCACGTGCAGCCCGGATTGGCGGCACGTCGAGGTAGTAGGTCCCACCGGCGAGGTTCGCGAGCGTGTAGGTCGGTTCGACGCACGATGGCGAGCTTGTTGTCCTTGCCGTCGAAAAGCGTCACGAACGGGATGACCTGGTTCGACGCGCACGGCGTCACGGTCATCTGGGCGGAGCCCGCCGGCAGCTCGAAGTCGGGCGACTTGCCGGCGTCCAGGCCGACGACGGTGATCTTCCCAGCGTCCGTCGTGACGACCGGCTTGCCGGGCACCAGGCCCGAGGCGTCGGGGGCGGCCACGCTGGCCCCGGGCGACCCGGGCGACCCGGGCGACGCCGGCGACCCGGACCCGGCCGGCTGCTGCGACCCTGTGAAGCCTGGCGGGGCACTGCGGCTCGCACGCGACGACGAGGGCCATGGCCAGACCGCCTGCGACGAGCCACCGTGCGCTCAGCCCTGCCCGCTGCCGATGGACCCGGACGGTCATGCCCTCACCGGGCCTTCGCGGCCCGTGGATCGATCGCGTCCCGCAGGCCGTCGCCGATGAAGTTCACCGCGAGGACCGTGCTCGTGATCATGATCGCCGCCGGGACCCATTGCCAGGGCATCTGGGTCAGGACGACCGGGCTGGTGGCCTCCGTGATGAGGTTGCCCCAGCTGGCCTCGGGCGGCCGGACCCCCAGCCCGAGGAAGCTCAAGCTGGACTCCAGGAGGACGGCCGTCGCCACGCCGAAGGTCGCGACGACCGTCAGCGGTCCAAGGATGTTCGGGAGCATGTGCCGGAACAGGATCGTCCTGTCCGGGACGCCGACCACGCGGGCCGCGGTGATGAATTCGGACTCACGCAACACCAGGAGCTGACCGCGCACCAGGCGAGCCGTCAGGGGCCAGCCGAGCAGGCCGATGACGGCGATGACCGAGAAGATGCTCGGACCGACCAGCGACACGAAGACGATGATCAGCAGCAGCGGCGGGATGGCCATCAGGGTGTCGGTGAAGCGCATGATCCCCTGGTCGATGAACCTCCCGTAGAAACCGGCCGCCAGCCCGAACAGCGTGCCGATCACGAGGTACAGCGACACCGCGCCGAACCCGACCAGGATGGACGTGCGGGCGCCGTACAGGACGCGCGCCCAGACGTCGCGTGCGGAGACATCCGTGCCCAGGATGTGCTCGGGGCTGGGCGGCTGGCGAGCCCCGGTCGAGAAGTCGAGCCAGTTGGGCGGCCAGGGCGTCAGGAGCGGCGCGAAGATCGCCATCAGGACGATGATCGACAGCATGACCACCCCGACGATCGCGAGACGGTAGCGCAGGAAGCGACGGACTGCGGCGCGCCGCGGCGAGACATGCTCGCCGAAAACCTCCTGCGTGCCGAGCGCGACCGGCATCCGGACGAGGTCGCTCTCGGCCATGCTGTGGAGCGCTTCGGGCGATCGTCATTTCGCGCGGTCATATGCCACACGTGGATCGGCGACGGCGTAGCCGATGTCGGCGATGATGTTGGCAAAGAGGACGGCGATGCCCGTGATCAGGATGATGCCCATCATCAGCGAGGGATCGCGGGCGCTTGCCGCCTTGACGGCGAGCTGGCCCATCCCGTTCCAGGCGAAGACCTGTTCGGTGATGACTGCGCCCGCGACGGCCTCGGGGATGAGCAGGGCAAGGATCGTGATGATAGGGATGAGACCGTTCCGGAACGCGTGGCGCATGATGACGACCCGATACGCCAACCCCTTCGCCGCGGGCGGTCGTCACGTACTCGCTGTTGAGCACCTCGAGCATGCTCGCGCGCGTGTAGCGAACCAACGGCGCCGCGTTCACGATCGCCAGCACGGTCGCCGGGAGGATGAGGTGGTAGACGACGTCGATCGGGTCGCTCCGCCCGACCGTATGCATCTCTCCCGTGGGTAACACGTGGAGGTTGACGGCGAAGATGTAGATCGACGATGAGCCCGAGCACGAAGACGGGCGTCGAGGCGAGGAAGATCGCCCCGGAGTTCAGCGCGTAGTCGAGCTTCGAATACTGACGCACCGCGGTGATGACGCCGATCGGGATGCCGATGAACATCGCCATCGTCAGCGCGACCGTCATCAGCAGCAACGTCTGGGGGATCCGCGAGCCGATCTCGTCGACGATGGAGCGATGCGACGTGATCGAATAGCCGAGGTCGCCCTGGAGGATACCGGCGAGCCAGGTCACGTACTGGTTGGGGAAGATCGGCTGGTCGAAGCCGAGACGGTGACGTTCGGCTTCGAGCAGCTGCGGGTGCGACATGGAGATTCGCCAGCACCTCCGGGTTGACGGAGGCGAGGAGCGGATCCCCGGGCGCCGAGCTTGAGGGCGACGAACCCGATGATCGTGATCCCGATGAGGACCGGGATCGAGATCAGGATACGTCGAACGATGTAGGCGCCCACCGAACCTCCTCTGCGATGGTCAGGATACGGCCGATGGGCGCCGGCTCACGTCGGGTGGTTCGGGCTTACTGTCGAATACGTCCAGTCGAGGATCTTCTGGAACGACTCGCGCTCGTTCGGGTAGATGGCGAAGCCACCGCCGAGCTTGTCGCTAGTAGACGTGCAGGTAGTTGGGCTGCCAGAGGTAGATCTCGGGCAGGTTCTCGTTGAGGTCGAGCGCAAGCTTGTGGAGGACCTTGTCCTGCGCGTCGCCGACAGACGCCTGGGCCGCGTTGAACTGGTCGGTCGTAGATGCACTGATCCTTGCGGCATCTTCAGCTGACTGGTGCCCAGGCCGGCGCAGTCGAAGTACTGATGGCTGACTGATACCAGCCGACACCCTCGGAGCCGCCGAAGCTCAGGAAGGCCTCGAAGTCGTTGGTCTTCTGGATATGGTCCGTGAACGGCGCGGTCGGCAGCGCCGTCAGCTCGACCTTCAGGCCTAGCGCCTGGAGGTACTGCTGGATGGCCGGGGCCGTCACGGTGAAGTTCGGATCGTCCGCAAGCAGATAAAGTCGGAACGTCTTGCTCGTGTCCCACTTGGACGTCGCCAGGAGCTCCTTGGCCTTGTCCAGGTTGAACTCGTACTTGTTGATGTCGTCGTACACCTTGAACCCGGGCGGGATCGTGTAGTTGAGGGTCGCCCGACCGCCGAGGACCTTTTCGATCGCCTCGGGCCGGTTGATCGCGTAGGCGATGGCCTGGCGCAGCGGCTTGTCGACGTTGGTGTTGTTGAAGTTGATGTTGAAGATGCCCACGCCCGGGACGTTCAGCTGCTTGAGACCCGGGACGTTCGCGAGGCCCGGGCCCTCGGCCGGCGGGACGCGGATGACCAGGTCGAGCTCGCCCGCGGCAAGCTGCGCAACCGACACGGCCGAGTCCTGGATCTTGTAGACGAGCGTCCCGATCTGCGAGTCCTTGCCCTTCCAGTAGTCCTTCTTCGCCGTGAACGTCGCGCCCGTGGCGGAGATGGACTCGGAGAAGTCGTAGGGACCGGAGCCGATGGTCTCGCCGACGGTGCCGAGGCAGAACTTGCAGGTCGCGGCCTCGGCAGCGGTCAGGCCGTCCAGCTTGTGCTTCGGCAGGATGTAGTAGACGGCGCCGGCGAGGCGGCGGAGGAAGGTCGAGTCCGGTGCCGAGAGCGTGAGCTTGACGGTGTGGTCATCGATCTTCTTGGCGCCGACGGGCGATGTTCGTCGTCCCCTTGACGTCGGCGGCGCCCTTGACCTTGAGGTACGTCTCGAGACCGGGATCTGCTTGAAGGCATCCGGGTTCTGGGCGGACCAGGCGATCGTCCACAGGACGTCGTCGGCGGTCACCGGCTGGCCGTCGCTCCAGACCGCCTTCGGGTTCAGGTGGAACGTGTAGGTCGTCGCGTCGGGGGTGACTTCCCAGGTCTGGGCCAGGTCGGGCAGGATCGTGACCTCGTCCTTGTCGACGTCGACGAGGCGTGCTGAAGACGATGTCCGCCATCAGCTCCTGGTTGCCGGTGCCGAGGTTGACGGGATGGATGCTCGGCAGGAAGTCCGAGATGCGCGCCACCCGCAACGTCCCTCCACCCGCGGCCGCCGACGGGGCGGCTGACGAAGCCGCTGCGGACGGGGCTGCGGACGAAGCGGCGGCCGACGGTGGCGCCGCGGACGGCGCGGCCGCTGATGCTGCCGCTGAAGCCGGTGGCGCGGCAGACGGCGATGCGGGGGTGCCCGAGCACGCCGCCGCGATCAGCGTGAGCGCGGCCAGGACAGCCGGAAAACGGGGTTTCATCGTCTCCTCCTCCAGCCGGTCGCCCTGCACGGGCAACTGCTCCCGCATCCTGCAACCCGACTGCGCCTGTGTCAACTTATTACAGTAGCAATGAACAATGCGCCGGGCAGACGTCCGGCCGGCGAGGGCCGGTTCGGCCAGAGCGGAGGGATCGGATGATGATCGAGTCGGGGCGCGCGCGAGGCCCTGCGGATCCGGACTGGTCGCCTGCTCGACGGGACCGGGGGCCCGGCCGTCGAGGGGCAGCGCTGCTCGTCATCGATGGCGTCATCGCCCAGGTCGGCCGCGATGACGCGGTGGCTCAGCCGGAGGACGCGCGGACGCTCGACCTGCCGGGAACGACCGCGCTGCCGGGCCTGATGGACGCCCATGTCCACGTCGCCCTGCCGCCGACGATCGACCCGTTGGCCACGATGGAGGCAGAAACGGACGAGGACCTCGTCGTCCGGGGCTCGGTCGCCAGCGAGCGGATGGTCCGCGCCGGGATCACGACTGCCTACGACTGCGGAGCGCGCGGGATGACGGCGTACGCCATCCGCGACGGTATCGCCCGCGGCCTGTCGCTCGGGCCGCGACTGCTGGTCAGCGGCCGCCCGGTCACGCAGACGCGTGGCCACTGCCATTTCTTCGGCGGGGAGGCCGACGGCATCGCAGGCGTCCGCGAGGCGGTCCGCCGGTTGCTCGAGGACGAGGGTGCCGACGGGATCAAGATCATGGCCACAGGTGGCGGCCTCACGCCCGGCACGGACTCGCGCCATGCGTCGTATTCGGTCGAGGAGCTCGCCGCCGCGGTCGATGAGGCGCACCGCCTCGGCAAGAGGGTCACCTCGCACGCGCACGGCGTGCCCGGCATCGACAACGCATCGAAGGCCGGCATCGACTCGATCCAGCACTGCACGATGCTCGGCGAGAACTGGGAATGGGCGTTCGACGAGACGGTCGCCCGCGGCATGGCCGAGCGTGGGACCCGGGCGATCCCGACGATCTCGGCAGGGACTCGCTACGAGGTCGAGACCGGCAAGCCACTCAGCGAGCTCCAGCCCAACCCCGGCGCGATGACGCGCGAGGACTGGTACGCCAACGCGCGCGCGCTCACGGACGCGGGCGTGACCCTCGTCCCGGGCACCGACGTCGGGATCAACTTCACGGACTTCGGCGAGGAGCTGTTCATCGAGCTCGAGGCCTGGGTCGGGGTCGGGATGGATCCGGGCGACGTCATCCATTACGCGACGGGTCGTGCCGCCTGGCACCTCGGCATCGAGGGCGAGACCGGCATCCTCCGGCCGGGTCTCGCGGCCGATGTCCTGATCGTCGATGGCGCGCCCGACCGGGACATCACCGACCTGCGCAGGACGCGGTTCATCCTGAAGGGCGGCCAGCGCGTCCAGCCGACGCCGCCGCGGCCGAAGCCGACCCGCGGCCAGGACACGATCCCGGCCTGAGCCGGGCGAGCGACCGACCGTGAAGGTCCTCCGCGCCGGCGATGGCGTCCGTCTCGTCCGCGACGTGCCGATCCCGATGCGCGACGGCGTGCGACTGGCGGCGGACCTGTACGTCCCCGACAACGGCGAAGGAGCCGACGGCAGCGCGGACCTCCCGACCGAGCCGCTCCCAGTGGTCATGGAGTACCTCCCCTACCGGAAGGACGAGGTCGACCCGACCGGCGCCGTGCGCCACTACCTCGAGTTGCCGCGCAACGGCTACATCCTCGCCCGGGTCGACATCCGTGGCACGGGCGGGTCCGAGGGTCATGCCGTCGACGAATACGTCGCGCAGGAGCAGCAGGACGGCTACGACGCGATCGAGTGGATGGCCGCGCAGCCATGGTGCGACGGCCACGTCAACATGATCGGGATCTCGTACGGCGGGTTCACCGCACTCCAGGTCGCCACCCTCCAGCCGCCGCATCTGACCTCGATCATCCCGGTCGACTTCACAGACGACCGGTACACCGACGACTGCCACTACCGGGGCGGTCTCATGCGGATGTACTACGACGTCGGCTACTACGGGACGCGGATGGTCGCCTGGAACGCGATGCCGACCGACCCGACCTTCTCGGGCCATGGCGCGCGCGAGATCTGGGAACGCCACGTCGCCGAGGACGAGCCGTACCTTCTGCCTGGTTCCACCATCAGGTCGACGGTCCGTACTGGCGTCAGGGATCGGTCGGTGACATCGCGGACCGCATCGTCTGCCCGACGTTCCTGATCGGCGGCTGGCGCGATGGCTACCCGAACCCGCCGATCCGCCTGTTCGAGCGCCTCCCCGGACCGAAGCGGCTGCTCGATCGGTCCGTGGGACCACCGCTACCCGGACGCCGGCATCCCGGGACCCCGGATCGACCACCTCCGCGACGTCGTCCGGTGGCTCGACGTGTGGTGCCGGGGGCGCGACGACGGGATCGGTGACGAGCCGGCCATCGTGGTGTTCATGCAGGAAGCCGGGTCGCTGGCGCCGGACCGGATGGAGAGTGCCGGCCGCTGGCGCGCCGAAGCGAGCCTGGCCGCCCGCGGGCGCGACCGAGCGCTGGTTCGAGCTCGGGCCGGGCGGTCGCCTGTGGGAGGGCGCGCGGGATGGGGACCCCGCGGGTCCCGTCGATCCGGCCGATCCCGTCGATCCCGGACCTGATCGGCTCGTGGTCGATCCGACGGTCGGGGTCACGAACGGGCTGTGGTCGGGCGGCGTCCCCTTCGGCCTGACCGTCGACCAGCGTCCGGACGAGGCGCTGTCACTGACCTGGACGACAGCACCGCTGGAGTCGACGCTGTCGATCCTCGGACGCGCCCGGGCCGACCTCCATGTCGCCTCGAGCGCCGACGTCCTCGGCGTCGCGGTCAGCCTGTCCGACGTCGCCCCCGACGGGACGTCGCACCTCGTCGCCAAGGGCATGCTCAATGGCACACGCCGCTCGTCGCTCACCGATCCGCAGCCGCTCGTTCCGGGCGAGGTGGTGCCGCTCAGCATCGACATCGACGCGACCGGCTGGCGGTTCGCAGCCGGGCATCGGATCCGCGTGGCGGTCGCCGGTGCCGACTTGCCCAACGTCTGGCCGACCCCGTCACCGGCGACCCTCGAGGTCCACCGGTCGGGCGAGGCGCGATCGAGGATCGTCCTGCCGGTCGTGCCCGACGACGGTCCGATCGCTCCACCGGCGTTCGCTCCGTCGCCCGTGGCAGCCCGTCACGCCTCAGCCTTCGATCCCCCGGCGCGCTGGACGGTGACCCGCGACGCGCTGACCGGTCGTGTCGCGTCCGAGATCGGGCTCCGGACCGTCCACGTGACCCCGGACGGCACGACCATCGAGCGGAACGCCCGGAGCACGTGCGAGGTCGATCCGCGCGATCCAGCGCACGCCGTGGTGCGCGGCCGCGCATCGATGCGCGAGCAGCCGCGACGGACACAGGGTCGAGAGCCGCGCGGAGACGATCATGGCGGGCACGGCCACCGACTTCGACGTCACCATCGACCTCGTCGTCAGCGTCGACGACGAGCCACCCGTGAGTCGGCGGTGGGTCGAACGGATCCCGCGCGAGCTCCTCTGACCGGGACAGGGAGGACACGATGGCCGATCCGCGTCCGCGTCTCGCCGCCGGCGGACCACTCGAGCTCATCGACGCGAAGACGCTCTTCGCGCGACGCCCCGCTCGGCCGCCGTTCCGCCGCAAGCCTGGCGAAGGTCGAATCGACCGGGCGCCTGCTCCTGACCTACTCACACGTCGTCGGTGTCGAGCTGGGGAACCAGGCGGCACTGATGGTCACCCGCTCCGACGACGACGGGGCGACGTGGTCCGAACCCGTGGCCGTGTATGCCGAGCCCGGCTGGTTCTGCCTGGCGATGGGTGGCTTCGCGCGGATCGCCGATGACGACATCAAGCTGATGCTCGGGCGGATCCAGATCGACCTCTCGATCGGCGGCACCGAGCCGATGACCGGCTGGTTCGTGGCATCGACGACGACGCGTGACGCCGGCGAGAGCTGGTCGGACCTGTCGCCCGAGATCCGGCTGTTCCCGGAGTGGACCGAGCTCTACGGTGCGAGCAACCCGCATCGCCTTTCCGACGGGCGGCTGCTGTGGGCGGTCATGGGGACTCGCGGCCGCGACGCCGGCTGGCATGCCGGGGTGAGCGTCAGCGACCCCGCCGGCGACCAGATCGGGCCGCCGACGGTCATCGCGGAGGCTGAAGGCCGCGACTACAGCGACATCGATGTCATCCGGCTCGATGACGGCCGATTCCTGGCCGTGATCCGCGAGCACCAGACGCGCCAGAGCGTGTTCTCGCATTCGAGCGATGACGGACGCACCTGGTCGCCGATCCGGCCGACGCCGTTCCTCGCGTCGAACATCAAGCTGTTCCGCCTTCGCTCGGGCGCGGTCGCCTGCGCGTATCGCGACGAGGACCCGACACTGCGCGGCGTGAGCCTCAGCGTGAGCGAGGACGGCGGCGAGTCGTGGACGTTCGCGGGCCAGCTGTACGCCGCGGACCCGGACGCGCGCCACGAGCCCGGCAGCGTCTGCGGGTACCCGGACGTGGCCGTGCTCGCGTCGGGCGACCTTGCCGTCGTCCTCCACGCCTACCCGACGGCGGTCGACGGCACGCAGCTCCACTGGCTGCGCCTCCGGGACCGGAGCTAGCGTGATCGCGCCGATCGTGCGGCGAGCCGTCAGATCGGGACCGAGCAGTCGACCTCGCGATCGGCGTCGTTGAGCGGACGGAGGTCGACGGCCGTCTCGCTCGCGGCGTGGAGAACGCCGCCGGCCATCGTCCAGACCGCTTCGAGCTGCCGGCGCACGGTCCGCCGCACGCCTTGCGCGTCGGGCAGGTCGCGGGGCTCGTCGACGAGGCGCAGGACCGCGACGTCGGCGGGTCCGCCGGCACGCAGCGTCCCGAGCTCCGGCCGCCCGACGATCGTCGCGGGGCCGATAGTCGTGGCCTTCAACGACCTCGGCGAGCGACAGCCCGAGCTCGAGGAAGCGCGACATCGTCGTCGGCAGGTCGACGACGGGTCGTTCGATCGAGTAGCGATGGAGATCGGTGCTGATGGAGTCGGGCCGAACGCCTTCGGCGAGCGCCTGGTCGGCGGCCTCCCACGAGAAGCTTCCGCAGCCGTGGCCGATATCGAACCGGACGCCGCGCTCGACCGCGCGATGCGCCTCGGCCAGGATCCGGCCGTCGCCGCCGCGGATCCCTGTCCCGGACGCGGTGAACGCATGGGTGACGATGTCGCCCGGTCGCATCCGCTCGAGAGTCGTCGCGACGTCAGCGCCGTTCGAGATGTGGGCCATCAGCGGGACTCCGGCGAGCGCCGCAGCCTCCAGCGCCGCGTCGAGGGCGTCCGCGACGTTCCCGCCGCAGGGCTCCGTCCCGAGGCGCACCTTCACGCCGACCAGGATGTCGCGATGGTCCGCGATGACCGCCGCGGTCTCGCGCGGCCTGGCCAGGCGCATGTCGTGCAGCTCGCCGACCAGGGTCGTGACCAGGCCCGCGGCCGCGACGTGGAGAAAGGCCAGCACGCGGACGGGTGCCGGCTCGATCGTGTGCCGGCGGAAGGACGTGAAGTTCGAGAAGCCGGTGGTCCCCGCGTCGATGGCCGTCGTCACGCCGCCGGCCAGGTTGACGAGCGGGTCGATGCCATACGGGCTCGTGTCGGACCAGTGACCGTGGAGGTCGATCAGGCCGGGCGTCACGATCAGCCCGCTGACGTCGACCACCCGGTCGTCGGAGGCTGGCGCCACGCTGCCGGTCGGGACGACGTCGGCGATCCGACCAGCCTCGATGACGACGTCACGTCGATCGTCGACGCCGGCCGCCGGGTCGATCAGCCGTCCACCCGCGAAGATGGTCCTCGTCACAGTCGCGATCGTACACACCACCGAGAGGCCGCATGACCATCTACGACGAGCTCGGCGTCCGGACGCTGATCAACGCCCGCGGCTGCGCCACCCTCGCGGGCGGAACGCTGATGGAACCGGAGGTCGTCGCCGCGATGGCCGCCGCGGCCGAGTCGTTCGTCCGGATCGGCGACCTGCAGGAGATCGCCAGCCGGCGGATCGCCGCCGTGACGGGCGCGGAGGCAGGCTACGTCACCTCCGGGGCGGCCGCGGGGCTGACGCTCGGTGCGGCCGCGATCCTCGCCCGGCTCGACCCCGACCTCATGGAGCGCCTGCCCGATACTGGATCGTCGCCGGCCGAGATCGTCGTCCAGGCTGCACATCGAAACCCGTACGACCACCTCGTTCGCGCGTCGGGCGCGCGTCTCGTCGAGTTCGGGGGTGTCGGCTGCGCGAGCGTCGCCGAGATGGAGGCGGCCATCGGGCCGGCCGCCGCCGGTGCGTTCTATCACGGTCAGGCCGAGGCCGATGGGCTGTCGATCGAGGACTTCGTCGCCACCGCCCACGCGCACGGGCTGCCGGTCCTCGTCGACGCATCGGTCAACCTGCCTCCGCGGAGCAACCTGCGACGGTTCGTGGCCGCGGGCGCCGACCTCGTCGCGTTCAGTGGAGGCAAGACAATCCGTGGCCCGCAGGCGTCGGGCTTCCTCGCCGGGCGCGCCGACCTGCTCGTATCGGTCGGGCTCCAGCAGCAGGACATGGACGTGCTCCCCTCGACCTGGTCCCGCCGCTCGCTTGTCGAGCAGGGCGTCATCGCCCGGCCGCCGGCTCACGGGATCGGGCGGTCGATGAAGACCGGCAAGGAGGAGATCGTCGGGCTTCTGGTCGCGCTCGAGCGGTACGCGGCGCGCGACGAGGCGGCCGAGGCGGCTCGCTGGGCCGCTGTGACGGAGCACCTCGCCGCCGGGCTGGCAGGGATCCCGGGGCTGTCCGTTCGAACGACGCCGACGCAGGCTGACGGACGGCCCGTCCCGATGACGATCGTGACCGTCGACCCGGTCGCGTACGAGCAGACCGCCGTCGAGCTCGTCGTCCGGTTCGCCACGCACGACCCGGTCATCATGGTCGGCGATCACGACGCCGACGACGGCATCCTCCGTCTCGACCCCGAGAACCTCGACCTCGCCGCGGCAGAGGCCGTCATCGCGGCGTTCGCATCCGGCGGCTGACTCGGTCCGTCGCCACTGGGCGATCTCGCCTGCGCCGGGGTCAGACCAGCGGCCGCCCGTCCCGCACGATCGGCCGCCCGGCCTGGAACACGTCTCGGACCCGTCGCAGCGCCGAGAGGTCCGCGATCGGGTCGCGCTCGACCGCGACGAGATCGGCGGCCAGGCCCGGCCGGATCGCCCCGGCCGTCTCCCGGAGGCCGAGCGCCGCAGCGGCATCGACCGTGATGCTGGCGATCGCACGCCAGGGCTCGAACCCCAGGAGGCGCTCGTAGGCCTGGGCGCTGCAGGCGACCGAATCGAAGGTCACGATCGGCATGCCCATGCCCATCCCGCCGATGAACCGGACCCCGCGGTCGGCCATGTCGCGCATGAAGGTGAGCCGCGGCTCGAGCTCGCTCGGCACGTCGGGCAGGGCCCAGTGGCCGAACTCCGGCATGTCGGCTCGCCCCGCCGCGTGATGCTCGCGATGGAGCTCGATCTCGCCGATCGTCGGGTCGACCCAGATCCCGCGTTCGGCGATCTTGTCGGCGACCGTCGGGTCGTAGTCGTACGCCCGGTCGCGGACCCGGTAGTCGGTCCACCAGACGCCGCCGTGGATGATCGTGTCGACGCCCGCCTCGACGGAGATGCGGTTGGCGGCCGCGGTCAGCGAATGGGCCAGGACGGGCAGGCCCAGGCGGTGCGCTTCGGCAACGGCGGCGCGCATGGTCTCGGGTGCGTACTGTTCCGATCGCGGGTTCGAGGTCGGGGTGTAGCCACCTCCGGACGCCATCAGCTTGATCGCGTCGACCCCGGCCTTCTTCCGCTCGCGCACGCGCGCGACGACAGCCTCGGTCGTGTCGGCCTCCCCGCCGAGGAACCAGTAGTGACCGGCGGTCGTAGTGATCGGCGACCCGACCACCAGCAGACGGGGGCCCGCGGTAACGCCGTCGCGCAGGGCCGAGCGGATCGCCAGTGCCACGTCCATCCGCGAACCGGTGTCCCGCGCCGTGGTCGCGCCCGACAGGAGCAGCCGGCGCATCGCCTCGGTCGCTCGGATGATCGAGCGCTCGACCGGCTCCGGCGTCGCGATCTCGCGATAGTCCGGTGCCGCCGGGAAGTGCATGTGGATGTGCGTCTCGATGAAGCCGGGCAGGAGCGACACGTCGCCGAGGTCGTGGACCTGGTGAGTCGAGGTGATGTCCGAGGGCAGGTCGGCGGGGCTGCCGGCCGATGCGATGCGGCCGTCGACGATCTCGACGACGGCGTCGGACAGCCAGCCATCGAGCGTCGCGTTCGCGATTCGCGCGGCACGGACGAGCTGGCGAGTCGTCACCGTGGCCTCCAGCGTCGGGCCGCCCGGGACCGGGCCGGCCGATAGAGTAACGGTCGCCGGTCGAGTCCGGTTCGCATGGGAGGTCACGACATGACCAAGCCGAAGGTACTGGTGACCGGGGCGAGTGGGCTGATCGGTGGCCTCGTCCTGGGGAATTTGGCCGACCGGTACGAGTTCAGCGGCCTGAGCCGCCACGCCGTCCCTGGCATCCCGTACACGGAGGCACCGATCACCGACCTCGAGGCCGTTCGGCGGGCGGTCGCCGGCCAGGACATGGTCCTGCACCTCGCCGGCGAGACCAAGAACGACGACAACTGGGACGACCATTTCCACGTCACGGCCGGCGGGACGATCAACGTCCTGCGGGCGTCGGCCGAAGCCGGCACTGTCCGGCGCGTCGTCGTCATGAGCACCGGCAGCACGATGTGCGGCTGGGAATGGGATGACAGCCTGCCGTACGGACGGCTGGCGGCCGGCGAGCGGGACCTGCCCCGATGGGAGCTGCTCGACTACAGGACGCCACCGCGTCCGGACAGCCCGTACGGCGCGGCCAAGCTGTTCGGCGAGGCCGCCGCACGCTGGTTCTCCGATACGACGCCGATGAGCGTGCTGGTCATCCGCCTCGGTGCGGTCCTCAAGGAGAACCGGCCGATGCTCGTCCGCCACTTCCCGGGCTTCCTCGCCCAGGAGGACGCGGTGCAGATGATCGACCGGTGCCTGTCGGCGCCGGCCGACGTCAAGTTCGGGATCTTCGACGCGATCTCCGAGAACAGCACCCGCTGGCGCGACACGACGCCGGCCAAGGAGATCCTCGGCTGGCGGCCGACCGGCTCCTCGGACCGGTTCGACCCGTCCGAGCTCACGCGGTGACCCTGCGGGCCGGCTTCGCCCGTCGTGACATCACCCAGCCGCTCGGGACGCCGTCGAGCCTCGGCCTGTTCACGGCGGTCACCGAGATCTGGGATCCGCTCAGCGCGACCGCGGTCGTCCTCGAGTCGGACGGCGAAAGCGTCGCGCTCGTCGGCCTCGACCTGTGCGGGCTCCTGGAGGCGTCCCACCGGGCGATCCGCGAGGCGGTCGCTGCGCGGACCGGTCTGCCGGCGGACCGTGTCGTCCTCAACGTGTCGCACAGCCACAGCGCGCCCTACATCAGCTCGGACCTCCAGGAGCTGCTTCGGCCGTATGGCCTGCGGCTCCACGACGACGACTACGCCGCGTCGCTCGAGACGGCGGTCGCCGAGGCCGTCGCCGAAGCCACCGACGTGGCCAGCCCGGCCCGGGTCGCCGTCGGCCGCGGGCTCGTCGAGCGCGTCGCGGGGAATCGCAGGCCGAAGCTGCCGGACGGGCGGACGGTCCATCGCTACGGCCGCCCGCCGCAGGAGCTGCGGGACCTGCCCGAGGGCCTCATCGACCCGGAGGTCAGGGTCATCCGCTTCGACCGCCCGGACGGCGGACCGATCGGGGCGATCCTGTCGTACAGCTGCCACCCGACCGCGTCCGGCCTCGGCTACCCGACCAACGTGTCGGCCGATCTCGTCGGGCACGGCCGGACGAAGGTCGAGGACGGATCCGGCCTGACGTGCGTCTTCCTCCAGGGCTGTGCCGGCGACCAGGGCACCGGCAAGTGGGTGTCCGGAACGCCCTGGGAGGACACCGTCGCGATGGGCGAACGGTTCGCCCGTGGCGTCATCGAGGCACTCGGCACCGCCCACCCGGTCGAAGCGGGAGACATCCGCGTCGCCCAGTCCTCGCTTCGGCTCGATCTCGACCCGATGCCGGTCGCGGAGCTCGAGGCGCAGCTCGACGCGGCTGCCCGCGGCACCGGGTCGGCCGACATCGTCGCCATCGGCGACAGGCTGGTCGTGGCGCGCCGGCTCGGCGAGCTCGCCGAAGCGCGGATGGTCACCATCCGCCTGGGGCCGTCGCTGGGCATCGTCGTCCTGCCCGGCGAGGTCTTCCTCGAGCACGGGCTGCGGGTCCGGGCGGCCTCGCCCTTCGCCGACACGCTGGTGGCTGCCTACAACGACAACACGCTCCAGTACATCCCGACCGAGGCTGCCTTCGCCGACGGTGCGTACGAGGTCGATGGCGGCTGGCGATACATCCGCCCGGGCGAGGGTGAGCGCATGGCGAACGAGGCGATCCGGCTGCTCGAGACGCTCCGCGGATAGGTCCACGGCGGAGCGCCCCGACCGCCCCGACCGCCCCGACCGCCCCGACCGCCCCGACCGCCCCGACCGCCCCGACCGCCCCGACCGCCCCGACCGCCCCGACCGCCCCGACCGCCGTTGAGGGTCGCTCTTCCCGGCCGGATAGGACTGCGATGCGTGTCTGGCGGGCCAACGGCCCACAACGATCGCGGACGCGAAAGGCGGGCCGGTGCCTCGCGTTGCCACGACGGTCATGACTGGCAGGCTTATCTTGATCAGTTCAGGCGGCGCAACGACCCGATCGAGCGTCGCGCCCCCTTCGGCCGGTGGGCGACGAGCGCACATTCGTCGGCCCGAACGCTGTTGAGGCCTTTCTACTGGCCCAGATAAGACTGGGACGCATAGATCGGCGCGCACCGGCCAACGGGTCGGCGGCCCTGCAACCGCTGCGACGCAACGGCCGCGTCCGCGCCTATCGGCCCGCCCAGCGGCCCCCGCCCAACGCCCCCGCCGCCCCGCCGCCCCGCGCCCGCCGCGCCCGCCGCGCCCGCCGCGCCCGCGACACGATCACTCCGGGAGATCGACCGCCGTTGCGATGATCCGCGTCCGCCGGCGCATCAGGGCGGCTTCCAATTCCGACGCCCGCTGGAGCAGCCAGTCCGACACCGGGAACGTCCGGCTGACGTTGGGCAGGTAGGTCATGAACCCCTCGCCATAGGCCACGCCCCCGGCCGAGCCCATCGCACCGTCGACCATCTCGATCGTCTTGCGCGCGTAGTCCCCGCCGTACTGCTGGCTGCGCATGGCGTCGAGCGCCCGGACCTTTGCCTCGACGACGTCCGTGATGTCGACGATGAGGTCCGGATACCAGGCGAGGGGCCCCGACATGACATTGGACGGCATCACCAGCGCGTGGGTCGTGAAGAACACCTGGGCGACGCGATGGGGCGGGTTGGGATCCCCCATCCCGACGCCGTGAGCGGCGCCGATCCCGTTCAGGACGAGCTGTGCGGTCATGGCGTGGTGGTTGCCGTACTCGCCAAGCTCGTTGGGGTGGTGGGTGATGATCACGTGGGGTCGGACTTCACGGATGAGCGACGCCATCCGCAGGATCAGCTCCTCGCGGAGCGTCAGGACCGCGTCGTCATAGCCGAAGAACCGGACGTCGGTGATCCCGAGGAAGCTGCACGCCCGCCTGACTTCGTCGGCCTTGACCTCGGCCCGCTCGGCCATCAACGCACCGAGCTCGTCTGCCTCCGGGATCCGGTCGCGAGCGCGCATCGCATCCGAGATGACGACGTCGTGGATCCGTGTGCCGGCCGTGAGCGCGACCACCGTCACCTCATCGCCGTCCCGGACGTGATGGGCGAGCGTCCCGCCGGCGCCGTCGAAGGTGTCGGCCGGGTGGCCACCGATACAGAGCAGACGAAGCCGAGGTGGCAGCCGATCCCTCCATTCCGCGCGGGGGCGCGACCGTTCACTGGGAGTCGAACACGGCGCCGATATTACAGCCCGACTGCGCGACCACCTTATGCTAGCCTCTGCGCTTGACGAGGTTTCCCTGGCCTCGTTCCGGTGCATAGGAGGAGGACCAGCATGCTCCGAACTCGATGGGCGAGAGGCCAGACCGCGCTACTGATGTTGGTGGTCTCGTCTCTGCTTGTCACGGCGTGTGGCACGGCCGCCACGAGCCCGACACCACCCGCCAGCACTGCCGCATCCGCGGCCCCATCGGCCGCCCCATCGGCCGCCCCCATCGGCCGCACCATCGGCCGCCGCATCCGCCGCCGCCTCGGCGGCCGCAAGTCCCTCCGCCAGCGGCGCCGCGGGCGGCGATACGAACCCCGTCCTCCCCGGTGACCCGCGTCTCGATGTCGGGCCCGGACGGTGGCACGTTCACCGGCGCCTTCGTCGGCCCGTGCTGCGTCGGCGTCGACAACATGAACCCGATGAGCGCCGGCGGCGACTACGAGTTCCTGCACTTCATCTGGGAGCACCTCGTCACCTACAGCGTGGTGCCGAACACGGTCTCGAAGAACCCGTTCTCCGGCCAGTACGGCCCGCTCGTCCCCGAGCTCGCCGACTCGTGGGACGTCTCGTCGGACCAGAAGACCTGGACGTTCAAGCTCCATCCGGGCATCAAGTGGTCGGACGGCACGCCATTCACGTCGGCTGACGTCAAGTTCTCCTTCGAGCTGTGCCTGAACCCGAAGGTCGGCCCGTGCTACCCGGGTGGCAGCATGAAGAGCATCGTCGGTGCCGAGGACGTCACCAAGGGCACGACGACCGACCTCGTCGGCGTCAAGGCCCCGGATCCGCTGACGGTCACGATCGAGACGATCGCGCCGAACTCGCTCCTGCCGTACAACATCATGGACCTGTTCATCCTCCAGAAGTCGTCGCTCCAGGGGATCGATCCCGCGACGATGGAGAAGAACGACTACTTCCGGACGCCCGGCAAGGCGATCGGCACCGGCCCCTTCATCGTGAAGGCGTACAGCGCCGGCCAGTCGATGGAGCTGTCGCGCAACGACAACTACTGGCGCGCCAAGCCGCACCTCGACGGGATCATCCGGCGCGAGTTCAAGGACACCACCTCAGCGCTGCTGGCGTTCGAGGCCGGTGAGATCAACTACACCTACGTCACCGCCGACGAGGTCGAGAGGGCGAACGGGATCGCGAAGAGCACCGTGCTGCCGGGGCCGTCAGGTGTCGACCTGGACATCGTCCTCAACCCGCTCAAGAACAAGGACTTCGCCGACAAGCGGGTCCGCCAGGCGTTCCTGTACGCGATCGACCGCAAGTCGATCCTGCAGAACATCTATCACATCCCCGATCCGACCCTGCTGAACTGCCTGTACCTCGATCCGACGCTCAACCCGCCGGACGTCCACACCTACGCCTTCGATCCGGCGAAGGCCAAGTCGCTGCTGACCGAGGCGGGCGTCGACCCATCGAAGTGGGGCGAGCTCGACTTCGACACCTACTACGGCGATCAGGGCTCGCTCGACGCGATGACCGCGATCCAGTCGAACCTGGCCGACGTGGGCATCAAGGTCAAGATCACGCAGATGGACAGTGCCGCATGGAGCAAGAAGTTCTATGACGACGGCAACTCCACGATGTCGATGATCGGTGGCGACGGCGGCGGGGCCGCCGGCGGCTACGGCATCGGCACCCTCAGCTCGAAGAACGCCTGGCCAAAGGGCGGCAACGGCTGGAAGGGCTACCACTACGAGAATGCCGAGATGGACGCGGCCCTCGACGCGGTCGGGACCGAATTCGACGCGGCCAAGCGCACGACGGCGATCCAGAACGTCTGCAAGATCGACGCCGAGGAGCAGCCGTTCATCAACCTGTGGGCCACCACCCGGTACTGGTTCATCAGCGACAAGATCCACAACTTCGTCAGCACACCCGGCCCGGGCATGGGCAACTACTACAAGGCGGCTGAGACCTGGTTCGTCCAGCAGTAGCATTCGCCCGACAGTAGGCAGCGCGACCGTCGCAAGGGGCGGGGCCACCGGTCCCGCCCCTTCGCGCAACTCAGCGCGGAGTCACCTTGGTCACGTACATCATCCGCCGGCTGCTGATCGCGATCCCGATCTTCTTCGGGATCACGATCCTCGTGTTCCTGCTCCTCGCCTGGGCGCCCGGTGACCCGGTGTCGGCCTTCATCCGCCCCGAGCTCAAGGGCAACGAGGAGATGCGGCAGATCATCATCGCCCGATACGGACTCGATCAGCCGATCCCGATCCGGTATGTCCACTGGCTGGCCGAGGCCATCCAGGGCAATCTCGGGTACAAGCTCCAGGGCGCGGGCCTGCCGGTCCTCGACACGGTCCGGAGCGGGCTGACGGCCTCCCTCCTGCTCATGGGGACGGCCCTGCTGATCGGCATCTTCGTGGGCATCCCGCTCGGGGTGCTGTCGGCCCTGCGGCAGTACTCCAAGACCGACTACGCCCTGACGGGTATCGCCTTCCTTGGCGTCTCGATCCCGTCGTTCATGCTCGGGCTGGGCGGGCTCTATATCTTCGGCCTGATCCTGCACGTCTTCCCCATCGGCGGCATGGTCACCGCCGGGGCGCCGTTCTCGATCCCGGACCTCGCGGGACACCTGGCGCTGCCGGCCATGATCCTCGGCGTCGGCTACGTGGCGATCCTCATGCGCTACACCCGCTCGTCGATGCTCGAGGTGCTCGGCTCGCTGTACATCACGACGGCCGTCGCCAAGGGTCTCCCGTCCCGTGTCGTGATCGCGCGCCACGCCTTCCGGAGTGCCCTCATCCCGATCATCACGATCATCGGGCTGTCGCTGCCCGAGCTGGTCGGCGGCGCGGTCATCATCGAGACGGTCTTCAGCTGGCCGGGCCTCGGCAACATGATGGTCGAGGCCGTCTCCCAGCGCGACTATCCGATGATCATGGGGCTCAGCCTGGTGGTGGCGGTCTTCGTGCTTCTCGCCAACCTGGCCACGGACGTGGCCTATGCCGTCGCCGATCCGCGCGTGCGATACAGCTGATGGCCACCACCACGCAGAGCCAGCCCCAGGCACTCCCGGGTACGGCGACCTTCGTCGGGCGCCCGGCCGAGCGACCGATCGTCCGGACCCTGCGCCGCTTTTCGAAGCATCGGATGGCCGTCATCGGCGTGATCGTGATCGCGATCCTCGTCATCCTGGCCATCGTCGGCAACGAGGCCGAGGCGTTGAAGCAGAACCTCGGGCAGGCCAACAAGCCGCCGTCTCCGGAGCACTGGTTCGGGACCGACCGGAACGGCCGCGACGTATTCGCCCGCACCCTCGTCGCCGGTCGCGTGTCGCTCGCGGTGGGACTGATCGCAACGGTCTTCTCGGCCCTCATCGGCACGATCCTCGGCGCGATCGCCGGCTTCTACCCGAGGGCGGACATGATCATCATGCGCGTCGTCGACATCTTCATGAGCTTCCCGACGATCATCCTGTTGCTGATCGCGGTCTCCGTCCTGGGCCCGGGCATCGTCAACATGATGATCATGATCGGCCTCATCACCTGGACGGTGCCTTGCCGGATCGTCCGCGGGCAGTTCCTGCTGATACGCGAATCCGACTACGCCACGGCAGCCCGCGTCGTCGGCCTGTCGGATACGGAGATCGTGACCAGGCACATCCTGCCAAACGCGACGGCGCCGTTGCTCGTCTTCCTCAGCCTTGGCGTCGCGTCCGCGGTGTTGATCGAGGCCGGCCTCAGCTACCTCGGCCTCGGGGTCCAGCCGCCGACCGCGAGCTGGGGCAACATGCTCAATGCCGCCCGATCGATCACGACACTCGAGCGCAACCCGTGGCAGTGGATCCCGCCGGCCATCTTCACCGTGGTCTTCGTGCTGTCCGTCAACTTCGTCGGTGACGGCCTGCGCGATGCCCTGGATCCGCGAGGCTCCAAGGACGGCTGACCCATCCCCGAAAAGGAGCACCCGCACGTGGGCGAACCCCTGCGCATCATGGGCATCTATGCCCACCCGGCCGACGTCGCGACGGAAGCCGCGGGCACGATGGCCGTCCACGCCGACCGCGGTGACGAACTGACGGCGGTCGTCCTGAGCGACGGCATCCGGATGCATCCGCACTATCTGACCGTCGGCGAGGGAGCCGACTCGGACGAGCCGGTGAGCTACGAGGCGTACGCCGAGTTCAAACGCGAGGAGGTCCGTCGCGCGGCACGCATCATCGGCATCGCCAACACCGAGTTCATGTCCTGGGATCGCGACTTCTTCAACGCCACCGATGAGCGCATCACGACCCTCGCCCACGTCATCGTCCGCTACCGGCCGGACGTGATCCTGACCCATTACCCGGTCGGACCCTACCTGATCGACTCGAACGCGTTCGCCGGGATCTACGCCACGCGGGCGATGCACGAGGCCACCACGCTGATCCCGCAGGTCGACGGCGTCGAGCCGCATCACACGAAGGAGCTCTTCTTCTTCCTCATGGACCAGTCGATGGACACCCGCTCGAACATCGACACGCCGGGCCTCGTCGCCGACTTCTACATCGACACGACCTCGGTCATCGAGCGCAAGGTCCAGGCGTTCGATCAGTACGTCAGCCAGGGCTATGAGGGCCAGTTCGCGCGGAAGGTCGTCGAGGCGCGCGACGGACGCCACGGGATGCATGCCGAGACGTCATATGCCGAGCCGTTCCTCCTGTCACGCAGCGTCACCTACGACTCGCTGCCGGTCGCGCCGCGGCTCCTCGACGGCCCGTACGTCGCGAACAACCTGCCCGGTGACCAGCTGCTCGCCTGGAACGTGCCCTCGGCGACGCCGCCGGAGGCCTACCGCCTGCGCCGATGACGCCGATCGTCGACTCGCACGCCTACTGCTTCAGCGCGCCCGACACGCTCGCCGGTCACCCGACCGTGGCCGATCACATGGCGCTGTGGCAATGGGGTTACGCCCGGCACCACCAGCCGGCTTTTCGCGTCCGCGATCGGGCGCCGGGCGACTCCACGCTCCTCCTCGAGACGGCGCCCGACGGGACCGTCCGCCTCGCGACCAACCGCGATCTCCGGGTGGACCACGACCGGGAACGTCTGGTCTGGACGGTCGACGGCGAGGACTACACCAAGGTCTTCCTGCCGCCCAACACGCTCGAGTACAGCGCCGGCAACCTCATCGCCGACATGGACTACGCGGGCGTCGACTGGGCGCTGCTCCATGTCGACGCGGCGCTGTCGAAGGATGTCGAGTACCAGGCCGCCTGTGTCAGCGCCTACCCCGACCGCCTCCGTTCGATGGCGCCGGTCGACGAGTGGCGGATCGAGAGCGAGCCCGACGCGGTCATCGCCCAGGCGCGCGAAGCCATCGAGGCCCACGGGCTCCACGCGCTCAAGATCATCCCGGAGTACGCATACCTCCTTGCGGGCGCGGCGGGCTTCGACGGCCCCGCCTGGCGGCCGTTCTGGGATGCGGTGACGCAGTTCGACGTGCCGATCTTCTTCACGCTCGGCGCGCCGCCCGGCGCCACCGATCCTCGTCAAGGCTTCCTCGACGAGCTCTGGACGCTGGCTCGATGGGCGGACCGCTACCCCGACGCACGGGCGAGCGTGACCCACGGCTTCAATTGGCGGCACTTCACTGGTCGGCGACCGGATCGAGCTGCCGGAGGCGATGTGGGAGCCGTTCCGCGACCGTCCCAACCTGACCATCGAGGTGAGCTTCGCTGTCCGGATCGGCGACCTGTTCGACTACCCGTGGACGGTTACGCGGCCGGTCCTCGAGGCACTCGTCGAGAACATCGGCGCCGACCGGCTGCTGTGGGGCACCGACATGCCGTTCCAGAACCGGTTCTGTACCTACCGCCAGTCGCGCGACGCGATCGAGCGCTACTCGCCGTTCCTCGACCCGGACCAGATGGCCGCCCTGATGGGCGGCACGGCAGCCCGGATCCTGCGCATCCCCGAAGCCTGAGCGGCATCCGACTCGATCAGCCCGACCCAGCCGCCCCACTGGGCGCGGCGCCAACGAGGTGACAGCCATGGCCAGGACCGCGTTCCCGAGTCACACCTTCGACGAAACCGCGCGGTTGATGGCCGAGGGATCGCGCTGGCTGCCCGGCGGCGCCAGCAGCGACTACCGGCTCGGCTCGTCCGCGCTGGTCCTCGATCACGCCGAGGGCGCGCTGCTGTTCGACGTCGACGGCAATCGCCTCATCGACTACTACCTGGGGGCTGGGCCGATCATCCTCGGTCACGACGCGCCCGTCGTCATCGAGGCCGTCACGCGGCAGCTGGCGCCGCGGCGTCCAGCTCGGCGGCGAGACCGTCGAGGAGTACGAGGCGGCGCGCCTCGTGACCGAGATCGTGCCGTGTGCGGACATGGTCCGGTTCGCCAACACCGGCAGCGAGGCTGTCCAGCTCGCATTCCGGATCGCTCGGGGTGCGACCGGCCGCGACACCGTGGTCAAGTTCGAGGGCCACTACCACGGCTGGCTCGACAGCGTCTTCGTCGGCCTGCCGGGCCGCCCGAACGTGGCCCCCGGCGGCGACCAGCGCTCGCGCACGTCGTCCGCGGGGCAGGACCCGGCGGCCATCGAGCACACCGAGGTCCTGCCGTGGAACGACCTCGACGCGGTCGAGGCGCGGCTGGCCCGTGGCGACGTGGCGGCGGTCATGACGGAGCCACTCTGGCGCGGTTACATCCGGCCGGCGGCTGGCTTTCTGGAAGGGCTCCGCGACGTTTGCACGCGGCGCGGCGTCGTGCTCATCTTCGACGAGATCGTGTCCGGCTTCCGGGCCGGTCTGGGCGGGGGCCAGGGGCTGTTCGGCGTCACGCCCGATCTCGCGACCTATGCCAAGGCGATGGCCAACGGCTTCATCATCTCGGCGGTCGCCGGGCGGCGCGACCTGATGAGCCTGATCGGCGGCGGGCCGGTCGTCCACCCGGGGACGTACAACGGGAATGCGCTGTCGATGGCGGCAGCGGTCGCGACGCTGTCGACGCTCCAGGAAGGGACGCCATACGAGACCATCGAGCGGGCCGGCGGCCGGCTGATCGCGGGGTTCTCCGAGGCGCTCGGGCGACGCGGCATCAAGAGCGTCGTCCAGGGCGTGCCGGGTTCGTTCAACGTCCACCTGGGGATCGACCAGCCGGTCGCGTCTCTCGCGGACACCTTGGAGGTCGACGGCGAGCGGGGCGAAGTGCTGACCGCAGCGCTCATGAGGCGAGGTGTCCGGGCCATCCCGGGCGGGCACTGGTACGTGTCCGCGGCCCATACCGACGCCCTCGTCGACAAGACGCTCGATGTCTTCGACGACGCCCTGCGCGACATCTGACCCGCTCTGACCCGCCAGCGTTCCGCGTTGCCCGACAAGGAGGCTCTCCATGTCCCAGTCCACCCGTCCCCGGGTCTTCCCGATGTCGCGTGCCGACGCGAAGCTCAACAACCCGACGTCGCGATCCGTGCGCCTCGTCACACCCGAGTCGTCCGGCCAGGACCGGCTCTACGCGGGTGCCTTCTGGTCCGACCCGGGCGCCGACGCCGGCTGGGCCTTCGTCCCCGGCGACCCGAACCTCAACACCATGGCCGGGGGCATCCCGCACCTCGGCGACCATGACGAGGTCTATCTGTGCCTGGCCGGACGGATCCTCGCCGATTGGGAGGGCAACGGAGAGAGCGGGTCGTTCGAGTTCGGCGCCGGCGACGTCGTCCACTGGCCGTCCGGCTTCACCATCAGGAACCGCGTCATCAGCGAGGAGCCGGCCCACGTCTTCTGGGTGATGGGTCCCGCACCGGAGTGGATGATGCCGCTGACCGACCCGTCGGACGACTGAGAGGCCGACCGGCCCTCAACTGACGCCGAAGAGGCGCGCCGCGTTGTCCCAGTAGACGGCGGACTGGTCGGCCTCGGGGATGCCGGCGTCCTGGTACGTCCCGAGGACGAACGCCGGGTCGAGCAGCGGCGCGTCCGTCCCGAACAGCATCTTGTCCTTCGGGATGATCCGCAGGAACTCACGGACGGTCGCGAGCTGGGCGAAGCTCGACGACATCTCGGCGTAGATGTTGTCGGCCTGCGTCGCGATCCGGGCGCCCTCGATGTTCGGGAACCCGAGTCCCGCGTGGGCGATGATGATCGGCAACTTCGGGTGCCTGCGGGCGATCCGGAGCAGGTGCTGGTCCCAGTCGGGCCCGTCGTTGTGGATCTTGACCGGCCGGCCGTGCTCGGCGAGGACATCGAACAGTGCCGAGATCTCGGCGCTGCCGGTGTGCCGCTTGGACCACTCGGTGTGGACCTTGACCCCGACGATGCCGGGCTCGTCGCCCCATCTCCGGAGGATCTCGCGCGACGCGTCGATGTCGTTGGGATCGGCGACGAGGTAGCCGAGGAGTCCGTCGTTCCGGGCGCAGGCCTCGATCGCGCGGCAATTCCCGGCCTCGAGGTCGGCGGCGATGGCGAGCACGTTCGAGGCGACCGCGTAACCCGTCGCATTGTCCCGAACGAGGGCCGGCATGAGTCCGTCGTCACCGAGATCGGGGACATCCCACGGGATCGGCCCTGTGTGGGTGTGGACGTCGAAGGCCCGAGGAGGCCGGACGATGTCCGTCAGCTCCACGGCCGCGCTCCCGAGGCCGAGCAGACGTGCCGCGTTGCCCGCCAGGATCGCCCTCTTCGCATCGTCGGGGATCGCGGCCGCCAGGATCGCGTTGATCGACGACTGGATGGCCCGGAACGGCGAACCGCTCCCGAACAGGACGCGCTCGGCACCGAGCGCGTCGACCGCAGTCTCGATCGCACGGGAATGCGCCATCGAGCTTGTGTCGAAGTAGAGGTGCTCGTATCGCCGGCCGGCCGCGAGGTCCTCGACCGACGTGGTGTAGTGGCTGCCGGTCAGGACGACCGGAACGCCGAGTCCCTCGGTCGCGGCCCCGATCGCCGCCGACGACCCCCAGCCCTTGATCGGCACGAAGAGCGGACGGCTTGTCGCGGCGGCGGCCCGGACCACGGGCTCCGCGGACAGGCTGCGACCCGGCGTGACGAGCCCCTCCAGCCAGAACCCGCCGACCCGGGACGCGAGCGGCGCTGCCCGGTCGACGTCCGCGGTCCGGTCGAGCGCCAGGACCGCGATCGGGACGAAACCGGGATCGTCGGCGACCTCGTCGAGCAGCATCCGGTTGCCAAGCTCAGCCTCGGCGAGCAGCGCGGTCCGATGGCGGACGAGCGAGATCCGGATGCCATGCGCGTGGCGCTCGCCGCGGACCACGTCGATCGGCGCACCGCGCGCGCCACCTGCCACCGGGCCGACCTGGACGTTGGCGTCGATGTACCCCCGGTGCCGTGTCCCTGTCATTCGCTCCCTCCCGAAGCAGGTGGCACACGGACGTGGCGGCCGGTCCGCGCGCTCTCGTAGGCTGCGTCGATCACCTCGAGCGGGCGCACGAGGGCCGCGACGGGCGCCTCGGTCGGGCGACCCTCGCGGATCGCACCGATGAGGTCGACGACCGCCGCCCGGCCGCCGGCGCCATACCCGGGGACGGCGGGCCCCGCGAAGTCGCGACGCTCCTCGACCAGGGTCCCGTCGGCGCCCCGGGTCAGCACGACCAGATCGTCGCCGAGACCCAGCTCGACCGACGCGTCGAGCCCGTGCAATGCGAGCCGGCCGCGGTATCCGCGAGCGGGCAGCGCGTACGCGTGCGCGATCGTCCCGACCGCTCCGCCCGCGAAGCGGACCGCGACCGACGCGACGTCCTCGACCGCGAGCCCGGGGTGGCCGACCGCGCCGGTCATCGCGCTGACCTCGACGATCGGCTCGCCCGACAGCCACAGCAGTGCGTCGATGTCATGGACCCCGAGCCAGCTCAGGATGCCGCCGCCGCTCGCCACAGGGTCGAACAGGGCGTTCGCCGGGTCACGGACCATGACGGACGACGTCGCGAACACGGCCTCGGCGGCGACGAGGCGGCCGAGGTCGCCGCACGCGACGAGCGTCCGCGCCGCACGCGCCGCCGGGGCGTAGCGCCGGGTGAGCCCGACGACCGACCGGACGCCCGAGCCCCGGACCACCGAGACGGCGTCGCGCAGCTCACCGGCCGTTCGGGCCGCAGGCTTGTCGACCAGGAGGTGGATCCCCGCGGTCGCCAGGCGGGCGATCGCGGCGGGCGCGGCGGCATTCGGCAGGGTGACGAGGGCGACGTCGAGGTCGTGCCGGTCGATCAGGTCGTCGAGGTCGGTCTCGAATGCGATGTCACGGTACCGGCTGCCGAGCGAGGGGCGCAGGGAGGGGTCGTGATGCGCGGGAGCGAGCGTCCGGCCACGGTCGGGATCGGGGTCGTACAGGGCGACGATCTCGAGCTCGCCGGCGAAGCCCTCGAGGGTCTCCACCCAGCCGGTGACGTGGTAATGGGCGAGGCCGACGACCCCGACACGAAGGCGTCGAGGCCGGGCCGTCGTCATCTCGTCAGCCTAGCGCGCCCGACGGATTGTTGACAATCTGGTTTGACACGCGGCAGGGACCGTCCCGATACTCGGTCGGTGTCACGGCCCGCGATCGACGCCCCGGATGGCCTGTCGGCCGTGCCCTACTGCCCCACTGGCGTCGATGATGACCGCCGATCGCACGCCCGACCTCCGACTCCGCGACGGTCGGTCAGCGTCGGCGCCGGCCATCGGCGGTCACTCTAACTGCCCACCAACCGACCATGCGCCTGCTCCCCAATCGTCCCGTCGCCCTGCCCCACCCCTCCGTTCCGCTGTCGCGCCTCCGGCCGGGGCGCCCGTCCGCGTCGGACACCATCCACAACGCACGGATCATGCGCTCGGACTCGATCGCGATGGGCGTGGTCAACTCGGCATCGCCGTTCCTGCCGGTCCTCGTTGCCCGACTCGGCGGCACGGCCTTTACGATCAGCCTCCTGACGTCGATCCCGGCGGTCGCCGGGTTCACGCTGGCCATCCCGATCGGCCAGTTCCTCCAGCGCCGTGGTCAGCCGGTCAAGTGGTACAGCACCGCGCGCCTCATCTCGAATCTCTCGTACGCGCTGATCGGCCTGACGGTGGCCCTGGCGCCGCGAGAGATCGTCGTCCCGACGATCGTGGCGATCTGGGCCATAGCGGCGATCCCGTCGACGATGGGCGCGGTCCTCTTCCCGATCGTCATGGATGGCGCAGCCGGCCCGCATGGTCGCCTCGAGCTGATGAGCCGGCGCTGGTCCTGGATGGGCCTGACGACCGCGATCACGGTGTCGATCATCGGCGTCTTCCTCGAGCGCGTGCCGATGCCGGTCAACTACGCGATCGCGTTCATGTCGTTCACCGTCGGCGGCGTCGCGAGCTACTTCTTCTCCCGCCAGTTCCGGGTCCCACGCGTCGACTTGCCACCGCGACCGAGCGAGCGCCCGTCTCTGCCCCACAGGTTCCGCAGCGGTCTCGCCCTGATGCGCAGCCAGCCGGCCTTCCTCGGGTACAGCCTGCGGCAGCTGGTGTACGTCTCTGGGACGCGCCTGGCACTCCCCCTGATCCCGCTCTACTTCGTCACCGTGGTCAAGGCGCCCGATGCCTGGATCGGCATCATCGCGACCGGGCAATCCCTGGCGCTGCTGGGCGGCTACCAGTTCTGGAAGCGGCAGTCACGGATCCGGGGGACGCGGATGCTGCTGCTCATCGTGATGTTCGTCTCGGCCCTCTACCCCGCCGCGCTCTCACTGACCGACCAGATGATTGCCGTCGCGGTCCTCGCCACGGTCTCCGCGTTCTTCTCGGCCGGCGTCGACCTCATCCTGTTCGACGAGCTCATGCGGACCGTGCCCCGGCAATACGGGGTGACGTTCGCGTCGATCGACACGACCCTGGTCAACATGATGACCATCGTGATGCCACTGGTCGGCGCCGCCATCACCGGGCTGTCCGGCATCGAGACGGCCCTTCGGGTGTCGGCGCTTCTCAGCCTCTGTGGGCTCCTGCTCTTCGCCCAGGTCGCGCGCCGACGCGGGGCGGCGGCGGTGGGCTCGGTCGCTACGGGAGTGGGAACGCCTGCCCGGGACGAGCCCGCTCAGGTGTAGTTCGCTCGTCCCTCGGTCGTCTTCAGCGCGCCACTGCGGACCTGCTCGACGACCTCGCGCAGATCGGCCATATAGGCGTCGACATACGGCTCGTGCCCCGGCGACTGCATGAACCGGAGGGCGGGCACCGGATCGCTGTCGATGTACATGATCCAGCCGCGGTCCTCCATGCCCTTGCCGACCGCATACATGTCGAGCGCCGGCGAGGCGACCGCGAAGACCGACATCGCCGGCTTGCCCATCACGTAGAGCCCGTCGATCTCCTCGATCGCGGCCCACCAGCGACGGAGATAGTCCAGCGTGCGCCGCGTCCGGTCGAGGTACCCCGCCTCGCCGAGGTAGGTCATGACGGCCCACGCGGCGGCGATCGCGCCACCCGGCCGCGTCCCCGTCATCGATGGCGTGACGTACCAGTCGTCGGGACGCGTCCCGCCGCCATAGCGGAACGGCTGATGCTCGAAGACGTCGCGATCGCGCGACATGATCAGCGAGGCTCCCTTTGCCGCATAGCCGAACTTGTGGAGATCGGCCGAGATCGTGGTCACGCCCGACACCCGGAAGTCGAAGCGCGGGATCGGCTCGCCGAGTTTCTCCGCGAACGGCAGGAAGAAGCCCCCGACGCACGAGTCGACGTGGAAGCCGATGTCGCGTTCGGCGGCGATCGGTGCCAGCGCCTCGATCGGGTCGACCATGCCGAGGGTCAGGCTCGGGGCGGACGCGACGAGCAGGACCGTGTCGTCGTTGACCGCCGCGCGATAGGCGTCGACGTCGACCTGGTAGTCGGGGCCGAGCGGGACACGTGTCTCGACGAGCCCGAAATAGTCCGCGGCCTTGGTGAATGCCGGGTGGGCGGACTCCGGGACGACCATGTGTGGCCGGACGATCCCCGGATGGAGCCGGCGGGCGCGATCGCGGGCAGATTTGACGCCCATCAGGATCGATTCCGAGCCTCCCGGAGGTGATGCTGCCGACGGCGTCGGGGCCGTGGAACAACCCGGCTGCATAGTCGATGACCTCGCGCTCGAACCGGGCAAGGCTCGGGAACGTCCCCGGCAGCAGGCCGTTCGTGGAGAAGAAGCGCAGATACGCCTCCTTGGCCACGGCGAGAACGTCGTCGCCGGCTGGGTAGTTCGTGCCGGTCGCCATCCGCGTCAACCAGTCGAGGTCACCCGCCGCCGCGTCCTCCATGACCTGCCGCAGCTCCGCGGCCGGCGTGCCGTCGGCTGGTAGCGGCGTCCGCTCGCGGTGCTCGGATGCCCCTGCCATCGTCTGGCCAGATGCCGTCGCCATGGCGCACCTCGTGATGCTGGTTGGTCCAGCCGCGTCGCCGTAGATTGTCGACAATCTACGACATCGCAGCGCTTCCGACGGCTCGCAGGAGGTGGCATGAACGTCTCGAACGGACCACTCGTCGTCATCCCCGAGCCCATCCGCTCGATGGGCTGGACCTACGACGTCGAGCGCAGCATCCTCGAGCCGCTCGGTGTCCGGCTTCTCGTCCCCGACGACGATGACGCGGCGCAGGCCGCCCTGCCCGAGGCCGACGTGGTGTTCACCTCGAGCAAGCTGGGACCCGAGGACATCGCCCGGCTCGGGAGCGACTGCATCGGGATCCTGTGCTACAGCGTCGGGATGGACTACGTCGATGCCGGGGCAGCCAAGGCCCGTGGCATCCCGGTCTGGAACTGCCCGACCTCGAACAACGAGGAGGTCTCGGACCATGCGCTGCTGCTCATCCTCGCGGCGCAGCGGCGTCTGCTGCCGCTGGCGATGGCGGCACACGCCGGGAACTGGGACGTGTACGAGTGGCCGCTTCTGGGCGAGATCCACCGGCTGCAGTCGCGCACCGTCGGGATCATCGGTCTCGGGCGGATCGGCCATCTCGTCGCCCAGAAGCTCCATGGCTTCCGGCCGACCGTGATCGCCTGCGACCCGTTCATCGATACGACGCGCGACCCTCAGGTCGAGCTCGTGTCGCTCGACGAGCTCGCGGCGCGCTCGGACATCGTCGTGTCGTGCGCCGCGCTGACCGAGACCTCGCGGAGCATCATCAACGCCGACTTCCTCGCCAAGACCAGGCCCGGTGTGCTCATCGTCAACGTCTCGCGCGGCGGGATCGTCGACGAGGACGCCCTCGCCGACGCCCTCGACCGGGGTCACGTCGCCTACGCGGGCCTCGACGTCCGCTCGCCCGAACCTCCGGTTTCCGGGAAGGACCGGATCACGGGGCGCGACGACGTGGTCCTCACGCAGCACATCGCGGCCAGCTCGGTCGAGTCGGTCGCGGGCCTTCACGTCGAGGCCGCCGAGCAGATCATCCGGATGCTGCGCGAGGCGGGCCGCCTGCCGGCGGCATGACGATGGCGCGCTACCCCAGCACCGTGATGGTGAGCGTCGTCTGCCCATGGGACGACGCCGAACAGCTGGACGAGGCGGCATTCCGTCACGAGATCCGCCATGCGGTCGATGCCGGGTTCCGGCATATCTACGTGTTCGGGACGGCCGGTGAGGGATACGCAGTCGACGGCGCCCAATTCCGGAGGGTGATCGAGGTGTTCGGAGACGAGCTCATGACCACCGACGCCATCCCGATGATCGGGGTCATCGGGTTGTCGACCGCGAACGTCGTCGAGCGGCTCGGCGTGGCCTACGACAAGGGCTTCCGTGAGTTCCAGGTGTCGCTGCCATCCTGGTCCATCCTCGACGATGCCGAGGTCGTCGACTACTTCGTCGCCGTGTGCGGCGCGTTCCCGGATGCGACGTTCATGCACTACAACACCGGGCGCGTCGGCCGGATGGTGAACGGGGCCCTGTACCGCGACATCGTCGCCCGCGTCCCGAATCTCGCCGCGACCAAGACGATGACGTCGGACCTGGGGACCATCGCCGGCGTTGTCCGGGACGCTCCGGAGCTGATGCACTTCTTGACCGAGACGACGATCGCCCACGGCGCGCTGTACGGGGAGGTGGCGCTGCTCGGCACGTTCGGTGCGCTTGCGCCCCGGAGGTCGTGGGCTCTCTGGGAGGCGGTGCAAGCGGGGCGGTACAGGGAGGCGGCTGAGCTTGGATCGTGGTTCGAGCGGCTCGGCGCCGAGGCGTTCGGACCGCTGATGGTCGATCGCCGGGTCGATGGCGCCTACGACAAGCTGATCGAGCGGCTCAGCCCGGGGCAGGCCTCCTTCCCCCTGCGGATGCTCTCGCCATACCGGACCATCAGCGACGCCGAGGCAGCCGCGGCGCGGCGCGTGCTCGACGAGCGATTTCCCGACTGCGCCTGAGAAACGGAGCGACAGTGACGGGGCAACGCACCGACGCACCGGTGAGTGTGCGGTCGTCTCGACGCGCGACTGGGACGCGATCCCACGTGGCCACGTGTGACCGGATGGACCCACGATGGCTGTAGCATCCGGTGGCATGGCACACGACATCGCGTCGGCCGGCTCGGAGACGGTGTTCACGTGGAGCGCGCCTCCGCTCATCTTCGGCCGCGGAGCATTCGACGAGCTCGGTCACCATGCCGCGGCACTGGGACTCCGGAGGGTCGCCGTCGTGACCGATCCACGGCTTGCCGCCATCGGCCTTGCGCGACGCGCCGAGGATGCGCTTGCGGCGGCCGGACTAGCCGCCACGACCTTCAGCGACGTCCACATCGAGCCTACGGACGCCTCGTTGCAGATCGCCGGCGATTGGGGGCGCTCGGCCGGCGTCGACGGGCTGATCGCGGTGGGCGGTGGGTCGGTCATCGACACCGCGAAGGCGATGAACCTGCTGGCGACCAACGATGGCGTCCTCTCCGACTACCTGAACCCACCGATCGGGGCCGGACGGGCACCCACGAAGCCGATGCACCCGATGATCGCGGTCCCGACGACCGCGGGGACCGGCGCCGAGAGCACCCCGGTCTGCATCGCCGGGATCCACGACCTCCAGGTCAAGACCGGTATCAGCCACCCGGCCCTCCGGCCTCGGCTGGCCATCGTGGATCCTCTCCTGACGGTCTCCGCCCCTCGCGGCGTCACGATCGCGAGCGGGATGGACGTCATGTGCCATGCCCTCGAGTCGTACACGGCGCGCCCGTTTGATGCGCGGCCCCGCGCCGGGGGCCCCGCCACGAGGCCCGTCTACAACGGAGCCAACCCGATCAGCGACATCTGGGCCGGCCGCGCGCTCGAACTGCTGGGTCGCTGGTTCCGGCGAGTCGTCGATTTCCCCGACGATCTCGATGCGCGCGAGGGCATGGCCCTTGCCTCGACGTTCGCCGGCATCGGCTTCGGCAACGCCGGAGTCCACCTGCCGCACGCGTGTGCGTATCCGATCGCCGGCCTCGTGCGCGACTATCGACCGCGCGACTACCCGGACGCGGAGCCGCTCGTCCCCCACGGGCTCGCGGTCGTGGCGACGGCTGCCGAGGCGTTCCGGTTCACCTACCCGACGGATCCAGGACGCCACGAGACGGCCGCGCGCTTGCTGACGAGCGACGCGCACGCCAGCGGGATCGACGCCCTGCCGAATGCCGTCTTGGCACTCTCCCGCGATGTCGGTGCCCCGCTGGGACTCAGCGCTTACGGGTATGACGAGGCCGACGTCGACGCGATCGTCGACGGGGCGATGCGCCAGCAGCGCCTGCTCGCCGTCAGTCCGAGACCCGTGACACCCAGAGACCTGGCCCACATCGTCCACCGATCGCTCGCCCTGGAAGCGACGGTCCGGTCCGCATGACATGAGGAGGACGGCGTCGTTCACGCCGCCGGTGGGCTAGCCCGCTAGCCGCCGCGTCAGGAGATCACCACCCCGGGCACGCCGCAGGCGAGCAGCATCTCGGCGGGCATCCTCGCGGTAGCGCGACCGGACATCGCGGGTCGGCGGCCGGCAGCGGCTGGAATCGAGACCGACCAGCTCCATGCACAGTTTGTCGAGGTACCCGTCGCCGCTCGTGTAGGACTCCATCTCGGACCACAGGGCCATGAACGGCATGGCCACGCGGCACATCTCCCGCTGGGCGTCGGCGTAGTCGCCGCGTTCGAGCATCCGCCACAGCATCACGGCCCACTGCGGCCAGTAGTTCGCGACGTGGATCTCGATGGACCGTGCCCCCAGGATGTGGCTCGTCACGTAGCGCATCTGGTTGTCGATGATCGCGAACCGGTCGGCGAAGCGGCTGACGACCTGTTCGAACGCCATGGCACCCGTGTCCGGGGTGGCCCATTTGAGGCTGACGACCGTCGGCACCTCGGCAAGCCGCTCGACCATGGTCCCGGACAGACCGAGGCTCGTCCAGAACGTGTTGTAGACGATCAGACCCACTTCGGCGGCATCCGCCGCGGCCCGGATGTGGTCCTCGAAGTCGCCCTCGGTGTGCCCGAAATAGAACGGCGGCGACACCTGGAGGTATTCCGCGCCGGCGCGCTCGGCGGCCCTGGCCAGGAGGACGAGCTCGCGCGTGCTGGTGGTCTGGCCGCCCATCGCGATCGGGACGCGGCCGGCGGCCTCGGCGACCACGGTCTCGACGATCGCGACCCGTTCGTCGAACGTGAGAGTCGAGAAGTCGCCGGCCGCACCACCGGCGAGCAGGACGGCGTCGCCGGTGACGAGGCCACCGTCGATCAGGAACCGGACGTGGCGCCGGATGGCGTCGAGATCGACCTCGAGGTCGGGGTCGCGGAACATCGTCGGGATCGTGACGTAGCAGCCGCGCATGCGGTCGCGGCTGGTTGCGGCGTCGAACGTGGCGTGGCTCCTCGGGTCCGGGCGATCCAGCGTAGCCGCTCGCGACGTCGGGCGTCTGCGCGACTCGCGCCAGATCCGAAAGCCGATCCTGAGACGCCGCCGGGCGGACTCAGGGCGCGGCGCGGTCCGATCGACCTCTGGCGGCGCCGAGCCGCCTCTCCCCGCTACAACGACAGGCCGGCGCGCTCCCCGGTCGCGCGTCCGCCGATGACCGCCCACGCACCGTTGACCATGACCCGGTCGATGCCCGCGGGCCGGGCCGCCGGATCCGCTTCGGTCGCGCGGTTGGCCACGGCCGCCGGATCGAACGCCACGAGATCCGCGGCGAACCCTGTGGCCAGCCTCCCCCGATCGGTCAGGCCGAGGCGGCGGGCTGGCTCGGCCGTGATCTTGCGAACGGCCTCCTCGATCGTCAGGACGCCCCGGTCGCGCACGTACGAACCCGAGCACCTGCGGGAACGTCCCGAAGCTCTTGGGCATGAGCCCGTAAGCGGCGTGCTTCGTGGGGTGGTTTGCGAAGCCGTCGCCGATCGGCACGCACAGGGGGCTCGCGATCAGCCGGTCGAGGTGTCCCTGGTCCTTGATCGTCGGGGCGATCCAGAACTGGCCATCTTCGAGCACGAGGTCGAGCGCGGTATCCATCGGCTCCTGGCCGCGCTCCCGGGCGACCTCACCGATGGTCCGGCCGCTGAGGTGCGCATTCTCGGGCCGGTTCACCTTGCAGATGACCTGATCGTCCCAGTCGTCCAGCCAGAAATCGGTGGCGTGATCGAGGTCCGCAATGAGCCGCGCCCGTGATGCCGGATCGCGGATGATCGCGGCCGTGGCCTCGGCGCCCCCGTCGCGTGCCCAGCCCGGCAACGACTGGACCCAGGCGCCGCCCGCCGCGCGGGAAGATCGTCAGGTCGAAGGTCACCTCGATCCCCCTGGCCCGCGCGTCGTCGAGCATGTCAAGGATCCTGTCGGCCTCCTCGAGCAGTTGGTTCGCCCGCGGGTACATGTGCGAGATGTTGAGGATCACGCCGGCGCGTTCTGCCGTCTCGAGCGCCTCGGCGACTGACCCGCGGACTCTGGAGCGCGCCGTAGCGCATGTGGGTGTGGTACGTCAGGCCACGTTCGGCGGCGACGGCGGCCAGGGCCGCGACCTCGTCGACCGAGGCGAACAGGCCCGGCGCGTAGGACAGTCCCGTCGTGAACCCGCGCGCACCCTGGCCGATCGCCTCGCGGACGAGCGACCGCATGCGCTCGAGCTCGGCCGTCGTCGGTGGCCGGTCCGCCCCGCCGATGACGAGCCGCCGCAGCGTGTTGTGCCCGACGAACGTCGTGACATTCGTCGCCGGTCGTGCGGTCGCCACCGCCTCCCGGTAGCCTCCGATCGTTGTCCAGTCCCAGTCGACGTCGGGGAACGCGAAGACGGGCTCCTCGTCGATCATGCCCCGCAGGCTGTCGGCCGAGAGCGGCGCGGCCGAGAAGCCGCACAAGCCGACGGCCTGGGTCGTGATGCCCTGCTCGATGGCGCTGAGACAGCCGGGATCGCTGAGCAACGACACGTCGGAGTGGGTATGGAGGTCGATGAAACCCGGGGCGACCGAGAGCCCGGACAGGTCGATCACTTGTCGCGCGATGTCCTCGGCGACGGCCTGTGCGACCGACACGATGCGGCCCGCATCGATCGCGAGGTCGCCGACGACCGCGGGACCGCCGGAGCCGTCGAGGATGGTGGCGTTGCGCAGCAGGGTGTCGATCACAGCAGGGCGTCTCCTCCCGATGTCACGTACCGATCCCAGTGGCCCCACGGCGCGGAGGTCAGGACCAGCGTGACGCCGTCGCCGTATCGCCATCCTCGCTGCCAGCAGCCGCGCGATCGCCTCTCTAGCGACGCCCGGGATGCGGACCCTCGCCGTCGTCGCGCCCAGCTCGGCAGCGCGGCCGACCGAGGCGTCGACCGCGGTCGACGAGGTCGGCCGGGTCGAGGACCGCGATCGGGCCGATCACCCCGTCGGCCTGGACGTAGGCGTAGCCGACTGCCCGGCCGTCACGCGCGACGGTGTACGCGTACAGTCCCGGCACCGAGCCCCAGAACTCGTGGTCCTCGGGGCGGGCGGCGTCGAGCGCGCCGCGATCGATGGCGGCGAGGATTTCCGCCGCCGGCAGGCCCGGCACCAGTGGCCCGGCATCGGTCGCCACGGTCGCCGCTCCCCCGACCTCCAGCAATGGCACTTGCGGGAACATCCCGAACCGGCCGTGGAGCGCATTGGAGATGGGATTGCGCGCGTCGGTCCCGACCGTCAACAGACTCCCCGGTCGCGCGGCCGCCAGGGCCCGCCGGATGATCTCCGTCCCGAGCCCGCGCGACTGGTAGGCCGGGAGGACGTGGAGCGCCGCGAGATACCAGACGTGCTCGCGCTGGACCGCGATCCCGAAGCCGACGACCTCGCCGTCGGCCTCGCCGACCCAGAAACCGTCCGGATCGTGGCGCAAGGCGCTGCGAGCGGAATCGCGAGGAAGCGCTCGCCGGGCTCGGCCGGCCGCGGACTGGCCGCCCAGCCGCGGGTTCGCGCGAGATCGTCGATCGCCTCGCCGACCACGGCGTATGTGGGCCGCGAGTCGGCAGGCGTCGCTCGGCGGATGACGATCCCATCGAGTCGGTCGGTCGCCGCCACGTCGGTCACCCGGCTAGCATGTGGCGGGCGAGGCAGACCGCGCGGCTGGGCCCGGTCGCGATCGCCATGATGAGGAGATAGGCGTGCCAGATCGTCGAATTCGATGGTCGAGTGGCGATCGTGACTGGTGCCGGACGCGGCATCGGCCGGGCGATCGCGGAACGGTTCGCCGCGGACGGCGCCGCTGTCGTCGTCGCCGACCTCGACGACAGTCGGCAGCCGGCGAGACGGTCTCGGCGATCGAGTCCGGCGGCGGGACGCGCCTCGCCGGTCCATGCGAACGTGACGCGTCCCGAGGATGTCGAGGCGATGGTCGCGAGCGCACTCGACCGCTTCGGGAGGATCGACATCCTGGTCAACAACGCCGGGATCCTGCGCTCGACCCCCGCCGCGGAGGTGAGCCCGGAGGAATGGCACCTGGTCGTCGACGCGAACCTGACAGGCTCGTTCCTGTGCGCCCGGGCGGCCTACCCGGCGCTGCGCGATTCGGGCCATGGTCGGATCGTGAACATGGCCTCGATGGCGGGTCGTGCCACGAGCACGCTCGGCGGCGTCCACTACACGACAGCCAAGGCCGGGGTGCTCGGACTGACGCGACACCTTGCCCGTGAATGGGCGCGCGACGGGATCACCGTCAACGCCATCTCGCCCGGGATCGTCGACACGCCGATGGTCCACGAGTCGACCGACGCCGCGCGGATGAAGGCGGTCCTCGCCGCCATTCCCATGGGACGTCTCGCCGACGCCACCGAGATCGCAGCGCTGGCGGCGTTCCTCGCATCCGATGAGGCGGCGTACATCACCGGCGCGAACGTCGACATCCACGGGGGCGAGCTGATCATCGCCTGACCGCGCGCCTCCGGGGCTGGGCCACCGGTCAGCTCCAGGGCTGGCCGAGCGGCGCCGCGAGGATGACCGCCGACGGGCCCGGGACCGAAGTCGCCCGACCCATCGCCGCAGGCAGGTCGCCGACATCGACGACCCGCTCGGCGGGGATCCCGAACGACCTGACGAAGGCAACGAGGTCCGGGTTGTGGAGCTCCGTCGCGTACGCCCGACCGTGGTTGCGCACCTGGTAGGCGGCGATCGACCCGAACGCGCCGTCGTCGTGCACGAGCACCGTGACGTCGAGCCCATGCGCGGCCGTCGTCGCCAGCTCGGTGGCGGTGAACAGGAAACCGCCGTCGCCGCAGGTCGCCACGACTCGCCGGCCGGGGGCCGCGACCGCCGCGCCGTTGGCCGTTCCGAGCGCGAACCCGAGCGTCGCCGACCCCCACGGCCAGATCGATCCGTCTGGCTCGTAGATCGGCCAGAAGTAGCCGCTCCACGAGTTCACACGGGCGGCGTCATGGGTCAGGATCGCGTCGCGTGGCATCGCCGCGCGCGCGGCGAGGAACGCGTCGCGGACCGGTCGTTGGTCGGGTGCGACGCCGGCTTCGACCGCGGCGCGCGTGGCAAGCGCACGAGCGACTCCCCAATCCGCGTCGTCGCGATCGCCTCGGGTCGCCCCGAGCTCGTCGAGGAGCCCCCGCAGCGCGAGCTTGGCGTCGCCGATCACGCCGACCCTCGCCGGGTAGGCGCGATCGATCGCCCCGGGGTCGACATCGATGTGCACGAGGTTCGGAAGCGGCAGCGTCCAGCGCGCGGTACCCACGTCATCGAGCCTCGAGCCGACGACCACCACGGCGTCGGCCTCCGCGAAGAGCCCGGTCCATTCCGGGCGCCCCGGGATGACGGGCCCTGCACACCAGTCATCGTCGGCGGGGATCGACCCCGCGCCGGTCACCGCCGTAGCGACCGGCGCGCCCAGGCGGATCGCGAGTTCCCGCAGCTCGGCCGAGGCGCCGGCGCGCTGCACGCCGGCTCCGGGCATGATCAGGACCCGGCGTGCGCCGTCGAGGAGTCGTGCGGCCGCCACGATCGAATCCGGGTCCGGCGCCACGCGGGCGGGCATCTCGACGCGGGGCGCCTCGCCGCTGAACGGCTCGCCGACGATGTCGGTCGGCATCTCGACGTACGCGGGCCTGGGCCGGCCTTCCATCGAGCGACGCAGCGCCTCGGCGACTGCCGCAGGGATCGCCTCGGGCGTCCGCGGCCGGCCGACATACGCGGTGACCGATTCGAACGAGCGGCCCTGGTCTGGCGTCTCGTGGAGGACGCCCCAACCCTTGCCGTCGAGCGCCGCGTCGATCTGGCCCGCCAGAAGCACGATCGGCGACGAGTCGGACCAGGCCTCGGCGAGTGCCGCGAGGGTGTTGAACGTTCCGGGGCCCGTGGTCGTGGTCAGCACACCGGGCCGACCCAGCACCCGGGCATAGCCGTCGGCAGCGAATGCCGCACCCTGCTCGTGGCGGGTCAGGATGTGGCGGATGGTGGGCTCGCCGGCGAGCGCGTCGTACAGCGGCAGGGTGTGGATCCCCGGGATGCCGAACACGGTGTCGACCTCGGCCGATCGCAGGACCTCGACGATGGCATCGCCGACCCGACGTGTCGTCACGATGGCCTCCTCACCCGCCGTCCGGTGCGGCCGCGCCGGGCGCCGCTCGGATTGTCGACAATCTTGCCAGAACGCGAGGTGGGCAGCCCGCTACCCTGTCGGCGATGCGCATCGAGATCCGCGACGTCCGCGTCATCGACGGCCTCGCCGAGACCGCACGCGAGCACCTCGACGTGATCGTCGACGGCGACCGGATCAGCGCGATCGAGCCCCACGATCCCGCCCGGTCCGAGCCCCGCCCGGCCGATCCACCGGGTCAGGCCACGACCACCATCGAGGGCGCCGGCCGGACGCTCCTGCCCGGGCTCATCGACGCCCACGCCCACTACACGTTCGACCCGACGGAGGGCTCGATCGGGGCGATCCTCCGACGCTCGGACGCGGAGATCGTCATGGCCGCGGCCGGTCACGCGGCGACGGCGCTCCGGGCAGGCGTGACCACCGCGCGAGGCGCGGGCTCGCTCAGGAACCTCGAGGTCGCGCTGCGCGACGCGATCGAGGCCGGCCACGTGCCGGGTCCACGCATCGTGCACGGCCGCCACGGCGGTCGGCATCACCGGCGGTCACGGGTACCAGTTCGGGCTCGAGGCAGACGATCCGGCGGGGTTCGTGACCGCGACCCGCCGGGTCGTCCGCGACGGCGCCGACGTCGTCAAGGTGATCGCGTCCGAGGCGGCGATGCTCACGACGACCGGGCTCGCCGGCAACCGCATGGTCAGCGGTGGGCCGGAGCTGACGCTCGACGAGCTGCGGGCGGTCGTCGAGACCGCCTCCGACCTTGGCGTGAAGGTCATGAGCCACGCCCAGGATGCCGAGTCGGTCCGCCGTTCATCGGCGGCAGGTGTGGCCAGCGTCGAGCACGCCTGGCTCGCCGACCGGCCAGCCCTCGAGGCGCTCGCCGCGTCGGGTGCCTTCCTGGTGCCGACGATGGTCGTCGTCGACGTCAACCGGACCCTGGGCGGCATGACGCCTGCCCAGCGTGAGCGCCAGGAGCTCATCGAGCGCCGCCAGCGGACATCGACCGAGACCGCGATCGAGCTCGGGATCCCCGTGGCCACCGGGACCGACACGGGCGAGATCGGCGTCACGGCGGACATGGTCTGGCGGGAGATAGTCCTGCTTCACGACCACGGCGCCAGTTCGATGGCGGCGATCAAGGCGGCCACGTCGGCGGCGGCGCACCTGCTCGGGCTCGGCGCCGATGTCGGTACGATCGATGTCGGGAAGCTCGCCGACCTCGTGCTCGTCGAAGGGGACCCGACGACCGACCTCCGACGACTGGCGACGCCGGAACTCGTCATCCACGGCGGGAAGATCGTCCCGCCAGCGTGAGGGCCAGGCTCGTGTGACCCATCGTCCCTGGCGGTACGCTC
This sequence comes from uncultured Chloroflexia bacterium, assembly GCA_963772995.1. GTDB lineage: Bacteria > Chloroflexota > Limnocylindria > Limnocylindrales > CSP1-4 > SPCO01. Next base: position 197,966 of record CAVYZQ010000009.1, on the reverse strand, counting down.
AGGACGATGGCCAGTGCAGGCGCCCGGTCCCACGTCGGATCGCGACGGGGCATGCTCGCGGGGTTGTCGATCGTGGCGCTCGCCGTCGTCGGCGTCGTGGCGATCGGCTCCGGGGCGCTCGACCTCGTCCACCCGCGCCCGCCGCTGTCGGGCGACCCGCCGGTGCTCGCCGGTCGGCAGCTGTGGGGCTCGTGTGCGGGCGGGTTCTACGCGCGGCATGGGACCGCGGTCGTGCTGACATCGTCGGCGCATTGCGCGAGCGAAGGCACGATGGCGCTGGCGCCCGACGGTCGGACGGTACGCGGCGTGTTCGGCCCGGCGGCGGTGCTCGCGACGTGCGCGCACACCGACCACACGTGCCGGCCGTCGGACATGAACTACCTGGTCGTCGCGCCGGACCAGGTCCCGTGGGGTCGGCTCGACACCGTCGACATGGGTGACGGCGGTCTCCGCGCCATCGGTCGGGGTACCGCGCCGCTGTCGTGCGCCGGCATCGCGGTCGGCGACAGGGTCGAGATCAACGGCCGCGATACGTTCCGGAGCGGCACCGTCGCAGAGATCGGCGAGTACCTTCACGATCCGGCCGACGACGGCGACTACTTCCCGTGCATCGTCGCCTCGGCCGACATCCGGGTCGGTGTCGGCGATTTGGGCGGCGCGGTGCTCGTTCGCGGTCTGCCGGCCGGGGTGACGAGCCGCAGCTTCGATGGCCGCCTCGGCTTCACTCCACTCGCCGAGGGACTCGAGGCGCTCGGTCTCGAGCTGTGCACGACGCCAGACTGCGGGCTCGATCGGCCTCCGTCGGCTGGGACCCGCTGACCGCGACGACCAACCGCAGAAGCGTTCGATCGCTGCTGGGCCCGCCGTCGATCCCGCCCAGGGCGAACCCGGGCTGGCGCCGTTTCAGGTCCAGGGGACGTACTTGGCAAGACGTTCACGCCCGCGCGTACAGTGGCCGAAATGACTCTGCAGCCATGAAGGCCGTCGTCCAGGACCGCTATGGGCCTCCGGAGGTCCTCCGTATCGAGGAGGTCGCGCGACCGGTCCCCAAGGATGACGAGATCCTCATCAGGGTCCGGTCCAGCACGGTCACGCAGACCGACACCCACGCTCGGCGGGCCGATCTGTTTCTGTGGCGTTTCGTCCTGGGGATGCGGCGGCCGAGGGTGCGCACGCTCGGGGTCGAGTTTGCCGGTGAAGTCGAGGCCGTCGGCGCGGACGCGCGTGGATTCAAGGTCGGAGATGCGGTGTTCGGCCAGCCGTCGAGATACTTCGGCGCGCACGCGGAATACGTCTGCGTTTCCGAGCGAGCCGCGCTCGCCCCCAAACCCGCGGGCATGAGCTTCGAAGAGGCAGGGGCGGTCTGCGACGGCGCTTCCCAGGCGCTCGACACGCTGCGACAGGCCGAGGTCGGGCCGGGGCGCCGGGTCGTGATCTATGGCGCGTCGGGTTCGCTCGGCACGGCGGCCGTGCAGCTCGCCAAGCACTTCGGCGCGCACGTCACCGCCGTCTGCGGCACAGACCACGTCGAGCTCGTCCGTTCGCTCGGCGCAGACGAGGTCATCGACTATCGGCAGCGCGATTTCACGAAGAACGGCCAGAGGTATGACGCGATCATCGACGCCGTCGGCAAGTACTCGTTCCGTCGGGGCCGCCGCGCGCTCAAGCCGGGAGGGATCTACATCGCCACCGATGGCGGGCGCTTCCTGGTCGAGACGATCGCCCTGCTGGTGGTGACCCGGTTCGTCGGCACCAAGCGCGTCCATAGCGCGATCGGTCGACGGAAGAAGGAGGACGTCCTGTTCCTGAAGGGGCTCATCGAGGCCGGCGAGTTCCGGGCGGTCGTCGATCGGAGGTACGCGATGGAGCAGGCGGCCGAGGCGCACCGCTACGTGGAAACGTGGCGCAAGGCGGGCAATGTCGTCCTCATGATCTCAACGGATTCTGCCGAGGCGGGAGCTTGATGGAATGGACGACCAGACATGGGCGGAGGTTGCCTCGCCGCTGGTTCATCCGGACCGTCCGGAGGTCCATCGGCCCATCTACGGGCTGACTGGCGGATGACGCGGGCTGTGGCTCGTCAGATCCGGCCGCCGCGTGCGTGTCGCGCGCTGGGCAGCGGTGGCGTTCGAACTCGCGCCGTCGAGTCCTGCAGCCCGCTACCATCGTGACTCGGCCGCCTGCCCGTCCTGGCGGTCTGTGACCGTCACCGGGGGGTTCGATGCAAAAGCGTCCGCAGCCGATCGTCATCGCCTTGATCGTGATCGGCGTGATCATCGGCGGGTTGCTGCTGTTCGCGTTGCTGACTCGAAACTCGAACAGCGGATCCTTGACCGGCCGTACATGGCAACTTGCCGCTATCACCGGGCAGACGCCAGCCTTCCAGGGCGTCATCCCGGCTGCCGAGCAGCCGCTCTACACGATCTCCTTCGGCAACGATGGAAACTTCACGGCCAGGGCGGACTGCAACACGCTCACCGGCACCTATGAGCTCGCTCGAAGTGATGGCATGACGATCACACCGGGCCCGAGCACGCTGGTGGCCTGCCCGGACGGATCGTATGGCAGCCTTTTCGCCCACGCCCTCGGGACCGTGACGACGTGGGTGATCGCGAACCCCGGCCTGACGCTGACCACGTCGGATGGCGGGACAGGAACGTTCGTCGACTCGGCGACTGCGCCCGCCGTCCCGACAGCGACGGCATCGCCGAGTCCGACTTCGACACCGACGGCATCGCCCACCGCGTCGCCGACCGCGTCGCCGACGCCGAGCCCAACAGCCAGCCCCTCCCCGACCCCGACAGCCAGCCCGACGGCGTCCCCGACGCCGACAGCGAGCCCGACGGCGTCGCCCACCCCGCCTGCGAGCGTGGCACCGACCGCCGCCCCGACCGCGACCCCGGCGGCGAGCGCTACGCCAACCGCGACCGCGACCCCGACAGCGACCCCGGCGCCGACTCCGAAACCGACCCCGGCACCCACGCCGACGCCGACTCCTGCGCCCAGCGCGACACCGTCGCCGGGCGGCGACCTCGTTGGCACGAGCTGGCAGCTTGCGTCGTTCACGACCCGCGATCCCGCTGCCGGGGCCGACGTCCCTGCCGCCGACCGTCCGAAGTACACCATCTCGTTCGCGTCGGGCGGGACATTCAGCGCGACCGCCGACTGCAACGTGGTAACCGGCAAGTGGACGGCGACCGCAGCCGGCGGCCTGTCGATCGTGCCCGACCCATCGACCATCGTCCCCTGCGCCGAGGGCTCATACGGGGACCTGTACGTCCTCGCACTCACGAACAGCGCCAGCTACTCGATGGCGAACGGCGGGCTGACCATCGCCCTCAAGGACGGCGGGACACTCGTCTACCAACCGGCCGGCTGACGTCGCGGGTGCCGGCTCGGCGTCGCTCGGCGCGGGACCGCGAGGACCGGCTCACCAGGGTGTCGATCACTGCTCCGATCCGGTCGCGGGGTGGTCAGGCGAACGGGTTCTCGATCAGGACGCCGTTGTATGTTCGACCGCCCTGCATGTCCTCCGTGAGAATCCGATCCGCGCCGGCGACGCGAGCCGCTTCAACGATAAGGGCGTCCCAGAAGTCCAGGCCCTCACGCTCGTGAAGGAAGGACGTGTTCAGGATCGTCGTCGGCTCGATCGGGACGACGCGCCAGACGCTGTAGAGCGTGACGACCTCGCGCGCCTCCGCTGGCGACACGGCCGGGACGAGCTTACGAGTCGCGACTGAATTGGATCGTCAGGTTCGCCTTGGTCATGGCATCTCCACAGTCACTTACGTGGACCACGGGTTACCACGTGAAAGACGTGTCAGCGCGAGCCTCCGTCCGGCACAGCCGTGCGCTCGGCCTCTCCGTTTGCCATGTACCCGCTGGCCCGCACGCTGGTTCGGCGGGACGAACGCGTCAGGGGTCGAGCCCGCGAGCGAGCCTACATCGCGCTCGTGCCGTCGGACATGACCGCCGAGATGAGGCCGAACACGTTGTTGTCGGGGTCCAGCAGGTAACCGACGCGCCCAACGCCCTGCATGTCCTCGGCCGCCACGGCCTCGCGCCCGCCGAGCTCGATCCCGCGCCTCATCAGGCCGTCGACGTCATCCACGCCGACAACGAACCTCGATCCGTTCACCGGGGCGTCGACCTCGGGCGCCGGGCCTTGGCGCTGCGTGAGCCCGCCATTGATGCCGTGGCCGGCCGTGCCTGCAACGTTGCCGATCGAGCCCTCACCGGTGTCGATCGTCCAATACGGGAAGTCGCCCCACTGCTTGATCTTCCAGCCGAGCAGCTGGCTGTAGAAGTCGACGAGCCGCTGGGGCTCGGTGGCATGGATCTCGAAATGGACGACAAGGTTCGCCACGGCAGTCCCTTTCGGCATCGAAATCTGACCCGGCAAGTATGGCCCTTGAGTGCCGGCGCGACGGCTCGCATGACTTCGGTCGGGGCGACCGTGCATGCGATCGGATGCCAGATATCGAGGTCGCCGACGAGGCTCAGGTGTCGAACACGGACCAGCAGATGTCGTTCCGCAAGCGCTGGTCGTCGAGGACGAGGTCGCGGATGGCCTCGGGGAGTTGGTCGCGCTGCCAGCGGCATTCGAGTCGCTGGGCGGTTTCGCCGTCTCCGGGCGAAGCGGCGGCTCGCCGCGGCCCTGATCGCGTAGGCGGCAGCGCCAAGCTCGTGTGCCGCCACGTGCGCGACGGCCGCGGCCTGGGCGGCCGCGTAGGCGGCATGCCGCGGCGCCCCTGTGAGATCCCTGGCCGCGGCGTTGGCATGGCCGGCCGCCGCGCGAGCCTCGGACATCGTGACCTCGCTCTTCACCCAGGCGCGTGCCTGCGCGATCGCATGGCGCGGGCGCAGGTCCTCGGGCCGTGCCGACTCAAAGATCTCGAGGACGTGCTCCGCACAGGCGGCCGCCCACAGCGCGAGGAGCCGGTGATCCCGATCGCTGAGGGTTCCGCCGCGGCGGACGGTGATGAAACGAGGGTCGCGCTCTTTCGGCAGGATCACACCCGAGTCCGTTCTCTTTCTTGTGGCTCAACGCCCCGCCATAGTCCCTGGAAGTCTACGGGGCGGACCTTCCGAGTCGTCGAGGACTCGCCGATCGACGCCGCCAGCGCTCCTGGAGGACTGGCTCAGCTCGAGGCTTCGACGCGGAAGAACCGACCAACGGCGCGGATGTGTCGTGAGGCGGCCCCGTAGACCATTCCGGCCGGAGGCGGCATGTGAGCGGTCGATGCGATCACCGCGTCGCGCTCGGGGCCCTCCGGCACCTCGGTCGCCGTGAGGCGCTCGCTGGCGCCGGCCCGGTCGATCATCGTGAGCCCACCGGCCGCGACCAGGTTCCGGACCCACTCCGAGCTGCCGTTCGGATGGCCGACGTATCGCCCGCCATCCACGCGCAGATGGTTCAACAGGTAGTGGCGCTCGATCCCCGTCCGGCGGCCGACGATGACGAACTCCTCGATCGGCACCTTCGGGTCGCGCGCCCGAACACGCCGCATGACAGGGGTAGGCGCTGTCCTCAGCATCACGGTCAGGACGATGCGCCAGAAGCGGCTCTCGCGAGCCGCTGGCAGATCAGGACGGTCGATCGAGGTCGCCAAGGCCCACCTCCGTGCCCTCGCGCCGGTGCGGCGGTGCGGGAAAGCGTCGCACGCGGGCGTCACGAGGGTGTGGCGTCGTTGTTTGGCCGTCAACGAGCCCGGGGGTTGCGGGCCGCGTGGAGTTGTGCGGGCGGGGTTGCGATGGGTTCGTTGTCTGGCCGTCAACGAGGCCGGGGGTTGCGGGCCGCCCACGGTCGGCGGCTCCAATGGCGTCAGACGTTCGCCTCGTACGCGCGACGGAGCCATCCGACCGCCTCGTCGTCGACGTCGTCGAGTGATGCCAACCCGATCTTGTGGGTCATCGAGGACTGGCCGATCGACTTCGCGGGCTCGAGACGCCCGGTCGGTGCCACGCCATCGAGACGGAGACCGATGTCGACGCGGCTCCTGGTCGTCGGCTGGATCGAGGCGAAGGTCCGCTTCGGACTCAGGAGTGCGACATAGGTCTTGCGCGCCTGCAGCTCCACCTGACCCACCATCGGAAGCGTCTCGACAACCCGGTCGAAGATCGGGCGGATGCCGGGTCGATCGGCGTACTGCCCGTCGATGAGCTCGTTCGCTCCCTTCTGCAGGTAGTCGGGATAACCGAACGTCTCGAAGCCGAGCAGCATCGCCGGATAGCCATCGACGCCCTGCTCGCGCAGCCAGGTTCGGAGCTCCGGCTCATCCGCCGGCCCATGCTCCCGGATCCGCACGTTCCATTGCTCGACCGTCTGCCCGGTCTCGCGCTCGAGCTGGGCCCGGATCCGGCCGTACATCTCCTGCCAGGATCTGGCCTGCGGCATGGCGCACCTCCTGTCGGTGGGAGGATAGAGCGAGCATCAGGCGAGCGCGGCGAGGGAGCAGGCAGGCTAACCTCACCGCTCATGGACCGAGTCGCGAAGTTCGCTCAGCCGTGGATCGACCGGGCCGCAAGGATCGGTGCCGATCCACGGGACGACGACGAAATGCGGCTCCGCAAGGCGCTCCTCGTCCTCATCTGCATCCTGATCCTCCCGATCTCCGTCACCTGGGGCGCGATCTACCTCGCCTTCGGTGAGTTGGCAGGTCTCATCGCCTGGCTGTACCTGGTCATCTCGGTCGTGGCGATCGTCGTCTTCTCCCGCACCCGCGACAGCGATCGATTCCTGCGGGTCGAGCTGCTCGACATCCTGATCGCTCCGACGATCTCGATGGCATTCGTCGGGCGGCTTCGTCGCCTCCGGCGCAGTCGGCCTGTGGGGCATCCTCGCGCCGCTCGGGGCGCTCGTCTTCGACGGCGCGAAAGCAGGCGTCCGCTGGTTCATCGCCTTCGTCGCGATCTTCCTGGTCTCGGGGCTCGTCGGCGAGCTGGCCGGCGGCGGCAGATCGACCCTTCCTGCCTGGTTCGAGAGCACGATGATCGCGCTCAACGTGACCGTCACCGGCGCCGTGGTGTTCGGGCTGCTCGTGGCGTTCGTTCGCCAGCGCGAGGAGGTGCTCGAGGCCCTGCATGCAGAGCAGGACAAGGCCGAGAACCTGCTGTTGAACATCCTCCCCCGCTCCATCGCGGAAAAGCTCAAGGCCGACACCACCACGATCGCGGACCAGTTCGCCGCGGCATCGATCCTGTTTGCCGACGTGGTCGACTTCACACCGCTGTCGGCACGCCTGAAGCCGGCCGAGGTCGTCGGCATCCTCGACCGCCTGTTCACGTACTTCGACCTCCTGGCCGATCGCTACGGCGTCGAGAAGATCAAGACGATCGGTGACTGCTACATGGTCGCGGCGGGCGTCCCGACGCCGCGGGCGGACCATGCCCGGGTGATGGCCCTCATGGCCCTGGACATGCGCGAGGCGATGGGCTCGGAGGACGCGGTCGGCCCGCTGGGGCTCGAGCTCCGGATCGGGATCAGCTCCGGTCCGGTCGTGGCGGGCGTCATCGGCCGCAAGCGCTTCCTGTACGACCTGTGGGGCGATGCCGTGAACATGGCGAGCCGTATGGAATCGCACGGCACGCCCGGGCAGATCCAGGTCACGCGGGCGACCTATGAGCTTCTGTGCGACGAGTTCGAGCTGGAATCGCGGGGCACGGTGCCGATCAAGGGCAAGGGCGACGTGGAGACGTGGTTCCTCATGGGCGAACGCACCGCTGAAAAGCGATCTCGGGGTTGGTTCCGGGGCTGCCGAGGGCGTTCTCAGGGATTGAGGTCGGCGCGAAGTTGGCGCGGAGACGCGACGCCTGGATCGTTGCCGGACGGTTTTTGCCATGCGTCCACGCAGCGAACGCTCGCCGGCGATCAGGAGGGTCGATGGGCGCTTCAAGCCACCCCGACCCGCTCCGTCCGCGCGTGTGCGGGCGCCTCTTGCGGTCGCGTGACCCCCGAGATGCCCGCCACGACTCGCCCAACGCGCACCACGTGGACGGAGGACGAAATCAGGCGAGGAAGGGCGCCAAGGACCGTTCTTACGCTAGGCCACGGACCGCATGCGGCCGGGCATCGGCGCCGCGGGTCGGAGCGTGATCGAAGGCTGCGTCCTGATGTCGCCGGGCTCCATCTCGAACCGCCAGCGGCGGGCGATCGTCGCGAGCAGGATCGTGGCCTCCATCATCGCGAACGAGGCACCGATGCACTTCCTCGACCCGAGACCGAACGGGATGAATGCCCCTCGCGGCAGGCGTTTCTCGAGCCCGTCGAGCCATCGCTCGGGCTGGAACGCGTCTGGCTCCGGAAAGAAACGCGGGTCGCGGTGGGTCGTGTACATCGAGATCAGGACGATGTGGCGCTTCGGGATCGCCACGCCGCCGATCGTCGTGTCGCGAATCGCCTCCCGGCCGGTGACGTAGGCCGGCGGGTACAGGCGAAGGGCCTCGTTGACGACCGCCTGGGTGTAGGGCAGGGCCGGCACGTCCGCCGGGGACGCGGGCCGGTCCCCGAGGACCGCCGCGATCTCGGTCTCGAGGCGGTCACGAGCCTCCGGGTTGCGGTCCGAGCAGCAGGAACGCCCAGCTCAGCGCGAGCGCCGTCGTCTCGTGTCCCGCGAGCAGGAGCGTCATCACCTCGTCGCGGACCTGCCGCTCAGACATGCCGGCGCCCTGCTCGTCGCGCGCGAGCAGCAGCATCGAGAGCAGGTCGCCGCGATCCTCGCCCGGCCGGCGCTCGCGGATGATGCCGTAGACGACGTCGTCGAGGCGTCGAGTCGCGGCCGCGAGCCGCCGATTGCCGGGTGTCGGCAGCCACGTCGGGATGAGGAACCGCAGGCTGGCGAAGCGCAGGTAGTAGAAGTCCTGGATCGACGTACCGATCCGGGCGACCTCCTCGATCCGGGCGGTGACGTCGGTGTCGAACAGGGTCCGCGCGACGATGCGAAGCGTCAGCGCCGTCATCTCGTCGTGGAGGTCGACGGTCTCGCCGTCGGTCCACGAGTCGACCGCGTCCTGGGTGTAGCGGGCCATCGTCCGGCCGTAGCCCTCGACGCGGTCGCGATGGAACGCCGGCGACGCCAGCCGTCGATGGCGCAGCCACTCGTCGCCCTCGGCGGTCAGGAGGCCGTGTCCGAGCAGCGGGATCAGCATTCGCGTCCCGAAGCTCTTTCGGAAGTCCGCGGCGTGGTCGACGAGGACCTCCTCGATCTCCGCGGGACCGAACGCCATGTGGGCGCGGAACGGCCCGAACCGGATCGGCACGAAGTCGCCGTACTCGTCGCGCCAGCGGCGCACCGATCGGCGATGGGGTCGGCGCCGTACTCGCGCATCGTCCCCGAGATCAGCCCGCCCTTCGGCCCGCCCGCGGTGTAGCGACGGACATAGCCAGTCGCCCTCTGGCGGTCAACCGCCGAGCGGGACTCGCGCGCCGTCGAGGCGCTGTCCTTGATCGGTGCCCCCGTGGCCATGTCCACACTCTAATCCAGGCTGCAATCGAGGGGGTGGCCAGGGAGGTGGCCGACCGATCAGCCGACCGAGCACATGCGTGCTGCAGCCGAGGCCCAGGTCGGCGACCAGCCGATCGCGGTCTTCCTCGGCCGGGCACCCGCGCCGGCCGGGCGCGGCACGATCCGCGGTGAAGAACCTATCCCTGGTCCAGCCAGGCTCGAACGCTCGGGATGTGCTCGTCGTGAAGGTGGTCGGTGAAGTCGGCCTCGCCGAGCGGGCCGCCGGCCCACGGGAAGGCCGTCGGGTCGGTCATCGAGTCCTCGGGCAAGGCGTCGATCGCCGCTGCGAGGCCGTCGTACGAGGCGTCGTAGTCCCGCACCAGCTGCGCGGGCGGCTGGCCGGCCTCCTGCTCGTGGATCCAGTCGTTGATCACGTCGTCGTCGTCCAGCTCGGGCGGCCAGGGCGGCGCGGGCTCGGGTTCGCCGCGGGCCGCCGCCTCGAGACGGGCGATCGTGCGGCGGCGCCAGCCAAGCAGATGGCCCGCCATGTCGCCGAAGCTCCACTCCCCCATCGGGCCGGGCTCGGCATACCGATCCGGCCCGACCTCGGCAGCCAGGGCGCGCCAGAACTGCTGGTCGGCGCGGATGGCCGCAAGCTGCTCGGCCTTCGTTCGCATGAGATCCTCCTGCGTGGCCTGCGGGCGGCCCGGTCACGAGTGTATTTCCGCCAACAGGACAGGAGTTGGCAGGAATACCCCGGCGCCGCGACGCGCGGGTTCGCAGCGTCCGCCACGAGCGGAACCGAAAGGGCGGGGACCAAGCTCGCGGTGGGCAGGACCGTTCGCCTGCTCCGTCACCGTGCTCGTCCAGATCGCCGAGCTCTCGGTCGCAGCGCGAGAGGCAGTGAGCAGCGCGTCGGCTAGAGGCTGGCCGGCCGATCGATCGAAGTCGCGGCCTGGCGATGGGCCTCGGCCGGGTCAGCCCCGGCCGAGGATCTACGATGACCGCCGGAATTGCCGGGTAGCGATCGGCGGCGCGCCCCGCCGACCGCGCCCCGATCAGTTCTCGTATTGCTTCTGGTCGTTGTCGTTGATCTGGCCGCGGATCTCGCCGCCTGGCCAGCGGGTGGTGTGGATATTCGCGTACGCCGTCCCGGCGCGCATCGCGCGCAGGATCTCGCCGAAGGAACCGGGCTCGATGCCCTGGCTATTCGGGCCGACGATGTCGGCAGGTGTGACGTCGCCCTCGACGGTGCCTTCGACGTTCGGGCAGGGATCGGGCTTGGTGCTGCCGCCGCAGAGGAAGAACGACACGCCGCCCGCCATCGCCCGCCCCCCGAAGTGGACGTGCGCGAATAGCGAGTTGCCGCCCTCGAGCCCGCCGTACGTGAAGACGTAGTGGATCGTCGTGTCGTCGACGAGCTTCGCGTGGAACTCGCCCCACCCGGTGCTCGAAACGGAGGGAGTCTCCTGGTAACCGTTGAGCTGCGCCTTGAAGTCCTTCGACGGCGGTGGATCCTTCAGTCCGAGTGCCGCTGCACTCGCCAACGAGGCGCCACCGAGCGCGATGACGGCGAGGCCGATGGAGATCAGACGACGTGTCCTCCCAGTCATGCTCCGTCCTCCCTATCGCCGGCCAGGCGGGACCACCTGTGTCTCGGCAGATATCGGACTATACGTCCCGGGCAATGTCGCGGATTGCGCCGAAAACGCTCGGGCTCACGGCGGCCAGGGCGCCAGGAAGCCCAGCGGAATCAGTCGGTGTGGCCAGCCTCCAGCCGCAGCACGCGATCGACGGCGAACAGCCACACCCCCGACAGGATCGCGACGAGCCCGAGCGCCAGCAGCCACGGCGCCGGCTGCAGCCAGGCGACAACGAGCGCGGCGATCGACGCCCCGACCATGACCCGCGCGAGCGGTCGGTAGACGACGCCCAGACGATGCCAGTCCTCGAGCGTCCGCGCAGTCACGACGAGCGCCACGAGACCGACGGCAACGGACCCACCCAGGAGCCAGGCGACGTCGGCCGGCGCGCGGGCTTCGCTCGCATGCTCGATGAGGCCGACCATCGAGGCGCCGGCGGCCGCGATGGCAAGCGTCACCGGCAGGTGGCTGACCATCCAGACGTTGAGCATGAAACCGTCGTCCACCGGCAGGCGCCGCCCGACGAGATCGAAGAAGACCCACCACAGGCCGAAGCCCACGAGAAGGGCGCACAGGCCCGTCGCCAGCGTCAACGGATCCTTTTGCACAGTCGACAGGCCGGCAACGACACCGGTCACGACCTCGCCGAGGACGATGATCGTGAGGAGATCGAAGCGCTCGGTCATCGACTCGGTCGGTCGCATGCCGACGACCGAGCGTCGCCGGGACTGCCGCCCGAGCACCGCCGAGAAGGCGATCCAGCCGACCACTAGACCGCCCCAGGCGAGGAGCCGCGCCTCCAGGGACATGAATGCGCTAGCGACGATGACGACCAGCGACACGATCATCGCCGCCAGGTAGCGGGCCGTGACTTCCATGAATTCGGGGCGGTCGCGCCGGCGAACCGTGTACCACAGCCAGGTCAGGACCAGGAGGAACGCGGCGTACACCACCGCGAACGCGGTGCCATCCACACCGGCGGCACCGGGAGTAAAGACGGCGAGGAGCGCGAGGATCGCCATCTGGAGGAAGACGAAGCGTCCTCGTTCGGCCATCCTCGCGGCCGTGGAGCTCGTAGTACAGGCGTCCCGTTGATCCAGGCGAGCCAGATGAGCCCGAACACGATCGCGAACTCGATCGCCGACCGGAGCGAGATGTCCATTGCGAGCCGTCGCGCGGCCTGGGCGATGACCACCACGTACACGAGGTCGTAGAAGAGCTCGAGGAAGCTGACCGATCGTTCAGGGTCGATCTCGCCGTGGGCACGGGGCGGGCGCCAGAACCAGCGACGGAAGCGGTCGAGGGCGAGACGCATGGCGCGATGATGCCCGACGCGGTGGCGGGCGAGTGGCGCCGACCTTGCTCAGGTGCGCGAGCGGAGATCCTGTCCGGGGATGCCGCGCGCCGTGAGCGCGGCTCCGAGCCCTTCGAGGTCATCGACCGTGAGGTACAGATCGGTCACGTTGAGTCCGACCTTGACCGGGTTCCGGAAATGGAGGCAGAGCCCGCCGTGCGCGCTCCCGCCGAACGACAGGTCGCTGGTGCCGATGGTTCGCCGGACCCCGACCGCGCGCAGCCATCGATATGGCCCGGTGATGTCCCAGCGCTCGATGTTGGCGAGGGTCGTCTCGGCTCGGAAGAAGCCGAACACCGCGACCAGGCGGTCTCCCTGGATCCGGACCACGGCGCGACTGCGCCGGACGCCGAACAGCAGAAGGATCGGTCGCATGCTGGGCTGGAGGCGGATCGGGAAGTCCATCGTCAGACGATGCTACGGCGTTCGGGCCCTTGGTGACGGCCCGGGCCGCGTCGGGTTCGGGCCTTGGTCGAGGTCGGGTCGCGCGGGGCGACTTTGGTGACGGCCCGGGCCGCGTCGGCGTTGGGCCAGTTGCGACGGCCGGTGCGCGTCGCCGGTCGCCGCAGCCAAGGTATGGCCGCGGCCGGTTTCTTGCCATGCGTCCATGTGGTGAGCGCTGTGCATCATTCCCAGGCTTCGAACGCCGCCTCCTTCCGCCGGCGGAGGGAGATCGGGGCGTGGTTCACCTCGCCGAGAACTGGTCGGCGAATCAGGCGACGATGGCGCCGCGACCCCGCCCGGACGCGCCCGACATGCTCGGAGGACTAGTCGGTTGCGGGATCGGGCCGGACGCGGGCTCCGATTGCGCCAGACGGATGAATCGTCGCTGGGCGGATCGGCCAGGTTCGCTTTCGTGCTGGATCCTCTCGTCTGGCGCAAGCGACCGACGCCGACCCGGCCGTCCGGCCCGGTCCGTGCGCGATCCTTGGGCCGGACGGCTTCGGGACGCGTCCTCCCCGACGTTGGTTGGTTCGACGCAACGGCTGCATCGGGTCTGCCCGCCGTGGGTCAGCGATGTCTTCGACGCGGGGCCGTAACCGCGCCGGGGATGTCGTCCGGGCGGCCGCGCCGGGGTCGCGCCCCCGGACCGTCGCGGCATCCACCCGGGTGGCATTTCCGGCCGCGAGCGTGCAGACTCGCGTGACCGGGATCGAGGCAGGCGAGCGAGGCCCCACCCAGGCGTGACGTCGGATCCGATCGGATCCCTTCGTCGCGCGGTGCCAGCTGCGAGACCACGGTCAGGAGCAGGCGCGCAGGCGCGGGAGGGCCCCGATGTCTACCTTCAGGCTTCCGGCGGATCGTCGCAGGCGAGTCGGCGTGCTCCTGGCGGTGGTCGTCGTCCTGACGACATCGGCGGTCGTGGCGGGCAGTTCGCGCCCGGTTCGACCGCCGACGATCGCCCGTGACCCGGCGCCCGTCGCGACCGGACCCCTCGACCCGCTCAGCGTCGCCGAGATCGACGAGACCTTCCAGGTCATCGAGGCGTACGGCCAGTTTCCCCGCGGAGCGTTCTTCCCGTACGTCAGCCTGAAGGAGCCGCCGAAGGCGTCCGTCCTCGCGGGCACGAGCTCGAGGAGATCCCTCGCGCAGGTCTATGACCGAAAGCTGAACCGGCTCGTCGAAGCAGTGGTCGACTTGCCCGGCCGGAGGGTCGAGTCGTGGACGCCGAAGCCGGGAGCCCAGCCCGCAGTCTTCACGACGGATTTCATCGATGCCGACCGACTCGTGCGAGCAGACGCCCGCTGGAAGAAGGCGATGACCGATCGCGGCCTCAAGCCCGGCGACGTCTTCCTCGACATCTGGTCGCCTGGCGATGGCCAGACGTACGGCGCGACCCCGGGGACCCGGCTCCTTCGGGCCATCTCCGACTTCGATGGCGGCCTCGGAAATGCCTACGATCGGCCGATCGAAGGGGTCGTCGTCACGGTCGACATGAACCGGCTCAAGGTGATCGATGTGACCGATACGGGGATACGACCCGTCGACACCACGTCAACGGGTTCCGCCAGTCGGCCTCGCACGGGGCTGAAGCCCCTGGTCGTGACCCAGCCCCAGGGCCCGAGCTTCCAGATCACGGGCAACGACGTCACCTGGCAGGGCTGGCATTTCTCGATCGGTTACACGGCGCGGGAGGGTCTCGTCCTCCATCGGATCGGTTATGACGACGGTGGCGGGGTCCGGCCGATCATCTACCGGCTCGCTCTCGACGACATCTACGTCCCGTACGCGCTGCCGGACACCAACTGGGTGTGGCGGACGGCGTTCGACATCGGCGAGTACAACATCGCCCAGTACGCGAACGCACTCCAGAAGAACGTGGACGTGCCCGAGAACGCGGTGTTCTTCGACGAGCCCTACGCGAGCGATACGGGCACCGCGGGTGGCGCGTTCGTCCTGCCACATGCCGTGGCGATGTACGAGCGCGACGCAGGCTCGCTCTGGGATCGGACCGACCCGATCTCCTTCGAACGCGACGCTCGCCTCGCGCGCGAGCTCGTCGTCACCTGGAGCTTCTGGATCGGGAACTACATCTACTCGACGTCGTACATCTTCCGGCTCGACGGCGGGATCGATGCACAGGTCGCGCTGACCGGCACCACCCTCGATCGCGGCATCCGCCGCAACGAGACGCCACCAGGTGACGCCAACGGCACGGTCATCGCGAAGGACATCTCGGCTCCCTTCCACCAGCACTTCCTGAACTTCAGGATCGACTTCGATATCGATGGGAGGAGCAACCGCGTCGTCGAGCACAACACGACCAATGTCCCGAGCAGCTTCGGCAACGCGTTCGACGAGAGGGAGACGGTCCTGTCGACCGAACAGGCGCGAGATCTCGACCCCTCGTCGGACCGCCAGTGGTCGGTCGAGAGCACGACCAGGCAGAACGCCCTCGGCGATCCGACCGGGTACGAGCTGAAGATCCCAGGCGCGACGACGCCCTTCTCCGACGCGAGCTACGCCCCGCTCCAGCGGGCGCCCTTCGCGCAGCATCCGCTGTGGGTCACCGCCTACCGTGACGGCGAGCTGTACGCCGGCGGCGATTACCCGAACCAGGGAGCCCCGGGCCAGGGACTGGCCGTGTACACCAACTCGGAGAACGTGGACGGCACCGACGTCGTCGTCTGGGCCACGGTCGGAGTCACCCATCACCCGACCGTCGAGGAATACCCCGTCATGACCTCGGAGACGACCGGTCTGTCGCTCCGGCCGAGCGGATTCTTCTCCCGGAACCCGGCGCTCGACGTGCCGAACCAGTAGACGTCGCTCGCAACAGGGAGGATGTGATGGAACCTGGCGCGTTCTCGGTCAGCCTCGCGGTGAAGGACATCAACACATCGAGGTCGTTCTACGAGACTTTGGGATTCAGCGCGATGGGCGAATACGGTGGCGCGGACTGGGTCATCCTCAGGAACGGCGCAGCGGTCATCGGGCTGTTCCAGGGGATGTTCGAGCGCAACATCCTGACCTTCAACCCAGGCTGGGACGCCGATGCGCAGCCGCTGGATACGTACACCGATGTCCGCGACATCCAGCGTCTGCTGAAGGCTTCCGGCATCAAGTTGGAGCAGGAGGCCGACGAGACCACGACAGGTCCGGCAAGTTTCATCGTCGTCGATCCCGACGGCAACCAGATCCTCTTCGACCAGCACATCTAGGAAACCGTGCGTCGACGATGAGGCTCGACGGGAGATCCTTGTCATCCCCGACGTCGCGCAGGGCCGCGACGAGGTCGTGGACAGCATCGCGGACGGTCAACTGGCCCATCACGGCACCTCCGCCGTCAATGGCAGCGAATTCGCACGGTCATCCGGGTGGACCCGCCGTTACGCCGAGGGACGGTACTCGCTGATCTCGAACAGGTGGCCGTCGGGGTCGCGCAGGAAGCAGCGCGTCTCGCTGCCATGGGTGACGGGTTCGGTGAGGAACGTCCCGCCGCGAGCGCGCAGGAGCTCGTAGGTCGCTTGGCAGTCGTCGACACGGATCGTGAACAGGTTGTCGCGCACGCTCGGGTCGGCCGGTGGTGCGAGGCTGACGTCGGGCTTGTCGTCGGTCGGCCCGCCGCCGTCGACGAGGAGCAGCCACGCGGCTGCGAACTGCAGGACCACGGACGAGCCGTACGCGCGGTAAACGGTCGCGCCGAGCACGTCCGTGTACCACGCCTTCGAACGCGCCGGATCGGCGACGACGAGGATGTGGGTGAGGGCGGTGTCGGGGGCCGGGAAAACCGTCACGGCTCGCCGGCCCTGGCGTCCCGCGGCCCGGACCGCGGCTCGAAGACGACGACCGCGGTCTCTCGTGCTCGGCGGGTCGCGTATGCATCCAGGTTCGGCTCGACCTGCCGCATCGCGGACCACAGCCGATCGCGCTCCTCGCCGGCGGCGGCGCGGGCCGTGACTTCGCGCGGCCCGGTCGGAAGGTCGAGCGTCGCGTCCGGGTGAGCCTGCAGGTTCAGCCACCAGGCGGGCTCCGGCTCGCCCCAGCCGTTCATCGCGAGCGTGAACACGTTCGGTCCGGCCTCGAAGTACCCGAGGATCGCGACCCTCGGCTCCCCGCTGCGTCGACCGACCGTATGGATCCGGAGCATGCCGTAGGTCCTGGGAGTCGGTGGTCGCAGGCCCCGCCGACCGCCGCTGATCGAATAGATCGCCCGATGGACGGCCCATGCCACACGGATGAACCACCTCGGTGGCAGGAATGGTTTGGAGGTCGCCATCGGGGAAGTCTCTCACTCCTCCCCGCGCGGGGGCACGGCGGTCCGGGCGGCCGTAGCCGGTCGCGCGTGGCCGCGCCTGGCAGGCAGCGCCCGCGTCATCGCTCCACCGACAGCGTCATCGTCCATGTGTGCCCGGGCCGATCCGGCGGTTCGAGGCGAACCGGCCACCGCTCCGCCAGCACGTCGGCGATGGCGTCGGGATGCCGAGGCTCGGCGTCGGCCTCGAGCAGAAGGTGGGCCGCCTCGCCGCGGACCCGCTTGGCGATGACGTCGCCGATCCGATGACCGGGCGGGCCCAGATCCACGCGAAGCGTCACCGTTCGATCGGCGAGACCGGTCGGCATGCCGATCGCCTGAAAGGTCGGTGATCGAAGGTCGACGATGACGCCGTCCGTACCCGCGGCCGCGGCGAGGACGTCCGGAAGCACCGTCCGCCACAGGTGGTCGAGCCGGTCGATGCCGGCGAGGCTCGAGTACAGGTGCATCCGATACGGCGGGATGCGATCGCCCGGTCGCAGGGCACCCCACAGCGCCGAGACGATCACAAGGCATCGCTCGACCCGCACGGCCGCGCCGTCGGAGAGTCGGGCGATGTCGAGGCCTTGGTGGAGCGGTCCGGTGTAGACGAACGGCGGCCGGCAAGGCCGGGACGTCGAGAAGATGTGTGTTCCGCGCGACCTCGGGTGCCATCGATGGCCGGACGTTGAGCCGTTCGAAGGCGTCGAGCCGGGCGCTCGTCGTCATCAGAGCCTCCAGGATCTGCGTCCTCGTCAGCGTGAGGGCGGGGAACGACAATCCCTCGAGGGCGACGGGCGGGCCGTCACTCGGTGGTCGCCGCTTCGACTCGGACGGCGGGGCGACGATCAGCAAGCGTTCACGACCTGTCTACCCGCGCCTGGCCAGCGATGCGAGCCAGGCGTCGCGGTCGAGCGGGCTGGGACCGGAGCGCGGCCGCCTCGGTGGATCCTCGCCGATGGGCTGGTAGCCATCGAGACGCGACTCGAGGATCCCCTCCCCCATCGACAGCCCAGGGAACCGGTTCTGCAGCGTTCGGACCTGGGCGACCGCAAGCACGGCGCTCGCTCGGGTCACACCGTTCGACGAGAACTGGCCCGTGACGCGCCCGCCGAGCCGGCCGAGCATCGCCAGGACCCCTTGCGCCGTCGACGACGGCGTCTCGATCGCCAGGTCCGCGAGCGGTTCGCACACCCATGTGCCCGCGCGGTCGAGGGCGGTCGCGAGCACCAGCTGCGTCAGGCGCCGGAAGTCCGCGGCCGAGGTCACCGGTGAGGCATAGCCGCAGTCGGTCATGGTGACCCGGCAGTCGGTCACCTGCCAGCCCGCCAGTCCCTCGGCCAGGGCCTCGTGGACAAAGGCCTCCATCTGGTCGAGGAACACGCCCGGCGTCTTGAACAGGTAGAGCGGCACGAACCGGGGCTCGATCTCGGCGCGGAACTGGATCCCGGAGCCGGCCGGACCCGGTTCGATCCGGAGGGCAAGGGTCGCCATGAACGGGTTCGTGCTGAGTGGCGAGCTTCGACCGGTGATGTTCGTCTTGGTCTTCGCGTGGATGAGCTCCTCGGCCTCGCCCACCTTCGCGGGGCGCTCGATGCACACCGTGGTCGTCTCGCGGAAGTCGGCGGCGATCCCGTAATCGCGCTCGAGCGTGGCCTGGATGACCTCCTTCTGGACCTCGCCGTAGAGCGAGACCGAGATCTCGTGCCGGTGGTCGTCCTGGCGGACGTCGATCAGTGGGTCCTGCTCGGCGAGCTGGGCGAGGGCGGCCCGGAGGCTCCCCTGCTGCTCCCCTCGGAGCGCGAACACGACCGCTTCGAGCGCAGGCCTCGGGAACCGCGCGGTCTCCGCCTCGCCCGGCGGCGGTTCGCCGATCGCGTCACCGACCCGGACCCCACCCAGTCCACGGACCGTCGCCATCTGACCGGGCTCGAGGACGTCCCGCCTCGGAGCGCCGGCCGGCGCGAACACCTTGATCGAGGTGGGCTTCGTCTCCTCCCCTCCCCCCACGCGCACGCGCTGGCGTGGCCGGAGCGTGCCTCTGAACAGGCGCACGTATGCCACGCGCTCTCCCGCGGGACTCCGCTCGATCTTGAACACGCGCCCGGAGACGTCCGCCGCCGGGTCGCCGCGGGGACCCGACAGCAGCTCGTCGATCCCGCGCAACAGGGGTTCGAGGCCGATGCCCTTCGCGGCCGAGCCCGCGTACACGGGATGGACCCAACCACGTCGCGTCTGTTCGGCGAGCTGCGCGCGCAGCCGCGCGTACGAGAGCCCGGCCTCGTCACCCACGAACGCGCGCATGATCGTCTCGTCGTGTTCGGCCAGGACCTCTGCCAGCGCCGCGCGATGGTCGCCTTCGGGGATGAGCGGCGGGCCCATCGGGACGACGCCGGGCGACAGCCGCCGCGCGATGGTCGCGAGCACGCGCCCGGCGTCCGCACCCGCGCGGTCGATCTTGTTGACGAAGAACAGCGTCGGAACGTGGAGCCTCTGGAGGGCGCGGAAGAGCAGCGGTGTCTGCGGCTGGACGCCTTCGACCGCCGAGACGACGAGCACCGCCCCATCGAGGACCCCGAGCACGCGCTCGACCTCGGCGATGAAGTCCGGGTGGCCCGGGGTGTCGACCAGGTTGACGGCGAGGTCGCCGATGGCGAACGACGCGACCGCCGAGCGGATCGTGATGCCGCGTTCGCGTTCGAGGTCGAGCGAATCGGTCTGGGTCGTGCCGGCGTCGACGCTGCCGACGTGGCCGATCGCGCCGGTCGTGAAGAGAAGTCGCTCGGTGAGGGTGGTCTTACCGGCGTCGACGTGGGCCAGGATGCCGAGGTTGAGCGTGCGCATGGGACCTCATGTCGTGCAAGGAGGTACTGACCTTCTGGCTGGACATGAGTGCTCCCATCTCGCTCCTTTCTCGTGGCATGCGGCTGCACTGGATAGAGTGGCACGCCGCGTCAAGCCGGGCGCCGGTGCCCACTTGACATGCATGTCGTACGGTCCTGGCATGACGACCAAAGACCTGTCCGGCCCGGACCCGGAGACCATCGTCCATTACATCAGTGAGACGTACCCCGAGACCGACGTCCTCGAGTCGGGCGGGACCTGGTTCTTCTCCTTCGACCCCGAGCGGCACTTCCCGAACTACGCGACGATCGTCACCAACAACGACTACGACGACGGATCCGACCTCGACCGCGACGGCGTGTTCCGGCTGAACATGGGGCTCACCAGACCGACGTTCGAGCGACTCGTCGGCGACGCCCTCGATCCCGAGTCGCCGCCCGACTACACGGCCCTGGACACGATCCTCCCCCATCCCACCTACGCGGCCCAACTCTGGGTCTCGATCCTGAACCCGTCAGCGGCCACGTTTCGCGACGTGGTCACCCCGCTCATCGCCGAAGCGCACGATCGCCTGGCGGCGCAGCGCGCACGCCACCACATGGGCTGACGTCAGGACGACGGCGAGCGATCACGGAAAGCGCCAGCGGGTCGCCCCGCCGGGCTCCTCGGACATCACCCCGAAGACCGTGGTCGGCGTGATCGCGTAGAGGTACCACGGTGGCGGTCCGGCGCTCGGCGCGCTGTAGTCGTACGTGAACGCGCCGTCCTTGACCTCGGCCGGCCATCCACCGTCGGCGTAGCGCTTCGCGAGACGTTGGAGGGTCGCCTCATCCGTCACTCGCTCGGCGACACCCTCGAAGACCAGGTCCATGCCCGGCAGCGCCATGGACACCGCGCACGTGGCGTTCTCGGCGAGGTTCCGGCTCTTGCGCGTGCCGGGTCCGCTGACCACGTACACCGTCCCTTCGTGCCACACGGCCCCGACTCCCGCCAGATGCGGGCGGCCGTCGGGTCGTGTCGTGGCGAGAAAACATCGTGTGTCCGGTCCCGGTTCGGTCGACGCGAGGGCAGCCAGCGCCCGCGACCACGGGATCGGTTCGAGGTCGTACAGCTCGGCGAGGTTCTTCGTCTCCATCTCCGTCCTCCGCATCTTGTGGCTTGACGATCCAATCATACAACCATATGGTTGTACCAATGCAGGCCACGTTCGATCCCGACCAGATCTTCGCAGCGCTCGCGGATGCCACCAGGCGCGACATCGTCCTGCGTGCGTTGAGCGGGCACGAGGGCGTGGCCGAGCTGGCCGGGTACTACCCCATGAGCTTCGCGGCCGTCCAGAAGCACATCGCGATCCTCGAGCGGGCGGGCCTGGTCACCAAGCAGCGCACGGGCCGGCGCAAGGTCGTGCGCACCAACATCGAGGCGCTGCGCATGGCGCGCGGTCTCCTCGACCAGTACGAGGCGCTGTGGCGCGGTCGCATCGACCGCATGACCGACCTCATCGCCGCCAGCAGCAGGGAGACACGAGCATGACTGTCACGGCCATCCACAAGGACCCCGAGACTCTGACCATGACCTTGACCGCCGAGTTCGATGCATCGCCGGAGCGCGTGTGGGACCTGTGGGCCGACCCACGCCAACTCGAGCGGTGGTGGGGTCCGCCCACATATCCGGCCACCTTCACGAGCCACGACCTCGCGCCGGGCAGTCGCGTCGAGTACCACATGACCGGACCGACCGGCGACCAGCCGCACGGTTACTGGGATGTCGTCGAGGCCGATCCTCCGCGCCGGCTCGTCTTCCTCGACGGCTTCGCGCACGAGGACGGCACACCGAACGACGACTTCCCACGCAACGAAGGCCGGGTGACGATCGAACCGATCGGTGGCGGGCGCACCCGGATGTCCATCGAGAGCCATTTCCCGACCGTCGAGGCGATGGAGCAGGTCCTGGCCATGGGCATGGAAGAGGGCCTGAAGCAAGCGGTCGGGCAGATCGACGACATCCTCGCCGAGGATCGCGTCGGCCTGTCATGAGCCAGGTCCGATGACACGCGCGTTCGGGCGATCGCTGGGTGGTCGCTTTCCCGCTCGACTACGTCCGCAGGTAACGAAGGAACCCACTCATCGAACTTTCGAAGGGAGAACGTGATGACCACGATGACCGAACCGACGACTCGCACGCTGTCCGTGCCGGGCGCCACCCTGACCTACGACGTCCGCAGGACCGAGTCCCCTGCCCCGACGCTGCTGCTGATCGGTTCGCCGATGGGCGCGGGCGGCTTCGGCACGCTGGCCTCGCACTTCACCGACCGCACGGTCGTGACCTACGACCCGCGCGGCGTCGACCGAAGCACGAAGGATGATCCCGCGAGCGAGTCCACGCCCGACCAGCACGCCGACGACCTGCACCGGATCATCGCCGACCTCGACGCGGGTCCGATCGACCTCTTCGCGAGCAGCGGGGGCGCGGTGAACGCGCTCGCGCTCGTGGCGAAGCATCCGGACCAGGTGCGCACGCTCGTCGCGCACGAGCCACCGCTCGCCGCCATCCTGCCCGACCGCGAGTACGCGCTCGCGGCGTGCCGCGCGGTCCACGATGCCTACCGTCAGCAGGGGTTCGGTGCGGGCATGGCGCGGTTCATCGCGATCGTCGGTCACCGGGGCCCCTTCGACGCCGCCTACGCCAACGAGCCGGCACCGGATCCGGCGACGTTCGGGATGTCGACCGAGGACGACGGCAACCGCAACGACCCGCTGCTGGGCCAGAACATCATCACGTGCACGCACTACGAGCCGGACTTCGATGCCCTTCGGGCGGCCTCGACGCGGATCGTGCTCGCCGCGGGCGTCGAGTCGGAGGGCCAGATGGCCGCGCGGGGCGCGTTCGCGGTCGCGGACAGGCTCGGCACCGAACCCGTGCGCTTCCCGAGCGACCACGGCGGCTTCCTGGGCGGCGAGTACGGTCAGGCCGGCGAGCCCGATGCATTCGCCGCGAAGCTGCGCGAGGTTCTCTCCGACGGCTGAGGCCATACAAGGCACCCACTCCTCCCTGAGCGAAAGGGATCGAACCGATGAGAGAGCTGCTCGTGACGACGTTCCTGACGTTGGACGGAGTGATGCAAGCGCCTGGCGGACCGGGTGAGGACGACAGCGGCGGGTTCGCCTTCGGCGGCTGGTCGGTGAACTACTGGGATGACCTCATGGGCGAGGTCATGGGCGACGCGATGAGCCGTCCGTTCGACATGCTTCTCGGGCGGAGGACCTACGAGATCATGGCCGCTTTCTGGCCGAACGCGTCAGAGGCCGAGGGCGCCAAGCCGTTGAACGACGCGACCAAGTACGTCGTGTCGCGCGGTCGTCCCACGCTCACCTGGGACCGCTCGCTCCTCATCGATGGCGACGCGGCCGCCGGCATCGCCGCGCTCAAGCAGGAGGATGGCCCGGAACTCCAGGTCCATGGCAGCGGCAACCTCGCGCAGACGCTCATGCGCCACAACCTCGTCGATCGCTATCGTCTGTGGGTCTTCCCGGTCGTCATCGGGACCGGCAAGCGGCTCTTCGCCGACGGCACGATCCCTGCCGGGCTCAAGCTCGTCGACAGCCAGGTCTCGACGACCGACGTGGTGATCGCGACGTACGAGCCGGCCGGTGAGCTCGTTCCCGGGACGTTCGCCCGCGAGTGAGCATCCCGAGGCGCCCGCCTACATCTCGTCGAGCTCGGGCGTGATCGCCTAGCGGGCGGCGTCTTCCCGCGGCGTCGCCATCAGGAAGCCGCCGAAAGCAAGCATCCAGAGCATCACCGGGTAGACGATCATGCGCTCGGTGCCGCCGTGACCGATGACGCCGAAGGCCGCCGTGTTGCCGCCGTCGCCGATGACCATCAGCACGACGAAGACGAGGCCGACTGCGCCGGCGACGAACGACAGCCAGCGCATCGGGCCGGCAACGACCGCGCCGGTACCGATCGCCAGCAGGTTGAAGAAGACGAAGGCCAGCAGCGCGAAGATCGAATGCAGATCGCTCGTGCCGAGGCGAAACACACCCGCTCCGACAGCGCCGATCCCCGCGACGGCATAGAGGGCGAACAGCCAGCGCCGGCCGTGCGATCGGTAGAACAGGTATCCGCCGAGGATGTCCAGGATGCCGACAAGGAGCAGAGACAGGTTGAAGAGCAACGCAGTCTCGGGGACGACGCCAAGGTCGCTGATCGCGCCTCCCGCGTAGTCGTACGCGGGCGCGATCGACGCCGCCAGCATGATCACGGTCATGAATCCCGCTGCGAGCGCGAACAACAGGATCCCGGCGATCCGTTGAGCGTCGCGAGCGATGGCAGGCGTCGCGATCGAGCCGTGATCCTCATACGTCCCGATGTGTCCCGGGCTAGCCATGGCGTTCCTCCAGATCGTCGGGGACGCAGTGACAGGACCCAGATCGTCGGGCCCGGAGAGCTGCCGCGCGAGAGCCGAATGTCCCCGGTACCTCAGGACCCCTGAGGTTCGGCATGGACCGGAGGGCCTGATGGACGGACCGGCCGGGCCATGCGGCACAGGGTCGACAGGGTCGCGAAGGTCACAATCGGGTCAACCGACCACGGCCCACCAGGAGTGTCCCTGTCGTGAAGCGCGTCACCCTTCCGAAGAACCGCCTGATCCTGATCGCCGGTCTGATGTGGTGCGTGGCGGGCGCCATGGTGCTCGTCGTCGGGTTGCCGCTCGAGGCCAGCCTGGCGCCATCCAATCTCCTGCTGCTGCCGCTGGCCGGGCTGATCTTCGTCGCCTTCTACTTCTTCGTCTTCTCCCGGCTTGTCCGTAAGCACACCGCTCGGATCCGCGCCCGCTCCGAGGAGCGTCTCCCCTTCTGGCAGTTCTTCAACACGTCGTCATGGGTCGTCATGGCGGTGATGATGGGCGGCGGCATGGCGCTCCGGCTGTCGCACGTGATGCCGGATTGGGCCATCGCGTTCTTCTACAGCGGGCTCGGAGTCGCCCTCTTCATCTGCGGTCTGCGGTTCGTGGGCGCGTTCGCACGCAGGGACGTGCTCGCGCTCGCGCCCGACGCGATCGCCCGCGGCGACTGACCGGACGTCGGCGGACCCTCAGCCGACGGCCACCGGCTCCATCAGCACCCTGGAGATCTCGCGCGCCCAGGCCTCGATCTCCGGCCAGTCGCGGAAATCGCCCGGAGGCAGGATCCCCTTCGAGCCCGGCATCGACCGGACGAATCGCTCGGACAGGTTCGCCGGCGGAGCGCTCGGGTCGAAGGCTCCGAAGAAGACGTGGTGGTCTCGGGGCACGATCCGCGCCGCGAGGTCCTCCACCTTACGACGACCACCGCTCCCCGGGCCGGTGAGCGGACCGAGAGCGGTCTCGATCGGATCGACGGGGGCGCCATCCTTCGCGCCCTTGGTAGAGCCCTTCAGCGGCCCGCTGCTGAACAGCCAGACCGGCAGCGCCTCGAGGGTCGATGCGTAGCGTTCGAGATACTCGGTGCCGTCCTTGACCCAGCTGCCCATGTACACGCCGGCGCCGATGACGCAGGCATCGAACGGTCCCGGATCGGGCATGTCGGCGGCCCGGGCCACGACGGCGTCGACACCGGAAGTCTGCAGGACGTCGCCGATCCGCTGGGCGATGCCGGCCGTGCCCCCATGACGGCTGGCGTGAACGATCAGTGCTCGCGGCATTGCGGTCGCCTCCTTCTTCGTGGGGATGCCGGACCACGAAAGCACGCGAGCGACGGGGCCGCCAGAGTCAGGTGGCACCGCCTCCCGGGACGAACGTCGCGGGGTCGGCGGCGCGCTGCCGGCCTGAGCATTCGCCCTAAGGCTTGACACCTCGAACCGCCGCGGCGCCCACGCCCCCAGGCAGCCGGATCGACGGCGTGAGCCCGAGCACCAGGCTGAGGCTGACCAGGATGAGGCCGAACCCGACGACCAGGCCGATGCCAACCGGCTCGGACAGGATGATCGAGCCCCAGGCCAGGGCGAAGGCCGGGACGATGAATGTCACCGTGCTCGCGGCGGTCGGGGTCGTGTGACGCAGGATCCGGAAGAAGATCGGCCAGGCGAGCGCAGTCGACAGGACCCCGACGGCGAGCAGGGAGACGGCGCCGTCGAGGGCCGGCGTGCGGGGCGCCCCTGACAGCAAGGCCGCGGGAAGAGCCACGAGTGCGCCCGCGGTGACCATCCCGGTCGCTAGCTCGAGCGGCGCGACGTCCGCCAGTCGGGCGCGCGCGAAGTTGCCGGCGACGGCATAGCTCGCGGGTGCACCCAGGCCGGCAAGCACGGCGAGGGCGGTGGTGGCACCGGGCTCCAGCGGGGACCAGCCGACCAGGACGATCACCGCGAGCACTCCGACGGCGAGCCCCGCCGCGACACGCCCGGAGATCCGCTGGCCCATGAACCCGACGGCGATGGCCGCCGTGAACAACGGGGTCACGGCGTTGAGGAGCGCGGAGAAGCCGGCCGGCAGCGTGACGCTGGCGATCGCGATCAGGGTGACAGGCACCGCCGAGAACAGGGCGCCGACGATGACGAAGCTCATGACCCGGCCGCGCACCACCGCGCAGGGTCGAGCGCCCCGCGACCGCGAGCGAGAACGGCGGCACCGACGGCGAGACGCGTCTCGGCCGCCCAGCCGGGTCCGACCTCGGGCGCGGCGATGCGCAGGAAGAGGAACGCGGCGCCCCACACGGCGCCGAGGAACAGCAGTGAGGCGAGATCGAGGATCGAGAGTGGGCGGCGGGTCGTCGCCATGGTGTCCGGCATCGTTCGATCGTCCTGCACGGGGCGACGGCCCGCCATCGACGGTCGTCCCGATGCGGCATCGTCATTCGACGACGTTGTCGTCAAGCGACGGCGGGGTCGGCCTTACGGCCCCACGACCTCCGGGGTGACGATCACCTTGCCCTGGGAGTGGCCGTCATCGACCCAGCGCAGTGCCGCGACGACGTCGCTGAGCGGATAGCGTCGATCGATGGCCGGCTTGACCGTGCCGTCGGTCATGAGTGCCCCGAGCCGCGCAACGTCCGCCGCGTCGAAGGGCTTCCACCACAGCAGCAGGCCCATCCAGCGACCGGCGGCGAGGGAGATCAGCGGCCCGAGCAGGAGCGCGGCCAGGATCGGGATGGTCGTACCGCCGAGCGTGACGTAGGTGCCCTTCGGTCGCAGGGCGCGCCGGACTCGGAACAGCGAGTGGTGAGAATCGGTATCGAGGATCCAGTCGTAGCGTTTCCCGGCGCGCGTGTAGTCGACGGCCGTGTAGTCGATCACGTGGTCGGCGCCCAACGAGCGCACGAAGTCCATCTTCTCGGTCCGGCACACCCCGGTCACCTCGGCGCCCAGCGACCTGGCGATCTGGACGGCGAACGGTCCGACGTTGCCGGACGCGCCGTCGATCAGGACCTTGTCGCCGGGTCCGGGAGTCCGGCCATTCCGCAGCCGGAGACCCTGCACAGCCAGGATCGCCGAATGCGGGACGGTCGCCGCGTCTTCGAAGGACATCCACTCGGGCATCGGCTGGAACGCCGACTCCGAGGCGCACACGTACTCCGCGAACGCGCCCTGACCGTGGGAGAAGAGATCGGCGAAGACGTCGTCCCCGGGCCGGAAACGAGTCACGTCGGGCCCGACCGCCTCGACGCGCCCGGCGACGTCGATGCCGATCCGCGGGTTCCGGGGTCTCCGAACCCCGAGGAGGAGGCGGATGAAGGAAGGCCGAGGCTGGATCCCGTCGAGATCGGCCCGGTTGACCGATGCCGCCTGAACGCGGACGAGGATCTGGTCGGCCGCGGGCTCGGGCCGGTCGATCTCGACGATCTCGACGACGTCGGGTGAGCCGTAGCGTTCGCGGATGGCGGCCCTCATGCCGATGACTGTACTTCGTCGGGCCGTCGCGTCTCAGGTCGTCGCGGCCGGGCGGATGTTCTGGTTGAGATGGAAGACGTTGTCGGGGTCCCACCGGCGCTTGAGCTCGGCCAACCGGGCGAGGTTGGCCGGCCGGTATGCGCGGCTGACCCCGTCGCGCCCGGGATCCGAGATGACGTTGACGTAGACGCCGCTCGAGTACGGCTGCATGGTCGCCGCCCATCGTCTGGCGGCCGCCATTCGGACGCCGTCCTCGGCCGGGTCAGTCCAATTGGCACCGGCATAGAACTCGATGAGCGTGTCGCGATGGCTGAACGCGGACTCATGCTCTCCGACCTCGGCGATCGCACCGCCATATGCCTGGAATCCGCTGTTCGGCATCAGCGCCCAGTCTGGTTCGAGATCCGAGGCGACGAGCCCGCGCGCGAGCCACGTGTCGATGGCGGCGTCGCTGAACTCGGTCAGGTAGTGGCCCGAGGAGTAGCGCCGCACGCCGTGATGATGCCGCTCGTCGCTGCTGCTCTGGAGCGCGACATAGCTCACCTCTTCGACCCTCTCGGCGACCGGGGTCCCGATCCCGCGTATGGTGTCGAGATAGCGGCGAGCCGCGGTAATGTCGCCGACCCACACGAAGCCCGCGCTGACGATCGGGCGGCCGTAGAGCCGCGACGGCAGGACGGGCCAGTCGCCGGCGGTCATCGCGTCGGCCACCAGCATCGCAGCGCGAGGCGCCTCGGCCAGGATGTCGCGCCAGGCGCGCACTGCAGTGACGACCGCGGGGTCTGACGCATCGAAGTACAGCTCTGCGGTGAACGCTCGACCGGTGGTCGGGTGCAGACGAAACTCGAACTCGGTGACGACGCCGAAATTCCCTCCGCCGCCGCGCAGGCCCCAGAACAGGTCGGGGTTCTCGGTCGCTGTCGCGCGCACCGTGTCGCCCTCGGCCGTCACGAGCGTGTAGGCCTCGACGTTGTCGCAGGCAAGGCCGAACTGGCGTGCCAGCCAGCCCATGCCGCCACCGAGCGTCAGCCCGCCGACGCCTGTGTGCGAGACATTGCCGGCGGTCGTGGCCAGTCCGTGCGGCTCGGTCGCCCGGTCGAGTGCCCGGAGGAGCGCTCCACCCTGAACGAAGGCGCGGCGCAGCACGGGATCGACCCGCACATCGCCCATCGGGGTCAGGTCGATCATCAGTCCGGCTTCCGGGCAGGCCAGGCCGAGGATGCCGTGACCGCCGCACTTCACGCCGATCTCGAGTCCCGCATCCCGGCCGTGGCGGATCGCGGCGGCGACGTCAGCCGACGAGGTGCAGCGGGCGATGAGGGCCGGCCGCCTGTCGACCATCGCGTTCCACAGCTCGCGGTGGCGGTCGTATCCAGGGTCTCCGGGTTCGATGGTCTCGCCGGCGAAACCGCGGATGGTCGTCACGTCGGTCATCTGGCACCCCCGCGCGATCGGTCGTGCCAGCGATATTGCCAGCCGCGTCAAACAGCGGCGAAACTGACCCCGCAACCGCCGGGCCGGCGCGCCCGCCGCGCGATCGGCCGCCCTCGCCGGCCACCCCGGGCCGGGCTACGGTTTCGTCGGGAGCCGCGTCACCCAGTATTCGGTCGTCGTGATGCCGAACCGCGCGTTGACGACCCACAGGTAGCCGGCCTGAAGGGCGGCCGTCGTCGGGACGCTCAGGTTCGTCGACGGCAGGTTGCCCTGGAACGTGGCCGACCGCAGGCCGTGTCCCAGCTTGAACACCTCCACGATCTGGTCGAAGTTCCGGACCACGTACAGCGTGTTTCCGTGCAGCTCGAGCCCGTCGCCGTTCGCGACACTGGCGCCACCGGTCGAGATCTCGGTCGCCTTGCCGGTCCTGGGATCCACGCGGAACAGCCCGCCGGTGAACGAGTCGACGACGATCAGCCAGCCGTGCCTGGAGACGATCCCGTTCGCGTTGAACTGGCCGGGCTCGTAGACGATGCCGTCGATGGGAAGCGTCGTGACGTCAGCGGGGCTCGGCAGTGCGCCGTGACCGCCCAGCGGGATGACGTCGAGCCACGGATTCGACGAATCGGTCACATACACGGCGTCCTTCGTGACGACGAGGTCGTTGAGGAAGACCGTGCCCGGGAAGGTGTATTGCTGGAGCAGATCCCCGTTCCTGGCGTCGTAGACGCGGACGGTGCCGGTGTTGGCGCCTGCGACCCAGAGTCGATCGTTGGCCTTGTCGTACTCGACGCCCGCCGCTGCGCCACCCCAATCGGGGACGAGGACGCCACTGGTCCCCTTCCGGACGTCGGCCTGCCAGACACCTCCTCCGTTGAAATGCCCGACATAGATCGTGTCGCCGCGACCCGCGGTGGTGCCTTCGGGCATCCAGCCCGGAGGCAGGTCGATCCGCGATGGCAACGCCGGCTTCGCGGCGACCGGGCTCGCGAGCGCGAGCGCCATGAGGATGGCGAGGACGAGGACCAAGGGTCGGCGCGTCATCGATGACCTCCCTGCTGGGTCTGGAGCGACGGCACGTGTCGCGGCGCTTGTCCGACTGGCCGCCAGGGCGGCCTTACCCTTCAGGTTACGCCCGACCGGAGCGGCTGGATCTCATCTGTCGGCGGCCCCAGCTGCGGCTCAGCCATCCGGGTCCCGCCTCAAGGCCCGTTCGAGGAAGGCGAGCACGTCCGTGCGCTCATCGAGGAGCTTGCTCACGGGCTTGCCGACGCCGTGTCCTGCATCGGTGTCGATCCTGATGAGGACCGGGGCCTCACCCGATTGCGCTGCCTGCAGGGCGGCGGCGAACTTGAACGAGTGGCCCGGCACGACCCGGTCGTCGTGATCGCCGGTCGTGACCAGGGTGGCCGGATACGGCACGCCCGACCGGATGTTGTGCAGCGGCGAATACGCGAGGAGCGTCCTGAACTGCTCCGGGTCGTCGGGCGAACCGTAGTCACTGGTCCAGCCCCACCCGATGGTGAACTGGTGGAAGCGCAGCATGTCCATCACGCCGACTTCGGCGACCGCCGCCCCGAACAGCTCCGGATGCTGCGTGATGCTGGCCCCGACCAGCAGACCACCGTTCGAACCTCCCGTGATGCCGATGCGCCCCGCCCGGGTCCAGCCCGACGCGGCAAGCCATCGCGCGCATGAAGCGAAGTCATCGAAGACGTGCTGCTTGTTGGCCAGGCGCCCGTCGTCGTGCCACGCTTTCCCGTACTCGCCTCCGCCACGCAAGCGAGGCCACGGCGAGCAGTCCGCCGCGCTCCATCCAGGCGAGCCATTCGGGCTTGAACATCGGCCCGATCGAGATCTGGAAGCCCCCGTAACCGTAGAGCAGCGTCGGGATGTCGCCATCGGGGAGCGACGTCGCGACGGTGGATCAGGAACATCGGCACGCGCGTGCCGTCGTCCGAGGCGACGAAGACCTGCTCGCTGACGAAGTCGTCCGGGTCCCAGGCGAGGGCGGGCCGCCGCACCTCGCGCACGGTGCCGTCGGCGATCCGCACCGCCAGAACGGTGGGGGGCGCGGTGAAGGTCATCCAGGTCAGGAACAGCTCCTCGTCCTCGCGGCGACCCGCCAGATCCACGACCGTGCCGATGCCCGGCATGGCCACGTCCATCACGGACCGACCGTCGAGCTCGAAGAGAGCGAGCCTGTGATGTGCGTGGTGGAGGTAGACGCACGCCAGCCGGCCACCGACGAGCCGGACCCGCTCGAGTGTGTCGGGCCCCTCCACGATCACCTCCCGGGGATGGTCGGGATCGTCGAGATCGATCGCGATGACCCGTCCGAATGGAGCGTCGCGGTCGGTCAGCAGGTAGAGAGTCCTCCCGACCGCGGCGATCGGTTCGTAGCTCGCATCGGCGGCGTCCAGGAGGGGCCGGACCGACGCCGCCGCGACGCCGTCGCTGAGATCGGCGACGTAGATCCGGTTGTCGGGGTCGGTGCCTCGCCAGACGATGACGGCGAGCAGCCGGCCGTCGTCGGAGACCTCCGGCTCGAAGCCCCACTCCGGTTCATGGGGAGTGGCGAAGACGAGACGGTCGTCGGCCTGGTCGCCGCCCAGCAGGTGGTAGCGCAGCTCCATGTCCCGGTTCGGGGCGTCGTACGCGGCGTCGGCCGACGGTTCGGGATACCGGCCGTAGAAGAACCCGGCGTCGTCGTGCGTCCAAGCGGCCGAGGCGAACTTGCTCCACGCGACCCGGTCCGGCAGCTCCTGGCCCGTGGCGGTGCGGCGGACGCCCCACGTTCGCCAGTCGGAGCCGGCGTCGCTGGTCGCCGACGCGACCAGCTCTCCGCTTTCGGACACGGCGATCGCAGACAAGGCCGTCGTCCCCTGCTCGCTCAGGCTGTTCGGATCGATCAGCACGGTGCCGTCGGAATCCGGCCCGTCGGCAGTCCACAGGACATCCTGGTTCTGGAGACCGCTGTTGCGCAGCTGGAACCAGCGGCTGCCGCGGCGCCACGGAGCGCCGGCCCGTGGGTAGTCCCACAGAGCCGCCAGTCGCTCGCGGATCTCCGGCCTCGCCGGCACTGACCCGAGAACGGCCTCGGTCAGCTCGTTCTCCGCCGAGATCCATTCCCTCGAGGCCGGTGCGTCGCTGTCCTCGAGCGGCCGATAGGGATCGGCGATGAGCGTCCCATGGTAGTCGTCGACCTGGTCGGCGGTCGGTGGTGTCGGGTAGGTCGGCCTCGGCATCCGTGCATGCTACGGCCCGGACGGAGGCGTCGGGACGGCGACATGGCGCGAGCGACCGCCTCAGCCGGCGGTGACGTGGCCGCCACACCGCACACCGGAACCGCAATGCCCCCGCCTGGCGGCCGCGCGACAATGGGCCGATGACCGAGCGATCGACGACCAACGAACCGATGACGGGCCAGGCGGGACCGATGCCCACCGATGAGGCACCGCCGGACGCCGAGGCCACGAGCGGCGGACGGCAGTCGACTCCCGCCACCCCGCCCGGACCGAGCGACGTCGCCTGGTCGGCGGTCAGCGTGCTGGTCAAGGCGACGATCGTCGCGCTCGCGATCGACGCGTTCGCGAACTCGAGCTCGCCGCGATTCCGCGGCAAGGCCATGCGCATCCGCGCGATGGGGTACGCCGGGGCGCTGCTCGTCGTGCCTGTCGCCTGGCGCATCCGCGGTCGCCGGGAACCATATCCGCGCGGGCTCGACCTGGCGGTGGCGATGCCGCTGCTCGTGGACGCGGCCGGCAACGCGGTCGGGATCTACGACCGGGCGCACGTGGATGATGCGATCCATTTCGCGAACGGGGCGCTCCTGAC
This sequence comes from uncultured Chloroflexia bacterium, assembly GCA_963772995.1. Classification (GTDB taxonomy): domain Bacteria; phylum Chloroflexota; class Limnocylindria; order Limnocylindrales; family CSP1-4; genus SPCO01. Next base: position 164,810 of record CAVYZQ010000009.1, on the reverse strand, counting down.
GAGCGTCGTCGGCGCGCTCCTGGGGCCGCGCGAGCGAACCGCCTGGGAGGCCGCGGGAGTGGCCACGGCGATCGGCATCTCGGCCGCGGCCGGCTGGGAGATCATGGAATGGACCGCGGCGAAGTTCGGCGCACGGGGCATGAACCTCTCGTACGACGACACGATGGAGGACCTCATCGAGACCAGCGCGGGAGCCGTCCTGGGCGGGATCGCCACGCTCCTGCGGCATCCGGCGCGCCTGCGGCAGGTCCCGGGCCGCCCGGGCGATCCGCTCGTCGTCCGGAAGCACGATCGCTGACCGCGCGGCGGTGCCGTCGGTGCGGCTCGACATCCGGTTCGTCGGGCACGCGACGGTCCTCCTCGACTTTCCCCGGACCAGGGTTCTGACCGACCCATTCCTTCGCGATCGGCTGGGACCCCTCGAGCGGCACGGTCCGCTCCCCTCTTCGGACGCATTGGCCGGCGCGGACGTCGTCCTGATCTCGCACGGCCACCCCGATCACTTCGACCCCCGGTCACTCCGCTCGATCCCGGGTGAGCCGACGATCGTCGTCCCGCGCGGTCTCGGTCGGGCGACGAGCGAGGTCGCTCGCGGACCGGTCATCGAGGTCGTGGCCGGAGATCGGGTCGTCGTCGGTTCGGTCTCGGTCACGGCCGTGCCCGCCCGCCATTGGGTCTCCCCCGGCGCGCCGCGCGCCCAGCCCATCGGCTACCTGCTCGAGGACGGCATCCGGGTGTATTTCGCCGGTGACACCGGCCAGTTCGCGGAGATGAGACGCCTGGCCGGTGCGGTCGACGTCGCGCTCGTGCCGGTGTGGACGTGGGGACCGCACCTGGGACCGGGCCACCTCGGGCCACGCTCCGCGGCGCAGGTCGTGGCCGAGATCGGTCCGGCGGTCGCTGTGCCGATCCACTGGGGCACCCTCTACCCGCGCCGGCTGCATCGGATCTGGAAGGCGCCGCTCCTCGAACCTGGGCAGCGGTTCGCCGGGCACGCGGCGACCCTGGCCCCGGACGTGGATGTCCGGGCGCTCAGTCCCGGAGAGGCGACGGTGATCGACCTTGACTGATCGCGTCTCGCCCGGCCTTCGGCCGCTTCCCGCGACCTGCCATCCCGGTGTGCCATCCACGGTCCGGATTGCAACGCGGACGTAAGGCCGCGAACGCACGTTGATGGCTGGACGCTGAAAGCCCGCTGCCAATCTTGGCGGACGCTCGGGGGCCGCGGGTTTGCTGTTGCTCGAGTTTTCTTGTGGGACCAACAGGAGGAGTCGCGATGCGTCGATTCGTCGCTGCCACCATCACGACCGTGCTCATCGTGTCGGCGTGCTCCAATTCGGGGAGCAGCCCCGCAGCCAGTACGGGCGCCTCTGCGGTCGCGAGTGCCGCAGCACCCAGTGCCGCCGCCTCGACAGAGGCTTCGGCGGCGGCTTCGACGGCGGCGAGCCCGGCCGCATCCACGGCGGCCAGCGCCGCGGCCTCCAGCTCCGTCAGCGGCGCCGCGATCCTGTCGGGTTGGCAGTCGTCACCGGCCGAGGGCAACGCGCTCACCCAGACACTCCTGAGCTTCCAGTCGGCCCACCCCGAGGTGAAAGTCGACTACCAGCCGCTGGGCGGTGACTACGCCGCCGGGATGGCCGGCAAGTTCGCGTCGGGCGACGTCCCGGACGTCTTCTACGTCGACGCAGGCTATGCCAACCAGTGGATCGACCAGGGCTATCTCGCCCCGCTCGACGACTACATCAGCAAGACGAACTTCGACACGAGCCAGTTCTTCGAGGGCTACGCCTCGATCTTCAAGGGAGCCGACGGCAAGACCTACGGACTGCCGAAGGACGGCAACACGATCGGCATGGCATACAACACGGAGCTGGTCCCGACGCCGCCCAAGACGATGGACGAGCTGATCACCCTGGCCAATTCGCTCAAGGGCAAGAGCGGACTCAAGGCTCCCTTGTGCCTGAGCTCAGGCCTCGATCGCGGCCTCGCATTCCTCTACGCGCAGGGCGGCTCCGTGGTCTCCGAGGACGGCAAGACCGAGACGATCGATTCGGATGCGTCGAAGGCGGCGACCCAGTGGTACATGGACCTGTTCAAGAACGGCCTCGGGATGACCGCGGCTGACATCGGCGACGACTGGTGCGGAACCTCGCTCGGCAAGAAGCACGCGGCGATCACGTTCGAGGGTGGCTGGCTCGATCCGGCGATGAGCAGCACCTATCCGGACGTCAAGTACGCCTGGGCTGTCATGCCGACCGGCTCGTCGGGCAGCCCCGTGACCATCTCGTACACCGTGAGCTATTCGATGGGCGCCGATTCGAAGAACAAGGACCAGGGCTGGGTGCTGCTGTCGTACCTGACCGGAGTCGAAGGGATGACCAAGTGGACCGAGGGCGGCGTCGCGCTGCCGTCGCGCAAGGATGTCCCGGCGCCGCAGGGCAAGGACGTGCTGGTCTCCGAGGCGGCATACGCCAAGCCCGGGTCGGGCTTCATGCCCGGCTACAACGACGTCCAGAAGGTGTTCCAGGACGAGTTCACCAACCAGATCCAGAAGAAGACCTTTGACGCCGGCCCGGTCAACACGAAGACGGCGGCGGCCGTCACCAAGGCACTGAGCCAGTAACCGAACGGGCCGGACGGGCGGGACGCACGCGCATGGCCCTCAGTTCATCGAGCGAGGCTGGCGCCGCCAGCCTCGCCGGCAAACAGGGCACCCGAGCCACCACGAGCGGCGCACCGGGTGCGCGTCGCGCCGAAGGGGTCGCCGGATATCTGTTCATCGCGATCCCGATGATCCTGTTCCTCGTCCTGAACATCGGGGCACTGCTGTACGCGATCTACATCAGCGTCTGGCGCTGGAACCTGCGAACAGGCCCTGTGTCGTTCCTGGGCCTCAAGAACTACGAGAACGTGGTCACCGACCCCACGTTCCAGCGCGCCCTCCAGAACGCGATCTACTACGCCATCGTGTGGGTGCCCCTGACGATGGCCGCCGGCCTGTTCCTGGCGGTCATCGTCAACCAGCGAATCAGGGGCCAGACGTTCTTCCGCGCCTCGTTCTACTTCCCTGCGATCGCCAGCTCGGCGGCGATCACGACGCTGTGGATCTTCCTGGTCGCGCCCGACGGCCTGTTCAACGGGATCCGGGCGGCGCTCGGACTCGGTGGCATCTTCTCGTTCTTCGGCTACCCGCCCGACCAGAACTGGATCCACGATCAGGACACCGCGCTCAACACGGTCATCGTGCTGAACGTGTGGACCACCTCGGGCACGTTCATGCTCTTCTACCTGGCCTCACTGCAGGCCATCAGCAACGAGGTCTACGAGGCGGCGGCCATCGATGGCGCCGGTCCGTGGGCGACGTTCCGGCACATCACGTTCCCGTTGCTGCGGCCAGGGCATTACTTCGTGGCCACCGTGGCGGTGATCGGGGCCCTGCAGCTGTTCGATCAGGCGATCTTCGGGGGAGGCGTCAACGGCGATCCGAACAACGCCCTGATGACGCCTGTCCTGTTCCTCTACAACCAGGCGTTCAAACAGTTCAACTTCAGCATGGCCGCCGCCGTCGGCGTGATCCTGTTCCTCCTGATCTTCGCGGCGACGCTCGTCCAGCGGCGGCTCTTCGGCCGCGACCCGGCGTGGTGAGGCGCGGGCCGTGACGACCGACACCCAAGCCGCCGCCCGCCTCCGGGCCCAGCCGGACACCATCATCGGGCCGGTCGGCAGCCGCTCGCCGTGGCGCCGGCGAGTGGCCTACTTCTTCCTGATCAGCTACGCGATCCTGATGTTCGTCCCGTTCGGCTGGTCGGTGATCACGTCGTTCAAGACGCTCCCCGACTCGGTGACGCTGCACATCATCCCGCAGCCGTTCACGACGGCCGGCTGGGAGTACGCGCTGACGAAGCTCGATCCGCCGCTGCCCGTGCTGTTCGCCAACAGCGCGGTCCTCGCCCTGGCGGTGACGATCAGCAACCTGATCCTCGGCAGCATCGCCGGGTATGCCTTCGCCCGGCTCCGTTTCCCCGGCCGCGAGATCCTTTTCCTCATCGTCCTCGCCACCCTCATGATCCCCGACCAGCTGCGGCTCGTGCCCGTGTACGTCCTGTTCAACACACTCGGCCTGACGCGAGGGCTCGGCCAGTACGTTTCGGTTGTCACGGTCCTCGCCATCTCGGCGTCGACGATCTTCCTGCTGCGCCAGTACTTCCTGTCGATCCCGCGCGATCTCGAGGAGGCCGCCCGGATCGATGGCGCGGGCTTCTTCACGACGTTCTGGCGGGTGATGCTGCCGCTCGCGGGCCCGGCGCTCGCCGCTGTCGCGATCCTCCAGTTCCAGGGAACGTGGAACAGCTTCTTCTGGCCGGTCGTCTTCCTCCAGGACCCGGGCCACTACACGCTTCCGCTGGGGTTGTTCTCGTTCGTGACGTCGGGTGGGTTCAGCACGAACTGGCCGCCGCTGATGGCGGTCGTCGTGATGTCGACGATCCCGATCCTTGTCCTGTACCTCTTCCTGCAGCGCTACTTCGTCGAAGGGATCGCGGCCAGTGGCGTCAAGGGCTGAGCCCGTCGCGCCCGCGGCAGCGGTCACGTCCGCGGAGGAACCGCTGCCGGCGCGACCGCGACTGGGCGCGGCCGTGCGCGCGGCGTTGAGCGACTTCTACTTCAACTCCCTCCGGCTCGTGGCAGCCAACCTGGTCTGGACCGCTGCCGTCGGGCTGCTCTGGATCGGATTCCTGGCGGCGCCCCCGGTCGCCCTGCTGACGCCGCTCATCGCATTCCCGACCGCTTCGCTCTTCCGCATCGCGGGTCTCGTCCATCGTGGCGAGCTCGCCTCATTCTGGGACGGCCTTGCAGTCTGGCGGACCGAAGCCGCGCCGATCCTCCTCCTCGGTGTGGCGATCGCCGGCTGCATGGCCGTCTTCCTCGTCAACCTGTGGGTCGGCATCCTCTCCGGCAGCCCGATCGGTTGGTCGCTGGCGACGCTCGCGGCCTGGGGCATTGCCGTGACGTGGCTGTTCGCCTGGACGGCATGGCCGGTGCTGCTCGACCCCGCGCCGCGCCGACCGCCCGGTGCGGGACCGCATCCGCATCGCGGGCCTGCTCGTCATCGCGTTCCCGATGCGGTTCGCCGCCCTGGGTCTCGCCCTGGCGGCGATCCTGCTGGCCAGCACGCTCGCCACGATCGCCCTCGCGACGATCGGGGTCGCGTTCTCGGCCCTGGTCGCCACGCGGTACGTGCTCCCGGCGGCCGATCGACTGGAGGCGCGGCTCGGCGAGGCGGCTGCCTGAAGCTGGGACCGCCCGTGATCTGCCGAGACGGAGGGCCGCGCCCGCTCGACGCGCGTCTGTGATCACTCCGGCAACATCCCCCGTCTGTCCAGGCGGTCGGGCGGAGCCCAGCCATCTTCTCGGGCTGATCGGCACGACTGGGTAGGGAGGGATCGGCTCTCCCCGATGCGAACGCCCACGCCAAGACTGGCGCTGGGTCGGGCCGAGCGTCTTCGACTGGGACGTCGACCTGGCGTGCGGTCGGCGAGCACCTGCGTCCCCCATCGGACCTCGACTCAGGTCGGAGAGGCGGGAGACCATGCAATTCGTGCGCGACCTCGGACGGCGCAAGGTCCGGACAGGCTTGACGATCCTCGGGATCACGATCGGCATCTGGGCGCTGGTCGTGTTCGGCTCGATGGCGAACAAGATCAACGCCCTCGTCGAGGGAGGCAGCAGCTACTACGCAGGCGTCCTGTCGGTCAGCGACGGGTCCGGCAGCCTGGGCGGGTTCTCGAGCGCCCCGATGTCGCTCTCCACCGCCGACCAGGTCCGCGCGGTCGACGGTGTCGACGTCGTGTCTCCGGCCGTGATGATGCTCATGGACGATCAGGCCGCGACGGTCAACATGGGCGTTCCGCCGATGATCACGGGCCGGGTGGCCGATTCCGACCAGGGCCGGGACACGTTCAAGCTGTCGTACGCCGAAGGCAGGGCGCTCACGACCGCCGACGAGGGCAGCCGCGTCGCGGTGCTCGGATCCGACATCGCACGCAAGTACGACAAGCAGGTCGGGGACACCATCGACTTGAAGGGCGTGCCGTTCGAGGTCGTCGGTGTCCTGGAACCGACCCTGACGGCACCCGACCAGGCGGCAGCGGTGCCTCTCGCGGCGGCCCAGGAGCTGTACCTCGAGACGCTTCCGCCGATGGTCCGGAGCCGCCTCATCGCGTCGCAGCTCGTGACGACGATGACCGTGTATCCGACGCCCGGGGTCGACCAGGAGGCCCTGGCAGATCGGATCGAATCCGAGGTCTCGACGGTGTCGGTCATGACCGGCAAGGACTTCGACGCGCAGATCGGATCGGCCACCTCGATGCTCAACTCGATCCTGATCGGGATCGCGCTCCTGAGCCTCGTGGTCGGCGGCCTCTCCGTCATCAACACGATGGCGATGTCGATCGCCGAGCGCACCCGAGAGATCGGCATCAAGCGTGCGATCGGCGGAAGTCGTGCCCGGATCGTGCGCGAATTCGTCACCGAGGCCGCCCTGATCGGCTTCCTCGGCGGAGTCGTCGGGCTCGTCCTCGGCGCGCTCGTGGTCACGCTCGCCAATGAGGCTGGGCGGTCGTCCGGAACGGTCCTCTTCCAGCTCACTGCCGGGACCGCGGTGACCGCCATCCTGTTCGCGACGATCCTTGGTGCCGTGGCCGGCTTCGTGCCGGCGCTGCACGCCGCGCGGCTCGACCCGGTCAGCGCGCTGCGCTACGAATGATGCGGACCCGACCCGACAGGGAGATCCAACCATGGCACTGATCGAAAGCAGCAACCTGCGAAAGACCTACCGGCTGGGGCGGCGCAACCTCGTAGAGGCATTGCGAGGGGTCGACATCGAGATCGACGCCGGCGAGATGGTCGCGATCGTCGGTCCGTCCGGCTCCGGCAAGAGCACGCTCATGCACATCCTCGGGCTGCTCCACGGCGCCGGACCTCGATGGCGGGCCGCGCCCGGAGCTCCGGTTCGACGGGCGCGACATGGTCGACATCAACGAAGGTGAGCGGACGAGGATCCGGGCGCGCGAGATGGGCTTCGTGTTCCAGGACTTCAACCTTGTGCCGATCCTGACGGCGATCGAGAACGTGGAGCTCGCCTGCGATTACGCCGGCATCCGCGGCCAGCCAGCCAGGGCCGCCGCGGTGGCGTCACTGGACCTCGTCGGGCTCGCCGACCGAGCGAACCACCGCCCGGTCGAACTGTCGGGCGGGGAACAGCAGCGGGTCGCATTGGCACGAGCCCTGGTCAACAAGCCGCGGCTGATCCTGGCCGACGAGCCGACCGGAAACCTCGACTCCGAGCGATCCGACGAGGTCCTCGTGACCCTGCAGCGCTTCAACCGGGAGCAGGGCCAGACGTTCATCCTGGTCACCCACGATCCCGACGTCGCGGCGGCATGTCATCGGATCGTGCGGATGCGCGACGGCAGGATCCGCGCAACCGACGCCGTTCACGCGGCTGCACCCGCGAGCGTCCCGCAGGAGAGGGCGCTGGTCGGGGCCACCGTCGGGTAGGCGGACGTGGCCGGCGCTTCGACGGCCGGCTGACCGGTGCGTACCGTTGGCGAGCAACCCATCGTCCTGATGCTCGTGCGCCCAGGCTCGGCTCCCCGGCCTGCTACAGTCCCGATCGGACATCCTGTCCACATGATCGTCCCGGATCGCCTGGCGCCTTTCGATGGATCAGCGGACACCGATCGCAGCGACGAACCCCTCGGGCCAGGTCAGGCCCCGGCGTCACCGTTCGCGCCGGAGGCGGAGCTCCGCCCGGGCGGCCATGGCACACGAGATGCCGCGTCTGACCATGCCGGCCCCCGGCACGGCCGGCGGCATCGAGGCATCCGAGCTCGTCAGACCTTGCGAGCGGTTCGGGCCAGGTCACGGTCACCTGCATCGACTACTCGCCGGAACGGGTCGAGCGCCGCGAGATCCGCGACCTCCCGGAATTCCTGAACCGTCATCGGCCGGAGTGGTCGCGCGTCCGCTGGATCAACGTGGACGGCCTGTCGCGAATGGAGGTGCTCCGGGCGCTCGCAGAGAAGTACCAGCTCCATCCGCTGGCGATCGAGGACGTGCTGCAACCACTCGAGCGACCCAAGGTCGAGGACTTCCCCGGTTCCACCGACCAGCCCGGGCGCCTGTTCGTCGTCGCCCGGGCGATCGACAAGCGCGAGGGGCAGCTGCACAGCGACCAGGTGAGCATGTTCCTCGGCCGCACCACCCTGCTCACCTTCCAGGACGTCCATCGGCAGGACCTCGAGCCCGTTCGCCGGCGGATCTTGACGAGCGGCTCGCGCATTCGAGGCAACGACGCCAGCTTCCTCCTCTATGTCCTGCTCGACGGCATCGTGGATCGCTACTTTCCCGATCCTCGAAGACTATTCCGAGCGGCTTGGCGACCTCGAGGAGGAGATCCTCGACAAGCCGACCCGTCGAACGCTCGAAGACATCCACAGGGTCAAGCGCGAGCTCTTCCTCCTGCGCCGCGCCGCGTGGCCGCTGCGCGAGCTCATCACACAGCTCCAGCGCGACCGGCACGAATGCCTCTCGGAGACGGCCCAGACCTACCTCCGCGACGTGCACGACCACTGCGTGCAGATCATCGACCTCATCGAGTCATATCGGGAGATCGCCGGAGGGCTCGCCGACACGTACGAGTCGATCGTTTCGAACAAGACGAACGACATCGTCAAGGTCCTGACCATCATCGGGACGATCTTCATCCCGCTCACGTTCCTGGCCGGTGTCTACGGCATGAACATGCCGATCCCCGAGACGAGCTCGACGCTGGCGTACCCGGCCTTCTGGCTGACGTGCCTCGTGGTTGCCGGCGCGATGCTGCTGTGGTTCCACCGGCGCGGATGGCTGTGACACGGCGTTCTGGCAGCACGAGGCGCGAATAACGGCGCCCCGCTATTGGAATAACGACTCTCGACTATGGCGAACCGGCGTGGTCTGTTCGAGAACTATGGGCGCGGTCGGAACAGCGAAGGTTCCACCGCCGCGTCCCACCCGAGGTTCCGTCACATGGATGACCTGGTCACGATCCTGATCGCCGTCGCTGCGCTCGTCCTCTTCGATCTGGCCGCGATCCGCTACGGGGCGGACAGCCGCGGCGGGTTCGACGCCGAACAGTTCCGGATCCCGCGCGGCTGATCCGCGCCAGGATCCGCCTCGGTGGGCCAGAAGCCGCAGCGCATTCCCACCGAGCACTCCGAGCGGTACGACCGAGTCATCGCGGCCGAGCCCGGCGCAAGGGGTCGTCCAGAAGGGATACGTGGACGTCCCCGACGACATCTTGGAACGTCCTGACGATTCGGGTCCGTCCTTCCGCGCGAGCTACGCGTATGCGGCGACGCTCCGACCGAAACCGACGAAGCGTTCTCCCCGAAGCTCGAGCTGACTTCCGGTCGTCCCGGGGCGACGCCTCCACCCGCCGAGGTCCCCGGCGAGCTCCGCCGCGAGACGCGACCTGATCTCTGCCTCCCCCGTGGTCGAGGCCCTGCCGGCTAAAGGGTCGGACCTCGTCGCGTCAGGCGAAATGAACGGTCGGAATCGTTCGAAGTCGGGCGGTCGCTCGATGCCCGTCGGCCGGGGTCGGGCCCTAGCGTGCCGGTCATGGCCTCCATGGGGGGCCGAGCAGCGGCTCAAACCGACGCCCGACCTCGGGCCGGGCGCAGCCGAGAGACAGGAGGAACGACATGGCGCACGCGGGTACGACCCTTGATCTGGGTCGCAGTCGGCAGACGACGAAGGAGAAGCGATCCGGTTGGTCCAAGGCACCGCTGATGGTGGCGCTGGCGGTCATGCTCGGGATCGCGGTCGGCACGGCCGCCTGGGCGGTCGACTCGATCCGCCGGTGAGGTCGCACACGGGCGGAACTTCGACCCGGCACTCCCGAGTGGTGCCGCCGGTGTGGCCGATCACAGTTTCGACGCGATCGAGACGCATCGCATCGCCGTCGCGAACTCCGCGATCGTCCGGACCTACCCGGTCTATGACCCGATCAAGCAGCATGAACTCGCCTACGGGACCGCGGCCACCGTGGTACCGGTGTATCCGGTCTATGACCCGATCAAGCAGCATGAACTCGCCTACGGGACCGCGGCCACCGTGGTACCGGTGTATCCGGTCTATGACCCGATCAAGCAGCATGAACTCGCCTACGGGACCGCGGCCGCCGGTGTGGTCGACACGGGCGGGACTTCGACCCGGCACTCCCGAGTGGTGCCGCCGGTGTGGTCGATCACCGTTTCGACGCGATCGAGACGCATCGCATCGCCGTCGCGAACGCAGCCTTGAACTCCTTCGCAGGCGGCCTCGACCAGATCGAGGCCAAGCGGATCCAGATCGCGAATGCGGGCACCGGCCCGTTCACCTCGACGGTCGACAACCTTTCGATCCGGCGCGGCTACGACCAGACCCGCTGATCGTCACCGGTCAGCGCCTTCCGTTGATCCTGCCGTCGCTCCGGTCGACAACCTTTCGATCCGGCGCGGTTACGACCAGATGCCGGGAATTGCGCTGCAACCCGCGGCGACGATGGACTCGAGCGGCAGGATCGGCCGCGCGTATTCCCAGGGGATCGCTGCCGCAGCGACGCCGCGCCGACGATGGACTCGAGCGGCAGGATCGGCCGCGCGTATTCCCAGGGGATCGCGACCGAGATCCCCGTGCCGCTCAGCGCCGCCGACGCCGCACCGTCCGACACCCCGTGGGGGCCACGCCCCGCCCGGTAGTCGGCTCACGCCTCAGAGGGCCGGACGTCCGTTCCGGCCCTCTTTCGATTTCCCCGCGGAGGAAGGCAACGGAGGCGACGTGCAGCCGGGCGGTCTACAGCTGCCGCACGACGAGGGTCGGGACATCGGTCCCGGCCCTCGTTCTTGATTCCCGTCGTGGGTTCTCTCTGCTGGTCGCCGCCGCCCGGTAAAGAGGTCAGGCCGCTTGGCCTCGCAAGAATGAACGGTCCCGAGCCTCCGGAGTCGGGCACTCACTCGATGTGGTGAGCAACCTCCTCGCCCTAGCGTGTCGACATGGCCTCGATGCAGAGGCAGTCCAGCGGCTCGCACAGACGCTCCGACTCCGGACGGCGGCGCAGTCGAGGACGACAAGGAGGGAACGACACATGGCGCACGCGGGAACGACACGGGATCTGGGTCTGACTCGACCCACGACCAACGAGAAGCGACCCGGATGGTTCCGGGCACCGCTCATGGTGGCGGCGGCCATCGCGCTCGGGCTTGCCGTCGGAACGGCCGCCTGGACCCTCGCCGGATCGCAATCGGTGAGCGTCGCGAATCGAACGGCGTACGTCGCCGCCATCCACGAGAAGATCGAGGGACATCAGGCCCTCGTCGCCGGCAACGTCGATCGCGGGTACGACTCCATCGAGTGGCAGCGGACGCATGCCGCCAATGCAGCCGCCATGGGGGATCTTCCCTTCACCCAGGCCGTCGACAACCTGTCCATCCGTCGCGGCTATGACGCGATGCCGTTGGCAGCCGACCATCGCCTGGACGCCATCGAGACTGCAGGCGGTCTTTCGCTCTTCAAGGCGGTCGACGACCTGTCGATCCGTCGCGGATACGACACGATGCCGTTGGCAGCCGACGTAGCGGCGCGTTCGATCATCGGCTGGACGCCATCGAGACCGCGGGCGGTCTCCCGCTCTTCAAGGCGGTCGACGACCTGTCGATCCGTCGCGGATACGAGTCCGTGCAGTCTTCGACCGGCGCCAAGGTGGTCGGCCGGGCTACTGCAGGGGGTCGTCACGCAGACCATCCCGACGGCTTCGACCGATCCGGTTGGCACGGCGTATACGCAGGGACTTCTCATCGGCAGCGTGACGCTCAGCGTCGTCGCCGGCGCCGACCCGGTCGACACCCCGTGGGGCCCGCGCCCCGCCGGGGCCGGCACCAGCACCTCGGTGCCCGATACGCGCGGCGGCGTGCCGTCGCAGATCGCCAAGGGTTCGAACTGGGTCCGAACCCCGGAGGGGAACCGACCACTGCCGTGATCGCCGATCAAGGTGAGTCGAGGGCCGGACATCGTCCGGCCCTCGTTTCTTTGTCCGACGGGACACGTCGCCGGCCTCGTGCCGGGGCACAGGCGTCGGCGCGCTGACGTCCGTGGCTGCGCTGGCGTACCCTCGCTGGGCGCGCGATGACGGGACGGCAATGGGAGGCTCATTCATGGCCATCGACCTCACGGTGGGCCTCGTCAACCAGCCCGGCACCCTCCTGCGCGCGAGTGAGGCGCTCGGACGTGCCGGAGTCAACATCGATGGAGCCTGTGGCTTCGTGTGCGATGGGCAGGGCGTCTACCACGTGCTCGTCGACGACCCGGAAAGGGCGCGCCGAGCGCTCATCGATGGTGGCCTCGAGATCCAGGCCGAGCAGACCGTGGTCGTGGTGAATGTCGAGAACCTGCCGGGTGGCGCCGCCGCGGTGCTGCGCCGCGTCGCCGATGCAGGCGCCAACATCGACCTCCTGTACATCACGCTCGATGGCCGGATGGTGCTGGGCGGGGACGCGCCGGGGATCCAGCGCGCCATCGGCTGACCCGGAAGCGCGGGGCCATCGTCCGCTCGGAGGCCCGGGCGCGCACGAGTTCGTGCGCGAACCGCGGAAACTGGAACGTCCCTGTCACGCGCTGTCCCCGAGACGGAACGGATCCCTGTTCCCGCCAGATGCACGCCACCCGGGCAAAAGTCCGGGACGTCAGGCCGCCTGGAGCGGCTTGCACGGGCTCCGTGTGCGCGGGACGGGCGTTGGGCTGGCGGGATTCTGTGTCAGATGCTCGCGACACGTGCGAATGCCCGAAAGGGTCTCGCCGATCGCTCGTGTGGGGTGCATCTGTCGAAAACGTTCGGCGGGACGGGCTTCGGACTCGGCACGAAGCCCACCCCACGGCGCAGGTCAGACGGGAACGCCCTCGTACGCGTCGCGCAGCTTGGCGACGTCGAGCCTGGTCATCTGCAGCATGGCTTCCATCGCGCGGCCCGCGGCCTCGCGGTCCCATCCGTTGAGGAGCTCGGGGAGTTGTCGCGGCACCACCTGCCAGGACACACCGAAGCGATCCTTCAGCCATCCGCACTGGCCCGTCGATCCACCGCCCTCGACCAGCGCGTCCCAGTAGCGGTCGACCTCGGCCTGGTCCTCGCACTCGATGGAGAACGAGATGGCTTCGCTGAACCGGAAGTCCGGCCCGCCATTGAGACCGATGAACCGCTGGCCGGCGAGCGTGAAGTCGACGGTCAGGACCGATCCCTTCGGCCCGCTCGGGTTGTCCGCCGGCGCGCGCGTGACGTGGTCGATCTGGCTGTCCGGGAAGATCCCGGTGTAGAACTGTGCTGCCTCCTCGGCGACGCCGTCGAACCAGAGGCACGGGGAGATCCTGGACATGGCGAATCCTCCTGGGGTTCGTGGGTTCACGGTCACCCTAACGCGCGGGCGGTGACGAACGGTCGCCAGCCCGCCGCGCCCGACCTTGCAGGTCGCTTGCGAACCATCGCGGCCGTATCACAGCCGACCGGATCGAACCGCCGCGCGCCCTCCGGATCGACGCTCAGACCGTGATCTCGACCAGGTTCTCGCTTCGGTCGAGCGCGTCGACGAAAGACTCCACCTCGATGAGCGCTCCACCCACCCGGTAGGGGTTGTCGAGCGCCGGCCGCGCCGAGACCGGCGTGCCGTTGACCGTCACGCTCTTCGGTCCGAAGCCATCCCCGGTCACGTGGTACAGGTATCGCACCGGGCGCCCATCGAATTCGATGTCGAAGACGAGTCCGTCGGCATGCCGCGGCAGCACCGGGTCGATCACGACGTCGTCGAAGTGCCTGCGCAGGCCGAGGACGTTCGAGATCAACTGGTTCATGTAGATGCCGGGCCCGCTCGAATAGACCCTCCAGCCGCCTTTGACCCCGACCCGCCCGCTCCGCAGGCGACCGAACTGGCGGCTCGCCTGCCGCCGATCGGCGAATGCGGCATCGGATGAGCTGAAGTAGGCGTTGCTCTGGCGCGGCAGGGCTGACGGAACGTCGAGGTCGAGGCGGATCGGGCAGATCGCCATCAGCGCCTGGAATGCCTCGTCGGGGCGCCCGATCCGGGCCATCGCCTCGATGTAGCGGATATGCGCGTGGACGTACTGCAGCCCGACCTCGCGGCCGAAGTTGGCGGCCGATTCAGCCCGCTTGAAGATGCGCGACGTGCCGCCCGTGTAGGCCATCGGCCGGTCCATCAGGCGCACGCCGTCGGGAAACGCGAGAAATCGCTCGATGAGCGCGGCGTGACGGGTCGCCTGCTCGGCGGTGAACATGCCGCTGATCATCCCGCGGGTCATCGGGATGAGGCGGTAGTGCACGCCGGTGGTCCGGTCGCGCGGGTGGAGGAAGTAGTCGACGCCGTCGGGCCGGAAGTGCGCCAGACCGGCTACGACGCCGTCGGGGACGAGGAAGCGGTTGAAGTCCGAACACATCCGGGCCGAGAGGTCGGCCAGCCGCACGGGCCATCGCCGTCCCTCCCCGCCCGCTCGCACACGACCCGGTAGCGCGAGAGCGTCTGATAAGCGAGCTCGACGGTCCAGCTGCTCACGAGCCGCTGCGCCATCGCGGGATCGACCGGCTGCAGCGTGTCCTCCCAGTCGCCGCCGCCGAAGACCACGAGGGCGGTCCCGGGGATGCAACCGCGCTCGATCGCGTCGACCTCGCGCTCGGTGTGGGCAAAGATCGTCTCGGTGTCGGCCGTGGGCGCCTTGGTGACCGGGTCGGTGTAGGCGACCTGGTCGTCGAGGACCGAGAGGTCTCCGGTGGTCTCCGCGTAGTCGCACAGGGCCTTGATCGGCCAATGGACGATGTCGGCGTGGCTGTCGGGCGACCGGATCTCGCGGTACCGGTCGAACATGAACCACTGCGGCCAGTCACCGGTCTGCCTGTCCTGCTGCTCGTAGACCACCCGCAGCGATGTCGCGGATCGGCGCCGGATCGCCGGTCGCGACCAGGAACTCCACGGGTCCCTGCGAGACGTCGCGCACCGCCCAGGCGGCACCGCTGTATTGCTCGAGGCCGTGCGGGGTCGTGAGGTGAACCATCGCGTCGACCGGGTACCAGCGGAGCAGGTCGTCGAGACGGGCCAGGTCGTCCGCCGTCCGGCCGGATGCCCCGCCGATGGTCGCCCCGCGACGGAGGGACGTCCAGAACCGATCGATCTCGGCATCGCCGTCCGGCGAGCCGTCGCGCGGGGCGCTGACGCCCGCGTCCCCGCGCCCGAACTCCAGGGCACGCGCGGCGGCCCGTTCGGAGTCCAGGACGCTGCCGGTCAGCGCGAGCGAGAATCGGGTGACCGGCCGGGTCCTCACGACGACGTGCGACCCGCCCCGGTCCGTGCCGTCCGGGTAGAGCGGCCCGTCCCCACCCATCGACTCGGTCGCGTCCGGGTCGCCCGAGACGATGAAGAACGTCGTCTCCGGGTAGCGCTGGCCGACCATCGTCTCCGGCGCCGGGCGCAGCTCGACCCGACTGTTCGCCGGGTCTGGGGTCACGCAGCCGGCGGCATCGAACTCGTTGGTGCCCAGCACGACGTCGTGGCTGATGAGAAGGGGAAGCGGCCCGCCGCGCTCCACCTCGGCGCTCAGCTGGAACGCCGGGGCGTCGAGCGACGTGGCCACCCGGACCGTGATCGTGAACCGATCGTCGTGGTAGATCCAGCGCGCGTGGTTCGGGCCCATCTCGAAGGCCGACGGCAGCCCGAGCAGCTCCCAGCCGCGGTCGGTCCCGACGAAGATGCGCTGGCCTCCGGCCTTGAGCACGTTGAGCGGGTTGCGGGCGACGCTCAGCAGCTTGTTGTACGACGTGTTGCCGATCGTGAGCTGGGAACCGAACACACCGGACATCCAGGAGGTGACCGAGAGCGTCTCGTCGGTCGGGAGCACGTCCCGGCCGGACCGCATGATGTGCCCGGTGGGCCGTTCCTGGACCAGCTCCTTCGCTCGCAGGACGACATGCGCCTGGCGGTCGTGGAAGAAGGACAGCAGGGCTCCGTCGTCGTCTCGCTCGACGTGGCGCCAGTCGGCGCCGAAGAAGTGCTCGAGGTCGGCCGGAGCGAGGTCGCGGCTCGGGAACAACGTCGGTGCGGCGAACAGGCCAGTCGGGCGCCGGTCGGGGGCCGCGTCCCGGGAGCGCGTCCTGCGCCGTCCGCCCGCCGCCTCGGGCCCTGTCATGACCGGCCGAAGCCGGCGGTACGCATCGGCCGCCGCAGCCACGCCGCGCAGGTCGGCCGATGCCGGTCGCCCCCGGATGGTCCGGCTCGAAGGCCGCGATGAACGTGATCTCGCCTTCACCCCCCGGGCCCAGGACGAGTCTCCGCGACTGGAGGGTCGGGAGCGCGAACTCGTACTGGTAGGTCCAGCTGGGCAGCCGTCGGCTTCGAGAGTGCGGCAGGGACGTTGGTGGCCCGATATCCGAGGCCGTAGAACTGGAAACCGTCGGTCAGGAAGCCGGCAGCCCCGTCGAGACAGGCATGGACGATCCATGGGTACGCGCCGTCCTGCGGCTGGTTCTGCCGCGAACAGAGGACGAACCCGAGGTCCGCGTCCTGGAGCACCGTGTGGTCGATGTACTGGCTCGTGTAGAGCTCGTTCGTCCGGACCGCCGCCTCCTGGGCGATGCCGAGGTCCTGCGCGAGGACTGCGTCGAGGCTGAGCGGACGTGCCGCTGTGTTGGCGAGCCGGACGGTCCAGGACCAGGTCGGCTGCGCGGCGGACAGACGGAGCACGCAGGCGTAGCCGATGTCGCCGACGACGCCGTCCCACGTGGCCTCCCTGCCCGACACCCGGAACCGGCTCGTCGACGACGGACCGATCAGCGGGAACGACGCGATCCCCTCGCGTGACCGCCGCCGGACGTAAACGTTGCCGATCCCGCCCTCCGCCGGACTACCCAGCACCTGGTTGATCATCACGTCGCCGTGCCGGATCGCGAAGATCGAACCGTTGGCAAGCAGCTGGATCGCGAGTCCCGAGCCATTTCTCAGCTCGCCGGCGATCAGCCCCGCGGGCTCACCCGGCGTCGGCACGGTCGGTCGCGCGCTCGTTCGGGACGAGCTCGATGAGCGAGATCGAGGGCATCGGGAGGTCGAACGCAAGCACGACGCGACCGCCCTGTGCGGCCACGGCGCGCGGCTGCTCGAGCAGCTCGAGACGATCGGCCTCGCGAAGGCGGGCCCAGCCCTGCTCGTCGGGCCAGTCGGGCCGGCCGAGACGCTCCCAGGTCGCGATGATGTTCGAATGCGTGGCGTCGACCCGATGGTGGCGGAGCTCGTAGCCGGCGCCGGGGAGTCCCGTGACCTCGAGGCTGACCGACCGATCGAGCGGCGGATACCCCATCGCCCTGGACTGGTCGAGCGTGCCGTTCCAGATCGCGATCGCCACCCGGCCGTCGTCGTCGCGTGATGCCCACGCCTCGACGAGTGATCCGGCGCCGTCCCCGGTCATCCGCGCCTCGAGCTCGTCCGCGCCGAGCCGCGCGAGCATGGACAGGGCCCAGAAGCGCGGCTTGCGCAGATTGCCGATCGTCAGCATCCCGAACCCGCCGTGGAACAGCGTCGGCGCATCACCCAGCTCGACGAAGTGGTCCGAGGCGACCCAGTACGACAGCGCATCGATCCGGCCCGCCGCCGACCGCATGCCTCGGGCGACGAGCGGTGCGGCCCAGACGCCGTCGTTGAGGAGCGCGCCGAGCCGGGAGCTCACGCCCCACTCGGTGAACCAGAGCGGCAGATCGGGACGCCCGAACCGGGCGGTGATGGGACGCAGGTCGAGCGGCGGCATGCCGTAGGTGTGGGTCGAGATGAAGTCGAGCGGCACGTCGCCTGCCCGGCAATGCTCGAGCAGGTCGTCGATCCAGCCGGCGGCGGCCGTCGCCGGGCCGCCGACCCGGAAGGTGGGGTCGACAGCCTTGACCGCGCGCGCGGTGACCTCGTACAGGCGCAGGTAGTCGGATTCGGCGCCCGACCAGAACAGACCCAGGTTCGGCTCGTTCCAGACCTCGAACGCCCAGCCGCGCACCACCTCCCGGCCGAATTGATCCGCGAGATGGGCGACGAGGTCGCGCACGAGGGCCGCCCAGCGATCGAAGTCGCGCGGCGGCGAGATGATCCCGCGGTAGGCGAAGACGGTCGCCTCGGGATCGAGGGCGAGGTCGCGCGGCATGAACGAGATCTCGACGATCGGCCGCAGGCCGGTCTCCAGCACACGGTCGATGACCGCGTCGACCTTCGAGAAGTCGTGGTGCGGGCCGTCGTCCGAGTCGCGATACACGCCCAAGCGAGTCGTCGAGGATGGCGTGCGCCCGGACCGCCTCGATGCCGAGCTCGTCGTGGACGATACGAAACGCATCCGCGAGCTCCGTGCCGACGTCGCGCCCGCCCGGCCCCGCGCCGCGCAGCAGCATGGCGAGGTGCTCGGAGCCGACCATCGGGCGCCACGGCCGTGCGACCTCGCCGGTGACCCGCGAGGCGTCGACCCGCACGGTGACTGCACCGTCTTCCGGCCCGTCGGACGCCACGACCGCCCGCGACAGGACGCCGGCATCGGCCTCGATGGTCGAGACGCTGGAGACCGCGTACCAGGCCGGGCCATCGGGCGACCCGGTCGTATCGAGGTACGGGCCGTGGGGAACGGCCAGGATGTCGCCGACCTGGTGGTCGATCGGCTCGAAGGGCCCGTCCGCGGACGGGCCCCGATGGACGAGGTAGCCGGCCGCACCCTCGACCGGCGTCCAATCGATGGTCACCTGACCCCGACCCCGTGTCGCCCGGACGTCGAGGGGTGCGGGCAGCGACACCTGCGGAGCGGGTCGATCACGCCGAGTCTCGGCGCCTTGCGTCGCGAACCAGGCGATCCGCGCCGATCGACCCGCCACCGAGTCCGCCCCGCCCGGCGCATGCGTCGCGGCCGCGGCGTTTGCCGCGGCCGCTTCGATCTCCGCGACCGGTTGTCCGTCGGCGCGGATCTCGCCCTTGACGTCCTGCATCAGGTCGTCTGTCGAGCTACAGGCTGTCGATCAATGGAGGAACTCGCCCTTCGGCTTCGTCGCTCCGAACTGCTCCTTCGCCATCAGAGGCTTCAAGGCGGCCTCGATCTCATGCGTCGCGAATGCCTTGCGCAGGATGTCGTGGCCGATCGCATTCCCGATCGCGCCCATGAGGATGCTCTGGTCGAGCGAGAGGTAGAAGTCGTCCGGATGCTTCGTCTGGACATTCACCGTGTCGCGGAATCCCCACGCCCCGTACATGTCCGGGATCGCCTGCAGATTGGCGAGGTCCGCCATCGCCTCCTTGGGCGCGTAGCGCAGCGCGAGGGCTGCCGCATGCGGCGTCACCACGCCATTGGTGTACGCAGACGGGGGCGGATCGGGCTGGCCTGTGCGGCAGCCCGCGAATCCGTGGTCGACGAACGTGTGCTGCTCGTTCGACGGGTAGCCATCGGGATTCAGCCCGATGGCGTCGACGCCGAAGACGTCATAGCCGCCCTCGGGGATATCTGCCGGCGAGAAGCCCCAGTAGCCGTACTGGGCATCGACGAGGCCGTGGTGGATCTGGGCTTCGACGGTGCCCGGGTGGTTGATCTTCCAGCTGTGCGGCGCCCACTTCTCCTCGGGGACGAAGAGGTTGGGCATCAGCGCCTCGAACATGCTGCCGCCCCAGCCGGGGACGGTCAGGTAGTCCTCGTATGGGTATGCGCCCTCGAACACGGTGACCTGGCCGTTGGTGGCGCCCGCAGCCGTGTAGGTCCGGTCGACGCCGATCGGCTTCGTCTCCTGCCAGCTCCAGTCACAGGTGTCGGGGAACGTGCGCCACTGTCCGAAATACGCGGAGTCCGGCAGCTCGCCCTTGGAGATGCCGATGTAGGTGGTGATCCGGCTCTCGCTCACCATCGTGTCGTAGCAGCACGGATTGTTGTTCGTCGATGGGCTCGATATGGAACAGGATGCGATCGAGGTGCTGGTCCTTGTATGTGGCGCCACCCCGGTTCCCGCTCCCGTCGTCCGCGGGCGGCCCACCCGGGTACACGACCCGGTGGAACACGCCGAAGTCCATGGAGTCGTAGATCGCCTTCGCGCGCGCCGAGACCTCCTTGACGCTCGTGTAGACGACATGGAGCCCGGTTGCGAGCCAGCCGTTGTCGACGGACGAGAGCCTCGGCGGGCCTCCGAACGCGATCTTCTGCAGCGTGTTGTGGTCGTACCAGTTGTAGTACTGGCCGTCGGGTTGATGGCGTTCCATCGTCTCGAGCGAGTGGAGCGCCAGATCGAGACGCTGGACGGCCTCGTGGCGACTGATGATCTTGAGCTTCTCGGCGACGACCGTGCTCCACATGAAGCCGCCGATGTTGGTGGTCGACGTCTCGGGACTCTGGACGCCGGTGGACGACATCCTGTCGGCCGGCAGCCCGGTCGTCGGGTTCGTCATGGCCACGAGCGACGCGTAGGTCGTCCGTGCGTAGTCGAGCAGTGTCTCGCGTGCCTTGCCGGGCACGGGGGCCTGGGCGATCCCTGCTGCATCGGCGCCCGGCGCGGAGGCCGCCTGCGAGGCCAACGCGATCGTCGGCATCGCCAGCGCCACTGTCAGCAGGAATGCGAGGATCGCGAGGGACGGGTGCAGGCGCCGACGATCGGCCATGTCGAATCCTCCGATGTTGTCCGCCACGTCTTTGCGCGGGCACGGGCGCACCCGCTGGGGGCTCAGCCCTTGAGACCGGTGGTCGCGATGCCTTCGGTGATCCAGCGCTGGAAGAGGATGAAGACGATCAGCACGGGCACGACGAGGATCACCGACCCCGCCATGAGCATCCCGTGGTCGGCCTGGTACTGGCCGGTGGCGAAGGTGGCCAGGGCCACCGGAAGCGTGTACATCTGGGGTTCCTGGGCCATGACCAGCGGGTACAGGAAGCTGTTCCAGAGGCCGAGGAAGGTCAGGATCCCGAGCGTCGCGAGGACCGGGGTGGCGATCGGCATGACGACCGACCAGAAGACACGGAACTCATGGGCGCCGTCCATCCGCGCGGCCTCGAGCAGCTCGTCGGGGACCCCGAGCATGAACTGGCGCATCAGGAACACGCCGAACGGTCCGGCCAGGAACGGCAGGATCAGTCCGGGATACGTGTTCACGAGACCGAGATTGCTCATCAGGATGAAGTTCGGGATGAGCGTGATGCCGGCCGGCACCATGAGGGTGGCGAGGACGAGGGCCATGACCAGTCGCTTGCCGTCCCAGCGCAGCTTGGCCAGCGCGTAGCCCAGCATCGGGCAGAAGATGAGGTTGCCGACGGTCACGGCGAGGGCGATGACCGTCGAGTTGAAGAAGAACCGCGGGAAGTCCAGCTGATCGAACAGCCGGCTGTAGTTGCCGGTCGTGGGTTGCGACGGCAGGAAGGTCGGCGTGCTCTGCAGGAAGTCGGTCTCGGGCTTGAGCGAGCCGAGCAACATCCACAGGAACGGACCGACCATCAGCACGAGGCCGCCGACCAGGAAGGCGTACGCCCACCGGTTCGACGCCGTCCGGCCGCCGCCCTTGGCGGGAGCCGTCGGCGCCGGGTTCTGGAGCCGAGATCGCCGTCATCGCTGCACCCCGCTCATGCGTCCGACCGGAGGAACTTGAACTGGAGGAAGGCCACGAACGCGACGATGAGGAACAGGACGTAGGCGATCGCCGAGGCGTAGCCCTGGTGGAAGAACGTGAACCCCTGCTGGTACATGTACATCGTCACCGACAGGGTCTTGTCGAGCGGACCGCCGCCGGTCATCACGAACGGCTCCTCGAACAGCTGCAGATAGCCGATCGTGGTGATGACCGTCATGAACAGGATCGTCGGCCGGAGCATCGGGATGGTCACGTACCGGAACGCCTGCCACTTCCCGGCGCCGTCCAGGGAGGCCGCTTCGTAGAGGGATTGCGGGATGGCCTGCATCCCGGCCAGGAAGACGACCATCGCGAACCCGAGATTGCGCCAGACCGCCATCGCGATGATCGAGGGCATCGCCAGGACCGGGTCGGCCAGCCATGCGGGCCCCTTGATCCCCAGGCCCCCGAGGAGCATATTGACGAGCCCGACGTCCGGGTTGAGCAGGAACCGCCAGACGACCGCGATGGCGACGATGCTGGTGATGACCGGCAGGTAGTAGCCCACCCGGAACGCGGTCCGGAAGCGGGTCACCCCGCGGTTGAGCGCGTTGGCGATGAGCAGGCCGAGGGCGAGGGTGACCGGGACCCCGATCACGACGAAGTAGAAGGTATTGAACAGCGACGTCCAGAACTTGTCGTCGCTGAGCAGGTTCAGGTAGTTCTTCAGCCCGACGAAGGTCGTCCCGATCGGGTTCGCGAGGTCCTTCAGCCCGAAGCTCGTGAAGCTCAACGCGAACGACGCGACGATCGGGAACGCGAGGAAGATGCCGAACATGATCATGAACGGCGCGGCGAACGCCCAGCCGGTGAGGTTCTCGCGCCAGCGGCGGGAGGAGGCGACCGAAGTCGCCTCCACCTGGCCGCGTCGCTGGGCGAGTGCTGGGACGGTCATGTCAGCCACCCATACCGATCTGCTCGGCCTCCTTCTGCATCTCGTCCGCGGCCTGCTGCGGAGTCAGGCTCCCGGTCGTCATCTTCTCTAGGGTCCCGTTGAGCGCCGTCGCGACCTCGCTCCAGGTGGAGATGGCCGGCTGCGCCTTGGTCTCCTTGAGCTGGTTGCCGAACATCGCCACGTTCGGGTCGCTCTTGAGGGCGGGATCCTCCCAGCCGGCCTGGACGGCCGGCAGGTCGGTGACGTCCTTGTACCAGGCCACCTGCGTCTTGGGATCCGCAAGGTACTCGACGAACTTCCAGGCCAGGTCCTTGTTCTTGCTGTCCTTGTAGACGACCATGTTGCTGCCGCCGACGAACGAGGTTGCGCTGGTCTTCTTCGGCATCGGCGCGATCGCCCACTTGCCGTCGAACGAAGCGCCGCCGGCGGTCTGGATCAGGCCCAGGTGCCACGGGCCAGAGAAGAACATCGGGTGCGTGCCGGCCACGAAGGCGGGCGTGATGTCGAAGCCTTCGGGGACGGATGTCGGGGTCAGGCCATCCTTGAAGAACGACTGGTAGAAGGTCAGGGCTTCGACGGCCTGCGGGCTATTGAGCGTGAACTTGCCTTGACCGTCCGTGATGTCTCCCCCGTTCGACCACAGGAAGGGCACGTACTCCTGCCAGTTCTTGGTCCCGAGCGAGATGCCGTACTTGGCGCCGCCCTTCTCCTGCATCGCTTTGGCTGCCGCCGTGAGGTCGTCCCACGTCGCGGGTGGGGACGTGATGCCGGCCTTTTGGGCGATGTCCGTGCGGTAATAGAGCAGCCGGGTTTCGACGTACCAGGGCACCCCGACGAGCGCCCCGTTGACGATGTTCGTGTTCCAGGCGCCCTCGAAGAAGGCCGCCTTGTCGAAGGTCGAGGGAACCGGCTCGAACGCGCCGGTAGCGGCGAACTGGCCCATCATGTCGGTGCCCATCTGGCTCACGTCGGGGGTCTGATGGCCCGCGATCGCCGTCTGGAGCTTGGCGACCGCCTGGCCCCAGTCGACCGGGGTCACGTTGACGGTCGTGCCGGGGTTGTCCTTCATGAACGCGTCGGCGAGGTCCTTGAGCTTCACGCCCTCGTTGCCCATCGCCCAGACGGTCAGCGTCCCGCTGACGGCGGCGCCGGAGCTGGCGCTGGCGGCGCCGGAGCTGGCGCTGGCGGCGCTGGACGCGGCGGCCGACGGCTGCGCGCCGGAGGCCGCGGCCGAAGCCGCAGCCGAGGGCTGGGCGGCCGAAGCCGCAGCCGACCCCCCCGCACCGCTGCTGGCCGAGTTGGTGCCGCAGCTCGCGATCAAGATGGCGGCACTGGCGAGGACGGCCGCGATGCGCAACGGCCCCCCTCTCGCCCGCTCGCCCGACGGTGGAGTCGATGCCTGTTGCGCCATATGCAGTTCTCCTACGACGTAGCCGCTGCTCGCCTTTCTGGCGGGCGAGATCGAATTCGAAGCGTCGCCGCAGTGCGGCGGGCGGCACGTGACCGAGAACGGCCACACCCACGACGCGCTACTGGGGGCGCTGGTGAGCACGAGGAGTTTCTTGCCGCGATCCGACCGCCGGAGCAAATGCTCAAGCGGAATCGCGTTGCGTCCGGATGACAACCGCGGGTTCTTCCATCTGTGGAACCCGCCATCCCGACGTCCGCGCGCTTCGCAGACATTTCGGAGTCATACGCCAATGTGTGCCTGGAACGCCGGCATGTCATGACGAGACGTCATGTGGAGGTCAGCCGGGTCGGAGGGTCATGGCCCTGCGGATGGCGCCACCTCGCTGCTGCGACTCTGGCGCCGTACGCCGCGTGCCGAGCTCATCGGCGCGGACGTTCAGCCTCGTCCGGTCCCGCCTCCCATCCCCGGTTCGAGAAGGTCGGGATGAACCGATAGCCTTTTCCGGGGACGGTCGCGATGAAACGCGGATGCCGGTAGTCGTTCTGCAGCTTGATGCGCAGACTGCGGACGTGGCGGTCCACGACGTTGCTCTCGGCGACGAAGTCGGTCCCCCAGATGGCATCGAGGATGTCTTCCCTCGAGACGACGCGCCCGGAGCGGCTGGCGAGGAGGTAGAGCAGGCTCTGCTCGATACCGGTCAGGTGCACGACCGACTGACCGGCTCGAACCTGGCGGTTGACGATGTCGATCTCGATCTCGCCGAGCCTGATCGTCGGGACGATCGGCCGATCAGTCCCCGTGGCTCGACGGGTGATCACAATGGACCGAGCGAGCAGTTCCTCTGGCGAAAAAGGCACCGTCAAGATGTCGTCGACGCCGAGGTCGAATGCCCGCAGCTTTGTCTTGAGGTCGCCGCGGCGAGTCAGACCCAGGACCGGCGTCGCGCTCCGTGTCAGGGTGTTCGAGGCCCCGATTCGCTGCATCAGCTCGGTGCTGTCGTCGTGGTCCATGTCGATCACGGTCATGTCCGGGCGCCAGTCGGCCAGGATGGCCTCCGCCTCGGCCAGGTCACGTGCCGCTCGAACGACGAAGAGGCCATGGTTCAGCGTCAACTCGATGAGGTCGACGACCAGCTGGCGTTCGTGGAGCACCAGTGCGCGACGCGATTCGAACGGTCGAGCTTCCATATGAGCGACGTCCAGCCCCATCCCCGGATACGCCAACACGCTGACATCATTGTCTCACGCGCCCTCGGTCTGGTCGGTGCTGCCCCTGCTCAGGCGGCCACACCTGATCCGTGCCACCATTCGCGCCATGCCACTCGAAGGCGACTACGCGCCGAGCACGGCCGCCTGGGCCCGCCGCCAGGCCGAGCGCTACGAGGCGACCGGCGGCGCCGAGGCCGGCGACCTCAGGGCCGGCCGGTCATCGTCCTGACCTCCGTCGGGGCCAAGACCGGCAAGTTGCGCAAGACCGCCCTGATGCGCGTCGAGCACGACGGCGTGTACGCGGTCGTGGCCTCGCTGGGCGGGGCGCCGAGGAATCCCGTCTGGTACCACAACCTCAAGGCCAACCCGCACGTCGAGCTCCAGGACGGGCCGACCAGGCGCGACTACCGGGCGCGCGAGGTCACCGGCGACGAGAAGGCGACCTGGTGGGCGAGGGCCGTCGAGACGTGGCCGGACTACGACCGGTATCAGCAGAAGACGACGCGGAAGATCCCGGTCTTCGTCCTCGAGCCGCTCGACCCGCAGCCTTAGCGCAGGGTCGCGGGGCCGCCAGTCCTCGCCGATCCCGGCTTGACCGGGACTCGGTGGGCACGCGTTCGGCTACCATCAGGCGCAGGCCGCCGGGAAACAGGCGAGCTCAAGCACAACCAAGCGGAGGGGAATCGAATGGATCAGGTCCTGAATGACGCGCGGCGTCTGGCGGGCATCGGCACCTTCTTCATCGTGATCGGCTGGGTGGCGGTCGTGTACGCCCTGATCGCGGGCGCCATCTGGTGGATCGACCTTGCGCAGCGCGAGGCGTTCAACATCTTCGAGGCATTCGCGGTCTCGGCGACCGCTGTCGGAGGCCCGATCTTCCTCGCCTTCGTCCTCGCTGGATTCGGTTACGCCCTGCGGCTGTTCGCGCTCTACGTCGCCGCGAAGACCCAGTAGCCCGACCCGAACATCATCCTCATGATCCCCAGGCGACTCGCGGCGCTTGCCGCCCTCGGCCTGCTCCTCGCTGCCTGCTCTGCCGGGCCCGGCACCGGCGGCGAGCTCCAGGCCACCCAGTGGGTCCTTCATTCATACGACCAGGACGGGACTCTCGCCATCGTGCCGGAGACCGTCTTCGCGGACGCCGAATTCGCGTCCTATCGAATGACCGGCACGTCCGGATGCAACCAGTACGACGCCCTCTACCAGGCCGGTGGGCGGACCATCTTCATCGGCAAGCCCAAGATCACGCTCATGGCCTGCGACGAAGAGACCCTGGCATTCGAGGCGCGATACCTCAGCCTGATCCAGGGCAGCCGGTACTACGGCATCCGGAATGACACGCTGACGATCTACGACAGCGCCCGGACCACGATCCTCGTCTACGACGCCGCCCCGCAGAACCCGCTGCTCGGTCTGTGGGACGTCGACTCCTACGAGGTCAAGCCCGGGAGCGTTGCCGCGCCGATCGAAGGCACGACGCTCAACGTCCGGTTCGGGATCGCGAGCGTGGGCGGATCGTCGGGCTGCAACACGTTCAGCGGCACCTACGGGACCAACGGCAACGTGGTCCGCATCAGCCAGCTGGCGACCACCCGGCTCGCCTGCCCGCAGGAGATCATGGATCAGGAGACCGCCTTCCTGGCCGCCCTCCAGGGGGCTCGCCTGATCGACTACCGCGGGCCGACGGTCCTGCTGACCGACCGCTCGGGCAGCATCAAGGTCGCGCTGACCCGGCCGGTGGCCGAAGCCGAGGCGTCGGCGAGCCCATCCGCAAGCGCGTCGGCCTCGGCGAGCGCGTCCGCATCGGTCGCCCCGAGCGCGTCCGCATCGGTCGCCCCGAGCGCGACGCCGACGGCGACCGCGACCGCCAGCCCGACTCCGACTCCGACCCCGACCCCGACCCCGACAGCCACGCCGACCGCAACGCCGACGGCGACACCGACGGCCGCCCCGTCGGCGACGCCGAAGCCATCGGCGCACGGTCAAGCCGAGCGTCGCTCCGTCGGCCACTCCGCCGCCGAGCATCCAGCCGACGGCGTCCTGCCAGCTCGCCTCCGGCACGGGCGCCGCGGTCGCGACGATCGTCTATCCGGGAACCTGGCACACGGTCACCTCGCCCACCGGCGCTGGTGTGCCAGTACTTCGATCCGAACCCGATCACGGTCCCGTCGGATCCCACCACCCTGAAGACGGCAGTGATGGCCAAGAGCGTGGCCACGACCTACGCCAACGCCGTCGCGGCGGCGACCAACCCCGCGAACTGGAACGTGACACAGCAGGGATCAGGTGCGGTCGGCGGCGTCCCGGTGACGTGCGTCGCCGCCGTGTCGACCAACACGGCATCCGGCCTGCCGGTCGGAACCGGAGCCACCAGCTGCCTCGCCAACGTCGGCGCGGCCGGCACGGTCGTCATCGCGACGAGCGGGCAGCCGGGCGACGCGACCTACGAATCCAACGCGGGCCGTCGTGGTCCTGATGACGCAGTCTTCGAAGTTCAACCCGTCGTGATCCACGCGACGGAACCGTAGCGCTAGCCAGGAACGGCCGGTCGACAGACCGGCCGTTCCTGCACCCGTTCGAGGTCTCAGTCGGCCCAGACGATCGTCGCGACGTCGACCGGCTCGGTCACGCCCTTCACCGGCACGGTCCGGGCGTTCGAGCTCGGGATGTCGCCCGCCTCGGCGAGGGTCGCCGCGGAGACCACGATCTCGTCCCCTCCGCCGAGCGCCGCGACCCGAGCGGCGACGTGGACACCCATCCCGCTGAAGTCGTTCCCGCGCCGGTTGGCGTCGCCGGTGTGCAGCCCGATGCGCACCGGGGGCAGGGGAAGCCGGTCCTCACCCGGAAATCGCGAAGCGAACGCTGGATCGCCACGGCGCATTCGACCGCGCCCCGGGCCGAATCGAAGACCGCGAAGAAGCCGTCGCCGGTCGAATTGACGAGCTCCCCTCCCCCGCCGGCGATCGACCGTACGGAGCAGGTCGTCGTGCTGGCTCAGGACCCGCTCCCACGGGCCGTCGCCCATGGCCTCGGCGAGGTTGGTCGAGCCGACGATGTCGGTGAACATGAACGTCTTGCGGGCGATCAGCGGGCCGGATCTGCGATCCTGGCTCTCGCGACGCACCCGTTCGGCCGCTTCGGCGTCGATCCGGGCGCCGAGCCGGCGGAAGTCCTCGAGCGCGGCGTCGAGCTCGAGTTCGGCGTCGTCCTCGTTGTCGAGGGCCCGAAGGGCGCTGGACAGCACCGCCCGGGCGCGAGCCACCTCGTAGGGCGAGCCCACGTCGCGCCAGCCCCGGATCGCGGCGCGCAACTCGCGGATCGCGCCCGCGGCGTCGCCTTCGGCGATCAGGACGCGACCCAGGGCGACCTGCCGGCCCGCCTCGAGCGCCGGCGAGGGATATCCTGCGACGACCGTGGTGAGCTCGTCGACCGCCGTCCTCGCTCCCGTCACGTCCCCTGCGGCGATCGCGATCTCCACCTGCGCAGGGAGGAGGCGTGCCCGTGCCCAGCGGTCCCACGTCTCCTCGGCGACGGCCGCGTTGATCGCCGCGGCGGCGACCTTCGTCTTGCCTTCCGCCAGGCGGACCAGCGCGAGCGCCGGTTGCGGCGAGCGGCCCCGGGCGTGGGCTTCGCGCAGCGCCGCCTCGGCGCCCTCGAAGTCGCCCTTGAGCCGGCGGATGTCACCGATCGCGTAGAAGCCGTCGGCCTGGGGCGGCGTCGCGTTGTACGAGGCGAGCTCGGTGGTCGCCCGCTCCAGCTCCAGCACGGCGCTGTCCCACTTGCCGACGACGGCGGCGACCTCAGCGCGGTGGATCCGGCAGACGCCGGGGAACCCGGACAGCGCCTGCCGGTCGCAATACTTCTCGGTCGCCTCGATCCATTCGCTCGCCCGCCGGTAGTCGGTCAGGTCGCGGCAGGCGCCGATCATGCGGCACGCGGTGACCCCCGTGGTGAACGGCGACAGCTCCCCGTTGACGGCTGCGATCGAGGCCTCTTCCATCAGCGCGAAGCCATCGGTCGTATCGCCCGTCGCGATCTTGAGGCTGCCGAGGTTGGTGAGCGCATACGCTCGCAAGTCGGCATCGTCCGCGCGCGTGCCGATCTCGACGGCCTTCTCGGCCAGCGTCAGCGCGGTCTCGATATCGCCCGTCGCGCTCGCCTGCTCGCTCCGGACGAGGGCCAGGTAGCCGTAGGCGTAGCCGTCGCCATCAGGTCCGAGGATCCGTTCTGCGCGACGTATCCAGGCCGTTGAGATCGCGTGCTTGCCGACGATGGCGTAGTTGCGCGCGACATCCAGCGCGACATACGCCGCGCGAAGAGGCTGGTCGGCCTCGTACGCCTTGAAGGCGCGCTCTTTGAGATCCATCTGGACCTCGGGACGAGCCAGGAACCAGGCGGTGAGGGCGAAGCTCTCCAGGTCGGCCCCCGAGAGGCCGCCCTGTTCGTCGGCTCGCGTGTAGGCCTCGAAGCTCTCGGGCCATCGGTGCGCCTTCAGCGCCTCGCGGGCCGCCTCGAGCGCGTCTGCTGCCACGGTGGAGGCGGGGGACGGCACCTCGTTCATCGGGCCCATTGTGCCATCCGCGGCCGAACCCCCTCTTCCGCGCCGTGCGGACCTGCTTTTGCGGATGGCACGAGGGTGTTCGTCGCCATCCTTGTCCGCTGCCTGGGGGGCAGGACGTATGGTCTGGGCGTGACAGCGCTGCGACGCGACTCGCCTCTCGGATCGGCCGTGACCCTCGCGCAGCTGGACGGCCGGCCGTACGAGACCCTGGCCCGCCTCCGCGCGACCGAGCCGGTGGCCTGGGTGCCGGTCCTCGGCGGATGGCTGGTGACCCGGCGGGACCTGTGCATCGAGGTCATGCGCGATGCCGGCCGGTTCACCGTCGATGACCCGCGCTTCTCGACGGCCCAGGTGGTCGGACCCAGCATGCTGTCGCTCGACGGTGACGAGCATCGCCGTCACCGCGACCCGTTCGCGCGCGCGTTCCTCGCGCCCGAGGCTCGAGAACGCTTCCCGTCGCCGGTGGCATCCGAGGCTCGCCGGCTGGTCGACGCTCTTGCGCCGAACGGCCGGGCGGAGGTCCGGCGCGACCTGGCAGGCCCGCTCGCGGTCAACGTCGTCGTGCGCGCGCTCGGACTTCTCGACGTCGAGCCCGCGGTCGTGCTGGGCTGGTACGACGAGATCGTTGCCGCGGTCGACCGCGTGTCGGTCGGTGGCGAGATCGGGCCGGCGGCACGCGCTGCCTTCGACGCGCTGGGCGTCCATGTCGGCGAGACGATCGCCCGCGGCGATGGCGTGCTGGCCGAGGCGACGTCCACGCTCGCGGAGGCCGAGGTCGTCTCGAACGCCGCGGTGATGATGTTCGGGGCCATCGAGACCAGCGAGGGGCTGACGACATCGCTGTTCTGGCACCTGCTCGACAACCCCGACCAGCTCGCAGCCCTCCGGGCGGACCGATCGCTCGCCGCCAACGCCGTCGAGGAGTCGCTGCGGCTCGAGCCCGCCGCTGCCAGGGTCGATCGGTACGCGACTGTCGACACCGAGCTCGGTGGCGTCACCGTCCCGCGGGGCGACCTGGTGATCGTCTCGTTGACCGCCGCCAACCGCGATCCGGCGACCTTCAGCGATCCGGACGAGTTCATGATCGCCAGACCCAACGCCAGGTCGCACGTCGCCTTCGCCCAGGGCCCGCACGCCTGCGTCGGGATCCACCTGGCAAGGCTGGAGACGCAGGCAGCCATCGAGGCGGCCCTCGACGGCTGGCCGGGGATGGAGCTCGAGACGGGTGCGCTGCCGCCGAGCGGGGTCATCTTCCGGAAGCCCCGCTCGCTTCCCGTTCGCTGGGACACCTCGACGGCCGGGTAGCGGCCAACGCCATTCGGCGGATAGTCGGTTCGCCACCCGGCCGAATGGCACTTGCGAACGCGCCACGGCGTCGCGCACGATCGGGACGGTTGGGCGTTGACGCCTGGGTTCAC
The DNA here is from genome assembly GCA_963772995.1 of uncultured Chloroflexia bacterium. GTDB lineage: Bacteria > Chloroflexota > Limnocylindria > Limnocylindrales > CSP1-4 > SPCO01. The sequence continues at coordinate 133,601 of CAVYZQ010000009.1, read as the reverse complement.
GGGCACGAGTCGATCGGGTCGCCGATCCGTGCCAGACCCGAGGCGGCGGTGGACACGTCGACCCGCGGAGGCGCACTCATGGCCCATCCCCTCACCACCCAGGCCGGCGTCCGGTCCTCGGGCGCCCTCGTCCGCGCCCTGGTCGTCGCGGCCGCGATCGTGGTCGCCATGCTCGCGCTGAACGTCGTCTTCGGCGTCCAGCAGGTCGGGACCGTCGTATGACCTCATCCCCGACCCTGCCAGCCTGAGCGGGCTTCCGTTCTGACGTTCCGAACAGGGTGGGTCGCGGCGTCGCGGCCCCGCTGCGCATTGGTCCCGCCCACGGCCGCGGCTACACTGCGGCCGTGCCGGCCAGCGATCCAGAGGAAGTGTGGCGAGCCCTCCTGACAGGAGAGCATCGCGGCGTGCAGTCGCTGCGGCGCACCTTCCGCAGCCTGCCGGCGCCGCCCCGCTGCAAGATGTGCTACGCGCCGTTCAAGGGCGTCGGCGGGTTCCTTCTCAAGCCGTGGTTCGGACCGTGGCAGAAGAACGCCCAGCTCTGCAAGAACTGCATGGCCGGCCTCGTGAAGCTGGGACCGGGCGGGGCGGAGATCGAGCTGTCGATGCTCTTCGCCGACATCCGTGGCTCGACCGGACTCGCCGAGCGCCTCGGCCCGGCCGAGTTCACGAGGCTGCTCAGCGCGTTTTACCGCTTGGCCGCGGCGGCGATCATCGACGCGAACGGGATCGTCGACAAGTTCGTCGGCGACGAAGCCATCGGCCTGTTCATCCCGGGCATCGCGGGACCACGGCACGCGGCGCTGGCGATCGCAGCGGCCCGCGCCCTCCTCGAGGCCGTGGCTCGGCCCGGCGCATCGTCGACCGGCCCGATCCCCGTCGGCATCGGCGTCCACAGCGGGACCGCCTACGTCGGCAGCATCGGATCGAGCGAGGACATCTCGGGCTTCACCGCGCTCGGCGACCCGGTCAATGCGACGGCGCGACTCGCCTCGCTCGCGCGGGCGGGCGAGCTTCTCGTCTCGGTGGACACTGCCGCGGCCGCGGAGCTGGACGCGACCGGCCTGGAGCGCCGAACGGTCGAGGTGCGTGGCCGTGAAGCCACGATGGACGTCTACAGCATCACGACGGGGGCGCCAGGCGCCGCCTGACTTGTCGTCGAGGGCCACCGCGCAGCCGGTCCCGTCGTGCAGGCCGCCCGTCGCCGGGGTCGGCGACATCCGGGTGACGTGCAGGGATGCGGTGCGCGCGCTGTGTGGGCGTGGTCCATCAGCCACCATCGCGGAACGAGCCGACGTGCTCAGGATGAGTCCCCCGCCGGCTGGCGCCACGGTCGAAGGCGGCTGTTGACCGGGTGGGGACAATGGGACCCACCGCTGCCCTGCGCGACCGGCCGCGAAGCGGTGGCGCGGCCGGAGAAGGGATCGACATGCAGGCACCGAGCCCATTCCCCATGAGCGTGCTGCGACCGCCGTCACCGACGGCCAGCTGCACGTGCCAGCATTGGATGCACTGCGACTGTGCGTGCCACGGACGGCACTGCGACCCGTCCGAGAGCTTCTGCGACATGGCGTTCGTACCCGACGAGGGTGGACTGACACGATGGGGCTGCCCGAGCTGCACCCCCGGCGAAGGCGCACCACACGTCCTCGGCTGCGAGTTCCTCGGCTGGAGCGTTCCGATGGAATTCGAGGCCCTCCGTCGATTGATCCCGATCGGGCGTCTCGACTCATCACACGGAGATCCATGCAACCCTGGTTCGGCCTCCATCTGCCGCTGTTCACGTTCCCCGACTCGCCGCCGGAACGATTGTTCGATCGCGTCGTCGAGCAGGCGCGTGCCGCCGAGGCGGCCGGGTTCAGCCTGTCACCGTCATGGACCATCTCTACCAGATCCCGGGTGTCGGGCCCGTCACCGACCCGATGCTCGAGAGCTGGTCGACCCTCGCCGCACTCGCCCGCGAGACGAGCAGGGTCCGGCTGGGCACCCTCGTGACGGGAGTGACCTACCGCAACCCGGCGTTCCTGGCCAAGACGGCGACGACGCTCGACGTCTTCTCGGGCGGTCGCGCGATCCTCGGTCTGGGTGCGGCCTGGAACGAACAGGAGCACATCGGCTACGGCTACGAGTTCCCGCCGATCGGCGAGCGCATGGACCGCCTCGATGAGGCGCTGAGCATCATCCACGCGATGTTCACCGAAGACCAGCCGAGCTTCACGGGACGCCACTACACGATCGACAAGGCACTCAACGTGCCGCGGCCGATCCAGCCGGGCGGTCCGCGGGTCATGGTCGGTGGCGGCGGCGAGCAACGGACGCTGAAGATCGCGGCGAAGCACGCCGACATGACCCACTGGTTCCCGCTGGGGCTCGAGACGTTGCGGCACAAGTCGGAGGTGCTGGATCGCTATTGCGCCGAGATCGGACGCGACCCGTCCACGATCGAGCGCACGATGGCCGCGCCGGTCATCGTCGCCGACACCGAGGCCGAGGCGTCGGCCTTCGTCGACAAACTTCCGCCCGAGCGCCGCCCGCACGTGCTGGCCGGCACGCCGGAGCAGATGGCCGACGCCCTGCGGCCGTATCTCGATGCCGGGTTCATGGGCTTCACGTTCAACAACTCGATCTACCGGACTCCCGAGCAGATAGGCGCCATCGGTGGACTGCTTCGCATCATCGGGGGCTAGAGGCGCGATCGCACCCTGCGGGGTGCGAGTCTCTGGTCCTTTCGGGTGATGCGTGTCTGGCCCCATGGGGCCGGTGCGGATTGGTCCATTGGGGTGATGTTATCCGTCGTCGCCCGCTGCCATCGTTGCGCCCGCGCCCCTGCCGGAGGAACACCCATGTCGCCCAACGGCCGTTTTCTGCCCAGGCTCAGCCTGGAGCTCATCGCGCCCGCTCTCCTCGTGGCCGCGCTCGCGTTCACCGCGTCAGCGTTCGTTGCGCCCCACGATGCGTACGGTGCGACCTCCACGAAGGTCGCCCTGTGCGGAGTGAATCTCCGCTCGAGCGCTTCCGGGACCGCCAGGATCCGGGCCGTGATCAAGACCGGCGCCAGAGCGACGGTCGTGGCATCGCTGACAGGAACGAGGTACAGGACGACGTGCGCGAACCGTGCCGTCTCCGGGACGAGCTGGTACCGCATCAGCGCTCTCAACGGGCGCACCGTCAGGGCTGTCTACGGCGTGTCGTACCTGTACGCAGCAGCCGGCCTGTTCGGCGCCGCGCCCGTGACGAAGTACGCGCTGTGTTCCGTCAAGCTGCGCAGCAGCGCTTCGACGACGGCGACCGTGGTGCGCGTGCTGCCGGCCGGCGGACGGGTCACCGTCGTCGCTAGCGTCGCAGGCCCGGCCTACCACACGACCTGTTCAACCAGACCGGTCTCGGGCTCGGCGTGGTACCGGATCAGCGCCATCAACGGCACGAGTGTGAGAGTCCCTCTACGGGATCTCGTACGTCAATGCCGCCGCTGGACTGTTCGGGTCGGCTCCGCCAGCCGTGGCACCGGCCGCCACCCCCACTCCGACTCCCAGGCCGACCCCGACGCCCACGCCGACGCCCGTCCCAACGCCGCCCGACACCAACACGTCGCCAACGGCGGTGCTCGAAGGAGTCGACGTGAGCCATTGGCAGTACACGATCGATTGGACGAAAGTCGCAGCGGCGAGCAAGAAGTTCGCATTCATCAAGGCAACGGAGGCGACCGACTTCCTCGACGGCAACTACGCGACCAACCGGAGCGGCGCGAAGGCGGCCGGGCTGAAGGTCGGGGCCTACCACTTCGCCCAGCCGAGCACGACCGCCGGGGATGCCGTCGCCGAAGCCGACTGGTTCATCGACCAGGCCGCACCCCGGAGCGGGGATCTGCGGCCCGTGCTCGACCTCGAACGGGTCAACGACCTCTCGACGGCCGCCCTGCAGGACTGGGTCAGGGCCTTCCTCGAGCGGGTGTACCAGCGGACCGGCGTCCGCGGGATCATCTACGTGTCGCCGAACTTCTGGAAGAACAACATGGGCGACACGACCTGGTTCGCCCAGAACGACTACGACGTCCTGTGGATCGCCAACTGGACGACCGGCAGCCAGCCGACGCTCCCTGCCAACGCCTGGGGTGCAGCGGGCTGGACCTTCTGGCAGTACACGTCCGACGGAGCCGTGCCGGGCATCGATGGCCAGGTGGACCTCGATCGGTTCAATGGGACAGACCTCGGGCCCTATCTCATCCCATAGGCGGTCGCCCCGTCGCGGCCATCCGATGCGCTGCCGCACCGGACGTGCGTGCGCGCACCGGCCCGGCCGCACAGGGCCGATCGCGCTGTCCGCGGGCCCGACCGCCTGCCTGGATCGCCGTCACCCTGTGGCCGAGTCTGCCCTTCTGCGGGTTGCCGCCTTCGGCACCTCGGCAGGCTTGTCATCCGTCCACCTGGTGAGCACGCGGCGAGCTCGGCCGCCGTCAGATGGCCCGCGCCCAGTCGCCGACGCATCTGGCACCTGCTCTGAGTACGACGCCAGCGCGCGTCCCTCCCTTCCGCCGCCACCGACGGTCACGAACGAAGTCCAGCGTTCACTCCATGGACCGATGGCGGGAGTGTTGCGATCGGAGTCCAGGGTTCGGCTTGCCACCGAACGGATCGGACCTCGCGTCTGCGGGGTCCGCGAGGTCAGCCGTCGAGCGTGGCCACCCGGGCCCGGACGATCCTGGCGACGAGATCCGATGGCAGCGGGTGGTCGGGTGTGAAGCGGATCGTCCCCTTCGAGGTCTCGAAGCCCTCGAGCTCCTCGCGATGCGCGTCGATGACCGCCGGATTCATCGGGTAGAACGCGCAATGGGTCTTCGCCGCCTGGTATCCGACGAGCGGACGTCCGCGGTAGCGGAACGCGGGCATCCCGTAACTGATCCCCTCGACCGCACCGGGCGCCGCGGCCGCGATCGTCTCGCGGAGCGCCTCGAGCGCGGCCCGCTGGTCCGCGGGCAGGCCCGCGAGCGTGGCGTCGATCCGTGCCGTCGCCGCGGCGACACCTTCGGCCGAATCGGGCCTGGGCGTCGTCATCAGGCGGCTCAGCCGTGGCCGCACGGTCCCTCCCGCCGTTGCAGCGCTCGCGCATGACACGGGCTCTCCTGGACGATCCAGGAATTGCCGTCGGGATCGTCGAAGAACACGAACGAGTTCCAGTCCTCGCCCTTCCCGTCGGCGAAGCCGGTCTCGTCCTTGTGCTGGATGGTGCTCACCGGGACGCCCCTTCCCATGAGGTCGGCTCGCGCCGCCTCGATGTCGGCGACGCACAGCTGGAGACCCTTGAGCGAGCCGGGAGTCGAGTCCGCGAGGCCCTTGCCGATCGTGACCGAGCAACCCGAGCCGGGCGGCGTCAGCTGGACGACCCGGAATTCCTCGTTGGGCTGATAGTCGACGTCGACGACGAAGCCGACCTGTTCGCTGTAGAACGCCTTCGAACGGTCCACGTCCGACACCGGGACCACGACGACTTCGAGCTTGTACTCCACGACGACCTCCTCGATCGATGCGCTGACCGTGACCCGCGACTCAGACCGCTGCCAGCAGGCTGGGCAGCAGCTCCTCGAGGCGATCGAAGCCCTCGTTGACGCCGGACTCCATGCCCGATTCGACCATGGCGTCCCGGGCCTGGACCGATTGAAAGACCGAATGCGTGCGGACCGTGGTCCGCCCGTCGCGCTCCTCGAACGTCAGCGCCTGGAGCGAGACGTGGCCGGGCGCCCCTTCGAACTCGAACGTCTGGACCATCCGCTCGGGGGTGGGCGTGCCATGGAAGACGCCGTGGAAGCCGAACTCGTTGCCTGCCTCATCGCGGTGGACGTACCGCCAGGCGCCGCCGTCGCGCACGTCCCAGCGGTCGAGGACCATCGTCATCCGGCGAGGGCCGAGCCAGCGGACGAGCAGGTCCGGCTCCGTGTACGCGCGGTAGAGCACGTCGCGCGGGGCGTCGAACTCACGGGACATGTCGATGTACGGAAGGCCCGGCTCGGCCGTGATCTTGGTGGCGTTCATGATCCCTTCCTTTCGAGAGTGGCCAGCAGCGCGTCGAGCCGGTCGTGGCTCTCCTCCCAGAACTGCTGATATCGCGCGAGCCATGCGCCGGCATCACGCAGCGGCTCCGCTTCGAGATGGCTGAGGCGGACCGTGGCCCGCCGCCGACGCGAGATGAGACCCGCCCGCTCGAGCACCTTGAGGTGCCGCGAGATGGCCGGCTGCGACACGCGTGAATGGAGCCGCCAGCTGACCCACGCTTGCGTCACCGTCGGCCAATCGAGCGAGGATGGCGCGACGAGTCGGATCCGCCAGGGCGCCGAACACCGCGTCAAGCTGGGCGGTGGTCATCTAGAACGTGACCGTTATGTAACGCATTGGTTATATATAGCCGGACGCGCTGCCGCATGTCAAGCCTGCGCCGGCGTCCCCGTCAGAAATCGCGGCGACCGATGAACCCGGCCTCTCACGCCGGGACGGGTCCGCTGGTAGACGGCGATCCGCTGGCCACCGGGGGCCATGAACGAATGGACCGGGCCCTGCGGGATCTCCAGCGCGTACCCGTCCTCCCAGCCGCGACTCCGAAGCTCCCGGACCGTGGCGTCCAGATCCTCCACGCGGTAGACGAGGATCGGTCGCTCGCCGTCGAGGTGACCGGCCAGCAGGATCCGCGGCGGCTCCGCCGTCAGCTCGACCATCGCGACCCGGGTGCCCATCCCCTCGATGGCGAACAGCAGGCGACCTCCGAGGACGTCGGTGAAGTACGCCGCATCGGCGGCCACGTCACGGCTCGGCATGTACACGTAGTCGAGGTGTTCGAACATGCGCGAGACTCCGGTCCCGGCGTGCGGCCAGGTCACGACGGTAACCGGAGTCTCGCAGACATGTCACCTGTCCCGCGCATCAGACGCCGGCGCCGGGCCGGCCCGGGCCCATCGGCCGGACCCGGCGCCCCGCGCTCTGCCGGCCCGCTGTCTATCCGCCGGTCGCTCCGGCGCAGTCGTACAGCGGATGTCGAGCCGCTGCCGAGGTCCACGGCGGTGCACGACGACGTGACCCAGTCCGTGACCGCGGAGGACCCACCGAACGGACCGCCTCCGCCTCCGCCGCCGCCTCCCCCGACGACGATGAACCGGAGGTCGCCCGAGGCGATGTAGGCCTTCAGCTCGTCGAGCGTCGGGGTGTCGTCGCTCCCGGTGAAGCCACCCATCGCCATCACGGGCTTACCGGTCTCGAGCTCGATCTGGCCCGCGCCGTTCGCGCCCGAGACCGCGACGATCCATCGTGCGGATCCCTGGTTTGCGACGAGGTAGTCGAGCGTCGCCGAGTCGAGGCTCGCACCTGGTCCTCCCGGACCACCCGCTCCGCCGCGCCACCAGCAGCCTGCGACGCTCCGTCCGGCTGGTGCGCCGGGAGGTGCACCACCCGCGCCGTCGCCGGCCACCGCGCCGGGGGCTGGCCGCGCACCGCGCCCGCTCCACCGTCGTTCGGGTTGAACGCCACCGGCGAACCCGCCCGGCCCGCTGTCGATGCCGGTCGCCCGTGGCCCGGCCGCCGCGTCGCCGCCCGAGTACGCGGTCGCCATCGTGTCGGCCGCGTAGGCCGCGGGTGCCGCGAGCAGCACGCCGAGGCCCAGTGCCAGGGCGATCAGCTGCGCCCGGGCGCGATCGGCCCGCGGCCGCAGTGCGAGAACGGGGATCAGGACCGCGGCGACCACGACCAGCGCGATACCGAGGCCCGGGAAGAACGCCGGCGTCCGCTCGAGGAGCAGCCAGGCGACGACCGCGGACCCGAGGATGGACAGCCCGAGCAGGACGCCCGCCCACGAGAACCGGCTCCGGGCCGCCCACAGCGTCGTCACGCCGCCACCCACGAGGGCACCGACCGCCGGCGCCATCACGACCGCGTAGTAGCTGTGGATGACGCCCGACATGAAGCTGAACACCACGGCGTGGACGAGCAGCCACAGCCCCCACATCAGGAACGCCGCCCGGGCGAGGTCCGTTCGCGGGGCGCGGAACCGCGCGACCAGGCCCGCCGACAAGGCCGATCAGCGACATCGGCAGCAACCAGGCGATCTGGCCACCGAGCTGGGCGTTGAACAGCCGCAGGATCCCGGGCGTTCCCGAGAACCCGCCACCGCCGCCTGGCCCGCCGCCCGGCGCGCCGCCTCCCCCACCCTGCCCGAAGATGCGACCGAGTCCGTCATATCCGAGGACCAGGTCCAGGGCGGAGTCGTTGGTGCTGCCGCCGATGTACGGCCGGGATGCGGCCGGGATGAGCTCGACCGCGGCGATCCACCAGGCGCTGCTGACGACCACGGCCCCGAGGGCGACGGCGAGCCCGACGATCCGATGCCGGATGGAGCCCGGAGCGGCGATCGCGAACGTGATCGCAAAGGCCGGCAGGACGAGGTACGCCTGGAGCAGCTTGGTCTCGAAGCCGAGGCCGACGAGCACGCCGGCGAGGACCACCCATCGAAGCCGGTCGCTCTCGAGGGCGCGGATGAAAGCGTAGGCCGCGCCGACGAGGAGCAGGGTCAGCAGCGCGTCGGGGTTGTTGAACCGGAAGATCAGGACCGCCGCCGGCGTGAGGGCCATGACGAGGCCGGCGATGATCGACGCCGGGGCCCCGAACGTCCGCCGGACCGTCGCCATCAGGAGCCCGACGCTCGCCACACCCATGAGTGCCTGCGGGACGAGGATGGACGCCGAGCTGAGGCCGAACAGCCGGACCGACAGGCCGAGGACCATGGTCGCCAGCGGCGGCTTGTCGACGGTGATGAAGTTCGAGGGATCGATCGACCCGAAGAACCAGGCCGACCAGTCCTGCGACGCGGCCCAGGCGGCGGCCGAGTAATAGACGTTGGCGTAGCCGCTGACCGTGAGGTTGACGAGGTACAGCGCGGCGGCCAGGGCCAGGACGCCGAGGAGTGGCCGGAAGGACCCAGGTCGCCTCGCGGCTGCGCGGCCTCGCGAGCCCGCGGATGATCCCGGGTCGAGCGGCGCGCGGTTCGGTCGTGGGCGGGGCGATCGAGGTCATGACTGGCTCCTGTGTCGGTCGTGGGTGCTGACTGGGCTGAGCGGGCTCTGGGCGTCGCCGGCGATCCACGTCCTGAGCAGGACGAATCGCACGACGGTCGCCAGCGCATTGGCGACGACGAGGACGGCGAGCTCCACGAGCCGGCCGGCGTCGGGAGCGAGGATCGCGAGCAGGTCGATCGACGCCGTGGTGATCGCGAGCGCGACGCCGAGCGCCACGAGCCCGCCGACCTGGTCCCGGATCATCGAGGCGCGACCCCGGACGCCGAACGTGAGGCGCCGGTTCGCCGCGGTGTTGCCGACCGCTGTGAGGACTAGCGCGAGCGCGTTCGCGGCCAGCGGACCGGTGAACGACCGAAGCCCGAGGTAGAGCGCGGCGTAGGCCGCGGTGCTGATGACGCCGATGACCGCGAAGGTCGCGACCTCGCGCCAGAGCCGATGTCTCGTATCCATGACCCGAGTCTCGGGGCGGGTCCCTTTCGAAAGGGTTACGAGCTGTGGCAGGCTGCGGACCCCTCCGATCCCGGCCCCCGGCCCGCCGGGAGGGCCTCGACCCCGTCAGGCCATGGAGCTGCGGCTCCAGCTGACCGCGAAGCGCGCGCCGCCGCCGGGCGCCGAGCCGACCGACCAGCGGCCGCCGGTCGCCCGGACGATCGCGTCCCCGATGGCCAGGCCGAGACCCGCGCCCGTCGCCTCGCCGGACGTCGCCGTCGCGCGATGGAAGCGGTCGAAGATGCGCGCCAGCTCGTCCGGGGCGATGCCGGGCCCGTCGTCCTCGACCGTGACGCTCGCGCGCGAGCCCCGTCGACCGCGGTCGTCACGTCCACCCGCCCACCCTCGGGTGCGTACTTGCAGGCGTTGTCGAGGAGGACGCCGATGAGTCGGTCGACGAGATCGGCCGGCGCGGCGATCACGACCGGCTCCGGCGATGCGTGGACCGCGAGCGAGATCCGCCGGGTCTCGGCGACGGCCGCGAACCGGTCGGCGGCCTGCGCTGGCAAGGATCCCGAGGTCCACGGGTTCGGCGGCACGTGGCGCCTCGGCGGCATCGAACCTGGCCAGCCACAGCATGTCCTCGAGGAGCCTGCGCATGCGCTTCGACTCGCGATCGATGCGGGCAAAGGCGCTCCGGTACCACGCCACGTCGCGCTCGCCCGCGAGCGCGAGGCTCGTGTGGGCCTCGATCACCGACAGCGGCGTCCGGAGCTCGTGCGAGGCGTCGGCCGTGAACTCCAGCTGGCGCTGCCGGGCCGCTTCGATCGGCGCGGCCACCCGGCTGCCGATCGCGACCGCGCCGAGGAAGACCGCCGCCGAGCAGGAACGGCGCGATCAGCACGACCCCCAGCACGATCGTCCGCTGGGCGTCCGCGACGGCGTCCATGGCCTGGGCGACGACCACGTGGGCCTGGCCCACGTCCCCTCCAGCGACGCGCATCTCGGTCCCGTCGATCGTCGCGCTCACCGGATCGGTGACCTGCTGGAGGTCGGCGGGCAGGTCGGGCGTCGTGGCGCTGGCGAGGACGTTCCCGTCCGGCTGGACCGTCCAGACGAGGACCGGCGCCCCGAACGGACGACCCGGATCGCGCCCAGGGTCGAACGGCGAGTCAGGCGGGCGGCTGTCGGGCGGCGGAAGCCGATGCAGGGAATCGGCCAGGCGCCGGTCGATCTGGGCTGTCAGCGTTCGTGTCGTGAAGGCGACGACCACGACGGCGACCGCGAGGTAGACGACGGCGACCACCCCGGTCGCCACGAGGGCGACCCGGATCGACTGTCGGCGGACGGCCGGGACGTGGGCCATCGTCACCCGGCTTCCAGCCGGTACCCCGCGCCGCGGACCGTGACGATCCGCACGCCCGCCCCGGTGAGCTTGGCCCGGAGGCGGCTCAGCTGGACGTCGATGGCGTTCGAGCCGATCGGATCGGTCTCGTCGGCCCAGGCATGCTCGGCGATCGCCTTTCGGTCGACGACGGCCGGCGATCGCCGCAGGAGCAGCTCCAGGATGAGGTACTCGGTGCCGGTCAGCGACACTTCGCGCTCGTCGATCGCCGACCAGGTGGGTCACGGGATCGAGCGTCAGGCGGCCGACCTGCAGGACCGGCGCGTCGACACCGCGCGGTCGCCGCTGGAGGGCGCGGACGCGAGCGAGCAGCTCCCCGAAGTCGAAGGGCTTGACCAGGTAATCGTCGGCCCCGGTATCGAGGCCGCGGATCCGGTCGGCCGGCGTGTCCCGCGCGGTGAGCATCAGGATCGCGGTCGGCCGCTCGTTCCTGCGCGCCCAGGCCACCACGTCGATGCCCTCGGCGCCCGGCATCCGCCAGTCGACGACCGCGACGTCGTAGGCGTACCACTTCAGCTGGTCGATCGCGTCGTCGCCGCGATCGACGGCGTCCACGTGATAGCCGGCGTCGGACAGGCCGAGGACGAGGACCTCTCGAAGGCCTTCGTCGTCCTCTGCCACCAGTACCCGCATCGGATCAGCCTCCGCCGGTCGTTCGGCCGGAGCGTGGCCGGCACGGCGGTCATCGTCGCACGCGGGACGGAGCCGCCATTCGAGGCAGCCCGCGACCGCACCGACGCACGCGGCGTCGAGGGCCAGCATCCAGATCGCGATGCCGTCTGTTCCGGCGGTCAGGCCGTGGAGGACGGCCAGGGGCCACATCGCGTAGCTCGCCCAGTGGACGGCCCGCCAGGTCTTCTGACCGATGTGCTTGCGCAGCAGGCTCGTCGCGATGAGCGCGACGAACAGGTACAGCGCGACGACCCCGAGCGCGACCGGGATCGGCCGGTACGTCGATGCCAGCGGCACGAGCGCGGCCCCGAGGCCGAGCGAGGTGAAGGGGTCGAACACCGCCGCGAGGATGTGGACCGCGAGAAAGACGATCGACAGCAGCGAGATCCGGCGGTGCATCTCGTAGTTGAAGAACCGCGGCCACTCGGCGTGCTGGAAGCGGGTCACGACGACCATGCCGAAGCAGACGCTCGCCGTGAGCATCAGCAGCGACACGGCGCCTGCACCTCGCGTGGCGAACCACAGGACCTGGTCGAACATCGGGCTCCTCCTGGAACGGTGCGGCGGGCCGGGAAGGATCGGCCCGCCGCGTGGGGACTTCGCGATGTGAGTGTCGTCCGGACCACCTTTCGGTCCGGTTACGACGGCCGGCGACCTGGCTCGGCCGCCGGCGCCTCGATCCCGCTCATGAGCCGCCGGTCGCGGCGTGCGCTGTGCCCTGGGTGGTCGTCACGACCGGCGCGGCCGTGGCGGTCGCGGTGGCAGCGGCGGTCGCGCTCGCCGTCGACGCTCGGCGTCGCCGTCGAAGCGCCGTCGAAGTCGATGTCGAGGCGGTCGTCGTCGTGCTCGTCGTGCTCGCCGTCGTCACCTGGGCGATCGTCGGATCGGCACCGCCCGTTCCGTCATAGGTCATTGCTGCGAGGCCCCCGAACGAGCCGGTGGCGACGACTCCAAGTGCAGCGGTCCCGATGGTGAGCCTGCGAAGGCGGCGGTTGGCCCGGGACCGAGCCTCTGCGCGCCCGTTGTCGTGTGGTGTTCATGCCACGATCCTGCGGCGGAGCTGCCTTTCGAGTTCATGACGATGCCGAAGATGCCGGCGGGCAACGTCCCGGGCGGCACAGAGGCCGTAGGCTTCGATCACGAGGCGTCAACCCGCCAGGAAGGAGGCCGCGATGCGGATCGCGATCATCGGAGCAGGCAACGTGGGCGGCGGTCTCGGGACGGCGTTCGCGCGCGTGGGGCACGAGGTCGTGTTCGGGGTGCGCGATCCGGAGAGCTCCAAGACCGTCGCGGCCCTCGAGACTGCGCCCGGCTCACGGGCCGCATCACCGGCCGAGGCCGTGGACGGGGCGGACGTCATCATCGTCACGGTGCGCCCGGATGCCCTGGCCGAGACCGCCGCCGGGTTGCCGTCGCTCGAGGGCCGCATCGTCATCGATGCGATGAACCGGTTCGGGGGCGACCCGACGCGAAGCACCACGCAAGACCTGGCCGACGCGCTCACGGGCGCACGGGTGGCGAAGGCCTTCAACACCATCGGATTCGAGAATTTCACGACCGCCCGCGGCCGGCAGACCCCGGCCGCGATGTTCGTGGCCGGCGACGACGCCGACGCGAAGGCCGCCGCGATACGTCTCGCGACCGACATCGGCTTCGAGGCCTTCGATGCGGGGCCGCTCGCCAACGCCAAGCCTCTCGAGGAGATGGTCCGGGTCTGGCTCGCGTTGACTGCCCAGCACGGTCGAGGCGTGGGCTTCGCGATCTCCCGCGGCTAGCGGCCGCCCACCGCCGCCCGGAGCGGCCGGGCGTGGAGAACCTGTCAGTCGCGCGCCAGCGCGTCGAGCATCCGCGCCAGCTCGACCGGACGGGTCAGGAACGGTGAGTGCCCTCCGTCGATCTCGGCCGCGATCGTCCCAAGCCGCTCCTGCGCAGCTGCTTCTGACCCAGCCGGGATCGATCGCCCGATCGTCGCGACAGACGATCGACCGCGACGCGACGTCCGGCCATGCAGTCAGTGGGGTCGACCTCCGCGAAGACGCCATACGACTGCGGCCGAAGCCGCGCCGTGGCCCATCGCGCCACGTCGGGATCGGCGTCGTGGAAGAAGATCTCGGTGGCGGTGTTCGGTCCCACCATCCAGACGTCGTCACCGAGGTCCGTCCATTCGGCCGTCGTCGGCGGTACTCGGCGGGTCGAGCTGCTCGGTCGAACGCAGGTCGTTCGCGCTGCGCCCCGGAGACGGGCAGGAACGCCGCGAGGAAGATCAGCCTGCGGACAGGCCGCCTGGACGCCACCAGCGGGATGACCAGGCCAGCTCATCGAATGCCCGACGAGGACAGGCTCGCTCTCCGGCCGGAGGGCGGCCTCGATCGGCCTCCGCGTACTCCGCGGCGCCGAGACCGGGGTCCGAGATCGGCAGGTCCATGGAGATGACGCGGTGTCCGAGCCGCTCGAGCTCGGGAGTCAGGAGATCCCAGCACCAGGCTCCGTGGTACGAACCGTGGACGAGCACGAAGTCCATCCCTCGGGAACTCTACGCCTCGGTGCATCTCGGACGTTCAGCCGCTCCGCCAGGGCGACCGGGCCATCCACTCGGCGAGTCCTGTCTCACGCAGGAGGCGAGCGCTCTGGCAGTCGGGACGGACCGCCGACCTCGCGCTCGATCGCGGCGAGGAAATGCCGATCGAACGCGCCGCGCGGGAATGCGCGAACGACGCCCTCCCGCACGTCCTGCACGTCCGCGTACCCATCGCCGCGGACATCGACGGAGGTGGCACGGTCGAGCAGGACCGACTCGACGCCGTCGTCGAGCGTCACCGAGGACGCATGTGCAGGACGATCGCGATCGGCCACCCGGTCGGCGGCCTCGCCGGGAAGCCCGTGGCGGGTCAGGAACCGTCGGGCGACCTCGGCGCCTTCGACCTCGAAGCACGTCGTGTTGCGCCCGATCCGTGTCAGCCCGACGTCATGCATGCAGCGAGGCGGTCCACAGGATCCGGCGATCGAAGCGCCAGCCCTCGCCCGCCGCGATCGCCGCACCCCAGCAGTACGACCGCACCGAGTGGGCCAGGAGGTACCCCGGCAGCGATGCGTGCGCCCACCGCCAGGTCGCGACGGAGACGTCGTCCTGCGGGACGGCGATGCCGGCGATCCGGGCGGGGATCGAGGGCGGCGTCGGCATGCCAGGAGAATCCTAGTCCGCGCCGGTCGTGTAGCCTGTGCCGGTCATGACCAGCCCGATGGGCCGGCGTCCGCTCGACGCCTGGCTCGCCACCATCTCCAACAGGAACGGCTGAGCCGCCCCTTCCGGAACCAGCGTCGGAGGAAGGGGCGGGACAGGACGCGAGCCGCCAACGCAGCGCCGACTCGCTGCTGGCGCCGCGCCGTCCCCATGCAGCGAAGGGAGATGGCGATGCCGATGCCGCATCGCACGTTCGCCCAGGTGGCGAAGCGTCGACTCACAGGCAAGGAAGGCCGGGAGCGGATCCGCGAGGTCCAGGCACTGCATCGCGCGAGCTGCCCGACTACCGGAACGGTCCGTACGCGGACCTGCGCAAGTGGCTGCTGTCGGAGATCGAGGACACGCGGGTCCGGTCGAACGCCGTCCACCGTGACTCGATCGCGGTGCGCCGCGAAGGCGCCGCCCAGATCGCCCTGGTCGGGCCGCCGAACGTCGGCAAGTCGTCGCTCCTGCAGGCACTCTCCGAGATCCAGATCAAGACCGGCGACTACCCGTTCACGACGCTCCGGCCGGTGCCCGGCGCTGACCAGGATCGGCGGCGTCCTCGTCCAGCTCGTCGAGATCCCCGGGCTCATCGGCGGCGCGGCCGACGACCGCGGCGGCGGCCGGGCGCTGCTCGGCGTGCTCCGGACGGCCGACGCGATCGTCTACTGCTGCCGGGCGGGCGCCGATCCGGCCGAGCTCGGCGACCGTCCTCGCGGAGGTGGAGACCGCCGGGATCGAGAAGCCGCGCCGTCCTCGCGGTCACCCGCGCCGACGAGGCCGAGCCCGGCGCGACCGAACGGATCCGGCGGCGCCTTCCCGGGCCTTCGAGGTCGTCACCGTGTCGATCCTCGACGAGCGGTCGCTCGAGGCCTTCCGCGACGCGGTCTGGGCGCTGACCGGGCTCATCCGGGTCCGCCTGCGCCACGACGGGGCCGTCGACGAGGAGCCGCTGGCGCTCGACCCCGGATCGACCGTCGAGGATGTCGCCGACTGGGTCCACCACGACCTCGGCAGCGAGCTTCATCGGAGCCCGGGTGTGGGGGCCGTCGGCCCGCTTCGACGGGCAGCGCGTGGGCAGGACGCACGAGGTCGTCGATGGCGACGTCGTGGAGATCCTCACGTGACCGCGGGCGGCGGACGATGACGCGCGATCGTGAGGTTCTATCGCGGCGAGGGCCGCGACGGCTCCGGCCGCACGATCGACGACGTGTGGGCGTTCTCGACCGAGTCTCTCGAGGCGACGCACGACTTCATCCAGTGGCTCTTCCCGCTCCGCGCGCGAAGCGCCTTCGTGCCCGGCGCCCCGACCCTCACCGACGCGACGATCGACGCCTTCCGCGGCTCGACCGAGCTTCGCGCCGGCTGAGGCGGTCCCTCGACTTGATGCTCGGGTTCTACGGGCTGCGACGCCGGCCGAGCCGGACGCCGAGGTTTCGAACCGGGCCGAGCCGGCGCCGTCATCTCGATCGAGCCCGGAGCCGACCTCGCCGTTCGCGGGCCGCGATGGTGGGGCGCCGGCAACCACAACCACCTGCGGCTGACCCGCATCATCGCGAGCCTGTCGATCCTCGGTCTCGAGCCCGAAGGTCAGGCCCTCCAGCGCTGCCTCGAGCGCGTCCGCGCCGAGCATCGCACCGGGATCTCCGACGAGACCGCCCGCTACTGGGCGAGGGCCGTCGGGGCCGGATGAGCGGTCCGCCACACGGCCACGCGCCGAGCCGTCGTCCTTGCCGATGATCGTCCGGCGTGCGTTCCTGCTGTTCCTGCCGCTGGCGGTGGCGATCACGGCCATGTCCGGGCTCGCCTACCTCGTCGGGCAGCAGGGGCTTCGCAGCGGCGCGAACGACCCGCAGGTCCAGCTGGCCGAGGATGCCGCCGCGCGGCTGGACGCCGGGGAGGCGCCGGCGGCAGTCGTCAGCACGGGGCCGGTCACAGACATCGCCCGCAGCCTCGCGCCCTTCCTCGTCGTCTACGACGAGGCCGGCGCCTCCCTCGCGAGCGACGGGCAGCTTGAAGGGAAGCCTCCCACCGTGCCGAAGGGAGTCCTCGACGCCGCCCGTTCGAATGGCATCAACGCCGTCACCTGGCAGCCGAAGCCGGGGATCCGTATGGCCACGGTCACCGTTCCGTGGAACGGCGGGACGGTGACCGCGGGCCGCTCGCTCCGGGTCGTCGAGCAGCGCGTCGACACGCTCGGGCAGCTGGTCGGCCTCGCCTGGATCGTGACGCTGGTGGCGACCGGGATCGCCTGCCTGGTGGCCTCCGCGGCGTGGGGCAGGCGACCGGTCGCCGGCTGAAGACCGCCGCCGCGGCGCATGCGGCCTACCAGCGGGGCGGCTCCAGCGCACGAGGAACGAGGGCCACCTCCGCGATCGCTCCGTCCGGCGATTCGAGCCTGACCGTGAGGTCCAGGACGCCGCGCTCCCCTTCCAGGGGCCACGTCGCCGTCGTCTCCCCGTCGCCGCGGTTCGGCCGGCCGAGCGCCACCGGACCGAACCGCGCCGCTGCGGCGCGGAAGTTTGCGTTCGATGGCGGCCAGGTCCGCGTCAGGGGTCAGTGCGAGCTCCGGGGGCCAGGCAGGGACCGCATCCCCGAGAAGCCCCGCGAGCGTGCCCGCGACGGTCACGAGCCGCTCGGACGGATCCGGCACCGACATCAGCCTGAGTCCCTGGACCCTCGGCGGGCGCTCCGGGCTCAGGAGGATCTCGATCTTGACCCGGCCTTGCTCGCCCGCCATCCACCAGGCGAGGTCGGCGGGACTGTCCGAGACGACCGGCGTGGTCTCGTCCGGGCGCAGCGGGCCGTGGATCTCGCGGAGCCGTTCGATCGCCGCACGGCGCAGGGCGAGCGGCTCGTCGAGGTCCACGTTCATGGCAAAGAGGCGCGGCGGCCTCACGGTCGTCCCATCGGTCGACCAGGCGCTCGACGGCGGCCCGCGCTTCGAGGGTGGCGGGCCACGGTGCCACACGGCCAGCACGCCGGGGGCCGGTCTCGGCCGACACGAGCGAACGGAGTGCCTCGACCGCCCGCGGCGTCATCGGCGCGTACCGGCTGTTCCCGAGCGCCACGATGCCGATCGCGGACGCGGGATGCCAGCCCATGCTCGAACCGAACCCGGGGTAGCCGCCGCCGTGCCCGGCAGTCCTGCCGATGCTGAGGTCATCGGTGATGAACAGGCCGTAGCCGTACCCACTCGCCTCGACGACGGGCGCCGCGTCGGCGGCCGGCCACTTCACGCCCACCGGGATCGCGCACTGGACCTGCTGCATCTCCCGCCGCGTCGACCGGGACAGCGGGCCGCCCGTCGGCGTCGTCGCGGGCCGGGAATGCATCGACGAACCAGGCGACCCAGCGGGCCAGGTCCCGCACGGACGTGAACACGCCGCCCATCGAGGCAAGCGCGCCGTAGGCGTCCATGGGCTCAGAGAGCCAGGCGTCATCACGGCGGACGTAGCCCGATGCGAGCCGTTCGGGCGGTACGGCCTCCAGGTCGAAGGTCGTGGCGTCCATTCCGAGCGGGCGCAGCACCCGCTCGCCGACGACGTCCTTGTACTCCCGGCCCACCAAGTTGGTGATGACCCGCCCGAGGATCCCGTACCCCAGGTTCGAGTACTCGAACCTGGTCCCGGGTGCCCAGGCCAGCGTCGGGCCCTCGCGCAGGAACGCGGCGAAGGCTTCGAGGTCCAACCCTTGCTGACGATCGCCCCACGGATCATCGGTCGGCAATCCGGCCGTCATCGTCATCAGGTGCCGGATCGAGATGGGCGGCGAGTCGGCGCTGTACGGCCGCAGATCGGCGAGTTCCGGAACCCACTTCGCGACTGGATCGTCGAGCGCGAGCCGGCCCTCGTCCCGCAGCGACATCAGGGTGGCGGCCGTGAAGCTCTTCGTCATCGAGGCGATCCGGAAGACGCTGTCGGCGTCGGGCGGCACGTTCTCGCCGACTCGGAGCGTCCCGAACGCGCGGGCGTGAACCAGGTCGCCGCCGACGACTACACCCCACGCCATGCCCGGGGCCGCCCCCGCCTCGAAGGCGCGCTCGAAGATGGCATCGACCGCGGCCAGCGCGGCGCCCCCGACGCCGGATTCAGCCATGGACCGGTTCCGCGACGCCCTCGCCGGCCCGATCGAAGCGAACGGTGCCGAGGGGTGCATCGGACGCGAGGAATGCGAGCAGACGCGTCGCTTCGGCTTCGAGGGCAGTGCGGTCAGCAGGCGCGAGCGGGACCAGCGGGCGGACGGTGAGCGTCGCGACGCCCTTCCGACCCGTCTCGCGGCGCAGGTCCCACGTTCCGGCGACGAACCCATCGACGAGGAACGACCCCGGGTAGCCGTTGGCCGTATCCGGGAACCTCGCGCGGATCGCGGGGTCGAGGACCCGCCGCCGATCCGCGTGGGACAGCAGCAGATTCTCGAAGTCGTACAGGAAGCGAGGCGGCGCCGGAGTCTCCGGATCCGGTCGCGGACCGTCGGGCACATCGTGAAGCTCGCGCCCCTTCTCGTCGCGGAATGACATGAGGCGCGGACGGAGCCGCTCGAACACATCGCCGAGCCTCGTCAGGCCAGACCATGCCTGCGCATCCAACACGCTCGCCGGCCCGAAGGCCGCCAGGTAGCGAAGGACGATGTCGTCGATCGACGGAACCTCGGCCGGCGGCGCTCCGAGCCACCCCTCGATCGACGTGTGGGCGGCCCGGCCGCTCCTCCGCCACAGGCCCCGCGGCGGGACCTGGACCAGGGGCACTCCGGTCCGGATCAGGATCGACAGCGCACCCGGATCGGCGGTGGCCCAGCGTTCATGGAGCCGATCCCCGAGCTCCTTGAACGTGACCGGCCGCTCCTCGACGATGGCGCGCCCTGCCGCAACCACCTCGTCCCGATCGATCCCCGCGAGGCGTGCCCCGAAGTTCGATTGGAGCATCCGATCATGGACCGGCTGGACGAGCCGCCGGAGTCCCCACGCATCACGCGCACTGACCAGGTGGATGGTCGAGCGCATCACGGCGATCCGCACCGCCCGCCGGTCGGCCAGCATCGACGACAACCGCTCCGGGTCGAATTCGTCGAGGCGTGACCACATCCCGACGTACCAGGTCTGGGGCGTCTGCGCCTGGAGGCCAAGCAGGTGCTCGAGCGCGCCCTCGACCGGCATCGAGGAGCGCTCGAGGAGCAGTTGCCGCGCCAGCGTGGCACGGTTGAGCGCGCGACGGGTCAGGATCCCCTCGCCACCGGCAGTGTCGGCAGTGTCGGCCATGCCACGCATGGTGCCAGCGACGATCCCTCCGCGTCCCGGCCGCGACGCCCGCCTAGATGCGCCGGAAGACCATCCCGACGAGCAGGATCCCGGTCGCCAGCACGAAAGCGATGATGCCCGCGGCGTCGGGCAGCACCGAGCCGTACGTTCCCAGCAGACCGGCCAGCATGAGCAGCAGCGCGACGATGATCGTCGGCGCGGTCGGGGCGAAGTTCATCCGGCCCATGCCTCAGATCCCCGGCAGCAGCGAGCCGACGACCAGGAGCGCCGGGCATGCGAAGAGGCACAGGTAGCCCAGCTCGCGGTCCGCAGCCAGCCCGACGGACCCGATGATGGCCTCCACCGGGTCGAGAACCGGGAGAAGTGAATCGATCGGCCACGCCCAGATCAGCCCGATCGCCCCAAGGACCAGCGCGACCACGACAGTGACCAGGCGCGGAGGGTTCGGCTGAAGGCGCATCCGCGGCAGTATCGCATCGGGGGCGCCGCCATGGCGCCCACGCCGGCCGTCAGGACGGACCGGTCGGCCTGCGCGTCTCCTGCATCGTGGTCGGGGCGTTGTGCACGGCCGGGATCGACCCGAGCCGTCCCGCCTGGTAGTCGGCCATCGCCTGGAGGACCTCCTCGCGGGTGTTCATGACGAACGGCCCCATCCACGCGACAGGCTCGCCGATGGGCCGGCCGCCGAGCACGATGACCTCGAGGTTCGGGTGACGGCTGTCCTGCGTCGTGGCCGCGGCGACCGTGACGGTGTTGCCCGTGCCCAGAACCGCGAGCTGGCCGGTGCCGATCGGACGTCCCTCCGTCCCGACCGTCCCCTGCCCGGCGAGCACGTAGACCAGCGCGTTGTAGTCCGCGCGCCACGGGATCGTCAGCCGCGCGCCCGGACTGACGGAGGCGTGGACGAAGGTCATCGGCGAGTAGGTCGATCCTGGACCTGCGTGACCAGCCACGTCGCCCGCGATGACCCGAACGAGCGCACCACCGTCGCTCGATGAGACCAGGGCCACTTCCGAGGCCCGCAGGTCCTGGTATCGGGGCAGCGCGAACTTCTGCGCCGCAGGCAGGTTGACCCACAGTTGGAGGCCGTGGAAGAGCCCGCCCGCCTGGACCAGCCATTCCGGCGGCTTCTCGATGTGGAGGATGCCGGCACCCGCCGTCATCCACTGCGTATCGCCGTTGGTGATCACGCCACCGCCGCCGTTCGAATCGGCGTGCTCGAAGACCCCATCGATCATGTAGGTCACGGTCTCGAAGCCGCGATGCGGGTGCCACGGGGTGCCCTTCGGCTCACCGGGCGCGTATTCCACCTCGCCCATCTGGTCGAGGTGAATGAACGGATCGAGGTCCTCGAGGGCCACCCCGGCGAACGCACGCCGGACCGGGAACCCTTCCCCCTCGAACCCGCGTGGCGCATTGGTGATGGTGCGGACCGCCCGATCGCGGGCGACGGTCGGATCCGGCTCGCTGATGCGGGGAAGAACGGTGATGTCGGCGGGGACGATGGCGGGCATGTGCGGCGGCTCCTTGGGTGACTGCTGCGACGAGGATACCAGACAAGTAGTTGACTGTGCAACATAATGTCGCGGCAGGGCGGCGATGACCCGGGCGCCGGTCCCGTCGCGCGCCTCGCCGGCCGTCCCGCGTCGACGAATGCCGCCTGACGCAAGAACCCGACCAGGCCTTGCCCTGAATGCAACCACTGTCGGCGAGGCCGGTCCCGACGGCGCCTCCGGCGCAAGAACGCGCGACGACCGGCCCGGACGGCCGGGTCGGCGTCGATCTCTTGCACCAGACGACACGATCCGCCACGAAGGCGGTCTTGGCCGATCCTCCGGCGACGGTGCTGCCGTCTGACGCAATCGGCACGCCAGGGAGGATCGTGCGCCGGCCGGCCCGCAACAGCGCGACCGCGGCCCTCTCCGGCTGGACGGCGCCTGGATGATGGGAGGCGCCCGCGAGCCGGGAGGGATCGAGGCTACGCTGGGCGCATGCCCGACGATCCGGACGTCCGCTCCCCCACCCCCGCCGAGCTGGCAGACGCGGCTGGGATGCACGCGGCGAACAGGCTCGCCTGGGACGAGGCCGCCGAGCGGTACGAGAGCTGGTTCGAGGAGGCCGTGGGCCTCATCCGATCCGGTGGCGTCAACCTCTTCGGGGCCGAGGTCGAGCTCATCGGCGACCTCCACGGTCGTTGCCGGCGGGCCATCCACCTCCAGTGCGCGGGCGGCCGGGACACGCTGTCGCTGTGGAACCTCGGAGCGGACGAGGTCGTCGGCATCGACTTCAGCCCGAGGATGCTGGGCCTGGCCACACGGCTGTCCGACGCCACCGGTGCTCCGGCCCGCTGGATCGAGGCGGACGTCCTCGAAGCCCCGCATGACCTCGACGGGACCGGCGACCTGGTGTACACCGGGCGAGGCTCGCTTCCCTGGATCGCCGACCTGGACCGTTGGGCCGAGGTCGTCGTCCGTCTCCTCGCGCCCGCGGGCCGCTTCGTGCTGTTCGAGGGCCATCCGGCCGAATGGCTGTTCGACGCCGACGACGAGGGCCGCTGGATCCTCACCGACTACGACTACTTCGGTGGCGTCGAGGCGTCGCGCGGGTGGGCGCCGGAGTACATCGACCGCCTGTCGATCCCCGACGGGGAGCAGCACTGGAAGTTCGCCCGGGCATGGACTCTCGGCGAGGTCGTCACCGCGCTGGTCCGCGCCGGGCTGCGACTCGATGCGCTCACCGAGCACCCGATCGACTGGTGGGGCGGACACGCCGACGTCCGCCCGGAGGAACGTGGGCGCCTTCCCTTGTCGTTCTCGGTCGTCGGCCGCCGGGGCGGCTACGAACATCTCGCTCACGAAGAGCCCCGAGAACCGCCCGTCGAGCAGGCGCTCGACCTGGGCGGTCCCGACGATC
This sequence comes from uncultured Chloroflexia bacterium, assembly GCA_963772995.1. GTDB lineage: Bacteria > Chloroflexota > Limnocylindria > Limnocylindrales > CSP1-4 > SPCO01. The sequence continues at coordinate 110,656 of CAVYZQ010000009.1, read as the reverse complement.
GCGGCCGGGCGGATCGTGCCGTAGATGTGCGGATACGGCGAGCCCGGCTCGTCGTAGCGCCAGGGGACGTCGAGGGCGTCGAGATCGACGGTCATCGCCAGGAACGCCTGCGGGTCCTCCGCGAAGTGGCGATCGAACGTCTCGGCGAGGTTTTCCAACCCGTCGGTGCAGTGGATGAAGCCTTCGGATGCGAAGTACGCGGGCGCGTACGGCGCCCCGCGATCCGCAGCAGCCCAGGCGGCAGCGGGCAGGATGTGGAACGTGTAGGCCATCAGCCCGGCACGTTCGTCCACGGACAGCCACGCGCGGTCGAGCGCGAGCTGGATGACCGTCGCGCGATCCGCCACCAGGGCCGTTCGCAGGGCCTGCTCGAATTCGGCATCGTGCTCGACGCGCACCCCGCGCGCCCCGCATGCCCGCGCGATCGCCGCGAAGTCGACCGGACCGAGCTCGGTCGCGACGCCGACACCGGTCTTCCGGCGCTCCTGCCACATCCGGATCGTGCCGTACCGCTCGTTGTCGAAGCAGAGGACCACGACCCGCGCACCGACGCGCACCGCCGTCTCGAGCTCCGCCACCGTCATGCCCAGCCCACCGTCGCCGACGAGAGCCACGACGTGCCGGTCGCGATGCACGAGCGCGGCCGAGATCGCCGCGGGGAGGCCGTAGCCCATCGCCCCGGATGTCGACCCGAGGAAGGTCCCCGGGCGGCGAAACCGGAAGCCCCGGGCCGCCCAGCCGCCGAAGTTGCCCGCGTCGGTGGTCAGGATCGCGTCGTCCGGAAGCACCCGACGAAGCGTCGCGATCACGCGACCCGGGTGGACGCCCGGTCCATCCCACGGCGTGTCGTCCACGACGCTCGCGGCCTCCCAGGCGGCACGGTCCGCCGCGTTGTTCGCCTGACGCTGCGCGACCAGCCCCGCGTCGAGGACCGCCCGACCCAGAAGCCGATCGTTGGCGGCCTTGACGAACGCCTTTGCGTCCGCAGTGACCGAGATCGATCGGTGGCGGCGAGCCGGCGGACCGGCCCGGCGGCGAGGTCCACGTGCGCCCAGGGCTGATCCGGACGCGGAACCGTATAGCCGAATGTGGTGGCCTCGTTCAGGCGGGAGCCAAGCACGAGGATCGCGTCGGCGGCATCGAGCCGCTTCCGGATCGACGACGCTGCCGCCATGCCGGCCATGCCGAGGTAGAGCGGATGGTCGTTCGAGATCACGTCGCCACGACGCCAGGCCGCGATGACCGGCACCTGGAGCAGCTCCGCGAACCGCGTCAGCTCCGTGGACGTGCGGGCGCGGAGGACGCCCGCACCGGCCAGGATCACCGGACGCGTCGCGCTGGCCAGCAGCTCGATGACCGCCCTGACCTCCTCGTCGCTCGGGCGCGCGACGCTCGGCCGGGCTGCCTCGATCTGCGCGTCGTCGGGCGCGGGCTCATCGAGGAGATCCTCGGACAGGGACAGGAGCACAGGTCCGGGCCGGCCGCCGAGTGCCTGGCGCACGGCCTCGGCAACCGCGGCGGCGACGTCGCTCGGCGGATCTCGGTTCGGCGGCCCATTTGGCCAGGCCACCGAGCGTCGCCACCTGGTCGATCTCCTGGAAGGCCTCCCGCCCGAGCAGCGGCCGCTCGACCTGGCCGATCACGGCGAACATCGGGGTCGAGTCCTGGCGGGCCGTGTGGATGCCGATCGCGAGGTTGGCACCACCGACGGCCCTCGTCCCGAGGCAGACCGCCGGCCGGCCGGTGAGCTGGCCGTGGGCCTCGGCCATGAACGAGGCGGCTCCCTCGTGACGGGTCGCGACGACCCGGATCCCGGCCGCACCGAATGCGTCGAGCAATCCGAGGAAGGACTCGCCCGGAACGGTGAACGCATAGCGCACGCCGGCCGCGCGGAGCGCGTCGGCGATGAACCGCCCGATGGTCCTCGGGCCGGCGGGCGCCTCCGGTTCCAGGGAGGGCTCTTCCGCGGCCTCAGGTTCGGCCTGGGCCGGGAGTCCGGCGGTGGCCGCCATCCCGGTCGGCGCCTCGAACTCGGTCTCTGGGCTCGGACGCTGCCTCCCATTCGGGCTCGGCCTCCGCTGGCGGCCTCGGACTCGCCGGCTCGGTCGGTGCCTCGAACTCGGTCTCCGCCCCGGACCCGGCCTCCTCTCCGGCCTCGGACTCCGCCGGCGCCTCGGCCTCCCGCTCGGTCGCCTCGAACTCCGTTTCGGACGCGACCTCTCCTCCGGCCTCGGACTCCGCCGGCGCCTCGGCCTCCGTCGACGATCCTCGACTCGGGTTCCGGCGCGCTCGACGCGCCCGTGCCTCGGCCGGCGCCTCGGCGCTCCGCGCCGATGCCGGCGTCGACCGCCTCGGTCTGCGGCTCCGGCTCGCCCGGCGCCCGGCCGATTCGACGCGGTCTGGATCTGCGCGATCGTCTCCCTCGGCTTCGCCAGCAAGCGAACTCGATGTCTGGCTCCACGGGGACCTCGATCTCCGGCTCGGCCTCGGTGTCGATCTCGGGCTCCGTCGCGGGCTCGAACTCCGGCTCGGCCGGTGGCTCGTACTCGGACGTTGCGGAGGTTGCCCCCGCGGTGCCGTTGGCTTCCCCGTCCGGACCCGGCCTCGACGGACCGTATCGGGATCGGTGGTCATGGGGGTGGCGTCGAGTTCGTTCATGGCGGCGTGTCCTTCGTGGTGCGACGCCCCGGAGGGGCGGGTGGTCAGCGGTAGTTCTCGAACTGGAGCGGGACCGGCTCGTCCAGCTCACGGAGTCGCGCGATGACCCGCTGGAGATCATCCCGACTCTTCCCGGAGACGCGCACGGCGTCCCCCTGGATCTGGGACTTGCACCTTTGGGAACTCGTCCCGGATCAGCTTGGTGATGCGCTTGGCGACCGGTTCCGGCAGGCCGCGCCGCAGCCCGATCCGCTGGCGAACCTTGTTGCCGCCCGCCTCCTCGACCTTGCCCCAGTCGAAGATCTTGAGCGACAGGCTCCGGCGGATCGCCTTCGACTCGATCAGGTCCTTCACGGCCGCGGCCCGATACTCGTCGGTGGTCACGAGCACGATCTCGTCCTTCGACTGGGTCAGGTCCACGGTCACGCCCTTGAAATCGAACCGGGTGCCCACCTCTCGGCGGACCTGGTCGAGGGCGTTGCGCAGCTCCTGCTCGTCGAAATCGCTGACCACGTCGAACGACTGGTCCCCGGCCATCGATCCTCCTTTCCCCTTACCCGGTCGTTCGGGGGACCATCCACCACTCCCGGAAGCGCGAGATCCGGCCGTCCGAGGCGACCTCGGCGGTCAGGAAGCCGGCGATCCGGGCGGTCTCGCCGGACGGCACCCTCACGAACGTCGAGTGCCAGGCGGCGAGGACGGTCTCCCCCGAGACCCAGTGTCGTTCCACGGTGAAGTCGACGTCCCTCTGCGACCCCGAGGCGTCGAGCAGATAGGCCCGAATGGCATTGTGGCCGACCAGCGGCGCGCCGAACGGGTCCTCATGGTACTCGGCATCGTCGGTAAAGAGGGCTACCCAGGCATCGCCGTCGAACGTCTCCCATGCCTCGCCCGTACGCCTCGAGCAGGTCTCCCGCCGCCGCGTAGTCCACCATCACCGCGCCTCCAGGCGTTCCAGCAGCCGTTCGCCGATCCGATAGCTGTGCCCGCCGCCCATGACGAGCACGACGTCGCCCTGTCGGACGGCCGCCGCAAGGGCGTCCGCCGTCGCCTCCACCGAGCCCGGCGCGATGACCGGGATCCCGGGTGCCCGCGCCGCGACGGCGTCGGCCAGGGCGGCCGCGGAGGTGATCGTCGTGTCCGGATCACGGCCGGCCCAGATGTCCGCGACCGCGACGGCGTCGGCCTCGGCGAGCGCATCCGCGAACGCGTCGAGCATCGCGGCCGTCCGATGGTACGTCAGCGGCTCGTAGACGGCCCAGACCCGGCGGCCCGGCTCCCGCTGGCGGACGGCCTCGAGCGTGGCGCGAACGGCCGTCGGGTGGTGGCCGTAGTCGTCGTAGACCACGACGCCCGCCGCCTCCCCCTTGCGCTCGAGGCGGCGGCCGACGCCACGGAACGACGCCGAGTCCCGCCGCGATCTCCTCGGCCGGGACGCCCAGCACGGCCGCGGCCGCGGCGACCGCGAGCGCGTTGGCCGCGTTGTGGCGGCCGGCCATCGCCAGGCGGACTGTCGTCGGGCCACCAGGCGGGTCGAGGCCGTGGATCTCCAGGGTCATGCCTGCCGGGTCCGTCGCGGTGACCCTGCCGAGGATCGGCCGGGCCTCGCCCGCCGACGTCGCGAACCGCGACGCCACGCCCCGCGCGTACCCGTCGAGCGCGTGCGGCGCGTCGTCCACGAGCGCGTACGCCACGACCGAACCGGACCAGTCGGCCAGCGCCGCGGCGATGCCTTCGACCCCCTGGTCGCCGATGTTCGCCACCAGCGTGGCGTCGGCAGGGGCGGCACGCACCCAGCGCTCGAACGTGGCCGCCACGGCCGCAGCGTCCGGGAACACGTCGGGGTGGTCCCATTCCGCGCTCGTGACGATCGCCACGTCCGGCCGGTACGCGTCGAAGTTGCCGGCGTACTCGTCGGCCTCGACCACGAAGATCGACCCTGTCCCGTGGCGAGCGGTCGAGGGAGCGCCGCCGGCATCGACGGCCGGCAGCAGCGCGCCCACGAAAGCGCCCGGATCGCCGGCCGGCGGCCACCAGGAGATGGACCAGCCATCCGGCGGTCGTGCTCTTGCCGTGGGTACCGGCGACGCCGACCAGGGTTCGGCCGGCTGCGGCGTCGGCGACCACCTGCTGCCATCCCTCGACCGGGATGCCGAGATCCCGGGCCGCCTCGAGCTCCGGCGCGTGCGGGTCGATGGCGGTGAGCGCCTTGGTGACAGCCAGCCGGTCCGGGTGTGGCGCGTCCGTCACGTGGGTCGCCGCGTGCTCCCCTGCCACCGCGATGCCCAGCGCGTCGAGCGCCGGGGTGTAGGGCGAGGGCCCGCCCGGGTCGCACGCCGGTCACGACGGCGCCCGCACGGGCAGCCAGGATCGCCGCCGCACTGGCACCTGCCCCGGCGGCCCCGATGACGTGGATCCGCTCGCCGAGGCGGATCGGGCGAGCGGCACGGGCCGGCGCCAGGCCCGCCGACATGCGTTCGGCGGCGGACGTCATCCGCCGGCGTCGCCGCCGGGCCCCGCGGCCTCGCCGCCGAGTCCGGCGCGTCGCCACCAGCTCCGCCGGCTCGCCGCCGGGTCCCGCTGCCTCGACGCGCTCGATCAGGAGCTCCAGGGCGGCGACGGCGCTCTGGCGCTTGTTCTCGGACCGGTCCCCGCTCCACACGTAGCGCCGCACCGCGAGTCCGACCGCGTCGGCCACGGCGACATAGGTGAGCCCGACCGGCTTCGAGTCCGTGCCGCCGTCGGGGCCGGCGATCCCGGTCACGGCCACGGCCAGGTCCGCGCCGGTCCGTTCCCGGCCGCCGGTCGCCATCGCCATGGCCGCCTGCGCCGAGACGGCTCCGTGGGCCAGCAGCACCTCGACGGGGACGCCGACCGCACTGTGCTTGAGGTCGTTCGAGTAGGTGACGTAGCCCCCGAGGAAGTACGCGCTGGATCCCGGGATCTCGGTGATCGAGTGGGCGACGAGCCCGCCGGTGCACGATTCCGTCGTGGCGACCGACACCCCGGCGGCGAGACAGCGTTCGGCGAGCCTGCCGGCGAGATAGACAAGCGGATCGTCCGACATGGCTAGCGCCCCTGACTTCGGGCCGGCGCGGCACTCGGCACCGATGCACCAAGGTCGGCGCCAGCGTGGGCGCCTCGTTCGACGACGAACGGCACCGTGATGAACAGGCGGATCGTCGATTCGGAGTGCTTGCCGGTGTCGGGGTCGACGGAACTGACGTCGAACTCGTTACGGCCGCGCCGCAGGTCCACGTCGGACGACCATGCGCCGCCCGGACCGGCGGTCACCTGGTACGGATCGCGGCCCGGGGTGGCGATCGAGACGACCGCGCCGGGGACGGTCGTGCCGCGCAGGGTGTAGACGGTCGTCGACGTCGCCGACCTCGAGCACCGCCGTCGGCGGATCGGTCACCGAGATCGTCGGCGGCTTCGCGAAGCGCAGCACCTGGACGCCCAGATACGCCGCGAACCCGACCACGACGATGGCCAGCAACACGATCACGACCATCCCAGTCGAGAACGTGAATCCCTTGCGCGGCGCCGCGATGGGTCGCGGGACCGCGATGACCGGTGCCTGGTCCCGGGCCCCGCCGCATCTCGAGCCGCCACTGGCTCAGGACGTCGTCGGGATCGAGCCCGAGGTAGACGGCGTAGTTGCGCAGGAAGCCCTTCGTGTAGACCGCAGCCAGGGAGAGCCCGGTAATCACCCCGTTCGAGGGCGGCGAGATAGCGCCCCCTGATCTTCGTCTCGCGCTCGGCCTGGTCGAGGTTCACGCCCTTGCGCCTGCGGGCGGCGGCGAGGCGCTCGGGCACGGTCGGTCCCGGCTCGGCGGACAGCCCTCGACCGGCGTCGGAGCGATCCAGTCCGACCCCTCGTCTGAGCTGTCCCCGCGCGGTCATACATCGTCCCCGTCGAAGTCCGTCCCGAGCCCCGCCGATGGCGCCGGTCCCTCGCGCCTGAGGACCTGGCGGGCATTCGAGCCGTCGAACGCCCCGATGTACCCCCGCGCCTCGAGCTGGTCGATCATCCGGGCGGCTCGCGCGTAGCCGACCTTCAGGCGCCGCTGCAGGAGCGACGCCGAGGCCCGATCGTACTCCCGGATGACTTCGACGGCATCGGGCAGTAGGCGGTCTGCGTCGTCGTCGGACAGGTCGTCCGACGAGCTGCCCGATCCCTCCTCGGTGGCGATGATCTGCATGTCGTAGTGCGGGTCGTCGATCTGGTCCTTCCAGTGACCGACGACCCGGCCGATCTCGGCATCGGACACGAACACGCCCTGAAGGCGCATCGGCCGAGGCAGGTCGGACGGCTGGTAGAGCATGTCGCCGCGACCGATGAGGTCCTCGGCGCCCGGCGTGTCGAGGATCGTCCGCGAATCGATCTGCGACGCCATCGCGAACGCGATCCGGCTCGGGAAGTTGGCCTTGATGAGCCCGGTGACGACGTTGACCGACGGGCGCTGCGTGGCGAGCACCATGTGGATGCCGGTGGCCCGCGCCTTCTGCGCCAAGCGGACGATCGGGTCCTCGACGTTCTTGCCCTCGCGCATCATCAGGTCGGCGAGCTCGTCGACGATGATGACGATGTAGGGCATCCGGTCTTCGGGGTCGACCCGCGTCTCGTTGAAGCCCCGGATGTTGCGGGCGCTGGCACCGGCAAGGCGCCGATAGCGGTGCTCCATCTCGCCGACCGCCCAGTTCAGGGCGGCCTTCGCCCGCTCGGGCTCGGTGATGACCGGCACGAGCAGATGGGGCAGGCCGTTGTACGCCGCGAGCTCGACCCGCTTGAGGTCCATCAGGATCATCCGGACGTCGTGCGGGGTCGCCTCGCACAGGAGGCTCGTGATGAGCGCGTTGACCATCACGCTCTTGCCCGAGCCGGTGGCCCCGGCGATCGAGCAGGTGGGGCATCTTGGCGAGGTCGACCGCCTGGGCCTTGCCCGCCACGTCCCGACCGAGCGCGAAGGTCAGCGTCGAGCCCGAGGCCTTGAAGTCGACCTCCTCGAGGATGCGCCGCAGGGCGACGATGTTGAAGTCCTTGTTCGGGATCTCGATGCCGACCGCGCTCTTGCCCGGGATCGGGGCCTCGATCCGCAGGGTCCGTCGCCGCGAGGGCCATCGCCAGATCGTCCGAAAGCCCTTCGATCCGGCTGACCTTGACGTCCGGCGCCGGCATGACCTCGTACTGGGTGACGACGGGTCCCGCGTTACGGCCGATGATCTTGGCCGGGATGCCGAATCCGGCCAGCTTCTTGACGATGATCTCCTCGTTCCGCGCATGGACCGCGTCGTCGCCTCCCGCCGCGATCGGCACCGCGACGTCGTCGAGCAGCGGGACGGGCGGGAGGACGTAGGCGATCCGCTCGCGCGTCGGGGGCGCGTCGGTGCCGTCGGTGACGTCGTCGAGGTCGCGCAGCGGCTTGACCGGCGCAACCAGCGTGGCACTGGCCGCCGCGCCCGTGGCGCGCGCCGGCGCGAAGGTCGCGGAATTCTGGCCGGCGCTCGGGACCGGCGAAGGGATGGCGGCATCCGCGTCGCCCCACGCTCCCGGTCTGGCCGGGTGACGGCGCGACCGCGACCGCCTTCCCTCCCGAGCGACCCCGCCCGTTCGTCGCGCGTCTCCGTGGTCGAAGGCCGGCGCGGGCTTGCCGGGACCGACTGCGACCGGCTCGGGCCGGTCGCCGAGCAGCGCGACACCCACGTCCTTCGCCCCCGACAGCGGACCCGCGAACAGCGCGCGCAGCGGCCGATCGAGCGCCAGCGCGAGAGCCGCGATCCCGACGAGGGTCAGGACGAGGAAGGTCCCGGGCACCGTGATCAGGGCGGGCAGGACATCGGCGAGGAACGTCCCGATCCGGCCCCCGCTCTTGCCCTCGAGCACCCCGGCGTCGGCGAGCAGCCCGACGATGCCCATGAGGCACGCGTAGGCGACGAACGTCGCGACGAGCCGGCGACGCCAGCCGGTCTTTGGCCGGCGCCATTCGAGCCACACCCCGCAGGCGAGGAGGACGAACGGGAGCAGCAGCCTCAGGCTTCCGAACCAGGGCGCGATCGAATCCCGCCACCAGTCGGTGAGCTTGCCCTGGCTCGGCAGGGCAAGCCCGATGAGCGTCACGACGCCGACGATGAGCAGTGCGATGCCGACGAGCGAGCGGATGATCTCGTCGTCGAAGACCGGCATGTGGAACGTCGTGCCGCTCCGCCTCCGGCGTGTGCTTCGCGTCGTCCGCGGCGTCGAGCGCCTCCGCGTGGTCATCTCTAGACCTCGACCACGACCGGGAAGACCATCGGTCGCCGCTTGGTCTGCTCGTACAGGTAGCGGGAGAGGCCGTCCTTGATCTGGGTCTTGACCAGGGCGACCTCGCTGATGTGGTCGCCCGGCGTATCGATCGACGCGATCACGCGCTCGAGCGCCTCGTCCATCAGCGGATCTCGTTCGTTGAGGTGGACGAAGCCGCGGGTGATGATCTCGGGCCGCCCCACGATCGAGCCCGTCTGCTTGTCGACGGTGACGACGATCATGAAGATGCCGTCGTTGGCGAGCGCTCGGCGGTCGCGCAGGACGACGTCGCCCACTTCCCCGACCGACAGCCCATCGACGTAGACGTAGCCGGCGGTGACCGGGCTGCCGCGCCGCGCCGAGCCGTCGGCGTAGAGCTCGATCGGTGTGCCGTTCTCGATGATGAACACGTTGTCCGGCTCGACGCCTGTCTCGATCGCCAGGCGACCGTGCTGGACGAGCATGCGGAACTCGCCGTGCATCGGGATGAAGTACTTCGGCTTGGTGAGGCCGAGCATGAGCTTGAGCTCTTCCTGGCTGGCGTGGCCGGAAACGTGGGCGCGCTTGATCGCGTGGTAGTAGACGTTCGCGCCAGCCTTGAACAGGTTGTCGATGGTCCGCGAGACGTACTCCTCGTTGCCTGGGATCGGGCTCGCGCTGACGATTACGGTGTCACCCGGCTGGATCTCGACGAAGCGGTGATCGCGATTGGCCATCCGGGCGAGGCCGGCCATCGGCTCGCCCTGGGCGCCGGTCGTCGCGATGACGAGCTTCGCGTCCGGGTGGCCCTTGATCCGGTCCTTCTGGACGATTCGCGACGGCTCGTACGTCAGGTAGCCGAGGTCGGTGGCGATGCGGAAGTTCTGCTCCATCGAGCGGCCGATGACCGCGACGTCGCGGCCCATGTCCGCGGCGGCGTCGAGGACCTGCTGGATCCGGGCGATGTTGCTCGCGAAGGTCGCGACGATGACCCGGCCGTCGAGAGGCTCCATGATCTCGCGAAAGGCGTCGCCGACGGTTCGCTCGGACGGCGTGTAGCCCGGGTTCTCGGCACGGGTGGAATCGGACAGGAGGCAGGCCACGCCCTCCTCCCCCAGCCTCGCCAGGATCGCGAAGTCCGAGAGCTTTCCATCGACCGGCGTGTGGTCGAACTTGAAGTCGCCGGTGTGGACGATCGTGCCGACGGGGGTGCGGAGCGCGATCCCCATCGCGTCGGGGATCGAATGTCCCACGCGGAAGGGCATCACGCGGAACGCCCCGATGTCGATCTGGTCGCCCGGCTCCATCGCGAGGAGCGGGTTGTTGTGGAGCTTGTGCTCCTTGATCTTGTTGCCGAGCAGGCCCCGCGCCAGCGTCGAAGCGTAGACCGGCACGCCCGGGAATTCGGGCAGCACGTACGGCAGCGCGCCGACATGGTCCTCGTGAGCGTGGGTGATGAGGAACGCCTTGACGTTGGCGCGGCGCTCCTTGAGGTACGCGATGTCGGGGATGACGAGGTCGATGCCGAACATCTCCTCGTCGGGAAACATCAGTCCGCAGTCGATGACGACGATCTCGTCGCCGTATTCGAAGACGTACATGTTCTTGCCGATCTCCCCCACCCCGCCGAGCGGGATGATGCGGAGCGGCTGGTCGTTGGTGGTGGGCATGCGCTTCCTTGGTTCGTTGGGGGTCAGAAGAGGGTCAATTGGGGTGTCGGCTCGTCACTCGACGTGTCCGTCAGGGCGACAGCCGCGAGGGGCTCGAGGTCCGTGAAGTCGTTCAGGGCGGTCAAGTCGGCTGGCTCGGCGGTGGTCGGCGAGCCGTGGTCGGGGTCGGGGTCGGCGTCGGGGTCGGCGCGAGCCGCCTGTTCGATCGCCGGTTGGTCGGTCGGTTCGGTCGGTTCGGTCGCGGCTGCCGCCCGCCGCGCGCGAGCGTCGAGCAGCGCGACCGGCACGCTCGCGATGTCGGCGTAGCTCTCGCGTTCGAGAGCGGGCGTCCGAAGTGCGGCGGCCGGGTGGTACATCGCGAACGCAAGCGCGTTCGAGGCGCCCGTGGCCGGGTCGATCTGCCGGACCGTGCCGTGTGCCGACGAAATGCGCGCTCCCGGCATGAACCGGCCCATCGAGTAGCGCCCGAGAGTCACGACCACCGCCGGATCCAGGACCTGGAGCTGGCGCTGCAGGAACGGCGCGCACGCCGCGATCTCGTCCGGCAGCGGATCGCGGTTCTCCGGCGGCCGGCACTTGACCACGTTCGTGATGAAGACGTCTTCGCGGCGCCACCCGATCGAGCCGAGGAGCTTCACGAGCAGAGCGCCGGCGCGACCGACGAACGGCCTGCCCTCGCGGTCCTCGTTGAAGCCGGGGCCCTCGCCGACGAAGACGACCTCGGTGTCAGGGTTTCCCTCGCCGGGCACGGACCGCGTCCGCGTCTCGTGCAGGCGGCAGTTGGTGCAGGTCCGCACCTCGGTCGCGATCACCTCGAGTGCCGAGCGGCGCTCGGCGTCGGTCACGCCGTGGCCTCGACGGCTCCGGCGGCCGCGTAGGGGCGCGCACCGCGACTCGCGGCCGGGCGAACCCAGCCCCGCTCGCGCAGGATCTCGGCGAGCTCGACGGCGTTCGTCGCCGCCCCCTTTCGGAGGTTGTCCGAGACGACCCAGAACGCAAGGCCGCGGCCGTCGGCCATCGAGACATCGGTCCGCACGCGGCCGACGAAGATCTCGTCCCGGCCGGTCGCCTCGGTCGCCAGCGGATACTCGTGCGCTGGCGGGGTCGTCCTGGACGACGACGCCCGGCACGGCACCGAACAGCTCGCGCGCGCGCTCGGGCGTGATCGGGTCGCGCGTCTCGACGTGGACCGCCTCGGAGTGGCTGACGAAGACCGGGATCCGGACAGCGGTGCACGAGATGCGGAGGTCCGGCATGCCCAGGATCTTCCGGTCCTCGCTGACGACCTTCCACTCCTCCTTCGTGTAGCCGTTCGGAAGGAAGACGTCGATCTCGGGCAGGGCGTTGAAGGCGATCGGGTGTGGGTAAACCGATGGCCGTCTTCGGTTCGCCGCGGACGTGGGCACGAATCTGGCCCTTCGAGCTCGGCCAGAGCGTCGGCGCCGGTTCCGGAGACGGATTGATAGGTGTCGACGACGACCCGTTCGAGACCGACGCTGTCGCGCAGCGCCATGAGGACCGGCGCGAGTTGCATCGTGGAGCAGTTGGGGTTCGCGACGATCCCCATGTGGCCCTCGAGGTCGTGAGGGTTGACCTGCGACACGACGAGGGGAACGGTCGGGTCCATCCGCCAGGCGGATGAGTTGTCGATCACGGTCGCGCCACGTGCCACGGCGGCCGGCGCGAGCTCCGTCGAGACGTCGCCGCCGGCCGAGAAGAGCGCGATGTCGACGCCATCGAAGGCGTCCGGCACCGCCTCGCCGATCTCGTGCGTCTGGCCGTCGACGGAAACGGTCCGACCGACCGACCTCCCGGACGCGAGAAGGCGCAGGCGTCCGACCGGGAACTCTCGTTCGTTCAGGATCTGGATCATGGTCCGGCCGACGACGCCGGTGGCTCCGACGACGGCGACGGTGAGGGATTCGTGGTTCATGTTTGGGCTCGGCTCCGCAGGCAACGTCGCAGGGACGGGCACGGCCGGAGTATAGCAGCGGGTCTCCCGGCTTCGACCCCTCAACGACGCTGATGGATGCGGTCATTGCCGCATGGAAGGTCCGTCAGGCCGGTTTTCGCCAGACCGAGACGTGCGAGCGGCTGTCGCCCGTGAACTCGCTTCGCGTCCAATCCGCCCACCGGTTCTCGAGGCTCATCCCGGCGATCCGGGCCATGAGGTCGAGCTCAGCAGGCCAGACATAGCGGAATGGAGTCGCGGAACGCCGCGTCGTCCCGTCGTTGCGCGTCGTGACGTGATGCGACCACATCCGCTGTGTCGCGACGTCGTATTCATCGACACCGACGTGCCTATCCGACACGTCGAACGTGACGTAGCGCGTGCCCGCCGGGAGGCGTCGGAGATCGGGGATCCCTGTTTCGATGACGAACCGGCCGCCGGTCGCGAGATGCCGAGCGGCGTTCTCGAAGACGGCGACCTGCCCGTCCTGGCTGGTCACGTTCATCACGGTGTTGAACACGAGGTAGACGAGGCTGAAGCCGCCGATCGGTTCGGCGGTCGCCGTGGTCATGTCGCCGATCGTCACCGGTATGGCGGCTTCGTCGCCGCCGGTCTTTGTCCGCAGCCGGGCAACCATCGCGCGCGACATCTCGATCCCGCTGACCGGGACGCCACGAGCCGCGAGCGGGATCGCGATCCGACCAGTCCCGATCGCGAACTCCAGCGCCCGCCCGCCGTCCGCCAGCGACTCGAGCAGATCGATCTGCGGACCAAGGACGACGGGGTCGAGCATGGCCGCCGTATCGTCGTCGTACGTCTCCGCGACTTCCTCGTCGAACCAGCCGTCGGTCATGGCCGCAGCCTACCGCGGCGACGTGTCCATCGATGAGGTTGGCTGCGCGCGACCGATGATCCGCAGGAGCTCGGCGCGGGCTGCACCGATGTCGAACGGTTCGGCCTTCTTCGCGCAACGTCGTGGGTCGGAGTCCTGGTTCGAGTATCGGCCGACGACGCTCTGTCAAGGGCGCGCATTCGACGGCGCGCGCCTCTTCACCCATTCGCGCGTGGGGCTCGCGAGCGGGGACGGCGGAACGCGAGCCCGGTGCGGGCGCGACCCGGGCGCGCCGGGCGGGGCGCGCTGGCCGGGCGGGGGCGCGCGTTGGCCGGGCGGGGGCGCGCGTTGGCCGGGCGGGGCGCGCGTTGGCCGGCTCCCCGCACGCCTCATGTTCATCGAGCCGCTGATCCGTGGCGAAGCGTGCGTGGGCCGACCGGGCACAGGTCTGGCGCGGCGATCCAGGTGCCGATGGGCCGCATCATGCACACGGAGTGACCATCAAGCGCCCATACGAAGGCCGCGGGGCACGGCTGGCGGCCCTTGGCCCCGAGCTAGCGCTTGCGATGAACACCTGGCGAGCGCTCGCTTTGTCACCCGGATGACGGTAGGCGCTCCGTCCAGCCGGGCCTCGTCGGACGCACCCGCTCGCTATGCCGGCGCGTCGTCGATCAGCAGGTTGATGATCCCGGGCGGAAGGCCCGAGTGGTCGACCGTGTCGTCGCCGTCCCCCGTTTCGATGTCGAGGCTGTCGTTCGCTCCTTCCGCATCTGTGATCGCCACGGACGCGTGCAGGCCCGTCACGTTGACGCTGGTCCCTGCGCCCGTCACGACGATCGAATCCACGCCCGCGGTGCCCGAGACGGTGACGCTGTCGGCCGCCCCGTCGCCACCGCCGGTGGCCGCCGCGAGGTCGACCGCGACGTGGGTCAGGTCGGTCCGCGCTGAGGTCGTCGACGGTCACCGTGTCGATCCCGCCGCGGGCGTGGAGGTCGACCGTCTCGACGTCGTCGAGGTCCATCACGATGTTGGCCACGTCGCGGGTGAAGCGGACCCGCCCGCCGTTGGGCGCGACACTCGAACTTCTCGTTGGCGTTGGCGCCGTTGAAGACCAGGGTGTCGGCCCCGGCCTGGCCCTCGACCGTGTCGCTGCCGTCGCCCGGGTCCCAGATGACCGTGTCGTCGCCCGACCCGGCGAAGACCGTGTCGTCGCCCCGGTTGGGGTCGATCGTGTCGGGGCCGTCGCCGCCCAGGATGCGGTCGGCCGCGTCGGACCCGGCGATGGTGTCGGCGTCGGGGCCGCCGTCGAGGGTGAGCCCGACCCCCACGGTGGCGAAGCCGATGCCCGCGCTGATCGTGTCGTCGCCGCCCAGGCCGGCCACCACGAGCTGCTCGGTGACGGCGCCGACCAGGCTCGCCGGCCGCCGCAGGCCGACCCGCGCCGCGGTCCCGTCGGCGACGACGGCGAGGCTGTCGTCGCCGGCCGTCCCGGACGCGGTCGCGGTGTCGGTCCCGGCCAGGCCGTCGAAGGTCACTCGGTCGCCCGCCTCCTGGTCGGTGACCGTCACGGTCAGGCCGCCGAAGACGATCGCCGAGCCGCCGGCACCGGGGACGAGCGTCGCGGCGTCGTCGCCCGCGGTGCCCGTGACGGTGACGCTGTCGGCCGCCCCGTCGCCACCGCCGGTGGCCGCCGCGAGGTCGACCGCGACGTGGGTCAGGTCGGTCGCGCTGAGGTCGTCGACGGTCACCGAGTCGATCCCGCCGCGGGCGTGGAGGTCGACCGTCTCGACGTCGTCGAGGTCCATCACGATGTTGGCCACGTCGCGGGTGAAGCGGACCCGCCCGCCGTTGGCGCGACTTCGAACTTCTCGTTGGCGTTGGCCCCGTTGAACACCAGGGTGTCGGCCCCGGCCTGGCCCTCGACCGTGTCGCTGCCGTCGCCCGGGTCCCAGATGACCGTGTCGTCGCCCGCCCCGGCGAAGACCGTGTCGTCGCCCCGGTTGGGGTCGATCGTGTCGGGGCCGTCGCCGCCCAGGATGCGGTCGGCCGCGTCGGACCCGGCGATGGTGTCGGCGTCGGGGCCGCCGTCGAGGACCAGCCCGACGCCCACGGTGGCGAAGCCGATGCCCGCGCTGATCGTGTCGTCACCGCCCAGGCCGGCCACCACGAGCTGCTCGGTGACGGCGCCGACCAGGCTCGCCGTGCCGCCCAGGCCGACCCGCGCCGCGGTCCCGTCGGCGACGACGGCGAGGCTGTCGTCGCCGGCCGTCCCGGACGCGGTCGCGGTGTCGGTCCCGGCCAGGCCGTCGAAGGTCACTCGGTCGCCCGCCTCCTGATCGGTGACCGTCACGGTCAGGCCGCCGAAGACGATCGCCGAGCCACCGGCACCGGGGACGAGCGTCGCGGCGTCGTCGCCCGCGGTGCCCGAGACGGTGACGCTGTCGGCCGCCCCGTCGCCACCGCCGGTGGCCGCCGCGAGGTCGACCGCGACGTGGGTCAGGTCGGTCGCGCTGAGGTCGTCGACGGTCACCGAGTCGATCCCGCCGCGGGCGTGGAGGTCGACCGTCTCGACGTCGTCGAGGTCCATCACGATGTTGGCCACGTCGCGGGTGAAGCGGACCCGCCCGCCGTTGGGCGCGACTTCGAACTTCTCGTTGGCGTTGGCCCCGTTGAACACCAGGGTGTCGGCCCCGGCCTGGCCCTCGACCGTGTCGCTGCCGTCGCCCGGGTCCCAGATGACCGTGTCGTCGCCCGCCCCGGCGAAGACCGTGTCGTCGCCCCGGTTGGGGTCGATCGTGTCGGGGCCGTCGCCGCCCAGGATCCGGTCGGCCGCGTCGGACCCGGCGATGGTGTCGGCGTCGGGGCCGCCGTCGAGGGTGAGCGGACCGGTGTCGCCGATGAGCGTATCGGCACCACCCTCGCCGTTGAGGGTGGTCGCCTCGTCGGTCGTGAAGACGCCGTTCGTCTCGTCGATGGTGAGCGTATCTGCGCCGTTGCCGCCGTTCACGATGATCGTCGAGAAGCCGCGCCCGATCGAAGTGGAAGTCCTCTGAGCCGTCGTTGCCGGCGTCGACCACCAGCGTCGCTGGGGACCCGCTCCGAAGTCGGAGGGCGATGACGTCGGCCTTCTTCGACCCGGTGACGGTGAGGGTCGCGCCGTGGATCTTCGCTTGGACCTTCGTCTTCCCCTTTGCGTCGGCGTCACGGACGCCCGCCGTCATGACGAGCATGATCGCGAACGCCGCGACCTGGACCATCACGATGGGCTGGGCGAGCCAGGCCCGCCGCGGCCAAGCATCGACTGTCGACCGACGTCGCATGGAGCGTACCTCCCCCGGTCCGCCGGACCTGCGGATGCGTCGAGTCTAGGCCTGGTCCCCAGCGAGAGCAACGGAAAAGTGGTCAAGATGCGCACGGAGAACGCGGGACGAACGAGCGGGGCGATCCAGACAGGGGTCACGATGTCGCGATGGGATTCGGCCTTCGATGGAGACCACGGACGGCGTCGGGAGCCGCGACCGAGCGCCCGATGATGATCGCGGACGAACGACTCGCCGATGAGGCGATCCGGGATTGGCTCGGCGAGCAAGCGACGCTCACGCCCCTCACGGCGATGAACTCGTCCGCGTGGACGGTATCCTCCGGTCCCGAGCGCTACGTGATCAAGATTTCGGGTGCGTCAGAGGAGGCGGGCCTGCGGGTCGCGTCGTGGCTCGATGAGCGCGGGTTCAGGACCGGCGCACCGGCGTGTATGGAGGTGCGTCGTGGTCGACTTGTCGCCCTGCTTCAATTCGTCGACGGACGCCCTTTGGAGGTGTCGACGGGTGATGTCGAGTTGATCGGCGAAACGCTCGGACGGATGCATTCGCTCCTGGTGAAGGCGCCGGTACCGCAGGATCTCCAGCGATGGCCGTGGGCGTGGCCGGACCCGGCCGTGATCGACGATCCTGATCTGCGAGCCGCGGCTGTCGATGCGATCGCGGTGGCCGAGCGGCTCGCACCGACCCTGACGCAAGGGATGCTCCACGGCGATCCGGCTCCCGGGGCTTTCATCGCCGAAGGCGACGATGTCGCCCTCATCGATTGGGGTGCCGCATGCCACGGCCCACTGCTCTACGACGTCGCATCGGCGTGCTTTTACGCCGGCGAGCGCATCCCCGCGATATATGCTCGGACGTCTCCGATCGGGACCGACGAGCTCGCGGTGACGCCCGTGTTTCTGGCGTTCCGGTGGGCCGTCCAGGCGTGGTACTTCTCGGATCGCATCCACCGTCACGATCTAACCGGGCTCGCCGGCGACGAGGACAACCACAAGGGGCTCGCAGACGCGCGCCGCGCGCTGCTCGGTCACGCCCCTCCGTCGCCGCGCCTCGAATCGGATGGCCGGCCTTGACCACGAAACTGGCGACCGAGGGTCCTTCCCCTGGGCGAGCTCGCACCCGATGACGTCGACTAGCTCCTCGAAGTCCTCGGCGACCCCGTCGCGATGCGCTACTACCCGGCGCTCGTCGGCCGACCCTATCGGACGGGCCAGATCCGCCATGTGCCGCTCGCGTCCGGGGCGACGACGAACTGCTCGTATCCGGCGTTGTTCCCGCCCAACGCTGGGTAGTCCACCTCGATCAGGTACGCCCGGGACAGGTCGGCGCCCTCGATGAGCGGCGCGTACGTCGTCCAGTCCGTCGGCTGCGTCGGCGCGCCGATGGTGTACTGGCCGGCGACGCTCTCGTAGTACGGCGCGCGCTCGGCGGCATAGGCACTGAGACCGGTGCCGTGGGTCGGGCTCGCGGGCGCGAGCATGTCGAAGGCGGTTTGCCATTTGCCGGCGACGAGCGCCTTCTCGTAACTGTCGAGCAGGATCGCCGCCTGCTTGCCCTCGCTCGGCTGCGATGACCCCTCCGGCACCGCCGGCGTCTTCGCCGGCACCTCGCTGGGACCCGCTGTGAGGACCGGACTGGCCGTCGCGGCGGGGCTGGCGGTAGCGGTGACCGTAAGGCCGCTGTTGTTCCCGCGGAACAGCCCGCCCACCCCGGGGGCGACGGCCACCGCGGCGAGCAGGAGCAGACCCGCCACGAACACGAAGCCGAGGCTCGGCGAGAAGGCGCGCGACCGTCGCGGCTCGAGCAGAGCGACGATCCGAATTCAGGTCGGGGCCATCGGGCTGCGACTGTCGCCAGGTGGTGCCGGCGTCGGTCAAGCGCTGATCAAGCGGGTCCATGATGGCCCTCCAGGAGTGTTCGGAGCCGGTTCCGGGCGTCGCTCAGGGTCGACTTGACCGTCCCCTCGGAGCAGCCCATGACGGCTGCGGTCTCGGCGACGCCGAGTCCGACGAAGTAGAAGCAATCGACGGCGAGGCGCTGACGCCCCGACAGGCGCGCGATGGCGGAGGCGAGGTCGAGCTCGTCATCCAGTGGTCGCACACGTCCGGGCAGCATCCCGAGCAGTGGGCGTCGGCGGCTTCGCGCCCGCCGAGCCTGGTCGGCGGTGATCGCCAGAAGCCACGCCGACGGCGTCCCGCGTTGCGGGTCGAACTGAGCGCGCTTTGTCCATGCGCGAATGAGGGCCTCCTGGACGACGTCGTCACGCTCCGAGTCGCTCGATAGGCGGGCGGCGAGCAGGCTCATCGCCCTGAGGTGGGGTGCCACCCACGCGCCGAATTGCTCGCGCGTGGCCGACACGAGACTGATGCCTGTGGCCGATGTCATGGTCATCACACGAGGTCTACGCCCTACCGAAGGCGATCGGTTGGGTCAAGACCGCACGGAAACGTATTTCTCCAGGCCAGTGAACGCCGTCTGCGTGTCCTCGCTCCGGCGATGGGGCGATCGCAGCAAGTGGATGAAGTCGGCGATGTCCGTGAGGTCCCAGGTGAGCCGGAAGAAGTCCATGACGACTCGGTCGGGCTGGTGGCCTGTCGCACGGGCGTAGGCCGCTTCCTCGACTTCGGTCGGGCCCAGCACCATCCAGAGATCACGCTCTGGCGGAGCGAGCGCGACGGTGTCCCAGTCGACGAGCGCGTAGCCGGCATCGGTCCGGAGGACGTTGAATGGATGCGGCTCCCCGTGCGTGATGACCCACCGACGGCTACGCCCGGCCATCTCGCGAGACAGCCGGTCGAACGCGCCGAGCCGATCGGCCACGTCGTCGGCGTGGCTGGCCAGCGCCTTCCGCGCGGGTTCGGAAAAGGGGCCACCAGACCACGTCACGTTGACCTCCCGAAGCCCCGATTCGAGCCACGCGCGACCAGGCAGGCGGAGATCGATCCGCCGGGCGACCGAATCGACCGCTGGCGTTGCCTCATGCAGCCGGCTGAGCATCGAGATGACCGCCTGACGCTGCTCGACGGCGCCGTCCTCGAAGGACTCGCCCGCTTCCCCTTCGACGAAAGGGAAGAGCGCGACTGTATGGCGCGTTCCGTTCCGACGCACCGGTTCGCCGTCCCTGGTGGGGATCGGCGCGACGACGAAGTCGAGTCCGGCGTCGTGGAGCGCCACCGCGCTACCGAATGCGCGTCGCAGTCCATCGAACACCGTCTCGCGGGAAGCTCCGAGCGAGGGCATCCGGTCGAGATCGTCGACGGTGACGAAGCGGCGTGCTCCCCCGCCGTCCGTCGCGATCCAGTGGTAGCTCCCGAAGCCGACCGGGGCGTAGTCGATCGCCTTGACATCGAATCCCCAGCCGTCGGCCAGGAACCCGGGCAGAGCATCGGCATCGAATCCCTCCGGCAGGGCATTCATCCCGAGATCGCAGTCGTCACTTGGAGTCGCCTCTCCTCGATCGCCGCGAGCCGCGCAACCTCGTCGGCGAGCGCCTGGCTTGGCGGCGCTCCTGCCTCGGCGAACCAGGCGACCGCGACGCGGTCCCCGGCGAGCGTCCACGTGCCGGACACCACTCCGCCGACGATCACGACGTTCGCCCCGCGGCTGACCAGTGCCCGCCTGGCCGCTGGCACGACGTGCGCGTCGGCGGTGCCGGGACCGAGGACCCATTGGTCGTACGTCGGGAGGAGCCGGACGGCGACCGAAGGCGCGGTCGAGGCCAGGTCCTCGAGGTCCTCACGCAGGATGAGGTTGGACTCGCCGTCGATATCGACGGGCGCGAGGCGCTCTCCGAAGCCGGCGATCCACGCGTCGATCCGCTTGCGGGCGGCGCCTAGCCCGTTCCCGAGCCAGTAGTGCAGGTGGTCGGGCGTCGCCGGGCCGTATGCCCGGAAATAGGCTTCGACCGCGTGTGTCCCGGCGTGGTCGAGATCGGGGATGCCCGCCCAGCGCGGGTTGCCATCCAGCCGCTGGAACGTCGCACGCCCGTCTCGCGGCGGACCGAAGCTCATGTCCCCCTGCCATGCGAGCGGCTTCAGCAAGGTCCAGGACTTCTCGGCGAAGGCGAACCCCAGGTGCCGGTATTCCGAATCTGCGGTGATCGCCGCACCAAGCTCCTCGCGGGTCAGGGGCCCGTCCGAAAGGGCCTCTCGAACCACTTCTCGGAAGCGTGGCCAGTCGGAGGGCGTCAGTCCGTAGTAGCTCTGCCAGCTCGGGAGCTCCCACATCCTGCTCGAGGCACGCAAGGCAAGGTAGGCGCCGCCTTCCTCGGGCGTCATCAGGTGGGTGGCGCCTCGAAACGCGAACGTCCTGATGATCCGGCCCTCGCCGAGGGCGCGAGCGACTTCGCCCGATTGCGACCGTTTGCGCCTGATCCGGATCGACAGTTCGGCGGTGGAATCCGTCTGCGCCTGGATGGCCCCCAGCCGGCGCACGACGCCTTCGACAGACTCGGTGCCGACGGGGTCGAGGAGCTGTTGCCTCATCCGCCACGCGAGGGCCTGGGACCAGTCGAGTGACACCATCGGTGGTCGCCTCATCTAGGCGTTAGCTCGCCGTCCGGATCTTCCAGTACGAGTCCTTCTTCACGACCTTGCCATCACGGAGTGTCCAGAGATCGCAGCCTCGGACCTCGATCCGGTCTCCGGCGGTGGTCGTCCCCGACAGGGTCCACTCTGAAGCCCCGCGGTCACCATCGACGAAGTGGTCGTCCTCCTGGTATCGGATGTCGGGGATTCCGGAGAAGCGCGCCGCGAAGGCTCCGCGGATCGCCTCCAAACCGACGAAGCGCTGCCCCCACGGCTCCGGTCCACGCGGACTCTCGAACACGGCGTCGGGGGCGAAGTGGGCGAGGATCCCGTCAAGGTCGTGCTCATCGAACCCCTTGGCGATCGCCTTGAGCATCGCCATCGCGTCGTCGTGCTCCATGACGCTCCTCCTCCCTGCTCGGGTGGTCGCCTACGCGACCCCGGACGAACTGACTCTAAATACACCTGCTGAGTGGCGTTCGAGTTCGCAGGGTCACGCCGGCGAGCGAGGGCGTTCGGTCCAGTAGAAACAGATCTCCTTGCTCGTATTTAGCCCAGGTGAACTCGCGCATCGACGGGTGGACCTTGGCGGCGACGGCGCGGGATGGCGCGTTCTCCGGTGACACGAGCGAGCACACGACGTCGAACGGCGTGTTGGCGAAGACCCAGGCGACGCAGGCTCGGGCGGCTTCGGTCGCATATCCGCGGCCCTGTTCGGACGGGACGATGTGGTAGCCGACCTCCGGGATCAGCTGGTCCTCGACGGGCTGGAGCATGGGTCCGCAGTCGCCAAGGAACCGCCCGTCGGAGCGCCGAACGACGGCCCACAGCCCGAACCCGATATCCCTGTAGCTCGCACGTGCCCATTCGATCCAGGCCGTGACTCGGTCGCGGTCGAACGGCGCCGGGTAGTAACGCATCGCATCGGGGTCGCCGAAGACCTCGAGAAGACCATCGACGTCATCGAGTTCGAGCTCCCTCAGCAGCAGGGCTTCGGTCGCCAGCACGTCCCGCATCGGGGCAGGATATGGACAACGGACCTCCGCGTCACGGCTGTGTCAGGCCACAGGATCGCACGACGTCGTTTTCGAATGGCCCCACGAGCCGCGTGATCGTCTTCGCAGCGCCTCTCGCGGTCGTCCGCTCCGTGTCGATCACGATGTCGGTGGCGGGGACGGACGCCAGCACGTGGCGCCTCGCCGCGAAGTGCGAACCAAGGAACCCGGGGTCCTGCGATCGACCGCGGGTCGGGTCGGCCCTAGCGCGATGGAGCGCCTCCTCGAACGAGACCTGCAGGGTCACGAAGACGAGACCAGAGTTCGGTCGAAGATGCTGCGTGAGCGCCGCCCGGTCGCTCGGCAGGTTGAACGAGCCTTCGGCGATAACGACCGCCACGCCTTCCTCCAGGAAGGCACTCGCGATCCTTGCCGTTTCGTGTCGCGCGGCCGTCCATGTCGACTCGTCGGACGTCGAACCTGCCCCGGTCAGCTCGTCGTGGACAAGGTCGAGGTCGATGACGGCGGCGCGAATGTCGATGAGCCGCAGTTCCCGAGCAAGCTCGATCGCCGACCGTGCTCTTGCCGCTCGCGATCGGACCCGTGATGACGATGACCATCATGCGAGTCTGAACGGCCCGCGGATCTCGGTCGACCCCCGACGAGGCCGAGCGGGTTTTCGGAACGTACCCAAATGGCGAATGTTGGAGTGGTAGGCCCTGCTTCGGACATCCCTACCGCGTGCCGGTCTGCGTCGGTCCGAGCGAACCACGAGGTGCAACCCACCGTGTCGACTGGCCCGTAACAGACGCGATGATGTCGTAATCCGAGTCGTAATGGATCAACGTGAGGCTGTGGCGGGCGGCGACGGCAGCGATGAGCAGGTCCTGGTGCCCGACCTGCCGGTGATGCGCCGGTCCGCGCTTCGCCAGCTCGTACCACACCCGCCGGGCCTCGGTCCAGTCGGCAGGCTCGACGGAGTACCAGGGGCACGCCTGCAGATCGCCTTCGGTTTGGGCGTAGTCCCCGGCGTCGCGGGCGCTGTAGAGCACGTCCATCGCGACCATGTCGCAGACGGCGATCCGTCCATCGATGACGGCCGCGACGAACCAGTCAAGTTGCGGCTTGTTGGCGCGGGCCCAGACGGAGGTGTCCGCCATTTCCAGGCTTCCGACTGGATGCTGCATCAAGCCCGCCGGCGCGTCGGACGTGCCGACTTGGCGCGGGAGACCGTCGGCGACGCCAGGCGCGGGAGGTCAAGGTCTGCGAAGCGAGGAGCGCGCATCTCTGGCAGAAGAGCCTCGAGAGTCGAGAAGTCGCGTTGGGCGAGGCGGGTCCGCCGCTGTCGTGCGACAACATCGCGCAGGGCCGCGTGCACCGTTTCTGTCGTTCGAGTCGTGCCCAGGGCCAGAGCCGCCTCGGCGACCAGTTCACGATCGAGGTCGAGCGTTGTATGCACCTTCATGGGCGCTCTCCTTGCTTGACTGCGACGACACTAGCCACGCATTGGAACGCCCACGAATTATGCAGAGGAGGCCGTGGTCGTCAAGCATGGGGATGCTTGTCCGCTTCGTTTGGATCATCAAACCCGAAGACCAGCGCCGCCGCGAGGAGATTCCCCAGCTGGCATCGCGGATCGGTCGGCGGATGGAGTCGCGGCCGATCGAAATTCGGACTCCGACACGAGGGGTGGAACAGCGCGATAACCTCGCGCGTCGCATCGACCAGGCGCCACACGCACTGCGGCGAACCGGACCCCGCAGACCGGGCAGTCCGGCAGCGGCAGCCCCGGCAGCCTCCCCATCGACTGGTCGCTCATTGGTAGATGCGTCTCCCGTCCTTCCGCGACGCGGGTGCTATACCACCGGGCATGCGCCCGTTTCCCATCTCGCTGCACACCGCTCGCCTCACGCTGCGCCTGCCCGACGATCAGGACGCGCGTGTTGAGCACGAGATGATCCTGGAGTCACTCGACCACTTGTGGCCCTGGTTCTCCTTCCGCGCCGAGCCTCCGACGCTCGCCGAGCGCATGGGATTGGCAGCACGACAACGCGCCGGCGCGGCCGCGGGCACTGGCGCGACCTACGTCGTGTTCGCGCGAGATCAGGCCGTCGGCAAAGTGTGGATCGAGGTCTGCGGCCACACGGCAAAGATGGGCTGGTGGCTGCGTGCGGGCGCGACGGGACGCGGCTATGCCACCGAGGCGGTGCGCGCCCTGTCGGAGCTGGCGTTCGACTTCGGCGTCGAGCGCGTGGAGGCGCACACGGACCCGGACAACGCGCGCAGCCGCGCCCTCGCGGAGCGAGCGGGCTTCGTGCTGGAGGAGATCCGGCAGGACGTCCACGACAGGCCGGACGGCGTTCGCCGGCCCGAATGCGTCTACGTGTTGCTCAGCGGACGGAACTCCGGCGTCTGACCGAGCCAGGCGACGACCGCCCTGGTCGACGACGCGACCAGCAGAGGTGGATCGGGCCCTCGACACCCGCCGGTCATCTGCCGGGCGATGTCGGCGAGTGTCCGGAACTGTCACCCGAACGCGGCGGCCTGACGGGTCCTCATCGGGCGCGACGCGATCGAGATCAAGTCGGCGACGACTGCGTCGAGCGGCCGGCTGGCGTCCAGCTCATGCGTGCAGCTCTGCCTGAGGAGCGGCTCGATCTCGGCGAGGTCCGCCAAGATCTCCGCACGTTCGAATGCGGCCTTCCCGTAGTCGTTCGTGGTCGTTCGTCGTTCGGCGTGCGACTCGGTCAAGCAGCATGTCAGCCGGCGCGCTGAGCAGGACGACCGCGTCGAAACGGTCGTAGAACCTCGACTGGTTCCTCGCGCCCCCTCCAACGAAGAGCGAGCGACCATCATCGAAGTCCAGCAACGCGGTCATCCGGTCCTCGACCCATAGCCACTCGCCGCGGTGCAGCTCGTCGAGGGGCTCAGGATACTTGCGATTCTCGCGCCAACCTTGGTCATCGGTGTCTATGACGCGATGACCGCGTCGGCCAAGTTCGGCGAGAGCCGACGACTTGCCGGTTCCCGGCATCCCAGTCAGCAAGACCTTCGACATGGGACAACCGCAGCAAGTGTCGAGCGACGACGTGATCGTGTTGGCAGCGTTTCGTCGCCTGACTGCGCCTGCGTCGGCCGACGCCCCAACCGACGCAGGACGGCACTACGACTCGAACAGACGCCAGTGGCCCTCCGAGATCACCTCGGCGACCCCGTCGACCACTTTGATCGCGGTCTCGTCGTCGATCGCGTAGCCGGGCCCGGTCAGGCCGGCCGCCCACCGCTCCGCGTCGGCCATGGTGTTCTCCGGCAGCTCGGGGTTGTCGAGGTGCGGGAAGATCTCGAAATCGACGACGCCCAGCCCTTCGCCCCCGACAGGGCGGGTCCAGGAAGCGAAGTTGTCCGCGACGGATGGCGACATGACCAGACTCCCGGCGCTGAGTCCCACGTACACGAGGTCGAGCGACGGGAGGAGCTCCGCCAGCCCGGACTCGCGCATCCACCGGTCGAGGTAGATCGTGTCGCCGCCGTTCACGAGCAGAACGTCGGCCTCCTCGACCGCGGGGAGCCAGACGGTTCGGGCGATGCTGGGCAGCGCCGTGAGCTCGAGCACGCCGACGGACTTCCAGCCGAGCTCGGCCATCGGGGTCTCGGGCTGCTGGCCGGCAATGAAGCTCCAGGCGAGCTGCGGGCCGGGCCGGAGCGGATAGCTAGCGGTGGAGTTGACGAGGGCGGTGCACTCCTCGATCGGCTTGCCGAGGAGCTCCAGGAGGGCGGCCCGAATGCTGGGGTTTGTGATCCCCGCGGACGCGAGAAGGAGTTTCAACGCTCGTCTCCATGCACTGGTCGCACAAGGCTAACGTGGGCGGGTCTGCCGGCGCAGGACATGCCGGTCGCGTCGCTTGGCGTCCGAGTGTCGTATGTCCGACGCACGATGCTCCGGTAGCCGCTGGCCATCGGCGAGGAGCGTCCTCCCTCACCGAGGATGCGGAGCGTCAACTCGATTGGGAATGCAGCCTCAGCCTCTGGGGAATAGGCCCCGACGTCGCTCAGTGTCCGGGTATGTCACCAGAGACTCACGCTCGTGCGAGCACTCGATCTTCAGGCGTTTGGCTGTGGCGATGAGTCATCGCGCCGCGCCGCGATTGCCAGCCAGACGATGACCGCTGGGATCAGATAGAAGCCACCGAATGTGCTCAGAAGCGCGAGAGCGACAATCGCTCCACTTCCGGCCACCAATCTCGTCGTTCGGTCAGCACCGGCGAGGGGACGGATCCACCACAGCAGCAGGAACAGAAGCAGCCAACCGACCACGAACGGCCAGCCGATGAAGCCGCTGCCGATCATCGGCACGGCGAGGCCGAGAAGGGCCATTGCCCACGGTAAGGCCGACAACCAGCCGACCCGGGTGGATTTCACTCGCCCAGTGTGGCTCACCAAGCAACCGGGTCACGGTGAGTTCCAGGGGCGGGCAAGCGACGGCCATAAGCAGTCACCCCACCGCGCCGCGGCGACCCTGCGAAGCGGCCCGCGGGGTCACGCGCACGATCTTCGGGTCCCGCCCTGGCCATCCGGCGCGGGCGGCGGCTTTGACCGACCCGGCGGCGAGCGCCTCGAGAGACAACGTCAAGTTGAGATCGTGGCGTTCGACGTCCGGCTCGCGGCACTCGTCCCGACGCAGGAGCGGCAGGCTACATTGCGCTCGTGGCGAGTGGCCAGGCGAGAGGTGCACCGATGGGCGAAGAGAGAATCACGGCACGAGCGTTCCACGACGCCGGCGGACTGGAGGAGTGGCGCGTCCTGTTCTGGGGTGCGTACGCGTATTACCGCGTCGGATCATTCGCGGAGGGCGCCCGATTCGTTCTCGCCGTTGCCGAGGTCGCCGACGCCGTGGGCCACTTCCCCGACGTGGATCTTCGTCCCGAAGGCGCCACCGTCCATACCTTCTCCCGGGAGGACGGCGGGTTAGGCACGCGCGATATCGAGCTGGCCCGACAGATCTCGGCTGTGGCCAGGACGCTTCAGCTCGAGCCCGACCCTTCCGAGCTGCAGGTAGTGGGCATCGCCGTCGCGCAGGATGCCGGCAAGGATGTCCGACCATTCTGGTCCGCTGCCCTGGCATATGAGGATTTCGGCGATGTCGATTCAGTCGACCGACACCGACGCAATCCCAACATATCGTTCCAGACACTCAAGAAGCCAAGGCCGGGCCGCGGCCGCCTTCACGTCGACGTCAGCGTTCCCGCCGATCAAGCCGAGGCTCGCGTCGCGGCCGCCCTCGAAGCGGGTGGGAGGCTTGCCGACGATACGCACGTTCCCAACTGGTGGACGCTCGCTTCGCCCGAGAACCACGGTGTCGACATCGCGGCCTGGCCCGACTTCGAGGACTTCGAGGACGACGACGAGGAGGAGGACTGAGCCGCCGATGGCCGAGCTCGAGCGGTCGGTGTGTGCAACTTCCAGATCCATCACCTCACGCCGCTGCTCGCGCGCAGCGAGGTCATCCCGGCGATCAACCAGATCGAGGTGCATTCCTATGTCAACCAGCCGGAAGTCAGACAGGAACACGTCAGGCTCGGCATCCTGACGCAAGCCTGGTCACCGCTCGGGCAGGTCTACGTCTGCGGCGCGAGGTACCCCGACGGCGACGACGAATTCGGCGAAGAGCGTCCTCGCCCCCAGGCGAAGCGCAGCCTGCGACAAGTGCCGCAATCAGGACTGGGGGCCAACTGCGGGGCGCACGCCGAACCAACGTCAGCTTCGATAGCGTGCGCGTTGCACGCGGTGACGTCGGTGTTCATCGTCGGGATAATGGCCGACGTGGAGGAGGTCGAGGTCGTCGTCGCCCACCACGAGCGCGCGACCCTGCGCGTCGGTGACGTGTTCCTGAAGATCGACGCTGATCAGACGCGCACCGACATCGAGGTCGAGGCGATGGCCATGGCGCCGATCCCGACTCCGGAGGTCCTGTGGCGAAAGCCGCCCGTGCTCGCGCTCGCCGCCCTCCCAGGCACGGCACTCGGCCGCCTCGGCGAGCCGTCGACCGCGTCGCCGGCGGCGTGGGCCGCGGCGGGTGCCGCCGCACGGATGCTGCACGACGCGCCGCTGCCGCCATGGCCCGGTCGGAGCCTCGACGAGTTGGCATCGCGCCTCGACAGCGAATGCGACTGGCTGGTCACGAACGGAGTCCTACCCACCGCCTTGGTCACGCGCAACCGCCGGGTCGCCGAGGCTGCGCTCCGGCCGTGGACACCGGTGTTCACGCATGGCGACCTGCAGGTCACGCACGTGTTCGTCGACGTTCAGGAGATCACCGGCGTGATCGACTGGTCCGAGGCGGGCCCGGGCGATGCCCTGTACGACCTCGCCACCTTGACGCTCGGACACGAGGAGCGCCTTGGCGACGTCGTCGCCGGCTACGGCACCGACGTCGATGTCGACGTGATCCGCGCGTGGTGGTCGTGGCGAAGCCTGGTCGCGGTCCGCTGGCTGGTCCAGAACGGCTTCGACCCGTTCTCACCAGGCTGCGAGGTCGATGTGCTGAGATCCCGGATGTGAGGCCGCGTAGACGTTCCGCATGGTCAGCAGTCAGGAAGCCGTCCATGGCCTGAACTCGCCTGTTTCGGTGCCGGCGAGGCGCACCGCGGCCTCGAACGTCCACCGCATCAGCGAGCAATGCGAGGCACCCCAGCGAGAGACCGAATGGTCACAAAGCGTGCGCCAATAACCCTCGGCATCCTGGGTACCCCACATTGAACGTTGCTTACCACGCGCGGCGTTGTCGGGGCGTCGGGGCGAGAGCGGGCGTCCCGTGCGGACGCGCGGCGCGAACAGCGTGCCCCATTTACCATCGCCATCTGTGGCCGAGGGCGTCGTCATTCGTCCGGAGCGCGACGCGGACCGTCCCGTGATCGCAGAGGTTGTGCGCGCGGCATTCGTCCGACAACGCGACGAGGTCGCCGCGTTCGTCGAGCGCATCCGGGCTTCGGAGCAGTTCATCCCGGAGCTGGCGTTGGTCGCCGAGGACTCCTCCGGTGTGATTGCTCACGTGATGCTCAGCTGGGTCGGCGTTGAAGGCGGATCCCGTACAAGGATCCTCAATCTCACGCCGATGTCGGTTCGGCCTGACCGCCAGCGCATCGGTGTGGGGTCACGGCTGATCCGGGACGCGCTCGGCCGCGCCGAAGCAGCAGGCGAGCCTGCGGTCATGGTCGAGGGCGTTGCCGCGTACTATCCTCGCTTCGGCTTCGAGCGGACGAGCGTGCTCGGCTTCATCTCCCCGCATCCGAAGATCCCCGACGAAGCGTTCATGGTCAAGCGGCTCGCGGGATACAGTCCCGATCTCGCCGGTCGGATCGTCTATCCGGCCGCGTTCGACGCTCTCGGGTACTAGCGACCGGTTTGGCAAGAGCGGCGCACTCGGGCGGATCGCGACGTGCCTGACGAAGTCCCCGGGCGTCGGCTACGAGACCCTCGCATCGCTCAGTGTTGGCGAATGTCACTGAGGCTCACGGTGCGTGCCGGGTGTAGAGGAGCCGTTGGCCCGTGGCGGCGATATCCGGGCGAACCGCGCTGAGATCCTTCCAGGTCAGCCCGGGTAAGGACGATGCGGCACTCATGGCTTGAGAGCTCGGAGGCCGGACAGCTCATGGGCCATGGCGGTTGCCCAGCCGCCGTCGCGCAGCGGATGAACGTTCACCCAGACCCGGTTCTGCCACATGTTCAACTCCAGGGTGCCTGGACGGCCCGGAACCCGAAGATGCCAATGGTGGCTGCCGGTACGCCCGGCCAGCTGGCGTTCGCTTTGTACCACGAGCCCGCGGCGACGGCACTCCTCGAGGACCTGCTCGGCAGAGAGCCTGAGATCCATCACAAGCATCGCCGATCCTCTGCACCGATTTGCGACTTCGCCAGGACCCTAGGGGATAGGACGACCAGCCATGGGCGCGGACGGTAGCGTGTGCAACCGGAGACCGCACGCTGCGATCGCACAGCGTGCGTCAGTGTCACTCGAGGGATCGGATCGTGACCGAGGGCCATCAGCCATCCCAGCCAGGCTGACCGCGCGAAGGCAGGACTGCGAAGTCCCATTGGCGGCCACAGCGGATCGGCACCCCGTGATCACAAGCGAAATGAGAAGCCTGCCAGCCCCTTTCGCCTGACAGGCTTCGTGTGGATCCGGCAGTTCCTTGCTCGACCCGCAGTTCGCGGCCGATTGGAACGCGAACTCTCCTCAGTTGCCGCCACCAAACCAGTACGAGCCGTCCCAGAACCAGTTGGCACCGTCGAACGTGACGGCAACATCGAGGTGGAACTGAGTGAAGCGCCCGGTCCCCGTCTCGAACAAGCACGTGCCCGGGAGCGACGGGTCACCGAAGATGCTGCCGATCGCACATTGACCGGTCGCACTGCCGTTCTTGACGATGAACACGGCCACGAGGTGGTCGGGATCTGGCCCGCTGTAGTTGATCTCGGTCCCCACTGGGATGGCGCCCAGGTCCGACGCCGTGACCGTGCAATGCGTGCCGGTGTCGCAGACCTTTTCCAGGTGGAATGCCTTGTGCGAGGCCGCCGAGGCCGATGGGACCAGGGCCAGAGCCGCTGTGGCCAAGCAGACGACCACGGCAATCCGGAACCGTGAGCCGACCGAACGAGAGGTCATGAGGCCACTCCCTTCTGGGCGCAGACGCCCAACGACAGGGGCGGTCTCGCCATTGGCACAGCGCCGCGGGGTAGCGACCGTGATGGGACGAAGCGCTGTCGAACCCCCGGTTCATTGCCTCCCTGCCGTCTTGCGAGTCTGCTCGCATCCGCGTGGAATAGATACAGGAAAGAATCTCGGACGTTAGGGCGCACTCACGCCCGCCCAGAGAGAGGCCCTCTCGGTCCCACAGCGTTCGCGAATGTCACCCGCCCGGCGACTTCCCAATGTCAGCGGATGGGCCGTGGCTCCGGGTCGCGACGCCGCGCAACCAGCAGCAACCAGACGGTGACCGCAGGCACCAAGTAGAGGCCACCAAACGTGCTGAGCAGAGCCAGGCATAGGAGTGCTCCGACGCCCGCCACTATCTGACTGGTACGGTCAGCGTCGGCGAGCGGGCGAATCCACCGGAGCAGCAACAAGAGGACCAGCCACCCGATCACGAACGGCCAGCCGATCAAGCCGCTGCCAATCATCGGCACAGCGAGACCGAGAAGGGCGAGAACCCACGGCAGCGCCGAGAACCAACCGTCTTGGTTGGGGTTCATCCGACCAGTCTGGCGCCGCAAGCTGCAACGTCAAGGCGAGATTCGGGCGAGTCTGGCGAGGGGACTCCCCGGTCAGCAACGGTGCGCTAGAACACTTGGCGGCCGCCCGAAGGGCGTGGACGACGACGTGATTCGTGCCGCTTATGGGCGCCAACCCGCCGGCTGGGTCGATGTGCTCCACCCTGTCTCCATCGCCCACTCTTCGGCGGTGACGATCACCAGATCGACGATCGGGTCCTTCACCTCAGCGTAGGCGTCCAGGTCGGGTAGCGCCGCGGCGAGGGATCGCTTGATTGCCGAGTACGCGATGACCGCCTGCGGGTGGGCGCACATCCAGTCCCGGAACAGGAGCGCGAGTCGCTCGTTCGGCGATCCGCTCACCCGCACGTGAAGATTGACGTCCCCGCCGGAGCCCCTGCGTGACCAGAAGCGCTTGGCCCAGAGGGCCGGATCATCACTTCGACCTGCCGGTACATGGTCACGGGTTCCATTCGGAGCTCGCGCAAAGCCCAGACCGTGGAGGGGCGCGTCGAAGCGCTCTTGCGCGTCGATCAAGTCCGTGACGCTCACCTGGATGTCGAGAACATCCTTCGCATCCATTGCCGGGATTGCAGTACTCCCGACGTGGTCGATCCGCAGCGCTCCAGCTCCGAGCGCGCCACGCAGCGCCGCGATGAGAACCGCGGCGCGTTCTGCCCACTTCGGATCGGGCGCCGAAACGACAACGAGCTCCCGAGTCACGCGCACAGATTGCCCGTTCTGGTGCGGTCCCGCTCGCATCGCAGGGAGTCCTGTCGCCTGACACGCGACGACGGCAGCGGCCGGCGAATTCAAAGAGCCGCCGGTCGCCCGGCGGCTCGTTCGATGTTCCGATAGTGGGACCCGATCCCTAGACCGATTCCTTCGCCAGGTGGCGCTGCATCGCGGCCTTGCGGGAGAGGTTGACCCGGCCCTGGCGGTCGATCTCGGTGACGACCACCATGACCTCGTCGCCGACGGACACGACGTCCTCGACGGTCGGCACGTGGTAGTCGGCGAGCTCGCCGATGCGGACCAGGCCTTCCTTGCCCGGCAGGATCTCGACGAAGGCGCCGAAGCCCATGATCCGGGTGACCTTGCCGAGGTACAGCGCACCGATCTCGACCTCGCGGGTCAGGCTCTCGATCCACTGGATCGCCTTGCGCGAGTTCTCGCCCGACACCGCCGCGATCTCGACGGTGCCGTCGTCCTCGACGTTGATCTCGGTCTGGGTCTCCTCCTGGATCTTGCGGATCATGGAGCCGCCCTTGCCGATGATCTCGCGGATCTTCTCGGGGTTGATCTTGATGGTGATGATCCGCGGCGCGAAGTCGCTCATGACCTCGCGCGCCTCGGGCAGCACCTGGGTCATCTTGTCGAGGATCTCGAGACGCGCCGCCAGGGCCTGCTTGAGGCCGTTGCGGATGATCGCCTCGTTGATGCCCTGGACCTTGATGTCCATCTGCAGGGCGGTGATGCCGTCCCGCGTGCCGGTCACCTTGAAGTCCATGTCACCGACCGAGTCCTCCTTGCCGAGGATGTCGGTCAGGACGACGAACCGGCCGTCGGGCTCGCTGATCAGGCCCATCGCGGCACCCGCGACCGGGGCCGAGATCGGCACGCCGGCGTCCATCAGCGCGAGCGTCGAGCCGCAGGTCGAGGCCATCGACGTCGAGCCGTTGGACGACATGCACTCGGACACGAGCCGGATGACGTACGGGAAATCGTCGTGGCTGGGCAGGACGGGGATGAGCGCCCGCTCCGCCAGGTTGCCGTGACCGATGTCGCGCCGGCTGGGGCCGCGCATCGGCTTGTTCTCGCCGGTCGAATAGGGCGGGAAGTTGTAGTGGTGGATGTAGCGCTTCTCGGTCCGCGGGCTGATCGTGTCGATCCGCTGGACGTCCGATGACGCGCCCAGCGTCGCGATCGTCAGCACCTGCGTCTCGCCGCGGGTGAAGAGGCCCGAGCCGTGGGTCCGCGGGAGCAGCCCGACCTCGACCGTGATCTGGCGCAGGTCGGTCAGGCCGCGGCCGTCCATCCGGATCCCCTCGTCGAGGGCGAGCTGGCGGCAGACCTTCTTGTAGATGAGGTTGTAGAGGCTCTTGCTGACCCGCGCCTCGCGGCGTGCGGACTCGAGCAGCCCCTTGGCGTCCCCGCCGGTCCGGCTGGCATGGACCGATGCGGCGATCCCGTCCTTGAGGGCGTTGATCCGACCCGGCAGGTCGTTGCCGAACCAGATGAGCAGGTTGGCCGTCGCCTCGGCGTCGGGCAGCGCGCGATGCGCCTGCGCGAGGTCGATGCCGAAGAAGTGCGACAGCGTCGGCAGCTTGTAGTTCTCGAGGTCGGGGTATCCCTCGCGCGCGAGCACCAGGGTGTCGAGGTAGCGGCCCGGCTCGATGTGGCGTCCCGTCGCCGAGGGCGGCCTCGATGAAGCCGAGGTCGAACCCGACCGAGTGACCGACGATGAGCGCATCGCCGGCGAAATCGAGCGCCTGGCGCGCGGCGTCGGCGGGGCTCGGAGCCTTCTTGACGTCGCCGTCGGTGATGGCGTGCATCTGGTTGCCGACGATCGGCCGGCCGGGGTTCACGAACGTCGACCAGCGATCGACGATCTTGCCGCCCTTGACCTTGACGCCCGCGATCTCGACGAGGTCGGCCATCTTCGGGTCCGTGCCAGTGGTCTCGACGTCGAGGACGACGAACTCACCGCCGGCATCGACCGCCTTGGTGAAGTCGAGGACCGAGCCCGTGCCCGGCTCGAGGTATGGCGTGCTCTTGGTCTTGCCGACCGCCTCGCGGAGCTGCTCCTGGATGTCGATGAGCGGCTGGAGCGCGCGATGACCGAACAGGATGGCCTCGGCCATCACGTCCTCGGGCAGGAGCTTGGCGCCCGCCTCGACCATCATGATCGCGTCGCGGGTGCCGGAGACGACGAGGTCGAGCTCCGACTCCTCGAGCTGGCTGTAGGTCGGGTTGACGACGAACTGGCCGTCGATCCGGCCGATGCGCACGGCGCCGACGGGACCCGCGAACGGGATCTCGCTGATCGTCAGGGCGGCCGAGGCCGCGACCGTGCCGAGGATGTCGGGCTCGTTCTCCTGGTCGGTCGAGAGGACCGTGATGACCAGCTGGATGTCGTCCTTGTAGCCCTCGGGGAAGAGCGGGCGGATGGGGCGGTCGGTCAGCCGGGCGGCCAGGGTGGCTGCCTCGGACGCGCGCGCCTCGCGCTTGATGAAGCCGCCCGGGATCTTGCCCGCGGCGTACATCCGCTCCTCGAACTCGACGGTGAGCGGAAAGAAGTCGAGCCCGGGCCGCGGGTCGGACCGATTGGCCGTCCCGAGCACGAAGGTGTCACCGTAGCGGACGGTGACGGCGCCGCCGGCGAGGCGTGCAAGCTTGCCGGTCTCGATGGTCAGCGTTCGACCGCCGAGCTGTGTCTCGAATGTGTGAGACAAGAGAGATCTTCCTCCTTGGTCGCGGAGGAGGGCGACGACCTGCGGGCAGATCGGCCTTGCTGGGCCGTTTGGCGCCGGATGCGACAGGACCCCGGTCTGTGCCGGGGCCCGGGTGCGGCGGTGCCTAGCGGCGCAGTCCGAGTCGTCCGATGACGACACGGTAGCGCGCGCTGTCCTTCTTCATCAGGTAGGCGAGAAGGCGGCGGCGCTGGCCGACGAGCTTGAGGAGGCCGCGGCGCGAATGATTGTCCTTGGGGAAGCTCTTGAGATGCCCGGTCAGCTCCTTGATCCGCTCCGTCAGGAGCGCGACCTGGACCTCCGGCGATCCGGTGTCACCTTCCTTGGTGGCATACCCGGTGATGATCTCCTGCTTCAATTCCCGCGCAAGCGGCACTCGTTCCTCCGAACACGACGTGATTACATATGTCTTCTATCTATGACCCGCGGATGTTACCAGTCGAGGCTCGAAGCGGCAAATGCCGTAACGCGAGATCAACGATCTCATCGTTTGTGCCGACCGGAACCGGCAGGAGCCGAGCGGCTGGCGGTCCAAGGCGCGCCGTGAGCGCCGACGGGAATGCAGAGCTGTTGGTTTCACCTGGTGGTCGTATGGACCGGCGGCGACGCCCCTGAGCCGGCAGCGAGTCGCCGCGGACCACGAAGTTGGTCGATCCGATGCACCCAGTGGTCGCACCGACCGCGGAGAGCCCCGCCGACCCGACGCCGAGCCACCCTGGCGGTCGACAGGACCACCCGATGAAACAGCGACGAAGCCCCGCTCGTCCGAGGGCGACGTCCGTGTCCCTGATACCAGTCGCGGGCTCGTGAACCGGTTCGCGCGCCCGATCTAGCGTGCGCGACGCATGAGCCAGACGACGGCACCGACGACGATCACGATGACCAGCATGATGACCGCGTAGACGGCGAGAGTCGGCCCGACGGCGACGTCCATGATCGCTGATGGTACGCCGAGGCTCGCGACACAGGCCGGTGCGCGACAATGGCCGCATGCCACGGCTGACGAGGATCTACACGAAGACCGGCGACGAAGGCATGACCGGCCTGGGCGGAGGTCAGCGGGTACCCAAGGACTCGGCCCGCGTGGCCGCGTATGGGACGGTCGACGAGCTCAACTCGCTCCTCGGGGTCGCGCTGGCGGTCGGCCTGTGCGATCGATTGGCCGCGGTCGTGCCCGTCATCCAGAACGAGCTGTTCGATCTCGGATCGGACCTGTGCTGGCCGTCCGACGACCCCCGCCGCGCGCGGATCCCGACCGTCGAGGCCCGTCATGTCGAGGCGCTCGAGGCGCTCATCGACGAGTTCAATGCGGCCGTCGGGCCCCTCGCCAACTTCCTTCTGCCCGGTGGCTCGCCCGGAGCCGCCCAGCTCCACGTCGCGCGGACGGTCTGCCGGCGCGCCGAGCGGGAGACGGTGGGGCTCGCGCGCGACGAGGCGATCGGCGAGTACGTGCTCCCCTATCTCAACC
This sequence comes from uncultured Chloroflexia bacterium, assembly GCA_963772995.1. Taxonomy (GTDB): domain Bacteria; phylum Chloroflexota; class Limnocylindria; order Limnocylindrales; family CSP1-4; genus SPCO01. Next base: position 74,231 of record CAVYZQ010000009.1, on the reverse strand, counting down.
GCCTGTCCGACGTGCTGTTCGTCATGGCTCGCTTCGAGAATCATGAGCGCGGCGTCGCCGAGCCCCTCTGGCGGCCCGGCCTCTGACCGGCCCCACCGCTCGCGTCAGTCGCCCAGGAGCTCCACCGTCACCCGACGGGACCTCGCCCGGGGTCGGATGATCGTCACTCCCGCCCGGATCTCGAGCACGGCGTCGGCGCCGGCGATCCGGGCCGGATACGTGCCGTCCGGAGGCAGGGCCGTCGGCAGTGAGAAGCGCAGTCGATGGTGGTCTGGGCCGCCGTCGTCCGCCCACCCCGTGAGCGTGACCGGCCGGCCGAGGAGGGCAGTCGCGAGCCCCAGGTCCCCGGTGGCGATCGCGTCCCGGATCTCGGAACTGCGAACGGGCCTGCCGCCCAGGTCGAACGGCGGGACGACGACCACATCGAAGCCGTCCTGCCGGCCGAGGGCCGCAAGGGTCTCGGGCGTGCCCCGGCGTTCGTACCCGAAGGCCGCGTCCGGGGTCATCAGGAACCCCTCCAGCGCGACCCGCGCGCGGATGCGGTCGACGAAGACGTCGTAGGGCGTCTGTCGGAGCGCGGCGTCGAAGTGCTGGACGACGGTCACCTCGACGCCCGCGGCGGCGAGCCGCTCGAGGCGCTCCTCCGGATCGAGCAGGAGCGGCGGCGCGCTGCCCGTGAGGATCTCGTCGGGGTGGTGGTCGAAGGTGATGACCATCGGCTTGGCGTCGCGTTCGTCCGCGCCGGTCACGAGGTGATCCAGGAGGTAGCGATGGCCCAGATGGAGGCCGTCGAAGACGCCGACGACCACGAATGCGGGACCGTGCTCCCGGGCGAGCGAGTCGATGCCTGGGACGACGTCCATGGAAGGCTCAGGCGAGGCGCGTGGTCGCCGACGGCGGCCTGACCGACGTCGCGACGGCGTCCGAGCTCTCCGGCCCGGCCGGGCTGACGAAGACCTTGTCGGGTGCGAGCCGGCCGGCGGCAGCGGAGGCGATCGCGACGATCCGGCCATCGGGATCGGTCAGGCGATAGTGTTCGGCCTGGTCGGGCAGACCGGCGCCGGGCCGAACGAACTGGCCGCGGGCCACCGCCGCGACCTCCGCCGATGTGAGCGCCACGATCGGGAACGCGTCAAGCCCTGTGTCGAGGGGACGGAGGATCGCGGAGAGGCCGGCCGGCCCGTCGGCTGCGAGCGAGCGAATGTCCTCGAGGTTCGCCGCGCCATCGAGCGTGAACGGACCGGATGCCGTCCGCGTCAACGAGCCGAGATAGGCGGCACTGCCGAGCGACTCCCCGAGGTCCCGGGCAAGCGCCCGGATGTAGGTACCTGCCGAGCAGGCCACGTCGATGATGGCGATCGGGCGGTCCGGATCCGTGTCGTCCCACGAGACGAGATCGATCGAATGGATCGTCACCTCGCGGGTGGGCAGCAGGACCGTCTCGCCTGCCCTGGCAAGTGCGTAGGCGCGGCGTCCGGCGACCTTGATCGCGCTGAAGGCCGGCGGCCGCTGCGAGATCGTGCCGGTCACACCGGGGAGCGCCGCCTCGAGGGCGGCCCGGTCAGGCGCGCGGCCCGCGGCGGGCGTCAGTTCGCCCTCGAGGTCGTCGGTCGTGGACGAGGCTCCGAGACAGACAGTCGCGCGATATCCCTTGCGGTCGCCGAGGTGGTATTCGACGACGCGTGTCGCATGCCCCAGGAAGATCGGCAAAACACCGGACGCGAACGGATCGAGCGTCCCGCCGTGACCGACCCGTTTCGTCGCCGCCAGTCGCCGGACGAGCCCGACGACGTCGTGCGAGGTGGGGCCGGCGGGCTTGCTGACGACGAGGATGCCGTCGAGGCCGGGGCCGAGCGACGAACGCGCCACGGTCAGCGACCCAGCTCGGCGACGAGTCGCTCGGCTTCGGCGAGGACCGGCGGGCGGGCCTCGGCCAGAGGCGCCTGGACGGTGGCGCCCGCCGCGCGCGCATGTCCGCCACCGCCAAACCGGCCGGTCAGCACGGTCGCGTCAACTCCGCCGGGTCTGGTCCGCACGCTGACCCGCGTCTCCGGGCCCGCATCCTTGAAGACGATCGCGACCTCGGCCGCCTCGGCCTGCGAGAGGAGGTCGATGATCCCTTCGCTGTGCGCGCGCTCGGCGCCGGTCGAGGCCAGGTCGGAGTCGGTGATGCTCGACCAGACGACGCGCCTGTCGGCGGACTGCTCGAGGCGGTCGAGGACACGACCGAACAACCGGAGCTGGGCGGCGGGTTTGGTCCTGTAGAGCCGTCGAGAGATGTCAGACAGCGGCGCGCCGGCCTCCACGAGAGCGGCGGCGACGGTCAGCGTGCGCGGCGTCGCGTTGGGATGGGCGAAGGTGGCGGTGTCCATGACGATCCCAGCCATCAGGGCGGCCGCCATCGCACCGTCGGCCAGGCCGAGGCCGATCCCGAGTCGCCCGGCGAGCAGCGCCATCATCTCGCACGTCGCGGCGGCTCCGGGGTCGATCCAGTCGGCATCGCCTGCCGACGCGTTCGAGGCGTGGTGGTCGATGACGACGCGCGGCAGCCGCGCGAACAGGTCGGCATGACGGACACCGACCTCGCCGATCCGATCGAGCGAGCCGCAATCCGAGATCGCGACGAGGTCGTACGGGGCATCGGGCACAGGATCGGTCCGGAAGCGCTCGATCCCGGCCATGAAGTCGTACAGCGGTGGGACCGGGTCGGTGCAGATCAGGTCCACCGTCCCGCCCATCGACTCGACGAGGTAGGAGACGCCGAGCGACGCCCCGAGCGTGTCGGCATCGGGGTTCTCGTGGCTGACCGCGAGCACTCGTCGGGCGCCGCGGAGCCGCTGGACGACGACGTCCGGGACCGCGGAGGAGGTATGGCGCGAGGTCGACGGTCATCGGCGCGCGTTCCGGGGCGAGGCGACGGACGTGCCGTGGCCCCGCGAGGCGATCCGGGGGGCGCGGCACCGGCGGCTCGACCGCGGCGAGGTGCGGCGGCGGCACGATCGCGGACGGCGGCACCGGCATGACTGCGGACGGCAGCGGCATGACTGCGGAGAGGCAAGGCGCGAGGCCGACGGTCATCGGCGCGCTTTCTTGTGCGAGGCCGGGTGATGTCGTGTGGCCCCGCGGCGGGATCGGGGGGCGCGCGGCGCCGGCGGCACGACCGCGGACGGCGGCTCCTCGCCGAGGTCGCCTTCGTGCGGCAGGCGGGCGCTGGGCGTCGGCAGCGACTCGGCGAGGGGAGCGTCAGATTCTGGCGCCGAGCCGGCCTCGAGCTCGGACAGCAGCTGGAGGATCCGCGTCCCGCGCTCGGCGGTGTCGTCGAGCTGGAGATGGAGGTCCGGGATCCGCTTGAGGCGCAGCGTTCCACCCAGCTGGTGACGGATGAACGGCACCGCGTGGCGCAGCGCGGCCATGGTCGCCTCGCGCTCCGCAGGCTGGCCGATCACGCTCACCCAGACCTTCGCGTGGCGCAAGTCGGGCGTCGTCTCGACCGAGGTGATCGTCGCGAACCCGACCCGCGGATCCGCGATGTCCCGCCCCACGATCGCCCCGATCTCCTGCCGAAGCAGCTCGTCGACCCGCTCGGTCCTTTGGCTCACGAGACCGACGGCCCGAGAGTGACAGCGCCAAGCGGCCAGGACGTTCCGGCGCGGGCCGCAGCACCCGCGAACGCGCCGGACGCCTCGCGGGACCACCTCCTGTCGCCTGGCAGTCAACGAAATGCCGGCCGCAGCCACCGTGCGAACGCGCGAGACGGGTCGCCGGAGGGCGTCTGTTGAGTGGCGGTCAACGAAATGCCGGCAGCGCCAACCGCGGAGGCGCCCCGGAGCGCCGTTTGTCGACTGGCAGTCAACGACATGCCGGCCGCGACACCAGGGGACGCGCCGGGCGCCTCACGGAGCGCCCCTTGTCGACTGGGAGTCAACAGAACGCCGGCGGAAACCGCCACTGAGCCTGGCGCTGCCTCACGGACCGCCTGTCGTCGACTGGCCGTCAACGCAACCCCGGCCACGGACGACCTGGACGCGCCCGATCGCTCGCGCTTCCGAGAAGACCGGAGCGCGCGCCAAGGTAACCTGGCCGAGTCCCCCGAGCATGGAACGCAGGCATCGGGCGCCACTGCGCCGACCACGTCCTAGCTGGCCACTCGACTGACGGTCTGCGACGTGAAGCACTCGAGCACGTCGCCTTCCAGGATCTCGTGGAAGCTGGCCAGGCCGATGCCGCACTCGTAGTTCTGCTGCACCTCGCGGACGTCGTCGCGGAAGCGCCGCAGGGACTCGATCCGGTCGGTTGCGATCACCTTGCCGCTCCGCCAGACCCGGGCGTTGCCGCCGCGGACGATCCGTCCGTCGGTGACGAACGAGCCGGCGATGACCGTGCTCTTCCCGACCCGGATGACCTGGCGGACCTCGGCCCGACCCTCGACGACCTCGACGATCTCCGGCTCGAGCAGGCCCTTGAGCGCGGCTTCGATGTCGTCGGTCAGCTTGTAGATGATGTCGTAGAGACGGACATCGACGCCCTCGACCTCGGCCGCGCGCCTGGCGGTCTCGGTGATCTTGGTGCTGAAGCCGACGACGATCGCGTTCGACGCCGCCGCGAGCATGATGTCGTTGTCGGTGATGTCTCCGGCGCCCTCGAGCAGGACGTTGAGCCGGATCTCCTCCTGGTCGAGCTGCTCCAGGGCGTGCGTGATGGCGCCCAGCGAGCCCGACACGTCCGCCTTGAGGATGATCCGCAGCTCCTTGGCCTGACCGGCCTGGATCTGGCGGTAGAGGTCCTCGAGGGTGGCCCGGCCGCTCGAATCCCCCGCTCGGGCCGCGTTCGCGGCCTTGCGCGACTCGACCATGGCGCGGGCTTCCTTGTCGTCGCCGACCACGCGGAGGATGTCACCCGCCTGCGGGACCTCGGACAGGCCCAGGATGACGACGGCCGTCGCCGGACCGGCCTTGCTGACGCGCTTGCCGGCGTCGTTCTCGAGGGCACGAACGCGCCCGAACGTCTCGCCGACGACGATGATGTCACCGACCTTGAGAGTGCCCGTCTGGACGATGGCAGTCGCGACCGGGCCGCGGCCCTTGTCGAGCTGTGCCTCGACGATCGTCCCGACGGCGGACCGCTTCGGGTTGGCCTTCAACTCCTGCAGGTCGGCGACGAGGAGGATCATCTCGATCAGCTCGTCGAGCCCGATGCGCGTCTTCGCCGAAACCGGCACGAGCGGGACGTCGCCGCCGTACTCCTCGACGACGATCCCCGCTTCGGTGAGCTCGGTCTTCACCCGGTCGGGGTTCGAATCCGGCTTGTCGATCTTGTTGAGGGCGATGATGATCGGCACCTTGGCCGCCTTGGCATGGCTGATCGCCTCGAGTGTCTGGGGCATGACGCCGTCATCGGCCGCGACGACCACGACCGCGATGTCCGTGACCCGGGCACCGCGGGCACGCATGGCCGTGAACGCCTCGTGGCCGGGCGTGTCCAGGAACACGACCCGCTTGCCGTCCTTGACCACCTCGCTCGCGCCGATGTGCTGGGTGATCCCACCGCGCTCTCCGGCCGCGACCTCGGTCGTGCGGATGGCGTCGAGCAGGCTCGTCTTCCCGTGGTCGACGTGCCCCATGACCGTCACGATGGGCGCCCGCGGCTGGAGAAGGGCCGCATCGTCCTCCTCGAAGAGGACCTCCTTGGTGGCCTCGCCGGCCTCGGCCTCTTCGCCGTCGGCCCCGTTCGAGCCGGGCACGTGGACGGTCTCGGCCACTTCGTAGCCGAGCTCGCCGGCGACGAGCGATGCCGTGTCGCGGTCGACGAGCTGGTTGATCGTCGCGAAGATCCCGCTCTTGATCAGCTCGCGGATGATGTCCGCCGGGTTGACGCCGAGCAGCTCCGCGAGCTCCTTGACGGTGATCGTTCCGGGCAGCTCGATCGGTCCACGTTCGCGCGGGTCCAGCGTCTGGACGCCGGCGCTCGCGAACGCGCCCTCGCGACGCGGTGGCTTGCGCGGGCCGCGCCGACCGCGAGTGCCGCTCCTACTCCTGGCCACGCGCTCCTCCTTCGATCGTCGTTGTGGTCGTGGTGATGCTTCCGGCCAGCGTCGCTTCCAACGTGGCCGGCAGCGGGGTTTTCAGCGCCCGGCTGAGGGCGCCCTTGGTGATGGCTCGTTCGAGACAGTCGCCCGACCGGCAGACGTATGCGCCCCGGCCGGCCAGTCGACCGGTCTCATCGTGGACGACGCGGCCGTCGGGAGTCCGCACGATGCGCAGCAGCTCCCGCTTGGCACGGACCGTGCGGCAGGCGACGCAGGAACGGTTGGGAAGACGCCGGGGTATGACGCCGCGGGGTGACCGGTCTACGACGCCACCTCCTCGGTGGCGGCGTCAGCCGGCTGTGCTCCGTTGGCGTCCGAGCCGGGGCCGGTGCCGTTGCCGGTGTCGGCTTCCTCGGACGTCGCAGTCGATGTCTTTGTCTTGGTCGAACCGCGCGACGTCCGCGCCGCCGGCTGCGCGCCGCCAGAGCCCGCCTCGCCGGCACGGTCCGCCGCCGCGGGCCTTTCCAGCCGGTCCCTCCGCGGCGTTGGACATGTTGGCCTCGGCCAGTGCGGCGGCGGTCGCTGCCCGCGCCTCGGCGACCGACACGTCGCTGCGGATGTCGATCCGCCAGCCGGTCAGGCGCGCCGCAAGCCGGGCGTTCTGTCCCTCGCGCCCGATCGCCAGCGACAGCATCCGCTCGGGGACGGTCACGCTCGCGATCCGATGCTCCTCGTCGATGTCGACGCCCAGCACCTGCGCCGGGCTGAGCGCGTTTGCCACGAAGACCGCGGGGTCGTCCGACCACGGGATCACGTCGATCTTCTCGCCCGACAGCTCCGCGACGACGGCCTGGACGCGGGCGCCGCGCTGGCCGACAGTCGCGCCCACCGGGTCGAGGCCCTCCTGGCGCGAGGAGACCGCGACCTTCGAGCGGCTGCCGGCCTCACGGGCGATGGCCTTGATCTCGACGGTGCCGCTGTGGATCTCGGGGACCTCGAGCTCGAACAGGCGCTTCAGGAAGCCCTTGTGAGTGCGGCTGACGAAGATCTGGGGACCCTTCGTCGAGCGGCGGACCTCCAGCACGAACGCCTTGACGTTCTGGCCGATCCGGTAGTGCTCGAGCGTGCTCTGCTCGGTGGTCGCGAGGATCGCCTCGACGTTCTTGCCGACGTCGAGGATGATCGCCCGCGGCTCGACCCGGTTCACGGTCCCGGTCATCAGCTCACCTTCGCGGCTTGCGAACTGGTCGAAGACCTGGTCGCGCTCGACCTCGCGGATCCGCTGCAGGACGATCTGCTTGGCCGTCTGGGCGCCGATCCGCCCGAACACATCGCCGTCGAGCTGCTCCGTCTCGACGAGATCGCCGACCACGGCGTTCGGATCGTGGGTGCGCGCGTCGGCGACGGTGATCTCGGTCAGCTCGTCCTCGATCTCGCCGACCACGCGGCGCGCGCGGAAGACGCGGATCTTGCCGGTCTCGGCATCGATCCGGACGTGGATATCCTCATCACCGGCGACGCGCCGGTAGGCGGACTGGATGCCGTCCTCGACGGCCCCGATGAGCTGCTCGCGAGAGATCTGCTTTTCGGCGTTGAGTTGGAGGAGGGCACCGACGAAGTCTCGACTCACGATGACCTCCGTTCGCTGTGCAGGTATTGACGGTCCGCTCAAAAAGAAACGTGGGGGTCACCCACGTCGCGGAGCGGCCGTTCAGTTGGACGCGAAGTATACACCCGGAGGGGTGGACCCCTCAATCGCCGGAGCCTCCGCGGGCAGCGTCCGAATCGGCAGCGACGGTCCGCCGCGACCCCGCGCCACCCCTCGACCGGAGTCGGGCTCGGGAACCGGCGGTCAACGTAGTCCTCGAGGATGCCGATGAACTCGGCGACGAGCCCGTCGCCACGCAACGTGCGATCGAGGCGGCCGTCGATGAAGACCGGCGCGACCGGCTCCTCGAAGGTCCCAGGCAGCGAGATGCCGATGTCGGCGTGCTTCGATTCGCCCGGGCCGTTGACGACGCAGCCCATGACCGCGACCCGGAGCTCCTCGGCGCCCGGATGCGTCTCGCGCCAGACCGGCATCTGGTCCTTGAGGTAGCCCTGGATCTGCTGGGCCATCTCCTGGAAGAACGTCGAGGTCGTCCGGCCGCAGCCCGGGCAGGCGGACACCTGCGGCAGAAACGAACGCAGCCCCATCGATTGGAGGACCTGCTGGGCGATCTCGACCTCGCGCTCGCGCGGCGCGCCGGGCTCGGGCGTGAGCGACACCCGGATCGTGTCGCCGATCCCTTCGTTGAGCAGGATCGCGAGGCCCGCCGTGGAAGCGACGATCCCCTTGTCGCCCATCCCGGCCTCGGTCAGCCCGAGGTGGAGCGGGTAGTCGCAGCGGCCCGCCAGCAACCGGTAGACGTCGACGAGGTCGCGGACGCCCGACACCTTCGCGCTCAGGATGATCCGGTCGTGGCGCATCCCGGTCGCCTCGGCCAGCTCCGCCGAACGGAGGGCCGACTGGAGCATCGCCTCGATCATCACGTCGCGGGCGTCGAGCGGTACGGCTGCCTCGGCGTTGGCGTCCATCAGCTCGGTCAGGATCGCCTGGTCGAGCGAACCCCAGTTGACCCCGATCCGGACCGGCTTGTCGTTCTCGATCGCGATCCGGACGATCGTCGCGAAGTTCTCGTCATGCCGCTTCCCCCCGACGTTGCCCGGGTTGATCCGGTACTTGGCAAGGAGCGCGGCCGTCTCCGGGTACTCGGCCAGCAGCTTGTGGCCGTTGTAGTGGAAGTCGCCGACGATCGGCACGTCCACGCCGAGGCCCCGGACCTTGCGGACCATCTCGGGGACGGCCGCGGCCGCGGCCTCCGTGTTGACGGTCACCCGCACGAGCTGCGAACCGGCATGAGCGAGCCGGGCGACCTGGATCGCCGTCGCGTCGGCGTCGGCGGTGTCCGTGTTGGTCATCGACTGGACGACGACCGGATGGGCCGACCCGACGAGCACGCCACCGACATCGACGGACACCGTCGGGCGGCGGCGTGGCCGCAGGAGATCAGGCGAACTTCGGGTCATGGTGGTGACACGCTACGCTCCGAAGGCCGAGCGCGCTCGGTGGAGCGCATCGGCCTGAGGATTCGCCATGGAGCCGCCACCGAGCCCGCGCGCGATGTCGAAACCCGTGACCCAGATCAGGAAGGCGAACAGGAAGACGAACCCGACCATGTACGTGAGCTGTTCCGCCCGGACGCTGATCCTCGAGCCGAAGAAGCGCTTGAGCGTGATCATCAGCATCCGGCCGCCATCGAGCGGCGGGAACGGCAGGATGTTCACGACCGCCAGGTTGGCCGACAGGATGGCCGTGACGTACAGCGTGTAGATCGGCCCGAGCTTCCAGAACACGTCGCCGATCTGCGTCGCGATCCCGACCGGACCTGCCACCGGCGGCGCCTCGGTGGGCCGGTTGACGATCGCGTCGCCGAGCTGCCCGAGACCACCGACGATGAGACCGAGCGCATCGACGGTGCGCTGGGCGCCGACCTTCACGGCCTCGACCGGCGTGTACGTCAGGGACTTTTCGAGGACGACGCCCCTCGGCTGACCGATGCCGAGCGCTCCCTTGCCGGCGGCGATCTCCTCGGCCGTCCGCAAGGTGGCCGTCGCATCGGACGTGGTCCCATCGGCGTGCTTGACGCCGAGCGTGACCGTCTCGCCCGCATGTGACCGGAGATCGGTCGACCGGATCGATGCCGGCGAAGGCGCCGTAGACGTTGCCGTTGAGGCTGACGATCACGTCGCCGGGCTGCAGGCCGGCCGCCGCGGCCGGCGAATCGGGCTGGACGGTCGTGGCGATGACGCCGATGGTCGGGTCACCACCGAGGGCGATGCCCGTGAAGATGACGAAGGCCAGCGCGATGTTCATGAGGACGCCGGCGATGAGGATCCATAGCTTGGTCGGCAGACCCTGGGCCGAGAAGGAGCGCGGGTCCGTCGGCGTCGGTGCCGTCCTCGCCCTCGAGCTTCACGAATCCGCCGATGGGCAGCCAGTTCAGCGTGTAGACGGTCTCGCCCTTGTTTGCGAGGACCTTGGCGCGGGGCGGGAACCCGACCCCGAATTCGAGGACGCGCACCCTGGCGAGGCGCGCGGTCACGAAGTGGCCGAGCTCGTGGACGAGCACGAGCCCGCCGAGGATGAGGATGAACAGGGCGATCGTGACGACCGACTGGAAGAGTGAGGTCAAGGATGTGCTCCGAATGGGGTGGTCGAAAAGGTCGATCGCACCTCGGCGTCGAGGTCGACCAGGTGCTGGACGTCGGGCTCTGGCTCGGCGGTTCCACCGAACCGCTCGACCGCCGCTTCGAGGAGCGCCGGGATGCCGGTGAACCCGAGCGTCCCGTCGAGGAAGCGCGCGACGGCGACCTCGTCGGCCGAGATGAGCGCCGCCGAGGCCCACGGGCCCATGCGGCCGGCCTCGCGGGCGATCCGGAGGGCCGGAAAACGGGCCTCGTCGGGAGCGCGGAATTCGAGGCGGCCCGCGCTCAGGAGGTCGGGGGCGCCGGCCGGGGAGGGACGGCGGTGTGGGTAGGTCAGGGCGTACTGGATGGGAAGTCTCATGTCGGGGGTGCCCAGCTGGGCCTTGACGGATCCGTCCACGAAGCGCACCGCGGAATGGACGACGCTCTGCGGATGGATGACGACCTCGATGGCGTCGTACGGGACATCGTACAGCCAGTGTGCCTCGATGACCTCCAGGCCCTTGTTGGCGAGTGTGGCGGAGTCGATCGTGATCTTGGCGCCCATGGTCCAGGTCGGGTGGCGGAGCGCCTGCGCGGGCGTCGCGGCGGCGAGCTCGGCCGGCGTGGCGTCCAGGAACGGGCCGCCCGACGCCGTGAGCATGAGCGCCGCCACACCCGACATGGCTTCGCCGGCGAGGCACTGCCAGATGGCCGAGTGCTCCGAATCGATGGGGCGCAGCCAGGCCAGCGGGCTCGCGTAGGCATCACCGGGGTTGCGCGGCCGCGACCGCGTGCGCGCTCGCCCGGGCGAGTGGCATGACGAGGTGGCCACCGGCGACCAGCGTCTCCTTGTTCGCCGTGGCGACGACCTTGCCGGCTCAAGCGCGGCCAGGACCGGCCGGAGGCTGACGACGCCACCCGTCCCCACGATGACGAGATCGACGTCCTCGCGGATCGCGAGGACCTCGAGGGCGTCGGCGCCGCCGACGAGCTCCGTCCCCGCCGGCAGGTCCAGCCCGCGGAGCCCGCCTCGTCGCCGAGCGCGACGGCCGAGGGCCGCAGGCGAGCGGCCTGCTCCGCGAGCAGCGCGGCGTTCCTCCCGGCGGCGAGCGCGACGACCTCGAACCCGTCGGGATGGGCCTCCAGGACATCCACGGTCTGGCGACCGATCGAGCCAGTCGAGCCGAGGAGGGCGACGCGCCGGGTCGCGTCCGGTCGGGATCCCGCTCAGACGGTGAGGACGAGGACATACAGCGTGACGACCGGTGCGGCGAAGACGAACGAATCGACCCGGTCGAGGATCCCTCCGTGACCCGGGATGAGCGTGCCCGAATCCTTGGCGCCGGCTGCCCGCTTGAGCACGGATTCCGCGAGGTCGCCCGCCTGGGCGGCGAGTGCCGTGATGGGTCCGAGGACGAGCGCGTGGAGCGGGTTCACGCCAAGCGCCCAGAGCATGATCCCGGTCACCACCGTCGACGCGACGACGCCGCCGACCAGGCCCTCGATGGTCTTCGACGGCGAGATGTGGGTCAGGAACTTCGTACGGCCGAAGTTCTTGCCGACCAGATACGCCCCGGTGTCGTACGACCAGACGGCGAACACGAGCAGGAGGATCCAGCCTCGCTCGGCGCCAAGGGCCGCGAGCGGCGCATCGGTGGGGACGGCCGGCGCAGCATGACCGAGGCGGATGATGAACGACAGAAGCGAGACATACAGCGCACCGAACAGGGTCGCCATCCAGGCGGCGAGCCCCTCGCGCGGGTCCACCTTCGTGAAGCCCGCGACCGCGATCAGGATGATCCCGACCGCGACGAGCAGGAGGCCCTTGCCCGCGACCATGTCGGACACGGCGGCCTCGAGGACGACCACGAGGGCCAGCACGGTCCCGAGCGCGGAGAACGTGGCATAGCCCGCGCTCCGCAAAAGACGGAATGCCTCGATGGCGGCGAGAACGGTGAGGACCGCGACCGCCGCCGCGAGGACCACGCCACCGAAGGCCAGCACGACGAGCAGGACGGGCACGAGGACAGCCGCACTGATCGCCCGCTCTCGCATCGTGACTCCCGGCCGTCAGCGGCCGAAGCGGCGATGGCGGCTGGCGAACTCGAGGAGGGCGGCGTCGAAGGCGTCCGGACCGAAGTCGGGCCAGAGCGCCTCGGTGAAGTACAGCTCGGCGTACGCGGACTGCCAGATGAGGAAGTTGGACAGGCGCTGCTCGCCGCCGGTCCGGATCACGAGGTCGGGGTCGGGCAGTCCGGCTGTGTACAGGCTCGCGCTGATGGTCCCCTCGTCGATCTCATCGGGGGCGATGCCGCCCTCGGCGAGTCGCCGGAACGCATCGACCAGCTCGGTCCGTCCCGCGTAGTTGAAGGCGACGTTCAGCAGGAGCCGCTCGCCCTCGGCGGTCGCCGCCAACGCGTCTCCGATGGACGTCCGGGTCGCTTCGGGCAGCTCGTCCAGGCGCCCGAGAAGCCGGATCCGGACGCCCTGGGCGCGCAGCTCGTCGGTCTCGCTCCTGATCGCCGCCTCGAGGAGGCCGAACAGGCCGATGACCTCGTCGTCGGAGCGGGCCCAGTTCTCGCGGCTGAACGCGTACAGGGTCATGACCGGAACGCCTCGACGCACCGCATGCCGAAGGAGGTTTCGGATGGCCTCCACGCCGGCTGCATGGCCGTCGAGCTCGGGCAGATCCTGCTGCCGCGCCCATCGCCGGTTGCCGTCCATGATGATCGCCACGTGGCGTGGCAGGTCGTCGGGCGGAAGGAACGGTGCCTCGCCGACCGGGACGTCCGGACTCGCTAGCGCATCCCGGTCGTGCGCCGACGGTTCGTGCGCCGATGGTGGCGCATCAGTCGGGCGGGCCAGGGGTGCACGAGCCACTAGACCTCGAGGACCTCCTGTTCCTTGGCGGCCCCGACGCGATCGACCTCGGCGACGTAGCGGTCGGTCGTCCGCTGCAGGCTCTCGAGTTCGCGTCGCGCGTCATCCGCGCCCATGGCCGCCGTCGCGCTCCTCGCGCTTGAGGTGCTCGGCGGCGTCGCGGCGCAGGTTGCGGATCTCGACCCTCGCCTCCTCCATCCGCTTGTGCACGACCCGCACCAGGTCCTTGCGGCGCTCCTCGGTGAGGGGCGGGATGTTGAGGCGGACGACGGTCCCATCGACGTTCGGCATCAGTCCGATGTCGCTCTTGGTGATCGCCTTCTCGATGGCCCCGAGGACGCCCCGGTCCCACGGCTGGATGACGATCTGGTGCGGCTCCGGGACGCTGATCCCGGCGAGCTGGTTGAGCGGCGTCGAGGTCCCGTAGTACTCGACGTGGATGCGCTCGACGAGCGCGGTCGACGCCCGCCCGGTCCGCACGCCCTGGAGGTCGCGTTCCATCGCCTCGACTGCGCGGGCCATCTTGCGCTCGGCGTCGCTGATGATCTCGCTGCTCATGCCGGCGCACCTCCAGCGGCGCCCGCGGCGCCCGAGATGAGGGTCCCCACCGGCTCGCCCGCGGCGACCCTCGTGATGTTGTCGGGCTGGTTGAGGTCGAACACGACGATCGGGAGGTCGTTCTCCATGCACAGGCTGACGGCCGTGGCATCGAGGACTCTGAGCTGGTCGCGGAGGATGTCGCTGTAGTCGAGGTGAGCGTAGCGCCGCGCGTCGTCGTGCGCCATCGGGTCCTTGTCGTAGACGCCGTCCACCTTGGTCGCCTTGAGGAGGACCTCGGCGTTGATCTCGACCGCGCGCAGCGCCGCGGCGGTGTCGGTCGTGAAGTAGGGGTTGCCGGTGCCGGCCACGAAGAGCGCCACCCGTCCCTTCTCCAGGTGCCGGATCGCGCGGCGCCGGATGTACGGCTCGGCGACCTCGTTCATCGCGATGGCGGTCATGACCCGGGTCGGGCACGCCGGCGCGCTCGAGCGCGTCCTGCAGCGCGAGGCCGTTCATCACGGTGGCCAGCATGCCGATGTAGTCGCCGGTCGCGCGGTCCATCCCGCGCGCAGCGGCCGCCATCCCGCGGAAGATGTTGCCGCCACCCACGACGATCCCGACCTGGACGCCGAGACCATGGATCTCGGCCACCTGGTGGGCGATGAACGCGCAGAACGCCGGATCGACGCCGTACTGGCGGTTGCCCAGGAGCGCTTCGCCGGACAGCTTGAGCAGGACGCGCCGATATCGAAGCGCGCGCCCTTCCGCTGCCGCAAGCCCGGCGATCTCCGTCACAGCTCTTCGCCCAGCGCGTAGCGGGTGAAGCGACGGACGCGGATGTTCTCGCCGATGGTGGCGATCCTCTCCGTGATGAGCTCGCGGACCGTTCGTTCCTCGTCGCGGAACGGCTGGTCGTAGAGGCAGACCTGCGAATACCACTTCTTGAGCTGGCCCTCGACGATCTGCAGTCGGATGTTCTCGGGCTTCTTCTGGGTGGCCTCGTCGGCGAGGAGCTCGGCCTGCTTGGCCGCGAGGTCGGCCGCCGGGATGCGCTCGGCATCGATGTACAGCGGGGCGAGGCCCGCGACCTGGACCGCGAGGTCCCGGACGAGCTTCTGGAACTCGTCGGTCCGCGCGACGAAGTCCGTCTCGCAGTTGACCTCGATGAGCACCCCGACCCGGCCGCCCGTGTGGATGTAGCTCGAGACAAGCCCCTCCCGGGCCTCGCGATCGGCCTTCTTGGCCGCCGCGGCCAGCCCTCGCTCGCGCAGGACGGAGGCCGCCTTGTCGAGGTCGCCGCCTGCTTCCGTCAACGCGCGCTTGCAGTCCATGAAGCCCGCGCCGGTCCGATCACGGAGCTCCTTGACGAGCTCCGCAGAGATGTCCGCCATGCCTGTTCCTACTCCTGTCCTGCGGGACCTCCGTGGTCGCCGCGCTGGGTGTCGTGGTCGTGGCCCTCCGTCGCCGCGGGCAGCGGCTGTCGGACGGCCGATGATCTGGTCAGCTCGCGGCCTGGGCCTCGTCGGCCTTCTCGGCCGCCTCGCGAGCGAGCTCCGCGGCGATCTCCTCGGCCGATGCCTCGGGCGTTTCCGCCACCGCGGCCTCGGCGCGGGCGATGCGATCGCCGGGCAGGAGGTCGTCGTCATCGTCGATCCCCGGGTCGAACGAGAGGGCGGCGCCACCGGCAAGCGCAGCGACGAGCTCGTCCGTCGCGCCCGGGATCTCCTCCTCGGGCTCGGCGATGACCATGGGCTCCATGGCCTCCGGCTCGGCGCTCCGGGAAGACCGCTCCCGCGTGCCTTCGATGGCCGCATCGGCGACGAGCGCGCAGAGGAGGCGGATGGCGCGGATCGCGTCGTCGTTGGCGGGGATGATGAAATCGAGCTCGTCGGGATCCACGTTCGTGTCGCCCGTGCCGACGACCGGGATCTCGAGCTTGTTCGCCTCGGTCACGCCGATCCGCTCACGGTGCGGATCGACGATGAAGATCGCGCCGGGCAGTCGCTTCATCTTGCGCATGCCGCCAAGGGTGCCCTGGAGCTTGACCATCTCCTCGGTCAGCTTGGCCGCTTCCTTCTTCGTCATCCGTTCGAAGTCGCCGTTCTGCTGGCGTGCCTCGAGCTGCTCGAGCAGGGCGATCCGCTTCTTGATAGTGATGAAGTTGGTGAGCATTCCGCCGAGCCAGCGCTTGTTGACGTACGGCTGGTTGGCGCGTGTGGCCTCCTGCGCGACGGGCTCCTGGGCCTGCTTCTTCGTCCCGACGAACAGGACCTGGTCGCCACGTGCGACGGTCTCGCGGACGAACTCGAGCGCGACATCCAGGCGCTGGACGGTCTGCGCGAGGTCGATGATATGGATGCCGTTGCGCTCGGCGAAGATGAACGGCTTCATCTTCGGATTCCAGCGACGGGTCTGGTGGCCGAAGTGGACTCCGGCCTCGAGCAGCTGCCGCATCGAGACGGATGGCATGTGTGTGCGTCCTCCTGTTCGGTTCGTTCCTCCGCGGACCTCGTCGCCGGGGGCCGGTCGGCTGTTGAGCCGAGCCGGCACCGTCCCGGTCGGAACGGTCCGCGTGTGTGCTCCGCGCCGGTGCGCGGGCGATCGTGGTTGTCGGCTCGGCGAACCGGGCCGGGCGGAGTGTAGCACGGGCCGCGTTCCGGACATGCGCCCGCTCACGGTCGGCCGCCGGTCACATCGCGTGGCGGTGGTGGCGCACGAGTCCGCCCGGTTCGACGACCACGAGGTCGAACCGGACCGGGAACCTGGGCAGGACCGACCCGTCGGGCAGCGAGCCTCGCTCGAGCAGCCCGTGCGCCGCGGCCCGGATCCGCGAGCGCTTGCGGTGATCGACGGTTTCTTCCGGCAGCCCGAAGTCGCGTCTGCCACGCCAGCGCACCTCGACGATCACGAGCGCCGCCGGTGGTCCGGGATCGACGGCGACCAGGTCGATCTCGTGGCGGCCGACGTGAACATTCCGAGCCAGGATGGTCCACCCGGCGTCCACCAAGCGGCCGATCGCCAGCGTCTCCGCCGAATCGCCCGCCTGCTGGGCCGCCGTCCGGCCGGGGTCGTCGCGTCGGTCGGCCATGCGCCGATGGTCGCATCCGGCCCTTATCTGCCACGTATCCGGCCGGCTCCATCGGCGGAGGCGAACCGATCGTCGTTGCCTTGGTCCACCGTGACGATCGCGCCCATCCGCATCAGGCAGGAGGTGCGCTCGCCCTCCGATAAAGACCTGACTGACGGGTGACATAGCCATCGTCGACGAGATAGCGACGGAGTGCCGCGACGTCCGGATGGAACAGCGCCAGGCGCTGGTTGACCTCCTTCTCGGGGTACTCGCGGTCCTCGGTGAAAACCCGCTCCAGCAGGAAGCGAAGGACGACCTGACGCTTGCGGTGCTGGGCCGGGATCGTTGCGAGCCGGCCATCGGCGAGGAAGGAGCGCAGTGTGCGGGCCTCTTCCGGAGAGGCCTCGATCCGCTGAAGGGTGGCCGCCAGCGACTCGCCTTCATGCGGCCAGTCGCCCTCCGGCGCGTCCGAAGCGCTGCCCGCCTGGTCGCGCTCGGCGGCGGCCAACGCACGCGCGAGCTCGGCCAGGCGATCCGCCCTCACCGCATACCTCGTCTGGCTGGTGGTGCGCTCGCTCGCGTCGGGTGTGGGCACGGGATCGCGGCGCTCAACGATGCCGGCGCGGACCAGCGTCTCGAGCTGGCGCGCGAGGCCGGGAGCCGGCAACCGAAGCTCCGCGGCGAGCGCCTCGATGTCGATCGGTCGCTCGGCAAGACGGGCGACGATGCGCAGGCGCCCGAGATCGACCAGCGCGCGCAGCCCCGCCAACAGGTCACGGTCCATCCGGGCAGGATAGGTCGGTCGAGGCGAGGCGACCTGCGATCAGATCGACCCGGCAGGCTCCAGGAGCATGAGGTCCGGCGCGTCGAGCATCGCGTCGTCGGCCATGACGGGCACCAGCTCGTGCGCCAGCCGCTCGTGGGTCTCTTCCGACGCCGACGGATCTGCCAGGAGGTCCAGTTCGAGTTGGTCGCCTGCGAGGGTCCGCTGGAGCGCCAGGAACGACCGGCGGTGGAACGGCGTGAGCCCAAGCTCCCGGATCGCCATCCGATGCTCGAGCGTGGCATATCCCTGGTTCCGCTCCCAGCCGTAGCCCGGATGCCGGGCCGCCAGCCGCTCCATCATCCGGTCGCGGACCACCTTGGCCACGATCGACGCGCAAGCGATCGAATAGATCTTGGCGTCGCCGTCCACGACTGAGCTGTAGGGCCCGACCCGTGCCTCGAAGCCGACGATGCGATTCCCGTCGACGAGGACGTGGTCATGGGCGCCGACCCGGGCGATCGCGCGGCACATCGCCAAGTGGGTGGCGTGATAGATGTTCAGCCGGTCGATCTCGTGGACCGAGGCGGCTCCCACACCCACCGCCAGGGCGCGCTTTCGGATGATCGGCGCGAGCCGCTCGCGCTGGGCGGCAGACAGCGTTTTGGAGTCTCGAACGCCGGGGATCCGATGGCAGCCGGGTCGCAGGATCACAGCGGCTGCCACGACGGCCCCGCAGGTGGGTGCGACGCCGACCTCGTCGACGCCCACGACCCGGCCCAGTCCCTCGTTCCACAGGCGGCGTTCGTGACGCAGGGTCGGGACGATGGGAGCCATCGACCGATAGCCTACCGGAATCGAACGACCCCGCCGAGTTCGGCGGGGCCACATGCACATCGACGGACGGGCGGGCATCGAGCCCGCGCGGAGGTCAGCCGTTCGTCCGCCGCTCCCGCAGTGTGGCCGCCTTGCCCACACGATCGCGCAGGAAGTAGAGCTGTGCGCGCCGGGCGACCCCGTGGCGGACGACCTCGATCTTCTCGATGCGCGGGCTGTTGATCTTGAACGTCCGCTCCACTCCGACGCCCGACGCGATGCGCCGGACGGTGATCGAGCGGGTGATGCCGCCGCCGCGCAGGCGCATGACGGTCCCCTCGAAGACCTGGATGCGCTCCCGGTTGCCCTCGACGACCTTGGCGGACACCTTGACGGTGTCACCGGTCGCGAGTTCGGGAAGGTCGGTGCGAAGCTGGTCCTGGACGATCTCGTCGAGCACGGTCACGCGGCGGTTCCTTGGTCGGGTGGGCAGCCGTGGCTGCAAGGCGGGCAGGCGCGTTCGGCGGCGCCGGGCCGGGAGTATAGCACGGCCCGGCTGAGAGTCAGTCGGCGCCAGGGTCAGTCGGCACCCTCGACCGGCGAGGCCCTACCCAGCAGATCGGGACGACGCTCCGCCGTCCGCTGTCTCGCCGCCTCGCGACGCCACCGTTCGACCGCTCCATGGTCGCCCGACGTCAGCACCGGCGGGACGTCCATGCCCCGGAACACCGCGGGGCGCGTGTACTGCGGGTACTCGAGCAGACCAGCCGAGAAGGATTCGTCCGCCACCGAGGCCTCCTCGATCGCCCCGGGCAGGAGGCGGATGACGGCATCGATCACCACGAGCGCCGGGAGCTCGCCGCCTGTCAGCACGTAGTCGCCGATGGACAATTCGAGGTCGACCAGGCCCCGGATCCGCTCGTCGACCCCCTCGTAGCGAGGGCACACGAAGACGAGGTGTGTCCGACCGGCCAAGTCCGCTGCCCGCGCCTGGCGGAACACCTCTCCCGCGGGATCCACCAGGATCACCGTCGAATCCTCGCGCCGGAGCGCGTCGAGCGCCGCGGCGACGGGCTCGGGCCGCAGGATCATCCCCGCTCCCCCACCGTATGGGCTGTCGTCCACCGAGCGATGCCGGCCGAGCCCCCAGTCCCGAAGGTCATGGACGCGGATGGCCGCGAGGCCCTGCTCCTGGATGCGGCCGGGGATGCTCTCGCCGAGGGGCCCGGTGATCATCGAGGGAAAGAGCGTCAGGACATCGATCTCGAGCGTCATGGCGCGGCTTCCGGCCGCCCCGCTTCCGGTGGTTCGGCGACGGTCGGCGGAGATTCGCCCGGCACGCCCGCGGCCGCGTCCGGCGGTCCGACGACGGCGGGCGGAAGGTCGCTCGGAACGGGAGGCTGCCCGGGCGATCCGGCAGGCGAGGCCACGGCCCGCTTGCGGGACCGACGCCTCGGGGCCCTGGGCCGGTCGGGATCGGGTTCCTGGGAACGCGGCGCACGCAGATCGAGCGCGTCCGCGTCGACGACGATCTCGCCCCGTCGCGGAGCGAAGATCCGGATGAATGCGCGGACCGCCGGGAGATCGAAGCTTCCGACCGGGCCCCCGGCGACCACGTAGACCTCGTTCTCACCGACGCGGTAGACATCGCGCACTGTGCCGAGGTCCGCGCCGTCAACGCCGCGCACCGCCGCGCCGATGATCTCGTGCCAGTAGTACGTTCCGCGCGCCAGGGCGTCGTCGGGGCGGACGATCGCCTCGAGATAGACCCCCCGAAGCGTGTCGGCGGCTTCGCGGGTCGGGATCTCGCGGAAGCGGATGCGCCACCCGGGTCCGTCTTCGATGGCGTCGGCCGCGGCGATCGTCAATGGCCGTTCGTCGCCTTCGCGGTAAAGGACCGCCCCGGGCACGAAGCGGCTCTCTGGATCGTCCGTCAGGACCTCGGCCCGGACGGCGCCGTGTAGCCCGTGGACGCCCCGGACGAGGGCGACCACGAGCCGATCGCCGACGCTCAGAGGATCTCGAGCTGGACGGGCTCCCCGTCCCGGGCCGCGGTCACCTTGAGAAGGGTCCGCAGCGCCTTGGCGACGCTGCCGTTGCGACCGATGACCTTGCCCATGTCGTCTTCGGCGACGTGGAGCTCGATCACGGTCGCTCCGTCCTCTTCGACCACCTCGACCGTCACGGCCTCCGGATCGTCGACGAGCGACTTGGCGACGTATTCGACCAGGTCCTTGGCTGCCATCGTCGCGACCCCTACTTGGCGGCGGGCACGATGCCCGCGTTGCGGAAGAGCCGAAGAACGGTGTCGGAGGGCTGGGCGCCCTTCGCGAGCCAGGACTTCGCCTTGTCGGCGTCGACCTCGAACGTCACCGGATCGGTCCGCGGGTTGTAGTGACCGAGCGTTTCGATCGCGCGCCCGTCGCGAGCGCTGCGGCCGTCGGCGACGACGACCCGATAGGTCGGCTGCTTGGTCGCGCCGACGCGCGTGAGCCTGATGCGGACTGCCATGAGTACTCCTTGTTCCTCCCTTTGCGGGACGCTGGGGGCGGCCCCGCTCTACTTGACGGTGATGACCACTGTGCTCTGCGCGAGGTCCTTCTCGACGGAACCCGACGCGACCATCGCGTCGAACGGGGCGAGGTAGGGCTGGGCGTTCTTCTGATACTCGGCGAACTTGGCCGGGTCCTCCTTGGCCATGGCGCCCTCGAGGAGACCGCGGATCGCGGCGATGTCGACGAACGCCGAGGCCGAACCCTTGCCCGCCCGGTTGACGAGCGACTGGTAGCGGTCGCTGCCACCGAGAGAGGTCGCCTTCGTGGTATCGAGGACGTGCTTGACGAACGCAGGCCCCGAGCCGAGGACGACGACGTCGTCGGTGGTGGCATAGGCGATCTCGATGTTGCCGGCGGGCAGGCCGCTCACCGGCGGCATACCGGTCGTGCCGCCGAGCTCGCCGATCTTGCCGACGAGGTCGGTGGCCTTGCCGAGGTCGACGATCGTGATCGTGGTGCCGTTGTACTGCTCCTCGCGGACTGTCGCGCCGAGCTGCGAGCCGCCGAGGCCGACCAGCGTCTTCACGCTCGTGAAGAACCTCGTCGCATCGGCTGCGTTCGTCGGCTGGATCACCAGGCCACCCTCCGGCGTGCCGTCGGCCACGTTGACGACGACCGCCGCGTCGCCGATCCAGCCGTAGACCGCATCACCACCGCCGAGCAGACCGAGGGCCTGCTCGATGGAGTCATAGATCTGTTTCGTCGACGGGTCCGCCTCGGCCTTGTCGAGTGCCGTCTCGACGGTCTTGCCGTAGTCGTTCGAGATCGCGAGGGCGATGGCAGTCGACGGGACGTGGTCGACGATGGTGGACGAGTGGTCGCTGGTGGCGGTCGCATTCGCCGGCTGAGGCGCGATCGCATCCATCACGAGCGCGTCGCTTTCGACGCGCAGCCAGTACGCACCCCACTGGGGCAGCGTGTCGAGCAGGGACTTGCTGAGCGCTGTCGTGGCGGGCGAGCCGGCTTGGTCGGAGAGCACGCCGCTGAGGCCCGACGACCAGTCCATCAGCTGGCGCAGCTCGACGTAGACGAAACCGATGTGGTCGTTGTCGGCGGTGTCGAGCGCGGTCTTCGGCCCGGCCTGGTCGGCGAACCCGCTGTTGCCGTTCGTGTCGATGGCGGCCTTGACCGAGGTCTCGTCGCCGATCACCGCGACCTTGCCGTCGACGATCGCCAGGGCGGCCTTGGCGCTTGTCTTCGGATCGGGGGCCGCGAACAGGGTCAGCGTGGCGCCGTTGTAGGTCTCCGTCGACGTCGTGGCGCCTGCCTTCTTGATCGCGGCGTCGAACCACGCCTGAGCGCCCACCGGATCCTTGACCGACAGCAGGACCAGGCCGCGGAACGCGTCCATGGCCGTGGCCTCGGATGTGATCTTGCTGGCATCGGGCAGGGGCCCGACGGAGACGCCGAGCTCGCCCGAGAACCACGGCTTGATGTTGGTCGTGTAGGACTGGTCGCCCTTCGTCGCGTCGTCGACGAGCTGGTCGAGGACCTCGTCGAGCTTGCCTTCGAGGGCCGCCTGATCGGCGAAGCCCGGGAACTTGGAGAGGAACTGTCCGACGGCCTGGCGCTGGTCGCCGGGCAGGTCGAGCCGGAGCTCCCCGTACATGACGGTCTTGTCGGGGACGTAGCCAAGGATGGTGGCGTCGGGCGAGCGCCCGACGAGCAGGGCCGCGACCGCTGCCGACGACACGACGACGAGGGCCACGACCGCAAGGGCGACGGCCCAGCGCAGGCTTCCCCGTCGGCGGCGAGGAGCCGTGTCCTTGACGACCGGCTGCGCCGGGGCCCAGGCCACGGTCGACTCGTAGACCGGCGGGGTCAACGGCTCGGCCACGTCCGTAGCGACCGTCGCGCCGGCAGCCGTCGCGCTCGCGTCCGGCCCACCGGGGGTGAGTGGCGGCGCGACCGCCGGCGGTGTCCACACGGAGGTGGACGACGTCGGCGGGACGGGCGGTGCTGCGGGTGAACCCGTGGCGGGCGCGGCCGGTGCTGCGGGGCGGCTCGTGGCGGGCGCGAGCGGGGGCGCGACCGCACCCGGCGGCATCGCTGCCGACCCTGACGGCATCGCTGCCGGTCCCGGCGGCGATGTGCTCGGGACGGCTGAGGTGACCTCGTTCGGATCGACTGGGTTCATCGGGTGGCCCTCTCCCGGCTCAACGCCGGCCGGCAAGCGCGCCGAGGGCGCCACGACGGCCACCACTCGACAGCTGCTTCATGAGTTTCTGCATCTCGAGGAATTGCTTGACGAGTCGGTTGACGTCGGGAAGCGTGGTACCGGAGCCGGCGGCGATCCGCCGTCGGCGGGAGCTGTTGAGTACGCTCGGGTCCCTGCGCTCGGCGCGGGTCATAGCCCGGATGATCGCCTCGGTGCGCTTGAGCTCTCCCCGGTCGACGGCGGCCTGGGCCTCGCCTGCCAGGTTCCCCATCCCGGGGATCATCGACATGACCTGGCCGAGGGGACCCATCTTCTGCATCTGCTGCATCGAATCGAGCATGTCATCGAGGGTGAAGCCGCCCTTGCGGAGCTTCTCCTCGAGCCTGGCCGCCTGCTTCTGGTCGACGACCTCCTGGGCACGCTCGACGAGCGTGAGGATGTCGCCCATCCCGAGGATGCGGCTGGCGAGCCGGTCGGGGTGAAACACCTCGAGGGCATCGGTCTTCTCGCCGGTGCCCAGGAACTTGACCGGAACGCCGGTCACAGCCGAGATCGAGAGTGCCGCGCCGCCGCGCGCATCGCCGTCGATCTTCGTGAGGATGAGACCGGTCACCGGGACCGCAGCCACAAAGGCCTGGGCGACGGCGACCGCCTCCTGCCCGGTCATGGCGTCGACGACGAGGAGCGTCTCGACCGGCTTCACGGCGTCGTTGACGGCGGCGATCTCCGCCATCAGGGCTTCATCGATCGACAGGCGCCCCGCCGTATCGAGGATGACGACGTCCCGGACCTGGCGCCGGGCGGCCTCCACGCCGCCTCTGGCGATGTCGACGACCGGCGTCCCGACAGGAGCCCGGTAGACCGGTATCCCGAGGGACTTCCCGAGCGTCTCGAGCTGATCGGCGGCAGCGGGGCGGTAGGGGTCCGCGGCGACGAGCAGCGGCCGCCGGCCGAGCTTCACGACGTGCTTCGCGAGCTTCGCGGTCGACGTCGTCTTGCCCGAGCCCTGGAGGCCCACGAGTGCGACGACAGCAGGGTTGCCGGACAGATGGAAAGTTCGGTCGCCGGCGGACAGCAGCGCGACGAGCTCGTCGTTGACGATCTTGACGACCTGCTGGCCGGCCGACAGGCTCTCGAGGACCTCGGCGCCGAGCGCCTTCTCACGGACGTGGGCGACGAAGTCCTTGACGACCTTGTAGTTGACGTCGGCCTCGAGGAGCGCGAGCCGGATGTCGCGCATGGCCGCCTCGAGGTCGGCCTCGCTGATCCGGCCGCGGCCGGTCAGGTTGCCGAGCGTCTTGCGCAGCCGCTCGCTCAAGGTGTCGAACATGGGTCCCCTCGGACTCAAGAACGGGATGATTGACCAGACCGGGACGCGTACAGTGCACGGACCAGGCCCGTTGGTGCGCGGGTTCTGACGCACCGAGGCGGGTCCAGTGTAACGCAGAGGTCCGTTGAGGTCCGCGGCCGGTCCGATCGATGAGCGGACCCCGCCGACGCC
Source organism: uncultured Chloroflexia bacterium (assembly GCA_963772995.1). Taxonomy (GTDB): domain Bacteria; phylum Chloroflexota; class Limnocylindria; order Limnocylindrales; family CSP1-4; genus SPCO01. Next base: position 49,693 of record CAVYZQ010000009.1, on the reverse strand, counting down.
GACCCCGCCTCGTCAGGCGAAGAGCGCCGCCACGAATGCGTCCGGATCGAACGGGATGAGGTCGCCCACCTGCTCCCCCACCCCGACGAAGCGGACCGGCACCTTGAGTGCGTCCTCGATCGCGAAGACGATGCCGCCCTTCGCCGTCGAATCGAGCTTGGTCAGGACGATGCCCGTCAGGCCGACCGAGTCGTGGAACGCCTTCGCCTGCGACAGCCCGTTCTGACCGGTCGTCGCGTCGAGGACGAAGAGTGTCTCGGGCGCCGCCCCCGGCAGCCGCTTGTCGATGATCCGGCGGATCTTGGCCAGCTCGTCCATCAGGTTCGACTTGGTGTGGAGGCGACCCGCCGTATCGGCGATCACCAGGTCGGCGCCGCGAGCCACGGCCGCGTCGAGCGCGTCATAGACGACGGCGCCCGGATCCGCGCCGGGGGCATGCGCGATCATCGGGACGTGGGCACGGTCGGCCCAGATCCGGAGCTGGTCGATGGCGGCGGCACGGAAGGTGTCGGCGGCGGCCAGGATGACCGACCGCCCCTCGGCCGTGTACCGGCTCGCGAGCTTCCCGATGGTCGTGGTCTTGCCCGTGCCGTTGACCCCGACGATCAGGACCACCGCAGGACCGCCGGCAACCGCCGAGTGCGGGCTCCAGTCGAGCTCGCGCGGGACCAGCAACGCCGCCAGCTCCGCCCGGATCGCCGCCTCGGGACCACCGGGGTCGCGCCGGCGGCGCGCGCGCTCCACCAGGTCGATCGCAAGCGCCGCTCCCACGTCGCCCGCGATCAGGGTTTCCTCGACGTCGTCCCACGACGGCCCCTGCGCGTCTCCCGCGCCGAGAAAGCCGCGAAGTCGCGACATGAAGCCGCCACGGGTACGCTCCAGCCCCGCGTCGAGGCGCTCGGAGGCTGTCGTGAGGGCTTCGGGGGACTGGTCGATGGCGGCGTCGGGCTCCGTCGGTGGCAATGTCGCAACCGCTTCGGGGAGAGCCACATCCAGTAACGCCCCCTCGTCCGGTTCCGCCTCCAGCGTGGCCGGATCCTCGAAATCCGCCGGGTCCGGTTCCCAGCCGTCAGGGACCGACTCCGGGTCGAACTCAGGAGAAGCGGTCTCGGCTGTCGCGTCCTCGTCGCGTCGCCGTCGCCAGAAGGGCATCGTCGAACCGTGTCAGCGCGTCAACGCGTCAGCGCCGGGTGCCGGCGGCATCGGGCGTGGCGAGTGCCGTGGCCTCTTCGAGCCGAAGGCTGATGACCCGGCTGACCGAATCGTCCCCGACCGTGATGCCGTAGAGGGCATCCGCCGCCTCGATCGTGCCCCGGTTGTGGGTGATCACGATGAACTGCGTCTGGTGCGCCAGGCTCCGAAGCGCGTCGGCGAACCGGCCGATGTTGGCCTCGTCGAGCGCCGCGTCGACCTCGTCGAGGACGCAGAACGGGACCGGGCGGACCTCGAGCATCGCGAACAGGAGGGCGACCGCAGTGAGCGCGCGCTCGCCGCCGGACAGCATCGCGAGCGCCTGGGCCTTCTTGCCCGGTGGGCGGGCGACGATCTCGATGCCGGTCGAGCCGAGGTCCGCTGGATCCGTCATCGAGAGACGAGCGGACCCGCCGCCGAAAAGCTGCTCGAAGCGGGCCGCGAATGCCACCTCCAGTGCCTGGAACGTGGTCCGGAAGCGATCGGCGATCATCGTGTCGAGCTCCACGATGAGCTCTCGCGTCCGATCGATGGCCGTGCGCAGGTCCTGGTCCTGTGCCTCGAGGCTCTCGAGCCGCGCCTTGAGCTCCGCGTATTCGTCGAGGGCGTAAGGATTGACAGCGCCGAGCTCGTGGAACCGCCGTCGGAGCTGGCCGAGTCTCGCCGGAGTCGGCGCAAGCTCCGAAGGCTCGACCGCGGCCCAGATCGGGGCGACCGCGGCGATGGCCGCCTCGAGGGCTGCTGCCTCATCCGACAGGGCCAATTCGTCGGACGCAGCGGCGTCATCGGCGAGGGCGTGGGCCTCTCCGGGGACCCGTGCCGCGTCCCGGGGCGTGGTCGGGCCGTCACCGGCACTCGCCGCGAATGCGCGCAGCCGCTCGACGGCCAGCTCGCCCAGCCCCGCGAGCTCGACCACCGCACCCTCCCGCAGGGCATCGACCCCGAGGCGTGCCTCCAGGTCGACATGATCGGCCGCCCGCAGCCGGGCGTCCGCGGCGCGCAGCCGCTCGCGCGCGGACGAGGCCTCGCGTTCGGCAATGGTGAGGCGGTCGCGATCGGCGACATCGGCGGCGTGGACCTCGTCGAGTGCCCGGCGGGATGCTGCCTCGCGTTCGGCGGTGACCGCCAGGTCGGTGCGGAGGGCGTCGCGCTCCTCCGCCAGGGCGCGCTCACGCCGGCCGAGGGCAAGGAGATCGCGCTCGGCGCGGCCGATCCGCTCGTCAGCCAGGAGCGCAGCGGCCTCCGCGCGCGCCCGGCGATGCTCGGCTTCGCGGCGAGTTGCGTCGCCCGTTGCGGCTTCCTCGGCGAGTCGATCGCGTCGAGCCCGCATCTCGGCGGCGCGCGCCTCCCACGCGGCGATCCCGCGCATCCGGTGGGTGGTCTGTCGTGGCATCCGGGTTCGCGTCGGCCTCTGTCCCGGCCTCGGCCGGACCTGCCGGTCCAAGCGCCTCGACCGCCGCGCGTGCACGTCCCAGCTCGGCTGCCAGCCGCTCAGCCTGGGCGTCATGCCATGCGGCCTCGCGGACGACCGCCTCGAGACGGCGCGCGGCCACCCGCTCGGCCTCCTCGGCCGCTCGACGATCTCCGCTCGCCCTGCTCTCGGCCGCACGCGCCTCATCGGCGGCCGCGCGCGCGGACGCGGCCGCAGCATCGGTCTGGGCGGCGGCAGTGCGCAGCGACGCCACCTCGGTCTCGAGGCCGGCCACCTCCGCGGTCAGCCTCGCCGACTCTGCCCGCCGCTCCAGGACCGATTCGCTCGCCCCGAGGGTGACGGCCACGTCCGTCACGACGGCCGACCCGTCGCGCGGGACCGCGATCCAGCCTGGCGGGAGGTCGGCCTGGACCGCGAGACAGCCCGCCAGGTCCGGCAGCCAGGCGGCCCGCGCGAGGATCCGGCGGGCAGCGCCCGTCGGGTCGTGGCGCACGGCGCCGTCGAGCGTCCCGCCGCCGGCCGCGGCCACGGTCGACCGGAACCGGCGTTCGCGCGCATCGTCGACCGGTGTGTCCGAGGCTCGCTCCGCGACGACCAGCGACCCGCGCTCCCCGGACAGCCCCGCGACCGCGTCGGCCGCCACGACGTAGGCTCGCGTCGCCGCGGCCAGCGCGGCCTCAGCCGCGGCACGCAGCGCCGGGTCGATCGAGAGATCCTCGTCCAGGCGCCGGCCGCCGAGCCGACGCGCAGCACGCGCGATCCCCCTCGCCTCCTCCTCGGCGAGCCGGGCTGCAAGGCCGTCGGCCCGGGCCCGAACCGCGGCAAGCGTCTCGGCGCCCGCGACGGCGCGTTCGTGGGCCGCGGCCCGGTCGGCCTCGCGGGCAGCCGCGCGACCGCGCGCGGCCTCGCGAAGCTCTGCGCTCGACCGCTCGGTCTCGGTGGCCAGCACAAGCCCGGCCGTCGCCGCGGCCAGCTCGGATTCGAGCGCCGCTCGCCGCGACCGCGCGGTCTCGGCCTGCGCACGCTGGCTCTCGGCCTGCCGCTCCGCGTCGGCCAGCTGGCGTCGCGCGGTCTCCGCCTCGGCCTGCCGTGCAGCGGCGGCGCGCCGCAGCGCGCGACGGTCCTGATCGTGCGCGACCTCGGCATCACGAAGGACCGCCAGCTCCGCGAGGGCGTCCGCCAGCTCACGCTCGGCGGTTCCCAGCGCCGCCTCCAGGGCAAGATCCGGAGCGGGCACGGGGACGGCCAGCGCTCGCTGCGCAGCCTCCCCCTCCGTCACGGCCGCCGAGCGCTCCTCCTCCAGCCGCCGCCGGTCGCGCTCGAGCGACTCGATCTCGGAGGTGACGCGCGCCTCGCGCATCCGCGCATCGGTCGCGGCGGCGCGCGCCAGGTCGTGGTCATCCGCGGCGCTCCCGTTCGATCGACGCCCGGATGGCGAGCTCTGAACCAAGCGTCGAGGCCGCGGCCTCTGCAGCCGCCAGCGACGCCATCGCGCGGTCGACCTCATCGCGCGCCCGGTTTCGATCGGCTTCCACCACGGCCAGCCGCCCGGCGGCGGCATGCCAGCGAACGTGCATGGAGGCAAGCAACGCGGTCGCCAGCTCGTGCGCGGTCGTGTCGCGCGACGCCTGCTGCTCGGCCTGGGCTGCCAGCCGGCGCGCCTGCGGACGCAGCTCGGCGAGGATGTCCTCGACGCGGGCGAGGTTCGCCTCCGACTCGACGAGCTGTTCTTCGGCACGGCGGCGCCGGCGTTCGTGGCTGCGGACGCCGGCGACCTCTTCGAACAGCGGCCTGCGCTCCTCCGGTCTCAGCGCGAGCGCCTGGTCGACCATGCCCTGCCCGATGAACAGGAACGCGTTGTCGGCGAGATGGGCGGCGTCGAGCAGGTCCACGAGGTCGCGCAGGCGGATCCGGCTCTTGTTGAGGAGGTAGTCGTTCTCGCCCGACCGATACAGCCGGCGGCCGAGCTCGAGCACTCCGAAGTCGATGGGCAGCAGGCCGTCGCCGTTGTCGAGCACCAGCGTGACGTCTGCCATGCCCTGCGCCGCGCGCTTGTCCGACCCCGCCCAGATGACGTCCTCCGACTTGCGCGAGCGGAGCGCCCGGCCCTGCTCGCCGAGCGCCCAGCGAAGGGCGTCGGCAAGGTTGCTCTTGCCCGACCCGTTCGGGCCGACGACGGCGCTGATTCCGGCGCCGAACTCCACGTTGGTACGCTCGGCGAACGACTTGAACCCCTGGAGGCGGAGTGCGAGCAGGCGCGGCTCTGCAGGACGACCGGTGACCGTCATGCGCCCGTCGCCGCCTCGCCGCCCGGTACACCGCCCGCGATCCCGGCCCCGGCCCCCGCACCGGCACCGGCCCCCGCCCCACCCCCGGAGGCGCGGATCCGCTCCATCGCCTCGGCCGCTGCGGCGGTCTCAGCCACCCGCCGCGACGGCCCCTCGCCGACGCCCAGCCGTTCACCGTCCACCCACACCTCGATCCGGAACGACTTCTCGTGATCGGGCCCGGTGGCGTCCACGAGGCGGTACGACGGCCTGTCCCCCGTGTGTCGCTGGGTGTATTCCTGGAGCCGGCTCTTCGGACTCTTGAGCGCGACGATCGGCGCCTCGGCGACCAGCTCGGTCGCGGCCAGATCCACGATCCAGTCGCTCACCCTCTGAAAGCCGACGTCGAGGTACAGGGCGCCCGCGACCGCCTCGAACGTTGACGCCAGGAGCGATGGCCGGCGCCGTCCGTTGCGTTGCGCTTCGCCTTCCCCGAGGAGGAGGAACGACCCGAGATCGATCCGGCCCGCCAGCCGGGCAAGCCCCGCGGCCGACACGATCGCGGCGCGGCGTGCGCTCAGGTAGCCCTCGTCCTCGTCAGGGTGGCGCCGGAAGAGCGCCTCCGAGATCGCCAGGTTGACCACCGCGTCGCCGAGGAGCTCGAGTCGCTCGTTGTGCCCGGGGCTTTCTTCGGCATGCTCGTGGTGCCAGCTCGAATGGACGAGGGCCTGCTCGAGCAGGTCGAGGTCACCGACAGGGAGGCCGATCCGCGCGGCGAACGCGTCGGCGGGACGCACGCGACCGTGGCCGACCGATCGCGCGACGAGGCTCGCTAGGACGAGTGCTCGTCGATGTAGTCGACGGCGTCCTGGACGGTGCGGATCTTCTCCGCATCCTCGTCCGAGATCTCCGTCCCGAACTCCTCCTCGAGGCTCATGATGAGCTCGACGAGATCGAGGGAGTCTGCATTCAGGTCGTCGACGAAGGACGCCTCGGGCTTGACCTCATCCTCGTCGGCGCCGAGTTGCTCGACCACGATCTTCTTGAGGCGCTCGTACGTTGTTGCCACTGACTCCCTCCTCGGAGTTGGGTGTTGTCGCCTTCGGTTGGGTGCCGCCGCGATCCGCTGCGATGTTCCCGAGGACGCCGTTCATGAGGCGTCGCATCGGCTCTCCACTGTAGCTGCGTGCCAACTCGACCCATTCGGCGATGGCCACCCGGGCCGGCGTGCCGGAGTGTAGCACCTCGGATATGGCGGTACGGAGCAGTGCACGGTCCATCCGCGCCAGACCCGTGACGGGATATTGCGGTGCTCGACGGGTGATCTCGGCATCGATCGCGTCGCGATGCTCGACGACCGCGGTCACGAGCTCGCGGGCAAGCTCCGCGGCGACCGGGTCGCGCTCGGTCTCTTCGAGGTGCCGCTCGAGGATGGATTCGGCCGTCCGCTGGCCGAAATCGGCTTCGAAGATCGCCGCCAGGGCGAGACGCCGGCCGGTCCGCCGGCCGCGGACGCGGTCAGCTCCCGACGCCATCGACCAGGATCGTGACCGCCCCGACCTCGAGCCCCAGCAGCCGCTCGACCGTGGCGGTCACGGCGGCCCGAACGTGGGCCGTCAAGGGCACGAGTGGGTCGCCGGGCCGAGCCACGATCCACAGGCGGACGATGACGCGATCCTCGCGGATGCGCACCGAGACCGCTCGCCCACCCATGAGACGCCGCCATGCCGGCCCCGCGCGACCCACGCGCGCCACGCCATTGACCTCGAGTGCGGCGACGCGCACGAGGTCCGCGATGACGCCACGGCGGATCGACAGCTCGGGTCCGTTCATGTCGGCTCCTCTCCTGCGGTCCCGACCGGCGCCGCCGCGGAGATCGCGTTCCTCGGCGTCTGGCGTGCGAACGCCGCCGGTCTCGGCGGCCGGACCTGCTCCGAGCGCCTCCGCGATGAGCGCAGGGACGCCGGTCCTGGCGGTGGTCGCGGCAACCTCGCAGGCGTAGCGCACCATCCGTCGACGGGCCCGTCCATGGGTGATGATGACCGACCCCCGGACCCCGAGCAACGGCGACCCGCCGACCCGCTCGTAGTCGAAGATGCCGCGGATCCGATCGATGCCGGGGCGCATCAGCAGCGCGGCGAGGCGACCGCGGACCGAGCGATCTGAACTCCTTCCGCCAGAGGTCGGCGATGAACGTCGTCAGGCCCTCGAAGAACTTGATGACGACGTTGCCGAGCACGGCGTCGCACACGATGACGTCGGCCAGGTGCCTGGTCAGGTCCTTCCCCTCGACGTTGCCCTCGAACCGCAGGTCCGTCGCGTCGAGCAGCTCGGTCGCGCGCTGGATGCGGGCGTCGCCCTTGCCCTTCTCCTCGCCGATCGACAGGAGGGCGACGCGTGGCCGCGCGACGCCCTGGACGCGTTCCGAGAAGATCGCCCCCATCCGGGCGTACTGGACGAGGTTCTCCGCCGTGGAGTCCGGGTTGGCGCCGATGTCCAGCAGGACCATCGGTCCGGTATCGGTGATCATCTGGACCGCCAGCGCCGGGCGGTCCACGCCGGGCAGGCGGCCGAGACGAAGCACCGCGGCGGCCATCCCGGCACCGGTGTGACCGGCCGTGACGACGGCGTCGGCCCGACCGTCGCGGACGAGGTCGACCGCCACGAGGATCGAGGCGTCCTTCTTCTCGCGCAGGGCCAGCGCCGGATGCTCGTCCATGCCCACGACCTGGCTGGCGGCCACGATCGACACGTTCGCCGGCAGCTCGCCCGCGATGGACCGGATGACCGACTCGTCGCCGACCAGGATGACCTCGTCGTCCGGGTGAGACCGGGCGTGGTCGACGGCGCCCGGGACCACCTCTGCTGCCCCGAAGTCGCCGCCCATGGCATCGACCGAGACGCGGACGCCGGGACCGCCGGGGAGGGACACGGTCGTCGGACGGCCGCTCACCGCGTCAGCGCGAGGCGTCGTCGCTGGACGGGAGGTCGAGGCCGGCTTGAGATCGATGGCGAGGCGGCCGTTGTAGTAGCCGCAGTTCGGGCAGACGTGGTGCGGCTGCTTCATCTCGTGGCAGTGCGAGCACTCCTCGAGCGCGGGCAGCGTGATGGCGAGGTGCGCGCGCCGCTCGCCCTGGCGGGCATGCGAGACGCGTCGCTTGGGTACACCCATGAGGTCGCGGGCTCCTTCGGGTCATCGCTGGGTCGCGATGCGCTGTGTGGGATGGGCTCCGGACCTGGGATTCGATGGCCGGACCGACGGCGGAGTGTAGCGCGATTCCGGGCCCCTCGTCAGCCGTCGTCCCCTCGGAACGCTTTCAGCGCGGCCAGTCGCGGGTCGACATCGTCGTCGGGATGGTCGTGCGAACCCTCGTCGAGCCGGCCGCCGCAGACGATGCACAGGCCCGGGCAATCCGGGCGGCACAGCGGCGCGATCGGCTCCGCGAGCTGGATGGCCTCGCGGACCGGCGTCTCGAGGTCGAGCTCGTGGTGATCGGTCAGGCGGGCGATGTCCGGCTCGTCGTCGGTCGGCAGCGGCCGGCCCGTGGTCAGGTCCAGCGCCGGCAGGTACTCCTCCTCGAGGTGGACCGACACCGGCAGCTCCACGTCGCGCAGACAGCGGCTGCATTCGAGGGCGAGGGCCGTCTCGAGATCGGCCAGCGCGATGATCCCGCGGTTCGTATGGAGGAGGCGGACCCGGCCGTCGATCGGCCGGGCAAGTCGAAGGTCCTCGCCGAGGTCGATCGTGACGTCATGGACCTCGAGATGCCGTTCCGCCCCTGTGACGTCCGCAAGCAGCCCGGCGACGTTCCAGATGAGGGGCGCGTCCGTGGACCGGTCGGTCACCGCGGGGCGTCGACCGTTTGTCCCGCCTCGTCCTCCCAGCCCTGCTCCACGCCGTCCTGTTCCGCCGCGCCTTCGCCGACCAGTGCTGCCCGCCGTGAGTCGAGCAGGGCGATGCCGTTCTTGATGCTGCCCAGCGTCTTGACGACGTCCGCTTCGAGCCCGACGAGGACCCCGACCGCGTACTCGTCGGCTCCGCGGCGGATGTCGTCCGCGTCACGATGGGCGGTTGCGATGATCTGGCGGCTCTGGCCCTCGGCCGCCTGGGTCAGACCCCGCTCGTCGATCAGGAAGGCAGCCTGCTCCTGGGCCTTGGCCATGATCCGCTCGGCTTCCTCCTGGGCCTTCTCGATGATCCGCTCGCCCTCGGCATTGATCCGCTTGGCCGCGCGGACCTCTTCGGGGACGGCGACGCGAAGCTCATCGATGAGCCCGAGCGCCGCGTTCTGATCCACGACGACGTTGGTCGTGAGCGGCAGCTTCTTGCCGTTGGCGATGAGCGATTCGAGACGCTCGACGAGGAAGATGATGTCGATCTGAGTGTCCTCCTGGGTCGTGGACGGGAGGGTCCATCGGCCGCGCTCGATTATGGCACGACGGCGTCCGGTCAGCGCCTCGGGAGGGCCTCGGCGAGGGCGTTCCGGGCGGCCGCCGGGACCATCGTCGACACGTCGCCGCCGAAGCTCGCGATCTCCTTGACCAGGCTCGAGCTGACGTAGCCGTTCGCCACCGAGGTCATGAAGAAGACGGTGTCGACCTCGGGCGCCAGGACGCGATTGTTGTGGGCGAGCTGCATCTCGGTCTCGAAGTCGCTCACCGCCCGAAGACCCCGGACGATGGCGGTGGCGCCGTGGGTGCGGCACAGGTCCACCGTGAGACCGTCGAAGGCGACGACCTCAGTGCGCGCGGTCGCGATCCCGGCGGCCTCCAGCGCCTCGTCGATGAGGCGGATCCTCGTCTCGACGTCGAGGAGCGGCGCCTTCCTGGGGTTGGCGAGAACGCCGACGATCACGCGATCGAAAACGGCGGCGGCCCGCGTCACCACGTCGACGTGACCGTTCGTGATCGGGATCGAACGAGCCTGGATAGACCGCGACCGTCTGCATCAGTCCTCCTGGCGCCGGTAGAACGTCAGCATCGTCTCCCCGAAGCGGCGCTCGCGCTCCGATGCTAGCAGTCCGAGCCTGTTCGGCGGCGGGTCGCGCCAGAAGTGCTTGGCGACGACGCGGGCGCCCGGGGCGAGGTGCGGGCCGAGTGCCTCGAGGCCGGCGACGAGGAGCGCGGACTCTGCGTACGGCGGGTCGACGATGACGAGGTCGAAGGGAGCCGCCTTCGCGGCGCCTGGGCCGCCCAGCCAGCCGACGGCGTCGGCGCGGACGATCGTGGCCCGCTCGCCCGCGAGGTGCGCTCGCGCGAGGTTGGCGGCGATGACCGCGACCGCGCCGCGATCGCGTTCGACGAAGACCGCGCTCACCGCGCCGCGCGACAGCGCCTCGATGCCTGCCGCACCGGATCCCGCGAAGAGGTCGAGGACGTGCGCGCCGGGCAGATCCGGCTCCAGGATCGCGAAGAGCGTCTGCTTGACCCTGTCGCCCAGCGGCCGGGTCGCGTCACCCGGCGCGTCGAGCCGGATCCCGCGCGCCGAGCCGGCGATGACCCGGCCGGCGTCAGCCACCGCGAGCCGGTCACGCGCTCGTCCCCGGTTCCCCGGCGGCGACTCTTCGGAGCCAGCCATGCTCCAGCTCCGCGCTGAGAGCCGGCCGTGGCGGGTCCATCAGCCCGTTGGGATCGAGCAGCGCCTCGGCATGCGCCCTGGCCCGGACCGCGAGCCTGCGATGTTCGGCCTTCTGGAGCGAGGCGACCCGCAGCCGCGGGAACCCGCTCTGGGCGAGACCCAGGACGTCGCCCTCCTTGCGCAGCTCGAAGTCCTTCTCGGCGAGCTCGAAGCCGTCGTGGGTCTTGACGACGGCGCGCAGCCGGGTCATGGCCAGCTCGTCGGTGGTGTCCGACACGAGCACGCAGAACGATTCGTCGGTGGCACGGCCGACCCGCCCGCGGAGCTGGTGGAGCTGGGCGAGGCCGAAGCGATCGGCGCCCTCGATGACCATCATCGTGGCAGCCGGAACGTCGACACCCACCTCGACCACGGTCGTGCCGACGAGGACGTCGAGCTCGCCGTCGCGGAAGCGGGTCATCTCGGCGTCCCGCTCGGCCGGCTTCATCCTGCCGTGGACCATCCCGATCCGGAGCGGCGCGAGGAGCGTGGCCAGCCGGGCCGCCTCCGTCTCGGCAGCGACCGCGCCGTCGGCCTCGTCCGTGCCTTCCTCGATCAGCGGCACGACGACGAACGTCCGGTGGCCGAGGGCGGCCTCGGTCCGAACCTTGGCCCAGGTGGATCCGAGGTCGTCCGGCCGTTTGAGGCCGGTCTGGATCCGGACACGCCCGGCCGGCGCCGTCCGCAGGTCCGAGACGTCGAGGTCGGCGTAGAGGACCTGTCCGAGGGTCCGCGGGATCGGCGTCGCGGTCATCAGCAGGACGTGCGGGGAGCGCCCGCCGGCCTTCGCCTCGAGGGCACCGCGCTGGTCGACGCCGAAACGGTGCTGCTCGTCGATGACGACGAGGCCGAGATCGGCGAACGAGACCGCGTCCTGGATGAGTGCGTGCGTGCCGACCACCACGAGCGCCTGGCCCGATGCGATCGCCTCGAGGGCCTTGGCCTTGGCATCGGCCTTGAGCGAGCCCGTCAACAGCGTCACGCCGATGCCGAGGTCGTCGAGCAGCGCTCCGACCGTCTCGACGTGCTGCCGGGCGAGCAGGTCGGTCGGGGCGAGCAGCGCGCCCTGGAGCCCGGCCCGGGCGACGGCGGCGAGGGCGTGGGCCGCGACAGCCGTCTTGCCCGAGCCGACATCGCCCTGGAGCAGGCGCAGCATCGGCGTCGGTCGCGCGAGGTCCTGCGCCGACCGCGGTCATCGCGGCCGCCTGGTCGGGGGTCAGCTCGACTGCCCGGCCGACACGCCGGCTCAGCGAGTCCACGAGCGCGCTTCGGATCGCGCCGTCGGCCGCCTCGTCCAGCGCGATCCGCGGCGCGGCGTCGCGGACGCGTTGCCGCCGGCGCTCGACCATTCCGAGCTGGAGCGCCAGGAGCTCGTCGAAGGCCAGCCGCCGAAGCGCCGCGTCCCGCCCCTCGAACGAGTCCGGGTAGTGGGCCTCCTCGATCGCCCGGGCGATGGGCACGAGGCTCTCTTCGCGGATGATCGACGCCGGCAGGTATTCGGGATACGCCGTGCCGGCCCGGTCGAGCGCCTCTCGGATGGCCGATCGGAGCCGCACGGCGGTCAAGCCTGCGGTCAGCCGGTAGACGGGCACGATGCGGCCGGCATGGAGGAGCTCCGTGTCCTCGCCGACCACCTGGAACTCCGGGTTGTCGAGCGTGAGCCGCCGCCCGAAATGCTTGACCTTTCCCGAGACCACGATCTCGCTGCCGACGCGCAGCCGCCGCTCGATGAAGCGCCGGCCGAACCACGTGGCGTCGATGCTCCCCGTTTCGTCCTCGAGGCGGGCGATGGTGCGTTGGGTCCGTCCCCGAAACCCCTTTTCGACGCGCACCGAGCCGACGGTGGCCCGAGCCGAGACGACCGTCCCGTCGAGGTTCCAGCCGAGTGCTGCGAGCTTGTGCATCTCGCGCAGGTCGTCGTAGCGCCGCGGGAGGTGGAACAGGAGGTCCCGGACGTAATAGAAGTCGAGCCTGGTTCCCGCTCGCCGGAGCAGGCCCGCCGCGGTCAGTCCGGACTGCGCCAGCGGGGTCGACAGCAGCGCGACCGGGTCGACCGGCGGACGCGGGGCGGGGGTCGTCGCCTTGACCACCTATTCGGCGGCGATCAGGTACCGGTAGAACGGCTGGCCGCCGTGACGCACCTCGACCTCCACGCCCGGGACCGCCGTCCCGATGCGACGGGCCATCAGCTCGGTCTCGGTCAGGTCGGCGCCGTCGCCGTAGAAGAGCGTCAGGAGCTCGAATCCGGGCTTGAGCGCGCCGACGGCCGCGAGAACGCACGACTCGCGATCGCCGTTCACCGCGATCAGCCCCTCGTCGGGATCGAGGGCGATGGTCTGGCCCCGCTTGACCTTGCGGCCGCCGATCGTCGCGTCGCGGATCGCCTCGGTCACGACGAACGTCTGGATGCCGCGGCCGGCTTCGGTCATCTCGGTCGCGTTGGCGGCGGCGTCCAGGTGCGGGTCCATGGCGAGGAGGGCCGCGAACCCCTCGGCTGCGTTCCGGGTCGGGACCACGACGACCGTCCGATCGCTCATCGAGGCGACCTGGCGGGCCGCGAGGACGACGTTGGGATTGTTGGGCAGGACGATGATCTCCCGCGCGTCGACGCTCTCGATCGCCGTCATCAGTTCGCCCGGTGCTCGGGTTGTTCGACTGTCCGCCGGCGACGACCGCGGCAACCCCGAAGTCGCGGAAGATCGCGCCCAGACCGTCCCCGGCGACGACCGCGACGACACCGATCGCCGGGGCCTCGGTCGTGACGCCCGCTCCCGGCGCGCCGCCGTCGGTTGAAGCCTTCGCATCCGTCGGCGCCGCGTCGACGGCGGTCCCGACGCCACCCGGCCCGACGCCGGTGAATTCGGCCGCCTTCGACTCCCGAACGTCGCGCGCCTGGTGGTCGAGGTTCTCGACGCTGATCCGGCTGAGCGCACCCACTGTCAGCCCGTAGCCGATCACCAGGTCCGGCCGGTCGTTGTGGACGTGAACCTTGAGCGCCCGGGCATCGCCCGCGACGAGCACCGAATTCGCCCATCTCCTCGAGCTGGTCGCGGATGGCATCCACATCGAGCATCCCGAGCCCGTTGGGTTGCAGGAGGAACATCGTCTCGTAGCCGAAACCGTCGTCCGCGTGGGCGACGAGAGTGGACGGTTTCGGCCCGGCGGCCGCCTGCTTCCGCGTGCGCGCGGCGCGTGCGGGGGCGCGCCCCGCGAGGTGCAGGTGCGCGCCCTGGAGGAGCCGGAAGAGACCCTGGCCGCCCGAATCGACGACGCCGGCGTCGCGCAGGATGTCCAGCAGCGTCGGCGTCCGGGCGACCGACTTCTCGGCGGCGGCGACGGTTGCGGCGAGGACGGCCTCGATGTCGTCGTCGAGTTCGGCTGCGACCACAGCGGCCTCGGCGGATTCCCGGATGACCGTCAGGATCGTCCCCTCGACCGGCTTGGCGACCGCTCGATAGGCTGTTCTCGCGCCCTCCGTCAGCGCGTGGGCAAGATCGAGGCCGTTGAACCGGGTCTTCCCGGCCATCCCCTCGGCCATGCCCCGGAAGATCTGGCTGGTGATGACCCCGGAGTTGCCCCGGGCCCCCATGAGCGCGCCGAAGCTGATCGCGGCGGCGATCCTGTCGGCCGGCTGCCCGGCCGACGACTCTGCCTCGAGCAGCGAGGCGCGGACGGTCGCCAGCATGTTGGAGCCGGTGTCGCCATCGGGAACGGGGTAGACGTTGAGCGCGTTGACCTCGTCGACGTGGGCCTCGAGGTTGGCGACCGCGGCCCGCATCGCCCCCAGCAAGCCGTCGCCGTCACACGCGCGGCGCGCCATCAGGCGACGTCGGTCCCGCTGTCGGCCAGGTCTCGGGGGCGGATGGCGTTCGGGTCGCGGCGGATGGGGGCCGGCATCGTGACGAGCGGCTTGTAGCGGAGCCCGTCGACGTGGATCGTCAGGTGCTCGACCTCGCAGCCGAGCGCCCGCCGGACCCCATAGCGCACGGCCGAATCGACCTGGCGCGCGACCTCGGCGATCGGCACCCCGTAGGCGACCTTGAGATCGAGCCGGATCGACAGGCCACCCTCGAGCCGGACGTCGATCCCAGGCTGGGCCAGACCAAGGCGGCCGGCAAGGCGCTCGATGCGGCCCGCCGAGAACCCGCTGACGCCGTACGAGCCGAGCGTGGCGTTCCGGACGATGTCGACGACCGCGCGTCGGGTCACCAGGCTGCGACCGGGTGTGCGCGGTACGGATGTCATGGACACGCGGGCGACGTCCTCCTCGCGGGAGCGGGTCGGGCGGCGTCCGAACAGGGATGCCGGAGGCCGTGTGCTATTCTACCGCTCCGTCGGGCCCCTTCCCGGGCCTTCCCTTCTTGCCCACCTTCCACTGAGGACCACGCATGGCCCGCTCCTGCGCGATCTGCGGCAAGGTCTCGATGGGCGGCTTCAACCCGCAGTCGTCGGGGATGAACCGCGTTCGAGCCCACCGCCGCATGCAGCCGAATCTCCAGCCCCTCCGCATCGACGTGAAGGGCACGCCCACCCGCGCGCTCGTCTGCACGCGCTGCCGCCGAACCCAGCTCAAGACGGCCCGCTAGGCGACTTCGTCGCCACTCTTGACTCGGCCGGTCGCCCATGCGGCCGGTCGTTTCGTGTTTTCGCCGGCCGACGGCCTGGACCCTTCCCGCCACACGTCCATGTGCTGAGCCTTAGGCAGGCTTTCGGCCGGATTTCAGGGACATTCGAGGTCGGCCGGAGCGTGGATCGGGTCGAGGACGGGGCGATCCGGGACGATAGGTCGCCGGATGCGCACCACATGCACCGGTCCGGGCGCTGGCCAGTGGCGTTGTCCCGTGCCGGCCGGGCGACGGCGGAAGGCAAGCAACGTCGAAGCGGCAGGATGTGGCTGTCAGTCAGCACCGAGTGGTCGAGAGGCCGGGCCGGGGCGTCGACGCGTCTGCTCGCAACGCTTCAGTGCGTGCCGGGCACGGTTTCGGCCGTGAACGACGCCCCAGAGAAGCTTCGATGGCCCGGCGCTGACTCCCAGCCACCGGCAGCAATGACCGACGTGGCGAACCGTTGGCAAGAATCTCGCCTCGGTCCGCGCCAGGACCTCAGTCGGGAAGGTCGATCGAGTCGATCCGGCGGCCCTGGCCGTCGGTCAGCTGCCATTCGGCGCCGAGTTCGTCGTCCTTGCCGGCCGAGGATGATCTCGATCGCGGCCTTGACGGCGCCTCGCGGCTTCTGGCCGACTTGATCGCCGCCTCCGAGCTGACGTTCGAGGGCCTCGCGCGCGAGCGCCGGCTCTCGCTCTGGCGATCTCGCCGCGGGCGATCTCCTCGGCGTCGTCGATCCCGAGCGCGGTCAGGCGCTCGATCAGCTCCCTGGCCTTTCGGCGGTCGGTCGTGCCGAGCTCGCGGATCCACTTCGGCTCGGGCGGTGGCTTGGGCTCGTCCTCAGGCTCGGGTTCGGGCGCGCTAGCCGCCGCCTTCTTCGCGACCGTCGCTTTCGGCGACGCGGCCTTCGATCCCTTCGACTCCTTCGATCTCTCGATCCGTTCGGCCAGCGGCGACTCGACCGGTCCCTCGTCCCGTGCGCTTTCGATCGCCGCGCGCGCGGCCGTCAGCGACCCGAACGGACCGCGGACGAGCGGCAGACCGAGTTCGTCGGTCTGGGTCGTGTCGACGATGACCCACGTCCCCGACTGCGGCTCGATCTGGAAACGGCCGTCCTTTGTCTCCCAGCGCCCGCCACCGAGTCGCTTCAGCGCGTCGGGTTGTGCCATGCGCCCAGTATCCGCGCCCGCGCTACCGGTCGGCGGTGTCGAGCCAGATCGTGAACGGGCCGTCGTTGACGAGCTCCACCGCCATCTCGGCACCGAACGACCCGGTCGCGACCTCGACGCCCAGCGCCCGAAGAGCGCCCGCGAAGTGCTGGTACAGGCGCTCGGCGTGCTCGGGCGAGGCGGCATTCGTGAACCCCGGCCGGCGGCCCCGCCGCGTGTCGGCGTAGAGGGTGAACTGCGACACGACGAGCACCGCGCCGCCGACGTCGAGCAGCGACAGGTTCGTCCGGCCGGCCTCGTCGCGGAAGATGCGCAGCTCGACGGCCTTGCGCGCGAGGTCGCCGGCGATGGCCTCGGTGTCGTCGGGTCCGACGCCGAGGAGGACCACAAGCCCGGTCCCGATCTCGCCGACCACGTCGCCGTCCACGCGCACCCTGTGCGCCGGTCGTCCGCTGGAGAAGCGCCCTCACGGGTAGCTGGGCGGCGGGATCACCCCGTGCTCGCGGATGAACTCCTCGCGCCAGGTCTCGGCCTCGCGCTCGTACACGACGCGCGCGTCCGCGTGGCGCCCGACCACGAGCGCCTCCGACGCTCGCCGGCACCAGCAGGTCGTAGTCGCGAACGCCGTCCGGGTTCATCCCGCCCTCGCCGCGGAGCATGACGACGGGGACACCGCCCGCCTCGATCTCCGTCCATGAACCGATCGGCGATGTGCCGCGGCAGCGACGTGAAGCGAACCATCTTGTCGCGCGGGATGGGCGGCACGCCGTCGTTGAGGTGAACTGGTAGCCCTCGTCGGCGAGCGCCCGGATGAGCCGGATCTCGCGGCCCATGTCGTGGCCCTTGATGAACAGGGCGGATCCGACGACGAGGATGTCGACACCGAGACCGCCGGCGAATTCGGCGGTCTCGCGGTTGATCCCGCCGTCGACGTGGACCTCGCCACCGAACGCCTTGTGGCTGAGCAGGCCGCGCGCGGCGAGCAGCTTGTCGCGGGCGACGTCCTTCATGAACTTCTGGCCGCCGAAACCGGGCTCGACGGTCATCACCATCACGATGTCGAGCAGCTCCCGGTAGGGCTCGAGGGCGCTCAGAGGCGTGGCCGGTTTCATGGACAGGCCCGCCGCGCGACCGGCCGCGCGGATCCGTCGCAGGGTCGGGGCGATCTCCTCCTCGATCTCGACGTGGATCGTGACCGAGTCGCAGCCGGCGTCGAGGAACTCCTCGATGTAGCGGCCCGGCTCGCTGATCATCAGGTGCGCGTCGAACGGGAGCTTCGTCCGCGGTCGGAGGTGCTTGATGGTCTTGGCGCCGAACGTCAGGTTCGGGACGAAGTGGCCGTCCATGACGTCGAGATGGATGCGGTCGGCACCGGCCTTCTCGACGCGGCGGATCGCGTAGGCGAGGTTCGATAGGTCGGCGTCGAGGATGCTCGCCGCGACACGGGCACGGCCGGTCTCGGCGCTCACTCCCCCACCCCTGCGGGCACCGGCTCCTGGCTGCGTTCACCCAGGAGGGCCGCGGCGCTCTCGGCCACGAGGCGCGCACGGCGGCGGGCGACCGCGGGCGCCGGTGGCTCACCGGCCCGTTCGGCCGCGAGCTGGCCGCAGGCCGCTCCGACCTCCTGGCCTCGGTTGCGTCGGATCGTCGTCCCGATCCCGGCGGCGCGCAGGGTCGCGGCGAACGCCTCGATGACGGGCATCGGGCTCGCGGTCCAGGGCGTATGCGCGACCGGGTTCATCGGGATGAGGTTGACGTGGGCGTGGTCGCCGCGCAACAGCGTCGCGAGGGCCTCGGCGTCGGCCGGCGTGTCGTTCACGCCGCCGATCATGGTGACCTCGTAGCTGATCCGGCGACCCGTCTTTCGGCTGTGATCGCGCGCCGCGGCGACGACGTCGGCGACCGGCCAGCGGCGGTTGAGCGGCACGAGGACGTCACGCAACGGGTCGCGCGCCGCGTGGAGCGAGACGGCGAGGGTGAACTGCGGTCCGAGGGCCGTCAGCCGGCGGATCCCGGGACGACGCCCGACGTGGAGACGGTGATGTGACGGGCGCCCAGCCCGAACCGCGCCGGATCGTTGAGAGCCTCGATCGCGGCCAGCACGCGATCGAGGTTGAGCAGCGGCTCGCCCATCCCCATGAACACGATGTTGGTGAGGTGGCGGTCCTCGGCGGCGAGGCGCCGGGCCGCCGAGCGCACCTGGTCGACGATCTCGGCCACCGTCAGGTCGCGGCCGAAACCGAGCTCGCCGGTGGCGCAGAACGGGCAGCCGACGGCGCAGCCCGCCTGGCTCGAGATGCACAGGGTGTTGCGCTCGCGCGAGCTGCCGCGCGCCGGGTAGTGCATCAGCACCGATTCGATGAGGGCGCCATCGCGCGAGGCGATGGAGGGCCTTTTCCGTCATCCCTGCATCGGCCGTCGTCAGGTCCGTGTCGACGACGGTGTCGAACAGGAACGATGCCTCGAGGTCGGTCCGAAGCGCCGGTGGCAGCGTCCGGATGTCCCCGAAGGCGGTGGCCTGGCCGCCCCAAACCGCGTCGGCGACCTGTCGTGCCCGATAGGCGGGCTCGCCACGCTCGGCGAACCAGGCGGCAAGCTCGGCCGGGGTGACGCCGGCGATGCCCGGCCGCTCGTCGATGGCCACGGCGTCGATGCTATCGCGCGGCGTCATGACGGCGGCACGGCGGCGCGAGACCGTCGTCGCACGGACCACGTCGGCGCCGACGATGGCGGGGCGGCCCCGGACGAACGCCCCCCAAGACATTCGCTTCCCGCCGCCGGGCTGGACTTCACGCAGGAGAAGGCGCCCCGCGCCGGTCCACAGGCCGTCGGTCGTGAACCGCCCGGGAGCGCCGCCCTCTCCCGCGACGGCGGTCGCGTCCCAGACCACGAGGCGACCGAACGGCGTCTCGAGGAACGACCCCGGCCACGGCTGGTAAGCGCGCACCTGGCGCGCGAGGAGCTCGGCGGGGTGGGCGACGTCCAGGCGGCCGTCCTCGCGCCGCAGGGGCCTGGTCATCGTCGCTCCTTCAGCCGGCTGGGGCCGGGCGACGCGATCGCCGCGGATCCAGGGTCCCAGCTCGCGTCCGAGGAGCGCCGCAGCCTCCAGCTCGAGCGCCGACTCGAGCTCCGGCGCCGTCTCGTCACCGTCCGAGCGCGTGGCGCGACTGGGCGACGATCGGCCCGGTATCGAGTCCCGCGTCCATGCGCATCAGCGTCACGCCCGTCTCGCGGTCGCCGGCAAGGATCGTCGCCGGGATCGGGACTGGCGCCGCGATGTCGCGGGAGCAGCGACGGATGCAGGTTCAGCGCCCCGAGCGGCACGTCCAGCAGCGACCCGGGCACGATCTGCCCGTAGTCGGCGAGGACCAGGAGCTGCGGGCGGAGGGTCGATGACCTCGTCCACGGCTTCGGGCGCACGGAGCCGTTCGGGCGTCAGGACCGGCAGCCGCAGGTCCGCGGCGACCCCGGCGATGACCGTGGGTGACGGACGCCCCGAACGACCGGCCGGCCGCGCGGGCGCTGTGACGACCCCGACGAGGTCGACCTCGGGATGCGCGGCCAGTCGACGGAGGCTCTCCCGGCCGAACGCGCCACTCCCCAGGAAGACGGTCCGCACGCGCGTCGCGTCGGACGCTCCGAGGACCGAGGCCGCTCGGCGCAGGCCATCGGTCCGAGGAGTCACGCCAGGGCGCTCGTCGCCTCGCGGACCTCGGCGTCGTCCTCGTTTCCCGGCACCGACCGGCAGCAGCTCGTCCATCGAGTCGAGGTAGTCGATGTAGAGCTTGCCCTCGAGGTGATCGAGCTCATGCTGGAGCGCCCGCCCGAGGAGCCCGGAGCCGGCGACCTTTATCTTCTGGCCGTTCCGGTTCTGGGCGACCACCCAGACCCGCTCGCGGCGGGTCACGTAGGCGACGTAGCCCGGGATCGACAGGCAGCCTTCGAGGTCGCGGTCGTCGCCGGTGGCACGGACGATCTTCGGGTTCACCAGCTCATGGAGCTGGCTCTCGACCTCGATCACGCAGGCCTGCATGCGCCTCGCCCGAGCTGGGGCGCGGCGAGGCCGACGCCGGGTGCGTCGCGCATCGTGTGGGCGAGGTCGTCGAGCAGCTCGTGAAGGTACTTCCCGAAGCTGTCGACCGGCTTGCCCTTGAGACGAAGGCGCGGGTCACCGAGGAGGACGATGGGACGGACACTCATGGCCGGGAAGTATAGCGAGGGGTCAGCCCAGGCCCGATCCGTGCTCGTCGGGAGCCGCGGCGCCGGAGCTCGGTCGGCATCGGCGCGTCCGTCGGACTCCTCCATCGAGGGCGACTCGGCTCGCGCCCGCGGCCTCCGTCGACGAGGGGGTTGCCGCGGCGCCGCCCGCTGGCCCTGGGATGCGCGGATGTCCGCTGCCCAGGTCCGCGACCGCTCGGCCAGCTTGCCGCTCGCCTCGGCGGTCGCCTCGCCGGCCCGCTTCAGGAACGGAGCCGTCCTGTCGGCCGTGAACGCCGCGAGCTCGGCGATCCGGGCCGAATACTCGCGAACCGTGGGCGACGCCCGTTCGGCGAGGTCGTCGATCGCGTCGCGAAGCTGCTCGAGCACCTGCACCGCAGCCGCGCCGGCCGTGGCGCCGACCGATTCGTCCTTCGCTCCGGCGCCCGCGTCCCAACTCTGGCCGGCGGGTCCGGTGCCGCCCTCGTCGCCCATCGATCCCGTCGGCCCGTGGATCCGGTCGAGCCTGCCGATTCGGTACCCCATCGACCCGTCGAGTCCGTCCACGCCGCGGACCCGCCCGGCTCGGTGGACCCGCTCGAGCCAGTCGTTCCGGTCGAGCCCGCCGGCTCGTCCGTCCAGCTGGGCGCTTCGTCGGCACCCGCCCCGGCGCCTGCGTTTGGATTCGGTCGTTCATTCATGGGGACAGTCTCCTCGGATGCGATTGCCCCCATCGTCGCACGAACGTGCGCCCGGGCATCTGCAGCGAGCGCTCAGAGGAGCGACTCGGGGTCCACGTCCACCGACCAGGGGGCGTCGAGGCCGCCATCGAGCAGTGCCGCCGGATCGTCCCCGCGCAGGACGACGTTCCAGCGCCACCGGTCGGCCCGGCGCGCGATGTAGGCCGGCGCGGGACCGACCACGGTGACGAGGCGCCCCTCGCGCGATCGCGCGCTCGCGCAGCCGCTCGGCCATCGCGGTCGCCTCGCGTTCGGCGGCGTCCCGGTCGGCGATCCCGACGGTCAGCTTCACGATCCGCCCGAACGGCGGCGACCCGAATTGCTCGCGAAGCGCGAGCTCGGCGTCGTAGAAGCTGGTCCGGTCACCGCTCGCGGCCGCGACGATGGCCGGGTGCTCCGGTTGATAGGTCTGGACGATCGCCCGGCCCGGCCGGTCGCCGCGCCCGGACCGCCCGATCGCCTGGACGAGCAGCTGGTACGTCCGTTCCGCGGCCCGCTCGTCGGGCAGGTTGAGCGCGACATCCGAGGAGACGACCCCGACCAGCGTGACGCTCGGCACGTCGAGGCCCTTGGCGACGAGGCTGGTTCCGACGAGGACGTCGATCCGTCCGTCGGTGAAGGCATCGATCACGCGCTCGGCGGCGCCGTGACGCTCGACGACGTCCCGGTCGAGGCGCCCGACCCGGAGCAGCGGGAATCGGTCTCGAACCTCGCGCTCGACGCGTTCCGTGCCGCCCCCGAGATAGCGGATCCGCGGCGAGCGGCAGGACGGGCAGCGGGACGCCAGCGGGGTGGCTCGGCCGCAGTGGTGACAGCGCAGCGTCGTCCCGGCCTGGTGATAGACGAGCGGACGCTCGCAGTCCGGGCAGGCCTGGACGTGGCCGCAGTCGCGACACATGACGACCGAGGCCGTCCCCCGCCGGTTGAGCACGAGGATCGCCTGGTCGCCCGAGCCGGTGTCGAGCGCGGCGAGGGCCGCGGCGAGCGCACGCGACAGCAGGCCGCGCTCCCCCGCCACGAGCTCCGCTCGCAGGTCGACGATCTCGACGTCGGGCTCGCGACCCGAGGCGCGCGACGGCAGGACGACGCGGTCGTAACGTGCCGGCCCGGGCCAGACCGACGCTCTCGACCGATGGGGTCGCCGAACCGAGGACGACCGCCGCCCCGGCCAGCCGCGCCAGCCGGATCGCCACGTCCCTCGCCTGGAGGCGCGGCGTTCGGTCGCTCTTGTAGGCCGGATCGTGCTCCTCGTCGACGATGATCAGGCCGACGTCGGCCAGGGGAGCGACGACGGCGAGACGCGTCCCGACCACGACGTCGACGTCGCCCGCGCGGATCCGGCGCCACTCGTCGGCACGCTCGCCCTCGCCCAGGCCCGAATGCACGAGCGCGACCCGGACGTCGAGGTCGGCCCGCAGCCGGTCGACGAGCGGCATCGCCATCGCGATCTCGGGGACGAGCAGCAGGGCGGGCCGGCCGGCGTCGAGCGCCGCGACGATCGACTCGACGTAGATCGCCGTCTTGCCGGAGCCGGTCACGCCGTCGAGAAGGAGCGGGCGGGCGTCGCGGGCGGCGATCGCGCGGCGGATTCGCTCGACGGCATCGGCCTGGACCGGGCTCAGGTCGGTCTCCGGTGGCCGCGAGCCGCGGCGTCCCGGCGGCCGGGCCTTGAGTGGCCTGCGCGGTCGCTCGCGGACCTCGGCCTCGAGGAGCCCGCGCCGGACGAGCCCGGCCACCGCCCCGCTGCCGAATCGAGCCGCGAGGTCGGCCGCGGGCCCCTCGCCCGATGCATCCGCGGCGAGAGCCTCGAGGACCTCCTGTTGCCTGGGTCCGAGCGGCCGACCGGTGGTCGCCCGACCCTCGGAGAGCGCCGCTGCCGCGGCATGACCGGGCTCCGTGAGGCGCGACCCAGCGCTCGTAGCGCGGCCCGGCGCCGGCACCCAGCAGCGTCCATTCGAGGGAGACGGCGCCGCGCGCCGCGAGCGCCCGGACGCGACGCAACGAGCCGGCACGGCCGTCGGGGCCGGCCAGGTCGCGCACCGGGTCGCGGGCCACGCTCGAGTTGCGCGAGCAGGTCGGCGTCCACCGGATCGAGCCGCGGCGAGCCCCGGACTCGTCGGCCGCCGCCCGGTCCGGCGCCAGCTCCGCCACCAGTTCCAGCCGTTCCAGGAGCCCGGGAGGCAGCATCGCCCGGACGACGAGCGCCGGCGGCGCGAGGTAATGCGCGGCGATCTCCCGGGCGAGCGCCAGCCCGAGCGGCGGCAGCAGAGGACCATCGGCTCGAACCCGGTCGACGATCGGCCGTGGCGCGATGCCGGGCGACGCCGCTGCCTCGCCCAGGACCACCCCCAGCGCCTGGCGCCGCCCGAACTCGACCAGGACCGCCTCGCCCACCACCAGGTCGGCGAGCTCCGGCGGCACCAGGTACGTGTACGTCGCGCTCCTCGCGCCGGCCGCGTCGACGGCCACCTCCACGAGCCGGCCTGCCGCCGGCGCCTCGGCCGGGACGGAGGTCGCCGGCCTCCTCCAGCCCGAGCGTCACCGGCCGCGCCTCACAACCGGACGCGACGGGTCGGGTGCCGGGCGTGCTCGGCTTCGATGATCGCGTCGATCCGGGCGGCCGTCCGCTCGACCTGCCCGGTCTCGTTGGTCACGACGTAGTCGTAGTCCTCCTGCCGGGCGAGCTCGATGGCGGCGTTCCGCTGGCGGATCTCGAGCTCGTCGGCGGATTCGGTCGCGCGTGCCCGAAGGCGTTCGAACAGCGCCTCCATCGACGGCGGGACGATGAACACGAGGAGAGCCTCCTCGACCCGCTCCTTGACCTGCTGGGCGCCCTGGACGTCGATCTTGAGGATGACGTCGCGACCGTCGGCCAGCGCCCGGCGGACCTCGTCGCGCGGCGTCCCGTACCAGTTGTCGTGGACCTGGTTGGCCTCGAGCAGCTCGCCGCCGTCGCGCAGCGCCTCGAACCGTTCGCGGTCGATGAAGTGGTAGCTGACGCCGTCCACCTCGCCCGGGCGCGGGGCGCGCGTCGTGCAGGTGACGACGTAGTGGTAATCCGGATCGTGCGGGCGCCGCCGGAGGGCGTCGATGATGGTGTCCTTCCCCACCCCGCTCGGGCCGGAGATGATGACGAGGAGCGCCCCCTCGGCCCCGTGGCCGTCCCGGCCCGCCTGCCAGGTCGGCAGTCCGGGTCGATGGCGGCCCTGGCGGCGGGGTCCGTCACCGTGGCACCTCGCGCAGACCCTCGAGCACGCTCTCGAGCTCGGGCGGCAGCGGCGCCGTCGCCCGGATCAGGTTGCCGTCCGACGGCGAGGTGAGCTCGAGTCGCCAGGCGTGCAGGAAGAGGCGGGCCAGGCCGTCGGGCCCGCGCCGCGACGTCCCCGTCCCGTAGACGGGGTCGCCGGCCACCGGGTGTCCGATGGCGTCGAGGTGGACCCTGATCTGGTGGGTTCGCCCGGTGACGAGGTCGAGCTCGAGCAGGGTCCAGCCCTCGAACCGTTCGCGGACCCGGTACCCGGTGACGGACGGCCGTCCGTCGGGGACCACCGCCATCCTCGTCCGATGCTTCGGGTCGCGACCGATGGGCGCCTCGATCCGCCCGACCGCAGCCGCGACCGACCCCTGGACGAGCGCCTGGTAGGTCTTCTTGATGCGGCGCGCCTTGAGCTGGGCCATCAGCGACGCCTGCGCGGCATCGTGGCGGGCCACCATCAACAGGCCGCTCGTGTCGCGATCGAGCCGGTGGACGATGCCCGGTCGCTGGACCCCGGCGATGCCGCCCCAGGTCTCGCCGCGGCCGTGGGCGAGCAATGCGTTGACCAGCGTCCCGTCGGCGTGGCCGGGCGCCGGGTGGACGACGAGGCCGGCAGGCTTGTCGATGATCAGCAGGTCGGCATCCTCGTAGACCACGACGAGGTCGATGTCCCGATCGGGCGCGAGCTCGAGGGCGACGGGCTCCGGGACGTCGAGCCTCAGCTCCGCGCCGGTCCCGACGATCGTGTTGGCACGGATCGCCAGCCCGTCGGCGGTCAGGCGGCCGTCGCTGATGAGTTTCTGGACGTAGCTGCGCGACAGGCCGGTGGCGTCGGCCACGTAGCGGTCGACCCGGCCGGATGGTCCCTCGGGCACGCGCAGCACGCGCACGCCCGCGACCGGCGACGGATCAGTCACCGGCGTTGTCTTCACGGTCGCTGGTCCCTGGCTGGCTTCCCTCGCCGACTTCTTCGTCGCCGCCACCTCGGACTCCGCGGGCCGGCGTCGCCGTCTGCGGTCCTCGCCTCGCCGCCCTCGCCGAGCCTCGCGAGCCTCGGGAAGAAAGCGAGCGCGAACAGCATCACGAGCGCCGTGCTGATCGCCGCGTCCGCCACGTTGAAGGTGTACCACCGGAAACCGCCGATGCCGATGTCCACGAAATCGACGACGTACCCGAGCCGGAGGCGGTCGATCACGTTGCCGACCGCGCCGCCGAGCAGGAACCCGAGCGCGATCGACAGGTACAGGCTCCGCTCGGACTGCCCGTGGAACGCCGACGATCAGCCCGATGACGACCGAGCGACGCGAGGCCGAACAGGATGGCCTGGTCCCGGAACATCCCGAACAAGGCCCCGGAGTTCTGGCTGAAGACGAGCCGGACGTAGTCGCCGACGACCGAGACCATCTGCCCGGGGTCGAGATTCGCGACGAGGATGGCCTTCGTCAGCTGGTCGACGATGACGATCGGTGCCGGCGAGCGCGAAGAACACGAGCCAGTGCCGGCCGGTCCGCACGCCGGTGCTGACACCGGCGCTCATGCCCGCCTGCACGCCCTCGCCGCTCGAGCCTCCAGCATCCTCCACCGTGCGCCCAGCCTACCCGTCGCCCGGCCGGCGGCGCAACGCGATCTCGACCGCACCACCGTCGAGCTCGACGGTCGCGCGATGCGTCACCCCGTCAGGCGGAGTGCCGGCCACGACGTCCGCGAGGACGCCGGCGGCGACCGCCGGCAGGTGGGCGGCAACGGCGTCCGGAACCGGCTCCGACCCACAGGTCGACCCGGTCGTCGAGGGCCAGATCGGCGTCCTTTCGCAGATCCTGCACGGCGCGCTGGAGCTCCCGGGCGTCGCCCTCGGCGACCAGTGCCGGAGTCAGCTCGGTGTCGAGGACGACGACCAGGCCGTCGCGGCTGGCGACCGCGGTCCCCGGCCGGGGGGTCGCCTGGATCTCCACCTCGTCGGCTGCGAGCGTCTGACCGGCCAGCGTGACCGAGCCGTCCGCGCCGAAGGCCACGTCACCGCTGCGGGCCGCCGCCATCACCGCGGGGATGGCCGGACCCAGACGCTTCCCGATCTTCGGGAGGAGCGGCTTGACCCGGCGTTCGACCAGCGACGAGTCGTCGTCGATGACGGTGACCGCCTTGACGTTGATCTCGTCGGCGACCAGGCGGAGCAGGTCGTCCCCGACTGCCGAACCGCGCTCAGGGCAGGGCGATCCACGCCTGGGCCAGGGGCTGGCGGGTCTTGAGGTGGGCCGTGCTGCGCAGCGTTCGCGCGAGGTCGACCGCGCCCTGGGCGCCGGCCATCGCCGTCTCGAGCGCCTCGTCGCGGTGGGCGGCCAGGTCGTCGCTCGGCCAGCGCGTGAGATGGACGCTGTCGGGCGCCTCCGGACCGCACCGCGACGACGAGGTTCTGATAGAGCGCCTCCGCCAGGAACGGGAGGATGGGGGCGAGCATCCGGGCCGTCGCGGTCAGCGCCTCGTGGAGCGTCGCGAATGCCGCCGCCCGGTCGGCCGAGTCGCTCGACCGCGAGAACCGCCGGCGCGACAGCCGGAGATACCACGTCGAGAGGCCGTCGAGATAGCCCGACAGGGCGCGGGTCGCGCCGACCGGATCGACGTCCCGAAGGCGGTCCTCCATGAGCGCCGCGGTCCCGGCCGCGCGCGACAGGATCCAGCGGTCGAGGATCGGCCGCTCGGCGACGGCCGGCGCCGCTTCGGAGGGCGTCCAGCCGGCGAGGCGGGCGTAGGTCACGAAGAAGGCGTACACGTTCCAGAACACGAGGAGCTCGCGGCGCGCCTCGTCGGCGGCGTGCCAGCCGAACAGGATGTTGTCCTCGGGGCGAGCCTTGGTGAACATCCAGCGCATGACGTCGACGCCCATCCGGTCGGCCGCCTCGTCGAATTCGATGGCGTTGCCCGAGCTCTTGTGCATCGGGCGGCCGTCCTCGGCGAACAGCGTCGCGTAGCCGAAGATCGTCCTGAACGGCTCCTCGCGGCGCAGCACCGTCGACATCGCGAGCATCGAATAGAACCAGTTACGGAACTGGCCGGGGAAGCTCTCGGTGATGAAGTCGGCCGGGAACCACTGCTGCCAGTACCCCGGGTCCTCGCGGAAGTGGAGCGTCGAGAACGGGACGATCCCGGCATCGAGCCAGGGGTTGCCGACGTCCTTGATCCGCTCGACCGGGCGCGCCGCACCCGGGACAGGCGATCTTCACGGCGTCCACGTACGGCCGGTGCGGCGTGTGGCCCTCGAACCGTCTCCCAGCCCTCGACAGCGCGCTCGCGCAGCTCCTCGCGCCCGCCGATCACCTCGATCGTGCCGCACGCCGCGCAGTCGTAGATCGGCAGCGCGAGCCCCCAGTAGCGCTTCTTGCTGATCATCCAGTCGTGCATGTTGCGGAGCCAGTCGAGCTCGCGCTCGTACCCGAACTCCGGGATCCACCGGATCCGGTCCACGACGTCCATGATCTGGTAGCGGAGGCTGGCGTCCACCTGCTCCGGGGTGAGCGTCTCGCGCGGCTGGTCGTACAGCGGGCCCATGCTGATGTACCACTCGTCCACCAGCCGGAAGACGAGCGGCGTGTTGCACCTCCAGCAGTGCGGATAGCGGTGGGCGATCGTCTCGAGCCGGTAGAACCGGCCTTCGCGCTTCGAGATGCTCGATGATCGGGTCGGCGACGTCGCGGACATCGCGCCCCGTCAGCGAGCCGAAGCCGTCGAGCACCACGCCCGACTCGTCGAGCGGCGCCGACCACCGGCAGCCCGAGCGCCTTGCCGAGCTGGAAGTCCTCTGCACCGCAGCCCGGCGCGATGTGGACGATGCCGGTCCCCTCGTCCTCGCCGACCTCGCTCCACTCGACCACGCGGTGCTGATACGGGTGGTCGGGGTCGTCGCGGGTGCCCGCCGCGAAGGCCGAGCGGACGGCGGGCAGGTCGTCGAAGGGACCCGCGTAGCGCCAGCCGACCAGATCGGTCCCGGCCACCTCCTCGAGGACCTCGAACGGTCCCGCGAGGGCCGTCGGGAGCGTCCCCTTGGCCAGCCAGAGCTGCGTCGTCGCCCTGGCGGACACGAACGTAGCGCAGCGACGGGCCGACGGCCGCGGCCACGTTCGAGGTGAGCGTCCAGGGCGTGGTCGTCCAGACGAGGAGCGATTCGCCGGGCCGGTCGATCAGCGGCAGGCGGATGGTCAGACCCGGGATCCTCGCGATCCTGGTAGCCCTCGTTCATCTCCATCTGGGACAGCCCTGTGCCGCACCGCGCGCACCACGGCATCGTGTCGTGGCCCTTGTACAGCCAGCCGCGCCGGTGGCATTCGGCGAGGAAGCCCCAGATCAGGTCGTTGTTCTCGTTGCTGAACGTGAAGTAGCGAACCGCCCGTGTCGGGCATGCCGAGCCGCCCGACCAGCATCTCGACGGTGTCGGTCACCGGTCCGTTCGGGCCCTCGATGGTGGCGGTCGCGGCCGGGTCCGCGCCGAGCAGCTCCCCGAGACGGCGCAGCTCGTGCGGGTCGTTCCAGTCCATCCACATCCCGAGCCGGATCGACTGCTCGGTCATCCGCGCGGCGTAGGTCAGGACGCGCTGCTTGCACAGCGTCACGAACTCGCCGATGCCGAAGGATTCGATGTCGCGCTTCGAGGTGAACCCGAGGTCCCGCTCGACGTTGACCTCGACCCACAGGCCCTGGCAGTCGAACCCGTTCTGGTAGCGCTGGTCCTCGCCGAGCATCGCGTGGAAGCGCTGGAACACGTCCTTGTAGGCACGGCCCCAGGCATGGTGGACGCCCATCGGGTTGTTGGCGGTGATCGGTCCGTCGAGGAAGCTCCAACGCGGCCCGCCGGCGTTCTGCGCCCGGAGACGCTCGAACGTCCGACGCTGCACGCCACAGGTCCAGGATCTCGTACTCCTGGGCGACGAAGTCGGGCTTCGAGGTGACGGGTCGGAACATTCGGCCTCTGGGAACGGGAGGGTCCGCCCGGGCGGGCGGAGGCCGCGGGGCTGGTTTCGGCGGGTCCGAGTATCCTACCCGCGATGCACGAACCGCAGGGCGCGCCGCCGCGCGCCCGGTCGCCATTCGCCGCGGCCTTCCTCTCCCTCCTGTTCCCCGGCCTCGGACAGCTCTACGCGGGCGCGCCCATGCGAGCGCTTGCGTTCGCCGCTGCGCCGATCCTGTTCATCGCCGCCGTCGCCGGGGTCGTGCTGCGGCTCGACAAGGTCGAGCTGTTCGGGCTCGCACTCAATCCGTTCATCCTGAGCTCGGCCTTCGCGCTCAACATCGTCGTCCTCGTCTACCGCCTCGTCGCGATCGTCGACGCCTACCGGGTGACGGAGTACCTCAACGGGTTCGCGCCCGCGGGCGATGGACCGACCGGCCCGGCCCGGCTGCGCAAGCCGCTGTCGGTCGCCGGCCTGCTGGCGGTTCTCCTGGTCATGGCCGCCAGCCACGTCGTCGTCGCGAGATACGACATGCTGGCCCTCGACGTCCTCGGCAGCGACTGCATCTTCATCGGCGGCGACTCGACCGGGACGTGCGCCGCCGATGCGTCCGCGTCACCCGACGAGTCCGTCGCGAGTGACGAGCCCAGCCTCGAGCCCAGCCTCGAGCCCAGCGCCTCCCCCACCCCCGTCGCATCCGCCGTCGGGACGGACGTGCCGCAGGTCACCATCCCGCCGTGGGACGGCAAGGAACGCCTGAACATCCTCCTGATCGGAACCGACCAGCGGCCGGCCGAGGGGTCCTACAACACCGACACGCTCATCGTCGTGTCGATCGATCCGGTGAGCAAGCAGGTGGCGATGTTCAGCCTGCCGCGCGACACGGTCGACGTCCCCGTGCCGCCGGGTCCCGCCCAGAGGCTGTTCGGGACCACCTACTCGGCGAAGATCAACAGCTGGTTCCAGGCCGTGCGCTATCGCTCCGACCTCTTCCCGGGAACGGACCGGACGCGCGGATACAACGGCCTGAAGGCGATCATGGGGAACCTCTACGGGCTCGACATCAAGTACTTCGTGGAGGTCAACTTCGACGGCTTCCGGGCGGTCGTCAACGCCATCGGCGGCGTGACCGTCAACGTCCAGATCCCCGTGTCGGACGACCACTACCCCGGGGACAAGGGCAAGCTCCTGCGGGTCTACATCCCGAGCGGGATCCAGCACATGGACGGCGACCAGGCGCTGCAGTACGCGCGATCGCGCCACGGCTCATCGGACTTCGACCGCGGCCAGCGCCAGCAGCGTGTCCTGCTGTCTCTTCGCGAGCAGACCGACCCGCAGGACCTGATCCCGCGATTGCCGGATCTCATCAACGCGCTGAAGAAGGCGGTCCGGACCGACATACCCGTCGATCAGCTGTCGCAGCTTCTCGGGCTCGCGTCGTCTGTCGACACGAAGGACATCCGGTCGTACGTGTTCACGCCGCCCCTCTACCAGACGGAGTATCTGAACAGCCCGCGCGGCTACATCATCATCCCGAACGTGGCCAAGATCCGCGCCGCGGTCGCGAGCGCGTTCACCACCGACCCCGCCGACGAGGCTCTCCGCGAGAAGCTCGCCGACGAGGGCGCCGGCGTCTGGGTCCTGTATGCCGGGGCCGATCGCGATCGGAGCACCCGCCTGGCGGGCTACCTCGATTTCCACGGCCTGGCAGCGTCGGCGCCGCGCCAGAAGCCGCCCGGCAAGGTCCCTGCCGGCACCTCGATCGTCGCCTACAACGGTGCCGATTCGGAGTTCCCGGCGACGATCGCCTACCTGGAACAGACGTTGGGCGTCAAGTCGACGACGAAGACCGACCCCGCGGTCAAGGCGGACATCGTCGTCTCGATCGGAACCGCCACTCCCGACCTGCAGGCCCCGGCCGGACCGTAGGTCCGGGCCGGGCCGGCGGTCCCGTGACTTGCGAGGGCGACGGGGGCCCCCGGTAGCCCGCGAACGTCGAGGGGGCGGTCCGGGTGCGAGCCCTGGCGGGCGTGGCCCACGGCCAGCCGCTCAGTCGTTCGCCACGGAACGGATTCCCGACGAAGCCCTCGTGGACCTGAGCAGAATTGGCGCCCGGCTGCAGTCTGGGCGCAGGTCCACGAGGGACTCGTGCCAAAACCGTTCCGTACAGAACGATGCGTCGGGCGCGCGTGGGAGGGCGCCTTGGGGCGCCGCGGCGGGGCGCCCGCCGCGCCCGTGCCCGCGCCTCGGCCCCGCGCCGCTGCCGCCGTCGCGTGGGATGCGTCGGGCGCGCGTCGAGCGGGCGCGGCGGCTGCCCCTAATCGATCGGCGTGAGCCAGTGGCTGTATTCCGGCAGCCGGCCACGGACCGCGTCGAAATAGCGGTCACGCACCAGCCGGCCGACCGGCCCGACCCCGCCCGACCCGACGGGGCGATGGTCGACCTCGATCACCGGGGAGATCTGGACGCCTGTGCCGCACAGGAAGATCTCGTCGGCCACGTACAGCTCGGACCGGTCGATCGAGCGCACCTCCAGCGGGATCCCCTCGTTCGCCATCAGCTCCATGAGCGCCTTGCGGGTCACGCCCTCGAGCAGGTCGTCGCTGACGGGCGGAGTGAGCGCGACGCCGTCGCGCACGACGAACACGTTCGCCGCCGACGCCTCGTTCACGTGGCCGCCCGCCGTCAGAACGATCGCCTCGTCGAAGCCGTTGAGCTCGGCCTCGGACTTCTGGAAGGCCATGTTCACGTAGCCGCCGACGATCTTGCCGCGGGCCGGCAGGGCCTCGTCGGCGTTGCGCCGCCAGCTCGAGGTCATCAGCCGGCAGCCGGCCTCGGTCTCGATGTAGTTCCCGAACGGCAGGGCGACGATGTACAGCTCGTTCTCGAGGTCGTGGAGCCGGACGCCGATCGCCCGCGTGGACTTGTAGAACGACGGCCGGATGTAGGCGTCCTGCTTGAACCCGTTGCGCCGGACGGTCTCGACGATCAGGCGCGTCAGCTCATCGACCGACGGGACGTCCTTCATGAACAGGATCCGGCACGACTGGCGGATCCGCTCGACGTGCTCGCGGATCTTGAGCCCGTAGAGCTGTCCCTGGTCGGCGTTCCAGTAGGCCCGGATCCCCTCGAAGGTCGCGGTCCCGTACATGAACGCGTGGGTCATGATGCTGACCTTCGCGTCCCGCATCGGGACCCAATCGCCCTCGAAATAGCAGATCAGGTCGTCGAGCGCTCCGGGCGCCGGGGCGTGATGGGTGGACGGCGCTGGGGTCTCGTCAGACTTTTCGGTCAGCATCGGTCGGGCTCCTGTGACAGCGGTCCATCGAGTATAGCGCGGGCCTCCGGGGCTCTCCGCCGAGTGGCCTGGGTGTGGGCACGCCCGCCCGAGCGGGGCCGCCGACCTCAGCCGAAGACGCCGCCGATGACCGCCGCGACGAGCCCGAGGTAGAGCACGTAGAACACTCCGCCGACGAGCAGGCGGCGACCGCGCAACACGCCGCTCCGGGCCATCGGGACGAAGATCGCGGCCGACGACAGGAACGCGATCCCCGCGGACGCGAACGCGATGTACGACCCGGGCTCGGCGACCCATGTCTCGCTCGCGAAGACGAGGGCGACGACCGTGGGGATGGTCGACTGGAAGACCATCGCGCCCGTGATGTTGCCCATCGCGAGGGTGTCCTTGCCCTGGCGGACCCAGATGACCGAGTTGAACTTCTCGGGCAGCTCGGTCGCGATCGGGGCGATGACGAGGGCGAGCAGCAGGCCATCGACATGGAAATCCTCGGCCAAGTGCTCGACCGCATCAACGAAGAAGATCGCCCCGAGCACGATCAGTCCGAGGGCGACGATCACCTGGAGGTTGACGACCCGCAACCGCGGAACGTCGGGGTCGCGCCGGTGCGCCCCTCGATCGAGCCGGTGGAACCGGAGTGGCGCGAGATCCTCCGCATCGACCTCGGGATCCGCCTCGAAGTGGCCCTTGACGTACCAGCCGTAGATGCCGAGCAGACCGACCGCCACGATCCATTTGAGCCAGATCGGCTCGAGCGGAAGGAAGGCCGCCCCGATGGCGATCGCGTATGCGATCGCGAAGTAGCGCATGTCGTGCGCGAGGACTCCTGTGTCGACCCGCATCGCATCCGCGTCGGTCCGTGCCCGGGCGGCCCACAGCACGGCGACTCCGGTCACGAACATGGCCAGCGTCGAGAGCATGAACGGAGCGCCCAGGATCGCGCCCACGCCGACCGCGTTGGCCGACTCGCCCGTCGCGAACAGGATCGCGATGATCGGGATCATCGTCTCGGGGAGCGCGGTGCCGACGGCCGCCAGAACGGAGCCGACGGCGCCCTCAGCGAGGTTGAGCTTCCGCCCGAACCATTCGATGCCGTTTGTGAACAGCTCGGCCCCGACGAGGATCACGACGAAGGCCACCGCGAGGACGCCGATCTCCATCGTCTAGACCGCCACCGTCAGGGCCGTCGCCACGCCGACAGCGATGACGACCAGGATGCCGATCGAGACCGCGACCATCAGCCGGTCCGCGGCGCGCGCGTAGCTCACGCCCGAGACGATCACCCGGCCGATCGGCGCGGCGATGACGGCCAGGAGACCGACCCACAGGAATGCCACGGGGTCGAGCGCCCGAAGCTGCGTCCCGAGCGTCGCTAGGTCGAGTGGCGGGCCGCCGTCGAGCGGCGAGATCCCATCGGCCAGCATGAGCGCGAGCCCCACGAGCAGCAGCGCGACCGAGACGTACGTGACGACGATGAGCAGCCGGCCGGCGACGCGCTCTGCCGAGTCCTGCTGCGTCCTGCGCGCAGCGGCACGGTCGAGGCCAGTCACCGGATGACTCGCAGGAACATCTGGAACGCCGTGTAGAGAAGCACGACCACGAACAGCAGGCGCAGGTAGCGAACGTTGATCCGATTGGCGATCCGGGTCCCGGCCGTCGCGCCCAGGAAGACGCCGATGGCCGTGGGACCGGCGACGTACGGGTCGATGCCGCCGCGGATGAGGTAGATGATCGCGCTGGCGGCGGCCGTGATGCCGATCATCATGTTGCTGGTGGCGGTCGCCACCTTGAGCGGGACCCCCATGGCCAGGTGCATCAGCGGCACCTTGATGATCCCGCCGCCGATCCCCAGCAAGGCCGACACGACGCCGGCAAACGTCGCGCCCACGACACCGAAGCGGAGATTCCGGACCCGATATCCGACCCCCGACAGGTCCTCGACGATCGACCGCGGGGAGTCGGAGCCCGGCGCGCTCACGGACGAGTCGTCATCGTCGGCCCCTTCGAGCTCGGCGATCGGCGGTTCGGGCTCGGGGGCGCCGCGACGACCACGGGCCATCGTGAACGCGACGTAGACGAGCAGCAACGAGAAGAGCAGCGACAGGATCCGATCGTTCAGGAGGAACGCGATCGACCCGCCGATCAGCGCCCCGAACGCGGTGAACAGCTCGAGCGACATCCCGAGCCGCAGGTTCGCCACGTGCCGCTCGAGGTAGACCCCGGCCGCGGCACTGCTGGTCATGATCACGCACACGAGCGACACTCCGACCGCCTCGCGCAGGGGCAACCCGAAGCCCAGGGTCAGGAGCGGCACGATGAGGATGCCGCCACCGAGACCCAGGAGCGACCCGAATGCGCCGGCGGCCGCCCCGGCGGCGACCATCAGGACTCCGACAAGCACGCTCGGCCGCTCGGAGATCTGACGCCGCCTCGACGGCGGCGCCGGGCTCGGTGTCGGTCGGTCACCCCTGGACGGTTCAGGGTCGGAGGTGCTGCGGCGCGTACGGGAGCAGGGCGACGTGCCGCGCGCGCTTGAGGGCGACCGCCAGCTCGCGCTGATGACCCGCGCACGTGCCGGTCTTTCGGCGCGGCTCGATCTTGGCCCGCTCGGACAGGTAGCGGCGGAGGCGGTTGACCTCCTTGTAGTCGATCTGGACGGTCTTGTCGGCGCAGAACGCGCAGACCTTGCGGCGGCGCCGGTCTCGGTAGAAGTCGTCGCGCTTCTTGGGTCGTGCGGCGGGGGGCATGTCGGTCGGATCTCCTCGGGGTCAGAAGGGAAGGTCGTCGAGGTCGGTGTCGTCGGCAGGCGGACGGCCACCGCCGCCACCGCCGCCGCCACCGCCACCGCCACTGTAGCCGCCGGACACAGGCGCGCCGCTGAAGGCGGCCTCGTCGTCGCGCGGGCGTCGCTCGAGGCTGATGACGTTGTCGGCGGTCAGATCGAGGGAGGTTCGTTTCTGGCCGTCCTGGCCCTCGAACTCGCGGGTCCGGAACCGGCCCTCGACGAAGACGCGGTTTCCCTTGCGCAGCTGCTCGGCAGCCCGCTCGGCGCGGTCACCGAAGACGCTGACGCGGAACCAGTCCGTCTCCTCGGTCCACTCACCGGTCTGCTGGTTCTTCGTGCTCTGGTTGACGGCCACGCTGAACTGGGTGACCGGCCGGCCGGTCGGCGTGTAGCGCATCTCGGGATCGCGCCCGAGGTTGCCGATGATCATGACCTTGCAGAACGCCATCCCACGCTCTCCTGTCAGTCGATGGCGGCCGGGGCCGCTTCGCTCTCGGATTCATCGATGAACTCGCCGGTGTCTTCCTCGTCCTGGTCGTCGGGACCGGGCGGGATGTCCTCATCCTCGCCCTCACCCTCGACGCCCTCGGCGCGGCCGGCCTTGACCGGCCGCTCGACGCGGGTGACGAGATGGCGCAGGACCTCCTCGGTGATCAGGAGCGTTCGCTCGAGCTCGGAGATGGCCTCGGCCGGGGCCTCGAACAGGATGATGTGGTACGAGCCCTCGCGGTGGCGGTCGATCGGGTAGGCCAGGCGGCGGCGGCCCCACGGGGCGACTTTCACGATCTGGCCGCCGGCCGTGACGATCTGCCGGGTGGTGCGATCGACGAGGGCCTGGCTGCGGTCATCCGGCACGTCGGGACGGATGATGAGCATGAGTTCGTAGCGGCGCATGCGCGCGGTACTCCTTCCAATGGGGATGCCCCGCTGACGGTCGAGCCGGCACGGAGCGGAAAGGACAGGACGGCAGTCTAGCACGGTGCCAGCGGGGACCTCCCGCAGCGACTTCCCGCGGCGAGTCATGGACGCCCGCCGCGGGCATCGTTGTATCCTCTCGTCCCGACCGACCGTCAACGGTTGATCCAGCGTGGGGAGGTCACGTGCCCGCGAGCACAATCCTGCTTCTCGAGTCCGTCGCGAGCGCCGGCGGGCCGATCGTGACCATCCTCACGACCGCCGGTTACACCGTGACGCTGACCGACGACCCCGTGGTCGCGCTGGCCCAGGGCGCCAACCACCAGCTGGTCATGCTCGACGTGACCACGGGCGAGCGCACGGGTATCGAGATCTGCCGCGAGTTCCGCGCCCTGCCGGATGCGACCGGGGTGCCGGTCATGTGCGTGAGCGCGACCGACGAGGTCGAGGAGAGGATCGCCTACCTCGAGGCCGGCGCCGACGACGTCATGGCACGCCCCTTCGACGCGCGCGAGCTCGAGGCGCGGGTCGAGGCGCTGCTGCTCCGTTTCCAGAGGTCGCGGGACCTCTCGCCGGTGATCTCGTCGGACGGCCTGACGATGACCCGCGCCAAGCGGACGGTCGCGGTCTTCAGCCCGAAGGGCGGGGTCGGCACCACGACCATCGCGACCAATGTCGCCGTCGCCGCCGCCGCGGACAGGCCCGACCGCATCGTCCTGGTGGATTTCGACCTCCAGTTCGGCAACGTGGCCACGCACCTCGACCTTGTCGCCAAGCAGACGATCGCCGATCTCGTGCACGACGACGGCGCCATGCGCGAACCAGATCTCCTGCGCACCTACGCGACTCGGCATGACAGTGGATTGCACGTGCTCGCGGCACCGAGAGGACCCGACGCGGGCCAGGCGGTAACGGCGAGCGACGTTCGGCTGATCCTTCGGACCGCGCTCGAGGCGTATGACTTCGTCGTCGTCGACGCGGGTTCGACGCTGGACGCTCGTACCGAGGCGGTATTCGAGGCTGCCGAGACGATCATCCTCGCAGTCGGCCCCGAGATCGCTGCGCTCAACGCGATGCACGCGATGCTCCAGTACCTCGCCACCGCGCTTCCCATAGCCGACAAGTCGATCTTCGTCGTCAACGAGATGTTCGCGCGCCAGATCCTCAAGACGCGTGACGTCGAGGGCGTGCTCGGGACGTCGGTGTCGATCGAACTGCCCTATGACCCGTTCCTGTACCTCAAGGCGGTCAACGAGGGCATCCCGATCGTGCTCGGAGCTCCGCGCTCGGCGCCCGGAGAACGGCTCGCCAAGCTCAGCCTGATGGCGTTCGGTGGGGACTCGGCTGCGCTTCCGGCAGCCGCGGAGTCGAAGCGCTCGGGCGGGCTGTTCCGGCGGCGCCGCTGACCGCCGCGCCGCGCCGCGCCGGGCGGGACCGCTGGCACGGCCCGTGCTACTGGGTGCGGCCCCGCTCGGCTGCGTCGTGGTATCGCTCCCTCGCCGCAGCCTCAGCCACGTCGGCCATCGCGGAGTCCGAGTCCGCGTCCGCGAGGTCTGCGTGGGCCGAGAGTGCCGCCGCCGTGGCGGCGGCGGCGGTCCTGGCCGCCGACGTCTCTGCCAGCGTTGCGGCTGCGAGGGCGGCCTTGGCGGCAGCTGCCGTCGCGTTCGCAGCTTCCTGTGCCTCCTCCGCTGCGGCGGCCGCCGCCTGGGCTGCCAAACGGCCGCGTCGCGCGACGGCGGCGGTGCGCTCCGCTGACCGCCATTCCTCGAGAGCCGCGGGGATCGACGGTTGACTCTCTTCCGGATCGCTCATCGAGAGATCTCCCTGAACGTGGAGCCGTTACGCTCTGTATCGGTCGCGCTCATCGGACCGTCGCACCTGCAATGAGCCCGCCGTAACCTCGGCGGGAACGGACAGACGGAGGCAGGACCATGACCTTGTATCCAGAGGATGACCACCCGGTCATCCGTGCTCTGCTCGAGCCGGGCGAACAGGTCGAGCATCGAGCCCGGGCTTACGGGGCACTCGTCGCCCTGACCGACCGTCGTCTTGCGGTCGTCGACTCGGACCGAGTTGCGCTCGCGGTCGACGTCCAACAGATCCGGCGCGTGCAGTTCGAAATCGAGAAGGCTCGGCCGGCGACCTTGGTGATCGTCCCCGAGCAACCAACGGACCCGCCACAGAGCCTGACCATCGCACCCGAGCATTTCGACGACATCGCGACGCTCCTCGTCACGGTGGGACGCCGGCTGACGCGCGGGAGCGCGTGGCCCTCGACCTGACCGGGAAGAGGCCGCGACCGTACCCACGGCGGTGACGCCGGGCGGTCACGACTTACGTGACACGTCCTCGGAGCGCGGTAGGTGCCGCGGCGCAGGTGGCGCGATCAGGGTTCACGCCTATTTCTCGCCGGCCGCTAACCGCCGGCCACCCCCGCATCGTGAGCCGGCACGACGTCGCGCCGGATCCGTCCGCTCACGCCAGCCCGCGCGACGGCGGGCAGGTACACGTCCGTCGTGAAGGCTTCCCACAGGGCTTCGGAGCGCCAGATGTCCACGATCCGCCAGCCGTTCTCGATGGGCCCGCAGGCATGGTAGACGATCCCGGCCGGTGGCCCAGGCGGGAGCGTTGCACCGATGGCCTCGTATGTCGCCTCGTCGAGGCCCTCGATATCGAGGGTCGTGATGACCACCGCGGGCCTCCTCTATTCGCTGGCGGCGTCGAGATCCCGGATCGCGCCGTTGATGTCCTCGGGTTTGCGGCGCGACAGCGACAGCATGTCCGGGTTCCACAGCTCAGCGGCAAGTCTTGCTGCGATCGTGGTGCCGGAGCCGAGATTCGAACTCGGACGCCCTTGCGGGCCGCGGAGTTTAAGTCCGCTGCGTCTACCGATTCCGCCACTCCGGCCGAAGTCAGAGCGTAACGGTTCCGCCGCGCCCGTCGAGGAGATGGCGCATCAGCAGACCGGCCCTAGTGTCGACTGATGTCGTCCTCATCCTCGCCGGGAAAGGGCGGCGGCACCGGCCGATGATGTGCCTCCGCCTCCCGGATCAGGCGCTGGTACTCGTCGCGAAACCGGGCAGCCTCGCCGCGCAGGAATTCCTCTTCCGCTGAACCCTCGGACGCGCCCCGGAGCTGTCCCTCCACCTCGCGCCACATCGCGAGAACGATCTCTGCTTCCCTCTTGTACGGCACGGCGGACCGATCCCTCTTCGATGCTCACTCCGTGACTACGGACGCGAGGTTACCCCCGACCGGCCGTCCGGCGCGTTGCAGTCGAAGGTGATCGCCGAGCCCGCGTTTCCACTGTCAGCGCGGCGACGACCTACCGGTTGCCGACGCGTTCGTATGGCGGCGCGATCGGCTCCGCGCCCGATAGGCTCGCACGGTCGCCCTGCTGGCGGGTGAGGCCGGCGACCTGTGAGCGATTCCTCGTCCGTCTGGACCGACCAAGGGCCTCGGGATCGGTAAAGAGTCAACCCGCACCTGCGGCGCACAAATGAAGTGTCACGATCCCGTGCATTCGGGACATCGCAGGATGTCCTGACCTGCCTCCGTCCGTAGCGTGGCGGTCAGTGGATGCGGTCCGACTCCGGTCCTGACCGATGGACCGGCGCACCGCCCCGTCGATGGGAATGGAGGCATCAACAATGGCGCACGCAGGAACGATGGATCTGGGCGGGAGCGTCCAGGCCAACAAGAGGGACAGCCGCTGGACGATCGTCGCGCAGACCCTGCTCGTCGTCGTCGCAACGATCGCGGCCGTGTCGTTCGCGTCGAGCGCCGGGCGCGTGGGCAGCACACCGGCGAAGCCCGCGGCCGGCGAGGCGGCCACGCTGTCGAGCGTGGAGAGCCAGGCTCGTGACCAGTACCTCAACGGCATCTTCGACCGGGCGCATGCGGCACCGTTTGCCGCCGCCGCCACGCTGTCGAGCGTGGACAGCCAGGCTCGCGACGCAAACCTCAATGGCATCTTCGACCGGGCGCATGCTGCGCCGTACACCGATGGCGCGGCCACGCCGTCAAGCGTCCCGAGCCAGGCTCGCAACGCATACCTCAACAGCATCTTCGACCGAGCCCACGCAGCGCCGTACACCGGCGGCGCGGCCACGCAGCCCAAAAGGGATCGCGTCGGCGGCCCGTAGCCAGACCACCAACGTCGCGGAACGAGGGCCCGAAGCCTACCTCGGGCCCTCGTTCCATGTTCGAGTCGTTGCCGCCGCGGCCGGCGCCATTCGGGCGAGAAACCGGCTAGAAGCGGCGGCGACCCGGCGTGACGGCGGCGCCGACGACGGCGGCCTTGGCGACCGGCGACGGGCCGGGTGATACGGCCGCGCCGACGACCGCGGCCTTGGCGACCGGGGAGGGGCCCGGCTTCACGGCGGCGGTGACGACGGCGGCCTTGGCGACAGGAGCCCCGACGACTCCGACTCCTCGACGACCAGGTCCGAGTGGCATGTCAGACTCCCGCTGATTCGAGCGCTTCGGCCTCGTCGGCCTCGACGGCGGCGATGAGGGCCTGGATGGGGATCCGGCCGTTGGCGATGAGCTGCCCGCCGGCTCGGCGCATGGCCGAGGCGAACGGCGCCGCCCACAGGTTCTCGTAGACCAGGGCGGCGGCGACGCTGCCCGGGTCCATGGCTGCGGCGAGGTTCTCCACGTCCTCCTCGGCAAGGGTCTGGGCGAGCTCCGTCTCGAGCCGCTGTAGCTCCCCGAGGTCGGGCAGATCCGACAGCTCCATCGCGTCGACCGAGCCGTCGTCGGCCTTCTTGAGGATGAGGATGTCCATGATCCGGATGATCCCGGCGTCGTGGAGCCGCAGCAGCTCGTCGGCGCCCTCGCCGGTGAAGTTCTGCTGCCCAGCCGGGAACTCGATGATGAGGTAGTCGACGGGCCCGAGCTCGTCGAGCGATCTGTCTGTCATGACGCCTCCGATGCGTTTCTTGTCGGTCTGCCGGATGAGGCCCGGCTCATTCCTCGACGATCCCGAACGCCCTCTTGACGGTCGGCCGGTTCAGGTACCAGAGGAGCAGGAACGGGAACGCGGTCGAGGCCAGCGCATAGCCCAGGTTGCCAGTGCCAAGCAGGGCGAAGATGGCTTCGATGATCCCCAGGAGCGCAAGGAAATGGCCGAGCAACCAGCCCCACGGCTCGAGGCGCCAGGCGGCGACACCGCCAGCCCAGAACGCGACACCCGTCAGCACCAGGAGCCAGCCCCAGATCCAGGTGCCTTGGCCGCTGGGCAGCGGTCCGAACGTGACGGCGGTCGTCAGCTGGAAGCCGAGCATCGTGTAGCTGATACCGGCGAAGGCGAAGATGATCGCCAGAATGGTGATTCCAAACGGTCGTTTCACTGATCCCTCATTTCGATCGGCTGGAGGCCGCGGCCAACGGCTGCGGCGACTGGAGCGTCGCCATCGTGCACGACGAGGATGACAGCCTGGACTCGGACCTGCTTCGAGCTGTTCCGCTCGAGGAGCGCGTCGAGATCCGTTTCGTCAGCCACGACGTTGTTCTTCAGGCATCAGAGCCTCGGTCGATGACCTCGATGCGTTCACTCCTTGTCAACCTCGGTGGAAGCGCGGGGGACGCCCCGCTCCCGGGAGTATGGACTCGCCGGCGCCGTGCGGGGTCGACCTGTGCGATCGTCGTCGCGACGGCATCCGCGGAACCCATGGGCTTGAAGAACCCAGCGACCGGCGGGCCCTCGCCGCGGGCGGCCCGATGCAGCGACACGGGACCGTCCGGGATCGTCACGCACTTCACAATCCCGTTCAGTCTGGTTACCGTTTCCCGATCATCGAGTCGAGACTCGGCCGGTGCGAAACCCCACCGCGGCAAGGAGGGCCCATGGACAGCCCGAGGCATAAACAGGCTTCGACCGCGGACGCGCTGGCCGACTGGCGCGCTGCCGAGCAGGCGGCCGCGGTTGCACGCCGAGGCAAACTCGCTGCTGATGCTGCGGCCGCGGCCGCACAGGAAGCAGTCGAGGCGGCGCACGCCACGGCTGAGGCCGCCAAGGCGTCGCAGGTCGCCGCTTCCCTCGCCGAGACATCGGCTGCGAAGACGGCAGCGGCGGCCCGGACTGTGGCGCAGGCCGCGGCGGCCGGTGCTGCCGACGCGGAGGCCGAGTCCGCGATGGCTGATGTTGCCGAGGCTGCGCAGGTCGCTGCTTCTCTCGCCGAGACATCGGCTGCGAAGACGGCAGCGGCGGCCCGAACGGTGGCGCAGACCACGGCGGCCGATGCCGCGGACGCGGAGTCCGAGTCCGCGATGGCTGATGTTGCCGAGGCTGAAGCCCACGGAGGTTATCGGGACGCGGTGAACCGCGCCGCCAACGGCGGCGAGAAGGGCTGACGAGCGCCATTCGCCCCTTTGGCCGACGAGCGTGCCTTCGCGGCAGGTCGCTAGGCGAGCGGCCATCCGCGGATCGGCGGTGATGTCGCAAACGTAATGGCGCCCGTGGTCCGCTACCGATCAACAGGAGCTTTGGCACGACGCCAGGGAGACAGGCTGATGACTGCCGATCGGAATCCCATCCACGAACAACCAGCCATCCTGCGACTAGGCCGCACATGCCAGGGATGCAGCGGATCGACTTTGGCGGCCAGATGTACACCCGCTGGTGCGTGCCGATCGACCGCCAGACCACCCGCGAGTATTATTTCCACGCCTGGCGGCCGAAGAACGAGTGGGAGCGGCTCCGCGCGCTGGCGACCTACCCGATCGTCTACCGCTGGTGGCAGTACCGCCAGTTCGGGCTGCAGGACGACCGCGTGCTCTCCGGCGACGGCCTTCGACCGCCCCGAGTACTTCTCGGAGTTCGACGTCGAGACCATCGGCTGGCGGACGCTGGCGATCCTGTCGGCGACCTACGGCGGCCGCCACGACCGCATCCCCGCGGAGGTCGTCGAAAGCTTCAACCGCCGCGTTCTGGCCAGCCAGCCAGCCAGCGCGAAGGGCCGGTGAGCCAGGGCTCCAGCCGCATCCCCTGCTCAGGAGACCAGCTCACGGACGGCGTCTCCAAGTTCCTGACGAAGTAGGGCTACTCACGTAACAGGCTGGGGCTGGTCCCTGGCGGCTGCCCGCAACCGTTTCACCGACAGCAAAGCGCGGGCGACCCGCAGAGGGTCGCCCGCGCTTTGCTGCAACGGTATTGGTAACGAACCTGGCCGCCGGCCGCGGCCGCGAGCGGCCGCGCGCCCGGGCCCTGAGCGACAAGGTCGAAGCGATCGAGATTCATCACCTTGTTCCACGCGGCCACGAAGTCACGCACGAACTTCTCCTTCGAGTCGTCCCATGCGTAGACCTCCGCGATGGCTCGGAGCTGGGAGTTCGAACCGAAGACGAGGTCGACGGCGGTGGCGGTCCACTTGACCTCGCCCGTGGCGCGATCGCGACCCTCGTACACGTGCTCAGCCGAGGCGGACGCCTTCCACTCCGTGCGCATGTCGAGCAGGTTCACGAAGAAGTCGTTGGTCAGCGTCTCGGGCCGGTCGGTGAAGACGCCGTGCTTGGATTGCCCGAAGTTGGCGTTCAGGGCGCGCATGCCGCCGACGAGGACCGTCATCTCGGGAGCGGTCAGCGTCAGCATGTATGCCCGCTCCAGCAGCAGGGTCTCCGGCGACAGCTCCTCTCCGGCTCGGAAGTAGTTGCGGAACCCGTCGGCGGTCGGCTCGAGCACGGCGAACGACTCCACGTCGGTCTGCTCCTGCGAGGCGTCCGTGCGCCCCGGCGCGAACGGAACCGTGACGTCGTGCCCGGCGTTCTTCGCCGCCTGCTCGACGGCCGCGCATCCGCC
Organism: uncultured Chloroflexia bacterium; assembly: GCA_963772995.1. Classification (GTDB taxonomy): domain Bacteria; phylum Chloroflexota; class Limnocylindria; order Limnocylindrales; family CSP1-4; genus SPCO01. The sequence continues at coordinate 5,484 of CAVYZQ010000009.1, read as the reverse complement.
CAGAACGATCAGGTCGGCGAGCGAGACCTTCTTGCCGCCGGACTGTGAGCTGTTGAAGTCCTGCTGGATCTGCTCGAGGGTCCGCAGCACCTTGGCCAGCTCGGCGGGTTCGTTGACCTCCCAGTCCTTTTGCGGCGCAAGGCGGATCCGCGCCCCGTTCGCCCCGCCACGCTTGTCGGTGCCGCGGAAGCTGGCCGCCGACGCCCAGGCGGTGGAGACCAGCTGGGAGATGGACAGTCCCGAGGCGAGGATCTTGCCCTTGAGGGCAGCGATGTCCTGCTCCCCGATCAGCTCATGATCGACCGCGGGGACGGGGTCCTGCCACAGCTGCGGCTCCGGAACCCACGGGCCGAGGTAGCGCGAGACGGGGCCCATGTCGCGGTGCAGCAGCTTGTACCACGCCCTGGCGAACGCGTCGGCGAGCTGGTCCGGGTTCTCGTGGAAGCGCTTCGAGATCGGCCCGTAGATCGGATCCAGTCTTCAGCGCGAGGTCCGTCGTCAGCATCATGGGCGCGTGCCGCTTCGACGGATCGTGCGCATCCGGCACCGTGCCCTGGGCCTCGGGATTCTTGGGAGTCCACTGCTACGCACCGGCGGGGCTCTTCGTCAGCTCCCAGTCGTACTTGAACAGGTTGTCGAGGAACCCGTTGTCCCACTTCGTCGGCTCGTTGGTCCAGGCGCCCTCGAGGCCGCTGGTGATCGTGTCGCCGCCCTTGCCGCTGCCGAAGGTGTTCTTCCAGCCGAGGCCTTGCTCCTCGATGGGGCGCCCTCGGGCTCGGGACCGACGTACTGGTCGGCGGGGGCAGCACCGTGGGTCTTGCCGAACGTGTGGCCGCCGACGATGAGCGCAACGGTCTCCTCGTCGTTCATCGCCATGCGGCGGAAGGTCTCGCGAATGTACCTCGCTGCAAGGAGCGGGTCCGGATTGCCGCCCGGCCCCTCCGGATTCACGTAGATCAGGCCCATCTGCATCGGCGCCGAACGGCCCCTGGAGCTCCCGGTCGCCGCTGTAGCGCTCGTCTCCGAGCCAGGTGTCCTCAGGGCCCCAGAAGATCTCGTCGGGCTCCCAGACGTCGGGTCGCCCGAAGCCGAAGCCGAACGTCTTGAACCCCATCGATTCCATGGCGACGTTGCCGGCGAAGACCATCAGGTCGGCCCAGGAGATCTTCCGGCCGTACTTCTGCTTGATCGGCCAGAGCAACCGGCGCGCCTTGTCGAGGTTCGCGTTGTCGGGCCAGCTGTTGAGGGGGGCGAAGCGCTGCAGCGCCGGTGCCGCCACCGCCCCGGCCATCGGCGATGCGGTACGTGCCGGCGGCATGCCACGTCATCCGGATGAAGAGCGGCCCGTAGTGGCCGTAGTCGGCCGGCCACCAGTCCTGCGACGTCGTCATCACCTCGATGAGGTCCCGCTTCAGCGCGTCGAGGTCGAGGGTCTTGAACTCTTCGGCGTAGTTGAAGTCCTCGCCCATCGGATTGGACAGGGGCGAGTGCTGGTGGAGAACCGAGAGGTCCAGCTGATTCGGCCACCAGTCCCTGTTCGTCCTGGGCCGAGTCCGCTTGGGAGTCGGGGAGGGGATTACTGGGTTCTCGCTTTCAGACACGTTGCTCCTCCTCTCAGAGTGTTGTCTTCTATAACTTTATCTTCTATCTAACTAAGCGTTCAGTCCCCCGGGCCTGCCGGGGAGCAGCGAGGGCGGCGAGCTACCCCGCAGCCCCGCCTCGACCGCGGCCACCAACGGAGCGTCGCCAACTCCTTGGCCCCAGGAGAGCCCCCTGGGACACGAGCCGGCGGCATCGCCTAGAGTGCGGTAGCCCCGCCCAGCGGCAGAAGTATCACAGTTACGCCACGACTGTAGCGCGTCGCGGACCTCCTGGCAAGCAGCGGGCTGGCCCTCGAGCGGGGGCTGCACGGTTGCCATCGACGTTCAAGCCCCGCTCGCTCTACTACCCGTCGGGTCACCTTACTGGTGATTGAAACCTCCGACACCACTCTGTCTCGGTGACCCATTGCAAGCTCCTGTCGGGTGGTGATGACTCAGGCCATTGCACCATCCCTCCCAGGCTAGTCGTCGGGCCGCTCCTGGTCCGGACGATCGATCGGCCCCTGGCAAGCTGGGCACTCTCCGTAGAAGCTCAGGCCCGAGAAGCGGCCACACGGTAACCGCTCGCCGTGGCCGCGGCCGCCAACGTCGCCTGTAATTCGGTGGATTCGTAGTCGTCGATACGATCGCAGCGCGTGCGCACACACCAGGTGCGCGTGCTCCGCCGTCACACGCGCGCCGTAGCGGTGGGCGGTTCCCTCGCAGTCCTTGAGATCCTCGACCTCACCCAGCTGCTTGAGCACCGTCACCGTGTTGTAGACCGTCGCACGACTGGTGGATCGGCAGCGTTGCCGGGCCTTCCCCTGCATCTGCTCGGCGGTGGGATGCTGCGTACTGTCGGCCAGAACCCGCAGGACGGCCTCACGCTGGGGCGTGAGGTCATAGCCTCCGCGTCCCAGCGCCCGCACGAGTTCGTTGTACCGCTGCCTGCCGGTAAACGCCACCGCTCCAACCACCTGTACCACTGAACCGGGCATGCATCCCCGGGTAGTTGGCGAGCACTGGTCCTTCTGCGCCTCGCCGTGGACGGCGCCAACGCCCGCCAGCTACGTGCTGCCGATCAGCCACCACCCCGGGACGGGCGTTACCCGCTGGCCGTAGCAGCGAGCAGACGATCCAGCGGCCGCGCTGCCCCCAACCCGCGGGCGGACAACCTTGCCGCGCCGCCGGGGAGTTAGACGCCATACAATATTAGTTGCCAAATACTATTATACGCCCACGCTATCAGGATGCTTCCACCCGTCAATACCCAACCGTGACCTGGCGCACACCTGCAGGATCGATGGCAAACCGAGCCCGTAGCGGCCCGCCTGCCAGCGATCGTCCACCAGGAGCCCCGTTTGTAATCCGTGCTCTCCATCAGTCCAAACCGGCGGGTAGATCACCGCTTTGGTGATGCGGTAAAACGCCATGTCCTGCATGGCCTGCGTAGCCTGGTCGAGCGTATAGCTGGCGCTGATGATCTCCTCGATGGGGTAGACCTTCTGCCGCGCGGCCAGGAACTGGATTGCCTGCAGCCAGTGGCGCGGCTCTGCGGTCAGGATGCTGTGGTAGGTCATCTGGCGCGGCATGGCGTTCACGTCGATCGTGGCCTGCCCGCCGCCGCCGATGTTCAGGTACTGGCCGCCCGCGCGCAGCAGCCGCAACCCCTCAGGCACGGCCATGGCGTTCGCCACCTGGATCACGATGTCGGCGCCGCGGCCGGCCGGTGTGGTCCAGCACCCATTTGCGGCGATCGGCGGGGTCCTTCATCTCGTCCAGGTCCAGCGGCGCGGCGTCGGCGCCCATTCGCTCGACGAGCGCCAGCCGCTGGGCCGTACGCCTCGATGACCAGGATCTTGTGGGCGCCGTGGTCGCGCGCCACGGCGGTGGCGAAGGTGCCCAGCGGCCCGCAGCCCTGGATCACCACCGTCTCGTGGCTCTTTATCGGCCCGAGGCGGTCGAAGCCGTGCATGATCGTGCGGTAGGCGCAGGCGGCCGCCGCTGCCGAGGCCCAGAGATCTCGGCAGGCACCTTCACGATCTGGCACTGGGGCATGATGTACATGTACCCCGCGCAGCTCCCGAGCAGATAGGGGTACTTGTCGATCGGGTTGTGGCCCCACGAGGGCTCGGTAGGACAGGCGGCCGGCACCAGCGCGACATTGCACCAGTAGCACTTCCCGCACGGCGGATAGGCCGAAGCGACACGGTCGCCCACCTGGACCGGGTTGCCCAGGATGTCGACGCGCGGGCCGTTCAGTACCTCGATGATGCCGGCACGGCTCGTGGCCCGTAATGAACGGGGGGATATCGCCCAGGGTTGAGCGGACCGTGCCAGCGGTGCACGTCCGTGCCACAGAGGCTCGAGGCCTCGATGCGGGCCAGAGCGCCGCCGGGCTCCAGCTCGGGGATTGGGACGGCCAGGATCTCGAGGGGGGCATTGTAGGCGGTGATGACGGCGGCGCGACAGTCGGCCATGATCCACGCTGGGACCGGACCGACTCAGCGCGGCCGCCGCGCGGCGGCCCGCCAATACGCGGCCGCGGGTGCAGGCGGCGTCCCTAGTATCGGCAACCGCCCCCGCCGCGTCAATGCGCTGGCGACCGATAGTCCTGTTGACTGCCTCGGCGTACGCGAATCTACCACACTCCCCTTCCCGGCGATGACCGTTGACCAGCGGCGCATGTAGCGTGTATTCACATGACGTCTCGTAATGAAACCTATAACTTGTGATGGGTGAATGATGCAGACCGTGATTCGGGCGCCGCTCCTGATGATCGCCGTAGTGGCTCTTCTCGTGGCCGCGTGTAGCAGCGGGGCCAATACCTCCTCCGCCCGGGGACACCGCCGCCAGGCCAACCCTCTGGCTCGCCCGCGGGAGCGGCCGCACAGCCTTCGCGAGGCGATGGCTCCCCGCCACCGGGACAATCGACTGTCCAAGCCGCCTGCCCCGGCCGGGTTCAGCTCAGTCCCACCTGTGAAGGTGCGCATGGCGATGCTGGCAGCCGTCAGCGACGGTGGTATCTTCCTCGCCGCCGAGCGAGGCCATCTCCGCGAGGAGGGCCTTGAAGTCGAGTTCACGGTCATCGACTCCGCCGGGCGAATGATTCCGCTGCTGGCGACCCGGCCAGTTAGACATCGGCACGGGCGGGTTAAACGTCGCATTGATCAATGCGGTGCAGCAAGGCGTGCCCGTGAAGATCGTGGCCGACAAGGGCAGTCTGCAACCGGGCTTCGGCTACGAACAGCTCGTGGTTCGCAAGGATCTCGTGGACGCTGGGGCTGTCGCGGCCGTGGCTGATCTCAAGGGGAAGACCGTCGCCGTGAACAGCGCCCCTCCTCGATTGACATCGTTCTCCTGGTAGATCTGCTCAGGCCGAGCAGGGCTTACGCCGGATGACGTAAACGTCGTCGAGATCCCTTTCCCGGACATGGTTGCCGCCCTCGCGAACGGATCAATCGACGCGGCGCTGCTCATCGAGCCATTCGTCACGCGCACGCTCCAACAGGGGACCGCGGTGCGCTGGAAGACCCTCGACGAGACCTCGCCCGGCCAGCTCATTTCAGTGATCATGTACGCTCCGCACTTTGTGCAGGACAACCCGGAGGCCGCTCGGCGCTGGATGGTCGCCTACCTGCGCGGCATTCGGGGCTACAACGACGCCTTTATCCGCGGGGAGCAGCAGGACGAGGCAATTCGCGTCCTCACCCAGCACACCACGATGAAAGATCCGGACCCTCCTGCGGGCGATCGTGCTACCTGGTCTGAATCCGAATGGCTACGCCGACGCCGAGGCTATCGGTCGGGTTCAGGACGCTGGGCGCAGCGCAACCTGCTGGTGCGCAAGATCCCGGTCGAGGAGTTCGTCGACTCTCAGTTCGTTGATTACGCTTTGAGCAGG
>CAVYZQ010000008.1:0-222282 GCA_963772995.1 uncultured Chloroflexia bacterium | reverse complement strand
CGCGCCGGTGGCGCCGGTGGCGCCGGTCGCCGTGGCCGCCGAGCTCTGACCTACGGCGGGTCCCCGGCCTCGTCGCCATCGCCCGCACGCCTGGCCGTCGTGAGGACGACCACCAGCGGCCTCGTCACGCGTCCGTCGAAACGGCTGTTGATGAACGACTCAATGTCATCCACCAGCCCCAGGCGATCGCCGGCATCCATCATGTTGGTGTCCGAGAACGAGAGCATCAGCTTCCGGTAGCCGGCGGCGGTGTACGACTGGTCCCAGTCCCATCGATGGACATCGACGTCACGGAAGCGACGATCCCGGGCGACTGTCTCCCGGATCGCCGGTTCGACGTCCGCGCGCGCCGGCGCCGGCGGCCCCTTGTGCCCTTGCCCGTATCGCTCGTAGATCGGCTGTGCCGCGGCGTAGAACCCTCGATCCTCGGGCAAATCGACCTGGATGAGCGCGACGATCGCGAGGATGCCGCCGACCCGCAGGATCTCGGCCGGCCGGTCGAGCTGGGCTGCGGGAGAGATCCAGTGGTACGCGCTGGCGGCGAAGACGGCGTCGGCGGTCGACGCCGGGAGGTCGATCGTCTCGAAGTCCCCGACGCTCACGGTCAGCCGCTCGGTCGGAAGTTTCGAGCGCAACCTGCCGGCCATCGATGGACTGATCTCGACAGCGTGGACGACCGCGCCACGGGCGAGGAGGTCCTTCGTTGCCTGGCCGGTTCCCGGTCCGACCTCCACGACGACGGGCTGCGACGGCAGCAGGGCGAAGAGCGCGTCGAAAAGCGCATCCGGGTACGTCGGTCGGATCTCGTCGTACACGTCGACCACCGTGCCGAATGAGAGCCTCGGATCGCGAATTCCCGCCGCCTCATCCATCGCGGCGATCGTACTCGGAGCGGCCCACGATCTCCCGTGCCCGAAACGGATAAGGGCAGGTGAAGGGCCGTCTCAGACCGCCGGAACCAGCGACAGCCCGGCTGTTCGGGCGTCGAGCGCGAGAGTCTCGAGCGGCTCATCGCTGGTCGTCGAAGCCTGGAGCAGTCCCTGGACGCGGTGGAGACCGAGCTCGCGATACGACCCGAGCAGGTCGACGCGCGCCTGTCCGGTCGGTGCGAAGCGCGCGCGATCGATGTTCACCGACAGGCGAAGCGTCGCCGGATCCCGACCGATCTCCTCGCACCTCGAGCGGACGGTCGGCAGGGCGTCACGCACCTGTGAGGGGCTGAGGTTGTCGAAGTTCAGCTCGTCCGCGTGGCGTGCGGCGAGGCGCCAGGTCACATCCGGGCCGTTCCCGCCCACCATGATCGGGATGCGCGGCTCCTGGAGGCCCCGCGGCAGGTTGATCGCGTCACGGACGCGGGCGGTCGCGCCATCGAAGGTGGCACGGCCGGGGGCGAGCATCCGGGTGACGACCTCGAGGTGCTCGGCCAGGACCGCCAGACGTTGGCGGGTCGGGCGGTAGTCGTAGCCGTACGCGACGAACTCATCCTGGTTCCATCCCGCGCCGAGACCCAGCTCGGCACGGCCGCCGCTGATGACATCGAGCGTGCCGATCATCTTGGCCGTGAGTGCCGGATTGCGAAACGAGGTGCAGAGCACGACGTGACCCAGCCGAACGCGCGACGTCAGCGCGGCCAGCGCCGCGAGCGCGGTGAACGACTCGAAGGTCAGTTCATCGGTCGGGTCCGGCACGGTGTGAAGGTGATCGAACAGCCAGATCGACTCGAACCCGAGCCGCTCCGCCTGCCGGGCGACGTGGACCGTCCTGGCCCAAGCCGGCGCAGCCTGCCAGCCGTCGTACTCGCCGGTGATCCCCTGCGGCACGATGACGCCGATATCCACGAGTCGACCTCTTCTTCGCCTCGGCGACAGCGTAGCGGGGCGGCTGACCGCCGAGATGGAATTGTGCGCGGCGATGTCGCCCTGTCGCGGCGAATGACCAACCCGGAGATCGCCGAGACCCTGTTCGTCGGTCAGCGGACCGTCCAGACCCATGTCGAGCACATCTTCGGCAAGCTCGACGTCGCCAACCGGCGCGAGGCGGCGGAGGCCGCCATCCGGCTCGGCATCGTCTGAGCCGGCGGAGGCCACGGGCCCCCGGGGCCGGTCTTCATACCGTCTCCGCATCGCCGGCGGATGACGATCTCCCCGACTTCCGCCACAGAAATCCGCGGTCGCGGCGGATGTGCGGCGGCGACCCACGACCCATCGTGCACCTCACCTTCGAACAGGCGACACGAAAGGGGTACAGCGATGGAACACAAGCGAACGACCGGATGGGGTCTCACCCGCAACGAGGCCGCCCTCCTGGGTGCGATCATCGTGTACGGCGTCCTGGTGGTGGCGGTCACGCCGCTGCTGCTCGGGTTCCTGCCCATCCTCGGCGTCGGCTGGATGCTCCGGGTTCCCGTGGCTTCGAGCCCGGCTGACCGCCCGGTCCTGGAGATCGAGGCGCTCGAGTCGCCGAACCCCGAAGCCTCGGCGACCGGATCCGAAGGGCCGGGCGCGACCGCGCCGGTCTCGAGCGGCTGGTCGGCGAGCGTCTGACGACGACGCCCCACCTTTTTACGCGGCGCTCGGCGGATGACACGAGGCCTCCGAGCGCCGCGGAATATCCGCAGATCTGGCGGATGTGCCGGGCTGCCCCCGACGTTATGGTCGCCGGCATGCAACACACCGGGCAGGGTCCCGGCTATCACCACCAGGAGGCGTTCCGATGGCTGATCTGGTCACCACACATCGCGCAACTCTGGCTGAGTCGGACGTGGAGACGCTTGCCACACGAATGCACGGTCATGTCGTCCGACCGGGCGACGCCGACTACAACGACGCCCGCGCCGTCTACAACGCCATGATCGACCGGCGTCCGGCGCTCATCGCGCGCTGCCAGGACGCCGCCGACGTGATTGCCGCGGTCGACTTCGCGCGCGAGCACGAGCTTCTCCTGGCGGTCCGCGGCGGCGGCCACCACGGTGCCGGACTGGGGACGTGCGACGGCGGGCTGGTCATCGACCTGTCACCGATGCGCACGGTGACCGTCGACCCGGTCGCCCGTACCGCGGAGGTCATGGGCGGAGCGACCTGGGGTGAGGTCGACCGTGCGACCCACGCGTTTGGCCTGGCGACGCCGTCCGGCATCATCTCGACCACCGGCGTCGGAGGGTTGACGCTCGGTGGTGGGTTGGGGTACCTGACGCGCCGGCATGGACTGGCCATCGACAACCTGCTGACCGCCGACGTGGTTTTGGCTGACGGTCGGCTGGTGACCGCCAGCGAGGACGAGCATCCCGACCTGTTCTGGGCCATCCGTGGGGGTGGCGGCAACTTCGGCGTGGTGACCAAATTCCAGTTCCGCCTCCACCCGGTGGACACCGTCTATGCCGGTCCGATGTTCTGGGGCATCGACCGGACCGAGGAGATCATGCGCTGGTACCGGGACTTCCTGGCGTCGGCCCCCGACGACCTCTACGGGTTCTTCGCGCTGCACATGATCCCGCCGGCGGAGCCGTTCCCCGAAGCGCTCTGGAACCAGCGCGTGTGCGGCGTCGTGTGGTGCTGGACGGGTCCGCTCGAAGAGGCGGAGAGCGTCTTCGCGCCCATCCGGGCGCGGTTCGGGACTCCCGACCTCGACTGGGTCGGGCCGATGCCCCATCCGGCCCTGCAGAGCCTCTTCGACCCCCTCTACCCACCCGGATTCCAGTGGTACTGGAAGGCGGACTTCGTCTCTGAGCTGTCGGACGAGGCGATCGCCCTGAACGCCGACTTCGGACGGCGGATCCCCACGCCGTTCGTGGCGACGCACCTCTACCCCATCGACGGCGCCGCCGGGCGCGTGCCCGCCGACGCGACGGCCTGGAACTGGCGCGGTGCTCGGTGGGGCCAGGTGATGGCCGGGTACGCGAGGGACGCCGGCGAGGTCGATCCCGTGATCGGCTGGGCCCGCGCCTTCTGGGAGGCCGTGCACCCGCACTCGGCCGGCGGCGCCTACGTGAACATGATGATGGACGAGGGCCAGGAGCGGGTCCGCGCCTCCTACGGTGACCACTACGACCGATTGGCCGCCATCAAGGCGGTCTACGACCCGGGCAACCTGTTCCGGATGAACCAGAACATCAGGCCGCGGGCCTGATCGTCCGACCATTCGACCCCCGGGCCGCCCCTTGCCAGGTGGCGACGGCCCGGGAACAATGACCCCGCCCGCCGGCTCAGCGGGGCCGGCCCGTTGCCGCGAGCGTCGCCGTGACCGTTGAGCCGGGAACCGGTCAGATCGATCGACCAACGCCGCCGTCGGCGCCAGCCCTGGTCGGCCGGGCGCGCGAGCAGATGTACCTGCGCGAGGAGCTGGCCCGGGCGACGGGCGGCCGCGGCCGCCTGGTGGTCATCGGCGGCGACGCGGGCATCGGCAAGACGTCGCTCGTGCGCGACCTCGCCGAGGGCGCCGCCGAGCGCGGCGTGGCGGTCCTCGCCGGGCACTGCTACGACCTGGCCAACACCCCGCCGTACGGGCCGTGGCTCGACCTGTTCGAACGCTATGGGGCGGGCCCCGAGGCGCCGCCGGCCCCGGCCGCCCTGGCCGGCGGGCGGCTCGACCGGGTCGACGACCGGGCGGCCCTGTTCGGCGACGTCCGCCGGTTCCTCGGCGAGTTCGCGGCACTGCGGCCGGCGATCGTCATCCTCGAGGACCTCCACTGGGCCGACCCGGCCAGCCTCGAGCTGCTCCGCAACGTCGCCGCCCACGTCGCCCGCTGGCCGGTCCTGGTCCTCGTCACCTACCGGGCCGACGAGCTCGACGCCGGCTATCCGCTCCACCACCAGCTGCCGGCCATCGTCCACGAGGACGACGCCTTCCGGCTCGACCTGCGGCCGCTCGACCGGGCCGGGCTGCGGGCGCTGGTCGCCGAGCAGGTCCGGCTCGCCCCCGCCGATGCCGACCGCCTGGTCGACTACCTGGTCGCCCACGCCGAGGGTAACCCGTTCTTCGCCACCGAGCTGATGCGGGCGCTCGAGGGCGACCCCCTGGTCCGTGACGCGGACGGCGGCTGGTCGCTCGGGCGGCTCGACCGGGTGGTCCTGCCGAGCCTGCTCCGCCAGGTCATCGACGTCCGGGTGGCCCGCCTGGCCGACCCGACCCGCGAGGCCCTGGCGCTCGCCGCGGTCATCGGCCAGGACGTCGCGCTCGACGTCTGGGCGCGCCTGGCGGGCCTGTCCGAGGACGCCCTGCTGGCGGTCGTCGACGACGGCGTGGCGGCCCACCTGCTCGAGGCCGACAGCGACGGGGCGACCGTCCGGTTCGTCCACGCGGTCACCCGCGAGGCGCTCTACGCGGCCATCCTGCCGCCCCGCCGGCGGCTGCTCAACCGGCAGGTCGCGGACGCGCTCCTCGAAGAGCCCGATCCCGATCCCGATGCCGTCGCCTTCCATCTCGCGGAGGCCGGCGACGAGCGGGCCTGGGAATGGCTCGTGCGGGCGGCCAACCGGGCCCACGGCGCCTACGACTGGCTGACGGCGGCCGAGCGATTGCGAGCGGCATCGTCGCTCCTCGAGGGGATTTACGGGATGGAGGCCACTCGCCGGCCGCTGGCCCTCCGGATCGGGTACATGCTCCGGTTCGCAGATCCGCCCGCCGCCCTCGCGGAGCTCGAGGAGGCGGCCGAGCTCGGCCGTCGGGACGGCGACGACGTGTTGGTCGCCGAGGCCACCTACATCCACGCGTTCATCACGTGTTATGACGACCGGTTCCGGACGGGGCTCGCCGAGATGGCGGGGGTTTGGGAGACCCTCAGGTCGATACCGGTCGTCGTCGCCCGGGAGATGGTCGGACTGTCGCTCTGGAACCCCAAGTGGTTGGGGCGGTCCGGGCCCCACGCCGGCTTCGACAGACTCCGTAGGGCGGGCCTGTCCCCATACGAAGTCACATCCGCGTGGCCGTTCGCCGCGGCCGGATACTCCCGCGAGGCGATAGCCCTGGCCGAACTGGCCGTCGCGGCATTGACCGAAGGGACCGGCCCGCTCGACAGCATCACGAGCTTTGCCGCGTTCGGCCTGCATGGGCTCGGCATCGCCCACGCGGCATCCGGCCGTCCGGCCGAGGCGGCGGCGGCATGGCGGCGAAGCCGGTCGATATTCGCGGCGGTCGAGCACTTCGTGCTGATGGCCTTCACAGTGCTGGACGAGGCGCGTGACCTGGCGGCGACATACGGCGCGGGGGATCCGGCTGACCCGGCGACGGCTGGCCGCCGAGGCCGAGGCGATCATCGGTCGGGCCGGCGGTGCGCTCCGACCCGGGATCTCGCCCCGTCTCGCCTGGCTCGGCTCGCTCGTGCTCGACGGCCGCTGGGACGAGGCCGACGAGATCCTGCGCGACCTGCCGCCGACCGGTAACGCCTATCTCCGGCGCGAGGTGACCGCGGCGGCCGTGATCCTCGCCCGGCACCGTGGCCAGCCAGCCGCGGCCTGGGCCGAGATCGAGGCGGTCCTCGCCGATGGCACTGCGACCGAGCCCGGCGACGACATCCACCAGGAGGGCCTATTCCTGCAGCGCAGCGCGGCCGAGTTGTGCCTGGCGGCCGACGACCTGGCGGGTGGCCGGGACTGGCTCGAGGCCCACGACCGCTGGCTGGCCTGGAACGGGTGCGAGCTCGGGCGGGCCGAGGGACGGCTCGGCTGGGCGCGCTGGTACCACGCCGCGGGCGACAGCGCCGCCGCCCGGGCGGCCGCCGACGAGGCCCTTGCCATGGCCGCCGACCCGGTCCAGCCGCTGGTCCTGCTGGCGGCCCACCGGCTGCTCGGCGAGATCGACGCCGAAGCCCGCCAGTACCCGGCCGCCGAGACCCACCTGGCGGCCGCCCTCGAGTTCGCGGCCGCGTGCGAGGTCCCCTTCGAGCGGGCCCTGACCCAGCTCGCCCTCGCCGAGCTCCGGATCGCGAGCGGGGCGAGAGAGGCGGCCCGCCCGCTGCTCGACGAGGTACGCCCGGTCGGCGAGGCCCTGCGCGCCTATCCACTCCTCCGCCAGGTCGCCGCGCTCGATGCCCGGCCCGCCGCCGTCCGACCGGGCCCCGCGGGGCTCACCCCGCGCGAGCTCGAGGTCCTCCGCCTGCTGTCGCGGCGGATGACCAACCCGGAGATCGCCGAGACCCTGTTCGTCGGCCAGCGGACCGTCCAGACCCACGTCGAGCACATCTTCGGCAAGCTCGACGTCGCCAACCGGCGCGAGGCGGCGGAGGCCGCCATCCGGCTCGGCATCACATGAGCCGACGGAGCGATCCGGAGGACGTGTCGGCCCGAGAGACGGTGCCCATGAGCCGGCGCCTGTCGGAGTGCATCGCCACCAACATTGCGTGGTATGACGCGGTACTGCGGACGCATGTCTCTCCGGCGCGACAGAAGTGTCCTTCGAGATCCGTGGAGAACGCGGGTCGATCGACATCCTCGCGTTCCATGCTCCGACTGGCACGCTGCTCGTCGTCGAGGTCAAGTCTCTCGTCCCCGACATGCAGGCCATGCTCTACGGCATCGATCGCAAGGCACGCCTCGCCGCCCAGATCGGACGAAGCCGGGGCTGGGCCGTGCAGCGGGTGGCTCGCCCGCTCGTGCTGCCGGATGAGCGGACTGCGCGCCGACGGGTCAAGGAGCACCCTGCCACATTCCGCACCGCGCTCCCGCAGCGGAACGTGGCGGTGCGTCACTGGGTGAATGATCCTCACGGACCGATGGCCGGCATCCTGTTCCTGCCAGAAGCACGCCACCCGAGCAAGAGTCACGGACTCTCGAAGGCGGCGGCGACACGGGGACGATCCTGAGCGTGAGCGGCGTAGGTCGGAGCGGGATCCACGTCAGATGCTCACCCACATAAGCGATCGTCAACAACTCCTCGCCGATTGCCCGAGGGGCGTACATTTGTTCGAAACCGGGTGGTCGGGCGGGCGCCGGGACGCGCTGCGCTCGTCGCGATCGGCGATCAGATCGTCGACCGTCGCGGACCGATGGCGGGCGTCGTGTTTCTGCCAGGCGCACGTCACGCGAGCAAAAGTCACGGACCAACGACCCAGGAGGCGGCGGCGCGGCGGTCCTGAGCGTGACTTGGAGGCGCTTGAAGCCGGATCTATGCCAAACCGCTCGCCACGCGTTCGATCGACAAGAAGTCCTCGCCGATTGCCCGAGTGGCGTGCATTTGTCCGAAAGCCGGGTCGGGCGGCGCCGGGCCGCGCCCCGGACGGGCGCGGTTGCCGGGACGCGCCCTGCACGGCGCGGGCAGGCAAACAAAGAGGCCCGGCCGAAGCCGAGCCTCCCTATGTATCTGCGGTCCCGACGAAGGGAGTTGACCCCGAGTCCTAGACCTCCTTGAACTCGCCTTCGACGGTTTCCTCGCCGGCGCCCTCGCCGCCGTCGGCGGCACCGCCGTCGTCGCCAGCGGGGCCCTCGGACGACCCATTCGTGCCGTCGCTGCCGGCCCCCGAGGCCGCGGACGCCTGGTACGCCGCCGTCGACACTCGCTGAAGTACCTCGGCGAGGGACGTCATGCCGGTCTTGACGGCCTCGATGTCGGAGCCCTTGAGCGACTCGCGAAGCGACGAGATCCGGTTCTCGACCTCGACCTTGTCCTCGGACGACACCTTGTCGCCGAGGTCCTTGATCGCCCGCTCGGCCTGGAAGGTGAGCGCCTCGGCCTGGTTGCGGGTCTCGACCTCCTCGCGCCGCTGGCGGTCCTCCTCGGCATGCTCCTGGGCGTCGCGGACCATCTGGTCCACCGCGCTCTTGTCGAGCATCGACGAGGCGGTGATCCGGACCTGCTGTTCCTTGCCGGTGGCCCGGTCCTTGGCCTTCACGTCGAGGATGCCGTTGGCATCGATGTCGAACGTGACCTCGATCTGGGGGATGCCCCGCGGGGCCGGCGGGATGCCGTCGAGGATGAACCGGCCGAGCGTCTTGTTGTCGGCCGCGAAGTCGCGCTCGCCCTGGAGGACGTGGATCTCGACCTGGCTCTGGGAGTCAGACGCCGTCGAGAAGACCTGCGACTTCGAGGTCGGGATCGTCGTGTTGCGCTCGATGAGCTTGGTCATCACCCCACCCAGGGTCTCGATGCCCAGGGACAGAGGCGTCACGTCCAGCAGCAGAACGTCCTTGACGTCACCGGCGAGAACGCCAGCCTGGATCGCCGCGCCGATGGCCACGACCTCGTCGGGGTTGACACCCTTGTGCGGCTCCTTGCCGCCGAACATGGCCTTGACCGCCTCGACGACGGCCGGCATGCGGGTCATGCCACCGACGAGGATGACCTCGTTGATGTCACTGGCCTTGAGGCCGGCATCCTTCATCGCGGCCTGGACAGGCCCCTTCGTCTTGTCGATCAGGTCGGAGACCAGATCCTCGAGCTTCGCCCGGGAAAGCGACACCACCAGGTGCTTCGGTCCGGTCGCGTCCGCCGTGATGTACGGCAGGTTGATCTCGGTCGTCGACGTCGAGGACAGCTCGATCTTGGCCTTCTCGGCGGCCTCCTTGAGGCGCTGGAGGGCCTGCTGGTCCTTGGCGAGATCGATCCCCTGGTCCTTCTTGAACTCCGCCAGCAGCCAGTCGATGACGCGCTGGTCGAAGTCGTCGCCGCCGAGGTGCGTGTCGCCGTTGGTCGCCTTGACCTCGAAGACACCCTCACCGAGCTCGAGGATGGAGATGTCGAACGTGCCACCGCCCAGGTCGTAGACGGCGATCTTCTCGTCGCCCTTCTTGTCGAGGCCGTAGGCGAGAGCCGATGCGGTCGGCTCGTTGATGATCCGCTTCACGTCGAGACCCGCGATCCGGCCGGCGTCCTTGGTCGCCGAGCGCTGCGTGTCGTCGAAGTAGGCGGGGACCGTGATGACAGCCTCGGTGATCTTTTCGCCGAGGTAGGCCTCCGCGTCCGTCTTGAGCTTCTGGAGGATCATCGCGCTGATCTCCGGCGGCGTGTAGACCTTGCCGTCGGCGAGATGGACGGCCACGCCGTCGCTCTTGGGGTCCTTCTCGACCTTGTACGGGACGAGGGTCTTGCTGCGCTTGACCTCAGGGTCGTCCCAGCGGCGTCCCATGAACCGCTTGATCGAGTAGACGGTGTTGGCGGGGTTCGTCACGGCCTGGCGCTTGGCCAGCTGGCCGACCAGTCGCTCGCCGGTCTTGGTGAAGGCGACGACCGACGGAACGGTCCGGCCGCCCTCGGCCGACGCGATGACGGTCGGCTCGCCGCCCTCCATGACGGCGACGACCGAATTCGTGGTGCCGAGGTCGATGCCGATGATCTTGCCCATGGGTGGTGATGCTCCTTCGAAGTGCGCTGGGGTCAGGACAGGGTGTCGGTCGGCCCGCTGGGGCCGATGGGATCGGTGGTGTCGATGCTTTCGTCGGCCGTCGCGACCGAGACGAGGGCCGGCCGGATGACGCGGTCGCGCAGCCGATAGCCGCGCCGGATCTCCTCGACGATCTCGCCCTCGCCCCGCTCGGTGCTGGGGACGTTGAGGATGGCCTCGTGCTCACGCGGGTCGAATGGGCGGCCCGGCGCGGCGTCGATGGCCGTGACGCCCTCGCTCTCGAGCAGCTGGCGGAGCTTGCGATCGATCGCGGAGATCCCCTCGAACCACGGATCCTCCGCGATCGAACCCGGCCGGGCTTCGATCGCCCGGTCGAAGTCGTCGGCGAGGTTCAGGACCTTGCGGATGAGATCCTCGCCTGCGAGACCCAGGTCGCGCATCCGCTCCTCGGCCGTGCGGCGACGGAAGTTCTGGAACTCGGCGCGCTCGCGCTGAAGAGCGAGCAGGTATTCGTCTGCCGTCTTGCGGCTGGCATCGAGCTCGGTGGTGAGGGTCTCGATCTGCGCCGCCAGGGCGCTCGGGGAGATGTCGATGTCGTCGGTCCGCGCGTGGGCGCGTGTTCGGTGGCGCGATTCAGGCATACAGGTGATCCATCAGTTCATTCATGAGACCGGACACGAAGCGGACCGTGCCGATCGCCTGGGGATAGGACATGCGGGTCGGGCCGAGGACGCCCACGACACCGATCGCCCGGCCGGGCCGGCCGTACGGGGCCAGGACCAGCGACACGTCGTGCATCTCGATGGGAGCGTTCTCGGCACCGATGAAGACGTGGATCCGGCCGGAACCGGCCACGTTCCCGACCAGCTCACCGAGGTACGCGCGGTTCTCGAGCGCGGCGAAGACCTGCCGGAGCTTGTCGCTGTGCGCGAACTCGGGCGCCTCCATGACGTTGAGGAGACCGTCGCTGAAGACCTCCTCGACGGCGGCCGCGTCGTACTCGCGCAGGATGCGCACGATCCGCTCGCCGACCCGGCGAGCCAGCCGCTCGGTCCGATCGTCGTCGGACATCCGGGCGAGGACGGCTTCGGCCCGGGTGGCGGTGATGCCGACGAGTCGGTCGTTCAGGATCCCGGCGACGCGATTGAGGATCGTCTGATCGACGGCATCGTCCTCGTCGATGGCGACGACGCCCTGCTTGATCGCACCCTCGCGCAGGACGAGGATGAGGCTCGCCATCCGCTCGTTGACGGCGACGAGGTCCACCCGTCGGATGTGGGCGGCCCGCGGCTTGGCCGGCGTGGCCAGGCCGGCCGAGCGGGTCAGACCCGCGAGGGTCGTGGCCGCGAGACGAAACCAGTGCTCGCTCGCGAACTCGACCTGGCCGAACTGGTGCCGGATCATCAGCTGCTCGACCGCGGGCAGCGGGACGGCATCGACGATCGATTCGACGTAGAAGCGGTAGCCCGCATCGGTGGGGATCCGGCCGGCCGAAACGTGCGGGTGGGTCAGCAGACCGTTGCCCTCGAGCTCCGCGAGGATGCTCCGGACGGTCGCGCTGGACACGCCGAGGCCGTAGCGCTCGACAAGAGCCTGGCTGCCGACCGGCGTCGCGGTCGTGATGTATTCCTCGATGACGGCCCGAAGGATCGCCTGAGAGCGAAGGTCCAGGGGGCCGAATGGGCGGCGAGGTCGTCGCGCCAAGGGCCGGTCTCCCGATGCGTTAGCACTCTAGGGTGGAGAGTGCTAACAATGTGGAGGGCATCGTAGCAGTCGGCTGGGTCGAGTGTCAACGGATGGGGCGACTTCGCGGGCTGAGGCCGCTCGCCCGGGCGGCCGAGACCGCCGGCGCGGCCGGTCAGATGAGCCGGGCGAACAGTTCGTTGGACAGCAGGCGGCCCCGGGTGGTGAGCACGACGCGGTCGTCACCTGTCACCTCGAGCAACCCGCCGGCGAGCGCCCATCCGAACTCATCCTCGAGGGGCGGGAAGTCGGCCGCATCGATCGGCACGCCGCGATCGGTGCGAAGACCGAGGATGATCGACTCGACCGCCGCGGTCGCCGGATCGAGGACCTCCGAGCCACCGGGCGGCAGCTGCGGCGCGCTCTTTCCGATCGGCGTCAGTGCCGCGAGATATCGATCGAGACGGGCGGCATTCCAGCGTCGCGTGACGCCGTCGAAGGCATGGGCGCCGGGCCCGACCGACTCGTACGGCTCACGCGTCCAGTAGGCCATGTTGTGGCGGCCCTCGTGCCCGGGCAGCGCCCAGTTGCTGATCTCGTAGCCGTGCCAGCCGGCATCGGCGAGGCGGTGGACGGCGTGATGGTATTGGCCCGCCGCTCGATCCTCGTCCTGCACCGGCCGCGCGTGCGCGCGCCAGCGTCGAGCGCCGGCTTTCGTGGGGAGGTGATCGCCCATGACGCCGGTCAGCCCCTCGGCATCGGGGTCGTCGAGCGTCAGCGCATACAGCGACAGGTGGTCGGGTTCGATGGCGAGCGCGGCCTCGAGCGAATCGATCCAGGTCGCGAGCGAGCTGTCCGGGATGTCGTACAGCAGATCGACGTTGACCGAGCCGATCCCCGCCGCCCGGGCGCCCGCGACGGCATCGGCCACATCGGCGACCCGATGCCGCCGGCCGAGCCGCTTCAGCTCCCTGGGATCGAACGACTGAGCGCCGATGGACAGCCGGGTGATCCCCGCGGCGGCGATCCCATCTGCGTCGCCGCGTTCGTCGGGACCGGGGTTCGCCTCGAGCGTGATCTCCGCCCCGTCGGCGATGCCGAACCGCTCACGGACGAGGGCGACGAGATCGGCGAGAACGTCGGCCGGCAGCAGCGACGGCGTGCCGCCACCGAAGTAGACCGTCCTGAGCGGCGGGTGACCGTCCTCGCAGGCCGCGTCGAGCGCGTCGGCGCGCAGGGTGAGCTCGGTCCGGAGCGCCGCGACGAAGGCATCGATGCGCGCACGTGGCCCGCGCGTCGCCGCGCCCGCGTACACGACGAAGTCGCAGTACGGGCAGAGCGCCACGCAGAACGGGACATGGACGTAAAGCGCGACGGGCGGGCGCGGTGCGGGGCGTTCGCCGTGGGGCGGGCGCGTGGCGGGCGACCTCCGCGCTCTGGGTGGAGCGTCCAGCGAGGGGGCATGGGACCCGCGTGCGTCGCGTGTCCGCGCCTCGGGCGACTGCGCGACGGACCCGCGCGCGTCGGTCGATCCCCCGCCGGTCCCGGCGTGGCTCGATCCGATGCCTGTCTCGGTCTCGGACGGTCGCGTGCCGGTCCCGGCGTCGCTCATCGGTCTCTCGACGTGGGGTCGCGCGTCCCGATCACACGCCAGCCTTCCGGCGGGCGGCGTCGCTTTTCGATCTCCTCCACCTCGCGGCCGCGCGGCTTTGTCTGGCCGGTGTGGCCGGTGCACAGGAAGACCGCGAAGCGGGTGATCGCATGGCCGAGGAACGCCGCCGCGATGCCGCCCGTGGCCGCCGTCAGCCAGCCACCGATCAGGCCCATCCCGAGGGTCAGCACCAGCAGGTAGCGGTCGCGCCCGGGTGCTCCAAGTCGGGTCGTGATCGCGTAGATCACAGCCTGGATGAGGTTGGCCAGCGACGGGTTCATGTCGGTCGCGAGCAGGAGACCGAACAGCGCCCCGCGGAACGTCGCTTCGTCGATGAACGCGGTGGCCACCGAGTTGAGCAGGGCGCCCGGGTACGACAGCGAATCGGGGAAGCGGATCCGGTGATAGCGGTAGGTCGCGAAGCTGACCGCGACGAGGACGCCCAACAGGCCGTAGGCGATGCCGCCGACCACCGCGCGGATGCGGTCACCGGAGCCGAGGAACAGGTCCGCCTGCGGGGATGGATGGACGAAGAGGATGGCGATGACCAGGGCGAACCCCAGGCCGTACCAGGTCAGACGGCGCCGGAGGCGCGGACGCTCACCGTCGCGCGCCTCGTAATACTCCGCGGTCCCGAACTTCTCGGCCTCGAGGCGGAGCAGGATGAGCAGCATCACGAGCCCGATCGTGATCAGCCATCGCGCGAGCTCTTTGAACTCATCCACTCGAGCCGGTCACCCTTCATCCATCCGGAGCATGGCCAGGAAGGCTTCCTGCGGGATTTCGACGGATCCGACCCGCTTCATGCGCTGCTTGCCTTCCTTCTGTTTCTCGAGCAGCTTCCGCTTGCGGGTGATGTCGCCACCGTAGCACTTGGCGAGCACGTTCTTGCGCATGGCGCGCACGCTTTCGCGGGCGATGACCGTCGAGCCGACGGCGGCCTGGATCGGGATCTCGAACATCTGGCGCGGGATGAGCGCCTTGAGTCGATCCACGAGCGCCCGACCGACCGACTGTGCCCGTTCGCGGTGGACGATGAGCGACAGCGCATCGACCGGCTCGCCGTTGACCAGGATGTCGACCTTGACGAGGTTCGCCTGGCGGTATCCGAGCGCCTCGTAGTCCATCGAGGCATATCCCTGGCTTCGACTCTTCATCTGGTCGAAGTAGTCGACGATGAGGTCGGCGAGCGGCATCTCGAAATGCAGGACGACGCGGGTGGTGTCGAGATATTCCATCGTCATGAAGTCGCCGCGCCGATTGGTCGAGAGCTCCATCAGCGGGCCGATGTATGCGCTCGGCGTCACGACGCTGAGCTTGACCCACGGTTCCTCGATGGCCTCGATGTCCGACGGTCCGGGCAGGCGTGACGGGTTGTCCACGACGACGGTCCCTCGGCCATGGGTCAGGACGACGTGATACGCGACCGATGGCGCAGAGGCGATGAGGTCGAGGCTGAACTCGCGCTCGAGGCGCTCCTGGACGATCTCCATGTGGAGAAGCCCGAGGAACCCGCAGCGGAACCCGAAGCCGAGGGCAACGGAGCTCTCGGGCTCGTAGGTGAAGCTCGCGTCGTTGAGGTGCAGCTTCTCGAGCGCTTCGCGCAGCAGCGGGTAGTCCTCGCCCGACACCGGGTAGATGCCAGCGAAGACGAGGCTCTTGGCGGGCTGGTAGCCGGGCAACGGGTGGGCCGCGGGTCGGTCGGCGGCGGTGACCGTGTCGCCGACCTGGGCGTCGCGGACGCTCTTGAGCCCGGTGGCGACGTACCCGACCTCGCCAGCCACCAGCTGGCGGACCGGGACGAGCTGGGGTCGAAAGACGCCGAGCTCGAGTGGTTCGGCGACGGCGCCACTCCCCATCAGCTGGACGCGGTCGCCGTCGCGGAGCGTGCCCTGGGCGAGGCGAACGTAGACGATGACGCCCTTGTAGGCGTCGTAATGGCTGTCGAAGATGAGACCCTGGAGCGGCTTCGAGGGATCGCCCTTCGGGGCCGGAATGCGGGCGACGATCGCCTCGAGGATCTCCGGCACGCCCGTCCCCTCCTTGGCCGACGCGAGGATCACCTCCTCGCGCGGGATCGCCAGCACGTTCTCGAGCTCGTCGATGATCGTGTCCGGGTCGGCCGAGGGCAGGTCGATCTTGTTGAGGACCGGGATGAGCGTGAGGTTCTCGCGCAGGGCGAGGTGGACGTTGGCGAGCGTCTGCGCTTCGATGCCCTGGGTGGCGTCGACGACGAGGATCGCGCCTTCGCATGCCTGCAGGCTGTGGCTGACCTCGTAGGCGAAATCGACGTGTCCCGGGGTGTCGATGAGGTTGAGGCCATAGGTCAGGCCGTCATTCGCGAGGTACTCGAGGCGGACAGCACGCGCCTTGATCGTGATCCCCTTCTCACGCTCGAGGTCCATCGAATCGAGGACCTGGCTCGTCATCTGGCGCCCTTCGATCGTGTGCGTCAGCTCGAGCAGGCGGTCCGCGAGCGTGGACTTGCCGTGGTCGATGTGGGCGATGATCGAGAAGTTGCGAAGGCGGTCCTGGGGGATGATCACGAGGCGGCAGTGTAGCCGGTCATGGTGGCCGGTCCGGGCCGGTCGACGATGACGCTCACGCCTGGAGCGCGGCCAGGCCGGTGATGCCTGCCACGATCACCACGACCCCGACCGTCTGAAGCCGGCCGAGTCGCTCGCCGAAGAACAGGAAGGCCGCGACCGCGGCAAGAGCCGCGAACTGGCTGCCCATCACCGCGGCGACCGGGATGCTCTCGCGAGAACCCCAGGCCGACAGCATCGAGCCGAAGACTTCACCCGTTCCCGCGATGACCACCAGTGGGAGCGCGGCCCGGGTCACTCGGAGACGGCCCGCGACGAGGAGCGGGAGGACGACCGCGACGAGCCCGACCAGCCGCGCCGAGAGTGCCACCCAGGCGACCGGCACGAGCGAGGCCGAGCGACCGGAGGCGACCAGGCCGACCCCGAAGATCAGTGCGGCCGCGACGGCCAGCAAGGCCGTTCGACGGGTGATGGCCGCATCGTCGGCAGGGCGCTGGGCAGGTGTGGACGCGCCCGGCTCGTCGAGCGCGTCGGCGACCACGTCGAAGTCACCGGCGGGGACGTCCTTCCGGTCGGGCTCGAGCGTCGAGAGCACCAGGCCCACCACGATGACACTCAGCGCCAGGGCAGCACCGACGCTCAACGGCGCGCCGAGCAGGACGGCGATGACCGCCGCGGTCGCACCTTCGGTCGCGACGATCGGAGCCACGATGCTCACCTTGCCGACCCGCAGCGCGGCATACGTGATCTGGAGCCCCACCACGTAGCAGATCCCGGCGAGCAGGAGCAACCCGAGGGTCGACGGCTCCAGCGAGGAGGGGGCGGGGCTGATCAGCGCGACCGGGACGCCGACGACCACGCCCACGACCATGATCCAGGCCAGGACCACCCGCGAGCCCAGCATCCGGCTGGACCGCGAGGAGCACAGGGTCGCCGTCGCCCAGAGGATCGCCGCCCCCAGGCCACCGATGATGGCGGTCACGAAGACCAGTGTGCGGGGTCGGCCCTGCTCGCGTGCTTCCGGGTCGAGCTTGCGGGTCGAGTTTCCGGGTCGAGTCTGCGGGTCGAGTTTGCGGGTCGAGGAGGGCTCATGTGGTACCATCCGCCTTCGCGCCCGGCGCTCGTTTCCGTGCCGGTGCCGTCCATCCCGTCACGAACAGTGAGGTTCGCCCACCTTGGCCAAGACGCCCCGCACCTGGACAGGCGCGCGCACGCCGTCGGGTCTCAAGCGCGTCCGTCAGGCGCAGAGCCGCCACGAGGTCCTGCAGCCCCGTCGCAGCGCCGCGAAGACATACGTCGCGAAGGCCCTGACCGCTGCCGCGCAACCCACCGAATCCTCGATCGACCCCGAGGCTGCCCTCGCCGAGGCGCTCAGCGCGCTCGATCGCGCGGCCAAGGCCGGCGCCATCCACCCCAACGCCGCTGCCCGACGCAAGTCGCGGCTGACCCGCAAGGTGAACGCCGCTCTCGGTGGCGAGCATGTCCTGACCGGCGGCCGGATCACGAAGTCGACCGGTCGCGCGGCCGCCGCGAAGGCCGCCAAGGCCCGCATCGCCGCCGGCAAGGCAGGCAAGGCGAAGGGTGCCCAGACTGCGGCCGGCAAGGCCCGCGCAGCCCTGAGCAAGACCGCCCGTGCCGAGGCTGCCGCCGCGAAGGCCGCGGCGGAGGCCGCGTCCACATCGGATGGACCGGTGGGGACGGCTACCACTGCGCCGAAGAAGACCGCTACTCGGACGAGCGCGACCCAGGCGGCCCCGAGGAAGACGGTCGCGACGCCGCCGAAGGCCACCGCGAAGGCCGCACCCAAGGCGAAGAAGCCGGCGCCCACCGAATAGGACTCTTCCACTTTGACGTTACGTTGACGCCCCGGGCTTTCCCGGGGCGTTTCGATTCGTGACTGGTCACGCGGGCGCGGACAGGCTCGCGGGGACGCTCGGTCGATCCGGATCCCGTCAGATGCACGCCACGAGGGCATTCGGCAGGCTCGGTGCCCGCGTCGCGTCGGGTCGCCTGGTCAGTCGTGCACGAACGGGAGGCTCAGTCGAGCCGGATGTCGCCAGATGCACACCCGCGCGAACAAATGTCAGGATCCGCGCGGCAATTGCTCGCGTGAGGTGCGTCTGTCAGAAACTCGGAGATCGCGGGCCGCCTCCCCAGGCGCCCGGCCCTGCCCGGGCCCGCTGAGGCCGGCCATGGCCCGATGCCGCCCCGGCCCGCCACCCGGCCAGCCGAGCCTCCCCTGGCCCGAGGCCGCCCCCTTGGCGAGCCTGCTCCGGCCCGATCGCTCCGCCTGCGCACCCGTGCCCGGCCTGCCCGGTCGCGACGCCCTGGCCCGGCCGTCCGCGCCTGCTGAGCCCGGGCCTGGCCCGATCCTCCCACTCGTCGCCCGAACCTGCCACGCCCGGCCCGCCGAGGCCGGCCCCGGCCGGATGCCGCGCTACCCCGCCCTGACCGGCTCGGTCGCGGGCGCCTTCGGGCGTGCCACCCAGTAGATCCCAGCGCCACCGAGTGCGCCGAGCGTCGTCAGCAGCACGAGCGTGCCGGCCGTGCCGAACTGCTCCTGCCAGTAGAAGGCGGTGAACGAGCCGACATCAGTCACGCCGGCCGCAGCCAGCTCTGGGCCGCGGCCGGCCTCGAGATAGCGCTGGTAGACACACTCGGCGCCGGTCTGACACGAGATCTGGCCGCCCTGGCCCGGGTCGCGGAAGCCGCTGTCCGCGTAGAAGAAGATGCCCTTGATCGCGAGCAGCAGGACGGCGGCCGTTAGCCCGGTCACCAGCCCGACAAACAGGCCGTTGATCAGGATCCGGCTCAACGGGCCGGCACGACGGTCCGACCGCTGGTTCGCGTAGTACCCGATCATCAGCCCGGACGGCAGGGCGAGGAGCCAGATGATCCACTCGATCGGGATGAACAGGAGGAAGCTGACCACGATGGTCACGGCCATCCCGATCCCGACGTAGGCCGCGGTGATCGCCCCCCGGTCGAGGAACCGACTCACGAGCCGGACGCGACCCCCGCCGCCTCCGGGACGGCCCGCTCCGGTACGGCCGTCCCCGCCGAAGCCGCTGACCTCGCCCCGCCGGACAACGCCGCCCGCCCCAGGTACCGTCCGGCGTCGCCGAGCTCGCCCTCGATCCGCAGCAGCCGGTTGTACTTGGCGACCCGCTCCGAGCGCGACGGGGCACCCGTCTTGATCTGGCCGGTGCCCATCGCAACGACGAGGTCGGCGATCGTCGTGTCCTCTGTCTCACCCGAGCGGTGGCTGACCATCGCCGTCCAGCCCGCGCGTCGCGCAAGGTCGATCGCGTCGATGGTCTCGGTCAGCGTCCCGATCTGGTTGAGCTTGATCAGGACCGAGTTCATGGCCCCCTCGGCGATGCCACGGGCGATGAACGCGGGATTCGTCACGAGGATGTCGTCGCCCACCAACTGGATCCTGGAGCCGAGCCGAGCGGTGAGCTCGCGCCAGCCGGCCCAGTCCTCCTCGGCAAGACCGTCCTCGAGCGAGATGATCGGGTAGGTCGAGGTCCAGCGCTCCCACAGGTCGATCAGCTCGCCCGAATCGAGCGTCCGGCCTTCGCGGGCCAACCGGTACTGGCCGGTGACGCCCTCCACGCCGGTCCCCTCGACGAGGATCGAGCTCGTCGCCGGATCGAGGGCGATCGCGACGTCCTCGCCCGGGCGGTAACCGGCGCGCTCGATGGCGCGCAGGATCACCTCGACGGCCGCCTCGTTGGTCGGCAGCGACGGGGCGAAACCGCCTTCGTCGCCCTGGCCCGTGGCATGACCCTCCTCGTGGAGGATGCTCCGGAGCGCGGCGAACACCTCGGCGCCGGCGCGAAGCGCTTCCCCGTACGTGCCCACGCCCACAGGCGCGACCATGAATTCCTGGAAATCGGTCGAATCCTGTGCGTGCTTGCCACCGTTGAGGATGTTGAAGAACGGGACCGGGAGCGTACGGGCCCCGACCCCTCCGAGATATCGGTAGAGCGGGAGGTCGAACGACGCGGCTGACGCGTGGGCGCATGCGAGCGAGACACCGAGGATCGCGTTCGCGCCGAGGGCGCCCTTGTTGGGCGTGCCATCGAGCTCGCACAGCAGCGCGTCGATGCCGGCCTGGTCGGACGCGTCGAGGCCGTAGATCGCCGGGGCGATCGTGTCGGTCACGTTGCTGACCGCACGCAGGACGCCCTTGCCGCCGAATCGCGCCTTGTCTCCGTCGCGCAGCTCGACCGCCTCGTTCACGCCGGTCGATGCTCCGGACGGCACCGCCGCCCGCCCCACCGATCCGTCGGCGAGCACGACGTCCACCTCGATCGTGGGATTGCCGCGCGAGTCGAGGATCTCCCGTGCGTCGACGACTTCGATCGTCGTGTTCATGTGCGTGCCTCCACCCCCGCCGGCCGGTCGAGCAGGACGGTGACGCCGGGCAGCTCGCGGCCTTCGAGGAATTCGAGCGAGGCTCCCCCGCCCGTCGAGATGTGGGTCATCCGGTCCGCGAGACCCTGCTGCGTGACAGCCGCGACCGAGTCACCACCGCCGACGACGACCGTCGCGCCCGCATCGGCTCGCTCGGCGAGGATCCGCGCGACGGCTTTGGTCCCGTGGGCGAACGAGGGGATCTCGAAGACCCCCAGCGGCCCGTTCCAGAAGACCGTCTCGACGTCGGCAAGCGCATCGAGGATGGCCTGCTGGCTGTCCTTGCCCAGGTCGACGATGTGCCACGACGCCGGGATCTTCTCCGCGCGGAGGGTCTTGTACTCGGTGCCGCGGGTGACCTCCTTGGCCACGATGACGTCCACCGGCAGGATGACCCGAACGCCATTGTTGGCGGCAGACGACAGGATGCGGCGGGCGTCCTCGACCCGATCGGGCTCGGCCAGGCTCTTGCCGACGGCCTTGCCCTGCGCGAGCAGGAAGGTGTTGGCCATCCCGCCGCCCAGGATGAGCAGGTCGACCTTGGTGAGCAGATGATCGATGACCTTGATCTTGTCCGAGACCTTGGCGCCGCCGAGGATCGCGGCGAACGGCCGGTCCGGCGCCTCGAGGAGCTTGGAGAGCATCTCGATCTCGCGCTCCATCAGGAGCCCGGCGTAAGCCGGCAGGATCTTCGCGATCCCGACCGTGGATGCGTGGGCGCGGTGGGCCGTCCCGAACGCGTCGTTGACGAAGACGTCCGCATATGACGCGAGCGTCGCTGCGAACGCCGGATCGTTCTGTTCCTCCTCGGCGTGGAAGCGCAGATTCTCGAGCAGGAGGACCTCGCCGGGCCGGAGGCGCTTGATCGCGTCCTCCGTCCCGATGCCGAGCGCGTCGCCGGTGACCGGCACGTTGCGGCGCAGCAGCTGGGTCAGGCGTTCCCCGACCGGACGCAATCGAAGGCTGTCCTGGACCTTGCCGTCCGGCCTGCCCAGGTGGCTGGCCAGGATGACCCGGGCGCCCGCTCCGAGGAGAGACGCGATGGTCGGGATCGCGGCCCGGATTCGGGAGTCGTCGGTGACCTTGCCGTCGGCAAGGGGGACGTTGAAGTCGACGCGGACGAAGACCCGCTTGTCGGCGACGTCCGCGTCGCGGATCGTGAGCTTGTCCATGGCGGGCGGCGGTCAGGCGGCGACGGGCAGGCGAGCCCCGACGAATGCGATGAGGTCCGCGACGCGGCAGCTGTAACCCCACTCGTTGTCGTACCAGGCGATGACCTTGACCATCGTCCCGCCGAGGACCATCGTCGAGAGGCCGTCCACGATCGAGCTCCGGCTGTCGCCCTTGAAGTCCATCGACACGAGCGGCTCGTCCGAGACGCCGAGGATGCCGTCCATGGGCCCTGCGGCTGCGGCGCGGAAGGCGTCGTTGAGCTCCTCGACCGAGGTCGGGCGGCTGACCGTCGCGGTGAAGTCGACGACGCTCACGGTCGGAGTCGGGACGCGCAGGCTGAAGCCGTCGAACTTGCCCTTGAGATCGGGGATGACGAGGGCGAGCGCCTTCGCCGCGCCGGTCGTCGTCGGGATGATGTTCTGGCCGGCGCTGCGGGCTCGGCGCGGATCCTTGTGGGCGACATCGAGGATGCGCTGGTCGTTGGTGTAGCTGTGGATCGTGTTCATGAGGCCGCGCTCGATCGTCACGAGGTCGTGGACCACCTTCGCCGTGGGGGCCAGGCAGTTGGTCGTGCAGCTGGCGTTGCTGATGATGTCATGCGTCCCGGGGTCGTATCGGTCTTCGTTGACGCCGAGCACGATCGTGATGTCCTCGCCCTTCGCCGGGGCGCTGATGATGACCTTCCTCGCGCCCGCGTCGATGTGGGCGCGGGCCTTCTCGGCGCTAGTGAACAGGCCCGTGCTCTCGAGCACGATGTCGACCCCGAGGTCGCCCCACGGCAGCGCGGCCGGGTCCTTCTCGGCGAGGATCTTGATCTCGCGTCCGTCGACGATGATCGAGGAATCACCCGCCCGGACGTCGCCTGGATAGGTGCCGTACGTCGAGTCGCGCTTGAACAGGAGCGCGTTCATCTCCGCGTCGACGAGGTCGTTGATGGCGACAACCTCGACGTCGGGCGCGCGTTCGATCAGGGCCTTGAGTGACTGGCGGCCGATCCGGCCGAAGCCATTGATGCCGACTCGGGTGGACATGATCAGCGACCTCCTGGACTCGACGTTCGCGCCGGCGCTCGCCGGGCGCGTGAAAGGACGTGTCGGACGGGGACGACGCCGGTTTTGCGGACCCGGGTGCCTCCTGGGCAGGGCGTGATCCACCCGCGATCGTGCGTCGTCCCAATCGTACCAAAGGGTGGGTCCCGGTCCGGTTGCCGTTCGGGGGTCGCTTTCGGGTCATCCGGCCCGTGGACGACAGACCTCCTTGCGGGGGGCCGCGGGCTCGATCGGAGGGTCGTGCCGGAAAACGGACGAGGCCCCCGCGGTCCAGCGGGAGCCTCGTGCCATGCGTCGATCGAGGGTGGGCGTGGGCGTCAGCCGCCGATCCGGAACACCTTTCCGCCGCACTCGGGACACGTGCCCTGCAACGCCGGCTTGCCGTTCTTCATCGTGATCGTCTGGGGGTTCTGGACCTCGACCTTCTTCTTGTCCTTGACGCAATAGGCTTCGGCCATCGGGCTCCTCCTCATCCTGTTGCCGCGTCGTGGGATCCCTTGTCCCGCATCCGAGGCTGTTCCTTGTCAGACCGTGTGTTGCCAGAGTGACGGCCGCCAGCGATCCGCACCGGCTTCACGCTTCTGTCGATCCATCTCGGCCAGGATCAGCAGTCCTTCCAGCCCGGCTTCGATACATCCGGCCTCGGCCGCATCCTTGTCGTCGCCTTCGACGAACTCTCCTGTCGTCCGATTGGCATAGACCGCACAGACGACCCCGGCCCGGCAGCGAGCCAGCGACGCGAGGACGAACAGAGCGGACGCCTCCATCTCGAAGTTCATGACGCGCTGGCGCGCCATTTCCTCCGCGAGGTCAGGGTAGCGGATGGGCAACTGGGGGATCGGGCGGCCCTGCGCACCGAAGAACCCCGGTGCCGTCGCCGTCAGCCCGACGTGATATCGGTGCCCGAGCCGCTCCGCAGCCTCGATGAGGGCCGCCACCGCCTCGTAGTCGGCGACCGCCGGGAATCCATCGTGGACGAAGTATTTGGTCGTCGCCTCGAGGCGGACCGCACCGGTCGAGATGACCAGGTCGCCGAGGACCATCTCGGGCTGGAGCGCGCCGCACGATCCGACCCGGATGAACGTCGGCCGTTGGGTGATCGCCAGGATCTCGGCCACCACGATCTCGACGTTATCCGTGCCGATCCCGGTCGACACGACCGACACCCGCTGGCCGCGATATCGCCCCGTGGCCGACGCGAATTCCCGATGCCTGTGCTCGCGCTCGACCTCGTCGAAGCGCGAGGCGATCCGGGTGGTCCGATCCTGGTCTCCGGGGAGAAGGATGTACTCGGCCAGCTCGCCTGGACCGAGTCCGATGTGGTACTGCCGTTCGCCGGCGGGGACCGCGATCCGGCGGTCCACTGGGGTTTCGACGCGGTGGTCCGCGTTCGGCAAGACCCATCCCTCGTTCCGGAGACTGCTTCGCTGGCGCGAAACTGGTCGCCACGATAGCCCGGCCCTCTCACGAGCGTCAAGCCGAGTCCGGCGAGCGTGGCCCACGCTCGGCGGAGCTCGCGCCGGAGGTGGTCGGAGAGGGCCGCGCGATCGCCGCAAGACGCGTTGCGACTCGCCGAGTCAGTCGCCGCCGCATATGCTCCCGTCGCATCATCGCGATGCCGACGGACAGGGCCGACGCCAGAAGCAAGGTTCCCGCGCCGGCCACGCCGGGATCGGACAGCCACGGGGACGTGCCGAGCCCGGCCAGCCGCGATGAGACCCCCGTGGGTTGGTCGGAGGGCGACGGTTCATCGGACGGTTCGGGACTGATCGCCGGATCGGACACGTATCGACGCCGCCGCAGGCACCGGGTCGCCGGCGAACGAGATGGCGGCGGGAGTGTCGACAAGGACGACCGGTCCTTCCTTCGTCATCTCGACGCGGCCGATCGCATTGAGAGCGTCGTCGGGTTCGATGAGCGCGAGCTGCGCGACCGCGTCGCCGGTCAGCACGACCCGCCCGACCGATGTCCCGTCATCGAGTGTGAAGCCGCCCGCCTCGAGCGCGACGACGAGGCCGCCGACTCGCACGAGGGCACCCGCGTATGAAGCGAGGTCCACCAGGTCGGCGTCGATCGCTCCAGTTGGAGCAGCGGACGATTCCGGTCCTGCCGCGGCTCCTTTTGTGCCATAGCTTGTGGCTACTGGTCCTCCTGAGCTGGACGCTGCCCCGGGACCTGCCGCCGGTTCCGACGCCTGTCCGAGGCGGACGTCGGCCGGGAAGCGCGGGAGGATCGAGAATCTGCGGTCCGTCGCGGTGGGGTAGGGGCGCCGAACGATCCCGGTCACCGTTGCGACGCGGCCCTCGACGACTGCGGTGACGGCGATGCCCGAGCCGGGCTGACCGATGACCGGCACGAGATGCGACCCGACCCGGATCTCGGCACGCCAGCGATCCCCGAGCTTGTGGACGCTCTCGATCGGGCCGCTGATCGTCACGAGACGCCACTCATGAGCGTCTGTGGGGGCCGCGTGCAACGCGAGCGGCGCCGGGACGGTCGCGCTGCCGACGAGCTCGATGCGGTCGCCCTTCAGCCTCGGGGCGCCGTACGCGACGCCCATCACACCTTCGACACGCACGCGAGAACCCACCGGTGGCGCGGTGTCGCCTGTCGGGACCGTGACCTCGAGCGCCCCGGAGCCGTCCTGGACGACGATCCGTCGCCCGGTCGCGTCCAGAAGTGTTCCGGGCGCCGTCACGATCGCTTCGATGACGACAGGCCGACCGGTGACGTGCCGGGCCGCACTGATGGCGAGGGCGGATGTAGACGACGATGAGGGCCCGGGCGAGGCTGGGCCGTGGCTCGGAGCGGCTTTGGGCGTGGGGCTCGCGACGAGCGTCACATCCCTGGCGTCGCGGATCCACATGCGGTAGCCGTCAAGGGCTCCGCTGCGGGTGGCGCGCTGGCCCGCGACGCCGACCATGCGGTACGTGCTTCCGACCTTGAAGGATCCCGGCTTGAGCCCGCTCGACGCGTCCGCGGAGACCTTCACCGGAGCCTGACCGTCGCGTTCCAGGACGATCGTGACGTCGCCGCCGGCCGTCTTCTTCGGTTTGTCGACCAGGCGTCCGGTCGCTGTGACGAGGCGCGCCTCCGTGGCTTCCGACAGGCCATCGGGTGGCACCGGCAGCGAAGTCGGAAGGGCGCCGGTACCTGTCGATGCGATCCCGGAGGCCGCCGGCCGGATCTCGAGCTGGCCGTACGGGGCCGCCAAGGTGCCGGTCACCTCGACGATCGTGCCGCGGGAGAAGCCGGATACGCCTTCGGGCAGCCGGACGACGAGCCCGCCGGACGCGTCACCGATCGCGAGAAGGCGCGGGCTCCCGAGCCGACCCGCCTCGATCGTCACGACTCCCGCAGCCCGGACATTGGGCGTGCCGACCGCCATGCTCCGCTCGCTCGCGAGCGTGGGCGGACTGACGACGGGAGTGGGGCTGGGCGTGGGGGTGGGGGTCGGCGTTGGCGTCGGGTTCGGGGTTGGCGTGGGGGCGACAGTCGGTCGGGGCGTCGACGTTGGCAGTGGTGTCGCACTCGGGATCGGCGTCGGCGACGGCGATGCGGTCGCGCTGGGGGTGGTAGTGGGCGCCGGATCGTCGACGTCCAGGTCTTCCGGCAGCGTGGCATGAACTCGGTAGCCGCTGGTTCCGGTCCCGGAGCTGTCATGCTGGCCCAACGGCCCGGTCACGACGAGCCGCATGCCCGATCGGATGGTCTGTCCGGCTACGGCATTCGGTCCGATGACGGTCCGCAGCGGTCCTGACCCGTCGTCGATCGTCACCCCGAGACCGTCCGCAAGTTCATCGGGCGGCGCCGTCACGGTGCCGGCCACCACGATGCGCCAGCCTTCATCGTTCTCGCCGGCATCAGCCCGTCGCCACCGATCTGGCCGCCGGAAGTCCGACGAACGGACCGGCGACGATGGCCACCTCTGCCATGCGGAGAACGCGCTGGGCGAACCTGCTGGACAGCGAACCCGTGATATTGACCGTGGTGCCCGCCGGCCACGTTCCGACGACGGCGGAGTCGAGGTAGAGCCCGATTCCCGCGGTCGAGTCCTGCACGAAACTGCCGCGACCGGATTCCACGGCGCCAAGCGGAGTGGTCAGGACACCCTCGACGGTCACGATGCTCCCGTCGGTCAGGCCGCGAGCCGAGGCGATCGAGATCACCACCGGGCCAGGGGTCGCTGTCGGCGAAGGTGTGGGCGATGGGCTTGGAATAGACGTTGGCGTTGGCGTCGGAGTGGGAGCCGGGGTCGGGGTCGGGATCGGGATCGGCGTCGGGGTCGGGGTCGGAGTGGGACCCGGTGTCGGTGTCAGGCTCGGCGTCGGCGTCGGCGTCGGCGTGGGCGGTGCGGTCGGCGTCGGCGTCGGAGTCGTCCGGGTCGGGGTCGGGGTCGGGGTCGGGGTCGGCGATGGGGTCTGGGTCGCGGTGGACGTCGGGGTGGGGATCGGTGTTGGCGAAGGGCTGGGAACAAGGGTCGGCGTCGGCTCCGGTGTGGCCGACGGCATCGGTGTGTCCGTTGCTGCGGGCGTGGGCGTGGGCGTCGGCTCGGGGCTCGAAGTGGGCACAGGCGTGGCCGACCCGGTCGGCGCCGGCGTCGACGTCGGCGCTGGTGTCGACGACGGGGCAGGCGTCACGCCCGGGTCCGGGACCGGTGGTGCCGACGAACCCTGCGGGGATGGAGCCCCCTGCACGAACCAGTCGGTGAGGTTGTCATTCGTGTCGACGCCATTCCCGGCTGCGGCGCCCGGCAGCCGCTCGAGGCTCGAACCCGCAGGCGGGGCCGGCGCGACCGTCCCCTCGACGAAGCCGTTGGTGGCATCCCCCCAGCCGATCGCGTCGATGACCGATCCACCAACCACACGCAACGCCACCGCTCCCCCCGTGGCGGCGAACCCGCTCGAATACGTCGCATCCGCCACGGCCGCGTACACGCCAGCGCTGTTGGCGATCAGGAAGCGGCGTCCGGGATCGAGCACCCGCGACGAGGACCACGTCGCCTTCCGGGTCACGGTCGAGCCAGAGGACGTCGCGTAGACGACCTCCATGCCGACCAGGTCCACCGGACCCGATCCCTGGTTGGCCACCTCGACGAACTCGTCGGACGCCGATGGGCCGCCAGTCTGGATCTCGGACACGACGAGCGTGGAGGGCGGCCATGCGACATTGCCGGCGGACACAGGTCCGATCCGGCCCCATCCGCCCGCGCCGACCAGGACGACCACGATGAGCGCGGCCATCCCCGCGCGCCGGACACGATCCATCGGTGACCTCCCGGCGGGTCGGTCGTGGGCGGCGGAGACGCAGTTTGTAGCAGGCCCGGCTGCACCCGGACTTATCTGATGGGTTCTGGCCGTCCGTTCGGCCGCGGGTGCACTACGATGCGCCTCACACCCAGACCATCAGACACAGGAGAGACCGTGGCTCGCGCCAAGAGGACCGACCGTGCCGAGGCGCGACGACGCTATCGAGCCGCCACCGCAGACGACTCGACCGAGGACGCCGTCGGCCCCGATCCCGTGACGCCCGGCAGGTCAGGCAAGACATCCACGCCTGTCGCCACTGCGAAGGCGACGGGCACGACCGAACGGATGAGCATCGGAGCGGCCTTCCGCGCCGCATTCAGGCCGGCGCACGTGCGCCAGGACTTCGAGTCGTTGCCATGGATCGCGACTCATACCAAGGCCCTCTGGGTGCCCGTGCTCATCACGCTCGCCAGCACCGTGCTCGTCGCCGTCGCCGGTGGTAACGACATCCTGGGCGTGCTGGCCGCATTCATGTACCAGTACTTCATCCTGACCCCGACCATCGGCGGCCCATTCATCGCCGGCTTCCTGGCGCCGCGGGCCAGCTGGCTTCTCGGGATCATCGTCGGCCTGGTGGCGGCCGCCTGCTACTCGTTCCTCGGGTTGACCGGGATCGTGCAGGTCGGTCCGACGGTCAGCGCCGCCGACGTCGTCGTGACCTCGTTCGTCCTGTCCCCGATCAGCGGAGCGTTCTTCGCCGCCTCCGCGGCCTGGTATCGACGGTTCCTGGCGCTGTCGAACCCGAACCGCCAGCGTCAGTCGAAGGGACCGGTCCCCAAGAAGGGCGATGGGCGAACGCGTACCGCTGGAGTGTCACAGAAGGCGGGCGCGAAGCGCTGACGGCCGTGGGGCGCCAGGAGCCGCGTCGGATCCGGGATCGCTGCGCGGTGGCCCGGCACTCGAACCATTCAGCCGAGCCGGCGCATCCCGGCGTGGCCGAGCTGGCGAACGCCTGACGGCCGATCCGGGCCTCCGGCCTCGGCGGCCACCTCGGGGAGTGCCCGGATCGCCCGGGCGATGACGTTCACCACCTCGCCTTCACGCTGGAGGTCCCCGTCGACCAGGAGCAGGGCGTGCCGCCGCACCACGCTCCGCAGACGCGCCCAGATGTCCGGCCAGAGCGTGACGTTGACCATCCCGGTCTCGTCCTCGAGGGCGAGGAAGACCGTGCCCTTGGCCGTCATCGGGTGCTGCCGCGTGACCACCAGCCCGCCGATCAGGACCGGGCCGGCGCGTCGCTCGGCCAGCGTCGAGTTGGTCACTGCCCCGAGCCGGTCCAGCACGGGCCGGAAGAGGCCGACGACCTGCCGTCGCGCATCGAGTCCGATGACCGCGTAGGTATCCCCGATCCGTTCGGATTCGGTGATCGGCGGGAGCGCGGGCGCCTCGGTAGCAGGTAGCCGAAGGTCCATCGGTCGCCCGGCCGCCGCCGAGCGCTTTCCGGCCGCCCGGCCGAGCCCGCGCAGCGCCCGCCCGTCCACCCGCCCACGTGACGCGCCCGCGACCTCGCGAAGCTGCCACAGGAGCTCGCGCCGCGGCCGGCCGAGCGAATCGAGCGCCCCGGTCCGGATGAGCCGTTCGATGACCTCCTCGGGCAAGCCGGTCCGTTCCACGACATCCACCAGCGAGCCATACCGACCGCGCGCCAGCTCCCGGTCCAGTGCCGTCTCGTGCTGCTCGCCGATCCCCTTGACGAGATGGAGACCGAGCCGGACCCCCCAGCCGGTCGTCACCTCGGGCGTCCAGCGGTTCTGCGCCTCGGCCGAGGGGACCACGCAGGCCGGCGACCGGATGGGATCGGGCCGGGCGTCGATCCCGGCTCCCTCGGGAAACGGCTCGCCTGGGCGTCCCACCCATTCGGTCGTGGTCTTGTACGACGAGGCGTTGACGTCGACCGGCAGCACCGACACGCCATGGCGCTTGGCATCGTTGACGAGGACCTCGACCGGGTAGAAGCCCATCGGCTGGGCGTTGATGAGCCCGACCAGGAACTGGGCCGGGTAGAACAGCTTGCAGGAACGCCAATTCGTACGCCGTCCGGGCGAAGGCGGCCGCATGGGACTTCGCGAACCCGAAGCTCGCGAAGGCGGCGACCTGCCGGAACAACTCCTCGGCGATCTCCTCGGTCATGCCGGGCTGGCGCATGCAACCCTCGAAGAACTGCCGGTGGAGCTTCTCCATCTCGCGGCTCGAGCGCCACGTCCCCATCGCCCGCCGGAAGCCGTCCAATTCGGCCGGGGTGAAGCCCGCGACCTCGATGGCGATCCGCATCACCTGCTCCTGGTAGAGGATCACGCCCATCGAATCCCTGAGCACGGGCTCCAGGCTCGGATGGAGGTAGGTCACCGGTTCGAGGCCCTGCCTGCGGCGCAGGAACGGGTGGACGGCATTGCCCTGGATCGGTCCCGGCCGGATGATCGCCACCTCCACGACAAGGTCATCGAGCTTCCCGGGGCGCGACTTCGGAAGGGTCTGCATCTGGGCCCGGCTCTCGACCTGGAAGACCCCCACGGTGTCGGCCGCCTGGAGCATCTCGAAGACCTCGGGCACGTCCTCGGGCAGGCGGTCCAGGTCAAGGCAGACCGCGCAGTCGTGCTCGATCAACTGGAGGGTCTCGTCCATCGCGGCGAGCATCCCGAGGCCGAGCAGGTCGAGCTTGATGAGCTTCAACGTCTCGACGTCGCGCTTGTCGAACTGGACGACGACGCGATCGACCATCGTCGCCCGTTCGATCGGGGCGATGTCGATGAGTGGCGCGGCGGTCACGAGCATCCCGCCCGAATGGATCGACAGGTGGCGCGGAAAGCCATCGATCCGGGCACAGAACTCGAGCCAGCGCTCCCAGTCGGAAAGACCCACGGTCGAGCCGCCGCGTGGCTGGGGAGGCGGCTCGGGCTCGACCCGGGCGACCGAGGAGTGGGCGGTCGCGGCGCCCTGGTCGGCGCGGCGCGGTGCCGGCGGATCCCAGCGCGTCGGGCGGCCGAGCTTGTCCGTGGCACGGCCTTCGGTCGCCCGCGGCGGGGGTTCGGGCATGCCGCTCTCCGGGTCGAGCGTCCGACCCCCGACGAGTGCCGGTGGCAACAAGCGGTCCCGATCGGCCTCGTAACCCGTCCCCCGGCCCGCCCGCAGCCAGGCGACGCTGGCCGGCGTATCTCTCCGGGCCGCCCTCCTCGTCGTGCCGGTCCAGCCCGGCCGGATCGATGGCGGCGACTCGGGAAGCGCCCTCCCACATGCCGGATCGTGAAGTGCTTCCGGTTTCCGCCGCGGCCGTGTTGCGGCGTTCCTGCCAGATATCAGCCTCATTCGGTGGTATCCGTGCGAATACGCCCGATCGACGGGCGCCGTTCCCGGTCCTGCTGAGCGTGGAGACCGCCCGCAGCGACCTGCCCGGGCGCCCTGCATCTCGCCGAACACGACCCCGGCTGCTATCTGCGCGGAGCAGATCGGGTGACAGCGGGGCACCTCCGCCCCCGCCGTCGCCTCAGACTCCGCCCCTTTCTCGTCGGCCGCGGGAACTACCTCGCCCTCCCGGAGCCAGGCGAACGGTCGCGGGGCGTTCGGGTCCTCCGGCTCCTTCGGCTGGCGCCAGGGCGGCACCTTCCCGACGAGCGGCATCCGCGTGTTCAGCTGGCCCATCCCATCGACCAGGCCGAGCGCCTCGGCAGCCTGGGCCGCGCCCGCCTCGGCCGGCAGCCCCTCTCCCGGCCGCCGGAAGAACTCGGCAAACCCGCCGTCGGCCTCGAGGTCGCGCCGGACCATGACCGAGTCGTAGGTCTCGAGCGCCTTCGCCACACGGTCCACGAGCGGCCGCGGGAATCCGAGCGCATAGCCCACCTCGCGCACCGCCGAGCGCGCCCGGTACGTGACGAGGTTGCAGACCATCCCCGTGTGATCCGGCCCGTAGCGGCGGTAGATGTACTGGATGACCTCCTCGCGCCGCTCCGAGGAAAAGTCGATGTCGACGTCCGGATACGTCGTCCGGCCCGGATTGATGAACCGCTCGAACAGCAGGTCGTGGGCGATCGGCTCGACCCGGCTGATCCCGAGCGTGTACGACACGATCGAGCTGGTCGCGCTGCCGCGGCCTTGCGCTGGGATCCCCTGCTCCTTCGCGAAGCGCATCAGGTCCCAGCAGATGAGGAAGAACTCGGCGAGGCCGGCTCGCTCGATGACGTCGAGCTCGTGGGCCAGCCGCTTGACGACCGGCGCGGTGAGCGGGTGGTAGCGCTTGCGGGCACCGGCCTGGCACAGCTCCACCAGGTAGCTGAAGGCCGTCTCGCCACCCGGCACCGGAAAGCCAGGAAAGCGATATTGCTCGAAGCCGAGATCGACCGAGCACGACGCCGCCACCTCTGCCGCGGTCGAGATCCCGGCCGCCCACGCTCGAGCCGCCCGAGGATCCGCGGCATCGAACCCGGCTTCGCCGGGAGGCATCGCCGCAAGCTCGGACCCGGCCTTCAGGTACGACTCTCCATCCGCCCGCCGCAGGTCCCCGAGCGTGTCGAGCGTCCGGCCGTGCCGGATCGCGGCAAGGACGTCCGCCAGCTCGCGATCCTCGGGCTGTGCGTAGTGGACGTCGTTGGTCACGACGACCGGGAGGCCCAGGTCCTCGGCGAGCGCCACCGAATTCGGACACGAGCCAGTCGTCGTCCGGGAGGAGGTGATGGGACAGCTCGACGAAGAAGCCGCTCGTGGCCGCGCCATCACCAAGGCCGAAGAGGGTGGCGTGGCGTTGGGCCGCGGCGCGCGCGCCCAACTGGTCGCCCGCCCGCAGGCGACGGGCCAGCTCGCCGTCGCGGCAGCCGGACAGTGCGACGAGGCCCTCGGTGTGTTCGGCAAGGAGGGCCTGGGTGAACCGCGGGACCGCCTTCGTACCGGCCATGTTGGCCCGCGACACGAGCCGGCACAGGCTCCGCCAGCCTACCTGCGAGCGAGCAAGCAGGACGAGATGCGGTCCGCGCGATCCCTCACCGATCCCTCGCAAGTCTTCCTTGACGGGCTCGCGATGCCCTGGCAGCCGGGCGCGCGAGGGGCGCGGCCGGCGGGGCAGACCCTCGGTCACGCTCGGGGCGAGCGATTCATCGGCGGGCCGGCCGCCGCGTCGTCGCGGGCGCCGGGCCGGGATGACCAGTCCATCGGGGTCCGGGACGGCCGGGTCGAGCAGTTCGATCTCGAGACCCACGACCGGGTGGAGGCCGGCCGTCTCGGCCGCCGACACGAACCGGACCGCGCCGTACAAGCCGTTGTGATCGGTGACGGCGAGGCCGGTCAGCCCGAGCGCAACGGCCCGCTCGACCAGATCGTCAGACGATGACGCACCGTCGAGGAACGAGAAGTTGGTGTGGCAATGGAGTTCGGCGTACGGGATCTGCGCCACGGGTCGCTCCGGTCGGGGCCGGCTTGCGGGGGCAGGCAATCATAGAACATCTGTTCACATCACGCCATCCATCACCCGGGATTCAGGCAAAAATCGGGCCGCTGGAACGAAACATCCCGAGGCACATCGGCGTCACATGAGCGTGCCGGAAATGACCCGCCAGGTCGCCTTCTCGATCATCCGGATCGCCCTGCTCGTCGCGCTGGCAATGGTCCTGATCATGGGTTTCCTGCCCGCCGCTCTCGGCGTTCAGGCGTCTATCCACTAGAACACGGACGTCTCGGCGCCTGGGGGCTCGGGACGACACTCGGCGTTCGACCGAGAGGTCGATCACGCCGACTCAGCCGATGAGCCGGTGAGCGGCTCAGCCGGCTACCAGGACCCCGTCGCTTGGGGCAACCGGGCCACTATCCTGCTTGGGGGCAGGAGGCCTGGACCGAAGCGGTGGGGTCCTGGCACGTCCACCCCGAGCAAGCCGCGGCCCCGGCGTGACCGGGGTCGGGCTGGGCGGCTCGGTGTCGTTCTGGGCGTTGGCGGTCATCCTCCGCCATCGGCCGCCGAGTCGCGCGAAAACTCGCCGGTGTCGCGCAGGATCCGGGCACAGGTCGGGCCGCGCTCGTCGGCGAAGACATCGACGTAGGCCATCCGGCTCATGTCGTCGACGACCTGATGGCCGTAGTCGTAGCCGTCGGCGGCCCGCTGCGTGCCGTGACCCCGGCCACGGGAGGTGGTGGCGTCTGCGCGGGGATCCGGCCGCGCTTCTTGACGTCCATGTGGACCAGCTCGCCCGGTCGCTCCCGGCTTAGCGGATGGGGATCGCGTTCGGACGATCGCGGTCGCGCAGGCGTGACAGTCCCTGGCGGCGCAGGACATCGCCGATTGTCGAGCGGGGTACCCTTACCAGCGGGGCTAGACTCTGTGGGCCGAAGCCCAGCTCGTGGCGGGCGACGAGGATCGCCGCGATCGTCTCGGCGGGCAGGGCACGTTGAGAGTCGGTGAGGCCTGGAGCTTTGGGCTTGCGGGCCGGCTAGGCGGCGGCGATGACCTCCTGGGTGACGTGGAACCTAACCTTCGGCGACGTGGCCGACATCTTGGTCCTAGCCATTAGTCGTTCTCCTCAGTTGCTTGGGGGTTCTGGATAACGTGGCGCGCCTGAATGTCGGCGTCGGTCTTGATCGGACGCGCGACTCGGCGGAGCACCCGCGGCTCGGCGATCGGCGGGAAGGTCGTGTCCGGCCTTCGGGCTTTGGCGGCGGCCTTCGGCTTTGGGAGGGTCGGAGCCTTGACCGGGGTGGCCTTGGCCGGCCGGGCCGGCTGGTCCTTGGCGGTGTGGAGGAGCCATCGTCGGACGGCCAGGATGTTCTCCGCCTCGGTGGCGGTCGCCGGCCAGCGGCGCTCCCACTCGGCGAGATCGGCGGCGGCTGCGGTTGCTGGGTGGCGGCGGGCGGCTCGGGTCATTCGGGATCTCCTGTCATCGCTCCCCGGATGACATCGGATCGGGCCATGACGGGCTCCCTTGAGTGTCGTGAGCGGAGCGGCGGGCAGCCGCATCGAACGTCTCCGACGACCGGGTGGAACGTGGCGCGAGTCGCCTGGACCGTAACCAGTCCTGCGCCCCGCCGAGAATCCGCCACACACCGCTTCGATCAGCGTCAGCGTCAGCGGCAGCGTACTCCGCCAGCGCTCGCGAGTCGAGCACCCGCAGCCGGGGGCAAACGGTCATCTTGCATCACGGGTCGCTCCCGATATAGTCCTTTGCGCGCGCATCTCGCGCGAGAAACGGAGGTCCCGTTCGTGGCAGAGGACAAACCCAGGACGGCGGCCGAACTTCTTGCTGATTGGCGGGCGGCAGAACGCGATACGGTCGCCGCCAGCACCGCGTCCAGGGTCGCGGCTCTGGCTCTGGAGGCCGCCGCCGCAGCCGAGGAGGCTGCCGACGAGGTTGGGGCCGCGGCGGTCGC
Source organism: uncultured Chloroflexia bacterium (assembly GCA_963772995.1). Taxonomy (GTDB): domain Bacteria; phylum Chloroflexota; class Limnocylindria; order Limnocylindrales; family CSP1-4; genus SPCO01. Next base: position 186,841 of record CAVYZQ010000008.1, on the reverse strand, counting down.
GGCGCTTGAGGCTGTCGAACGTGCGACGACCGCAGCCGGCCGAGCGAAAAAGGCAGCCCTGCACGCTGCCGAGGCCGCTCAGATGGCGCTTGCGACAGCCGAGGGTGACATAGCGCGGGCGAAGCGTGACCTAGACGAGGCACAGCACGCCGAGGACGAGGCTCGCGACCGATTCCACGAAGGCGAGCACAGGGGCTTCAAGAAGGTCGACTGACGAGCCCGACCGCGCGGACTCTACACCCCGCCCAGGAGGTCGTCGACCGGAACCGTGGTGACGACCCGGCCGGCGATCCGGATCTCGATGAGATCGTCGACGTGCTCGAAGTCGGTCGGCAGGGCGCCGAGGCGCGAGCCGGTGATCCGGCGAGCCGGTGCGAGCGGCGGGCGCGCATCCAGGCCAGGACGAGCCGGGCCTTGACCGGGCGCTCCTCGAGGCGCCGCCAGAGCGGGTCGTCGGACGGGATCAGTCGCGGGGTCATGGGTTGCTCCTTCCTGGTGTTCATGGTCGCCACCGTGGGTCGTTGAGATCGGCCCGGCGCTGCTCGAGTTCGGCGAAGGCCTCGGCGGCCGTGGTCAGCGGCGCTGGGCGGGCCCAGGCCGATCGCTTGCACTGTTCCGAGCAGTAGAGTGGCCAGGGCCCTCGGCGGCCCCTGCGGCGGACAGGGCGGCCGTCGATGGGGCAGAGGGGCAGCGGGCGGGCGAGTTTCGTGGTCATTCCGGCACTTCCGAAGCAGTGGATCCCGGAGGTCCGGTTGCATGGCCGCCAGGGCCACCGGGGCGCGGGCCATCGCCTGAAATCTGAACTACCGGCCGGCGTGATCGGCCGGCTCGATCGGTCGCGCCGCGCTCCGGCCAGCGTGCGCGGCTAGGCGCGAGGCCGTGCTGCGCTCGCAGCCGCGGCGAGCGCCGGCTCGCGCTCGTCGTCATCGTCGCGGTCGCCGCCAGGCTCCCCGTCGCACCCGTCCTCGGCACGCATCGCGAGGCTGAACGAGAGCGGGCAGACGGCGCACGGGTCGCCATCGTTGGGTTGCCAGCCCTCGACGTCGGACTCATCGAAGCACGCTGGTGCTCGGGCCGCCCGACCGAAGGCTCGGATCATCACCGCCATCGGCAGCCTCCTGGATCGCGCCAAGGGTAGCTGCGGATCCGGGGGCGGGCATCGTCGACCATCGGTGCACGTAGGCCGGGCGGTTCGGCTCTTCGAGGTCGGTGGCGTAAAGCGGCCCGCACTCGCAGCGCGTCGAGGCCCGATGGTCGCCCGGCCGGGGTCCGGTCACGACGTGGATCGGGCGGGTCATGTGGGCCGCCCAGGTGTCTAGCGCCGCTAGACAGTTCGGCTCCTGGCACGAGATCGTCACCGAGGGCCTGGCCGATGGCCGCGGATCAAACCGGTAGCCGGCGACCTTCGGGGTCACGCGGTGGCCTCGATAAGCGCGAACCGGTCGGCCTGGCGCAGCAGCTCCCTGCGAAACCCGCCGGAGATCCGGCGGCGCCTCATTCCCCTCCATCTTGTCGAGGAGGGCCTCCAAGGTATCGGCCGGCAACCGCCCCAGGCGCTTGAAGCGGCGCAGACCGTCGGGGTGCAGACCCACCGCCCACTCGCGGGTCGCCTCGCCGGCTAGCCCGGGATCGCGCAGTAACTCCCCCACCATACGTTCGACCCGGATGCCCGACCGGATGAGGAGCCCCGACCACTGCATGTTCCCGTCGATGATCTCCTCCAGCTCCAAGAGGGTCCGCGGGATCCGCACGGACCCGGCGCCGACATGATGGGTTGCGCCCCAGTCATCGAGTCCGGCGCTGACTTCCTCCATGTCCTGGAGCAGGGCATTCAGGCCGTCGATCCTCGCCTGGGCCTCGGCCACCTCCGGCGACTGGTCGGGAACGGCGGGCGCATCGGTTGGCAGCGGCCGGCGGGCCTGGTACCGCTTGCCGTCGCGGCCGCCGAAGTACTCAGGTGTCCCACTTGGGGGGCGACGGGGTCCTGCTGTGTCCCGCCTGGGGGCGGTGGACACGGGACCTCCTAAAGCGGCGGGGTCCTGACACGCTCAGCGCGGGATCAGGCGGCCGAACCCTCGGGGAACACCGCTGCGAAACCGACGATGAGAACCACGACCAGTGTGGCCACAACCGCGACATACGCTGTTGCGCGACCTCGGTGGGCGATGCAATACGTGTAGACCAGGGCGAGCGCTGGGATGGTGTACCAAGCGGCGAGAGTTTCGTAGTAAAGGCCGAGTGGGGCAGCGGCCATATACACGATGCCGAGCCAGATGATCACGAGAGCAACGACACGCAGACCGGTGATCGATGACGAGCGGCCCGCGGAAGTCTGGGTCATTCGATCTCCTTCGACCACGGCGATGGCGTCCGGGTCAGCGAGGCTCCTCGCGGACTGTGGCCGGAAGTGCCAGGAAGGTAGCACCGGGTGCAGTCCCCCAGGTGAACATGGCCGGCCACGGGAACACGCTGCTCGGGGGCAACAGGTGAGTATCCCGCTTGGGGGCGGTAGATACGGACCTCCCAAGCGGCGGGGTTCTGACCGTCCCAGCTCGGTGACAACCGCCGCCAGGGCCCTGGACGCAGATCGGGATGCCATCCACCCAGAAGCAAGTCGGCGTGTCGTACGATGCTGCCGACGTGCAGGTGACCTATGACTGGCGCGGATCGTTCGCCAACCCCGAAGTCAATCGCCTTCACGCCGAGGGCTTCGGCCACGAGTCGAAGGACGATGATTGGCGGAACAGGGTCGAGAGACACAGCCTCGGGTGGGTATGCGCTCGCGACCTCAATGGCATGCTCGTCGGGTTCGTCAACGTCGCATGGGACGGCGCGACTCATGCGTTCATTCTCGACACCCTCGTCGCAGCCTCGGCACGGCGGCAAGGCATCGCGATGGCGATGATGCTTCTCGCGGCGGAGGAAGCCAGGTCTGCAGGGTGCGGGTGGCTTCACGCCGACTTCGATGAAGAGCTCGTCCCGTTCTACGAAGCCTGTGGGTTCAGGCCGACACCGGCCGGCCTGATCGAGCTGTAGTCGGCCTCACCCCGTCGCCTGGGGGCGACGGGGTCCTGCTACGTCAGCGCAGCGGCCGCGCCGCAGCAGACCGCCCCCCTTTCGGTTACGGTCGGCCCAAAGTTGGCCCAGTCGTCGAGGAGTGGCCGCAGATGAGCCTGACCGACGCAGAGCTGTTCGCGCGCCAGAACGCGCTTCAATCCGAAGCGCGTGCCGTCCTGGTCGACCTCGAGCTGCTCGCGCTGCTTGGTCGCACGGGCACGCCAGTCCACACGGGTAGCTCGGCGCTGGGCCTGATGGTCCGACGCGACATCGACGTGACGACCACCTGTCCGGTTCTCGATGCTGTGACCGTCTTCGACCTGGCTCGCCCGTTGGCGGCGCACCCACGCGTCCGGCAGCTGACCTTCCGCAACGACACTGGGCACTGGAGGACCGGGGATGAGTATCCCGACGGGCTCTATTGGCTCGTCGAGTACGTTTCGGATGCCGGCGATGCGTGGACTCTGGACCTGTGGTTCATCGGGGAGGGAACGACGCAGCACGACCTCGAGCACATGAAGACCCTCCCGGGTCGGCTCGATGAGTCGACGCGCGCGGCCATCCTGCGCATCAAGTCGGCGGTGAGCGATCGCCCGGCGGCCGAGCGCGTCTCGGGCTACGCGGTCTACGAGGCGGTCCTCGATCACGGGATCCGAACGCCCGACGAGTTCTTCCGGTACCTCGAGCAACAGACCACCGAGACGCCGGGCTAGGGAGCGCTGCTCGCATCCCACCCCATTCCGATGCCCTCTTTCAGGTGGTAAAGCCGGACTCGCGCAGGGAGTGGATCCGTCGTCCGCGGAGGCACGGCGGTTTGCGACGGGGGTGTACCGTGGCCGTCTGGCCTGATCGTGCCCTAAGTCGAGATGGCAGATAACGACGGTCCCTGGCCAGCTTGGGACCGCCGCGTTCCTGGCGGAAAGCGGAGGGAACCTGAGATGACGACTGCGACGGGCAGACCGACTGCCACGGACCGACCGACGGGCGTAACAGTGATGGCGCTCGTCGCATTTGTCAGTGGCGCGCTGGACATCGTGGCCGGCATCGAGGATATCGGCTTCGGCGGCGGCTTCCTGTCGGACAGGTTCGGAGGCACCCTCGACGGGATCATGATGGCCATCGGGCTGGTCCTCGTGCTGATCGGTGTCCTCGGGGTCGCAACGGGCATCGGCCTCTGGACGAAGCGCGACTGGGCGTGGCTCATCGCGCGGCTGTGGGCAAGCATCTGCGTCGTGGTCGGCGTCGTGAATGCCGCGCTGTCGGTGTTGGGGACGACCCTCACGAGCGCCATCGTCTCGGCGGTCGTCGCGGGCATCGTCCCGGCGATCGTTGCGGCCGTCGTGCTGTGGTACCTGTATCAGCCCAACGTGAAGGCCTATTTCGGGCGCGCCTAGGCGATCGCCGCAGCCCTGGGACTGCTTGAGCCGGACCATCCTGGGAAGGCGTCGCCTGCCGCTACGGTAGGCTTTCGCAATGCTTGTCCGTCGCCTCGCGACGATCGTCGTCCTGGCGATCGCTGTCTCGGGTTGTGGAAGTCCCGTCGCGAGCGCGAGCCGGCCTGCGACCAGCGTTCCGAGCCGACCACCCGCCGTGACCGCGGCGGCGACCCCGATGGAGAGCCCCGCACAGGGCAGCCCCGCGGCCGAGGGCAGCGCCGCCAGCGGGCAGACCGAGACGGAATGGGGCCGGATCTGGGACTCCGTTCCCGCCACCTTCCCGCGCTTCCCGGGTGCCACGCCTGCCGAGGAAGCTGCGACGGGCCCGGCATCGGCGACGCTGGCCGTGCCCGGCGGTGACGCGAAGACTGTCGCAACCTGGATGGCGGGTCAGCTCACGCAGGGCGGGTACGCGGTCGATGGAGCGTCGGCAGCCCTCGAGGACGGCAGCTGACGTCCTCGATGCCAGGCGGGACCCGGGTTGTCGAGTCGGCGTCACGATCGCGCCGACGGGCGGCATCACGACCGTCACGGTGCTGTACGGTGCAGGGTGTCCGAAGCCGTGATCGACCTCCGAACCGACGTCCGAACAACAGCGGAGTCATGACCCGATGGAGCCACGCACGCGCGATGTCCTGGCGGCCGGCCTGCTGGCGATCGTGCTCATCGCGCTCGTGGCGGTGATCGTCGCGGCGAGCATCCCGAAGCCGGCCTGAGCCCCACATCACCGACAAGGCGGCCGTGGCGGCCCTGCCCGCCGAGGTCGCCGCGCACCACGGCGCGGTCGACGGAGTCGTCGACTGCGCGGGCATCATCCAGCCATTCGTCCGGCTCAAGGACCTCGAAGACCCCGCGATCGAGCGGGTCTTCGCCGTCAATTGGTACGGCACGTTCAACGTGACGCGGGCCTTGCTCCCGGTCTTCCTTGCTCGCCCGGTGGGTCACATCGTCAACGTATCGAGCATGGGCGGCTTCCTTCCGGTGCCGGGGCAGACCATCTACGGGGCGTCCAAGGCGGCCGTCAAGCTGCTGACCGAGGGCCTGCACGCCGAATGCGGCGGAACGAGGGTCCGCGTCACGGTCGTGTTCCCCGGGGCGGTCGCCGCGAACATCACGTCGAACTCTGGGGTGGACACTCCGATCGACCGCCGACGCCGAGAAGCAGGTGAGCCGGACGACATCCGCGCAGCGAGCAGCCGAGATCATCCTCGACGGGTATGGAGAGGAACGCGTATCGGGTGCTCGTCGGGCGGGACGCGAAGCTGATGGACCTGCTCTATCGAATCAACCCGAAGGGTGCCGCGGGCTTCATTTGCTCGCCAGATGAAGGACCTGCTCGGGCGCTGACTGCGGCCTTCAGCCTTTCCAGGAGGATCTCGATGTGGGTGCCGTGCGGTCGACGGGAACTGCGCGCGGTTGGCCAAGCGACCCGAAGTGGCCGTTGCTGCGGTTTGCGGCAGGCTTCAGGAATGCGTCCTCGGAACCTCCGGCGAGGCGTCGACCTCGCCCGCCTCGGGCGACTCGAGCCTTGCCCCCGAGGCCACTGCGACTGTTCCTCCCCCCGTGGCTAGCCCAACGGCGGCCATTGGCCAGACGGATACGGACTGGGGCCGAATCTGGGATGCCGTTCCTGCCGATTTCCCCAGGTTCGCGGACATGATCCCGTCGGAGGAGGCCGCGAAGGGTCCTGCGTCGGCGACGCTGACCGTCCAGGGTGATGTCGCGGCGGACGTGACGACCTGGATGGCCGGGCAGCTGAAGGACAAGGGGTACGCGGTCGAGGGAGCCACGACGGCGCTCGAGGACGGCAGCTTCGTGCTCGACGCGTCGAATGACCCGGGTTGCCGCGTCGGCGTGACGGTGGCGCCGAAGGGCGGCATCACGACCATCACGGTCCTGTACGGTGCAAGTTGTCCGAAGCCATGATTGACGCCTTCGTCACACCGCTGCACTGACGAGATTGCGCCGCGCACGCGCGACTCCCTGGCGGCCGGGCTGCTGGCCATCGTCCTGGTCGCGCTCGTGGTCGTCTTCTTCGTGGGCAACGTCCCGAATTGACCCAGCCTCGAGCCGGGTCGCGACGCACTTGGTGCGCGTGGTGCGTTCGCGCAACGATCTTGGTGCGTGAACGCAACGCGGCGGTCACATCACGCGTCTATGCTGTCGCCGGACCGGCCGGGAATCCGGTCCATCGTCAGGTGGGGGAGGCGCTTTCGTGCAGTCGGCGCAGCCGCGGGATATCGGAGCCCTGGCACTGGTCGTCGGGCTCTTCCTGATCCTCTTCGTCGTCAGCGTGGTGTACGGGTCGCCAGTGCGCTGAGACGACCGGGATCGGTGAGGATCTCGGGAATCGGGTGGCGATGGACGCGTCGCCGGGCCGGTGACAGCCGGCACTCCGGGTAGCTGGGTTCGTGTTCCCTGAAGCCCTCGGGGTTCAGTCGTAGAGGCGTTCCAGGTGCCATGACCCATCGACCCGGTCCTGGTAGACGAGCGCCAGCCAGCGTGGTCCGACGACCTTGAAGTAGTCCCGCGCGATCGGGCCGCGCCACCAGGCTTCCTCGACCCGCCAGCGGTTGCAGACCTCCACGACCTCGCGGCGTCCGTTCCAGCCGATCGCCCGGATCGTGCCCTCGGCGTCCAGCTCCACCTCGATCGCGGGATGCCCGCGCAGGAGGCGGGTCATCGGACCGCTCCCCGGGCGCTCGTGGAGGTCGGGAGGCGGCTCGCGATGCTCCGAATGCCGGTGCCCGCGGCGCCCGGCGTGCTCGCTGTGCCCGCACCCGCGGCGCCCCGCGTGCTCATGGCATCGTGCTCCCGTCTACCGGACGCCATGCCCAGCGCATCTCGGGCAGCGGCGCTTCGGGGTCGACGACGGCCACGCGCCGGATCCGATCCTCACCGAAGGTCAGGGCGAGCCTCGCCAGCTGCCAGTCGAGCCGGGCGGCACGGGCAGCCTGTGGCGTGAACAACGGGAGCTGCTGACCGGCCGCCGGTGTCGTGCCGTCCAGCTCGAGCGCCAGGCGGGCGACGGCGGCCGGTGGCGGGGTGCGCTCGAGCCGGGCGAACAGGAGGCGCTCGATCGCCTCGGCGTCGGCGGTGGGTTCGGGGAAGCGCTGCTCCACGTCCACCACCGGGAGCGTGCCCGCCGGTGCGAACGCGAGGTCCAGGTCGAGATGAAGACGGGCTCGCGAGGCGGCCAGGCCTCGGCCGACGAGCTGGCCGGTGAGCGCGACGGCCAGTCGATGAAGGACGAACCGGAGCGGCTCGAGGTCCTCCACGGCGGGTTCGATCGGCAGGCCGAGGGCCAGCCGCTCCGGGGCACGCCGTGGCCGGAACGGCTCGAGCTCCTCGCCTCGTGACCGGGCGTGGATCCGGGCGCCCTCTTCGCCGAACCGGGCCACGAGCGCGGACCGGGGAAGCTCGGCCACGGCCCCGATCCGGCGCAGGCCGAAGCGGGTCAGCCGGGCACGGACGTCCGGGTCGGGGGTCAGGAAGCCAGTTGGATGCGGGGCGAGGAACTCGGCGTCCCCGCCGGGCGGGACGAGGATGGGCGCCCCGGGCCGGGCGACGACCGCGGCGACGGTGGCGCTGAAGCGGGTCCCGGCGATGCCCGCCCGGATGCCGCTCGGAGGGCGACCGGCCGCGAGGTCCGGGGCCTGGTCCTTTGCCGCCATCCCGACTCGGTCGCCGGTCGCGGATCCGTCATCCCGATCACCGGTCGCCGTGGAACCTTCGCCGAGCGCCCGTCCGAGCGCCTCGGCCAGCCGGCCGACGAGGACCGGCTCCGGGCCCCACAGCGGCTCGAGGCCATCGACCTGGACCTCGAACAGCCCGAAGGCGGCATCGAGCGGATCGGCGCTGCCGGCGATCCCCGGGCTGAACGCGGACAACGCTTCGAATGCGGCCTCCACGGTCGTTCGATCCGCATCGGGATCGGGGTCGACGAAGGTCGCCTCAGGGACGAGCCGGTGTGCGCCCCCGAGCGGCATCCCGCGGCGGACGCCCATCGCCCGGGCGTCCGGGCTCGCGTCGATGACCGGCCCGGGGTCCCACGGCCGGCCGCCCAGGATGAGCGGGCCCTCCGGGAAGGGCTCGGAGGTTCGCGCTCGGGCGAGCTCGAGGGGGAGGTGCGGCCGGTGGAGATGAAGGAGTCGCATCGCGGTGGGTCCATTCGGGTCTCGCGGGGGCGGTGGCGGGGGCGTCGATCGGGAGCTCATCGGCGAGGAGGCCGTCGCGGCCGAGGCACGTGTCGCGCTCGCCGCCCTCCGCGTAAAGGATCCGGAGAGTCGCCCGCCGCCCCGGCGGGCCGTAGCGGTTGCGGGCGACCAGCGCCTCCGTCCGCTGGCCGACGATGTCGCGCCCGAGCCGGATCCAGGAACGCCGGGTGAGCTCGAGGCGCACCGCGGTCGACTCCGCGACGGCGGTCGCGAGGCCCCCGGCGAGTCCCGGGGGTTCGAGGACGATGAACAGCGTCTCCGATCTCCGGGCGAGGGCCGCCAGCCGGCCGAGGCGGTCGGCGATCCGGGCGGGCTTGTCCGTGGTGGCGAGGCGGCCGCCGGGCAGGTCCAGGACCAGCAGGTCGACCGAGCGTCCGGCCAGCAGCGAGCCACCGATGGCGAGACCCTCGTCGAGGGTCTCCGGCGTGATGACCACGAGCCACTCGAGGCGGATGCCGCGGGCGACGGCCTCGACCGGGTCGAAGCTGCGCGACAGGTCCAGCCAGGCGACGATCGAGCCCTGCGCCTGCGCCTCCGCCGCAAGACGGAGGACGAGCGTCGTCCGGCCGCTCGACCCGTCGCCGCGGATCGCGACGCTCGCGGATCGTGGCAGGCCACCCGGGCCCAGGATGGCATCGAGCGCCGCGAATCCGGTGTGGATGACACGGTCGTCGGCGGCCGGAGCCGTGCTCGGGTGGTGAGCCGGGGTCGAGGCGGGGGTCGGTGTCGGGTCCAGGATCGGTGACGTGGCTGGTGCTGTCGCGGGCGCCAGCGCGAGCGCTCCGTCCGTCGTGGCGGTGACCCGCGGAGCTGCGGCTCCCCAGCGAGCCTGGAGGCTCGCCACGGCTGCCGTCACGTCCGGGGAGAGGGTCGCCATCGGACGATCAGATTAGAACATCTGTTCGATGGAATCAACCCCGGTCGTCTGGCCGGCCGGTCCCGACGGTCACATCTTTGCCAACCGTCCAGCAGGTGGTCGTTCGACATGGATCGAGGCGGCCATCGGGCCCCGAGTCGACGCTTCCACGCTCGTTCGGTACGGCGCAACGGTGTCGACAGCGCCATCGATGCCCGAAAACATGGCACAACGCGCACCACGTGGACGGTTGGCAAAAGGGCCCACGCATGCGCCGCGTCACGCCGCGCGCCGGCGTCACGGCCCCGCGCATGCGCCGCGTCACGCCGCGCGTCCGCCCGCAACCCGCGGGCACGACCACGTCACCGGCGCGTCACGCGAGCCGCCTATGGTCGTCCCCTACCATGCTTGCCATGCCGACCCAGCCGATCCCCGACCGACCGATCCTCGTCGTCGACGACGACGCCAAGATCGTCCGCCTCGTTCGCACGTACCTCGAGCGCGACGGCTTCGCGGTCGTGACCGCGGCCGACGGTCCGGCCGCACTCGACGCCATCGAACGCCATCGACCGGCGCTCGTCGTCCTCGACCTGATGCTCCCCGAGCTGGACGGGCGAGCCGTCGTCCGTGCCGTCCGTCGCGATGACGAGGCGGCCGCGACGCCGATCCTCATCGTGTCGGCCCGTGGCTCGACGCTCGATCGCATCGCCGGACTCGAGGAGGGCGCCGACGACTACCTTCCCAAGCCCTTTTCGCCGGCAGAGCTCGTCCTCCGCGTGAAGTCGATCCTCCGACGGTCTGCCGCGCCCGCCGCCGAGCACACGACGACCCGTCCGCCACTGCTTCACGCAGACCTCGTCATCGACCTCGACCGCCACGAGGTGACCCGCGCAGGCGAACCGATCCCGTTGACCCGGGTCGAGTTCCGCCTGCTCCGGACCATCATCGAGGCGGACGGCCGCGTCCTGACCCGCGACCAGCTGCTCGACGCGGTCTACGGCCGCGACCAGGCCGACGTGATGGACCGCACCGTCGACGTGCACATCGGGCGCCTCCGCGACAAGCTCGGCGACGACGCGGAGGCGCCGCGCTACGTGGCGACCGTCCGTGGCATCGGCTATCGGTCCGCCCGGGCATGACCGGCTGCTGGGCCGCCCGACCATGACCGACCCGGCTCGCCGACCGGCGCGCGGGCTGCGTCGCTCGTTCGGGCGCGGGATCGCGACCCGGATCGCCGTGGCCGCGCTTGCCTCGGCGGCGCTCGGGCTCGCCATCCTGGCGATCGGCATCACGGTCGTCGGCGCTGAGGTCTTCCGCGCACTGATGGTCGAGGCCGGGGCTTCGGCGGACCACGCCCAGGCGATGTACGACGAATCGGTCACCAGGGTCGTGATCGGGGCCGTCGCGGTCGCCGCGATCGCAAGCATCGTTCTGGCGGTCATCCTCGCGCGCATGCTGGCGCGCCCGCTGGCCGAGGTCGGCGCCGCCGCCCGCCGCATCGCCGAGGGCGATTACGCCGCCCGCGTCCCGCGTGAGGGTCCCGAGGAGATCGCCAGTCTCGCGGATTCGTTCAACCAGATGGCCGCCAGCCTCGAGCGCCAGGAGATGATGCGCCGCGACTTCATCGCCAACGCGGCCCATGAGCTCCGAACGCCTCTGACGAACCTCCAGGGCTATCTCGAGGCTTTGCGCGACGGAGTCATCACGGCCGACCGGGCGACATACGAATCGCTCTGGGATGAGGCCGAACGGCTGGTTCGCCTGTCGCGCTCGCTGGACGCGCTGGCCGAGGGCGACGCCGGGAGTCCGCCCGCGCTCGCGGAGCTCGACCTCGTGACCGCCATCCGGATGGCGCTCGACCTCGCCGGCCCAACGCTCGAGCGCGCCGGGCTCCGCCTGGTCGTGGACCTGCCCGACCGGCTGCCGGCGCGGGCCAACCCCGACCAGCTCGCACAGGTCCTTGCCAACCTGCTGTCGAACGCCGCGCGGTATACGCCCTCCGGCGGCACCGTGACCGTCCGCGCGGAGCGGCGTCCGTCGGACCTCCTCGTCTCGATCGCCAACACCGGCGAGGGTATCCCGCCCGACGACCTCGATCGTGTCTTCGAGCGCTTCTACCGCGTCGAGAAGTCGCGCGACCGGGCGCGTGGCGGAGCGGGCATCGGGCTCGCGATCGTGAAGCAGCTCGTCGAGGCGGGAGGCGGACGGGTCGGCGCCGAGTCGGCGGACGGCCAGACGCGGTTCTGGTTCAGCCTCCCGGCCTGAGCCTCGGCTTCGGCGGGATCGTCAGGGGATCGCGATCAGGACCAGTCCGAGGACTATCCCGGCAAGCCCAGCCCACTGAACCGGCCGCAGCCGCTCGCCGAGGAGGGCGACCGCGACGAGGATCGTCACCGCCGGTCCGAATGAGGCTGCGAGGCCGACCATCCACGTCGGCGCCGATTCGAGACCGATCGAGAAGGCGATGAGGCCGATCACGTCGAGCGTGCCGACGAGGATGAGTGCGCCCACCACGCGCGTCCTCGGCCAGGCCGGACCATCCGCCGGTGGCCGCCCGACGGTCCTCGCCACGCGGCCGAGCACGATGACCACGATGATCACGAGGGTCGTATTGACTCCGCGCGAGATCGCGTAGAGCTGGACGATCGACATCGTCTCGAGGGCGATGTCGGAGGTGATCGCCATCAGGGCGAAGAGAACGAGCGCGACCAGGGCGAAGACGACGCCGGGCCCGGCGAACCGCGTCCCCTTCAGCCCGCCATCGAACGCGATCGCGGTGAGGATGACCCCGCTCGTCGCGACGATGGCGCCGGCCGCCTGGAGGGTCGTGAGAGTCTCTCCGCGAAAGACCACGGAGAGCACGACCGTCAGGCCACCGAACGCCGCGACGGTCCCACTCACCACCGAGATCGGGCCGTACTGGAGCCCGGTGAAGTAGGCCATGTACGCGCCGGCCCCGACGAGCCCCTGGATGCTCGCGATCGCGATCGACCGGGTGTCCTGCGGCAGGGTCGTCCCGGTCAACAGCACCAGCACCCCGAACTCGATCGCGGTGACGAACAGCATCCCGGCAGCCACGCGCAGGCTGCCGATGACCCGGCTCTCGAGGGCCGTGATGACGTCCAGGGTCCCCCACGCGAGCGCCGCGGCGAGCCCCGTTACGAGTCCGAATGGCATCGGGGGAGGTTAGCAAGCCGTCCGGTGGCCGACGCGCCAGACGACGGCGGCAGCGGCAGTCGGCCGGCGACGGACGACGGGTCCGTCACCGCCGTGACCCGGGTTCGACCCGTCAGGCTTCGATCCGCGTCCCGGCCCGGCCGCGCAACGCCTCCTCGAGCCGCTCCGGCCGGCAGACGATGGCCTGCTGGCCGCCCTGATCGAGGAACTGGAGGCACGCCTCGATCTTGGGCGCCATGGATCCCGGCATGAAATGGGTGCCCTCGGCGAGCCAGCCCCGTGCCTGTTCCGCGGTCATGCAGTCGAGCCACTCCTGGTTGGGCTGGCCCCAGTTGAGGGCGACGCGGTCGACCGCAGTGCTGATGACGAATACCTCCGCTCCGATCCGGGTTGCGAGCAGCGAAGACGCAAAATCCTTGTCGATGACCGCGGCGACGCCGTGGAGGCAGCCATCCGGGCCGGCCACGACCGGGATGCCTCCACCGCCCACGGTGATGACCACGAAGCCTTCGGCGATCAGGGCGCGGACGGCAGCCTCCTCGACGATCCGCACCGGGCGAGGTGACGCGACCACCCGCCGCCATCCGCGGCCGGCATCCTCGACCACGTCCCAGCCCTCGGCCCGGCGGCGCATCGCCCGCTGCTCGTCCATGAACGTGCCTATCGGCTTGGTCGGGACCACGAAGGCGGGGTCGTCGGCGGCGACCTCGACCTGGGTCACGACGGTGACGGCTTCGCGCTCGATGCCCATCCGCAGGAAGTCGTTGCCGAGGCTCTGCTGGAGCTCGTACCCGATGGCACCCTGCGAATCTGCGTCGCAGACGTCGAGCGGGACCTCGTGGAGCTCGCTCGAGGCGAGCTCGGATCGTCGCAGGATGAAGCCGACCTGCGGCCCGTTCCCATGCCCGATCGCCACGTGCCAGCCGTCGCGGATGAGCGAGGCGATGTGCGTGCTCGTCTCGCCCAGCGCGGCTATCTGGTCGGGCACCGTCTGGTGCTTCGCGTCCCTGATGAGCGAGTTGCCGCCGATCGCGACGACGAGAGACCTGTCAGCCATCACCATCCTCCGGGATGCGGGCCGCGCCCGGCACCCGTCAGCCCATCGTCAGAGCCATCACGGCCTTCTGGACGTGGAGCCGGTTCTCCGCCTGGTCGTACACCACTGAATGCGGGCCATCGATGACCGCGTCCGCGACCTCGACATTGCGGTCGGCCGGGAGCGGGTGCATGTAGATCGCGGCGTCGTTCGCCATGTCGATCCGGCGCTCGTCGGCGATCCAGTCCGTGTAGCGCGCCGAGATCTCGGCGCCCTCGGCGTCGTCCTTCGCGACGAGCAGCGGTCCCCAGCTCTTGGCGTAGACGACGTCGGCGCCGCGCATCCCCGCATCGAAGTCGTCCATCAGCTCGAGGCTGCCGCCCGACGTGCGGGCGTTGTCGCGGGCCTGACCGACGATGTCGTTCATGAGCTTGAACTCGGGCGGATGGACGAGGCGGACGTGCATGCCGAAGCGGGTCGCGAGCAGAACCAGGTCCTGCGGCACCGAAACCGGCTTCTGATAGCTGGACGCGTACGCCCACGACAGATCGAGCGCCCGGCCGCGCAGGTCGCCCAGCTTCTCGCGCATCGTGAGCAGGTCGGCCAGAGACTGGTGCGGGTGGAACAGGTCGCACTGCATGTTCAGGACCGGGACCCGACTCGCCGCGGCGACCTCGCGGATGTACGTGTTGCCGACGCCCCAGTCCACGTTCCGGATGGCGATCCCGTCGTTGTAGCGGCCGAGGATCTCCCCGATCTCGCGGGGGGTGTCGCCGTGGGCGATCTGGGTCGTCCGCGACTCGATGAACTGGGCGTGGCCGCCCAGCTGGGCCATCCCGGCCTCGAACGAGGCGCGGGTCCGAGTGCTCGAGAAGAAGAACAGCATCGCGAGCACGCGATCGCGCAGGTACGGGTGGGGCTGGCCGAGCGCCCGGTCGAGCTTGAGGCGGGCGGCGACCTCGAGGATCGTCTCGATCTCCTCTGTCGTCCACTCCTGGAGGCTGATCAGGTCGCGCCCGCGAAGGTCGGTCTGCATCGTCGCGGTCCCTATTCGGCCTTGCCGAGGATGAGCGCCAGCAGCGCCATCCGGAGCGCGACGCCGTTGAAGGCCTCGACCCAGTAGCGCTGGTGGCGCGTCTCGTCGACGTCCGGCAGGAGCTCGTCCATCCGGGGCAGCGAGTGGAGGATGATCGAGCTCCGCCTGGCCTTGTCTCGCAGCAGCTCGCGGGTCACGCAGTACTCCGCCGGCGTCAGGCCGGTCTCGCCGGCGCGCTCGACGCGCGACTGCGTGTAGTCGGCCTGGACGACCGGCTCCATGTAGATGATGTCGGCGTCGGCGATCGCGTCGGCGACCGAGGGGGCCTCGCGGTAGGCCACGCCCATCGCGTCGATCTCCGCCTTGAACTCGGGCAGCAGCGACATCTCCGGCGGGCTGACGACGATCGCCTCGGCATCGAACTGCGACAGCGCGTACAGGATCGAGTGCATCGTCCGCATCCGCATGTCGCCGACGAGCAGGTAGGTCAGCCCGTCGAGCGTGCCGCGCTCGCAGCGGATCGTGTAGAGGTCGGTCAGGACCTGGGTCGGGTGCTCGCCCCAGCCGTCGCCGCAGTTGATGACCGGGACGGAGGACCACCGGGCCGCTTCGGCCGGCGCGCCCTGCTGGAAGTGCCGGATGGCGATGACGTCGCCGTAGTACTCCAGCATGTGGAACGTGTCCTTGATCGACTCCTGGTAGAAGTCGCCGGCCCGGGTCATCTTCGAGTCGGAGAACCCGAGGACGTGGCCGCCCAGCCGGTGCATCGCCGCCTCGGTCGAGAGGCGGGTCCGCGTGCTCGGCTGGTAGAAGGCCGTCAGGAGCGTCTTGTCCCGGAGCAGGTCGCCGTTGCGGCGGTCGCGGGCATAGGGCTTCAGGTCGTCCGCCACCTGGAAGACGCGGGCGAACTCGTCGCGGCTGAAGTCCTTGAGGGACAGGATGTCCCGGCCGATGAAGCTTCTCATCGTCACGCTCCGTGCTGGGGTTCGGTGTCGGCCGGGCGATCCGGCACGGCGGTGCGGCGGACCCCGGTGAACAAGACGGCGATGGTTTCGTCGCGGCTCGACGCCGCCGGCGCGGCGAAGCTGGAGCAGCCCGGCGAGTCCCGCCGAGCCGGTGTGGTCGACGTCGCTGCCGGTCGTGGCGCGGCCGATCCGGTTCGCCTCGCGGAGGGTCGTCTCGGACACGCTGACGGGATAGCCGCCAGTCCTCAGCATCGCCCGGACCACGGCGAACCAGTCGTAGGTCTCGTCGTCGAGGATGCCGTGGGCGATGCTTGCCGGCGTCCGCTCCCACGGCCACATGAAGGCCGCACGGTGGCGGGGGATCCAGGCCAGCTCGCCGGCAGCGGACGGATCGGTGAGCACCTCGCGGAGGCGTTCGGCGGTCGCGGCCCGCTGGTCGGGCGAGCGCTTTCCGGCCAGCCCGGCCACGGCCCCGAGGCCCAGTCGATCAAGGAGCCGGTCGACGACGAGGTCGTATGCGCGGACGAGGGGCCGCGCGCCAGAGCTCTGGACGGCGTGGATCCGTGGCTGGCGGTCGAGGACGCCCAGCGCCTCCGCGTCGTCGAGAGCGCGAGAACACGAGGAGGCAAGCGCCCCACCGCCGACCTGGATGAAGAGTCGATCGAGCCGGCGGCCGGTCGCCATCAGGTCGCTGACGAGCTCGTAGCCAAGGGTCTCGCCGCCCTCGAGGGCGAAGCCGTTCTCGTTGCCCTGGCAGGTGAAGGCGACGGCACCGTGCTCGATCGCCTCGCGGAGGAGGTGGTATGTCGGGTCGCCGGGCACGCCAGCGAGCCTTGGCGCGACGGTCACGAGGGCGTCCAGCCGGCGGAGCCGGTCGACGACCACGGGATCCGCGTCGGTGGGGACGAAAACCTGGAGCTCGCGGCCCCAGGCCTTCGCGACGACCGCGGCGGCGAGGGCCGCGTTGCCGCAGCTGGCGATCGCCAGTCGGGTGGGCGTCGCCGTGGTGCCGCGCGCGGGCTCCGTGCGCTCGGCGGCCCCGGCGCGCTCGAGCGCTTCGGCGATCTCGAGCTCCAGGGCGGTCCCCATGAGATGGCGAGCCTTGTGAGAGCCCGACACGTTGCGGGTCTCATCCTTGACCAGGACTGGCGCCGACATCCCGAGCCGGCCGGCGAGCCGGTCGGCCGAGACGAGCGGGGTGGCGGCAAAACCGCGGCCGTCGACGCGGGCGACGGCCGCGTCGAGGCGCTCCACCAGCGCGACGTATCGCGCGTCGCTCCAGCCGAGCGCCGAGGCGACGTGGGAGGCGTGGAACAGCGAGCGGTAGCGCACGAAGGGGTTCGGCTCGTTCCCCGCCGGGAAGGCCAGGTGGTCGGTGTCGAGCCGGCGGGCGAGGACGTGGTCGATGTCGTCACCCGGGACGGCGGCGGGGCAGCGCATCGGCACGCGCGCGGCGGCGGGCGGCCGGAACCCGCAGCCCTCGCACACGAAGGCCGTCGGGAGGTGCGCGAACGCTGGGTCGTCCGTCCGTGGCCGCGCCGTACCCGTTGACATGGCCACGGTCACGCGGGCACGGCCGCCGCGCGGGCGTTGAGGTCGGCGATGAGCTCGTCCCAGGCGGGGACGACGGACCGGATGTCGGTCCAGAAGCTCTGGTGGCGGCGCATCACGAACGCCTCGAGCGAGACGCCCTGCTGCTCGACCCACGTGAAATAGCCGAGGTTGAAGATCCGTCGGCGCTCCGGCTCGCCGAGCGGCAGGACGCGGGTGAGGCCGGCGCCCGCGACGTGGGTGCCGTAGACCTGGGCGGCCGCGACCTCGTCGAAGCCACCGGGGAAGTCGCGCCGCAGGGCCTTGTCCCGTTCGCTCGCGTACATCGAGGCGCCGTCGGTGGCGACCGTGACGACGAGGTCGTCGGGCCCGAGGTGGTCGTGGCGGGCGATCTCGATGGCCGCGAGGATGTTGCAGATGCTCGAGAGCCCGAACGAATCGAGGGCGGCGAGGACCTCGTCCCCCACTCCGTGCCGATCCGCCAGATAGCGGCGCCCGACCGCGGTCCCGAACAGCACGTTGAGCTGGTCGGTCGCCACGTCGGAGATGGCGACCACCGCGTCGGTGTTCATCACGTTGTGGATGAACGGGACGTGCTTGTCGCCGATGCCCTGGATGTTGTGCTCGCCGAAGCCGTTCTCGGTGAGCGTCGGGCACTCGAGCGCCTCGACGGCCACGATCCGGGTGCCCTCGCGCTCCTTGAGGTGATCGCCCGCGGCGATGGTGCCGGCCGACCCGGTCGCCGACACGAACGCGGCGGCGCGGGCGTGCGGGTGGTCGTCGCGGTAGCGATCCACGACCCGGGCGAGGGCCGGGCCCGTCACGAGCGCGTGGACGAGATGGTTGCCGAACTCGGCGAACTGGTTGAAGACGACGACGTCGGGCTCCTGCTCGAGCTCGGCGCACCTGTCGTAGATCTCCTTGACGTTGCTCTCGGTGCCGGGCGTCCGGACGATGTCGGCCGGGTCGCTGACCCAGCGGTCCAGCCAGTCGAAGCGCTCCTGGCTCATCCCCTCGGGCAGCACCGCCACGCCGCGGCAGCCGAGGATCCGCGAGATCGCGACGCCGCCACGGCAGTAGTTGCCGGTCGACGGCCAGATCGCGCGATGGGCCGATGGGTCGAACTCGCCGGTCGCGAGCCGTGGGGCGAGGCAGGCGTATGCGGCGAGTACCTTGTGCGAGCCGATCATCGGGAACCGATCGCCGAACGCGACGAGGATCGGGGCGTCCACGCCGGTCAACGAGCGCGGCAGCACGACGTGATCGGGCACGTCGGCCCGCGACCGGCGATCCCGGCCGTTGTACCAGTGGACCCGGAAGAGGTTCGCGGGTCGGCGGCATCCGGATCGACCTGCGCCAGCCGTTCCAGCCGCGACGGCGGAACACTGCGTGGGATCCGCCAGCTCGCCGAACGTCGGCATCACGATGCCGGCCGACGCCATCCGCCGAGCCGTCCGCTCGACCACGCCGTGGTCGACGACCTCACTGGTCAACCCGAGCCGAGTCATCCGACCCTCCACCCTCGATCTGGCGTCCACGCGTCACGACGACGCACCGGGACCAGGGGGTCCAAGGTCGGGACCAACGGCACGGGACCGGCTTGCGCGGACGTGCCTACAGTCCCGGTAGGTCCAGCCTCCCCGGTAGGGCCACATGGCCCACAGGTGGACCCCAACGGGCGCCTCGATGGAACTCAACCTCAACGGCCGGACGATCGAGATCCGGCCCCGACCCGACGCCAGCCTGCTCGAGGTCCTGCGCGAGGACTGCGGCTTGCGCTCGATGAAGGACGGCTGTGCCCCGGAGGGGTCGTGCGGCGCGTGCACGGTCATCGTGGACGGTCGGGCGGTCGTCTCGTGCGCCCAGCCGGCGTCGCGGGTGGCCGGCAAGACGGTCGTCACGCTCGAGGGGCTGGAACCGGCGACCCGCACCGCCTGGGCCGACGCCTTCGTGGCATCCGGCGCCGCCCAGTGCGGCTTCTGCACGCCCGGCATCGTGATGAAGGCCGAGGCGCTGCTCCGGCGCGATCCGTCCCCCGCCCGCGACGAGATCGCCCGGGCGCTCGCCGGCAACCTGTGCCGGTGCACCGGCTACCTGCGGATCCTCGATGCCATCGAGGGCGTGGCGGCCGAGCGTCGGGGCGAGGCGCCGGCGAGCGATCACCGTGACGACCACGTCCGCGCGGAGGCGAACCCGCCCGGTGACGGCGTCGGGGCCCGAGCCCCGCTTTACGGCGGCCGGGACCTCATCCTCGGCGAGCGGGCCTTCGTGGCCGACCTGCGCGTCCCAGACATGCTCCACGGCGCCCTTCGGTTCGCCGACCATCCGCGCGCCGTCGTCCGACGCATCGACACGAGCCGCGCGGCCGCCTACCCCGGCGTCGTCCGGGTCGCGACCTGGCGCGACGTCCCTGGCGAGCGGGTCCAGGGGCTGCTGACCCGCGACTGGCCGCTGCTCGTGGCCGAGGGCGAGACGACTCGCTACGTGGGCGACGTGCTCGCGGCGGTCGCCGCGACTACCCGTGCCGCGGCCCGCGAGGCGGCGGCACTCATCGACATCGACTACGACGTCCTCGAGCCGGTGACCGACCCCTTCGCGGCCCTCCAGCCGGATGCGCCGCTGGTGCATGCCTCGGGCAACCTGCTGTCCCTCACCGAGATCCGTCGCGGCGATGTCGTCGCGGCCCTTGCCGGGGCGGCGCACGTCCTGACCGAGACATTCGAGACCCAGCGGATCGAGCACGCCTTCCTCGAGCCCGAGGCGGCCCTTGCGCTCGCGGGCGAGGGCGACGTGCTCCCCGACGGCTCGCCACGCGGTCCGGAGGCGGTCCGCGTCTTCTCGCAGGGCCAGGGCGCCTGGGAGGACCGCCGCCAGGTGGCGTCGATCCTGGGCCTTCCCGAGACGAAAGTGCGGATCACCCAGGTCCCGACCGGCGGCGCGTTCGGCGGCAAGGAGGACCTCGGCGCGCAGGGCCATGCGGCGCTGCTGGCGTGGCTGACGCAACGGCCCGTGCTGGTCGCTTTCTCCCGCCGCGAAAGCCTGCGCTTCCACCCGAAGCGGCACCCGCTGACCATGACCTACACCGTCGGCTGTGACCCGGACGGACGGCTGCTCGCCGTCCGGGCCCGGATCGTCGGCGACACCGGCGCGTACGCGAGCGTGGGCGCGAAGGTGCTCGAGCGGGCGGCCGGGCACGCCTGCGGCCCGTATCGCGTGCCGAACGTCGACGTCGAGGCGCGGGCCGTCTACACGAACAACTCGCCGTGCGGCGCGATGCGCGGCTTCGGCGTCCCACAGGTCACGTTCGCGATGGACGGGATGCTCGACCGGCTCGCCGAGCGGGTCGGTATCGATGGCTGGGAGATCCGCTGGCGGAACGCGCTCGAGCCGGGCGACCAGATCGCCACCGGGCAGCGAGTCGGGCCCGGCGTCGGCATCAAGCAGACGCTGCTCGCCGTCCGCGACGCCTACCGGGACGCCCGCTATGCCGGCATCGCCTGTGGCGTGAAGAACACGGGCATCGGCAACGGGGTGGCCGAGCACGGTCGGGTCGTCCTCCGCCCCGAGCCCGGTGGACGACTCACGCTCCTCCATTCGTGGACCGAGATGGGCCAGGGCATCCACACCGCGCTCCGCCAGATCGCGTGCGAGGAGCTGGGTCTGCCGGCTGACCGGATCGACGTCGTCGTCGACACCGAGCGCGAGCTCGACACCGGCGAGACGACCGCGTCGCGGGCGACCCTCCTGGGCGGCAACGCCGTCATCGATGCCGCCGCGACGGCTGCGCGAGGCGCTCACGGAGCGGCCGCTCGAGGACCTGGTCGGTCGCGAGTTCCCGGGCGAGTTCGTCGTCGACTGGACGACGGCGCCAGGCGCCGACGTGCCCGAGCCGGTCACCCACCTCGCCTACGGCTGGGCGACCCAGGTGGTCATCCTCGACGACGAGGGCCGTCTGGAGCGGGTGGTCGCCGCGCAGGACGTGGGCCGGGCGATCAACCCGGCTATCGTCGAGGGCCAGGTCGAGGGCGGCATCCACATGGGCCTCGGCTACGCGCTCAGCGAGTCATACGATCTCGACGGCGGCATGCCGGTCGGGCAGACGCTGAAGTCCCTGGGCATCCTGCCGGCGACCTCGATGCCGCGCGGTCGAGACCATCCTCGTCGAGGAGGCGCAGCCCGAAGGCCCGTACGGGGCCAAGGGCGCGGGTGAGGCCGTGCTCGTCCCTACCGCTGCCGCGGTGGCCGGCGCCCTGCACGCCTTCGACGGCGTTCGCCGAACGCGACTGCCGATGCGCGACTCCGCCGCGGCGCGCGCCGCGCTCCCCCGACTGGGGCGGGCGTCGACGCGAGAAGGAGGTCGGGAGGCGCCGGCGACCGAAGCACCTGAGGAGACGCCGGCGCCCGAGCCGCCCGAGCCCATGCCGGCGCCCGAAGCGGCGCCCGAGCGCCCGAGCCCATGCCGGCGCCCATCGGGACCGGCCGATGACCCTCGTCCTCGCGGGCGGCACGGTCGTTCGCTCGCTCGAACCGGCGTCCGTCGCCACGGCCGACGTGGTCGTCGATGGCGGGCGGGTCGTCTCGGTCGGCGGTCCCCGACCGCGGCGGCGCGACGACGATCGACTGTGAAGGCTGCCTGATCGTGCCGGGCAACGTCTGCGCCCACACCCACCTCTACTCGACGCTGGCGCGCGGCATGCCCTACCGCCTCGAGCCGCCGCGGAACTTCGTCGAGATCCTGCGCCGGGTCTGGTGGCGGCTCGACCGCGCGCTCGACCCCGAGGCGATCCGGGTCTCGGCCCTCGTCGGCGGGATGGAGGCGCTGCGCGCCGGGACCACCACGCTGATCGACCACCATGCCTCGCCGGGCGCCGTGGACGGGTCGCTCGACCTGATCGCCGACGCCCTGGCTGAGCTCGGGCATCCGCTCTGTCCTGTGCTACGAGACCTCGGACCGCGATGGCCCGGCCGTGGCTCGGGCAGGACTCGCCGAGAACTGCCGGTTCGCAGCCGAGGTGGCTGCGCGGCAGGCGCGCGCTGACGCGCGCGATGGTCGGGGCGCACGCGTCGTTCACGCTGGGAACGGAGACGCTCGAGGCCTGCGCCGACGCGGCACGGACGATCGGGACGGGACTCCACATCCACGCGGCCGAGGACGCCGCCGACGAACGGGACTCGGAGGCGCCGCTACGGGATGCGGGTCGCCCAGCGCCTCGATGCCGCCGGCGCGCTCGACTCGAGGAGCCTCCTTGCCCACGGCGTCCACCTCGACCCCGCCGAGATCGACCTCGTCCGTGCCGCCGGTGCGACCGTCGTCCACAACCCCGCCTCCAACATGAACAACGGCGTGGGCCGCGCGCCGCTGGCCGCCCTCGGCGAACGCGTGGCGCTCGGCACGGACGGCATCGGCGCCGACATGTTCGGCGAGGCGCATCTCGCCTACGTCCGCCATCGCGAGGACGACCTCGCCATCGGGCCGGACTGGGCGCTCGGACGCCTGGCGCAGGGCTCGCGCGTGGCCGGCGAGGCCTTCGGCGAGCCCCTCCTCGGCCGGATCGAGGCCGGCGCGCCGGCCGACCTGGCCGTCCTCGACTACCGGCCCCCGACTCGGCTCGATGCCGGCGACCTCGCCGGACACTGGGTCTTCGGGCTGTCGGCGGCCGCGGTGCGCGACGTCATCGTCGCCGGTGAGGTGGTCGTCCGCGACCGCCGGCTCACCCGCGTCGACGAGACCGAGTCGCCGCCCTGGGCCGCGAAGCCGCCGGGCGGCTGTGGGCACGTCTCGACGCCATCGACCCCCATCCCTTCACGCCGAACGAGGTCTGACCGTGGCCGACCTGACCGTCGAGTTCGCGGGCCTCCGCTTCCGCAACCCCGTCCTGCCCGCCGCCGGGCCGCCGGTCCGCGACGGCCGGGCGCTCGTCCAGTGTGCCGAGGGCGGTGCGGGCGGCCTGGTGACCAAGACGGTCTCGGTCCACGCCGCGGCGCCACCGATCCCGAACATCGCCGAGATCCCCCACGGGCTCGTCAACACGGAGCTCTGGTCGGAGCTGCCGCCCGAGCAGTGGATCGAGCGGGAGTACGCGATGGCCGCCGCGACCGGGCTGCCGGTCATCGTCAGCCTTGGCTACAGCGCCGATGACATCGCCGACCTCGCGCCCCGCGTGCGCCCGTTCGCGGACGCGCTCGAGCTGTCCACCCACTACATCGGCGAGGACCCCGGGCCGATGGTCGAGGCGATCGCGGCGGCCAAGGCGGCCCTCGACGTCCCGGTCTTCGTCAAGCTCAGCCCGCTCGGGCGGGAGATGGCCCGCGCGGCCGAGCACGCGGTCGCCGCCGGCGCCGACGGGATCGTGGCGATCAACTCGTTCGGCCCGTGCTCGCCATCGACGCGGAGACCGGGCGGCCCCTGCTGGGCGGCCCCGAGGGCGTCGGCTGGCTGTCCGGCCCGGCCTCAAGCCGCTGGCGCTGAGATGCGTCCGCGACATCGCCCGGGCCGTGGACGTGCCGGTCATCGGCGTCGGCGGCGTGAACCGTGGCCTCGACGCGATCGAGATGCTGATGGCCGGCGCCTCGGCCGTCGGCGTCTGCACCGCGGCGATGATGCGCGGCCCCGAGGTGTTCGGGAAGATCGCCGCCGAGATCGATGCCTGGCTCGGGGCACACGGCTACGCGTCGGTCGCCGACGTCCGCGACCTCGCCCTGGTCTCGGCGGAGGCGACCTGGGCCGCCGGTCATCCCGAGGTCGAGGAGGCGGCCTGCAACGGCTGCGACCTGTGCGTGATCTCGTGCCCGTACGAGGCCATCGAGGTCGAGGGCAAGCTCGCGGTCATCGATCTCGACCGGTGCGCCCGCTGCGGGCTGTGCGTGACGCGCTGCCATCACGGCGCGATCGCCTGGTCGGCCACGGCGTCCTGAGGGTTGGCGGGGTTCGGGGCGTCCCGCCGAACGGCTCTGGCGAGGTCCCGAGCGTCCCGACCGGGCTCGTAAAGGTCGCGTCGGCTGCCCCCCGGGCGGCTCGTCACCGGCCTCGACGCCGGGACCGCCGGCCTCGTGCTACACTCTGCCACCGGTCCGGCGCCCGATGGCGACCGTCGACTTCGTGGGGATGTAGCTCAGCTGGAAGAGCACCGCGTTCGCATCGCGGGGGTCAGGGGTTCGAGTCCCCTCATCTCCACCACTCGCCCATGAGCGATGGCAGATACCCGCGGATCCTTCACGCAGCCCGTCGTCCTGAGCTCGACGTTCACCCTCGGCATCGCCGATGACCACGCCTCTTTATCGCCGTCAGCGACCACCGTCGGTTCCGGCCGGTGTCCTGCAGAACCACCCGATCGGATCGGCGCCCCTTGCCGCGGGCAGCCTTGACGTGGATGATGCGAGCCACTGCCGGGAGAGCGCGCGCATGTCGTCTGTCCGAATCCGCCTGCGGGGCAACTCCGCGACCACGAATGACCGACGGCGACGTCGTGCCGAGGATCTCGCCTCGGTCACGGGAGCGCTGGCGATCGTCGTTGGGGGAGCGGCCCTCCTCGGCTGGCAATTCGGGGCGGGAACGTTCGAATCCCTGGTCCCCGGCCTGCTTGTGCTCTACGGGGTCCTTGCGAGCGTGATCTGGCTGAGCGCTCGCCATGCCCGGCTGACCGAGCAGAGTCGAGCGGCCGCACTCGAAGAGCTCGGCACCTTCTTCGAGGTCTCCACCGACCTCATCGCCACAGCCAGCGCCGACGGGTATTTCGTCCGGCTCAACCCGGCGTGGACCTCGACACTCGGCTATGACACGGCCGAGCTGTGCTCCAGGCCAGTCATCGAGTTCATCCATCCCGACGATGTCGAAGCCACCAGGCATGAGACCGAGCGGCAGGTCACGGCCGGCCAGTCCGTGGCCAACTTCCAGAATCGGTATCGGCATGCCGATGGCTCCTACCGATGGCTCGAGTGGAGCTCGTCGCCGTCGGCCGACAGAGCGTGGCTCTACGCCGTCGCGCGGGACGTGACCGAGCGCAAGCTCGAGGAGGAGCGATTGCTCGCGCCGGCCCTCGCGCTTGCCCGCCGGCAGGCCGAGGAACGAGAGCGCATCCAGGAGATCATCGACACTCGCGCCTTCACTCCCCTCTTCCAGCCGATCATCGACCTGTCGACGGGCGAGTCCATCGGGTTCGAGGCCCTCACCCAGTTCGCCGACGGCGCACCATCGGACGAGATGTTCGCCGCGGCGCTCGAATGCGGCCTTGGCCGCGCCCTGGAACGAGCCACCCTGGTCGCCGCGCTCGATGAAGCTCGTCATCTGCCTCGCCGCACCTGGCTCAGTCTCAACGTCTCGCCGGCCTATCTCGCCGACGTCGAGGCGTTGCAGAACGCCCTCGGCATCCGAGCTCGTCCGCTCGTCCTGGAGGTCACCGAGCACGAAGCGATCGAGGCATATGGCCCGCTCCGCGACGCCGTCACCGCGCTCGGGCTCGACGTCCGTCTCGCCGTCGATGACGCAGGAGCGGGGATCGCCAACTTCTCGCATCTCGTGGAGCTGCGTCCGCACATCGTCAAGGTCGATGCGAGCCTTGTTCGCGGCGTCGACCAGGACGTCGGCCGCCAGGCTGTCGTGGCGGGCCTGGTCCACTTCGCCACCGCGGCCGACTGCCTGGTCATCGCCGAGGGGATCGAGACCGAGGCCGAGCTATCGACCGTGATCGGCCTCAGGGTGTCGCTCGGACAGGGCTTCCTGCTGGGGCGGCCGGCGTCCGCCGCGACCTGGCTCGATCGTCGCCCGACCGCGCTCGATGTCGCGCGCTGGGCTGGCCGTACGACCGGCGCACTGGGTTGACCGTCTCTATTCCTTCCACCCAGTACTTGTTGGTCCGGAAATTCGCTCGGTGGTCCTCTGTCGGCGGCGCCCGCGGCAGGGTAACCGTAGTCACACCACGCAGAGCCACCGGGGGAGCGATAGTGCCGAACCAGCGCGGGCGGTCCACAGGTGCCCGGCTTCGCGACATCCGGATCATCCTGGTCGGAGAGCACGCGCTCGTCCGGTCCGTCCTGCGAGAGCTCATCGAGGCTCATCCGCAGATCCGGGTCATCGCCGAAGCCGCCGACGCCGATGAGGCGATCGAGGCGATCCGAGACCAGACGCCCGACG
Source organism: uncultured Chloroflexia bacterium (assembly GCA_963772995.1). GTDB lineage: Bacteria > Chloroflexota > Limnocylindria > Limnocylindrales > CSP1-4 > SPCO01. Next base: position 160,380 of record CAVYZQ010000008.1, on the reverse strand, counting down.
TCGTCCTCGTCGACACCGAGCTGCCGATCTACCAGATCGTGCCCGCCATCCAGCACCTCAAGCACGAGTGTCCGGGCTCGCCGGTGGTCCTGCTGGGCCATCGCAGCAGTGACGACGAGCTGTTTGCCGCCATCCAGGCGGGCGCCGCCGCTCATGTCCTCGATGACGCTCGCCCAAGCGAGCTGGTCCGGACCATCCGGGCGGTCGCCGACGGCGAGTACCTGATCGACGACGAGGTCGCGGCTCGACCAGCCGTGGCGCGCCACGTCCTCGAAGCCTTCCGGGATGCCTCGCTGTTCCGCGAAGTCGCCAACCAGGATCTTGCCCAGACCGCGTTCACGCCATTGTCACCGCGCGAATCCGAGATCCTCGAGGCCATCGCCCAGGGCCTGACCAACAGGGACGTGGCCGAGGCGCTCTCGATCGGCGAGCAGACCGTCAAGAACCACGTGACGAGCATCCTGCGAAAGCTGGCGGTCAACGGCCGCACGCAGGCGGTGCTCTACGCTCTCCGAAAGAGCTGGATCGGCATCTCCGACGAGCCGCCGCGCCGCCGGAACTGACAGTCGCAGGGCTCCCCTACCCCGTCGCTGAACGGGGCGTGCCGCGCCGCGGGACAGTGCGCCATCGGGTCACGGAGAGCGAGTCGAGCGGCGGCACGGTCGAACCCGCTGACGGGCGCGGCCGCCTGAGGCCCCCAAGGAGTGTCCGAGGGCGCCGGCACAAGCCGTCGCCCCTCGGGTTCGTCATTCGGCTGTCGGTTCCTCGTCGTCGAGGCCGGTGGCCCGCCATCGGCCGAGATCGGCCAGGTCGCGGACGGCGACGAGGCGCTGAACCTCGGCCATCGTCCACGAACTGTCGCCGACCAGGACTTCTGACAGGAACGAGATGACCGCCCCTTCGGGTGCGGTCGTCCCTGCCGCGATGTCGGTGCGGGCGGAGGGCGCGGCAGTCCGTGCCGGCCGCACGCGCGGGCCTCCCGATGCCCGGCCGACGGTTCGGTAGTTGCGCTGTCTGTTCATTGCTCACGCTCGTGGTGTACGGCCGACGACGCGCGATCGGGCATGAGTCCGGTCGCGCCGAACCGAGGGCATCGCGCCGCGAGCGTGCCGGATCAGGGGGCCGGCGCGGATGAGGAGGACCAGTGAAAAAGACGAAAAGATGAGTGCTGGAGCCCTGTCGTTTCGCGCCTGCGGCGACGGTCGGTCTTCGGTTGTGTGGATGACGGTACACCGGACCCGCACGAGAAACCATGCGCCATTAGTCATGTCTGCCGCTGGACGCGGTGCGCGCATGCACAGGCCGCCGTCACCGGCGATGACGCCTCTCGCCACCGCGCTCGAGGCCGAGCACGTCGTGTCAGCAGGGCCCGCGGATCGGGGCGTTCGGCACTGACCGTGGCCGGGTGCGTCGCGAGACGATGTTGTCTCGAAGGAGGCAGATCCATGCGAACGATCAGATCGATCTTCGCCGCGCTGCTCGCGCTGGGTGCCCTGGCCGTGGGCGCAGCGATCTTCTGGCGACACGATCCGCGGATCGGCACCGGGCTGATGAACACGCTGGTGAACCCGGGGATGATGCGCCGGGGCCTGGCCGGCGGTCGGTCGTCCGAGATCGGCATGCTCGAGCACATCGGACGGCGGTCCGGCGTTCGGCGGCTGACCCTGGTCCATCCGGAGCCCACGGCGGACGGCTTCCGCATCATGGTCCCGCTCGGGCGGGACTCGCAGTGGGCTCGCAACGTGCTCGCGGCGGGCCACTGCCGCCTCCAGCTGCATGGCCATGTCTACCAGCTGGACGAGCCGACGATGGTGCCGGCATCGATGGTGACCGGACTCCCGGCCGTCCTCCAGCGGGTCGAGGGTGCGCTGGGCTTCCAGTACCTGCTGCTCCGGCGGTTCACCGTCGCCGAGGGCTCCCTGGAGGCAGAGGCGACCGAAACCGGATGGACCGCGGAAGCCCCGCCCGCAGACGCGACGGAGCCGACGACAGCAGCGACCTCCCCACCCACGCCCATCCCGTCCTGAGCCTTCGGTTCGGGTCAGCCCGCGCCATCCTTGTCGAGGGCACCGTGGAGCTCGGTGGAGTGCTCACGGAGCCAGCGCCGCCACGTCCTGTGGTCCGCTCGCCGCGATGCCACGAGCGCCCAGAACCGCGGCCCGTGCCCGAACACGCGCAGATGAGCGAGCTCGTGGATGACCACCGTCTCGAGGGCCTCGGGCGGGGCGAGGATCAGGCGCCACGAGAACGCGAGGCGTCCTTCGCGTGACGCGCTCCCCCAGCGCGTGCGCTGATCGCGGACGGAGACCGCGCTCGGGCTGACCCCGAGAGGAGCCGCGTGACGGGCGATCTCCCGTTCGATGGCGACCCGGGCGCGCGGCTTCAGAAAGGCGGTCAGAAGCACGCGCGGTCGTGCGCCCGTCGGCCGGCGCCCTGCGCACGACGATCTCGTCCTCCTCGACCCCGCCGATCCGTTCGACCGTCGACCGGCGCGCACCGGGTCGCGCCGGCTCGATCCGCAACCGGTGCAGGTCCCCGCGGAATCTGAGGAGCGCTCCGTCGCGAAGGCCGCCGCGCGCCTCCAGCTCGGCGCGATCTCGCGCCTGACGGTCGAGGTGGCGTCGAAGCCAGGGCTCACGCTCGGCGAGGAAGTCATCGATCAACCTCTCGGGATGCGCCCACCCGCGGCGAGTCGCCGGTGGCACCGTCACGACCACGCCCCTGCGCCGGATGGATGACCACACGCAGTCCTCGCGACCGGGGCGATCGCCGCAGCGTGTAGGCGACAGCACCTCCGGGCAGCGCGACGACGGCGTCCGATTCGGTGACGATCACCGGTCAGGCATGACGCAACAGCCGGCCGGGACGCTCACCCGTCTCGATGCCGCCGAGGATGGCCAGTCGCCCGTTCACGATCACGTGCTCGATCCCGGTGGGGTAGCAGGCGGGCTCGCTGTACGTCGCCTCGTCCCTGACCGTGGCGGGGTCGAACACGACGAGATCGGCGAAGGCGCCCTCGCGCACGATCCCGCGGTCGTCCAGGCCCGATCCGCTCTGCCGGGACCGAGGTGAGCTTGGCGACGGCCGTCTCGAGCGCGAGCGTGCCGCGCCCGCGCACGTATGGCCCGAGGACGCGCGCCGTGCTCCCGTACGTGCGCGGGTGCGGCCGCCCGGCGTCGAGGATCGGGTGGCCCGGGCGTCGGCCCTCGGCATCGGTGCAGACCGCGATCCAGGGGACGGCCATGATCGTCTCGACGTCGGGCTCCGTCATGCAGTCGATGACGATCGCGACGTCGAGCCTGTCGTCGACGAGAGCGTCGAAGGCGACCTCGACGGGATCGCGCGCCATCTCCTCGCTGAGCTCTGCGAACGACCGTCCCGCCCAGTCCGGGTGGCTCGCCGCGTGCGAGATCCGGATCCCCTCCCAGCCCGGGTCCGTCGTGACGTTCTCCCAGCTCGAGTTCCCGGCCCGCATCTCGGAACGGGTTCGATCGCGCACGCTTCGGTCGCCGAGGGCCCGGACGCACTCCTCCACGCCCAGGGCCAGGAGCGCGGGCGGGAGGATCGTCTCGAGGGTGGTGCTGGCGGCGGTGTAGGGGTACTGGTCGGCTGCACGTCGAGACCCTGGGCCCGGGCTTCTTCCAGGGCAGCGACGGCCTCGCCCGCGCGACCCCGGACGGCCTGCGCGGCGCACTTGAGGTGCGAGACCTGGAGACGTGCAGCGGGGCCAGCCATCCCGGACGTGGCGATCGCCTCCTCGAGGGCTCCCAGGAGGCCGTTCGCCTCGTTCCGCAGGTGCGTCGCGTACAGGCCACCGTGCGACGCCGTCACGCGGACGAGCGCGACCAGCTCGGCGGCCGGCGCATGCATTCCCTGGCGCGTAGATGAGGCCGGACGACAGCCCGAACGCACCGGCCTCCATCGCTGCCTCGACCTCGCGGACCATCAGGGCCAGCTCGTCGGGATCCGCCGGACGCGACGATGCGCCCATCACGGATCCGCGGATCGTGCCCTGTCCCACCAGGAACGCGACGTTCGGGCCGAGCGACTGCTCGTCGACGACGTCGAGGTATTCCGCGAACGAGCGCCATCGCGGGACGACCCCGTCGGGCCGCAGCTGGAGGTCGATGAGATCGCGGCCGGCGTCCGTCACAGGTGCGACCGAACCCCCGCAATTCCCGGACACCTGCGTCGTGAACCCCTGGTGCAGATGGCTGGCGAGCGCCCCGTCGACCAGCACCGATCCGTCCGAGTGCCCGTGCGGATCGATGAACCCCGGCGCAACGACGCGCCCGGCGCAGTCCAGGACGTGGGCGATGCTGCCATCCCAGACCGCCGACAGATCCCCGACCGCGGTGATGCGGTCGCCTGTGACCGCCACGTCGGCGCGCCGAGCCGCCGACCCGGTGCCGTCGATGAGCATGCCGCCCCGCAGCACCAGGTCGAAGGAGGCCATCGGGCAGATGGTGCCACGTTCGACCTCTGGTAGACTCCCAATCCCGTGGGGCTATAGCTCAGCTGGAAGAGCACCTGCATGGCATGCAGGGGGTCCGGGGTTCGAGTCCCCGTAGCTCCACCAACCGCGACGAGACCGCCGATCCATGACCCCTCGCCGGCCCGGCGGGGGGTTGTGCCGTCTCCGAGGATCGACGTGACCGACACCACCGACACCACCGACACCAGCGAAACCACCGGGCCCGCGAAGCCAGGCGGCGCGCGCGACCGGGTCGAGCGCTACGACCCGACCGCGATCGAGCCGCGCTGGCAGGCGCGCTGGGACGAGCTCGGGATGCACGAGACGGACCTCGCCGACGCGAGGAACCGCTACTACCTGCTGACGATGTACCCCTACCCGTCGGGCGACCTGCACATCGGCCACTGGTACATCGTCACGCCGACCGACGCGCTCGCCCGGTTCCAGCGGATGCACGGCAAGAACGTGTTCCTGCCGATCGGGTTCGATGCCTTCGGGCTGCCCGCGGAGAACGCCGCGATCAAGGGCGGTTTCAACCCGCGCGAATGGACGATGCGCAACATCGAGAACATGCGCCGCCAGTTCCGCTCGATGGGCGCGACGTTCGACTGGTCGGCGGAGGTCGTCACCTGCGACCCCGAGTACTACCGGTGGAACCAGTGGCTGTTCCTGCGGTTCCTCGAGGCGGGTCTCGCGTATCGGGCGAAGTCGCCGGTCGATTGGTGCCCGAACGACGGCACCCTCGCCCGCGAGCAGGTCGAGGGCGCGGACCGTCATTGCTGGCGGTGCGGCGCGAAGGTCGAGAAGCGCGACCTGGACCAGTGGTACCTGCGGGTCACGAAGTACGCCGACGAGTTGCTCGACTTCGGCGGGATCGACTTCCCGGAGCCGATCCGGGTCATGCAGACGAACTGGATCGGCCGGTCCGAGGGCGCGGAGATCGTCTTCGCCACGGCGCCCTCCGCTCACCATGCCGGCGGAGAGGAGATCCGCGTCTTCACGACCCGGCCCGACACGCTGTTCGGAGCCACCTTCATGGTCCTCGCGCCGGAGCACCCGCTCGTCGCGACGCTGACCGCGCCCGATCGCCGGCCGGAGATCGAGGCGTATGTCGCCCAGGCCACGGTCCGGACCGAGATCGACCGCCTGTCGGCCGAGCGCGAGAAGACAGGCGTGGCCCTCGGCGCCGACGCGGTCAACCCGGTCAACGGCGAACGGATCCCGATCTTCGTGGCCGACTATGTCCTCGCCGGCTACGGCACCGGCGCGATCATGGCCGTTCCCGCGCACGACGAGCGCGACTACGTCTTCGCCGAGAAGTTCGGACTGCCGATCCGGCGGGTCGTCGCGGCACCTGGGGACGAGGAGGCGCAGCTCGACGGCGCCTATGTCGCCCACACCGCCGGCGAGCGGCTGGTGAACAGCGGGGACTACTCGGGGCTGCCGGCCGACGAGGGGGGCCGCCGCATCGTCGCCGACCTCGAGCGGCGCGGCGCGGGCCGGGCCGCCGTCACGTATCGCCTGCGCGACTGGCTGATCAGCCGCCAGCGCTACTGGGGCACGCCGATCCCGGTCATCCACTGTCCGACCGACGGCATCGTGCCGGTGCCCGACGAGGACCTGCCGGTCCTGCTGCCCGGCACCGTCGACTACGGCGGCCACGGCGTGAACCCGCTGACCCGCGACGAGGCGTTCCTGAACGTGACCTGCCCGCGCTGCGGCGGGCCGGCGAAGCGCGAGACCGACACGATGGACACGTTCGTGGACTCGAGCTGGTACTGGTATCGCTACCTGTCGCCCCACGCAGCGGACGTGCCGTTCGACCCGGACCTCGTCGAGACCTGGACACCCGTCGAGCAGTACACCGGCGGCGCGGAGCACGCGGTGATGCACCTGCTGTACGCCCGCGAGTTCACGAAGATGATGCGCGACGTCGGGCTGATCCAGCAGAACGAGCCGTGGAAGCGCCTGTTCAACCAGGGACAGATCCTGGGCGCGGACGGCGAACGGATGTCGAAGTCGCGTGGGAACACCCAGGACCCGGACGACCTCGTGGCCCGCTACGGCGCCGACTCGATCCGCCTGTTCCTGATGTTCATGGGCCCCTGGGACCAGGGTGGGCCGTGGAGCCCGACCGGGATCGGCGGCGTCCACCGATTCCTCAACCGGGTCTGGACGATCGTCCTCGACCCGGGCGGACAGGAGCCGGGCGACGCCGAGTCCGGGTCGCTGCCGTCCGGCCAGAACGAGGAGGACGCCCAGGCCGTGCTGCGGACCGCCGCCCACCGCACGCTGCGCGACGTGACCACCGACTACGAAGGCTTCCGGTTCAACGTCATGGTCGCCAAGCTCATGGAGCTGGCCAACGTCCTGTTCCGCTACCGCGGGACGGCCGTCGGCGGATCCGCGGCCTGGGACGAGGCGGTCGGGCTGTTGCTGCTGATGCTGGCCCCCGCGGCGCCGCACATCGCCGAAGAGCTGTGGAGCCGCCGCCTGGCCGCATGCCGGGCGAGCCGTGGGCCTCGGTCCATGCGCAGACCTGGCCGGAGGTCGACGCGAGCGCGATCGTCGAGTCGACCCGCGAGATCCCGGTCCAGGTCAATGGCAAGCTGCGGGACAAGGTCACTGTGCCCGCCGATGCGACGACTGCCGAGATCGAGGCGGCCGTCCTCGCGCGCGAACGGATCGTGGCGATCCTCGACGGGCGCATGCCCGATCGGGTCGTCGTGGCCGGCGGAGGCAGGCTGGTCAACCTCGTCGTCCGGTGACCGGACCCTCGGACGACGCCGCGGCCTTCGACCGCCACCTGGACACGACCGCACCGAACGTCGCCGAGATCGCCCGCGCGCTCCGGCGAACGGTCCTCGAGGAGTACCCCGAGCGCCGCCGAGTCGTTCGACCCGGCCGATGGGCTGCTGGCCATCGGCTCGACGCGGTCGATGCGCGATCTGCTGTTCGCGATCGTCCCGCACCGGGCATGGGTGAACCTCCAGCTCGCCGACGGCGTGGACCTGCCGGACCCCGCCGGCCGGATCGAGGGCACGGGCAAGCGCATCCGGCACGTCAAGGTACGGTCGGTCGACGACGCGTCCGCTCCGTGGCTACGGGAGGTCGTCGCCTCCCAGGTGGCCTACCGGGCCGGCTGACGCCTGCCCCCGAGCCGCGGCGCGAATCGCCGCGACTGTTCCTGAGACCTGATGCGACCGGCTATGCGGCGGTCACCGGCTGGCGCAGGACCGTCTTCGCCCGGTCTTCGCCGACCTGCCGCGGGTCGTTCAGGTAGATCTCGTGGTGAGCGCCGTGCGGGCGCAGCCCCGTCTCGGCGATGGCGTCGTGGAGCCGGCGCAGGGTGGCCGTCTCGCTGGCGTACGAGCCGACATGCAGGATCTGCGCGCTCGGTCCTTCGGCCCAGCGGAGGAGGTGCACCCGATCGGCGAACGTGGCGGGAGCCTTGGTCTCGATGATCCCGGCCACATCGTCATCGGTGGCCGTCCCGGGAACCTCGAGGATGAGCCGCCACGTCCATTTGCGATCCGGGTCGGGCCTCGTCGGGCCGTCGGCGGCGAGCTCCTCCGGCGTCAGCCAGTACAGGCCCTCGAGCATGCCGATCCGGCCGGCCTCGACGCCCTTCCCGCGCAGGGCGAAATGCAGCGGATAGGCCAGACCGTACAGCGCGCCGATGGCACCGCCGAACTCCGGGCTGCCGGGAGTCTCGTGGCCATCGACTGCGAAGAAGCGAGCCTCGGGCAGGTCCACGAAGCGGACCCGGTCGCGCCGCGCCGACGCGAGCGCTCGAAGGTCGTCGCCGCGGTCGAAGGTCGGGGGTCGGGTGTGCACGAGCGTCATGGCAATTCACCTCCAAGCGTCCACCGTGCACGCGCGACAGGGCGCGCGCCAGTGCCTGACCGCCCGAAGCGCTGGGCCGGCGGTCGGCGCCATTGCTACCTTGGTAGTAATCGGGTAGTATCATCCCATGAAGGTCAGCGTGAGTCTCCCGAGCGAGGACATCGAATTCCTCGACGCCTATGTGCGAGAACGAGGCATGGACTCCCGGTCGGCGGCCCTTCAGCAGGCCGTCCGCCTGCTCCGGACCGGGGAACTCAGCGCGGCCTACGAGGGCGCGTGGGATGAGTGGGCGTCGTCGGGGGACGCCAAGTCGTGGGACCGGACCTCGAAGGACGGCCTCTCTCGTTGATCCTTCGAGGGAACATCCACTGGGTCGATCTCGAGCCCGCGCGCGGTTCGGAGGCGAACAAGCGGCGTCCTGCCGTCGTCGTCAGTAATGACGTCGCGAACATGACGGCGTCGAAGACAGGACGTGGCGTCATCACCGTCGTGCCGATCACGTCGAACGTCGAGCGGATCTACCCGTTCCAGGTCGCCCTCGATGCTGCTTCGACCGGGCTCTCGACCGACTCGAAGGCGCAGGCCGAGCAGGTCCGCTCGATCGACGTTGCCCGCGTCGGCGAGTCCGTCGGCGTCGTCCCAGGGACGGTGCTCGCGCGCCTGGACGACGCACTTCGACTGCACCTGGACCTTTGATCGGTGGTGGCGTGCATCCGGGACGGCAGCCCCGACCGGAGGAGATGGTGAGCGCGGGACATGTCACGCGGCCCGGCGGGGCCGATTACGCTTGACGACCCATCCCGTGCCGACGCGTCCCCGGAGGCCCCGTGACCGACATCCGACTTGGCGCCCTCTGCTGGAACCAGTACACGACCTGGCCTGACCTGCTCGAAGCGGGCAGGCGGGCCGACCGCCTTGGCTTCGATACCCTCTGGACCTGGGATCACCTGTACCCGATCGTGGGCAGCCATGAGGGACCGATCTTCGAAGCGTGGCTGACGCTCGCGGCCTGGGCGCAGGCCACCGAACGGATCCGCATCGGCCTGATGGTCGGAGCGAACACGTTCCGTGAACCTGCTCTGACCGCCAAGATGGCCACGACCCTCGACCACATCTCGAACGGCCGGGCGATCCTCGGCATCGGTGGCGCGTGGTTCGAGACCGAGCACGTCGCCTTCGGTCTCGCCTTCGGGAGCGGCCATCCGGAGCGGCTGCGCTGGCTGGGCGAGGCGCTCCCGGTCATGCGCGGCATGCTTCATGGCGAGCGCCCGACCGCCGCCGGACCGCGCTACTCGGCCAGGGACGTCCGGAACGACCCGCCGCCGATCCAGGAGCGCCTGCCGCTGCTCATCGGTGGTGGCGGTGAGCAGGTCACGCTCAAGCTCGTTGCCCGCTATGGCGACGCGAACAACGTCGGGGGTGGCCTCGAGAGCGTCAAGCGCAAGGAGGCGATCCTCGTCCAGCACTGTGAGACGGTCGGTCGCGACCCCGCCGAGATCGAGCGGACGACCGGGATCGGCAGCGTTATCATCCGCGACTCGCGGGCCGAGGCGGAACGGGTCCAGGGCGAGATCTTCGCGCGCAACGGCGGGGCCGAACGCTGGAAGGACCAGCCGATCGGAACGCCGGAGGACGTGGCCGAGCGGCTCCGGCCGTTCCTCGACATCGGCTACCGGCACCTGATCGCCGGGTTCCCCTCCCCGCATGACGAGGAATCGATGACCCGCTTCGCGACCGAGGTGCGGGAGCTCCTGACCAGATGAACGCCATCGACGCCACCGACACCACGGCGCGGACTTTCCGCTTCGGCGCCCAGCTCTGGTCCCAGCACACCTCGTGGGCGGACTTCCGCGACGCCGCGATCGCGGCGGATGTCGCGGGCTGGGACGACGTCTGGACCTGGGATCACCTCCTCGCCATCTTCGGGCCGTGGGAACAGCCCATCTTCGAGGGCTGGATGGCGCTCGCCGGGGTGGCGGCGGTGACCAGCAGGATCCGGCTCGGGCTCATGGTCGGCGCCAATACCTTCCGGAACCCCGGATTGACCGCGAAGGTCGCGACCACCCTGGACCATATCAGCGACGGCCGAGCGATCCTGGGCATCGGCGGGGCGTGGTTCGAACGGGAGCACGACGCCTTTGGCATCGACTTCGGGGCGAGCGTCGGCGAGCGGCTCGACCGGTTCGACGAGTCTGTCATGCTCCTGCGCCGGCTCCTCGATGGCGAACGGATCGACCAGCACGACGGCCGGTTCTACCGGATGCACGACGCGCTGTGCGAGCCACGGCCGGTCCAGGCGCGCCTGCCGATCCTGATCGGCGGCTCGGGGCCGACGAAGACGCTCCGCACGGCGGCCCGCTACGGCGACGCCTGGAACACGAACGGCACCCTCGACGAGGTTCGAAGCAACGTGTCGAACCTGGAGCAGCGCTGCGAGGAGGCCGGTCGCGACCCGGGCGAGATCGAACGCACGGTGAGCTTCCCGATCGTCATCCGGGACACGCGCCAGGCGGCCGAAGCGGCCTATGCCGAGAAGATGGAGCTGAACGGCACGCCGGTCGCCGGCACGGTTCCGAATCTGATGGGTCCGCCCGCGGAGATCGCAGAAGCGATCCGCCCGTACCGCGACGAGCTCGGGTTCCGGCACGTCATCGTTCGGATGCCCGCACCGCATGACCTCGAGACGATCGCCCGGATCGACGAGGTGCGCTCGCTGCTCGAGGACTGACCCGACTCGAGGTTGACGGGTGCAGCGGTCGGTGGTCCCGGGCGTCGTCGCTTCGGAGGCGACGATCCTGCTGCGTCGCTCCGTGCAGCCCGTGTCAGGCAGGCATCGTTGCCTCACACGCGACGAGATCGGCGCGAACAGGCGCAACCGACGGCCATGCCGAGTCCCGGGCCGGATCGGTCAGGTTTCGTCGACTCGTACGCGACGCCGGCCAGCGAACCGATATCGATGCCGTTGCGGAGGTCTGATCTCGGAGATCGGCGACTCCGAAGCGAGGCGGGTCGGGTTCCGACCGTCGCTGTCGGCCGGGCGGCAAGCCGGCTCTCGTCGTGCCGCGGCCGCAGTCCGCGGACTAGCGGCGGCTAGTCCGCCGACGTCACCGGCACTGCCGCGTGCCGCCGCCCGCGAATCTGCCGACTCCGCCAATTCCGCGGCCGCGGCTCCGCCGGGCGCGCTCGACGCCCGTAGCTTCCGCTTCGGCTGTTGCTGCTCGGCGGCCCGCTCGCGGTGGCGCTTCGCCTTGGCCCTGTTCCCGCAGGTCGCCATGTCGCACCACCGCCGGCGGCTCGTCCGTGAACCGTCGTAGAAGATCCACTCGCAGGTGTCGCCGGCGCAGATCTTGATCCGCTCGGGGTGTCCGGCTGTCAGCTCGACGACCAGCGGATCGGCCAGCCGCGCGAGCGCGTCGTCGATGGGATCGCCGACATGGCGGTGGTCGACGCTGACGCCGTCGGGCGCCGGCACGAGCTCGATCACCTGGCGGGCGTGGAGCGCCCGGTTGGTCGTGTCGAGCGCGGTCGGGTTCGGCGCTCGATGGTCGACGAGGGCGGCGGTGATCTCTCGCAGCGCGCCACGCAGGGCGTAGACCCGGCGGAGATCGCTCTCGGCGACCGAGGGCCGGCTCGCGGCCTGGGCACGCACGTAGTCGGCGCCTTCCTTGTGGATGACGCCGCGATCGACGAACCAATCGAGGGCGTCGTCGAGCGTCGGAAGGCGCTCGGCGGGGAAACCATTGTCGGTGTCGTCGGTGTTCAGGAAGTCGAAGGTGTCGTCGAGATCGACGTCGTGGGCATGACCCACGGCGACTGGTTGGGGGCTGTTGGCAAACATCTCGATAACCACATTACGCCTATTGACAGGTTACGCGCAAGGGGCTACATTACACAGGTAACCGATAAGACCTACGAAACGGGTTACGTCCAGAAGGAGGCCGACAAATGGCAGCACTGATCATCATCGCCATTGTCATCATCGGCCTGGCTGCGCTCGATGCCGCCAGCGCGGCCTGGGGCGTCGACTCGCGCGATAGCTTCCGCGACGGCCGCCGCTGATCCCAACACGACATCGCGTTCCGCAGTCAGATCGTGTCAGCAGTCTTCGCAGTGATCGTGGTCGCCGGGGTGGCCGCCCTTGACGCGGCATTCATCCCGGCGGCGGTGATCGTCCTCGCCGGCCTCTGGACCTTCTGGGACAGCGACCAGCGAAGCCCTCACCTCGACCTGCGCGACCGCCAACCCAACCACTGATCATCGACATCCAACCCGCATCGGGAGACCGACAGCCATGTTTCCATACACGTTGCTGACGCCCGACCTTGCGGACCACCAGAACCGCGAGGTCGAGCGGACCCTGGAGCATCGGCGCCTCGTCGCGCTCGCCGCTCTAGATCGACCCGCTCGTCGATCGATCGTCCGGCGGCCCGCCGCCCTTCTCGCGGCATTCGTCAGCCTTGCAGCGGCCGCCGCCGTCCGCCGGCTCGACGAGTGCGTCGCCGAGGACCTCGAGCGCTCCCTGATGCCAACGGAGTAGCCTCTCGCGTCGGAGGTGGGACATGTTCGACGCGACGGCAGCAGTTTCCTGGGGCGAGGGCAGGATCGATCTCTTCTGGATCGATGCCGAGAGTGCTCTCGCCCATTCCGCCTTCTCCGGCGGGGCCTGGACCGCACCGGAATCGCTTGGCGGGACGCTGGCCTCGGGCCCTGCCGTGACGGCGTGGGCCGTTGACCAGATGCAGGTCTTCGCGGTCTTTCCCGACCACGCGCTCTGGAATCGCTATTGGGATGGCACGAGCTGGCATGACTGGGAGTCGCTCGGCGGTGAGCTGAGCGGAGCGCCGGCCGCATCGTCGTGGGGCGCCGACCGGATCGACGTCTGGGCGCAGGGCCACGACGGCCGCACCTGGCACCGCTGGTGGGACGGGACCGAATGGGTCCCGTGGGAGCGGCTGCCGCGCTGATCCCGACGCAGCCCGCGGCGCGTAGAGTCCCGGTTCACGGGGCGCGCTTTCCGTCTTGACATGCCCGGCGCCGGGAGTAGGCTCATTGCGTTCCGAAGGGGGGACGGCGTCCTGAGTCGGCCGCGGCAGGACTCAGTCGACAGCGAGTGCCAGCCATGCGGTTTGCTGACCCGATCTCCGTCGAGGCTCGAACGGAGCCCCCGATCCATCGCGCGATCGGGCACGATCACTTCTGGGACAAGGCGCTCACCCGGCGCGACGTCCTCACCGGTGGTCTCGGCGCCGCCGGTCTCCTGGCCACCTCCGGCGTCTGGTCGCCGGTGCTGGGTCACAAGGCGTTCTCGGATCCGAAGCCGATCCCGGGAGTCATCTTCCCCGGCACGCCATTCCACATCGAGTTCCCGGTCCTCGGCAACGAGGTCTCGGCCATCACCGACTTCAACGGATTCGTGGGTGCGGCCGAGATCCAGGGCGCAGGCGATGCCTGGGAAGCGGGGGCGCAGACCTCGCACCGGCTTGCGTTCGACGTGGACATGCGATTCATGACCGGCGAGTACATCGGCGTCGATGGTCGGCGGCAACACGGCACCTTCGCGTTCACCTGACTGGATCTCTACGAAGGTCAGGTTGACCCGAACACCCAGGTACACGACTTCAATCCCGGCATCCATCCGTATCCCGACGGGCTCTTCTGGATCCAGCGCGTGGCGGATTCAGCCGTCCACGTCCATGCGGGTGGCGGAAAAGCGAGCCTCCACGTGAAGAACCTCGAGCTCGAGGACTATCACGACATCAACAACGCGCTGTCGGATGGCCCGTCGCTCGAAGGGCGGGCGTCCTATCGCGTCGATTGGCACGGCGGCCACCACAAGGTGAAGATCCACGATCCGTCCCAGGGGTTCGAGGGCGACTTCGTCGAGGGCCGGGCGACGATCGAGTGGTCCGCCACCAACGAAGACGGGTTCAGGTTCGTGTCGGACCGGGCATCGACGACGACCACGATCTCTGCGCTCGTCGGCAAGGAGCGGAACGGGTCGTTCTTCTCCTGACCGCCGCGCACCCCGGTCGGGTGGTCCCTGGTCGTCAGCGTCCGCGAGGGAGCTGGACCGCCGTGACCGCCTGGTCGAGGCGGGTTCGTTGCCGCCTCGACCGAGGATCTCTGCCCAGTGACCGTCAGCTGATCTTGAGCTTCAGCAGTCCGAACTCGGGGTTGTCGGGGTCGAAGAAGTTCTGGAAGCCGCCGACCTCGACGTAGTACGTCTGGCCGGCGACGGTGTCGAACGTGATCGCCGCCTGGTAGGTCGACCCTACCGGCTGGTAGAAGACGTCGTCGTCGCAGGCGAGCTCGGTGAAGTCCGACCCATCGCGCTGGAACACGCCGATGACGGTGTCGAAGTTGCTCCCGGCCGTATCGATCGTCACGGGCGCGTTCGTGCCGGTGATCTTGTACCAGAGCGTGTGACCCATCTGATCGCCGAAGCCCTCCGGGCACGTCTCGCCGACCTGGACTTCGGGCTGGGCCGCGGTGGCGCCCGTCTGGGCCGTCAGCTTCGTCCCGGCCTTCACGACGAGCGCGCCGCCGGCGGTGTCATTGGCCGGGGGCTTGCCGCCGGGCTTGGGGCCGGACGGGTTGTTGCCGATGACCTGATTGGTGAACGACGCCGTGCGGCAATGCGCCTGGTCGAAGTCGAACGACTGTCCGGTCGAGAAGACGAGCTGACCGACCGGCACGAGGGCCTGCTCGGTGAGCTTCCGGCGGACAGTCTGGCTGAGCAGGGTCGAGTGACGGGCGGCCCGGTCGCCGTAAGGCGTCGCGGCGGCCTGGGCGGAGTACGGGTCATCCGTGGCCTCGTCGACGAGCGGGATCGATGCGGTCAACGATGTCGCGCTCAGCGACCCGGTCGTCCCGCCGGTGTCGAACAGTGTCTGGTCCGCGGTGGACAGGGAGGAGAAGCTGGAGAACCCGAACGTATCCTGGACGGCGAAGAACGACGCGGAGGCCTCGGGTGTCTGCCAGTGACAGTCGATGTTGACGCCGGAGTTCTTTGAGACCGACGAGTGGGGATTGTTCTCGAGCACGCTGACGTCGGTGATGTCGCCGTCGCAGCCCTGGATCTGCAACACGTCCCCTGCCAGGGTCAACGTCGCGTCGCCTTCCAGCTGCTGGAAGGTGCCGGTCGGTATTGCTGTGATGGTTGCCGTTGCTCTCTCCGGTGATCGGCTGCGGGGCGCCCACCGGAGTCATCGTCGCTTCGAGGAGGGCGCTTCCGAGTGGGGCGCCATCGCCGTCGAACGCATCGAAGGTCGCGCTGAACTGGATCTCGGTCGTCCCTTCGGTGATCGAGACCGTCTCGGTGTTGCCCGTGATCGAGGGCGAGTCCTCGAACGGCACGGCCGGATCCAGCCACACGTCTGCGCCCGCGAAGTCGCCGAACGCCGAGCTCGAGTCGATGCTCGCGGTGGCGTAGCCGCCGTCGATCGGCGTGTCGCAGAAGAAGCCGACGTGATGGTCGTGATATTTCGTGACGCGTCCGGCGGCCGCGGTGCCCGGCAGCAGAGCCAGCAGGAGTCCCGAACACATAAGGATCGCCAGGCTGCGTCGCATCGGTGTCCCTCCCTCATCCGATCTCGCGCCCCGGATCGGTGCCAAACGACCACCTCGAGATGACCGCAATCATGCCAGCGCCAGGCCTCGAAGCAATCTCCCGACGTGTTGTCCGGTGCCTCGACGCACCATGAACTGGCGCCGGGGACCGGGTCCATAGCCGAGATAAGTGCCAGATAAGCGCCGCTGGGTAGCGTGCGCATGGACGTCTCGCCGCGTCGGAAGTGCCCCCAACGTGGCGAGGCGTCGCGGCTTTCTCCGCGGGCTCGCCCGACCATCCCGCCGGGGAGGTCGAGGTGGATCCAAAGCCGACACCGTGGCGAGTGCTCGAGGACGGAGCAGGGGCGCCCGCCGCCCGCGCCCGCTCCCGAGCCGCGCGGGTTGACGGCGGTGCCGCGGTCGGCCGTGGTCAGCCGGCATCGCGGCGGTCGCACTTGCGCTCGCCGCCTTCGTGCTCGCATTCGGGACAGGGGTCGCTGGAGCGGTCGTCGTCGAGGGCGGTTCGTCGTTCGCACCGCTCGCATCAGATCCTGCCCGCGGCGTCGCGGGGAGGAGCGATGGAGCGGGCGTTCGGCTTCTCGTCGTGGAGATCGTGGGCGCGGTGAGCCATCCTGGCGTGTTCCGCCTGCCGCTGGACGCGCGCGTCGGAGATCTCGTGGCGGCCGCGGGCGGGTTCGGACCGCGAGTGGACGCGGGGCGGGCAGCGCGCGAGCTGAATATGGCCGCGCCGCTGCATGACGGGGACCAGGTGCGAGTGCCGTCGCGCGACGACGTCGCTGCCTCCGGAGCCCCGACTGGCCTTCCGACCGGCGGCGGTGTGGCGACCGGTCAGAAGAGTCCCGGGGCGACCGGACCGATCAGCCTCAACCGCGCGACGGCCACGGAGCTTGACACCTTGCCGGGCATCGGTCCTGCGACCGCGGCGAAGATCATCGGTTCGCGTGACGGTCAACCGTTCACCTCCGTCCAGGACCTGAAGACGCGGAAGCTGGTCGGCGAGAAGACGTTCGAGAAGCTCAAGGACCTCGTGACGGTGCCCTGAGGTGGGCCGAAGTCAGCGCCTGGCGCTCGGGGCGATCGCCGCGGCCGTCGCTGCGGGACAGGTCAGTGCAAGCCACATCGCTGCCGCGGTCGCGCTCGTGGCGGCCGCCCTGCTCCTGCTCGGCGAAGCTCGCGCGCGCATGCCGGTGCGTGCGTTCTGGCCGGTCGTGCTCGGTGCGGGACTCATCGTCCTGCGCCTCGCGCTGACCCCGGCGCCACCGGTCACCCTGGCTGAACCGCCGAGCGGAGACGGACCGTGGTCCTTCGTCGTGGAGGCGGTGGGTTCGCCGCGAGACGGACAGCAGAGTGCGACGCTTGCGACGGCGGCGGGGGTCACCCCGGAGGTCCGCGTCGCGGCCACACTGCCGCGCTATCCGACCGTCGTGCCGGGCGATCGGGTGGTCGTCGCTGGCGCGGATCCGGGCGCGGCCGGAGTCGCCATACGGCGAGTATCTGCGCCGCATCGGGGCGATCGGAACGCTTACTGCCCGGAGCCTGACCGTCGAACCTGCGCCGGCGGATCCTGGTCGGCGGTTGGAGGACCTGCGGCGGACCGCCGCCGAGGCGCTCGCCCAGGTGCTTCCAGAACCGGAGGCAGGATTGGCCGCCGGGATCCTGATCGGGCTTCGCGACAGGGTCGATCGTGACCTGGCCGCGGCGTTCACGACGGCCGGCGTGAGCCACGTTGTGGCCATCTCCGGCTGGAACATCGCGATCGTCGCCGCGGCTGTGGCAGCCGTCGCAGGCGGTCTCGGTCGTCGCCGGCGCTCGCTCGTGACGATCGTCGCGATCGTCGCCTACGTGGCCTTCGCTGGCGCCTCTGCCTCGGTGGTTCGAGCCGCCCTGATGGCCGGCGTGGTGCTCCTGGCCCGCGAGTCCGGGCGGGCGGGACGCGCGGGCGCGGCACTCGGCTGGGCGGCGCTCCTCCTGTTGCTCGCGGATCCTTCCCTCGTCACCGATGCGGGCTTCCAGCTCTCATCGCTCGCGACAGCGGGGCTGATCGCCTGGGGCACGCCACTCACGCGCGGCCTCGAGTCGATCGCTCGCGGCCGGATCCCGCGATGGCTCGCCGAGAGTCTGGGAGTTTCGCTCGCCGCCCAGGCGGCGACGTTGCCGATCATCCTGGCCTCGTTCGGGCGTCTGGCGATCCTGTCGCCGGTCGTCAACCTCGTCGTCGTGCCGCTCGTCGCGCCGGCGATGGGTGCCGGCCTCGTCGCGCTCGGCGGTGGTGCGCTGGTCCTGGCCGGCGGGCCGCCGATCGCCGGCGCGATACTCGCTGCGCCGGGCTGGGTCATCCTGCGGATCCTCGTCGCCGTCGTCGAGACCGCGGCCGGTCTGCCCTTCGCCAGCGTGACGCTGGAGCCTCCATCCGACCTGCTCGCCGCCGTCGCCACGGCTGCAGCGATCGGCGGCGCACTGTGGTGGGCGCGACATCGCCCGCGGTCCGCCGTGACGCGGGCGCCGGCGGCGGGCGAACCGAGCCGACCCCAGAACCCGCCGAAGATCCCCCAGGCGACAAGGTCGTCCAGGACGGGGATGGTCCACCGAGCCGCACTCCTGGCCCTGCTGGTCAGTCTCGCGGTGGCCGGTGCTGTCGTGGCCGAGCGGCCGACGGCGATGCCACGGGTCTCGGTGCTCGATGTCGGTCAGGGCGACGCCATCCTCGTCGAGGGTTCGAACGGCGGCCGGCTGCTCATCGACGGCGGCCCCGATCCCGACCGGCTGCTCGTGGCGCTCGATCGCCGCATCCCGCCGTGGGATCGCCGGATCGATGCCGTGATCCTGTCGCATCCCCACGAGGACCATGTCGCCGGTCTGCCGCTGCTCCTCGCGCGCTACCGCGTGGACCGGGTCTTCGAACCCGGCATGCGGGGGCCGGGGCCAGGGTATGCCGCCTGGCTCCGGCTGCTGACCGTCCGGGGAGCGCCCTCACGGCTTGCCATCGCCGCCGGCGATCGGCTCGCAGTCGACGAGATCTCGCTGCGAGTGCTCTGGCCCATCCGAGGCGAGGTGCCGGTCGAACCACCCGATGGCGGCACCGGTATCAACAACGTGTCGGTCGT
Source organism: uncultured Chloroflexia bacterium (assembly GCA_963772995.1). GTDB lineage: Bacteria > Chloroflexota > Limnocylindria > Limnocylindrales > CSP1-4 > SPCO01. The sequence continues at coordinate 141,387 of CAVYZQ010000008.1, read as the reverse complement.
CCTGCTCGGCCAGGTCGGCCCGCGCCGGTTCCTGCTCATGGGCGACGTCGAGGAGGGGATCGATCCGTCGCTCCTGGCCGACGGGTTGCCCCACGTGGACTTCCTGAAGGTGGCTCATCACGGCAGCCGCACGGCGACCACCGAGCCATTTGTCGAAACGGTCCGGCCGGCCGTGGCCGTCGCGTCCGCCGGGGCCGGCAATCCTTACGGTCATCCTGCCGCGTCGACCCTTGCGCGGCTCGCGGCAGCCGGCGCGCGGGTCCTCCGGACGGATCGGGATGGGACGGTCGTCGCCACGTTCGCGGCTGACGGCATGCGCGTCCAGACCGAAGGCGCCGCCGCATCGTGGACTGGGCCGGCGCTGACAGGGACAGCGCTCGCTGTGGCCCGGGCCGGCGGCGGTTCGGTCGCCGTCCAGGGATCCGAAGCCACCGTCGAGGGCGGGCGCCGCCCGGCCGTGGCTCGCTTCCTGTGCGCGATCCCGGTCACCGCCCTCGTCCCCGAGCGCCCGCGCCTCGTTCGCCGGCGCCTGCAGCCGCGGGGGTGTCCGAGCGCGCGTGGTCGGACACGCGAGGGTCCGGCGCCATCGTGTTCCGCGGTCCGGCCGACGGCGGACCGCATCCACCATCCGAGCCGGCGCTCGCTCCGGGTCGCTCGGACCTCGACCGCCAGGGCCGGCGCCGGCACCGGCGCCGTCAGCCGCGCCATCAGCGGGCGGGGGCCGTGCCGGGCCTCGGGTACCATCGGGGTGATGACGGTTCCCGGCCGCGTGGAGGCCGCCTCCCTCCTGATCTCCCTCGATCCCCCACCCTGGTTCGTTCGCCATTCGCGCGCTGTGGGCGAGGTGGCCGGCTGGCTGGCGGCGCGGATGGAGGCTCGTGGCATCTCCGTGGACCGCCGTCTCGTCGAGTCCGCGGCCCTCCTTCACGATGCCGACAAGGCACTCCCGGCGGACGATCCAGCGAAGGCCCTTCGCCATGGCGGGGGTTCGGCGGCGTGGCTCACCAGGATGGGTCACCCGGAGCTGGCACGGGCCGTCGCGAACCACCCGGTCACGCGTCTCGCGGACGACATCGCCTACGGCCGCTGGGCCGTTTTCGCGACGCGCGAGGAGCAGCTCGTGGCCTATGCCGACAAGCGGGCCGCGCAGCGCCTCGAGCCGATGGCGACGCGGTTCGGGCGTTGGCGGCGCCACCATTCGCGGGTCGTGAAAGAGGGTCACGTGGAGGGCTGGGACGAGTCCGAGCTCCGGACGATCTGGTTGCGGGCAGTGCGGCTCGAGCGGGACGTCTGCCGCGCGGCCGGGATCGAGCCGAGCGACGTGAGCAGGCTCCGATGGACCGGAGCGGCCCTGCGCGCCGCGCGTGAGGCGGAACTCGCGCCCGGAGCGGCCCTGCGCGCCGCGCGTCAGGCGGAACTCTCGCCCGGCACGGTCACGGGCGCTCCGCCGCCGTCCGACCCGGCCGACGACGAGGCGCCGCGCATCCCGCGAGACGCCGCGCGGTGACTACGTCGCCGCTTGCCTACCTGTGGGGCGACGATGACCTGTCGTCCGGTCGCGCCGTGGACCGCCTGGCCACGTCGCTCGCCGCCGAGTCCGGCGCCCCTCTCGAACGCTGGGAGCTCCGGGGCGATCGCAACGTCGCCGGCACGCTGCTCGCGACTCTTCACGAGCGGGTCGCGACCCCCGTCATGTTCGGTGGCGGGACGCTGGCGGTGGTGACCAACGCGGGCGCGCTGACGGTCAGGAACGAGCACCGCGACGCGTTCCTCCAGGCGATCGGTCTGGTCGCGCCGGGCAACGCGCTGGTCGTCCTCGAGGCGAGCCCGTCCGGCTCGCGTGCCCCGGCCCAGAGGCGCCTCGCCGAGGCGATCGCCGCAGCGGGCGGGACGGTCCGCGAGTTCAAGTCCCCGCGAGCCGGGGCCCTCGCCGGCTGGATCGAGGCGGAGGGCCGCGAGCGCGGGCTGAGACTCGCGCCGGGAGCGGCCAAGGTCCTGGCGGAACGCGTCGGAGGTTTCGTCCAGGAGGGCGACGCCGAGCGGCGTCACCAGACACGGATCGCCTCGATGGAGCTCGACAAGCTCGCGATCTATCGGGGCGACGGCGGCCTCATCGGTCCCGACGACGTGCGGGCACTGGTCGCCGAGGCCGTGCCCGGGACCGTCTGGGGATTCACCGACGCCGTTGGGGAACGACGCCGAGACCGGGCGCTCGAGCTGCTCGATCGTCTCCTCGAGACGACCCCCGAACCGGTCCTCCTCGCGGTCCTTCATCGCCGGATCCGGGAGCTTCTCGAACTCGGCGACCGCCTCGCCGCAGGTGAGCGCCTGCCTGCGGCCGCCAAGGCCATGGGCGTCGCGAGCGAATTCCGAGCGAGGACGCTGAGCGGTCAGGCCGCCGCGTGGACGACGCGGGAGCTGATCCACGCGCTCGACGGGCTGGTCGAGCTCGACGCGGCGGTCAAGGGCGCTCCGGGACTCGAGCTCGACGAGGCGCAACGTCGCCTCGCATTCACGCTCTGGGTGCTCGATCACGTGGGGCGTCCAGAGCGGCGAACCGCCTGAGGACGAGACCGCGCGAAGGCGACGGGGCCCGATGTTCGATCTGCGCTGGACCCGGGCTGGCCCGGGCCGGCGTCAGTCGGCGGAGGACCAGGCCTGCTCCTGGACGACGAGGTCGCTCTCGATGGCAAACACGCAGCGACCGTCGCCGAGGTCGAGCAGCTCGATCAACTCAGGATCGACATAGAGCTGCGAGCAGTCCTCGCACAGGCCGCCGGGAATGCCGAAACAGAGCCGCTCGCTTCGGTCGGTGAGGCGGAACGTCGTGTCGAATCTGGTGGTGATGAGACGCCGGCCACAGGCGGGGCAGCGATCTCGAACGGCGGTCATTGCGCGATGCTAGGAGGGACCCCGTATCGTCGGCATGACCCGCAAGTACCCCCCACGGGGCAGACGGCTGGCGACTACCGAGCCGGCGAGTGCCGGACTGGGCGGAACGGCCCGGATTCCCGCACCGCTCGACGGCGCGCCTACAGCACCCGGATGACCGTCTTCGCCTCCGACCAGTGCTTCTCGAGGCCGTAGTACTCGCGCTCGGGTGGCGTGAAGATGTGGACCACGACCGCACCGAAATCGAGCAGGACCCAGTGCGACGCGGCCGTCCCCTCCTTGCCGATCGGCCGTGTCCGCTCATCCCGCAGGCCGCCGATGATGCCATCGGCGATGGCGGCCAGCTGGCGGTCCGAGCCGCCCGAGCAGATCACGAAGTAGTCGGCCATCGTCGTCAGGCCGGCCAGATCGAGCAGCACGATGTCGGCCGCCTTCTTGTCCTCGGCCAGCTCGACCACGCGCCTGGCCACGTCGAGCGGTGGCCGCTCGGGAGCAGGTGCGGGTGTCGCTCGGACGGGCATGCCGTCGGCGCGATGGGCGGGCACGGACTCGCTGGGCATCGAAGGTTCGGTCACGTTCAGGGGTTCCTCCGTCGGGCTCGGTAGAGTGCATGGTCCTCGATATGGGCGCGGACCGCATCCGGGACGAGGTAGCGCAGGGAGCGGCCGGCTGCCACCCGCTCGCGCAACGCGCTGGCCGACAGGTGAAGCCGCGGCCCGTCGAGGAAGATCGCCCGGGACGCCGCGTCCGGAAGATCCGGGAACCAGGCCGCGAGCGATGCCGGCGACGCGTCGGCGTGGCCCTCGCGCGGCACGACCACGAGACGCGCGAGCGTCAGCACGCGTCGGGGGTCGTGCCAGGTGGGCAGGCCGGCGAAAGCGTCGGCCGACAGGATGAGATGGTGCCGGCCGGCTCCGGCGGCCACGGCATGGGCGTCGGTGGCGTGGCCGTGCTGACTTCCGCCGTTGGTTGTATCGGCCTCCCTGTCGGCGGCGTGTCGACTCGCGCCGTCGGTGGCGTCGTTATCGGGGTCGGCGAGACGCAGACCGAGGCCTGCCGTGGCGGCGAGCTCGGCGAGCGTGTCCGCCATGTACGACGGCCCGGGCCGGTCCAGCTCGAGTCGGCTCGCCGCGAACCGCGGATTGTCGGCGATCGCGAGCCGGACCATGGCCAGCCGATCCTCCGCTGGCGCGAACTCGACGCCGGGTTTGTGCGGCGGCCGGGCGGCCGGAACGAACAGGATGCACTCGAGGCCGAGCGTCTCGGCGACCTCCTCGGCGACCGCCAGATGACCGATGTGGATGGGGTCGAAGGTGCCGCCGAAGACGCCAAGTGAGCCCGGGACGACCGGCGCCGGCCGCATCGATCGGCCCGGCCCGGGCACCTGGGTCACCCGAGCACCTGGGTCACATGCCCTCCCACGGCTGCGCTTCCCACTCGAGCTCGGTGCGCCCGATCCGGACGATGTCGCCCGGGGCGATCCCGGCACGTCGAAGCTCGGTGTCGATCCCGAGGCGGGCGAGGTCCCGCTGGAACCGCTCGGCCGACTCCTCGACCTCGAAGTTGGTCTGAGCCGCGATCCGTTCGATCCGGCGGCCGCGCACCCGGAAAGCGCCATCGGCCTCGGGCTCGATGCTGAACCCGTCTCCCATGTCCCCGATCCGGTGAACGACGACGCCGGCAGGTTCCGGCGGCGCACCGAGCTCCTGAGCCGAAGGCAACAGCGCCGCCAGCCGATCCCGGAGCAGACCCAGCCCCTCTCCGGTCGCCGCGGAGATCGCGACAGGATCGATACCGTCTGCGAGCCGGGCGCGCCGGAAAGCCGGCCAGGCCCCGGCGGCCGCCGGCAGGTCGAGCTTGTTGAAGGCCACGAGCATGGGCTTCTCGAGGAGGGCCAGGTCGTGTGCCTCGAGCTCGTCGCGGATGACCGAGTGATCCCACTCCGGGTCGCGCGAGGCTCCGTCGATGACATGCACGAGGACGCGGGTGCGCTCCACGTGGCGGAGGAAGGCATGACCGAGGCCCGCTCCGCTGCTCGCGCCCTCGATGAGCCCCGGAACGTCGGCGATCGACGGTCGGCGCTCGTCATCGTCGCCGAGATCCATCACACCGAGATTCGGCTCGAGCGTGGTGAACGGGTAGTCGGCGATCTTCGGGGTGGCCGCCGTCAGCGCAGCGAGGATGGTGGACTTGCCGGCGTTCGGGAGTCCCACGAGCCCGATGTCGGCGATCAGCCGAAGCTCGAGACGCAGCCACTGCTCGTCGCCGGGCTCGCCCTTCTGCGCATGTTTCGGGGCCTGGTGGGTCGCCGTCTTGAAGTGGGTGTTGCCGAGGCCGCCGCGACCACCTCGGGCGACCAGCGCCTCCTGGCCGACCGCGACCAGGTCGGCGAGCAGCTCCCCGGTGTCGTCGGCAAGGACCGCGGTCCCGGGAGGGACGTCGAGGTAGAGGTCATCACCCGCCCGGCCGTGGCGCCGTGCCCGCGTGCCGCGACCACCGGGCGTGGCACGGAAGTGGTGTCGATGTCCGAAGTCGCGCAACGTCGTCTGGCCGGCGTCGACCCGCAGGTAGACCGAGCCGCCACGCCCGCCGTCTCCGCCGTCCGGGCCGCCGCGCGGCACGTGTGCCTCCTGGCGGAAGGTCGCGGCCCCGTCGCCGCCATCTCCGGCGCGGACCCAGATCTTCACGCGGTCGAGGAACATCAGGGCCATTCTCGCACGCGCCCGCGGACGCGCCCGGTGACGCGCCTTTGCGCAGTCGTCCGCGACGCCCCCGCTGCTCTCGTCCGAGACGGGCCGCCCTACTTCTGGAGGAACCCCAGCGGGTTGAGGCGCTGGCCACCGTCCCAGACCGCCCCGCGCCACACCTCGAAGTGGAGGTGGGGGCCCGTCGCGTTGCCGCTCTGGCCGACCCGGCCGACCTGCTGGCCGGCATCGACCTGCTGGCCGACTCCGACGGTGATCGCGGACATGTGGTTGTAGGTCGTGAACAGGTTGGACCCGTGGGCGATCCAGACCTGGTATCCGCCGCCGTTGCTCTTCCAGCCGGCGAAGGTGACGACCCCGGCACCCGCCGCCTGGACGCGTGACCCGAAGTCGGCGGCGATGTCGATGGCGTAGTGGCCGTAGTGGAAGTACTGGCTGACGTAGTTCTTGCCGCCGACGACCGGCCATTCGAACGTGCCGCCTGAGTAGGAGGCGGGCGGCTTGACGGAGACACCGGCAGCTCCGGCCGGTTCAGCCGCGCCGACGGCGCGACTCCGGCCCTTCGCGCTGTCCGCGACCGCCGTCCCGGTGCCGTCGGTCCCACGCGTCGCCGGCGTCGGAGTCGGTGCCGGTGTGGGGGTCGGGGTCGGCGTCGGGATCGGCTTGTCGGCGGCGCCCGGCAGCACGAGGACCTGACCGACCACGAGGTTCGGGTCGTCGAGCCCGTTGGTCGCAAGGATCGCTTCAGGCTTGATCTTGTAGCGGGTGGCCAGCTCGTCGAGGGTATCGGTGGTGGCGACAGTCACGATCAGCCCGTTGGCGGGCGGGATCCTCAGGACCTTCCCCGCCTTGATCTGATCGGTCGAGGTGAGATCGTTGGCCCACCAGACGGTCTCCTTCGAGACCCCCGCCTGCTTGGCGATCTTCTCGAGGTCGTCGCCGTCCTTGACCGTGTAGCTCCGCACGAGACCGCGTCCGTCCGCGACCGTCGTGTTGACGGCGACCGGCTTCAGGAGGGTCCCGTCCTCGAGGAACGGGCCCTCGACGCCAACGGTGTCCGACTGTCCGCCTGCCCGATCGCCGGCGGCGCCGACGTCCACCGCGGACCCGTTGAAGGCCGGCACGGGAGCTAACGCCTGTACGGAGGCCAATGCCGGCTCGCCGTAGACCACGTCCCCAGCCGGGTCGAGATACGCCCCACCGCCGACGGCGATGCGCGGGGCGACGCCCGCGCCGTTCGTTCCACCCGTTGCGACACGTGTCCGCGCGGCCGCGGCGGTCCAGACACCGTCCGAGGCGCTATCCCTGCCACCGGCAGCGCCGACCGACATGCTCACCACCGACGCCCCGATGAGGATGGCTCCGACGGTGATGGCCGCGATGCGCTCATGCCCGAGGCGATCGACCAGTGAGCGGCTCGACCAGCCGACTGCTCGCGCGGGAAGGCGCGCCTCGAGGGTCGGGAAGAGATGCGAGGCGACGATCGCCCCGGAGAGCCTCTCCTCCACGCGCCGGACGATGGCCGGGCTCCCGTCCTCGAACGCCGTGGCGATGGTCGATGACGGATCCTGGGGCCGGCGCAGGCGTCCGATGACACGCTCGACGCCGACCGCTGCATTGAGCAATACGGTCTCCTGATTGCTTGAACGGGCCCGGGGCGCGGAATTGGCGCGATGCTCGGGGGCCTGGACCTGGGACCGTTCGGGTCGCGGGTTGAGCTGGGGGTCTCTTTCGCGGCCGACGCCCGACTACTGCGGGCTTACGACATCGTTGGGAACCGTACCACGCGCCTTGCGGCGCGGCAACCCGGATGGGTGCGGCGCGGGGTGCGGCGCGAGGGCGCGACCCTAAGAGTCGAGGCTCTTGGTCAGGGTCGAGAGGAACTCGGCGTTCGACTGCGTCTTGGCGAGCCGGTTGAGGAGGATCTCGATGCCCTCGTTGGCGCCGACCGCCGACAGCATCCGGCGCATCGTCCAGACCATCTTGAGCGTGCCCTCCTCGAGGAGCAGCTCCTCGCGGCGGGTGCCCGAGCGCTGGACGTCGATCGACGGGAAGATGCGCTTCTCGGCGAGCTTCCGGTCGAGGATCAGCTCCGAGTTGCCGGTGCCCTTGAACTCCTCGTAGATGACGTCGTCCATCCGCGAGCCGGTATCGACGAGGCAGGTCCCGATGATCGTCAGCGACCCGCCCTCCTCGATGTTCCGGGCGGCCCCGAAGAACCGCTTCGGCGGATAGAGGGCGATCGGATCGAGGCCGCCCGACAGCGTCCGGCCCGACGGCGGCAGGGCCAGGTTGTAGGCGCGCGCCAGACGGGTGATCGAGTCGAGCAGGATGACGACGTCGCGGCCGGTCTCGACCTGTCGCTTGGCGATCTCCAGCGCCATCTCCGCGACGTGGGTGTGGTTCTCGGTCGGCTCGTCGAAGGTCGAGCTGATGACCTCGCCCTTGACGCTCCGGCGCATGTCGGTGACTTCCTCGGGCCGCTCGCCGATCAGCGCGACCATCAGGAGCATCTCCGGGTAGTTCGCGGTGACGCCGTTGGCGATCTGCTTGAGGAGCATCGTCTTGCCGGCCTTGGGCGGGCTGACGATGAGTGCGCGCTGGCCCTTGCCGATCGGGTTGACCAGGTTGATCAGCCGCTGGCTGAGGTTCTTCGGGTCCGTCTCGAGGTTGATCAGGACGTCGGGGTGGACCGGCGTCAGGTCGGCGAAGATCGGGCGGCGACGCGCGGTCTCGGTGTCGACGCCGTTGACGGAGTCGACGCGGAGCATGCCCCAGTACTTCTCGGCCTCGCGCGGGGCGCGCACGGCGCCCGACACGCGGTCGCCGATGCGCAGTCCGAACCGGCGGACCTGGCTCGAGGAGACGTACACATCCTCCGGGCTGGGCAGCAGACCGTGGCGGCGGAGGAATCCGAAGCCCTCGTCGACGATGTCGAGGATGCCGGTCGCGTAGTCGTGGCCGGCGCGTTCGGTCTGGCGCTGGAGGATGAGATCGACGAGGACGTCCTTGCGTTCGCCGGTGACGGTGTCGAGCTCGAGGTCGCGGGAGACCTGGCGCAGCTCGGCCACGCTCATCTCGCGGAGGTCGGACACCTCGAGGTCGTTCCGCTCGCGGGCGGCCTCGATCTCCTGCTGCTCTTCGTATTCAGTGACTGGGGCGCGTCCACCACCGCCACCCATGGGGTTGCGGCGGCGAGGGCGTCGGTTTCGGGAGCGCTGATCGCGCTGGTCGGGTGCTGGTCCGGGCATATGGGAAAGGTCACCTGCGGGTGATGGGGGACCGGGCGATGGGTGCGCGCGGAATCGCTGCCGCAGCGCGGTTGCCGGTCGGGATGGACGGAGCATAGACCGCCCAGCGGGCGCTCGTCAATTCGCGATCAAGCGCGATGCGCCTCATCGGAACCGGCGCCTCCGACCGCACGTCCAGCGTGATCGCTCGAAGCCGTCGGGCACCGCGTACACTCCCACCCGATGACCGAACCGGCCAACGTCGACGAGTACCTCGCGGGGTTGCCCGAGGACCGGCGCGCCGTCCTCGAGGAGCTTCGCCAGACCATCCGAGGTGTCGCAACTGAGGCGACCGAGACGATCGCCTACGACATGCCGGCCTTCCGAGGTCCCCGGGGCGACTTCCTCGTGTCGTTCGCCGCGTACCAGCGCCACTACAGCCTCTTTCCGGCCAGTGACGCGGTCGTCAAGGCCCTCCGCGGCGAGATCGCGCCCTACCTCGCGGGGAAGGGAACGATCCGGTTCCCCGCCGGCAAGCCGATCCCGCTCGATCTCGTGCGAAAGGTGGTCGCGATCCGCGTGACCGAGATCGATGCGCGTGGGCGCCGGTAGTCGGTCGGCGCTACCCTCGACGACGGGCGCCGCGAAGCGCCCCTGACCGAAGGATGGACAGGACAGACATGCGCTCGATCAGCGACATCGGAGCCGCCGTCGTCGGAACGGGGTTCATCGGCACCGTGCATGTCGAAGCCCTGCGGCGGATCGGCGTCGGGGTGCGCGGCGTCCTCGGGAGCACGCCCGAGCGTGGCGCGGCCCGTGCGGCCACGCTGGGCGTGCCCCGTGCCTACGAATCCCTCGTCGCGATGCTCGACGATCCGTCCGTCGAGGTCGATCCACGTGACGACGCCCAACGACCTGCATCTCGCGCAGGCCCGGGCCGCCCTTGCCGGAGGCCGGCACGTCGTCTGCGAGAAGCCGTTGGCGATGACGGCCGACGAGTCGCTCGAGCTCGTCGCCATGGCTGCGTCGTCGGGACTCGTCAACGCGGTGAACTTCAACATCCGCTTCTACCCGCTGAACCAGCACGCTCATGACGTCGTCATCGACGGCGAGATCGGCGACGTCCGGCTCGTGACCGGACACTATCTCCAGGACTGGCTGCTTCTCGACAGCGACTGGAACTGGCGCCTGCAGCCCGAGCGCGGCGGTGGGTTGCGGGCGGTCGGCGACATCGGGTCGCACTGGCTGGACCTCATGACGTTCGTGACGGGCCAGCGGGTCGTCGCAGTCGTGGCGGACCTGGCGACGTTCATCGGGCGTCGTCACGAGCCGGCCGGCCCCGTGGAGACTTTCGCGACCGAGATCGCGAGGGATACGGTGGTCCGCGACATCACCACCGAAGACACCGCGACGATCCTGCTTCGGTTCGAGAACGGGGCTCGCGGGTCCGTGACCGTCAGCCAGATCAGCGCCGGTCGGAAGAACTCGCTCCAGTACGAGATCGACGGCTCGTCGGCCTCGGTCGCCTGGGATTCCGAGGAACCCGACCGGCTGTGGCTGGGGCACCGCGAGCGACCCAACGAGATCCTCATCAAGAACCCGGCACTCATGGGGCCGTCGGGTCGCGCGGCCGCAGCGCTCCCGGGCGGCCACTCGGAGGGGTTCGGCGACACCTTCGCCGCCCATTTCCGGGCCATCTATGCCGATGTCGCCGCGGGCGGCCCCGCCCAGCACCCGGCCTACCCGACCTTCGCGGACGGCCACGACGAGATGCTCGTCAACGAGGCGATCGCCGAGAGCGCTCGGCTCGGGCGGTGGGTCGATGTCGTCCGCGATCCCGTGCCCGGGGGCGGTGTGACCGGCGACGACGGCGCCGGCACCGGCAGCGGCATCGCCGGTCACACGGAAGCCGACACGGACGGCGGCACGATGAGGGACGACCCAGATGAGACTCGGCCTGCTGACCGCTCCGTTCCCGGACACGCTCCTGATGGACGTCGCCGATTGGACCGCCGCGAACGGGTTCGAGAGCCTCGAGATCGCGTGCTGGCCGCGCGAGACCGGCCCGAGCCGGCGCTACGCCGGCACCTCGCATATCGATGTCGCGAACCTGACCACAGGCCAGGCGACCGAGATCGTCGACGAGATCGCGTCGAAGGGCCTCGCGATCTCCGGTCTCGGCTATTACCCGAACCCTCTTCACCCGGACCCCGAGCATCGCGCGCGGGTGATCGGTCATCTCCGGCACGTCATCACCGCCGCGCAGGCGATGGAGATCCCGTACGTCAACACGTTCATGGGCGGCGACGGCGCGAAGGACCAGGACGCGAACTGGCAGGAGGCACTTCGGGTCTGGCCGGACATCGTGGCCTTCGCCGCCGATCACGGGCGCCAGATCACGATCGAGAACTGCCCGATGCTGTTCAGCCTCGACGAGTGGCCGGGCGGGCACAACATCGCCACGAACCCGCGGATCTGGCGCCGGATCCTCGAGCAATGGGGCGGGACGATCGGCCTCAACTTCGACCCGTCGCACCTGGTCATGCAGATGATCGACATCCCGCGGTTCATCGGGGAATTCGGGCCGCACATCCTCCACGTCCAGGCGAAGGACATGCTCGTCGATCGCGAGGGGCTCTACGAGCGGGGCGTGTTCTCGGTCGGCATCGGCTGGCAGGTGCCGCGGCTGCCCGGGCTCGGCGACGTCGAATGGGACCGCCTGTTCGCTGCGCTGTACCGCGCCGGCTACGACGGCGACGTGATCATCGAGCACGAGGACCGCGGCTTCGAGAAGACCGACGACCTGGTGAAGCGCGGTTTCCTCCTGTCGCGGGATGTGCTTCGGCCGTACATCAAGTGACGGCGCGAACGGTCGTTGCCGGCCGTCTCGTGCTTGACGAGGCGATCGCCGGCGGGCGCGTGGTCATGGAGGACGGGTGGATCGAGGCCGTCGAGCTCGATCCCGGGCTCGACGACGCAGCTCGGCTGTTCGCGCCCGGCTTCATCGACGTCCACGTCCACGGATGGGGCGGCCACGACGCGATGGGCGACGTGTCGGCGCTGGACGGCATGGCCCGCGCGCTCGCCCGACGCGGGGTGACGGCCTTCCTGCCGACCGCCGTGACAGCTCCGCTCGACGAGCTCGAACGGTTCGCCGACCGCGTCCGGACATGGCGGCCGGTCGCGCCCGCCGATGGCGCCGAGCCGCTCGGCTTCAACCTGGAGGGCCCCTTCCTGTCTGATGCGCGCCGGGGCGCCCACGACCCGCGCCACCTGGCCTCCCCTGCCGACGTCGCCGAGACGGCCCTCGACGGCCTTGTGGATGGACTCGTGGTCATGACGATCGCACCCGAATTGCCGGGCGCGCTCGATCTCATCGAGCGCCTCGCTGTCAGCGGGATCGCCGTCTCGCTCGGCCACTCGGCGACCGATCTCGAGACCGCCCGCGCCGGGTATGCGCGGGGCGCCCGTTCGACGACCCACCTGTTCAACGCAATGACCGGGGTCGACCATCGGTCGCCGGGTCTCGCGGTCGCCGCTCTCGAATTGGACGACGTGTTCGTCGAGTTGATCGCCGATGGCCATCACGTCCATCGGGCACTTTGGCCGCTCGTCGCCCGGCTCAAGCCAAGCGAGCGGTTGGTCCTCGTCAGCGATGCCTTGCCCGTGGCAGGCACCGACGGCGGCCGGACGCGCGTCGGAGGTCTCGAGGTCGAGGTCCACGACGGTCGCGCGACGCTGGCTGGCACGACGACACTGGCAGGATCGGTCATCGCGCTCGATTCCGCCGTCCGCAACGTCGTCGCGGCGGGCATCACGCTCCATGCCGCGGTCGCCGCCGCGAGCGGGAACCCGGCCTCCCTCATCGGGGCTACGGACCGCGGTCGGATCGCGGCCGGCCGTCGGGCCGATTTGGTCGAACTCGACGACCAATTGCGCGTGCGCCGGGTCATGCGCGGCGGCACGTGGCTCGAGGAGACCGTAACGGTCTGACGGCCTCCTCCGCGCGCAGCCCTATCCGCGCCAGAGGTGGCCGAGGTGATCGTCCAGGCCCCAGACGAAGACGTCGATCCGCTTCTGTGCCCACGACACCGCAGCCGGATTGTCGTGGAACACACCGCCGACCCAGTCCCACGCGCTCCAGGACGATCCGTTCCACCACTTGTGGAGGAGGTTGCCGTCGGGTCCAGCAGCGAACACATCGAGCCGGTTCGAGTCCCAGGACGCGACAGCGGGCGCAGACGCGATCGGACCACCGAGATCCTGCCAGCCATTCCACTGGCTGCCGTTCCACCACAGGTGGCCGAGGTGGTCGTCCATCCCGCGGACGAAGACGTCGATGCGGTTCGGGCCCCACGACACGGCCGTCGGCGCGCCCTTGAACACGCCCCCGAGGTTCTGCCAGCTATGCCAGACGGAGCCGTCCCACCACTTGTGCTTGAGGTTCTGGTCTGCACCGGCCGCGAACACATCGAGCCGGTCGGCGGCCCACGATGACGACCGCCGGCGCCGAGGTCAGCGTGCCACCGAGCCCTTCCCAGCCATTCCACTGGCTCCCGTTCCACCACAGATGACCGAGGTGATCGTCGGTCCCTCGGACGAAGACGTCGATGCGGTTCGCACCCCACGACACGGCAGCAGGTCCGCCCTTGAAGTAGCCGCCGAGCGTCTGCCAGTTGTGCCAGATCGAGCCGTCCCACCACTTGTGGTTCAGCTTCCCGTCGGTGCCCGCTGAGAAGACGTCGAGCCGATGAGCCGCCCAGGACGCGACGGCTGGTGGGGCCGTGATCGTGCCGCCCAGATCCTGCCAGCCCCGCCACTCGGGGTTGCGCCCGAGCGGCCAGATGTATGAATTGGACGGCCCCAGTGGCGGGCCCTGGCCATCGACCCGCTCCCATGGTCCCGATGTATCGGGGAGGGTCAGGTCCGATGGTGCGATCGTGAACGTATCCCTGAATAGAAGCGGCCGCAACGGTCCCTTCTCGGGAATGGTCCCCTTCACCCCGTGGATGTGGGTATGGGGCTCCGACGCGTTCCCGGAGTTGCCGGCGAGGCCGAGGAAATCTCCCGCGTTGACCACCGTGCCCTTTGACAGCAGCTTGGGGTTGAGCGTGTCTTTCTGCATGTGCGCGTAGAGCACGATCTCGGCGCCGTGCTGAAGGTAGAAGTGGTTGCCCGCTCCCGCGTGGACCTTGCTGGCGCCCCCGTGGGACGCCTCGTAAGCGCCCCAGAAGTTGTTCTTCTGATCCGCCCAAAGCTGGTCGTCGTGCGCCTTGTTGCCGTTGAACTTCGGCCCGATCGGCTCAGGGTTGTTCGGACAGTCGTGGATCGCCTCGACGACCGTGCCATCGGCCATCGCGTGGAGCTTCTTGCCCCACACCCGGTAGTGGTTGTTCTGCGTGCCGTCCTTGCCCGGCAGCAGCCTGTCGAGGGCGTTGTTGCTCTTGTCGTTCCACGCGACGACGTTCATGTCGTAGGCGAACAACTGGCTACCTGAGGAGCCCGTGGCGTGCGTGTTGCTCGCTGCGCCCCAGAACTCGCCGCCGAGCAGGTCGTCGAATTGCGCCGGGAAGCGATAGGCGTTTCCCGCGACCGGGTTCTTGTGCGGCGCAAGCTTGAGCTCGACCGTCCACGGCGAGCTGAAACCGTCGAAGAACAGGCTGATCGTCACAGACCCAGGCGCCGGGATCGGAAGAACGACGGTGTCGTTCTCGCCGCCCTCACGAAGGAAGTTCCACGAGGCCATCAGCCCGGGCGCGATGTTCACGCCTGACCCTCCCGGCGGCCACCAATTCGATGGCACCGGGATCGTGGCCGTCGCCACCGCCGGCGGGCCTGCGAACGAGACCGTGACCTTGTTCAGGTGGATGGTCGTGCTCTCCTTGTTCGTGATGCCGAGCAACAGGCAGATCAATCCCGGACGGCTTGCTCTTGGTGTCCTTCGCCGCGACCGGCTCGTAGAAGAGCGAGGAGCCGTCGGACGGCTCGACGACGACGGAGAGGTTGGGCTTGCTCATGGTGCGCCTCCCTCGCCTCACACGATCGTGAACGGCATCACAGGGAGTGGCGGAGGTCATCGATATGGCCGCCGCACCGCATGCTTGGGCGGTGATCCCCCGATCCGCGACCTGCGTGGGCTGTGGGCGATTCTCCCGCCGGGGCCGTCCGTTCGCAAGCGCATTCTCGAGGCAGCCTGGGCGTACGAGAATGTCTGCCCATGGGTATGACGCCTCCGCGCGGCCGGGTCGCGATCCGGCCCTTTGAGACCAATGCACTCGATGCCGCGGCGCGGCTGCTGGCCGATCGCCACCGCGCCCAGCGGACGGTCGACCCGGAGATGGACCCTCGATTCGAGGACCCCGCGGAGACCCGTCGCGAGATCGAGGAGCTCGTCGCCCGCGACGGAGCCGACGGCGCGATCGGTGTCCGCGGCGAGGACGTCGTCGGCTACCTCGTCGCGGCGCCGCGCGGCGAGCGCTGGGGCCCGAACATGTGGATCGAGGGCGCCGGCCATGCCGCATCGGAACCCGAGGTCGTGCGCGACCTCTACGGCCACCTGGCCGGTCGGTGGGTGGATGTCGGGGCGATCCGACATTCGGTGATCGTGCCGGCGCATGACGACGCCCTTGTCGACGCGTGGTTCCGCGCCGGTTTCGGCATCCAGCACACGCACGGCATCCGCGGGCCGGCGGCGAGCGGCGAGGTGACCACCCCACCGGAGGCTTGCGGCTGCGGCGCGCGGAGCGGCGCGACATCGAGGCCCTCGGTCGGATCGGCCTCGCCCTCGCGGAGCACCAGGTCGCATCGCCGGTCTTCTCGATGGTGGAGCTGCCGACGCTCGAAGCCGAGATCGCCGACTGGGAGGACGGGTTCGACGATCCGCGCTTCGGCACGTTCGTCGCCGAGGTCGACGGGAGGGTCGCCGGGGCGGCGCTCGGCTGCCCGATCGACGTGTCGTCGGAGCATCGGGGGATCGTCCGGCCTCCGAACGCCGCATTCCTCGGGTTCGCGGCAGTACTCCCGGACGCGCGCGGCCTCGGGGCGGGGCGGGCGCTCGGCGAGGCGGTGCTCGTCTGGGCACGCGACGCAGGCTACCCCACCGTCGTCACCGACTGGCGCGAGACGAACCTGCTATCGAGCCGGACGTGGCCGCGGCTAGGCTTTCGACCGACCTATCGGCGATTGTTCCGCGCGATCGCCTGACAGCACTCAGCTCTCGGCCGCGTCACATGATCTCGTCAAGGTAAGCGCGCGAGGCCTCCGTCGCTGCGGCGCGGACCTCGGGACCCCGGATTCGGCATCCTCGTAAGTGCGTCCAGGACGAATCGCACGGTGTCGTCGTCGAGTGCGGCAGTAACGTCGGGGTCGAGGGTCAGGAGAGCGGTCGCGGTCCCGAGCTGCTCGGGCGTCGGGAAGCGGCGCAACGCGTCTATGAGACGCTGGACCCGCTCCCGTGCGGCCTGGGTCCCTTGACCGCGTGCCTGGCGCTCGAGTTCGACGATCTCGTCGGCGACGAGATCGGGATATCGGACGAGGAGATCCCGACCTGCGCGCGTCGTCGGATCGCTCACCAGGCGTCAGGCCTTGGCGGCCGCCGCCTCGTGCGCCTTCTCCCAGTCCTTCTTGAACTGGACGATGCCCTTGTCGGTCAGCGGGTGGTGGACCATCTGCTGGAGGACCTTGAACGGCACCGTCGCGATGTTCGCCCCTGCCAGCGCGGCCTGGGTCATATGCAGGGGCGTTCGGATGGACGCCGCGAGGACCTCTGCCTCGATCTCGTGGATCGCGAACATCTCCGCGAGCTCGCGGATGACGATCATCCCGTCCTGGTTGATGTCGTCGAGCCGGCCGACGAACGGTGAGATGAGCGACGCGCCGGCCTTCGCCGCGAGCAGCCCCTGGTTCGAGGTGAAGATGAGCGTGCAGTTGGTCTTGATGCCCTCTTCTGCGAAGCGGCTGATCGCCTCGAGTCCGTTCTCGCTCATCGCGACCTTGACCACGATGTTCGGCGCGAGCGTCACGAAGTGACGGCCCTCCTCGAGCATGCCATCCACGTCGTCCGAGACGCATTCGGCGGACACCGGGCCGGGGGTGATCTTGCAGACCTGCTTGAGGATGTCGTCGTACGAGCCGCCGACCTTCGCGTAGAGCGTCGGGTTGGTCGTGACTCCGTCCAGCACGCCCCATCGAGCTGCGGTCTTGATCTCTTCGATGTCGGCGGTGTCCAGGAAGATCTTCATCGGGCTCGGCTCCAGCGGCAGGTATTGAGGGGCGATTCTACGCCGCCTCGTCATGCGCCCTCGACTGACGGATGTTTCCGCCTCGCACGTGGCGGCGGCGCGAGTTGCCGCGATCGCGTCAAGCGAAGCCTGCCGCGGATTGCGCCCGAGGCCAGTATCCATGCACGGCGCTGAGCTGCAGCGACCGATCTGCTGGCAGCGTCAGCGCTGCGGACAGCGCTGGACGTTAGCGGCACGCCGTCGATCGCACGGTGGCGCTGATCCGCCGATTCCGCCCCCAGCGTCACGGGGCGATCCCAAACGCGCAACCAGAGCCGAGTGCTCCAGGACGTGACTCGGCGGGCTGACCGCTCGCAGCCATACGCCTGGAATTTGACGCTGGCAGCGTGACAGCGGCCAAGCCGCACCCTCCTCTTGATCTGGGGCAGCATCTGTCGCGGGCGGTTCGGGTGACGCCGCCTGCCGCCGGGTGGCGCCGGGCCGACACCGCTCCGGCCCTTCGGCTGGCGCCGCTCAGACCGCGGGCCGCGGCGCCGCCTCCCGGCGATCGACGAGGTAGCTCGCCCCGGTCAGTCCGACCCCGATGAGGACGATCACGAGCACGACCCCGAAGAACGGGTTGCCGGTCGTGACGAGGAGGGCGAAGAGCCCGAGGCTGAGCATGCCGCGCACGACCAAGGTCGTGGTGTACAGCACCTCGACGCGGTGCCGGATGATCTGGGCGACCAGGATCCCGAGAGCGATCAGCACCAGTCCCGCCAGCCGCAGCGGGGGCTCGTCGTAGGTCTGGTTCGAAAGCAGCAGGGTCGTGGCGAAGGTCGGCGCGAGCAGGAGCAGAAAGCCGGCCGGGAAGAGGTACCCGACGAGGTAGTACAGGCTCAGGTAGGTCCGCCGCATCATCGCCGTCCTTCCGAGGCGCCGCAGTCCCAGCCGGGCGTGGGTTGCATGATGCAATGGACTGTACGCGAGTGCGTTGCGTGATGCAACGGGGTAGATTCGCTCGATGCGACGCACCAGCCTGGCGGGGTTCCATTGCTCGGTCGCCCGGACTCTCGACGTCGTCGGGGAATGGTGGACGCCGCTCATCGTGCGCGACGCCTTCTACGGCATGCGCCGCTTCGACGACTTCCAGCGGAGCCTCGGCGTCGCCCGCAACATCCTCGCGGCGCGCCTCGATCGGCTGGTCGACGCCGGGATCATGGAGCGCCAGCCCTACCAGGAGCACCCACCGAGGGACGAATACGTCCTGACCGAGAAGGGGCGCGACCTGTTCCCGGTGATCGCTGCCCTGATGGCCTGGGGCGACCGATGGACGGCCGGCGAGGCCGGGCCACCGCTCCTCCTGCTCCACGAGCCGTGCGGCAAGCCGGCCACCCTGCGGGCAACGTGCGATCGATGCGGCGAGCCGTTGACCCTCGACGACGTCCAGCCGGTGCCCGGGCCGGGCGCCTGACGCCAACGCCCGGCCGACGAGAAGCGACCACGATCGCGCCTCAGAACCGGTCGGCCAATCCCCTGAGCATCGACGTCAACGGACCGATCGCCACCGCAGCGACGACAGCGAGGACGACGACGGCCGCATATCCGGCCCGACGCTCGCTGCGGCGGAGAAGCAGCCACGGAAGCGCGAGGCCGAGGACCACTTCGGCGGCAAGGACGAGCGCGCCGGGATCGGATCCGAGCTGACCGATGTGGACGAGCCGAGGCGCCCCGAACACGAGTCCTTCGGCGATGAGCGCGGCCGACAGCGCAGCGACGCCGATCGCGCGGGGCCAGCCGTGCCCATGCCGCCACGCCGCACCGGCGAGGCCGAACACGGGGCCGGCCAGCAACGCCACCGAGCCCCACACGGTCGCGGCGTGGGATGCGCCGATGACCCTGAACCCGCTCCCGAGGAGGCCGTTGAGGACGTAGTAGGCCGCCACCGCGGAGAGCAGCCCGATCACGCCCCGCAGCGCGCCCGTCGGGATCGTCCGCGCGGAGGCGCCCAGGGTGAACGCGACTGCCAGCCAGGCGCCGATCGCGTTGAACGGCAGCAGCGCGGTCCACGGAAATCCGAGCTCGTCGGTGACCCATGCGGCGGCGCCGAGGGCGGCGCCACCCGCGATCGACGTGCCGAAACCGCCGAGGGCCCGGACGCCGAGGGTCGGCGTGAACGCGAGGTCAGGTGCTGGGGACGGTCTCAACGACATCGGACGGGCTGACCGCCGGGGCGATCGCTGTGCCGGCCAGCCCGGGCGCACCGAAGGCCACCTCGCGAGCCGTCAGGTTCGGGTCGCGCCCGTCGCGGACCGCGATCGAGGAGGCCACGAACCCGTCGAACAGGGGATGCGGGCGCTCCGGTCGCGACTTGAACTCGGGATGGAACTGGCTGGCCACGAACCACGGGTGGTCCTGCAGTTCGACGATCTCGACCAGCCGCCCGTCCGGCGACTGGCCCGACAGGAGCATCCCGGCGGCCTCCAACGGTCCGCGGTATCGGTTGTTCACCTCGAACCGGTGGCGGTGGCGCTCGTAGATCACCTCCCGGCCGTAGACCGCGGCGGCCTTCGAACCGGGTGTGAGTCGCGCCGGGTAGAGGCCAAGGCGCATCGTCCCGCCCTTGTCCTCCATGTCGCGCTGGTCGGGCATGAAGTCGATCACCGGGTGGTCGGTGAACATGTCGAACTCGGTCGAGTTCGCGTCCGCGGTGCCCACGACCTCGCGCGCGAATTCGATCACCGCGCATTGGAGCCCGAGGCACAGGCCGAGGTACGGGACCCGGTGCTTGCGCGCGTAGTGGGCTGCCAGGACCTTGCCCTCGATGCCGCGATGGCCGAAGCCGCCCGGGACCAGGATCCCGGCGACGCCGCCGAGGCGCTCGTGCAGGTTGTCGTGGGTCAGCGACTCCGAGTCCACCCAGCGAACTCTTGGCGTCGACCTCGTGTGCCCACGCCGCGTGACGAAGCGCCTCGGTGACGGAGAGGTAGGCGTCCGGGAGCTCGATGTACTTGCCGACCAGGGCGATCTCGAGGACCGGTTTGGGCGCCTTGATCCGCTCGACCAGCGCCCGCCACGAGTCGAGATCGGGCTCGATGGCCGGATCGCCGAGGCTGAGCTCGCGCACGATCCGCCGGCCGAGGCCGGCCGCCTCGAACATGAGCGGCACCTCGTAGATCGTCGAGGCCGTCTCGGCGGGAATCACGGCCTCGGTCGCGACGTCGGTGAAGAGCGCGATCTTCTCGCGGATCTCGTCGGGCACCGGGTGGTCGGAGCGCAGGACGATGACGTCCGGCTGGATGCCGATGCCGCGCAGCTCCTTGACCGAGTGCTGGGTGGGCTTCGTCTTGAGCTCGCCCGTGGCGGCCAGCGCGGGGAGCAGCGTCACGTGGACGTACAGCACATTCGCCCGCCCGACGTCCTTGCGCATCTGGCGGATGGCCTCGAGGAACGGCAGTGATTCGATGTCGCCGACGGTCCCGCCGACCTCGACGATCACGACATCCGGATCGCCGTCGCGGGCGACCCGCCCGATCCGTTCCTTGATCTCGTTGGTGATGTGCGGGATGACCTGGACCGTGCCGCCGAGGTAGTCGCCGCGGCGCTCCTTGCCGATGACCGCCTGGTAGATCCGGCCGGTCGTGACGTTGGAGAGCTGCGACAGGTTCTCGTCGATGAATCGCTCGTAATGCCCGAGGTCGAGGTCCGTCTCGGCGCCGTCGTCGGTGACGAAGACCTCGCCGTGCTGGTACGGGCTCATCGTGCCCGGATCCACGTTGATGTACGGATCGAGCTTGAGGATCGAGACCCGCAGGCCGCGCGCCTTGAGGATGCGACCGACGCTGGCGGCGGTGATGCCCTTGCCCAGAGAGGAGGTCACGCCTCCGGTCACAAAGACATACTTCGCCATGGGTCGCGTCCTCCGGGGGTTTTTCCAATGCTACCGGACGGCCGGACCTGGGGCAACCTCGCGGAGCATCGGACGGGCCTCGGAAGCCGACAACGCGCCAGATCTTCAATTCGGCACGAAATGGATCGAGCCCACGAACTCGTCTGCGATCGGGAGCCACGCGTCCAGGTCCTGCTGCGTACGCGCCCACACGAAGATGAAGATCGTCGTCCCCTCGACCTCGGTCACGGTCAGGCGGCCGGGCCATGTCACCCCAACGTACGGCCGACTCAGACCGCCCGGGTGGATGTCCGTCCCACCGAAGCCCGGCAACTGCGCCGCCGCTGCTGGCCGGCCATCGAACGTCGTTTCGACGATCGCGCCCATCTGGACGCCGGTCAGGTCGCGAAGTTCGGTGAGGAATGCGACCGGTCCAGTGGCGAGGATGATCCGGCTTCCGGCGTGGCTCATCGCGGGCTCCCCCAAACCGACGACGACACCCCGAGCCTCGCCGGGCTGGGGCTGCACCGCCTCCTCGGATAGCTCATCGCTCGCATGGGGCCAATCGGCGGGCCCGCCTGTCCAGGCGACGATGGTTCGATCCGGCTTGCTCGACACGCGCAACCCGCCATCGACGGGGATGGTGTATTCGAATGGGCGCACAAAGGTCGATTCGAGAGCCTTGATCGCAGGTTCGTGCCGAAGCAGCCCCGACCCCGCGAGTGCGAGCGCGATCGTTGCGGCAACGATGATGGCCAGGAGCAGCACGCCTGCCACCCGTGGATGGGATCGGGCCGGCCGAACGACCTGTGCGAGCAAGCCGGCCGGCCAGGCACGCCGATCGAGGCCAGCGACGAGCGGACGACGCTGATCGATGCGTCGCGACATCGCGAGAGCCGCGTCGATCACAGTCTCGGGCGCCGACTGTGGGCCATATGTGTCGAGTGTGGATCCCAGCAGGCGATCGAAGTCGAATGTCGCGTTCATGCGGGCTGGCCTCCGACGGCAGGGACGCGGTCGCCGGCAGAGATCGAGGCTCGGAGCGCGCGAGTCGCGTGGTGGAGCCGGGACCCGACCGTGCCGTACGGCACGCCGAGGATGTCGGCGATCTCGCCCAGCGGCAGCCCGACGTAGTGATGGAGCACGACCACGGCTCGGTGCTCGGGAGTCAGCTCGGCGAGTGCGCGATCGAGCTGGTCACGAAGATCGGAGTCAGCGTACGCATCGGCACGGGCCGGTGTCGCCTCGTCGAGGCGGATCTCGCGGACACCGGTGCGTCCGCGCCCGCCGCGATTCCTGGAGGCAGAACCGGACGACAAGCCGATACGTCCATGCCTCGAACCGGTCCGCATCGCGAAGGCTTGGGAGCTCCCGCCAGATCGCGACCAGCGTCTGCTGGACGGCGTCATCCGCTCCATCCGCGTCGCGGACGATCCGACTCGCGGTCAGGTACAGGCGCGCGGCTGATGCCCGCGCCAGCGCTTCGTACGCGTCGCGATCCCCTCGCTGGGCTAGCAAGACCAGGTCTCGATCCACGAGCGGCGGACCTCATGGCGGCCCACGACGGGCGTCTCACCCTATCAGAGGCCCGCTGGCGCACGAACTTTCAATGTCCGTCGCAGGCTGCCGTCAGGCCTTCCCCGTCACTCCGCCCGACCCCAGTCGAGACCGCAGACCCCGAACGGCCGCAGGCGCGCCACGATGACGGCCTGATCGGCCGGATCGTCCGCCGCGAGGCTCACGATCTGCGCGCTGCCCGAGGACTTGAGCGGCCCTGGGTTGCCTGGGACCGGCGGCCAGCTGAGAACGGCCAACCGACGACCGTCCGGCGACCACTTGACGTGACCGTACCAGCCCGGGAGGAGCTGCCCGGTCGCGGGCAGGATGACAGGCGCTGACCCGTCGACGTCCGCGATGATGATGCGCTCGACGCCCTCGTAGGTGTTGTACGCGTCTGCGGGTCCGGCGATGTACGCGGGTCGCCGACTGTCGGGCGACCAGACCGGACTGACCTGCAGCGTCAACGGGCCGGCGTCCCCAGGCGCCGGCCCGTCGTGACGAGGGACTTCAGCCCAGCAGGTCCTGGACGATCTCGCAGAAATCGCCGTCGAAGAAGTACCCCGGATGGGCACCGTTTTCGTCGAGCAGCTGGAAGCTCCCTTCGATGAACTCGTCGTTCGACAGGTCGTCGTCGCCCTTCGTGTCCACCTGGAAGGTCGTGAGGAGGCGGCCCCGATCGAAGAACAGGCGGTTCCCGTTCATGTCGGTCAGTGTGTACGGCCGGCCGACCTCCTGGGCCACGAAGGTATAGACCGTGCCTTCGACGTTCGTGATGTGGAGGTCGCGATAGAGGCCCTGGCCGTCCTCGCGGAACCACTTCCCGTTCGCCGGGTTGGTGTAGACGGTATGCCACTCGTAATTGTCGAAGTAGTACGGCGTCGGATCCCCGCGCCGGCCGGCCTTGAGCCGGAACTGACCCAGCCGTTCGTTCGTTCCAACGACTGTGGGGCCACAGTCGCTGAACGTGAAGAAGTCGCGGTAGTGATAGTGGCTCGCGTTCGCCGCGCGACTGATCACGATCGTCCCGTGGCCGCCGCGGTCGGAGAAATCGGTGTCGCCGGTCACGGAGGAGTCCAGGCCGGCTTCCATGATCAGGAACGTCTGACCACTCTTCGCCGGCCAGGTCGCGTCGTTCCCGAATGCCGTGCAATCGATCAGGGTCAGCCCGGACGCGGTCTTCAGATAGATGAAGCTGATCGCCAGGAAGTCCGTCGCGGTTCCCTGCATCGTCGGCGCGCTGACGGAGTATTGGCCGTTCGCCTTCGCCGTGAACGAGAACCAGACCGACGCGTAATAGGGGCCGGGCCATGGTCCGTGCGAGCCGTTGCAGTCCGTCGGATCAGTCGCGGCGATCGTCGCGTCGGTCGAGTAGAACTCGCGGGGCACGTCGAGCGTGAGCGACGTCGCGTTGGCAACGGAGTCGTTGGCCGGTGCTGACACCGCGACGACCTGTTGGGTCGTGGCGCCAAGGAGCGCGAGGGCCAGGATCAGGACCCCGAGCCGTCGGTGGCTCCCCCTCCTGGTCGCGGTCCACGTCGATCTCCGCATATCGATCCCTCCATCCCTCTGATCCCGAGCGGCGACGGCGCCGCCGCTTCTATGGACATGTCGCCCGGTAGGCCCGAATCGTTCCATCTGGGTGGTCCATGGGGAGATCGGACCCGGCCCAGGTTTCCATCTTGCCCTGCGGGCGTTAGGGCAACGTTTCCGACGACTTCACGCCGGTGCTCACGGGGCGGCCCAGATGAACCAGAACCCATCCAGGTGCCCGGTCGGAGTGGCGACCTTGTGGCGATCGGAGCCGTCGAAGCTGGCGACGTCGATCGTGGCCGGCGGGATCGGATCGCCTTCGCGGCGACTACTCGAGCCCGTCGTGTGGACGACGGCGATGGACCGACCGTCGCCCGACCACGCCGGCCGCCGGGCGTCCTTGAGGACCGCCGGCGCGGACCCGTCGATCGGGACGACGATCGTGTCGACTCCGCCGGGGCGCCTTCGACGATATCGAGCTCGACGATGCGGGCGCCCCGGCGACGGTGACGAAGTGCCCGGTTGGTGGCGATGCGGAGAAGCCAGGGCCGCAGGGCGTCGCCGTCGCGGAGGCTTCGGCCGTGGTCGAGCGCCGCCAGGAGGCTATCGGCGACGATGTCCTCGGCCGCGGCCCGGTCGCTCCGGCGTCGATGCCGGCGGAGGAGCTGGCGGGTCTCGTTGGCCGCCACGGACACCAGCCACGGCCGAAGCCGGTCGGCTTGGCGCAGGGTCGGCAGCTTCCGCCAGACGATGGCCCACGCGGCCTGGACAGCCTCGTCAGCGATGTCGAGGTCGCCGGCGATCACGAAGCAGACCCTCGTCATGTCGTCGTGATGCGCTGCGACGATTTGGGCGAACGCAGCTTCCTCGCCATCGGCCGCGCGCGAGATCAGCGTCGCGGTCGTCTCGTCGGCCTGGGTCGTCTCGATCGCCATGTCCCACAGATGCTCCGCTGCGGGTCAAGTGATTTATCGTCGGTTCGATTTCGTGTCATCGCGGTCCAACGGAGGTGGAGCGCGGAGTCCCGCGACGTCGCGATGGATCGGCGCCGTCCGGCCCGGTCTACTGCGTCGAGGCCGGACGCGGCCCGAAGTCCTCGCCCGGCCCGGCGTCCGCTTCGGCGGGCGGGATCAGCTGCGCCATGCGGTCGTCGCCACCGGGTTCGTCGCGTGCCCGTCCGTGTCGATCAACGTCACGATCGTGCCTGACAGCACCGGTACGCTCACACCGTCGAAGGGGCCCGAACGGTTGGAGCGAGGAGCGGTGGATGGAATTTCGAGACGTGGTCATGAAGCGCCGGGCCGTCCGCCGGTTCGAGGAGGGTGGCGTCGAGCGCGAGGTGCTCGAACGGATCGGCCGACTCGCCCAGCGAACGCCGTCGGCGGGGTTCAGCCAAGGCCAGCGACTGGTCGTCGTCACGGAGCCCGCCGCTCGCCGCGAGGTCGCCCGGATCTGTGGGGAGGAGGCGATGGCGCCCGATTTCGGTCCGTGGATCAGCGAATGCGCCGCGCAGTACATCCCGTGCGTCAGCGAAGCGGTCTACCACCGTCGGTACCAGGAGGCGGACAAGGTCCGCGACGACGGCTCGGAGATCGACTGGCCCGTGCCGTTCTGGTGGATCGATATCGGGGCGACGATGCAGACCATCATGCTCGCCGCGGTGAACGAGGGGCTCGGCTGCGGATTCGTCGGGCCGGACGTCGACGGGCTGCGCACCTACCTGGAGATCCCGGATGAGTTCGTCCCGATCGGGGTCATGCCGGTCGGCCGGCCGCTGCCGGACGTCCGCTCCCCGAGCCTCAGGCGCGGCTGGGTCCCGTTCGATGACTTCGCGCGCTGGGAGCGGTGGGCCTGACGGTCGGTGCGGTGAGGTCCGCGCGTTCAGATGGGCAGCAGCTCGATCGAGTCGCGGTGTCGTGGCCGGAGCAGTCCGAAATGCCGGCGATCGAGCGTCGCGAGCTTCGGCTCGTTCATGCGCTCAACGATCGCGAGGACAGCGGCGTCCACGAATCCGATGTCGGCATGGGCATAGCGGTCGCATAGTTCGTGAACCCGCGGATAGTCCGAGGCCGTCAGATCTGCGACGACGTACGCGCCCAATTCGATGTCAGCCAGGAGGGCGACGAGCGCGCCCACGTGCATTCGCTGGTGGACCCAGTAGTCGACCTCGACCAGAACCGGCGCGGGAATGACGAGCGATTCGTCCGCGGACTCGATGAGAGCCCGACATGCGCTGTGATCGGCGTCGGATCGATCGAGTGACGCGTATAGCGGACCCGTATCGAGGATCAGCGCCATGCGCGAAGTTCAGGCCGCTCCTCGGCGCTCCGCCGCGCCGTGTCAGAGACGCCGGATGCGCCGACACCCAAGCTGCGAGGCTTCGGAGCCATTCGATCGACCTTCTCGTCGATCGCCTCCCGGATGATCGTGGCCATCGAGACGCCACGTTCCGCGGCGATGCGGCGTAGACGTCGTCGGACATCGTCGTCGAGCGTCAGCGTGGTGCGATTCATGGTGTCATGATATCACTACCGACATCACTCCCCGGCGCACCGCCCGCCCGGGCCTCTGACACGCGTCATCCCCGCGGTGGCCAGCTCCCCGGCGGCGGATCCATCAGCCCCTCGCCCCAGACCTCGGGGCCACAGAAGAACGGGTGCTCGCCCGGACCGGGCAGCACCGCCGGGTCCGTCTCCCACGCCGTCAACGTCTCTTCGAGCCATGCCTCGATCTCGGCGAACTCCGTCCAGCGCCGGAACGGCCAGCCCGCCTCCACGCAGATGCGCACGAGCGAGCGCTTGGCGAAGACGACGTCGCTGTACCCGGCCGCATACCGGTCGCTCTCGCCGTCACCGATGAAGACGACCGCACGGCCCGCGGCCTGGTGGGCGAGGACCC
Organism: uncultured Chloroflexia bacterium; assembly: GCA_963772995.1. GTDB lineage: Bacteria > Chloroflexota > Limnocylindria > Limnocylindrales > CSP1-4 > SPCO01. Next base: position 114,464 of record CAVYZQ010000008.1, on the reverse strand, counting down.
GGTCCCGCTTGCACGTCCCGCACACGAGGCAGCGCGGGTTGCCGTTGGGGTAGTCGATCCGGGCGCGACGTCCGGCGAAGGTCGTCCGTGCCGTGATGACCGGGAGCTCCCCACCCCCGAGAGTCCCGAGCGCCGGCCGGATGAAGAAACCGAACCCGTCCGACACGACCTCGACCGGGATCCCTGCGGCCTGGGCCCGTCGCACGAACGGGCCGAATGCCGGGATCGTGCGGCTGCGCGGCGGCGGTCGCGAACAGCGCGGCCGGGTCGGCGTCGACCATCGACATCTCGATCGTCATGAGCCGTCGCGAGCCCATCAGTCCCGCGTCGTAGGCGGCGGCCTCGGCCTCCCAGCCGTCCGAGACGTATTCGGCCATCACCGTGTCGGACACGTCGGTGAGGGCGATCGTTCCGTCGTAGTCGACGAGGATCGCGAGCGGCGGCGCGCCCTCGACGAGCGGTGGGATCGGGCGGCGCGACCCCGTCCGGGCCCTCGATCAAGTGGCGGGCTCCGGCGCGGCGACCCGCGAACCGGGCGACGGCCGTCCGGGCCACGTTCCGCGACGCAGGAGGGCGATGCCCGCAAGGATCACGGCGCCACCGATGACCTGGCCGGGCCGGATCGGCTCGGCGAGGAAGATGGCGGCCATCACGACCGCGAGCGGCGGCACGAGGAACTGCAGTGCCGTCACCCAGGTCGGGCCCAGGACCTTGACGCCCTGGAGGACCACGACGTTTGCGGGCCCGGCGGCCAGCACGCCGGCGTAGAAGATCGCGAACAGCACGGCCGGAGTGATCACCGAGAGATCGGTCGTGGCGAGCTGGGCGATGCCGACCGGCGCCATGACCACGGTCCCGGCCACGAGTGCCCACGTCGACGTCACGAGAGGCGAGTGCCGTCGCAGGATGCTCGCGCCGAACACGGTGTAGATCGACCAGCAGGCGGCCGCCAGCAGGGTCAGCCCGCTGCCGATGAGCGAGGAGCCGAGGCCGAGGCCCTGCCCCGCCGCGATCACCAGCCCGACCCCGACGAACGAGACGAGCGCGCCCACCACCTTGACCGTGTTCGGTGTGTCGGCGCCGACCGCCATGGCGAGGAGCGCCGTCATCACCGGCGTGGCGGCGATGAGCAACGCCGAATCACCGGCCGGGATCATCTGGAGCGCCACTGGCCACAGCATCTGGTAACAGCCGAACCCGATGACGCCGAGGGCGAACACCTTCGCGATATCCCCGTGCGGCAAGCGGAACGATCTCTCGCGCCAGCGCAGGATCGCCAGCAGGGTCGCGGAGGCCAGGCAATACCGCAGGAACGTGAAGGCGACAGGTGGCAGCACGCCGACGGCACCCTTGACGACGATGAAATTCCCGGCCCAGAACACCATGACCACCAGGACGCCGATCTCCGCGAGACGGCGGTCGCGGGCGGTGCCAGGTCGCGCGGCCGCGGCCGGCCGACCCCGGAGGGCGGACGGCGCGGCCACCGATCGGGCCGGGCCGGAAACTTCGACGCCCGCCGGTCGGGCGGGCGTCGTGCTGGCTGTCGGAGCCCCGTCGTCGGGGATCAGGCGCCTTCCTGGTCGAGCTCGAGGATCTCCTCGTCCGCCTCTTCGGTGAGCTTCAGCCAGACGAACAGTCCGGCGAGGACCGCGAGGGGGATGACGATCAACGCGCCGAGGGTGATCCCCAGGGCGACGGCGACGGTCTTGAGTGCCTTCATGTCCTACCTCCCGTGCGATGCGATGGGTTGACGATCAGACCTTGGGTTCAGTGTGACGGAGGCTCGGCCCGCGGGCGACGAGCTCGTCGATGTCGTCGCGTGTGAACTCGGAAAGCACGTGCTTGCCTCCTGCCTGGCCTGCCATGAACAGTCGCAGGACGAACGCGCCGTCCTGCTCGAAGAAGAAGATATCGTGCGGCTTCTGGTCGTCGAGATATTGACCGAGGACGCGGAAGGCGGTCTCGTAGTGGCCGCCCTTGTGGTCCGGATCCGTGCGACCGCCGCGTCGGGCTGCTGCTTCCTCCATGAACCGGGCGATGTCCTCATCGAGGAAGGTGAGCGTCTCCTTCGTCAGCGTCCCGACGGCGTCGGACCATGTTCCAGAGTTGCCTCCCTGGACGACCACCCCCTGAACGATGAAGCCATCCGGCGCCTCGAGGACGATGCATGTCACGCATCCCGTGCTGGTCGAGGAACGCGCCCACCGAGCGGAAGACTTCTTCGAAGTCCTGGCGCGGGCTGCCCTCGTAGATCCTCATTGGGGATGGGGTCCTCCTCGACACGAGCCGCTGGCCCGGCACAGTGAGTGTAGCAGCGGCCGAAAGGCCGGCGAGACGGCGCGGCCCCTCGGCCCCGGTCCACCCCGCCGAGGATCCTCGCCAGATATCACTGGTGCTCGTGTTATGCGAGACCTCTGGCCGACGAGGCCGTTTCCGAGAGTCGATACGACCCTCATTCGTGGGTGGCAAGGATTCGGCCGGTTTCGCGTCCCCGAGCTCGCATATGCACGAATCACGCTCGTATATGGCAGAGATTCGCCCGCCCGGCGTCCAGAAGCCGGCGGTCACTCCTCGGCCAGGCGCACGGCCAGCTCGCCTGCGACGCGAGCGTCGTTGACGATCAGCGCCGTGTTCGCGCGAACAGACGCTCCCCCCGTGATCTCGGCGATCCGAGCGAGCAGCCAGGGAGTGAGGGCGGGCCCGCCGATGCGGGCGGCATCGGCGTCTCCGATCGCCCTCGACACGGCGTCGCGGGCGACGTCCTCGGGGAGTGCCGCCGCGTCCGGCACCGGCACGCACACGAGGACCGCGCTCCCGAGGCCAAGCCCGAGGTGGATGACGACGAGCCGGGCCGCCGCCCCCACATCGGCCACGGTCTCCGGCGCCCGGATCCCCGCCGAGCGCGCGAAGAAGCCCGGGAGCTCGGGCTGACCGACCGCGACGACCGGGACGCCGCGCGTCTCGAGGTATTCGAGCGTGGCCGGCACGTCGAGGATCGCCTTCGGACCGGCGCACACGACGGCCATCGGCGTGCGCCCGAGTTCCTCGAGGTCGGACGAGATGTCGAAGGACGGCGCCGAGCCGCCGCGGCCGCCCGTGCCCGAGTTCAGCTCGCCGAGTGCCCCGCGGTGGACGCCACCGATGCCGCCGGTCGCGAACACGCCGATCCCCGCGGCATGGGCCGCGATCATCGTGGCGGACACGGTCGTCGCGGCCCAGCCACCGTCGGCGAGCGCGGCAGCCAGGCTCGGGCGCGCGGCCTTGCGCACGGAACCCGCGGGCGCGGCCCCGAGGGCGAGCAGCGCGGCCTCGTCGAGGCCCACCAGGAGCCGTCCGCCATGAATGGCCACGGTGGCGGGAACGGCCCCAGCCGCACGGACCGCGCTCTCCGACTCCCGAGCCACGTCGAGGTTCTGCGGATACGGAAGGCCGTGGCTGATGAGCGTCGACTCGAGCGCGACGACGGCGCGGCGGCGCGCCAGGGCGTCTTCGACCTCCGCGCTGATCGCCAGCCGTTCGTCGATCATCGGAGCGGCACCGCAATGAGCAAACCGGGCCTACACAAGCGCCAGCTCCTGCCTTGGCGCACCGAGTTGTCGTGCCGCGGCACGGTGACCCGCGAGCGCCGCTCGATGGAGCGCGGCCGATGCCGGCATTCCGGCGGCCCGCGCGGCGATCCAGGCGACCAGGAACCCCGCGTCGAAAGCGTCGCCGGCTCCGGTCGTGTCCGAGACGGCGATCGGCGCGGTCGCCACCTCGAACCGATGGCTCCTGCCGGCGTCGCGCGCCAGAACGGTGGCCCCCTTGGCGCCGCGCTTGACGACGGCCACGGTCGCATAGTCCAGGAGCCGGTCCTTGGGGCGGCTGCCGAGAAAGGCATCGGCCTCCGCGGCGGTGGCGAACAGAAGGTCGGGCGCGAGCCCTTCGATCAGGCCGCGAGCGGCCCGCCGTCCACCGGCCAGCAGGGGGCCGATCGACGCGAGGTCGACGCTGATGGCGGCGCCGGCGGCGCGCCCCAGCTCGATGGCCCTCCGCCCCGCCTCACCGAGCGGAACGCCGAGCAGCGAGTAGATCGGCAGGTGAACGACGTCGGCGCCTGCTGAACCAATCGGCCTCGAGGTCCTCGGGCCGAAGATGGTCGGCCGCGCCCCGGTCGGCGACGAATGTGCGCTGCCCACCCGGCGCGACCACGACCCCGATCCGTCCGGTGCGTGCGCCGGCGACGCGCACGACCCGCAGTGTCACGCCATCCGCGCGGACCGCCTCGGTCAGCGAACGCCCGGCCGCATCACGGCCGACCGCCGCGATCAGGCTCGACCGTGCCCCGAGCCTGCCCAGCCAGCGGGCCGTGTTCGCCGCCGATCCCCCTTGCACGAACGTCACGCGCCCCGGCACGTCGGTCCCGCTCTCGAGCGATCGCGCCGGCGTCAGCACGACGTCGAGCATGAGGTCCCCGACGACGACCACGGCCGGCGAACCGGCACCGCCGGCCCTCGTTCGACCCAGGGCTCGTGTGCGGCGCCGCCGGGGCGACGGAAGGGCAGGCATGGCCATCGATGGTCGCGGCCCGCACCGCGAAGCGCAAGTCGCACCGCGATGTAACGGCGCCACGTCGAAGGCGTCAGCAGGGTGGCGCGGCCGTGGATGGACCCATCGGGGTCTCGAGGGAGCACGAGCGCACGCGGCGAGCGAACGGAGGCGACACGTGTCGAACCCATTCAAGGATCCTGCGCATCGCGGCGCTCGCCGCTGCCGTCGCGATGATGCTGCCGGCATCGGCGACGAGTGCGTCGGCACGCGAGGCGACGTCCGATCTCACGGCCGGCCTCCCGACGGCGGGTCCGACCGACGGCATTCCGGTGCTCATCGCCTCCCCCGGGACGCTGCGATTTCCCGGCAGGCCGGTCGGAACGACCAGTCCGTCGCGGACCATCACTCTTACCAACAGCACTGCTCTCCCGGCGACGGTCGCGTCGGTGACCCTGTCCGGCGATGATCCGGCGGCCTTCGGCATCGCCGCCGAGACGTGCACCTCCGCGCCGGTCGCGCCGAGTGGGACATGTACGGTCGATGTCACGTTCACCCCGAGCGCCCTGGGCGACCATTCCGCGGTCGTCCTGGCGCTGGATGCCACGGCGGCCGGACTCGGAGGGGCCCCGGTCGCCGGCATCGGACAGGCGGTCTCGCACGTCGCGTGGGGGACCGCGTACGGCGCGGGATACGCCCGCACGTGAAGCTACGGAGGCGCGCTCGCTCGGACGGCCACCACCACGACGTCCGGCTACCTCCACGCGGTCTATCTGACCGACCGCGTCGGCGGCCGGAACATCACCGACACCGGCCCGTACCAGGGCGTCAATTACGTCCGGAGCGCCAGCGCCACGGGAAGCACCTGGTCGACCCCGGTCAGGCTCAACCCGTCGACGCAGCACGGCGACCAGGCCGTCATCGCCGCGGCGGGCTCCACGGTCTACGCCGTCTGGATCAGTGAGCGGCGCGTGCTCCACTACAGCCCGACGGCACCCCGCGCCGTCTGGGTCCGGGTGAGCACGAATAACGGCGCCGGCGGCTCGTGGCGCAGCCCGGTGCGGCTGACGTCGGCCACCGGGCGAGCGTGGACGCCGCTGGTCGCCGCAGCCGGAAGTCGCGCCTACTTCGCCTACACCGACTCGAATACCGGTGACATCCGCCTGCTCATCACGGCGAACCGCGGCGTGACCTGGCGGAACGTGAAGGTGGGTTCGACGACGCGGAAGGGCGGCAACGGCTACGCCGGCTTCCCGACGGTCGCCGCCACTGGTTCGACCGTGATCGTCGCCTGGGCCGCGACGGACGCGATCCAGATCCGTTCCCGCATCTCGACCGACGGTGGATCGACGTGGGGCGGCTCCCAGGTCCTCGCCTCCGCCGCGACCTACGTGCCGGATGCCGCGGCCATCTCGGGCCGGCTCGCCGTTGCGTGGGGGACGGCGACGGCGCAGTAGTGCGGTGCGGTCGGGCGGCGTCTGGGGTCCTGCACGGGAGGTTCAGAACCCCGACGACGGCACACCGTACGACCACACTGCCAGCCGACCGTCGTGCTGAACGGCACCTCGAGGATCGGGGTCAGCTGGGTCGGGTGCGATGCCGGCTGCGGCGCCTCGAACGTCCTGTGGGCCGAATCGGCGAACAACGGGGCCGCCTGGTACGCGACCCAGGTCGTCGCTGCGACCTCGTCGACGACCGTCCGCAAGATCAACGACGCGCCTTCGATCGCCTGGCCGTCCACCGGCCGGCGCACGCTCCTGTGGAACGGCTACACCGCGGGGACGGCCAACTCGCGGATGTATGTGCGAACGGCGGCCGGAGCGCCGTGAGACGATCCCGGAGCGAGGGCGGATGACTCGATCGGCCGGCAGCAACGCCGGCCGATCCATTTGCGCCGATCCCGAAGCGGGAGTGCAACCCGGCCCTGCCTACAATGGCCTGGCCCACGAGACAATGGAACGCGCCGCGCTGGAGCCTGACCGATGACGCTTGCAACCACCGACATCGACCAGCTGGCCATCGATACCATCCGGACGCTCTCGATCGACGGCGTCCAGAAGGCGAATTCCGGTCACCCAGGTGCCCCGATGGGTGCGGCGCCCATGGCCTACGTGCTGTGGACGCGCTTCCTGCGCCACGCCCCGACCCGGCCCGACTGGCCCGATCGCGACCGGTTCGTGCTCAGCGCGGGCCACGCCAGCATGCTGCTCTACTCGCTCCTTCACCTGACCGGCTACGAGGTCTCGCTCGAGGATCTGGAGTCGTTCCGGCAATGGGGCTCGATCACGCCCGGCCACCCGGAGTACGGCCTCACGCCGGGCGTCGAGGCCACGACCGGGCCGCTCGGCCAGGGGCTGAGCAACGCTGTCGGTATGGCGATCGCCGAGCGCCGCCTGGCGGCCGAGTTCAACGCCCCCGACGCCACGATCGTCGACCATCGGACGTACGTGATCGCGTCGGACGGCGACCTCCAGGAAGGGATCGCCTCGGAGGCATCGAGCCTCGCCGGCCACCTCCGGTTGGGCAAACTGATCGTGTTGTACGACGACAATCACGTCCAGCTGGACGGCCCCACCGCGATGGCCTTCTCCGAAGACGTCCCCAAGCGGTTCGACGCCTACGGCTGGCACACCCAGCGGGTCGAGGACGGCAACGACCTCGCCGCGATCGAGGCCGCCATCGAGGCCGCCCGGGCCGACGAACGCCCCAGCCTCATCGCGGTCCGCACCCACATCGGCTACGGCAGCCCGAACAAGCACGACAGCCAGAAGGCGCACGGGTCGCCCCTGGGCGCCGACGAGGTCCGCCTGACCAAGGAGGCCTACGGCTGGGACCCCGACCGCCAGTTCTACGTCCCGGACGAGGCCGCCGAGCATTTCCGGACGGCCATCCCGGCCGGCGAGGAACTGGTGGCCGACTGGGAGGCGCGCCTCGAGCGGTACGCCGCGGCGCATCCGGACGAGGCCGCCGAGTTCCGGCGCCGCATCGCTCGCACGCTCCCCGCCGACTGGGACGCTGGGCTCAAGACCTACGAGACCGGCACCGAGGTCGCGACCCGCAACGCCAGCCAGGACGCGATCCAGGCGCTCGCCGCGCCGCTGCCCGAGCTGTTCGGCGGGGCCGCCGACCTCTCCGAGTCCAACCTCACCGACGTCAAGGGCGATCCGAACTTCAGCGCCGACGAGGCCGGCCGCAACCTTCGCTTCGGCGTCCGCGAGCATGGGATGGGCGGCGCCGCCAACGGGATCGCCTACCACGGCGGGTTCATCCCGTACTGCGCGACGTTCCTGAACTTCAGCGACTACATGCGCGGTTCGGTCCGGCTGGCGGCGCTGTCGGGCCTGCACGTCGTTTACGTCTGGACGCACGACTCGGTCGGGCTCGGCGAAGACGGACCGACCCACCAGCCGGTCGAGCACTACGCCGCGCTGCGCGCGATGCCGAACCTGACCTTCGTCCGGCCCGGCGACGCCAACGAGACGGCCGCCGCCTGGGCGCTCGCCATCGAACACTCGGACGGTCCGGTCGCGCTGGCGCTCACCCGCCAGAAGCTCCCCGTGCTGCCCGGCACGGACCGGCTCGCCCGCGAGGGCGTCGCGCGCGGCGGGTACGTGCTGCGCGAGGCCTCGGGCGCGCCCGAGCTGATCCTCATCGCGACGGGCTCGGAGCTCCAGCTCGCGCACGCGACCGCCGAGACCCTCGAGGGCGAGGGCATCCCGACCCGCGTCGTGTCACTCCCCTGCTGGGAGCAGTTCGATCTCCAGGATGTCGCCTATCGCGACGAGGTCCTGCCGCCCTCGGTCCGCAAGCGGGTCAGCGTCGAGGTCGGCGCCTCGTTCGGCTGGGAGCGCTGGGTCGGCGACGAGGGCGCGATCATCGGCCTCGACCACTACGGCGCCTCGGCGCCCGCAGGCACGATCTTCGATAAGTTCGGCTTCACCGCCGACCGCGTCGCCGACGTCGCGAGGCGCGTGGTCCGGGACGGCCTCCACGGTCGGATCCCGACCCTCGACGCCGGCCATTTCGGCCGCCATCCGACGATCAGGGAGGGCGAGGCCGGCGTCCCCCGGACGCAGGGGTCGGATCCAGGTCACTCCTGAGCTCGTCGGCGCGAAGACGTTGCGAAGCATAGTCCGACGCCTTGTCGGCACGGACGGGCCGTATCCTTGCCGGCATGCGTGTCGCGTTCGCCGCCGACCATGCCGGGGCGGCTCTCAAGGACGAACTTCGTCGCCGCCTGGCCGGAGCCGGCCTCGGCCACGAGTGGATCGACCTCGGGGGTGACGGCACCGACGCCGAGGACGACTACCCGGACTTCGCGCAACGGCTCGGCGAGGCGATCCAGGCGGGCGATGCGGACCGCGGGATCCTCATCTGCGGCTCGGGCGTCGGCGCGTCCGTGGCGGCCAACAAGATGCGCGGCATCCGGTCCGCGGTGTGCCACGACACGTACTCGGCGCACCAGGGCGTGGAGCACGACGACATGAACGTGCTGACCCTGGGCTCGCGGGTGATCGGGCCCGAACCGGCGTTCGAGTGCGCCGTGGCGTTCCTGGCGGCCACGTTCAGCGGCGAGCCGCGCCATCGGCGGAGACTGGCCAAGGTGCTCGCGATCGAGGCTTCGAGCGGCGCATCGGAATGAGCCGGCGGGCGCCCGGACGACGCTCAACATCGCCCACCGCCCGACGATTTCGTCGAATGCATCCACCGTCGCCCGATGGCCGCCGCGGGCGACCAACCTGCTCAACGGTTTCGTTGATGGCGATCGCCGTGCACCATCCGTCGGCGCGTTACGCCGAGTACAAGTTCGGCACGCCGTCCGAGCCGCCGCGGCGACGGTGCGGCATCCGGCGCTAACGCCGTTCCGGCTTCTTCTCTCAGCGCACGAATCCAGCGCGTGGGCCCGCTCAGGCCTGATCGACGGCCGCGCGACCCTCGGATCGATGGGTCGTGCACAGGGTCCACCCGACGCTGCAGCGGACGCGCCGAAGCCACCCCGGCGAGCGGCGTACCATGAGCCCCGACCGTCGGCCCCGAACGGGCCTGCATCGATCCGACGCCGAGTTGTAACCGTTCGTTCACACTCGCGATCTACGCTTCGGAGGCCCCGATGCCTGACCCCGCCCAGACTGCTGTCTCCGCTCCCCGTTTCGCCCTCGGCGACGCCACGTCCGCCTACGACATGGCCGTCGAACGGGCCCGGACCGAGGACTGGGCGAACCGGCTGTTCGCCCGTGACGTCAGTCTCTGGACGAACGACCAGCGTGTCGCCGAGAGGCATCGCGGACCGTCTCGGCTGGCTCGATGCGCCGGCCCACTTCGCCGAGCGGACCGCCGGTCTCGAAGGCTTCGGCGACGCCGTCGACGACGAGGGATTCACGACGGCGGTCGTCGCCGGGATGGGTGGCAGCAGCCTCGCACCGGACGTCCTGCTGCGGACGTTCGGCAGCGTCGAGGGCTATCTCGACCTGCGGATCCTCGATTCGACCGACCCTGCATACGTCGCGGCGACCCTCGACGACCTCGATCCGCTTCGGACGCTCATGCTGGTCGCATCGAAGTCGGGCACGACGACTGAGCCGAACGCGTTCATGGCCTACGCCTGGGACCGCGCGGAGAAGGGTCTCAAGGCCGTCCCGCACCACGTCTACGAGCACCCCGGGGCCTACTTCGCACTGATCACCGACCCCGGCAAGAGCGTCGAAGCCATCGCCCATCACGACGACGTCCGCGAGGTATTCCTCAACCCGCCCGACATCGGCGGGCGCTACTCGGCGCTCACGTACGTCGGACTCGTGCCCGCGTCGCTCATCGGGATCGACCTCGATCCTCTGCTCGCGTCCGCCGCGACGATGCTGGCCGCCTGCCGCGAACCCGAGCCCGCGGCCAATCCGGGCCTCTCGCTGGGCCTGGCCATCGGGACCCTCGCCCGCGCCGGGCGCGACAAGCTGACGATCCTGGCAGACGACGACATCGCGAGCTTCGGAGCCTGGCTCGAGCAGCTCATCGCGGAGAGCACCGGCAAGCGCCAGGTCGGGATCGTGCCCGTCGATCTCGAGCCGCTCGGCGGCGTGGAGACGTACGGCAACGACCGGGCGTTCGTCAGGATCGCCCTCGAAGGATCCGATGACGGCGGTCGCGACGCCCTTGCCGAAGCTCTCGAGATGGCCGGCCACCCGGTCATCCGGATCGTCCTCGACCGACCCCATCGACCTCGGCGCCGAATTCGTCCGCTGGGAGGTCGCCACCGCCATCGCCGGCGCCGTCCTCGGCATCGACCCGTTCGACCAGCCCAACGTCGAGGAGGCGAAGCAGCTGACCCGCGACCTGCTGGCCGCGTTCGGGCAGGGCGGGACGCCGACCTCCCTCGCCAGCGTGCTGGCGACCGGCCAGGGCATCGCGCTGCATGGTGACGCGGCGCTGCGGCTGACCTCGACCGAGGGCGACGGCGACATCGTCGCGGAGCTGGCGCGCCACCTGGCTCGACGTCGCCCGGACGCCTACCTCGCGCTCCAGGCATTCATCGCGCCCACGCGAGGCGCGCGACGCGGCGCTCGCCCGGATCCGCGCCCTCCTGCGCGACCGCACGCTTCGCGCGACGACCGCCGGCTACGGCCCTCGCTTCCTGCACTCGACCGGCCAGCTCCACAAGGGTGGCGCACCCATCGGCTGGTTCATCCAGCTGACCGCCGACCATCCCGAGGACCGCGAGATCCCGGACTGGCCGTACACGTTCGGTCAGCTCATCGATGCCCAGGCGGCAGGTGACTTCCGGGCGATCGAGTCGCACGATCTGCCCATCCTGCGGGTCCACCTCGGTGCGGATCCGGACGCGGGGCTCGCGGCGCTCGAACAGGCGCTCGCGGCGGCCCTCGACAGAACGGAGGCGTGACCGCGATGCGTATCGGGTTCATCGGGCTCGGGCGGATGGGCGCCAACATGGTCCGCCGGCTGCTCCTCGACGGGCACGAGATCGTCGCCTACAACCGGACCCCCGAGAAGACGACCGAGATCGCCGGCGAAGGGGCCATCGGCTCCTTCTCGATCGCGGAGCTGGTCGGCGCACTCGAGAAGCCGCGTGCGGTCTGGATCATGGTCCCAGCCGGCGACGCCACCGAGGCGCAGATCGCCGAGCTGCTCGAGCACCTGGAGCCGGGCGACACGATCATCGACGGCGGCAACACCAACTTCCACGACGACGTCCGCCGCCATGCCGCGCTCAAGGAGAAGGGCATCGGCTATGTCGACGCCGGCACCTCGGGCGGGATCTGGGGGCTCCAGGTCGGCTACTGCCTGATGGTCGGCGGCGAGGAGTCGGTCGTGAAGCCGCTCGAGCCGGTGTTCACGACGCTCGCGCCAAAGGGCGGCTATCTCCACGTCGGCGGTCCGGGTGCCGGGCACTACGTGAAGATGGTCCACAACGGCATCGAGTACGGCCTGATGCAGGCCTACGCCGAGGGCTTCGAGATCATGCACGCGAGCGACTACAGCCTCGACCTCGGTGCCATCTCCGAGCTGTGGATGCAGGGCTCCGTCGTCCGCTCCTGGCTGCTGGAGCTTGCCGGGCGCGCGTTCCGTGCCAACGGCGAGGATCTCGAGCATCTGAAGGGCTTCGTGGCGGACTCCGGCGAGGGCCGCTGGACGGTCCAGGAGGCCATCGACCACGACGTCCCGGCGCCGATCATCACCCTCTCGCTGCAGACCCGCTTCCGGTCGCGACAGGACGACTCGTACGGAGCAAAGGTTCTGGCCGCGCTCCGCAACGAGTTCGGCGGCCACGCCGTCAAGACCGAGTAGCGCACGATGGCGGCGTCCCGACCGCGCAGCGTGACGGCCAAGCCACGGGCCAGGCCAAATGACCCCTCGCCGGTCGAGGCACCGCCCGACCAGCCGATCCCCGCGCAGCCCGCGCCGAGGACGAAGGACGCGCCGCTCACGGCCAAGGACCTGCGCCTCGCGCGCGCCGGCAAGCGGGCATCGCGCGCGAAGCGCGTGGAGAACGTCCTGCGCGAAGGATTGCGCCTCGAGCGCGTGCCGGATCCATCGATGCTCGTCCTGTTCGGGGCGACCGGCGACCTCGCCCACCGCAAGGTCATCCCGGCGCTCTACCAGCTGTGGCGGACGAACCTTCTGCCGCACGAATTCCGGCTCGTGGCGGTCGGCCGGCGGGAGCACGACGACGAGGATTTCCGGGCCGAGATCCGCAAGTCCCTGGAGCAATTCAGTCGGGTCCTGCCGCTCGACGAGGATGCCTGCGGGACCTTCGCCGAAAGGATCTCGTACGACCGCATGGACTTCGACGATCCGAGCGGCTTCGACAGGCTGGCCTCGCACCTCGACGCCCTCGACACCGAGCATGGCACCCGCGGCAACCGGCTCTACTACCTCGCCACCCAACCGTCGCAGTTCGCGACGATCGTTTCGCAGCTCGGACGGGTGGGGCTCGATCACGAGCACCACGACGGCGGCTGGCGCCGGATCGTCATCGAGAAGCCGTTCGGCCACGACCTCGAGTCCGCCAAACGGCTCAATCGCGAGGTCGGCAAGGTCTTCCGGGAGTCGCAGGTCTATCGCATCGATCACTACCTCGGCAAGGAGACGGTCCGCAACCTGCTGGTCTTCCGGTTCGGGAACGGGATCTTCGAACCGCTCTGGAACCGGCGCTACGTCGACCATGTCCAGATCACCGTGGCCGAATCCATCGGCATCGAGAATCGCGGCGCGTTCTACGAGCAGACCGGAGCCTCGCGCGACGTCATCCAGAACCATCTTCTGCAGCTGGTGTGCCTCGTCGCCATGGAACCGCCGGCGAGATTCGAGGCGGACGCCCTGCGCGACGAGAAGGTCAAGATCCTCCGCGCGATCACGACCGAGGGGGTCGGCGGTGGGATGGGCGTGGTCCGCGGCCAGTACGGTCCCGGCTGGGTCGCCGCGACCGAGGTGCCGGGCTACCGGCACGAGCACGACGTCGATCCGACCTCGGAGACCGAGACGTTCGTCGCCGCCCGGCTCACCATCGACGACTGGCGCTGGTCCGGGGTCCCCTTCTACGTGCGGACCGGCAAGCGCCTGCCCAAGCGAGCCAGCGAGATCGCCATCCAGTACAGGGAGGTCCCGCACCGGCTGTTCAAGGACGAAGGCGTCGAGCCCGAGGCGAATCTTCTCGCGATCCGGATCCAGCCCGACGAGGGGATCATGCTCCGGTTCGGGGCGAAGGTGCCGGGTCTCGGCGTGGACGTCCGGTCGGTGACGATGGACTTCACGTACGGGTCCGCGTTCAGCGTCGATTCCCCGGACGCCTACGAGACCCTCATCCTCGATGCCCTGCAGGGCGACGCGTCGCTGTTCACCCGGGCCGACGAGGTCGAGGAGGCGTGGGGCATCGTGGACCCGATCATCGACTCGTGGGCCGACTCACCGCCGCCGGACTTCCCGAACTACGAGGCCGGGACGTGGGGTCCGGCCTCCGCCGACGACCTCCTGGCGCGCGAAGGCCGCCGCTGGCGGCGGTTCTAGAGGCCGATCGACGATGACCACCGATGTGATGCCGATCGCACCGCCCGTCCTGCGCTGGTCGGCGCGGGCACACAGCATCCCCGAGATCGAAGTCGAGCTCAGCCGGATCTGGGCGAACCAGGACCTCATGACCGACGTCGACGGCCAGCTCGGCCGGCGCGTCTCCGCCCGCACGAGCGTGATGAACCTGGTCATCGTCGCCCGGCGGCAGGAGTACGCCGTGCGATGTGCGGCGACGATGCAGCTCCTGACGGGGCGTCATCCCTCGCGCACGATCGTCATCCAGTCGGCCGACCCCGACGGGCCGTCCTGGCTGGACGCCCGGGTCGAAGCGCATTGCATCCTGCCCCGTGCCGACGCGGCCGAGACCTGTGCGGAGACGATCCATGTCATATCCGGCGGCGAGGCTGGACGTCACCTCGCGGCGATCGCGACGCCGCTGATCATCCACGACCTGCCGGTCACGGTGTGGTGGCCCGGCGAGCCGCCGCTGGCGCGGCCCGAGACCATCGATCTCCTGTCGGGGGCGGATCGGCTGATCGTCGACGGCTCGACGTGGAGCGGCGATGGCCTGAGCCGGCTGCGCGAACTCGCCGCCGTCCAGGAGACGACGCGTCTCGCGATCAGCGACTTCGCCCTGGTGCGCCAGTCACGCTGGCGGGAGGCGATCGCCTCGATCTTCGACGATCCGGGATTCCTGCCCTATCTCCGCTACCTGCGGCGGATCGCGGTCACGTACGCAACGCACGACGAGACCGGGGCGCCTGATGGCACGAACCTCGTGAAGCCGATCTACCACGTGGGCTGGCTGGCATCGCGTCTCGGGCTCGGCGTCGTCCGTCCCCTGGGCCCTGTGGCCTCCCCGCGATCGACGAGCCCGCGTCCCGCGCCCAACCGGACGACGGCCGGGCGCGGCCTCGCGGCGACGCTCTCGGACGGGCGAGCCGAGGTCGGCGTCATCGTCCGGCCGATCCTGTCGCCGATGCCGCCGGGGACCACTCTGCGGGTCGAGCTGCTCGCCGAGCGGCGCGGATCCGAGTTGCGTGCCGATGTGACGGCCGAAGCGGAAACCGTTCGCGTACGGGTCTGGCAGGACGGGGTGGAAGCGCTCGATCGCGCGTTCCGGGCGCCGCGGCGGACGGAGGTGGACCTGCTTGCGGAGGCCATCGAGTCGGGCCGCCGGGATCCAGTCGCGGTGGACGCGCTGCGGTCGGCGGCACTCATCGTGGGGGCGCCTGCGGTGCCCGGGGGGTCGGGCACGGGCTCGGGCGCGGGCAGTTCGGGCGCTGGCGCGTCGAGCGCGCGGTCGGGCGCCGGCGGGTGAGCGGGCCCGCCCTTGTCGTCGTCCGCGATCCCGAGGCGGCGACGGACGCCGCCGCGGCGCACATCGCGAGGGCACTCGAGGCCGCGGTAGGTCAGCGCGGCGTCGCGCACTGGGCGGTGACCGGCGGATCGAGCGCGGTCGGGCTCTGCCGCGCGCTGTCGACCGCGCCGCTGCGCGATGAGGTCCCGTGGGGAGATGTCCACCTGTGGTGGGGCGACGATCGGTTCGTGCCTCGCGACCACCCTCTGTCGAACGTCAAGCCCTTCTACGACATCCTGATCGGCGTCGGCGCCGCCGAGGAAGGCACCGCCGGCAGCCATGGCGGCGTCGCGCTCCCGATCGACCAGATGCACCCCTTCCGGACCACCGAGTCGATCGGCGAGGGCCACGATCCGGCCTGGTGCGCGGCCGCCATGGCCGACGAGCTCCGCGCCGCGGCCCCGATGACGGACGACGGCTGGCCGGTGTTCGACATCATGAGCCTCGGGATGGGCGCCGACGGGCACGTCCTCTCGGTCTTTCCCGGATCGACCGCCCTCCATGCGAAGCAGCTGGCGCTCGGCATCGACGCGCCGACCCACATCGAACCGCACGTGGCGCGCGTCACCCTCAACCCGGCAGTCGTGACCGTTGCCAGGGAGGTCCTGATGATCGCGACAGGCGAGAGCAAGGCCGCGGTCCTGGCCGAGGTCCTGGGCTCCGAACGGGATCCGACACGCTGGCCTGCGCAGCTTGCGGTGCGCGACGGTTCGACCTGGATCGTGGACGAGGAAGCCGCGTCGCGACTTCCCCGGTGACCGAGGGTCCGCTCGCAGCCGCCGACCCGATCCATGTCGCCGGCGCGGACGGGACCCCGATCGCGGTCTACTCGTCGGGGGCGGGGGCGCCGCCGCTGGTCCTGGTCCACGGGACGAGCGGTGACCACACCACGTTCCGTGTCGTGGGGCCATCTTTCGCTCGGCAGCCACGCCGTCCACGCGATCGACCGGCGGGGGCGGGGCGCCTCGAGCGACACGCTCCCCTACTCGATCGAGCGCGAATTCGAGGACGTCGCCGCGGTCGCCGAGGCGCTCGCGGCCGACTCGGGCGAAGCCGTGGACGTCGTCGGCCACTCGTATGGCGGGCGCTGCGCGCTCGGGGCGGCCATCCGATCGGACGCGATCAGACGGGTGGTCTGCTACGAAGGTGCCCCGACGCCGCCCGGCGCCAGCTATCACCCCACCGGCATCGAGCGGCGACTGGCGGAGCGACTGGCCGCCGACGATCCCGAGGGCGCTCTCGAGACATTCCTTGCCGAGGTCGTCGGGATGAGCCCGGCCGACGTGACGGCGTACCGGACCAACCCGGTCTGGCCTACCCGGGTCGCCGCGGCGGGGACCATCCTGCGCGAGCTCAATGCCGAGACCGCGGCCGGGGCGTCGCTCGAGGCGCTCGAAGGTGTCCGCCAGCCCGTGCTCCAGGTCCTTGGTTCGGCGAGCCTGCCGGTCTTTCGGGACGCGACGTACGCGCTCGACGAGCGGCTCGCCGATGGCCGGGTCGTCGTGATCGAAGGCGCTCGGCACGCAGCCCATCACACCCATCCCGACGCCTTCGTTTCCGCCGTCGAGTCCTTCCTGTCATGAAGAATGGCGTGGTCCGGTCGGCGCCCGCCGATGCAAGACTGCGGGCCACGCTTGTGAGGGCTACCCTGTGACGATGACCCAACCGCCTCCTGCCGCGACGCGGCCCTACTCCCCAGGTCTCGAAGGCGTCATCGCCGGCCAGACATCCCTCGGCTACGTGGACGGCGAGAACGGTCGGCTGCTGTATCGCGGCTACCGCATCGGCGACCTCGTCGAGCACGGCACCTACCATGCGGTCGCTCACCTGCTGTGGACCGGCGAGTGGGATCCCAACTCATCGACTCTCGACCGGACTCGATCCCCGACGCCGTCATGGCGGTCCTGCGGGCTCTGCCACGCGAGACCAAGCCGATGGACGCACTACGGACCGCGGTGTCCGCATGGGGAGCGACACAGGAGCTTCCTTGGCCTCCGACCGTGGAGCAGGCCCGGGCCCTCACGTCGTTCTCGCCGTCGGCCCTGGCGGCATTCGCGCGTATCCGGGCCGGACAGGACCCGATCGAACCCGACCCCGGGCTCGACGTGGTCGAAGGGTTCCTGTACCAGCTCAACGGCGAGCGGCCGGATGACGCCGCCGCCCGGGCGCTCGACGCGTATTTCATCGTGGCCGCCGAGCACGGGTTCAATGCCTCGACATTTGCGGCTCGCGTCGTGACATCGACGCGCTCGGACATCGCATCGGCAGTGGCCGCGGCCATCGGGACCATGAAGGGCCCGCTCCACGGCGGTGCCCCGTCGGAGGTCGTCGACCAGCTCGCACGGATCGGCTCGGCCGACCACGCCGAAGCCTGGATCCGCGACGCGATCGACCGCGGCGAGCGGCTGATGGGCTTCGGCCACCGCGTCTATCGAGCCTACGACCCGCGGGCCGCAGCGCTCCGCAAGGTCGCCGAGGGCATGCCCACGCGCCCCGACTGGCTTCAGCTCGCGATCGACGTGGAGGACGTGGCGCTGCGCATCCTCGCCGAGAAGCACCCGGACCGGCCGCTCAAGACCAACGTCGAGTACTACGCGGCGCCAGTCCTGATGGGCGTCGGCCTGACGCAGGACCTCTTCCCGGCCGCCTTCTCGCTCGCCCGGCACGCGGGCTGGACCGCGCACGTGCTGGAGCAGGCCGCGGACAACCGGCTCATCCGGCCGGACGTGAATTACATCGGGCCCGCCGAGCGCGACCTGCCGGCCTGACGCAAAGCGGGCAGCGACACGGGCCGCGCCCAGACGGCCTCGCCGATCGACGGCCGCCGGATCGGGCTTACGTTGTCGTGCAAGGTCCGGCAGGGGTTTGGTGCCGGATACCGGGTGGAGGAGGAGGACCATGAGCCGACACGAGCCGCCCGATGGACAGCCGAAGACAAAGGCCTTCCTTGGTCCGGACATCCTTGCCCCGGTGCCGTTGCGGACCCTGAGCGACGACTGGCACGATCAGGCGACGGATCCGCCGGAAGAGCGCCCGCCCGAGCGAGAAACACCGAACCTCGTTCGGCGCGTCATAGATCGCTTGTCCCGGCTTGCGGATCGCGGCCGCTGATCGCCCAGGGTCGGCCCTGGCGAACGGTCGAGCCGCCCAGGAACTCGTCGACCAGCCCCGCCACGCGAACCGGATCGTCGAACCAGGGCATGTGACCGGCGCCGTCGATCACCTCGAGGGATCCGTTCGGGAGCGCCGCCATGAAAGCCCGCCAGATCCCGGCGTCACCAGTGGGGTCGGCAGTCCCGTAGACGAGGAGCACCGGCGGGTCGATCGCGCGGAGCGCGTCGTCGTCGAAGCTGATCCCTGGGCGCCACCCCACGCCTCGGACGACGTTCCGGACCAGCGATCGCTCGTGTCGCATGGCGGCGGTGTCGTTATGTGCGGACCGCCGCCAATCGAGCAGGACGTCGGGGATGCTGCCTGCATCGAGGCTCGCCCCGTGCCCGCTGTCGCGCAGGATCCGGTCGAGACGGCCTGGGCTCACCCGCAGCCGGACGATGACCGAGCCGAGCGGCGAGGCGATCGCCCGGATCATGCCCGGCACGGGCACCGCCTCGACCAGGGGGCCGCCACCGAGCAGGACGACGCGACCGACGCGCTCGGGGTGGTGTTCGGCGAGGCTCAGCGCCCAGGCGTCCCCGATCGACCCGCCGACGAGGTCGACCCGCTCGAGGTCGAGCGCATCCAGGACGCCGAGGATCAGGTCCGCCACGAACGGGCGCATGGCCGAGCGCGGGAAGGCCACCGGGTCGCTCAGCCCCCACCCAGGTCGATCGAGGACCAGAGCGCGGATCCCGGGCAGGCGGCCGACCAGCGCGGCCCACGCCGCGGGCCCGATCGTGCCGTGCAGGAACAGGACCGGTCGTCCGCTCCCGGCGTCGAGCACACGCAGCCTCGCATGCGGCCAGGCGAGTTCGACGAATCGCGCCCGCGGCGACAACCCGTAGTGCTGCCACAGCCGCGTCTCCGCGGCCAGATACCGCTCCATCGCCGAGCGCCGCCGCGGCGTGGCGAGCGCGTCGTCCGTCATCGGAGCAACCCCCTTTCCAGGATCGCGGCTCAGCGAGCGGCGGGCGCTGGTGCGGCCGCAACCTTGACGTCGCGAGCCGCCACTCGCTTCGCGACCTGCTCGACGACGTACTCCGCATCGCGGCCTGCGCCGGCCACGAGCATCGACGAGAAGGCGTACTGGAACGGGACGCCGAGGAAGTAGAGGCCCGGCACCGCCGGGCTGACGCCGCGCTCCTCGATCGGCCAGCCATCGTCGCCGACGACCGATGCCGCGATGAACGCGTAGTCGGGCCGATAGCCGGTCGCCCAGATGACGTTGGCCACGTCGAGCACCGTGCCATCCGCGAGCGCCGGCCGGCCGTCCCGAGCGCCGACTGTCTTCGCGTCGTGACGCTCGACGCCGGCCCTGTCCAGGTCGCCGAGGCGGACGCGGAGCAGCGGGCCGCCGCCCTTCCGGATCTCCGGGCGCATGCGGCGGCCCATCGGCGTGCGCATCGTGACCACGTGTCCGAACACGAACTCGACGATCGGCCAGCCGAGCATGGCGCGCTTCGTATCGGTGACCCGGAATGGCATCTGCCCGTGTGACCTGCCGGAGAGGATCGTCCGATGGCCGGCATTGGCGGCCTCAAAGGCGATGTCGGCGCCGGAGTGCGACAGGCCGACGACGAGGACAGGGCCAGCCCTGAGCTGGGCGGGGTTGTGGTACTCGTGCGAGTGCAGCTGTCGGATCGACGGGTCGAGCTCGACCGCGAACGCCGGGACGTTGGGCTCCCGGAACGGGCCGGTCGCGACGATGACCTGACGTGCGGCGAGGCCCCCACCGTCTGCGGTCGACACGACGAAGCCGCCGTCCATCGGCTCGACTCGATCGACGCGGGTCCCGCTCCGGACGGGCAGGTCGAACCGTCGGGCGTACGCCTCGAGGTAGTCGGCCATCTCGCGAGCCGTCGGCCAGTGGGAGGAGGAAGCTGGGAAGCGCATTCCCGGGAGCGAGTCGTAGCGGGCCGGGCTGTAGAGGCGAAGCGAGTCCCAGCGGTCCCGCCAGTGGTCGCCGATGCGCTCGATCTGCATCGAGGATCGCGAACGGCAGCCCGCGCCTGGCGAGGTGATACCCGGCCGACAGGCCCGCCTGCCCCGCGCCGATGACGATCGTGTCGATCCGATCGGTGTTCCGGTCCATCGCCTGCCCCCTTGCCGTTGCGTCGTTCGTGTTCGGAGGCGACCGGCTCGCCCGGTCGCCACACAGCACGCTATCGACGCCGGGGCCCGGGGCGCATCGGCGGTACTACCCAAACCGTGCAAACGATCCGAATGGGTACCTCGGTCAGATGAGGCCGTGCTCGTAGGCGAAGGCCGTCGCCGCTGCCCGACTGGACACCGCGAGCTTCGCGAAGATGTTGCTGACGTGCCGATCGACGGTCCGTTCGCTGATGGTCAGGGACTCGGCGATGGCCCGGTTGGTGAGCCCGGCCGCGACCAGGCGCAAGACTTCGACCTCACGCCCGCTCAGGCCGCCGGGGTGGTCCGGATCGGGGCCCACCGCCAGTCCCGCGAGGTCCGCCGCTGCGCCGAGCCGCTCGAACACCTCGCGGGCAGCCTCTGTTTCGAGAAGGGCGCCTTCAAGATCGCCAAGCCGACGGCAGGCCTCCGCGGCCCGAACGCGAACGCGGGCCGCTTCGTAAGGCGCGTCGAGGTCACGCCATGCCTCCCACGCGCGCCTCAGCACGGCCAGCGCACCGGCGACGTCGCCTTCCGCCAGGCGCACGGTGCCCTCCGTCCGGGCCGCCATCGCGCGCAGGAGCGGCGCATCGATCCCGTCCGCGAGCTCGCCGAGTCGATCGGCTGCGTCGCGCGCAGAGGCAACGTCCCGCGCGGCCAGTGCGATCTCCGCGGCGGGTTCCAGCATCCTCGCGCGAATCAGGTCGTTGGTCGCCTCGGCCATGGCACGCCGGATGGACGCGGTCGCAGCGGTGACGTTCCCCCGGGCCAGCTGCAGCAGCGCGAGACCGGGCTCCGGCAGGCGGCCCCAGGTGCCGGCCTCACGGTAGCCCGCCTCGGCTGCCTCGAACCTGCCGCGCAGTCGATCCAGCTCCGCCAGTTGGTAGATCGCCTCCCCGACCGCCGGTTCCGGCGGCGGTCTCGACAGCCACTCCCGGGCTCGCTGTGCCTCGTCCGTTGCCTCGACCCACGCGCCGTGAAAGCGCATCAGCTCCGCGCGAAAGACGAGGCAGTTGCCCCGGAACAGCACCATGTCGGGCTGCGACGCCCACCATCGCTCGAGCGCCGTGGTCCATTCCTGCGCGCGCCGGAGGTCGAACAACGACTGGCATGCCTCGATGACAGCGCAGTACACGATCCCGGAGTTGATCGGCGAGACCTCTCCGGCGATCACCGCCGTCATCGCTTCGTCGAGAAGCGCTACGCCGGGGCGCGTCTCGCCCATCGCGATCATCGACTGCCCGCGACCCAACCGGCCCATGGTCCGGAGGTCGGTGTCGTCGAACCGCTCGGCGATGGCGGCCACCTGCTCGAAGACCTCGAGCGCCTCGGCCGGCCGGCCGGCCATCAGGGCCTGGAGCGCCTGCGGAATCAACAACGACCCGAGCTCGACGCCGTCATATCCGGTTTCCTGCGCGAGCCGTGCGCCCCGGCCGAGCCAGCCGCTCCCCTGGGCCATCTCCCCTCGCTGGATCAGCTCCATCCCGAGTCCGTACGCGGCACGAAGTGCCAGCCCGATGTCGCCCGTCCGAACGGCCTCGAGATGGGCTCTTGCCCCGACCGCGATGGACTCGTCCGGGCGGCCGAGCAGATACGCGGCGATCGCCATCCGCTCCAGGTCCTCGGCGCCGAGGGCGCCCGCCGCATCGGCGGCGCTCAACCCGTCGTACGCCTCGCCCCACGCGTGACGCTCGTATGCCCGGCGCCCGGCGACGAGCGCGGGATCGGTGGTCTTCTGGATCGGCATCACCGCCACCGTTCAGCCCGGGCGTCCACGCCTCGGGTGGCCATGCTACGCGGTCGCTGCGCGACAGCCAACCGCTACAGCCAGCCGCGCCGCCGGAAGTAGGCGACGAGTCCCAGGAGCAGGACGGCCATCAGCACCATGATCCCGAGGAACGCGAACTCCTGTTGCTCACCGGGGACCGGGACGTTCATGCCGAAGATGCTGGCGATCAGCGTCAACGGCAGGAGCACGACGCTCACCGCGGTCAGGACCCGGAGCGAGTCGTTCAGCCGGTGTGACAGGACCGATTCGTTCGTGGACTCGAGCGCCTCGACGACCTCCTTGTCGTTCTCGAGCGTGTCCCAGATCCGTTCGGCCGCGTCGGAGATGTCGTCGAAGTAGATCTCCAGCTCTTCCTGGAGATAGCGCTGCTTCGTCCGCTCGAGGTCGCGCAACACGGCACGCTGGGGCCGCACGATCCGCCGGAAGTTGATGATCTCCTGCTTCGCCTCCGAGATGTCGCGGACGATCTCCGACGAGCGGCCCTCGAAGATGTCGTCCTCGATCCGGTCGAGCTTCAAGGCCATCTTGCGGAGCATCGGGAACGACGCGTCGACGCACGTGTCGACGATCTTGTAGAGCAGGTAGCCCGAGCCCTTCGAGAAGGTCGTCTCGCGCAGGTCCTCCTTTTCCCGGTATCGCTCGAACATCGCCGTCAGCGGCGGGAGCGCCAGGTTCGGCAGCGTGATCAGGTAGTCCGGGCCCATGAACAGGTCGAGCTCGGCCGTGAGGATTCGGCCGGACTCCTTCTCGTACATCGGGAAGTGGAGGACGATGAAGACGTATTCGTCGTACTGGTCCAGCTTCGGGCGGTTGTTCCGCGAGTAGACGTCCTCGTAGTCGAGCGGGTGGAATTCGAAGTTGGCCTCGAGCCAGTCCCGGTCGGCGAGCCTGGGTGTCTCGATGTGGATCCAGCGCAGCCCGGCCGCCTCGATGATGTCGGGGGCGGCGACGGTATCGACGGCCTCGCCGGGACCGACGACCCCGACGGGACGGCGGCCTCGGGGTCGCGGCAGCGGGCGCGGGCGTGGCAGGGCGATGTTCGGCACGGCCCCATCCTAGCGGTCCGCCTCCCGAGGACGAGCACCGCCCGCGGCCGTCGTGCCGGTGCCACGATGGCGGCCGGGATCAGGCCTCGGCGATCGGTGGCGAGGCCACATCCGGCGTGACGGCGGGCGCCGCGGCACGGCTCGGTCGCCGGCGCGCGATCGCCCCCGCGCCCACGAGGAAGACCGTGCCGCCGACGATGAACGCCCCCGCAACACCGGTCGTCGCGGCCACGATGGCACTGACCGCCGGCCCGACGATCCCCGCGACGTAGAGCGGCAGGTACACGAGGTTGAGCGTCGCCGATCGACGCTCCGGCGGCACCTCGGTCGCCAGCAGGCTGAAGACCATCGCGCTGACCGTCGCCGTGGACGCGCCGAGGACCACGGCGAGGACCGCGAGCGAAGGGATCGTCGGGGCGAACGGCATGAGGAGGAGCACGACGCCGGCCCCGCCGAGGGCGGCGATGAGGATCGGCCGGAAGCCGACCCGGTCACCGATCGCGCCCGACAGCGGCGCCACGAGCGCACCAACGAGCGCCGCCGTCCCGACGACGAGCCCGAGCGACGACGCGAGCCCGGGCCCGATGCCAGCCAGGCCCTCGACCAGGAGCGGGATGTACGGCCGGCACATCTGGGTGCCCAGATAGGACACGCCGAAGATCAGGAAGATCCGCCGGACCGCCGGGTCGGCGAGCACGTTCCGCACCGCCCCGAATGCGAGGTCGACGACACGGCCGGCCGGGACGACCTCCGGCCGAACCTCCTTCGACCCGAAGGTCACGATCGTCGCGGAGCCCAGCGACAGCAGCGACGAGAACCAGAAGACCCACGGCACGGGCCAGCCGAGGCCATCGATCTGGAACGCCGCGAGCACCGGTCCGACGGCAAAGCCGACCGGCGCCGAAACGCCGAAGAACGCGATGACGGTGCCGAGTCGGGCGCGCGGGGCCACGTCACGGATCGCCGCCAACATCACGCCCGTATTCCCGAGCTGGAAGCCGATCAGCAGCATCGAGACGGCAAGCTGCCACGGCTCGCGCGACAGGGCGACGCCCGCGAACACCACCGCAGCGACGAGCGCGCTCCGGACGATGACGGCCTTGCGGCTGTACTTGTCGGCCCAGGCGCCCCACATCGGCACCAGCGGCGCACCGATGACGAAGGTCAGCGCGCTGAACAGCCCGATGAACGCGCGCCGATCGGCGTCCGCGACGCCCATCTCGCGCAGCAGCGTCGGTTGCAGCGCGAAGACCTGGCTGACCCCGACGCCCTCGACGAACGAGGCGATCCAGAAGACCGCGACGAGGATCCGCCAGTCCTGTCCGGGACGGGCACCAGCGCCGGCCGGCGCGGCTGCGGCGCTCGGCCCCGCCGCCGACGGACGTGGGCGCTCGGCGCGGGTGGGTTCGGGCATGGTCCGAAGCCTAGCGAACGCCGAGGGCCGGGACCTCGACGGGAGCATGGCAGCAGCGGGCGCACTGCAGCGTCGGCAGCCGCGAGGTGCCTGGCGCCGGGAGGCTCTGCGGTCGCAGACGATCAGGGGCTGCGGCGCACACGAAAGCGCCCGAAGGAACTCTGGAAACCAGCCCTTCGGCGGGTCCTCACACTCCGAACAAGTCCGGAGTCCGAGGTCGCCGCCGGGTCCCTCGTCCGTGAGCCTTGCGGCTCGCGAACCTGGTTCCCGGGACCGTTCCGCGGATTGCTCCTCGGACCGGTCTGGCGGTTCTCACTGCCCCTTCGGGCAAGACGAAATGTATCCGCCACGCCCTGGGCGCCACAACGGGCTTATCCACGAGTTTCCGTCCGTCACCATCTGACTTATCCCCACGTTGAAACATCTGTGGACGCGTTGTGGATACTCATCGACGGGAGGTGTGGTATGGGACGTTGGGTGGAGCGGCTCATCCGAGCGCAAGATGGCTGGGCTGTTCCGCTCGGAGACTTCAATCACCGCTGGCTGTTCGCTCTCTTCAGGCCATTGGGCCCGATCAAGGGCTGGCTCAACGGGACCTGGCTCGGCCATCCGCTGCATCCGGCAGCGACCGACATCCCGATCGGCACACTCCTTCTCACGGTCGTCCTCGACCTCCTCGGCCAGCCGGCCGCCGCGGACATCGCGCTCGTGGCGACCATCCTCTTCATGCTGGGTGCCGCGGTGACGGGCGCGGCCGATTACACCGACACGGACGGAGCGCCGCGGGTCCGGGCGACCGTCCACTCGACCTTGATGGTCGTGGCCCTCGTGATCCTGCTGATCTCGCTCGCGATCCGCGCCACGAACCCCACCGACAGGACCGTGGCCATCGCCCTCTCGATCATCGGATTCCTGATCGTCACGGCGGGTGCGTATGTAGGGGGCGACGTCGTTTACATCTTCGGGAACATGGTCAACCATCACGCGTTCCGCGGCTCCGGCACCAGGTGGGTTCGTCTCGACGTCGGCGGCGTGACCGACCTGGCAACCCTGCCCGAGGCCACCCCGACCAAGGCGAAGGCCGGCGTCAACGACCTCGTGCTCGTCCGCATCGGCGACACCGTCCATGCCCTCCACGCGGTGTGCGCCCACGCGGGCGGACCCCTCCCGGAGGGCACCGTCGTCGACGGCTGCATCGAATGCCCGTGGCATGCCAGCCGCTTCCGTCTGACCGATGGCCACCATGTGCAGGGACCGGCGCTGTATGACCAGCCGCGGTACGAGATCCGGGCCGCCGAGGGAGGTGCCTACGAGGTCAGACGCTCCGCCTCGTAGCGCGCGACGTTGGCCGAGGGGTCTCCGGCGCCAGGAAGAGGAGCGATGACCGCCGTCGCGTGCCGCATCATCGGTCCGTGGGCGTCATCGTCATCGCCGATCCCAGCCTGGTGGTCCTCGTCGGGGCCGCCGGCTCCGGCAAGTCGACGTTCGCCGCGCGCCATTTCGCGCCGGAGGAGATCCTGTCCTCCGACGCCTACCGGGCACTCATCGCCGGCGACGAAGCGGACCAGCGGGCGACACGCGCGGCCTTCGCGGCGCTCCATCGCCAGCTTCGATCGCGGCTGACCGCGGGCAGGCTCACCGTGGTCGACGCCACGAACGTCGAGCGGACGGCACGCCGACCGATGTTGGCCATCGCCGGCGCGGCCGGGCTGCCGGCGACCGCCCTCGTTCTCGACCTCCCGCCGGCCCTTGTCCTGGCTCGGAACGCGACGCGGTACGGGCCGCGTGGTCGACGACGCCGTCGTCCGACGCCATCTCGCCCACCTCCGTCGGTCGCTCGACGGGCCCGGTCCCGGGCTCCGCGACGAGGGCTTCGGCAACGTCGTCATCCTGCGCCACGCCGACGACGTAGCGGCCGTCAGCCTCCTTCGGGTGCGCTCCTGAACACCCGCCCGAATGGCCGCGCGCGGATCTCGACCCAGATGCCGTTGGCCACGTAGATGTCGGCGCGGGCGATCTCCAGGGCGGCCGCCTCGTCAGCCGCCCGCACGAGCATGATCGACGACGAGACGTCCAGGAAGGCGCCCGATTCGACGATGACCCCGGCGTCGCGCAGGTCGACCAGCCGGGCCAGATGCCGCGCCCGGAACGGTCCGCGGGTCTCCGCCGCATCGGGAGCATAGGTCGCCTCGACGAGCCAGACGGGCTCGATCGCGATGTCGCTCGGCAACTCGGTCATGGGCTCTCTCCCGTGCGCAGGCGGATGGCCGAGTCTACGCGCTCCCGGCCGCGATGCAGGCGATCGCCGCCACCGCCAGACCCAACCCGATCGCGTGCGAGCGGGTCATCCGCTCATGGAGGACCACGGTGGCGAGGACCACGGTCGTCACCGGATAGAGCGAGGACAGGACCGCGGCGACCGCGAGCGCCCCCGTCTGGACGGCGAGGATGAATGCGGCATTGCCGGCCATGTCGAGGACGCCGACACCGGCGATCGCCGGGATGAGGCGGCCATCCGGTCGCCACGCCATGCGTCCGACCACGATGATCGAAACGACGAGCACCGCCTCGGTCGCCCGGATCACCGTCAGCGGTCCGAACGCGTGACCCTCGCCGATCTGGGCGATCAGCACGCCGAATGACCCGAGAGCGATCCCGGCGACGAGGGCGAGCCATATGCCCGACGACCCGTCGCCCCCATCGTCGATGCGTGACACGAGCACGACAGCCACGACCGCGAGCGCGATGCCGACGAGGACGATCGGCGCTGGAGCGCCCTCGATGGCGATCCCGGCGGCCACCGGGATGGTCGCGGCGAGCACTCCGGTCACGGGCGCCACCACGCCCATCCGGCCGACGGCGAGCCCGCGGTACAGCGCGGTGATGCCGATCCCGCCGGCGATCCCGGCCGCGACGCTCAGGAGGAGGTCCGCGCCCTGGGGGATGGGCTCGGCCCGGACGATGGCGAGCACGAGCGCGATCCCCATCCCGACCAGCTGCGAGATGAGAACGACCCCGAGCAGCGGGGCGCGACGGGTGAGCAGGCCCCCGCCGAAGTCGCCGGCACCCCAGCTGACCGCCGAGACCAGACCAAGGACGACTGTGGCCGCTTCGGCCGAGAGAAGCTCGCTCAGCCGTTCCGCCCGGGGACCGCCGCTGCGGCAGGTGTGACGGCAGGCATCGTGGCAGCCGGCTCGGCGCCGCCGATATCGAGCGCCGTCGGTCCGATGAGCTCCACCACGGAGTCCGCCACGTCGTCGTAGCGATGGGACGTCGTCAGGTAGATGACCTGGAAGTCGGACGCGATGGTCTTGAGCAGCTCGACCGCCCGGCTCGCCCGGGCGTCGTCGAGGGTGACGAACGGATCGTCGAAGACCAGCGGGGGCCGGCGGTCGCCGGTCACGAGCCGGACCAGGCCCAGCCGTGCGACGAGATAGACGAGGTCGAGCGTTCCCTGGCTCAGCGACGAGACATGGACCCAATCACCCTTCTCGGGCGCGTGGACCTCGATATCGAGTGTCTTGTCGTCCACGCGGACCCGCCGGTAGCGGCCACCGGTCACCGCTGCCAGGTCGCGGACCATGTGCGCCTCGAGATAGCGCGTCGCGCTCTTCATGGTCGCCTGCTCGGCTCGCTCGATGGCGCGAAGGGTGGAGTCGAGGACGCGCTGGCGACGCTGCAGCGCCGCGAGCTGTTCGCGCCACGTCGCCAGGCGCTCGGCGTGCGCGGCGACCTGCTCGGCATCGACCGCATTCGCGTCCACCCGGGCGCGGGCGTTCGCCTCGTCGTTCCGGGCTCGTTCCAGCGCACCTTCCTGGTCGCGGACTTCCACCTCGAGGCGCTCGCGGGCTCGCGGCTCCTTGGCGATCGGTCCGAGTGCGTTGAGCGCGCTCGTCTTCTGCTCGATCTCGAGAGCCGCCGCATCGCGGAGATCCGGCAGGGTCTCGGTCGGCACCTTGCCCACGAGCCCGTCGAGCTGCGCGGCGAGGCGGCCCATCTGGCCGACGTGCGCCTCCTCGCGGGCGAGCAGATCCTCGGCCTCGGCGATCGCCGTCAGACCGATGGCGCCGAGCTGGCGCTCGGAATCGGCCTCGGCGACCTTGAGGTCCGCCTCCATCTGGGAGCGCCCGCGCAGGCGCCGGTCGATCTCGACGTCGCGCATCTGGGAGTGCATCCTGGCACTCCGCCGCAGCCACCAGGCGACGAAAGCGAGGGCGAGCCCGACGATCGCCACGATCCCCCCCACGAGCTGGATCAGGCTACCCGTCGTGAACAGGCCAAGCGCCTCGGCCACCACCGGACCGATCGCGATGAGCAGCCCGATCACCACGAGGGCGATCGACCATCGCGAGAGGGGTCGCCAGGTGGGTTCCGGGGCGACGTCGAACTTGACCTCCACCTCGTCCGACAGGGCGGCCTTCAGCTCGCGGATCCGGCCGTCGAGCGAGCGCAGGCGCTCGACCGCGGACTTGATCACCGGCAACGGGTACGGCGACGGGTGGGTCGTCTCGAGGGTGGCGATCTCGGCCGACACTTCGACAGCCTGGTGATAGCGGTCGAAGCGTTCCTGGGCGGTCGCCCGTTCGGCCAGGATCCGCTCCGCCTGGCGAGCCTTCTCGAGGAGGCTGCGTCGCTCCGTCAGCGCGGTCTGTGCATCGGCGCGGCGCTCGCGAGCGGACGAGAGGGCATCGCGGTCACGCTCGAGCTGAGCCAGCGCAAGCTCACCCTGCTCCACCGCCGTCGCCGCCTGGTCCACGGCCTGCTCCGCGACCTTGAGGCTGCCGGGGTTCTTGTCGCCCTTGGTGGTCAGATCGTGAAGAGCCCGCTCGAGCTTCGTCTTGGCGCGGCTGGTCCCGCGATCCGCGCCGCTGATCATCACCTGGAGCCGATCGCGGAGGGCGCCCTCGTCGCGCGACAGGTCGCTGAGCTCGTGGTGATGGACGGATGCGGTTGCGCGGAAGAACCCCTCCGTCGGCAGGCCGGTCAGCTCGGCCATGACCTGGTCGGCGAGGGTCGGGTCGATGATCGTCTGGCCGTCGTATTCGAGCTTCACGGTGCCCTTCGAGCCCGCAAACGTCTTCTCGAGCGTGCCCGTCTTCTGACCGTCCTCCTCGTCCTGCTCGAACTCGATGGCGATCAGCGAGCGGACGTCCGGCGGTGCGCCCCACGGCCTGATCGCCTCGAGCTCGACCGCGGTGCTGGTGGCCCGCCGCGTGAGGGCCAGCTCGAGCGCGCGCTGGACGGTGGACTTCCCGGCCTCATTCGGTCCACGAACGACCGTGAGACCCGGCGCGAAGCCGATGTCGAAGGTGCGATATCGCCGGACGTCGCGGCCGTACAGGCGGCGGATCCTCACAGCGACACCTCGTGCCCGCTCAGCAGAAGGCGGCCGAGTCGGAGCGCATCCCGGGCCTCGGCCGCCTCGGCGGTCGATCCCGACGCTTCGAGCGCACGGATCCTGGCCTCGAGGTCGCGGATGAACGAGCCCGCGATGGTATCCGGAGACGGCAGCGGCCCTTCCGTCAGGGCGGGCGTCGAGACGTCGCGGACGCGGACCTTCAGGAACCCAGGGGCCAGCGCGGTCTCGATCTCGTCGACGTCGAGGTCGAGCTCGTCGGGCCGAACGCCGTTGAGACGGACGTCCAGCACGAGGTCCGGGTCCGACCGCTTGGCCAGAGACTCGATCAGCGCCTGCTGGGTGGTCACCGTCGCGGAGTCGATCGTCTCCTTCTCGAACCGCGTCCGGCCCACCTGGCGCTCGTGGACCTTCACGGACCGACCGGTGCCGACCTCCTCGAGCTCGACGAGAAGGGCCTTGCCCGCGCGATCCTGGTCGAGGGCGACGGCTTCCGGGGCCCCCGAGTAGGCGAATGTGACGGCGCCCGCCTTGCCCATCTGCGCCGAGTGCCAGTGGCCCAGGGCGAGGTAATCGAGGCCGCTCGCCGCGATCTCCTCGGTCGTGACCACGACCTCGTCGCGGTCCGTCCGGCCCGGGATCGCGATGGAGCCGTGGACCAGGCCGACGTGCCAGCCGGCTTCCGGCATGTCGGGGCTGACGATCTCCTGGAGCGGACTGTGCGGGGCGCGCTTGGTGGCGAACACCCTGGCCGCGACGATCACGTCGCACGCAGGCAGGTGGATCCAGCGACGTTCGGGGTCGAGGACCGTGACCATGTCGTCGTCGCGGCCGCTGCCGGCCAGACCGGCGAGGTCGTAGGCGCGGTAGATCGATGCGCGGTCGTAGACGTCGTGGGTGCCCGGGATGATGACCGTGCGGATCTTCGACTCGGCCAGCCGCTTGAGCTCGGCGGCGACTCGCTCGACCGAGCGGCGCGGCTGGACGTTGGAGTCGAACAGGTCGCCGGCGATCAGCACCAGGTCGACCTTCTCCGCGATCGCGAGGTCGACGGTGGCCCGGAAGGCTGCGAACTGCCGCTCGCGCTGCGCCGCCGCCTGTTCGCCCAGGTCGTCGTGTCGCGCGCCCAGATGGACGTCCGCGGTGTGGATGAGCTTCAGCATCGGGTGCGGCTATCTTCCTTCGAGGTCATGCGGGACGACGACGTGGAGTCCGGCCGGACCGATCCGACCCGCGCAGCGTATACGCCGGCGAGTCGCGAGCGAGGCGCCCCCATGACTCCCCGCTCGCCGTCTTCATAGTCGCTCGGCATTGTGACAGGTACGGTGTCACGGTCGCCACCCCGGCCCGGTCCAGGCCCCGGCGCCGGGCGAGCCTGACCGTGGAGGTCCACCGCCTGGACTACCCGCGAAACGTCCCGGAATGCGTACTGGAATGGATTTCCTGCGCGTTTTCACGAGGCCTTGTATCCTCCCGGTCACGAAACCGGTGCGCCCCGAGACAGGGACTCCACATCGGCACCTGGGCGCGCGGCCCCGGCACACCAAGGCCAGTCACGCACGACCCGACTGCCGATGCGGCTGCCCTCGACGGGGTGCAGGCATCCGAGAAACGGCCTGGAGGACAACGTGACTTTCGTCGACCGAACCCTTTCCTGCGTCGATTGTGGGGTGGAATTCATCCATTCGGCCGCCGACCAGGAGTACTACGTCCAGAAGGGTTTCGTCAGCGACCCGAAGCGCTGCACGAGCTGCCGAGCGAGCCGACGCGCCAGTCGCGAGAACGGCTACGACGTCCGCGAGATCGGTGGCCCGCGCGGCTACGAGCGCGGTGACGATCGCCCGATGCGCGAGTACTTCGCGGTCCTCTGTTCATCGTGCGGCAACCAGGCCCAGGTGCCCTTCAAGCCGCGGATGGACCGCCCCGTCTACTGCTCCGACTGCTTCCGGACGGTCAAGCCCGACTGACCGGGGGGCCGCGGGGCCTGAACCTGCGGCCGCACCTGACACGGGGCGCGGATGTGCACCGTACGTCAGCCGTCGGCGTCCCGCGTCACAAGCGCCCGGTGCCTCCCGCCAGCGGGCGTCCGAACCGCCGCCCGCGCGTCACGTTCGCCTCACGCTCACGCGAGCCGAGCGCACACCCGGGCGTTGACTCGCCGTCAACAAAACGCGGTGGCGGCCATGTCGGGAGCCTGGTCGCGGGCGGTGGCGGCCGGTTCGATGACTGGCAGTCTATGGAATCCCGGGTGAGCCACGGTCCTCGTTTCGTCGGCCGCCGCTGAGGGTGGTTTCGTCGATTCGGAGTCAACGACGCGCAAGCGAATGCACCAGCGGCCGGTCCCAGCGGAGAGCCGAGGCCGGCGACGTCGGCGACGCAGCCGACCGAGGGGAACGGCCGGACGGCCACAGGGGCGCCCTCGCTCGCCGGACGAGCCTGTGGCGATCGACGACGGCGATGGCGCCGGGTCGCCGCCGCTCAGAACCGGAACGTCTCGCCGGCGCGGTACCGGTCGCGATGACGGCCCCGCCAGAGCGTGACCCGCGACCGCCCGTGGACCTGCCAGACGCCGTCGCGTCCGATGGCCGCCGTCTCCTCGTCGATGCCGAGGAGGGACGAGCCCCGCGGCGCCTGGAGCGCGATCAGGGCCGACAGCGGCTCCGGCCAGGCGTCGTAGTGCGGCACCACGGATGTGCCCGGAACGAACCCGAGTCCATGCCGCCAGCGGAGGGGCCATGGCGCAAGCCGTGCGCGGAAGTCGAAAGCGTGCGCCGCGAGGATCATCGCGCCGGCCGAGCAGCCCGCGACCACGGCGCCGCGCTCGTGTGCAGCCAGGAGCGCCCGACCGGTCGCGCTTCCCGACAGCACGCTCAGCAGGTACCCGGGCTTGCCGCCGGACAGATAGACGAGGTCGGCCTCACCGATGGCCTGCGCGGCGGCGGGATCGTCGGCGCCGGTTCGATCGCGGACGAGGACCGGCTCGACCTCGGCCCCGAGCTGGCCGAAGTGCGCCACGCCCATCGTCGCCCAGCGGATGAAGACCTCCTCGCCGTCTGGGTACGAGGCCGTCGGCAGGATGACCACGCGAGGCCGGGCACGACCCGTGGCGGCGAGCAGGCCCGCATCGAAGTCGGCCATCGCCGGAAGGAACTCTCCCGAGCCGACAAGCGCCACGGGTCCTGGCATGGCCGTGAGTCTAGCGAAGGCGACGCGGGCCGCCGGGGCGGCGGAACTCATCTGCGACACTGCGCGCCATGACCGCTCGCCAGCGCTGGACCCTCGTCGCGACGATCATCGGATCGGGTGCCGTCTTCCTCGACGGGACGATCGTCAACGTTGCGCTCAAGCAGATCGGCCAGCAGCTGCCGGCGTCGGTCCTGGGCATCCTCGAGGGCCAGACGTACATCGTGAGCGGCTATCTCGCGACGCTGGCCGCCCTGCTGATCCTGTCGGGTGCGCTGGCGGATCACTTCGGCCGTCGCCGGGTCTACTCGATCGGGCTCGCCGGTTTCGCCGCCACGTCCACCCTGTGCGGCCTGGCACCGACCTTCGAGGCGCTCGTGATCTTCCGCCTGATCCAGGGAGCAGCCGGCGCCCTGCTCATCCCGGGCTCGCTCGCGCTCATCACGCACGCCTTCGACCAGGCGTCACGCGGGCGGGCGTTCGGGATCTGGGCGGCGTCCACGGCTGCCCTGACAGTCTTCGCGCCGGCCCTCGGCGGCTTCCTCGTCGATACCGCCGGGTGGCGCGTGGGCTTCCTCATCAACGTGCCGCTCCTGGCGATCGCGTTCTGGGCGACCCGGCGTCATGTCGCCGAATCGCGCGATCCCTCCGCCACCGGGCGGTTCGATTGGCCCGGCGCGCTGGTGGCCATCCTGGCCGTAGGGGGATTGGCATTCGGCCTCATCCGCGGCCAGGCCCACGCCTGGGCAGACGCCGCGGCCTGGGCCGCGATCGTCGTCGGCCTGGTCTGCCTCGTGCTGTTCCCGCTGATGATGGCGCGGCGGCCGGACCCCCTGGTGCCGCTCGTCCTCTTCCGTTCCCGTGACTTCGCCTCGGTGAACGTCGCCACGTTCTTCATCTACGGGGCGATGTACGTCGCGGGGTTCTTCCAGGCCGTCGTGCTCCAGGGCGTCCTCGGCTTCACCGCGCTCGCGGCGGGGATCGTCGGCGTGCCGGCCGGCATCCTGTTGGCCCTGCTGTCCACGAGGATCGGCACCATCGCCGGCCGAATGGGCGCGCGTCGCTTCCTCCTCGTCGGGCCGTCGCTGATGGCCGTCGCCCTCCTCTGGTATGCGCGGCTGCCGGCGGATTCCTCGCCGTGGCGCGCGTCGCTGCAGGATCCCGGGAGCCTGGTCCCGCCGGCGAGTGTCTTCATCGACATCCTGCCCTACGCCGTCATCTACGGGCTCGGACTCGCATGCGTCGTCGCCCCGCTGACGAGCGCGCTGATGGCGAGCGTTCCCGGTCGTTGGTCAGGGCTGGGCTCGGCCATCAACAACTCCGTTTCCCGGGTGGGTCAGCCGCTCCTCGGAGCCCTCATCTTCATCGCCATCAGCGCGACTTACTACTCGGCGCTCGGCGGACTGGCGCCCGGCCTGGACGTCGCGTCGGCGACGGTCCGCACCGCCTTCCAGCCGCTCAACCCACCGCCCGCGGTCGCGACGCCGGTCCTGGCTGCAGCCGCTTCGGAGGCCTCGATCGAGGCCTTCCACCTCGCGATGATGGCCTGTGCCGGCCTTCTGGTCATCGGCGCAGTCACCATCTGGTACGGACTCCGCGAAGCCGGGTTCGCAGGCGCGGTCGCATCCGCCGAGCCGAGCGCGCGAGCGTGACGCGCGACTGGGATGCCCGGACCTACGACCGGGTCGCCGACCCGATGACCCGCTGGGGAGCGGTCGTCCTCGATCGACTGCCGCTCGACGGCGACGAGCGGGTCCTCGATGCCGGGTGCGGCAGCGGCCGGGTGACCGAGCTGCTGGCGAGCAGGCTGCCGCGCGGCCGGGTGATCGCCCTCGACGGCTCGCCCTCGATGATCGAAGCCGCGAAGGAGCGGCTCGCGCCCTTCGGCGAGCGGATCGAATTCGTCGTCGCCGATCTCGGCAAACCCCTTCCGCTGGACGGACTCGTGGACGCGATCGTCTCGACGGCGACATTCCACTGGGTGCCCGACCATGACGCGCTGTTCGCCAACCTGGCGGGGGTCCTGCCGCCGGGCGGACGGCTCGTCGCGCAGTGCGGTGGTCACGGGAACATCGCCTCGATCAAGCGAGTCCTGGCAACCATCGGGGACGGGTGGCTCGGTCCGGCCCACTACGAGACGCCGCTCGCCACGGCCGCCCGGCTCGATGCGGCGGGGTTCGTCGACATCGAGTGCTGGCTGAACGACGAGCCGACGCGCTTCGAGCCTGGCGAGCCGATCGAGACATACCTGCGCACGGTGGTTCTGGGCGCCCATCTCGAGCGGATGGCGCCGTCCGAGCGCGATGCCTTCGTCCACGAGGTCGCGTCGCGGATGCCGGAGCCGGTGATCGACTACGTACGGCTCAATATCCTGGCCACTCGAGCGAGTTCCTGATCGGGCGTTCCCGGGCGGCTCGCCGATCCGTCGGCGACAGGTGTTCCTCGGGATGGACGGATGACGATGTCGATTCGACGCCTCATGTCCGTGTTGCCGGCCCTCGGCCGGGACGATGCTCTCCATGCGCCTCGGAACCACCGGGCAGCAGAAAGGAGACCTTCGGTGAACACCTATCCGATCCTCGTGGTCAACGACCGGTACGAGTCCCTCATCGCAGACGCGGCCAGCCACCAGCTGGTGGGAAAGCGGGGACCCAGCCTGAGCGATCGAGTCGCGTCGGCCGCCGAGGGCCTCCGGCGCTTCGTCGCAAGCGACTCCTCCACGACCAGCCTTCCCGCACTTCGAGACTATCCCTACCGGAGCTGACCTCCTCCAGCCCCGGGCGCTCCTCCCTCCCAAGCACGAGACCTCCGCTCCCTCCGGCGGAGGTCTTCGTGTGTCCGGTGCGCGGCCGCGCGAGAGTCGGACCTGGCCTCGCGACCATTGCCGTTGGGCGATCGCGGCGCGCCGAGTTGCCGGGTACCTGACGTTGGCGACGATCGCCGTTGGGCGATCCGAGCGCCTGTGGCCTCCGGTCAGGGCAGGTCGGCAGTCGTGTCGACGTCCCTCAAGGTCGCCGCCGAAGGATCGAGCTGTCGCCAGACGGTCTCGGGAATGACGCATGTCGCGAGCAGGTCCCGGACCGCACGCAGCCGGCGCTCGCCCGCCTCGACCGCTCCTGGAAGGACCGCCATCGCGGCCGACCGGCGCACCGCCATGGGAAGCGGCGGGACGTCATCGCCGTGCTCGAGCATCGCGGCCGAGGCGGTCGGGTCGTCCAGGGCCCCGAGCAGGGCGGCAAGGACAGGCGACCGGAGAGTCGGCATGTCGCCACCGACGACGAGGCACCGCGAGCCCACCGCCGCCGCCATCCCCGTGAGGAGGCCGACGAGCGGGCCCTCGAAGGCGGTCGCGTCACGGACGACACGGACTCCGTCGGGGACAGGCGGGCTGTCATCGGGCGCTGCGACCACGATGGTCTCGCTGGCCAGCGCGACGACGGCATCGATGGCGTGCAGCAGGAGCGGCCGCCCGTCGACCAGCTCCTCGAGCTTGTCGCGGCCGAACCGCGTGGAACGGCCGCCCGCGAGAACGATCGCCGAGACGTCGTGCTTGTCGCTCACTTCTCGGATCGGGCGGGCGAGGCCGCTGCCGCGCGGGGCGCGCGAGGGCCCGGGACGTGCCCCGCGAGAGTCCGCTGCAGGATCCCGCGTCGGTCCAGGTCCGAGAGGATGGCGATGACGTATTTCCGGCTGGTCCCGGTGGCGTCCCGGTAGGCGGCCGGCGTGACCGGCGCGCGCGCGGCCATCGCGAGGGCCTGCGCCGTGAGGTCGCGGTAGGCGCGCATCGCATAGGCAAGGTCAGGCTCCAGGAGCACGATCCGGGCGGAGCGCTCCAGCGCGCGGATCCCCGCAGGCGGGCATCCGGACGCACGGGCGGCGTCCGCGAGGGCCGGCGGGGCGGCCACGTCCAGCAGCGCCTCGAGGCGGTCCATCGCCGCGACAAGCTCCGGATCGGCGTCCGGCGTCGGGCGAGCGAGGGAGCCGGGCGAGCGGACGATGGCCCCGTCGCGCACGATCCGGCCGTCCGTGGCGAGACGCTCGACGGCCGCGGCGGCGGCGTCGGAGGCGCGCGCGCGGTCGACCGATGTCGCACGGCGCAACGCACGACCGGCTGCGGCCCGGGTGGCGGTCAGGCTGAGGCCGTCCGGCCCTGCGGCCTCGACCGCCTGGAGGATCGCGCCGTCGACCGCCGCGGCGACGTCCGGGGCCAGTCGTGTGCCACCGGGAACCGGGAGCGCGCCGTGGAGGTCGAGCCGCGCCGTGAAGTAGTCCTCGGCCGGCGTGGATGGCTCCGGGTTGGAGCTTGCGCTCCCGACGATGGCGCCCACGACGGCCGCGAGCTCGACCACGCGCTCCGGCGTCTGGCGGCGGCGCGAGATCCCCCGAGGAGGCGTCACATCGAGAACGACCCCGCCGACGATCCGTTCCGGACCCGTCGCTCGCCGAAGGACAAACCGGTCTCCTGCGGCCGCAGCGACCGGACTGGCAAGCCGGACCACCGCCGCGGATGACCCGTCCGGAAGCTCGATGGCATCCCGGCCGCTGCGGCCGACCACGCCGTCGACGGCTGCGGTGCCGAGGTGGACGCGGGCACGCGACCGGTCGGGCCAGGCCCGCGCCAATCGCACGAGCAGTCGATCCGTGGCCACGACGGCAGGATCGTCGGTCAGGACGAGTCCGCGCGTCAGATCGGCGAGGTCCAGCCCGGCGATGTTGAGCGCGGTCCTGCCGGAACCGGCCGCGTCGACGGCCGAGCCGTGGACCTGGATGTCACGAACCCGCACCGGCCGATCGCCCGGCACGAGCCAGAGGGTCCGGCCTCGGAC
This sequence comes from uncultured Chloroflexia bacterium, assembly GCA_963772995.1. Taxonomy (GTDB): domain Bacteria; phylum Chloroflexota; class Limnocylindria; order Limnocylindrales; family CSP1-4; genus SPCO01. Next base: position 76,158 of record CAVYZQ010000008.1, on the reverse strand, counting down.
CACGGCGCCGCCCCGCAGGGTCCCGGTGACCACGGCGCCGCGACCCTTCACGGCGAAAGTACGATCGATCGCCAGGCGCATCGGCCGCGCCGCTTCGTCGTCGCTCGCGGGGCTGCTTGCCCGCACCCGCACGTCGAGGTCGCGGACCGCCGACCGCAGGGCGGGAAGACCTGCCGGCTCCGCGGCCGACACGGCGACGATCGGCGACGCCGCGAGCGAGGTGCCTTCCAGCAACTCCGCGACTCGAGCGACGACATCATCCACGCGCCCGGCGTCGACCAGGTCGACCTTCGTGACGACCGCCAGACCGAACCCGATCCCGAGGGCGTCGAGCAGCTCGAGGTGCTCGAGCGTCTGCGCGCGCGGCCCGTCGTCGGCAGCCACGACCAGCATCGCCGCATCGATCTCGCCCGCGCCGACGAGCATGTTGCCGACCAGCCGGTCGTGCCCAGGGACGTCCACGAAGTCCATCGAGCGCCCGTCGGGCAGCGCGAGGTGAGCGTAGCCCACGTCGATCGTCATCCCGCGGCGGCGTTCCTCCGGCAGACGGTCGGCGTCGATACCGGTCAGACGCTCGCAGCAGCGTCGTCTTGCCGTGATCGATGTGGCCGGCGGTGCCGACGACGACGGTCATCGCGGTTCCAGCGCACGAGCCAGGGCATCGGCCAGCGCGGCGTCATCGGCCGGGTCGACCGTCCGGAGATCGATGACGACCCCGCCGTGCTCAACGCGACCGATGATCGGCGGATCGCCCGCTCGCAGCCGCCCCGCGAGCGCATTCGCCCCGTCGCCGGCGACCAGCAGGCCCAGCGGACGCGAGCGTCTCACCCGGAAGCGACCCACCACCCACGGCCGACATGGTCTCGGTCACGGCGATCCGCTGTCGCGCCGCCACCGGGAGCCGCTCCAGCACGGACGCGGCGCGGGCGGCCAATGACTCGGCCGTGGCCGAGATCATCCGCCAGACAGGGATCTCGGTCGTGGCGCGGCCCGCCCGGTACAGGCCGAGAGTCGCGGCGAGCGCGGCAAGGGTCACCTTCTCCGGCCGAACGGCGCGGGCCAGCGGATCCCGACGGATCCTGGCGATCAGGTCCGCGCGCCCGACGACCAGTCCCGCCTGCGGGCCACCGATGAGCTTGTCGCCGCTGAACGTCACGAGGTCGGCGCCCGCGGTCAGGCGCTCCGCCGGGGTGGGCTCGTGAGCGAGCCCGTAGACCGCTGTGTCGAGTAGCGCCCCACTGCCCAGGTCGTCGACGACGATCGCGCCGTGCGCATGGGCGAGCCGCGCGAGCTCGGCAGGGTCGGGCGCCTCGACGAAGCCGGCCTGCGTGAAGTTCGAGGGATGGACACGGAGGACGACCGTCGCCCGGCCCTCGATCAGAGGCGCCGCGAAATCCTCCGCTCGGGTTCGATTTGTGGTTCCGACCTCCACGAGGCGCGCCCCGGCCCGGCGGACGATCTCCGGGATGCGGACTCCGCCGCCGATCTCCACGAGCTCCCCGCGCGAGACCGCGACGCCCGACCTGCCCGCGAGGCCAACCGCGAGCGCGAGGGCCGCGGCGTTGTTGATCGTGACGAGAGCATCTTCGGCGCCGGTCAGGGCGATCAGGTGTGTCTCGGCGGCACGGAATCGCGGGCCGCGGCGGCCCGCCTCCCGGTCGAACTCCAGCAAGGAGTAGCCGCTGGCGGCCCGTGTCGCGGCCTCGATCGCCGCGCGCGGCCAGGGGGCCCGGCCCAGGTTCGTGTGCAGGATCACCCCAGTGGCGTTGATCACCGGGATCAGGCCGCCGCCGATGCCGGTCGGGTCCGCGAACGCTGCCAGCCGCGCCGCCACCTCCTCTGCGAGCGCGTCGACAGTCCGGACCGACACGCCTGCCGTCAACCGGCCGCGTTCGTCGGCGACGACCTCGCGGGCGACCGATGCCAGGGCGTCCAGATCCGTCCCCGCGGGCACCTGCGGTCGCGCCGCGACCAGCACCCGCTCGACACTCGGGGGCCGGCTGCGCTCGGTCGCCATCACTCCTCCTGGCGGGAGCGCGTGGGAGTCGAACCCACCGCGCCGCGCCGAGCGCCGCGCCACTGGTTTTGAAGACCAGGGGACCCACCGGGACCCGACCGCTCCCACGGGTGATGGTAGCGCGCCCGGCCGTCGCGACCCGGTCTCGGTGCCCATTCCGTTGCGTGGGCAGAAAGAGTTGCACCCCGAGCACACAAGGAGGGTCTGGCGTGATAGCCGTGGTCGAGGTTTACACGGGTAGCAACGGCCGCGACCTGCGGGGGCTCGATCGGGCGGTCGCGCAGCTCCGGTTGCCGGACATGCAACGAGCCGACTGGATGAGCCGTCCGAGCCCGGGCTGTGTTCCCGGGGCGAAACGCTTGCCGGCCATGCAACGACTCTTGGTCCCGGCCCGTCTCGGCGGCGGGATGTCCCCCGGACTGACCCGCATGTATCGGCACATACGTCGGCCGGGTAACGTCCCCCGAACACCGGCAGGTCTCGGCTGCGCGGGCACGTAGCGCGGGCAGCCTATCATCGAGTCCGTGAGCGTCATCGAGCAGCATCCCCTTCGACTCACCGACCTGACCGACTGCGGCGGTTGTGCCGCAAAGCTCGGCGCGGACCTCCTTGCCGAGGCCCTGGCCGGCCTGGGTGCCGAAACGGCGGCGACGGCTCCCGAGGCGCTCATCGCCGGGTTGAACCCGCCCGACGACGCGGCCGCCTACCTGGTCAGCGACGACCTCGCGGTCATCGGCTCGGTCGACTTCTTCCCGCCGCTCGTGGACGACGCGCGGACGTTCGGGGAGATCGCTGCAGCGAACGCCCTGTCCGACGTCTTCGCCATGGGCGGTCGGGTCCTGTTCGCGCTCTCGATCGCCGCGTTCCCCGAGGAGCTGCCCGGCGAAACGCTGATGGACATCCTGGCCGGCGCCTCGGCCAAGGTGCGCGAGGCCGGCGGAACGCTTGCCGGCGGCCACACCATCCGCGACGCGGAGCCGAAGTACGGACTCGCGGTCATCGGGGCCGCGCACCCCGACCGGCTCCTGCGCAAGGGCGCTGCGCGGCCGGGCGATCGACTCGTGCTGACAAAGCCGCTCGGGACGGGTGTGCTCCTGTCCGGCTCCCGTTCTGGCCGAACCTCAGCCGCGGATCTCGATGGCGCCATCGACTCGATGGTTCGGCTCAATCGCGCCGCGGCCGACGTTCTGGTCGAGGCGGGCGTCAAAGCCGCCACGGACGTCACCGGCTTCGGCCTCCTGGGTCACGGCCTGGAGATGGCCCGCGCATCGCGGACCCGATTCGTCTTCGAGGCCGCCGCGCTGCCGATGCTCCCGGGCGCGCTCGCACTCGCGAGCGCCGGCGTGGAGACCGGCGGGGCGGCTCACAACCGGCGGTTCGTCGCCGGCGCGCTGACGATCGCGGCGGACGTCGACGAGGCGGTCGCCGCGCTCGCACACGACCCGCAGACATCGGGCGGCCTGCTCGCCGCCATCCCGCCGGCCGATGTCGCACGGATCGAGGGCGGCCTGGAGTCCTCGGGCGTCGAGCACTGGTGGATCGGCGATGTTCGTGCCGCCGCCAGCCATGACGGGGGGCCGGGCGTGGAGCTCCGTTGAGACGGAGAACTGGCTCAGACGGCCGGCGCGACCACCGGTAGCCCGGCTCCGCGAGCCGCCTCGGCGAGTCGCTCGTCGTAGGTCACGAACGCGTCGAGAGCGGAGCCGAGCTCCAGAGCCGTCGCGACATGGATGGCGTCAAGCATCCTCACCGCCCAAGGCATCAGACTGGCCGCGCGATCGCCGATGACCGCGTCGCATTCGATGACCGTGACCGAGTCGAGGACCCGTCGAAGCCGCTGCGGATCATGCTCCTGTCTCTTGGCCGCGCGACTCGTCTCGACGACGCCGATGCGGCTCGTGACGACGCTTTGACTCTCGACATACCAGCGCAGCATGGCGTCCGAACCGGGTTCAAGGACCACCAGTTTCACGAGCGCGGAGGCGTCGACGTAGGACAGGCCTGTCACCGTGGGTCCTCGTCCCGCATCTGGCGAACGACCGAGCTCAACGGCGGACCAGGGAAGGCCGGCGGCAGAGACAAGGTCCGATGGTCCTCTCGAGCGGGGAAGGCGCGGCCCTCGGCGATGAGCCGATCGAGCACGTCCATCGGGTCCGGATGGGCCGGCACCAGGCGGGCGACGAGGTGTCCGTGCTCTGTCACAGCGAACGCCTCGCCGCGCTTCACCCGTGACAGATACACGGACAGGTTTTGGCGAAGCTCTCGAATGCCGACGATCAGCGGATCAGCTTCCTTCACGATGTAGCACAAGGTAGCACATTCTCGGCTACACGCCGCCGCGACGACGTGACGACGCCACGGGCACCAGCATTTCGGACCGACTCCCTACAATGGGGACTGAGGGGCACGCCGCGCCGCCGCGGGTCCCAGATACCGGAGGTCGCTGGTGCGACGGTTCATCATCGAGGTCGTCATCGACGCCCTCATTCTCCTGGTCATCATCCTGTTCCTCGGCATCTTCTCCGTCGCCCAGCCGTTCCCGTTCGGGACGGGATCGGCCCCGATCGTCGCGTTGCGAGGCGCCGGCGTCATCGGGTTCCTGTCGTGGGCGGCCATCCTGATCCTCGTCAATCGATTCGCGAGACCCGTGCTCGTCGCGCTGACCGGCCGCCTGCTGTTCTCGACGATGGGTTTCTTCGTCGTGATCATCAACGCGATCGCGATCTACATCACGGCCTTCCTTGCCCCCATCAAGATCGGGACGGTCGCTGAGCCGGGGTGGTTCTGGGTCATCATCGGGGCGGCCCTGTACACCGGCCTCTCGACGCTCCTCGACGCGGTCCTCGGGCTCAATCGACCTACGTTCAGCCCCGACCGGAGGCGCGGCCTGTGGACCACCCTCGAGTCGCTGCCCACCCCGCGACGCAACGTGATCATCGAGAACCTGCGACTCCAACAGGTCTACGACGCGATCTACACGACGAGCCTCGATATCGCGCTCTCGGACACGCCGATCGGCGACATCCGGCGCTGGTTCACGAAGCGGGTACTGGGAGAGCCGGAAGCCGCAGAGGCCACGGGGCCGGAGCGGATCCGGGTGATGCTCCAACAGCTCGGGCCGACCTACGTGAAGATCGGCCAGATGGCGGCCAGTCGTGGTGACATCCTGTCGCCCCCCTGGGTCGAGGAGCTCTCGAAGCTCCAGAGCGAGGCCGCGCCGTTCGGCTACGAGGACGTCGTCAAGATCGTCACCAAGGAGTTCGGGCGGCCGCCGGAGGAGCTCTACGCCACGTTCGACCCTGTGCCTTTCGCTGCCGCGTCGACGGCGCAGGTCCACGAGGCGACCCTCCACGATGGGACCCTCGTCGCGGTGAAGGTGCAGCGACCGCGGATCCTGGCCAAGACGAAGGCCGATCTCGGCGTCATCCAGGAGCTCGCCGGCGTGGCGGAGCGACGCCTCGCGATCGCCCGCAAGGTGGGAGCACGCGCCGTCGTCAACGAGTTTGCGGCTGGCGTCCTCAAGGAGCTCGATTACCGGAACGAGGCGTACCACGCCAAGCGCCTGGCGGACGGGATGCGGCGCTTCCCGGAGATCCACATCCCGACCGTCTACGACGAGCTGTCGGGCGAGCGGGTCCTGACCATGGAGTTCGTCAGGGGGATCAAGATCTCGAAGGCGGACGAGCTCCGTGAGGCTGGCTTCGACACGGCGGCGCTCGGCACGGTGTTCATCCGGTCGATCATCAAGCAGGTCCTCGTCGACGGCTTCTTCCACGGCGACCCGCACCCCGGCAACGTGCTGGCGGACCCGAGGTCCAAGCAGATCATCTTCCTTGACATGGGGCTCGTCGGCCAGCTCAACCAGCAGCAGCGGGTCGATCTGCTCGGCCTGATCTACGCCATCAAGTCGATCGACATCCAGGGCATCGGCGACGGCCTGCTCGCGCTCGGCAAGCCGACGCGGACATTCGACGAGGCCGGGTTCCGTGCCGACATCGATCGCCTTGCCCGGCAGTACCTGATCTACGGGAAGGTCGATTCGCTGGGCGGGTCGCTCGGGGCGTTCCTGGGTGCCGTCTTCAACAACGGCCTGCTGCTCGACAGCCAGCTGACACTGGCGATGAAGGCCGTCATCCAGGCCGAGGAGACGGCCCGGGCCCTCGCGTTCGACATCGATCTCGGGCAGGCGGCGGTCGGGGAGGCCCGGGCGGCGCTGCTCGAGTCGCTCACGCCGGAACGGATCCAGAAGGAGATCGAGAGCAGCGCCATCAGGATCGGCAAGGAGCTCGCCCGGCGCGCCCCGAACATCGAAAGCGCCGCGCTCAAGTGGCTGGACATGTTCAACCAGGGCAAGCTCACCGTCGAGGTCGACACCAAGGGGCTGGAGAAGTCGATCGCGGGCATCAACCTCATCGGCCGCCAGGCGACGGTCGGGGTGATCGTGGTCGGCCAGCTCATCGGCACCGCGATCGTGATGGCGATCCTGCTCCAGCCGTCGCTGACCCAGTTCCAGAGCGTGGCCTACCTCGCCATGATCGCGTTCGGGGTCACGTTGATCGTCAGCTTCATCGTCCTGTTCCGGGTCTTCCTCGCGCCGCCTGACCGCGACCAGTAGGCGGCGGCCGGTCGCGCCGGGGCGCCTGCGCCGCGATGAGACGAAAATGGACAGATGCACACGACACGGGCATATGCCACGGGCGCGCTCGAATGGAGGAACTCCGTCACGCTCGGCCGTGGGGCCAGCCCTCGTGACTTCTCGTCAGATGAAGCTCCTGGCGTGCATTTGACCGGGAATCGGCGCCGATCGCCCGCGTGGCGTGCTTTTGGCAACGACCGGCTGGCGGCTGGCGCGAATCGCCGCCGATAGCGTTGCTGGACCGACGATGGAGCCCCTCAATCCTCCGCCGTCCCTGATGCCCCGGCCATGATCGGGACGCCCAACTGGGTCATGAGGCCGAGATCGTCCCGGTAGTTCCAGATCTCGGCCACCTTCCCGTCGTGGAAGCGAAAGATATTGACCCCGGTGAACTCGATCGCCTTGCCGGTCGGGGGGATCGCGGCCCAGGCTCCGGTGTTCGTCCCGCTCGCGGTCCACCGCGCGGCGACGAGGTCGCCCTCGCCGAGGATGAGATCTACCTGCCAGCGCAGGTCGGGGAACGCGGCGCGGAAGTCGCCGGCGATCCTCGCCTGGCCCGAGGGCCCGGGTTCGGCCGGGGTCGGTCGCAGGTCGTGGCGGACGTAGTCGTCGCGGAAGACCTCGTGGCTGAAGGCGAGGTTGCCGTTCGCCCAGACCTCGTGATAGAACCGCTGGACCAGGGCCTTGTTGTCGGCGACGCTCATCACCCGTTTCTCCTTCTGCCAAGCGAGCGAGCATACCCGCGCTACACTCGACGCGTCGTCGAACCGCAGGAGGCCAGACCTTGGCGAAGCCCTACGTGAGACTGACCCAGCCCCTCGTCCGCGAGACGAAGGGCGGCGAGCTGCGTCCCGCCACCTGGGACGAGGCGCTCGACCGGACCGTCGCAGGGTTCCAGGCGGCCGGGGCCGCCCACGGCCCCACGACATTCGGCGTCTTCAGCTGCTCGAAGGCGACCAACGAGGTCAACTTCGCGGCCCAGAAGTTCAGCCGGACGGTCCTGGGCAGCAACAACATAGACAGCTGCAACCGGACCTGACACGCCCCGAGCGTCGCCGGTCTGGCGACCGTGTTCGGTGCCGGCGGCGGCACAAGTTCATACCGTGAGGCCGAAGAGACGGACCTGATCGTCCTGTGGGGCAGCAACGCCCGCGAGACGCATCCGATCTTCTTCCACCACGTGCTGCGGGGCATCCGCAACGGGGCGCGCCTCTACGCCGTCGACCCACGGCGGACCTCGTCGGCCGAGTGGGCCGACCTGTGGCTCGGTCTCGACGTCGGGAGCGACATCGCGCTCGCCAACGCGATCGGACGCGAGATCATCGACGCGGGTCTCGAGAACCGCGAATTCATCGAACGGGCGACCGTCGACTTCGATGCCTACCGAGCGAAGGTCGAGCCGTACACGCTCGACTACGCGGAGCGCGAGACCGGCGTCCCGGCCGAGGCCATCCGCGAGCTCGCCCACGCGTTCGCGACGGCTCCGCGCGCGATGATCTGCTGGACGCTCGGCATCACCGAGCACCACAACGCGGTCGACAACGTCGTCGCGCTCATCGACCTCGTCCTCCTGACCGGACACGTCGGCCGCTACGGTAGCGGCGTGAACCCGTTGCGTGGCCAGAACAACGTCCAGGGCGGCGGCGACATGGGTGCCCTCCCCGACCGCCTGCCGGGCTTCCAGCACGTCGAGAACGACGAGCTCCGCGCAAAGTTCGACGCCGAGTGGGGCGTGACCGTCCCGCCAAAGCGGGGCTGGCATCTGTCGGGCATGTTCGACGCGATGGAGCGTGGCGACCTGACCGCGGTCTACTGCATCGGCGAGAACCCGGTCCAGTCCGAGGCCGATCAGGCCCGGGCGATCCGGCTGCTCGAAGGGCTCGACCTTCTCGTGGTCCAGGACCTGTTCCTGACCAGGACCGCCGAGCTCGCCGACGTCGTCCTGCCGGCGACTGCGGCGTGGGCGGAGTCCGAGGGCACCGTCACCAACTCGGAGCGGCGAGTTCAGCGCGTCCGCAAGGCGATCGATGGGCCGCCCGGCGCCCGCGACGACCTGGCCATCATCTTCGAGCTGGCACGCCGGATGGGCGCGTCCTGGGGCGCCTCCGGGGACGACGCCGAATCCGTCTGGAACGAGGTCCGCCGGCTCTCCCCGGCCCATGCCGGCATGAGCTACGCGCGGCTGGAGGAGCTCGGCGGGATCCAGTGGCCGTGCTACGACGAGACGCACCCGGGTGAGCTATTCCTCCACTCGCGCCTCTGGGAAGACCCGGTGCCCGGCAACCGGGTCCCATTCGTCCCCGTCGACCACGACCCGCCGGTCGACAGGCTCGACGAGGATTTCCCGATCCGTCTCACGACCGGCCGGCGACTCGACTCGTACAACACGGGCGTCCAGTCGGGGGGCTACACCTCACCGCTCCGCCGCGGCGAAAGCCTCGACATCAGTCCCGAGGACGCAGCGACCTACGGCCTCGCCGATGGCGAACGAGTCCGTGTCGTGTCCCGTCGGGGCCAGGTCGAGGTCCCGATCCGGATCGACCCATCGCTGCGGCCGGGGCTGACGTTCATGACGCTCCACTTCCAGGACGACGTGGCCGTCAACCTCCTGACCATCGACGCCACCGATCCGAAGTCCGGCACGGCCGAGTTCAAGGCGACCGCGATCCGGATCGAGAAGCTCGAGGACGCTGTGCTGGCCTGAACCCGATTCAGCCCGGCGAGACGCCGCCGGCTTCGGAGGCTGGTCCCGCGGGTCCCGGCGTTGTCGCGGGCGAAGGCGCCGCCGCCGACGCATCGTCGGTCGTGTCAGGTTCGGAAGTCACGATCCTCACGATGAGGAGCCATGCCGCCACCAGCGCCAGGCCAAGAAGTGCGACCTCCAGGCCGATGGCGATCCAGGCGACGAAGAACGCGATCGCCCCGATCCCGACCCGCTCCACGGCGCTCCGGTTCTGGCGGATGGTAGGGGCGAGATCGGTCGAAGAGCGCGATCGGGCGTCCGCGGCTGCCGCGGCGGTCCGCGAGGCCCCAGCCGACACGGCGCCGGCCGATCGGGAGGTCAGACGCACCAGCCATGCCGGCCGGCCCGCGACGTAGGCGACGATCAGGATCGCCACGGTCACCACGAGGATGATCGTGGTCAGGCCGACAAGGTCGGCGGCGACCGCAGCGATGACGGATCTCAGCGCCCCGGCGATCCCTTGATCCTGGATCCCGGCTGTGACCGCCGACGGGAGAGTCCGAGCCGAGAACCGCATGAGGATGAACGCGATGAGCGTTCCGAGGGCGAGGTAGACGACCATCCGTCGCCGGCGCTGCGCGAGCCAGATCGCGAGAAGCGCAAGTGCCACGGCGAGAGCGATCAGCGCGATGACGACGATGTCGAAGATCTTGACGACGGTCTGGGCTGCCACCAGGCGGTCTGCGGGCATCAGTTGGATCGTGCCGAAATCGGGCGGAAGAGTGACACCGAGGGCGCCTTCGAGCCGGGCGGCGAGCGCGTCAGGCACCTCGTCCGTGGTGAGGTCCGGGAGAACGACATCGGCGGGGATGAGCCCGATCGTCTGGAGCTGCTCGAGAGCGGCCCCGATCGACGGGGAAGACGTCGAGCTGGACGTAGCCGTTGGCGACCGAGATGACGTCCGACTGGTCGCGCAGGAGCGCCACGACGCGCTCATGTGTGAGCGAGAGCACCTTGATCAGGGCGGCCTGGACACGGGGGTCCTGGAGCGCGTTGTCGAGCCGCTTCTCGATCGCTTCCTGGACCGAAACGGTGATCGCCCCTGCCAGCGGCTTGGCCGGGTCGGGCAGTCGGTTCGCGATGCGCGCCTCGACTCCGAGGGCGGTGACCACCTGTTGGCTGACCCGGGCAGCGACAGGGTCGATGACCGCGGGATCGGTCACGATCTCGGACGCGAGGGCCGTGAACCGATCCGTGTTGAGCACGACCTGGTGGACCCACAGGCTCACCGTCGCGAGGGCGATCGTGATGCAAGCGAGGACCAGGGCGAGTCCGGACAACACGGCGCGCCGGCGTCGCGTCCCCTGCCTGGCCGCCGGCACCGCCGGTTCGGGAACAGCTGTCATCGCGTCCACGTCGTCTCCAATCGATTTCCCGGTCCCCTGCGCACCACCCCGTCGAAGGCGCCACCGGCCATCATGGGTGTCTCTGGACCGCCGGTCAACGTCGGCAACGTGCGCGCCGGTCCCGGCCCCGATCGCGCCAGACGGCACCAACGTCGCCGGTGGATCGACCAGCGCCGCTGTGGTGCCGGATCCTGTCGTCTGGCGCATGCGACCGACGCCGACCCGCCTCCAAGCTGGTCTGGGCGCGAATCTTGCGCCGGATGGGGCCTCGCGACCGACCTCGGCGACGGTGGTTGCGTTCGACGTAACGCCTTGCGGGGTTCGTGCATTGCTTGCCATTCGTCGACGCGGGCCCGGGACCGGGGCCATGCGGACTCAGGCTGCTGGCGCGGAAGGCGCGGAAGGCGCGGGACCGGCCCCCGAGTCCCACATGATGGCCGCCCCGGCGGCAGCATCAGGATGGGCTCACGTCGCGCCGGCCAGTTCAGCACAGACCCTTGGATTCCTCCGTGCCGCGGCGTCGCGCGGGAGATCCGGTGGCGAGGGTGTACGATCGAGGGCCGTCGCGGAGGTGCCACGACGGCGATGAGGGTGGCTTGCTCGACCACGGTCGCGGGCCCCAGGGAGGCTCCCGATGGCAACCAAATCCTCCTCCGACGGCAAGCGCCCGGCGAAGGCAAAGGTCACCCCCGCGAAGGCGACGACCGCCAAGGCCACCGGCGCCAAGGCGACGACCGCGAAGGCTCCGAGCACGCGGGCGGCCGCAAAAGCCGCCGAACCGAAGGCGACCGCGGCCAAGACGGCTGCGCCGGCTTCGGGCTCGCGGGCCCCCGCCAGGAAGGCGACGGCGAAGAGCGACGGCAAGGCCGCGGCAGCGATGCGCGACGAGGCGACGATCGCATCGGCCACCGCCCAGGCGGAGACCGAGGAGGGCACCGAGCGAGTCGACGCCGGGGCGGCGATCGCCTCGTACGCGTCGGGCGCCGCCGCCGTCGGGCGGGCCACCGTCACCCAGGGAGCGAGCGACCTGACCCATGGCGTGGACGAGGTGGCGGTCGCCGACCGGATGGCCGCGCTCGGCGAGGTCGTGGCCGCCTCGGGGATCAGTGACGTCGAGGAAGGGGCCGAGCTGGTCGCCACCTCGCAGGACATCGCGGTGATGAGCGCGGTGGTCGGCGCGATCAGCGCGGACGATCTCGACCGCGGTCTCGAGATCGCCCGGGTGGGCGGCGAGCTGTCGGCCGTGGCGGCGGTCGTCGATCGGATCGGCATGCCCGTCTTGGCGGATTTCCTTCAGCTTCGCAGCCAGCAGCTCATGAACGTTTCGGTCGACGCCATCGTGCGAGCCGGCGGCACCCGGGCGATCGCGCGGGCGCTGGCGGTCGCCGGCGAGAAGGTCGAGGTCCTCGGCCAGGTCGAGGAGGGCGAGGGGATCGCCCGCCTGATCGTCGCCGAGGAGCTCGCCGAGCGGGGCGAGGACCTCCACGAGGCCGGGGCGGCCCTCGCTTTCGAGGGTTACCAGGAGATGGTCGTCGGCGAGGAGATCAGGGAGGCGGCTGTCGATATGGGTGCCGTGGGTGTCGCCGAGATGGTCGAGGGCGCCTCGCAGCTCGGGTCGGCCGCTGCACACGAGGAGGAGGCGAAGGACCTCGGCTCGGCCGGCTGACGGCCGGCTGACGGCCGGCATACCTCGCGAGAGAGGACGCCTCGCGGACCGCGATCCCCGGCCTGGGCCGGTCAGCGAATGGAACGGCCTCCCCGTTTCCTGTCTTTTGGCGGGCCGGCCGCACGTCGGGCTCATGCGGCCGGCCGCCAGAGCGTCGTTCGCTGTGGAGTGGGTCAGCGACCCTTGATCAGCTGGGCGACGTGAAGGGTCACCATCCGCCCGAGGAGCGAGTCGCTGTCCAGGGTGTCCGGATCCACCGCGGCGTATTCGCCGCGCACCTCGAAGGTGAAGGTCCCGTAGGCGACGCGTGGGTTGTCGAAGGATCGGAGGTCGATGAAGGCGCTGGCCGTGCCCGCGCCCTCGGTGAGTGATTCGGTGGTCGTGCCGAGCACCCGGCCGGCCGCGTCGCGGACCGTCACCGTGAACAGTGGTGTCAAGACTCGAAGATTTCACGCGAAACCTCGGTCCTCCCGCGGGCTGGAGCCCCGGCGCTACACTCGACCGCGATGGATCTCCACGTCATCGGGCCGCTGGCCTCTCCCGTGGAACGCCACGCGGTCGACGCGGTCCTGGGGCCACCGGAATCGGGCTGGGTGGGCGGGCCACGCGACGCCGGCATCGATGGGCACGCAGCATCCGGGGGCCACGCGACGAGGTCCCGCCGCACGCTGCTGCTCCCGGCGCTGCATGCGCTGCAGTCGCGCATCGGCTGGATCAGCCAGCCGGCCCTCAACTACGTCTGCCGGCGGCTGGCCGTCGCCCCGGCCGAGGCGTACGGCGTGGCCACCTTCTACGCGCATGTTCGCCACGACGCCCCGGCCGCCGACCGTCGCCCATGTCTGCGACGACATCGCCTGCCGGCTCGCCGGCGCGGAAAGGATCTGCGAGGACCTCACACGCGCGCTCGGGGCGGCGGGCGAGCCGGCCCGCGACGGCCGGATCGGGTGGCTGCGGTCCCCTGCCTGGGGCTGTGCGACCTCGCCCCGGCCGCGATGGTGACGGCCGCCGGTGAAGACCCCGTCACGGTCGGCGTCGCACCGGTCGACGCGGCGGGCATCGTGGCGCGGCTCGAAGCGGGCCGGCGGAGAGCCACGGGCCCGCGACGCCGCTCCCCCAGGATCCCGACCGGCCTGCGGCTGCTTCGCCGCGTCGGCGTGGTCGATCCGGGCTCGCTCGACGGGTACAGGGCCGCCGGCGGCTACGAGGGGCTGACTCGGGCGTTCGAGATCGGCCCCGACGCCGTCGTCGCCGAGGTCACCGCCTCGAAGCTGGTCGGTCGCGGCGGCGCGGCGTTCCCGACAGGACGGAAGTGGTCGGCGGTCGCCGCCCAGCCGGCACAGCCGCACTACGTGGTCTGCAACGCGGACGAATCGGAGCCCGGCACGTTCAAGGACCGGGTCCTCCTCGAGGGCGACCCGTTCGCGATCGTCGAGGCGATGACGATCGCCGCCTTCGCGACCGGCGCCTCGATGGGCTTCCTGTACGTCCGGGGCGAATACCCGGAGGCCGAGGCCCGGATCCGCTCCGCCATCGGCGCCGCCCGGGCTGCCGGACTCCTCGGCGCCGGACGTCGCGGGGTCGGGTTTTGCGTTCGACATCGAGGTCCGGCGAGGCGCCGGCGCCTACATCTGCGGCGAGGAGACGGCGCTCTTCGAGTCCATCGAGGGCAAGCGCGGCGAACCGCGCAACAAGCCGCCGTTCCCGGTCGAGGTCGGCCTGTTCGGCAAGCCGACCGTCGTCAACAACGTCGAGACGCTGGCCAACATCCCGCTGATCGTCGCGGCGGGCGGCGCGGCGTTCGCCGCGATCGGGACCGAGGGCTCGACCGGCCCGAAGCTCTTCTGCGTCTCGGGCCACGTCGCGCGACCGGGGACCTACGAGGTCGAATTCGGGGCGACGCTGGGTGACCTGATCTCGCTTGCCGGAGGCGTCCCGGGCGGCCGGGCGATCCGGACGATCCTGCTCGGTGGCGCCGCCGGCGTGTTCGTCGGCCCCGACGCGCTCGACACCCCGTTGACCTTCGAGGCGACCCGGGCCATCGGGGCGACGCTCGGCTCGGGAGTGGTGATGGTCTTCGACGAGACGGTCGACCTCGTGGACACCCTCCGCCGGATCGCCCAGTTCTTCCGCGACGAATCGTGCGGCCAGTGCGTGCCCTGTCGCGTCGGCAGCGTCCGCCAGGAGGAGCTGCTCGCGCGTCTCGCGGCCGGCTCGCGCGTGCGGGGCCGCGCGGACGAGCTGGCGCTCCTGCGTGACATCGGCCAGGCGATGCGCGACGCGTCGATCTGCGGGCTCGGCCAGACGGCATCCTCCGCCATCGAATCCGCATTCCGGCAGCCGGGGCTGGTGGCGCATATGACCCAGGGTCTGAGCATGGATCGCGATCCCGCCCCCGATCCGCGTGCGCCGCACTCCGGTGAGGCGCCGGGAGCCCAGCCGCTGACCGACATCCTGCTCACGCCTCCCGCGCGTCCGTCCCGGCCCCCGACGCCGCCGCCGGTCGAGGCCCCCGTCCCGATCGAGCTGACGATCGACGGCCGGTCCGTCACCGTCCCCGCCGGCGCCACGATCCTGGACGCCTGTCGCGCCGAGGGGATCGACACCCCGACGCTCTGCTACGCGGACAACCTGACGCCGGTCAACGTCTGCCGGGTGTGCGTCGTCGAGGTCGCCGGGTCGCGCGTGCTGGCGCCCGCCTGCTCGCGCAAGGCCGAGCCGGGGATGGACGTGCAGACCGATTCGGAGCAGGGTGCGCTTGTCGCGCAAGGTCGTCCTCGAGTTCCTCGGTTCGTCCGTGGATCTGTCGCTCGCCGGCCCGGCGGCACCCGACGGCTCGATCGCGACCTGGGCGGAGCGCTACGGCGCCGATCCGACGCGGTATGGGCCGCCGGCTCCCTCCGGCCGCGGCCGGAGAGCGCGATGCGCACGAGCCGGGACACCACCACGCACCTGCCGGCGACGCGGCGGCCGCCACGGTCGCCCAGCCGACCAAGATCGACAACGAGCTCTACGTCCGGGACTACTCGAAGTGCATCCTCTGCTACAAGTGCGTCGAGGCATGCGGCGAGGACGCCCAGAACACGTTCGCGATCGCGGTCGCGGGTCGCGGCTTCGACGCCCGGATCTCCACCGAACAGGCGGTCCCGCTGCCCGAGTCCGCGTGCGTGTACTGCGGCAACTGCATCGGTGTCTGCCCGACCGGCGCGCTGATGTTCAAGTCCGAATACGACATGCGCGAGGCGGGGACGTGGGACGAGTCCGCGCAGACCGTGACCGACACGATCTGCCCGTACTGCGGCGTCGGCTGCGTCGTCAGCCTGCACGCCCAGGACGACCGCATCGTCAAGGTGACCTCGCCGCTCGACTCGTCGGTGACCGACGGCCACCTGTGCATCAAGGGCCGCTTCGGCTTCGAGTTCGTCAACAACCGCCCGCCCGGCGGCTGATCGGGCGGTGTCCGACCGAGCCGTCGGAGCTCATGTGAGCGCGGCGCGCACCACGACGAACCCCGCGGTCAGGAGCAGGATCAGCGCGGTGAACGGGATGACGTACCGGCGCATGATGAGCTCGAAGGCGGGCAACCCGAAGTCGGCCACGAGGATCCGGACATCCGAGCCCGGGACCGAGGGTCGCACCTCGCACAGCGGCCCCCGCCAGTCCCCGTCGGGCAGCAGTCGCCGGGCGCGGAAGATCGCCAGGCTGACGGCGGCCTCGGTCCTTTCGATCCCGGGCGGGATTCGGTCGACCGCCGCCTGCAGCTCCGACTCGTCGACGTCACCACCCGCCTGGTCCTCGATCAGCGCCTCGGTGGCCCGCTTCCGGTAGGCCTCGAGGGGACCGGCCTCTGGCAGCAGCGCCACCTCCCGGCGGGCATCGTCGAATTGGCCGGCGAACACGAGTGCCTCGATCCGGACGGGACGGTTGCGATCGGTGGGCTCCGTTCGTGCCAGCCACGCCGCGGCTGACTTCGGCCCTCGCGGCCCGCGCGTGGCCCGCGCCGCCCTGCCGAAGGCCCGCCGAGTGATCCGCGCCCCGATCCACGCGTGGGCGGCGAAGGCGGAGCGATCGCGCCCGCGCAGGAGCAGCGGCGGGAGGACGGCGTCGCCGGCGATCAAGAGCACGATCATCACCCACCCGAGGAACGCCAGGACGAACGCCGCCCGAGGCGTTCCGAGCGCCTGACCGAGCGGCCTTTCAAGGGCTGGGAGTGCCACTGACACCAGCAGGACCGCCAGCACGGTGTCGGCGACGAGCACGATCGTCTGGGGTCGGCTCAGGAGACCTGCGATCGCGCGACCGAGCGAGCCTAGCGGGACCGGCCGCCGCGTGGCCGCCTCCCTCGGGTCGCGTCGGCGGTCGCTCATGTGCGGCGATGATAGGGGCTCCCGGTCCGCGCGCTGCGGCCGTCGGGGCGCGGCGATCGGTCACGGCCGCGAGCCGGGCTGCCGTGGCCGTCTGGTCGGAGCCGCGGCCGCCCCGTCCGGGCGCCGCGGCCGTCGGGTCGGAGCCGCGGCCGGCATGTGGGAACCGGCGCCGCAGGTGGGGACGGGCGCCCGGCGGCTGAGGCCCTGGCCCGGGGCAGCGCCGGCCCGGGCGGCTGAGGCCCTGGCCCCGGGCATTGCCGGCCCGGGTGGCCGCGGACCCCGCTCACGCGTCCTTCGCGTCCGGCGGCCCTTTGTGGTGGTTGTCAAACAGCACCAGACAGTCGAGGCAAGAAGGAGGTGCCGGTCATGCCATCCTGGAAGGGTGTTGGTGACTGCGAGTCCACGAGAACTGGAACTACGGGGAGCCGGCGGCGGCCTCGAGCCGTCCGTGCTGACTGCCAGCCACCAGCATCGGTCATCGTCCGAGGGAGACGCCCCGAGGAGGTCCATCGAGCCAGTCGCACGTCGTCCCCATCGATGCGGATCCACACGACGCCGGGTCCCGGCCATGCCCGACCGTCGATCAGCGCTCCCACGGCGTCCGACGCACGAGCCGGGTACGCGGCCCGGAACGTTGCCTCGAACTGGCGCGCCAGGGCGCGCGTTGACTCGGTCGAGCGAAGGATAAGGAGCCGCGAGATGTCGGCCATCGGGCCCGGACCGACGAGCGTCGACGACCCGAGCGAGAGCGCCTTGTCGGCCGACCATCGCAGTTGCTGTTCCAGTCGCCGGAGCTCCGAATAGGCCTCCGCTGCCACGAGAAGGCCCTCGCAGCGGCGCTCGAGGACGAGGTCGATCACGCCGCGGGCCGGTCGAATCACCGGCACTTCGACGTGGGTCGTCCACGTCGGATCCAGGCGACGGCAGAGCGCCTCGATCATCCGCGCCTGGTGCCGATCTGTGAGCCGCGGACCGGTTCCCGGGTAGAACCGGACGCTCACGTCGCCACCCAATGCGATCGATATCGCGATCAGGGTCTCGATGCTGGCATTCGCGGTACCTGCCTCGATCCTGGTCTAGTGCGACCGATCGATCCCGGCGATCGCCGACACCTGTGCCTGTGTCGCACCCTGGTCAGTGCGCATGCGCAGGATGTCCTCCCCGCTAGTCCGGACGACCTCACGGAGCCGCCGCTGGAGGCGGCGTTCGATGCTCGGGCGTCGCTTGTCGACCGTCACTGGCCGATTGAACACCGCGCGACTTATCGGCTGATCACCCGCGTCCGCGCTGTCGCTGATCGAGGGTCGAGCACGGCGAAAGCGTGAACGGTCGCCCCGGACGTCGGTGGCTGACAGTCAGCATCGGGAGGCCGAAGGCAAGCCGTTCGGCGGTTCGGCCGCCGGGTGTTGACTCCTCGCCATGAAATGTTGCGGAGCGGGCCCGCCAGGGCCTCCCGCGCACAGCCGACACGGCCTCGAGGCCCTGGTGCTGACCTGCAACCACACGACCGCGGATGAGACCGCCGAGGCCGAGCCCGAGCCCGAGCCCGAACCCGGGTCCGGATCCTGCCCGACCGGACGCCGTTCAGCCGCTCGTCGTGCCGGCGTTTCGGCCGCCGTCGGTCCCGGCGGCCGCGGACCCGGCCGTCGGTCCCGGCGGTCGGTCACGGCCGCGAGCCGGCCACCGGCCGATCCGCCGGCTCAACTCCAGCGGGTCAGGTCGGCAAGGTCGACTCGGTCGTCGTGGGCGTAGAGGTTGAAGCCATCGCCGCGCAGGAAAGCGACGAGGGTGACGCCGAGCCGCTCGGCGGTCTCGATCGCGAGGTCCGAGGGCGCCGACACCGCGCACACGATGGGGATCCCGGCCATGGCCGCCTTCTGGACGATCTCGAAGCTGACCCGCCCCGAGACCATGACAAGCCGCTCGTGCAGCGGCATCGCGCCCTCCAGCACCTGCGAGCCCACGAGCTTGTCGAGCGCGTTGTGGCGCCCGACATCCTCGCGGATGGCGATGAGCTCGCCGGCCGGGGTGAAGAGGGCGGCCGCGTGCAGGCCGCCGGTCTCGCCAAAGACGCGCTGGGCGGCGCGAAGGAGATCGGGCAGGGCCAGGATGATCGAACGCGAGACGAGTGGCCCCGGTGGGATCGGCGCGGCGCGGAGGGCGACCTCGTCGATCGAGGCCTTGCCGCAGATCCCGCACGAGGCAGTCGCCACGAAATGCCGCTCCGCCACCTTCGAATCGTCGAACGGGCGCGACAGCCGGACAGTGATCGTGTCGTCGGGCTGGCTCAGCCCCGCGACGTCCCCGCCAGTAGCCCCCAGCACCTCCTGGCCGTCGAGCAGCCCCTCCGTCCACAGGAACCCGACCGCCAGCTCGGCCTCGAATCCGGGCGTGCGCATCGTGACCGCTACCGCGACCGGGTCCTGGTGCGGTCCCGCGGCCCGGATCTCGAGGGGCGCTTCGCCTACGACCAGATCGTCGCGGACATCGATCGATTCCCGGCGAACCGCGACGATCTTGCGACTGCTGACCTGCCGGGTGGGCGGCCGCGGGCGGCCGCTCAGGCCGGGCACTGGGTCCTGCCAAGCTCCTCGCCGAACGCCGTCAGTGCGTTTGCGGCGACCGTGGCGGCATCGGCCGCCTTCCCGAGCGCCACGAGGCTTTCCAGCCCGCTCGAAGCCGCCCAGTCGACGAAGAGCGAGGCCGCGGTCTGGTACGCCTCGAGCATCGCCACACCCGAGGCGTGGGCCGTCGCGTAACAATCGGCCGGCGGGTGATCGAGCAGCCACTGGCGCTCGCCGTCGACGAAGTCGAGGATGGCGACGGCCGCCACACGGGCACTCTCGCGATCGCCCGCAGTCACCGCCGATGAGAGCGCACGGTTCAGCTCGTCCACCTTCGAGCGGTCGTCGTTGACCCGTCTCAGGAAATCGGCATAGGCGAGGTGAGGGTCACCTGACGCACGCGGCGGCGATGTCGGGCGGGGCGTTGCGGTGCGGGTCGGGCTCGGCGCGGGCGAGGCGACAAAGGTCGAGGCGGGGGTCGGGCTCACGCCCGCGGCGGATGGCGAGGTTGCCGCTGACCTCGAGGTGGAGGCATGGGGCGACATCGATGAGCCGGCGTTGGGAGTCGCCTGGGCGCCGGTCGTCGGCGATGCGAGGGCGGCGCCCTGGTCGGCGTTCCCAGCCTGCATGAATATCGCAGCCGCGACCACGATCACCATCGCCAGGACGATCCCCTCGAGCACCAATCTTCCCCGTGCCGTCATCCCGGCGAGTTTACGGGGGATGCGCCGAGGACCCTTTGGGCGATGATAGGCGGCGAATGGCGACCGAGGACACGGCGAACGACGCGAGGCTGTCGGCCGGGCAGCGCGCGTTCCTGCATGCGACCCGCCGGGCGGTCCTCGTGACGATCGCGCCCGATGGCCGGCCGCGTCCCGTCCCGATCTGCTTCGTGGTGTCGCCTGACGCGCCGGTCCTCTACACGCCCATCGACGACAAGCCGAAGGTCAACACGGAGGTCGCGTCGCTGGCACGCGTCCGCGACATCGCGGCGGGCGACCGGGTGAGCATCCTCGCCGACCGTTGGGACGAAGACTGGACGCGCCTCGCATGGCTGCGCGTGGACGGCCGCGCGAGGCTGGTAGAGCCCGGCGATCCCGCCGACGCCGGCATGGACGACGAACACGAGCGGGCAGTGCACGCGCTCCGGGCGAAGTACGAGCAGTACGCCGACCATCGCCTCGAGGGCCGGCCGCTGATCCGCGTCGAGATCCAACGAACCATCGACTGGGGCGACCTGGGGCTCGAGACCGTCTACGGTGGATAGGCGTGTCGCGTGGCTCGGCGAGGAATGGCCGGGCAGTGAGCACCTGTCGATCCGCAGCCTGGATGGCTCGATCGTGGCCGGCGGCATCGTCGTCGCAGTGGTCGAGGGCAGGCCGCTCCGGCTGACCTACTCGCTTCGCTGCGACGCCGGATGGCGACTGAGATCCGTGGACGTCGAGATCTACGAGGACGGGCAGGTGCACCTCGTGAGCGACGGCGAGGGCCGATGGTGGACTGGATCCGGTGATCCCGTCGACGAGCTCGCCGGCTGCATCGATGTCGACATCCGCGCGACCCCCTTCACCAACACCCTGCCGATCCGCCGACTGGCGCTGCAGCCGGGCGAGTCCCGCGACCTCCGGATCGCCTTCATCGACGTCCCGGGGCTCGACGTCCGTACCGTCGACCAGCGATATACGTGTATCGAGGCGTCCCTTCACGGTGGCGTCTATCGCTTCGAGTCGGGCGCGTTTTCCGCCGACCTGTCGGTCGATCGCGACGGTCTCGTCGTCGACTATCCGGGCGGCTGGCGGCGGGCCGAGCTTCTCGACGGCGACGGCTGACGTCTGACACGGCCGGGCCGCGACCGCCCCGATGCCTCAGCGGTCGAGGAAGAGCGCGGTCCCCGTGGGTCGCAGGCAGTGCGTCGTGCTCATCGCCTGGAGGTAGCCACCGGCATTGAGCAGGGCGACGACGTCGCCTTCCTCGACGGGGGGCATGGCGTAGTCCTCGGCGAACACGTCGCCCGCCTCGTTGATGTCGCCGGCGACGGTGACGGTCTCGGTCCTCGGCGCGGCGGCGTCACGGCAGACGACGATCTCCTGGGCGAACCGGTAGATGAAGTAGGAACAGTTGACGTTCCAGCCGATGTCGAGCCCGACGAAGGTGACGCCCCGGCGGACCTCCACCGTGACCACCTCGCCGAGCAGGATGCCGGCGTCCTTGGTCAGGTGGTCACCGGGCTCGCAGGCGACGACGACGTCGAGCGGGCCGAGGTGTCGCGAGAGCACGGCGGCGTACGCGTCGAGATCGACCGCTCGCTCGTCCTCGCGGGCGGGCATCCCGAGCCCGCCACCGACGTTGACCTCGGCGATGTCGTGGCCCGCGGCACGAAGGTAGGCCACGGCGTCCACGGCACCCTGGAGCGCGGCCTCGAACCCGGCCAGCCCGTCGGCGAGCCAGCCTGAGCCGGCGTGGAAATGGACCGTGTCGATCGAGAGGTCATGCCGTCGCGCCGCAGCCAAGGCATCCTGGAGTCGATCGAGGGCGATGCCGAACTTCGTCGGCCGGGCGCCGCTGTACTCCAGGTGGTCGTTGTAGCCGGCACCCGCTCCCGGGTCGATGCGCACGCCGACGGTCGACCCCGGGGCCCGCCGTCCGAACCGCTCGATCTGGCTGATCGCGTCGAGGTTGACGTGCACACCGGTCGCGAGCAGGACGTCGAGGTCGCGCTCGGAGACGTTGGTGCCGGTGTAGCTGATCTCGGCGGGCCGCCAGCCGCAGTCGATGGCGCGCTGCACCTCGCCCGGTGAGCAGGCGTCGATCCCGACGCTGTCGGGCGTGCCGGGCCTACCGAGCCCACGGAAGATCTCGAGGATCTCCGGGTACGGATTCGCCTTCATCGCGAACCGCAGCCGGTACGTCAGGCCGCTCCGCTCCAGCGCGCCGAGGAACCGACGGGCGTTCTCCGCGAAGCGGGCACGGTCATACGCGAACAGGGGGGTCCCGTGCTCGCGGACCAGCGCCTCGGCGTCCCGGCCGGCGATCCGCAGGCGCCCGGCGGCGTCGATGTCGAGCCCGGGGCGGACCCACCACGGAGCCGCGGTCATGACCATTCGCGGAGGGTAGTCGATGCCGAGAGCGGGCCGGCGCGACAGGGCCTGCGGAGGACTACGTACGAGAGAGAGATGACCTCTCGCGTCAGGGATGCGGGCTGTGGATGTGGGCCGTCGCAGGTGTCACGGTGGCGGCCGCCCGCGGTGTCCAGCGGTCGGGTCCTTCCTCCACCTCCACCCCGAAGGTCTCGAGCAGGCGGCTCGAGGTCGCCGCGATCTCCGCGATGGCCGCCTCGAACGCCTCGGCGTTGCGAGCGGACGGCGATCGGAAGCCGCTGATCTTGCGGACGTACTGGCGGGCGGCGGCCTCCAGTTCGCCGGTCGTCGCTGCCGTCTCCGGGCGACGAAGGGTCTTGATGCTTCGGCACATGGCGGCAGGGTACAACCTGCCGACGGCAGGGTCACGGCATGGCCTCATCCGCGCGGGAACGCCGCACGCTCGTCCGACCGCCGATCGTCCTCCTCGCGATCGCGACCGGTCCGCCGCGTGGCTGTCGTTCAGCCAGTGACCGATGCCGCGGGGGCGGTCCGGTGTGGGCGGTCCGGTGCCGGCGGTCCGTCGCCGCCGATGGTCAGCCGCCGGAGGCGAACTTCCACTGGATGGAGCCCGTGTAGCAATGATCCAGCGCGAGACAGAGGCCTGCGGTCAGGTCCCAGTTTCGGCCGGAGACGTACGGGCCACGGTCGACGACCGCCGCGAGAACGGTCTTGCCGTTCTTCGGGTTCCGGAAGAGCACCTTCGTCCCGCACGGAAGAGTCCTGTGAGCCACGCCGATCAGGCCCCGGGTGAGTGTCGGGCCGCAGGCGGTGCCGTGGCCGTAAAAGCCCGGTCCGTACCACGATACGTTCCCATCGAAACGCCAGCCGGCCGTGCTCTTGTCGATCGTCACATTAGCCGAGGACTTCGAGGACGCCTTCGTCGACGTCTTCACCTGGGCCGGCGCCGGCGCCTTCGGCTTGACGGGCTCCCTCACGACCTCGACCGCCTTGGGCGCGGGCTGGGCATCACGAACAGGAGCCGCTTGCGGCTCGGTTCGCGTGGCCGGCTCGATCAATATCGAGCGCTCGTCCAGGGTCCCGGCTGACCGGGCCCCCGGGTCGGGGGTTTGGACCGTCGTCACCGTCCCACGCGTCAGCGACAGAACCTCCACCGGCTGGAAGAGGCCTGGGTCCGCGGCAGCGATGGGGCTGGGGTTTCGCGAGCCGACGGAACCGGGGACGGCGACCATGGCGAGCGCGGCGATGAGCGCCACGCCCGCGACGACCCTGAGGCGTCGCACGTCCCCTTGACCGTAGCATGGGCTCCGGCGTCGCTCTGTTGATAAGGGCGTCGAAGTTATCCACAAGATTCGAGCTCGGAGCGGGACGATCGATGCTGCGGCGGACGTATCGAGTCACGGGCGCCCTGGACCTGCGCCGGACGTTGTCGCCCCTGTCGCATGGCCCGGGTGACGCCACGATCCGCTTCGGCCCGGGTCGCGCGTGGTGGGCGACGCGGACCCCCGACGGGCCTGTCGGGCTGGCGCTGGCGCACGACGGTCGGTCGGCGGAGACGCTGACCGTCGAGGCCGACGGACCCGGCGCCGAGCGCGCGCTCGACGCGATCCCTACGCTGCTGGGTGGGCTCGAGGTGCCGCCGGTCCCAGTGCCGGACGGCGCGCATCCGCTGATCGCGCGGCTCGGGCGGATCCATCCCGGTGTCCGGATCCCGCGGACCGCAGCGGTCCTCGAGTCGCTGGTGCCCGCCATCCTCGAGCAGAAGGTGACCGGTCGCGAGGCTCACCGAGCCTGGGCCGGCCTGCTCCGAACGTACGGCGAGCCCGCTCCCGGCCCTCCTGAGTGGCGCCTCCGGCTGTCACCTGCGCCGGAGAAGCTGGCGGGGCTCCCCTATTACGCCCTGCACCCGTTCGGCATCGAACGACGCCGGGCCGATCTCATCCGCGCCATCGCGTCACGTGCCGGCTGGTTCGAGGCTATCGTCGACCTGCCCCTCGAGACTGCCTATGCCCGTCTGCGGTCGGTGCCCGGGATCGGTCCGTGGACGGCCGCCGAGGTCGGCGTCCGTGCGCTGGGCGACCAGGACGCGGTCAGCGTCGGCGATTTCCATCTGCCCCACCTCGTGGCGTTCGCGCTCGCCGGGGAACCGCGCGGATCCGACGAGAG
Organism: uncultured Chloroflexia bacterium; assembly: GCA_963772995.1. GTDB lineage: Bacteria > Chloroflexota > Limnocylindria > Limnocylindrales > CSP1-4 > SPCO01. The sequence continues at coordinate 51,558 of CAVYZQ010000008.1, read as the reverse complement.
GATGCTCGAGCTGCTCGAGCCGTACCGTGGCCAGCGGGCGCGTGTCGTTCGGCTCCTCGAGATGAGCGGGCTTCAGGCGCCCCGGTACGGCCCTCGGCTGCCGGAGCGTCGCATCGACGGGTTCTAGCCCGGGTCGCGGCAGGGCGGCGGACGGGTCGATAGGCAGGGCCCTTCGCCTCGGCCCGGGCCCTCCTGGCGCGCCCAGCGCGGTGCCCGCCCGGCCGTATCTGGTGGGCGTCGCCGCTGGGCCCCACCCATGGCCTCGCTCCAGTCCTACGGGCATGCCCCGCGCCTCGGCCCATGCCCATGGGCATCTTCGCGCGCCGCGCCCAGGCCCGGCGGAATGCCCCCGCGCCGCGCCCCAGGCCCAGCCGCACGCCCTTCACGCCTTGCTTATGCACCGGGCTCTTATTTCCTGGGCTTCGAGCCCGGTAAGGCGGCTAGACGCTGCGTCTGGGATGCGGAAGCGCGTGATCCCATGCTCGGCGGGGAGGTCGCGCATCAGCCCATGGCGCGATCCGCGCCCGCTAATGGCGCCGTTACCCCTCAGACAAGACCGCGGCGCATACGCCGGCCGTCGAACCCGTCGCCGCCGCCGGGGGCGGATGCACGCCCCGCCATTGCCCTCGCCGATGCCCACGTGGCGGATGTACGCCCCGCCAGTCCCCTCCCCGCCGATAGGCTGCGCTTGAGAACCTCAGGCCGGCACGCCGGCGCGGAACCACGCAACGGCCTCAGCGAACCTCGCGACCGTCTCCGGCGTGCACGGATCGAGTGACGCGATGAGGTGCTCCGCGCCGGCAGCCGCATGAGCCGCGAGCCCCGCAGCGATCTCCTCGGGAGCCCCGACGAGTCCCTTGGGCGGTTCGGCCGCATCGTCGTCCTCTGTCTCGCTCCCCGCCGCGTCCGGATACCGCACGGTCACGCCGACCGTGATCGCAAGGGTGTCCGGGTCGCGCCCGACCCGCGCGCACGCGTCCATGAGCTCGCCGCGCACGCGCGCCAGGCGTTCGTCCGGCAGGCCGAACCAGGCGAGATTCCAGGCGTCCGCGTGACGCGCGGTCAGCTCCAGCATCCGTGGGCCCTTCGCGGCGATCAGAATCGGCAGGTCGGGCCGGGCCGGCGGGATCAGCACGGCGTCGCGGGCCGTCACGAAGCGGCCGTCGAGGTCCGCCCGCCCGTTGCGGATGAGGCCCACGATGACGGAAAGCGCTTCCTCGAAGCGGCTCACCTTGTGGTCCTTCGGGTAGCCGAACGCGTCGAACTCGGGATCGTGCCAGCCCGATCCGATACCCAGGATCAGGCGCCCGCCGCTCACGTCGTCGAGGGTTGCAGCCATCTTGGCGAGTAGCGCGGCGTTGCGGAAGCCGGTGCACATGACGAGCGTCCCGAGCTCGACCCGTCTCGTCGCCTCGGCGATGGCGGCCAGGACCGTCCAGCATTCGAGAATTCCGCTGGTCTCGCCATCGGAGCGGAAGAGCAGGTGATCGAAGACCCAGACCGAGTCCAGCCCGGCGGCCTCCGCTGCCAACGCGACGTCCCGGATGAACGGGTACGCCGTCCCCTCCTTCGGCAGGTCCTCTTCCCCGATCGGCAGGACGATCCCGACGCGCATGGGCTCCCTCCGGCTTTCGACCGCGTTCCGCGGCACGCCCAAGAGTAAGTGACGGGTCGCGGCGGTCGTCGCGCCTCGGCGAGGACCATCCACGATGTCGACTTTCCAGGGCCGGGAACGATTGGGCCAACGCCGACGCCATACCATCCGTGATGCGGTCGGATGCCCGCACCGAACATCGAGGCCGATGGGTGGATCAGCGGGACCGGGTCGAGCGAGCGAAGCGGGGCGATCATGACGCCTTCGAAGCGCTCGCCGGTCCGTCGGTCTCCCGCCTGGACGCGGCCGCTCGCCTCATCCTCCGCGATCCGGAGCTCGCGCATGACGCCGTCCAGGACGGCTTCATCCGAGCGTGGCGGAACCTTCCTGCCCTCCGTGACCCCGATCGATTCGATGCCTGGCTGCGCCGGCTCGTCGTCAACTCCTGATCGGTATCGATGGGAAGAACCCCCGCACCCTCGTGGAACCGACCTTGGATGCACAGGTCCAGACGCGGATCGTCTGGTCGCCCGACAGCAGCAGGATCGCCTATGCCCGGTTCAGACCCGGCTTCGTCGCATCGGACCGCGCTGGCGAGGCCGATCGGAGCGACTTGCGTATCCACGTGCTGACGCTGGCAGGGATGCACGACGAGGCGATCGGCGAGGCGGACGGACCGTGGTGGGAGGCACCGACCGCGTGGTCGCCCGACGGGCACCGACTCCTCATCGAGCGGAGCATCGACGATACATATGGCGCGGTGATCGTCGACGTCGACGGGCACGGACCCGACGTGATCCCGGCGTTCCGGTCGCTCGATGACTGGTTCGCGGCGTGGTCACCGGATGGCACGACCATCCTGGCGACGCCCGGGGACGCTGCAGGAAACGGACTCCAGCAGCAGCTCTGGGACGCGCGGACCGGCGGCATCAAGTCGGTCCCATGGACCGCCGCGAGCTACCCATCCTGGCAGCGCGTCGCTCCGTGAACGTCCCTCCCGGCGGCGGAGCCATTGCCTGGCCGGCGGAGCCGACGCACCAGGTACCCACCGGCTCCGGCTGGGGCTCCGGCTACGTGGCGGTCGCGCCGCCGTCGACGCCGATCACCTGGCCGGACATCCACGCGGCGTCCTCGGACAGCAGGAAGCAGATCGTCCGGGCGACGTCGGCCGCTGAGCCGAGCCGGCGCAGGGGGTAGTTCCTGGACTGGTTCGCGATCGTGTCCTCGACGTCCACGCCCCAGCCCATCTCGATCTTCTGATCGAGCGAGCGGCGCCCCATCGGCGTGTCCGGGATCGTCGCCGGCGCGACCGCGTTCGCGACGATCCCGTCCGGGCCGAATTCCGCAGCGATCGCCTTGGTCAGGCCGACGACGCCCCATTTCGAGGCGATGTAGTCGGCCGAACGCGGCCCGCCGCGGACCCCCGCGATCGACGACAGGTTGACGATGCGCCCGCCACCGTTCGCCCGCAGATGCGGGATGGCGGCCTTGCAGACGAGGAACATGCCCTTCAGGTTGACGTCGATCGTGCGGTCCCACGCGGCCTCGGTGATATCGAGCAATGACTCGAACCGGAAGACGCCGGCCGAGTTCACCACGCGATCGAGCCCGCCCATCGTCGTCACCGCCTCATCGATCGCGGCTGCCACGGCAGCCGCATCGCGAACATCGACAGCGGTCGCCGTCACGGTCGGCAGGTCGGCAGCCAAGCGGGCGAGCCCGTCCGCGTCGGCATCGAATGCGACGACGCGGCCGCCACCCTCGACGATCCGCTCCACGGTCCGCCGGCCGATCCCGTTCGCCCCGCCGGTCACCACGACCCGCCATCCCGACGCGTCAATCGCCATCGCGTGCCTCCATCTCCGGACGCCACGGGCCCTCGCCGATCCCGAGGTCGTCGAGGAGGACACCGACCTCGGCCGCGAGCCGTGGATCCACGTCGGACGGCGGGCGGATCGCGGTCCGCTCGACGATGCCGCGCCGCGCCAGGATCTCGAGCTGGACCGCAAAGAACGTATCGCCGCCGCGGGTCGCGATCGACAGGAGCGGCAGGTACCGGTTGAACAGGCGGCGCGCTCCGGCGCGATCGCCTGAAGCATGGCGCCCGAACACGGCCACGAACAGCTCGGCCATCGCGACGCCCGGGACGGTGCCGTCGGCCCCCCGCTCGAGCTCGTGGTAGAAGTCGATCCCGCCCGCGCCACCGAGGATCGCCGCAGCGCCATGGGGAAGCGCCACGACATCCCCGACCTTGGGCGCCGGCGGCATCGTCTCGATCTTGATCGCCGCCACGCGCGAGATGTCGCGCCCCAGACCCGCCAGGAGTGCGGCCGACATCGTCGTGCCGGTCAGGCCCGGGGCATCCTGGACGACGACCGGCAGGCCGATCGCGTCGCCGATCGTGGCGTAGTAATCGGCCAGGGCCGCGGGTGTCGGCGAGCTCGAGGCGCCGGGCGGCGTCACCATCAGGATGTCGGCTCCGGCGTCGCGGGTGGCCGTCGCCCGGTCGAGCGCGGCCCGCAGAGAGTTCGCCCCGGCACTCGCGAGGACCGGGCGGCGCCCGGCGGCCGCACCCGCGACGGTCCGGACGAGGCCGTCGCGCTCGGCGTCGGTGAGCCGCAGGATGTCGCTCCCGAAGCCGATGCCGATGGCGGTCACCTCGAGCCCTGCGAGGTGGTCGACCTGGCGCTCGATATCGTCGAGCGCGATCCGGCCGTCTTCTCGGTAGGGCGTCGCGAGGATCGGGGTGATGCCGGCCAGCGCCGGCCGCTCGGTCACAGCCCGAGGCTCTCGCCGCCGTCGACGTACAGGTCGTGGAACGACACGTGGCTGGCGTCCGGGGAGAGGAGGAACGCCACCGCGCCCGCGACGTCCTCGGGCTGGGCCACGCGCCGGTCGGGGATCGGCGGCCGGAACCCCTCCGGGCTCCCGCGCCACAGGTCGGCCATCGAGTGGTCCTGCTGGAGCGCCCGCATCATCTCGGTGTCGGCGGGACCCGGGGCGACGAAGTTGATCCGCACGCCGCGCGGGACGGTTTCCAATGCCAGCACCCGGAGAGCCTGGCGCATCGCCGCCTTCGACGCGCAATACGGCGGCCTGGCGCATCCGCGGCATCCGCGCCGCGATCGAGCCGATGGCGACGATCGAGCCCTCGCCGCGCTCGACCATCTCGCGGGCATATGCCTGCGCGACCATGAACGTCCCGAACGTGTTGACCGCCAGGATCCGCTCGAACTCGGCCCGGGTGATCTCGAGCGACGGGACCGGCGGAAGATGCCGGCCACCAGCGCGACCCTGTCCGCCTCGCGTGTGCGCTCGACGAGCGACGGCGATCGAACTCGTCGTCGCGCAGGTCGACCGGCGACCGCCTCGACGTCGTGCCCGGCTGCCGCCAGGTCGGCGGCGACGGCGGAGGTCTCGTCGAACAGCAGATCGGCGAGGACCACCTTGCCGGCCCAGGGCTCGGTCGCCAGGCGTCGCGCGACGGCCTCCCCGATGCCGCGTGCGGCGCCCACCACGACGGTCGTCATCGGTCGTCTCCTTCGATCGGCTGGCCGGCATCGGGCCCCGGCGGGTGCCTCTTCATGCTCCTGCTTTTCCCGCGAAAGGCGGTGGCGCGATCCCGAAGCGCGCGGCGAGCGCTCGGAGATCGGCGACATGGCGCGCGTCCGCGGCCACGCCCTCCACGCCGGCTCAGCGCCTCGGCCGCGACCTCGGGCTCGCCCGGCACGAGGACCCGGCCGGGCGCATCCGGCGCGGTCGGCGCCTCGTGTCAGCCCGTCGAGATAGTCGCCGAGCCGCTCGCCGAATGCCTCGGCGTCGCCGATGGCGCCCGCGTCGATGGCGAGGAACAGCTGGCCGAGGTCGGACGGGGCGGCCGTGTCGAACAGGCCGGAGATCCGCTTGCCGAACGTGGCCCCGGCCAGGACACCTGTCAGGACGTCGACCGCGAGCGCCAGGCCGTATCCCTTGTAACCGGCGGTCTCCTCGAGGCCGCCGAGCGGCATGAGGGCGCCGTCGAGCGCCGCCGTGGCGTCGGTCGTCGGGAACTCCGTCGCGGTCGATCGCCCATCCGAGCGGGATCGGCTTGCCCCGGCGCTCGGCGACCTCGAGCTTGCCGCGCGGGCACGGTGGACGTGGCCATGTCCAGGCTGAACGCGGGCCGGTGGCCGGCGGGCGCCGCGATGGCGATGGGGTTCGTGCCGATGAGCCCCTGGCGCTCGACCGGGTCGGCGCGACCGAACCCGGTCGTGTTGGTCATGGACATGCCGATCATCCCGGCCGCGGCGGCCCGCAGCGCATACCAGCCGGCGATCCCGTAGTGGTTCGCGTTGCGGGCGGAAGCGAGGGCGATCCCGGTCGTTCGAGCGGTCTCGATCGCCCAGTCGATCGCGACGCGGCCGGCGTGGTGCCCCCAGCCGTTGCCGGCATCGAACCGGACGAAGGCGCCGCGGCCCGCATCGATGACCGGCCGGGCGGCCGCGTCCACGACCCCCGCGTCGACCAGGGCGACGTAGCTCGGCAGGCGTGCCGTGCCGTGCGACGCGATCCCGCGCCGGTCCGCGGCGACGAGGACGGTCGCGACGTCGGCGGCGATGTCGTCGGGCGTGCCGAGGGCGCGGCAGACGGCCGCCGTGAACTGCCTCGAGGGCGTCGGGGTCGAGGCGGAACTCGCGCGGCTCCCCGAAGGGCGCCTGCGGCGCGGGCTCGGGTGGCGGCTGCGGCGGCGCCTCCGGCAGGACATCCGGCGGATCGACCGGCTGCGGCATCATCGTCCTCGTCGCGTGTTCGGTGGGTCGGGTCGCTGGCGCTCGTGGGCGCAGGGTGGAGCCGCGGGGCGGCCGTCAGGCTGCCATACTGGAAACGATACTCGACTGCAACGCCGCCGGGAGGACGACATTGCCCTACGAACCCTTCGAGTGGATGCCCATCGGACGCACGGACCTGTCGGTCACGCGCGTCGGATTCGGCTCGGCACCGATCGGAGGGCTCTACTCGCCCGTCAGTGACGAGGAGGCCAGGCGGTCGTCCGGCACGCCTGGGAGATCGGGGTCCGCTACTTCGACGTCGCCCCGATGTACGGCTTCGGCGAGGCCGAGACGCGGCTCGGGCGGGTGCTGTGCGAGCACCCACGGACGAGTTCACGCTGTCGACGAAGGTCGGCCGGCTGGTGGTCGCGGGTGATACGCCGGGCGTCGAGCACGCGGGGCAGTTCGTCGGGACCGGTCCGCAGCGAACCGTCTTCGACTACAGCCGGGACGGCATCCTGCGATCGGTCGAGGCGAGCCTCGAGCGGCTCGGGCCTCGACCGGATCGACATCCTGTTCATCCACGACCCCGATGAGCACTGGGAGGCGGCCATCTCGGAGGCCTACCCGACGCTCGCCGACCTTCGCGCCCAGGGCGTCGTTCGGGCCATCGGCGCCGGGATGAACCAGGCCGAGATGCTCACCCGCTTCGTGCGCGAGGCCGACATCGACGTCCTGCTGTGCGCGGGCCGCTACACCCTCCTCGACCAGGTCGCGCTCGACGAGCTGCTGCCGGCCTGCGTCGAGCGGAAGGTGTCGGTGGTCATCGGCGGCGTGATGAACTCGCGGGCTCCTGGCGGACCCGAGCCCGTCGAGCCGTTTCAACTACGCGCCGCCGCCGCCCGAATGGCTCGACCGCGCGCTCCGGATCAAGGCCGTCTGCGATCGCCATGGCGTCCCGCTGCGGGCCGCGGCGATCCAGTTCCCGCTCGCCCATCCGGCAGTCGCCTCGATCGCGGCCGGCGTCCGCACCGCCGCCCACCTCGACGAGTATCCGGCGTTCATGCGCCTGCCCATTCCCGCCGAGCTCTGGACCGACCTGCGCGCCGAGGGCCTCGTCCGCGACGACGCCCCGACGCCCGCCCCACCGCCGGCCTGAGGCACTGTGACCGTGGGACGCCTGCCGACCGATGCCCATCCTGCCTGACCCGCCCGACGGCGTCGCCGTCCAACCCGATCCTCCTCCGGGATTGGACGGCGGCGCTCGTCGGGTCCGTCGGGACGCCCGACGACATCGCGGCCGACGTCGCCGAGATCCTCGTCGCGGCCGACCGGCGCGGCATCCCGTCGCACGGCACGGCGCGACTGCCCAACTACCTCGCCCTGGTGGCGGCCGGCGTCATGGACCCGGCCGCCCGCCCGGTCGCGGAGGTGGAGCGGGCGGCGCTCGTCCGCTACGACGCCGGCAACGGCTGGGGCCACCACGCCTGCCGCGTCGCGATGGACCGGGCGATCGAGCTGGCCCGGGACGCCGGGCTCGGCTCTGGTCGTCCTGCGCAACAGCAACCACTACGGCATCGCCGGCTGGTACGCGCTGCGGGCGGCCGCGGCCGGGATGATCGGGATGAGCCTGACCAACACCTCGCCGCTCGTCGCGCCGACCCGGGCCCGGGTGCTCGATGCTCGGGACGAACCCGATCGCGGTGGCGGCGCCGGCCGGCCGGTTCGGGGCGCTCTGCCTGGACATGGCCACCTCCACGATCCCGCGCGGCCGGATCGAGGTCGCCGCGCGGCGCGGCGACACGCTCCTGGAGGGCTGGGCGATCGATGCCGACGGGCGGCCGGCGCTGACGCCCGAGGCGGCGCTCGCGGGCGCGCTGATGCCGCTCGGCGGCGCCGAGGCGACGGCCGGCTACAAGGGCTACGGCCTCGCGCTCGTCGTCGACATGCTGACCGGCGTCCTCGCCGGCGCGACCTCCGGCCCCTCGATCGTCGGGCCTGTTCAGCACCGAGGCGCCGTCCGACCTCGGGCAGGCGTTCTGGGTCGTCGACCCCGCGGTGCTGGACGGGTCGGCCGGGCCGTTCGAGGCGCGCCTGGAGGCGCTGTGCGCCGAGCTGGTCGCGGCGCCGACCGCGCCCGACGCCCCGGGCCGCGTGCTCATCCCGGGCGAGCCCGAGGCCGCCGCCGAGCGCCTGGCCGAGCGGCGCGGGGTCGTCATCGACGGGCGCCACCACGCCGCGCTGGTCGGCGCTCGGCGAGGCGGCCGGGCTGCCGTTCCCCGAGGTCGGACCGGTCGAGCCGGTCGAGCCGGCGCGATCGCCGCGTCTGCGCCGGCCGGCGCCGGTCGGCCATCGTGACCGAGGACCGCGTCGACCTCGCCATCGTCGGCGGCGGCATCGTGGGCCTCGCGACCGCGTACCGCCTGCTCGAGCGCCACCCGGCCTGCGCCTGGCCATCCTCGAGAAGGAGGCCGAGCTCGCGACCCACCAGTCCGGCCACAACTCCGGCGTCCTCCACGCCGGCCTCTACTACACGCCGGGCTCGCTCAAGGCCAGGCTGTGCCGCGAGGGCAAGGCCGCCGTGGAGGCGTTCGCGACCGAGCACGACATCCCGTTCGAGGCGTGCGGCAAGCTCGTCGTCGCCCTCGACGACGTCCGAGCTCGAGCGCTTCGAGGGCCTGCGCGCGCGCGCCGAGGCGAACGGCGTTCCCGGGCTGGAGGTCGTCGGGCCCGGAGCGGATGCGCGAGATCGAGCCGCATGCCGCCGGGCATCAAGGCCCTGTGGAGCCCGACGACCGGCATCATCGACTTCCGGCGCGTCGCGCTCGCGATCGCAGACGAGGTCCGCGCCCGCGGCGGGGAGATCCACACGTCGCGCGCCGTGACCGGCGATCACCAGAGAGGGGCTCGGAGCAGGTCCTCGCGACCACGCGGGGGGACGTCGTCGGCGCGCGACGTCATCGCGTGCGCCGGGCTCCAGGCCGACCGGCTCGCGGCGATGACCGGCGACCCCGGACGAGAGCGGATCGTCCCGTTCCGCGGCGACTACTACACGCTCACGCCGGACGCGCGATCCCTCGTCCGCGGCCTCATCTACCCGGTTCCCGATCCCCGCTTCCCGTTCCTGGGCGTCCACTTCACGAAGCGCATCGACGGCGAGGTGTGGGCGGGCCCGAACGCGGTGCTCGCCTTCGCCCGCGAGGGCTATCGGCGGCGCGACGTGAGTCCGCGCGACCTCGCCCGGGTCCTGACCGATCGCGGGTTCCTGCGCCTGGCCGGCCGTTTCTGGCGGATGGGCGCGGCCGAGATGTGGCGCGACGTGTCGAAGAGGGCGTTCCTCGCCGACATGCGCCGCTACGTGCCGGAGATCCGGGCCGACCAGATCGTGTTCGGGCCGTCCGGCGTCCGCGCCCAGGCGCTCGACCCCAACGGGACGCTCGTCGACGACTTCCGGCTCGGCGGGTCGCGGCACGTGCTCCACGTCCGCAACGCGCCATCGCCGGCCGCCACGGCGTCGCTCGCCATCGGGCGCGAGCTCGCCGACCGGGCCGACGAACGCTTCGAGCTGGGCGCCAACGCCGCGTAGACGCGCGCACCCCACCGAACCATCCCGGTTCCGCATCAATCGGAAGGCGCCGAGGTCCCCGATCCGGTGTCAACGCCCGCCCAGCGGAGCACGCGCAGCGCCCGCAACGTATTCCAGCGGCTGGGGAAGCCCTCGGCTTCCATCTCGAAATGCGTCGGCCCTTGATGCGTATTCTCGAGCGACCAGGTGCCGTCCGGTCCGCGCCGGTCGACGACGAGGTCGACTGCATCCGCGAGCCGCAGATCTGGCGTCGCGCTTGCAGTCCGGAAGTAGTCGAGCGCACGAAGCACGTCGTAGTACCAGCGCGTCGGGAACGAGAACATCGTGAATTGGGGGTCGACGGTCCGACCCGTCGAGGCGCGGCGGAACAGTCCTCGGTCGAGCAGGTATCCCTCGCCCCGACGGCGCGCCGCCGTCACCGCGGCCGAGATCCCGCCGGCGCGCTCCCATTCCAGCAAGCCTTCGAGAACGCAGATCGTCGAATGGAATGACGACACACTTGCTCCGTACGGCGCCCAGCAGTTCCAGCCTCCGTCGGCAAGCTCGTCGTCCAGCAAGCGTGCGACGATCCGATCGCCGCTCTGACCGAAGTAGGCGCCGCTGGCAAGCGCGACACCGTTGATGCACGGCTCTTCCTCACCATCGAAGTACAGCGCGCCGCCGGCCATCCAGCGGACGTTGTCACGCACGAGTGAGACGGCCCGACCTGCCTGGGGGCTGCCTGGATCGAGCCCGAACTCTCGAAGGAGCTGCAGCGAGAAGTGTGTCGCGGTCCATGCGTCGAAGAAGGGCTTTGACTCGTCGACCCAACCCGGCCGGTACGTTCCGCCGTCCCATCGGCCATCGGCTTCCTGGAGGGAGAGGAGCTGCGCACCCCAGCCGTCGTTCGCGACACGTCCCCGCTCGGCGGCCACGTCATTCGGCTTCGCGTCTGTCAGGTCGCGCATCGCCTGCCAACGGATCGCGGGATCGGAGTCCAGGAGCCATTCGATGACGCTCATCCGGTGAAGTCTAGTGATGCAGACGGCACGCCTCGGCGGATCGCGGAGTGGCGTCTGGAAGATGCGTGACGGCCCGGCTGATGGCGATGCGACTTCGGATGGGTCGGATGTCGAAATCGCGCCGGCGGCTCCGTTCCATAAGCGAGCGGGCGATGATGGACCCGCCAGACGGAGGAACGAACCATGACGCGGTACCTGATCATCACCGACTTCCAGCGGGGCGTCGCCGGTACGCCGATCGAGGAATGGACCCCCGACGAGATCACGGCCCACCTCGACTACTACCGCGCGATCCACCGGGAGCTCGTGGCAAGCGGGGAGCTCGTCGCCTCCGAGGTCCTCGCGCCGCCCGACGTCTCGAAGGTCGTCACCTCCGACGGCGTCGGGACGCTCGTGACCGACGGACCGTTCGCCGAATTCAAGGAGTGGGTCGCCGGCTACCAGATCGTCGACGTCGAAACCGAAGCCCGCGCGATCGAGATCGCCGCGCGGATCTCGGCCGTCCCGGGAGCCGGCGGCGTCCCGACCCAGCAGCCGATCCAGGTGCGGCGGATCATGGATGACGACGCACCGTCGGACGCCGCCGAGATGCTGTCGTACGTCGAGCAGGCCGGGAGCCGCGCCTGAACGATCGAACCGTCGAAGCCCTTCTGCGGGACCTGGCGCCGGGGGTCCTCGCGACCCTCGCGCGCCGGTCCGGCGACTTCGATGCCGCGGACGACGCGACCCAGGAGGCGCTGCTCGCGGCCGCCTCGCACTGGGCGGCCGACGGCATCCCGCCGAACCCGCGCGCCTGGCTCCTGCGCACGGCGCGTCTCCGACTGATCGACCAGTACCGGAGCGATGCCGCCCGCCGCGATCGTGAGCGCGCGGCGATGCTGGCCGCGACGGATCTCGAGGACGACCCCGTGACCGACACGCCCGATCGCGACGACAGCCTGGCGCTGCTGCTGATGTGCTGCCACCCGTCGCTCACGCCCGCATCGGCCATCGCGCTGACGCTCCGGGCGGTCGGCGGCCTGACCACAACGGAAGTCGCCGCGGCCTTCCTCGTCCCCGACGCGACGATGGGCCAGCGGATCTCACGCGCGAAGTCGACGATCCGGGCCTCGGGCATCCCGTTCGCGGTGCCGGCGCCCGGCGACCTGCCGGCCCGCATCGAGCAGGTTCTGCGCGTCATCTACCTCGTGTACAACCAGGCGCACGCGAGCATTGGCGGCGATTCGCCGACCCGCGTGGATCTGGCGGCCGAGGCGATCCGGTTGGCACGCGGCGCGCACGAGCTGCTCCCCGACGATGCGGAGGTGGCCGGGCTCCTGGCGCTGCTGCTCCTGCTCGACGCGCGGCGTCCGACCCGGATGACCGCCGACGGGAACCTCGTCCCGCTCGCCGAGCAGGACCGGTCCCGCTGGAACCGCGGGCAGATCGCCGAGGGCACGGCGATCCTCGATGCCGCGATCGCACGCGGCGCAGTCGGCGAGTACCAGCTGCAGGCGGCGATCGCGGCGCTCCACGATCGAGCCCCGACGGCAGCCGAAACGGACTGGCCGCAGATCCTGGCGCTCTACGGCCTGCTGGAGCGGATGACGGGCAGCCCGATCGTCACGCTCAACCGTGCCGTCGCGACGCGATGGTCGACGGGCCCGCGGATGGGCTGCGTGTGCTGGAGGGCACATCCGGCCAGCTCGGCGACCACCACCGATACCACGCCGTGCGCGGATGGCTCCTCGAGCAGCTCGGTGACCTCGACGGCGCGATCGACTCCTATCAGCCGGCCGCGGCACGAACCACGAGCCTGGCCGAGCAGCGATACCTCCGGATGCAGTCGGCGCGCCTCCGGGCCGGACTGTGAGCGGCGACGCGCGACGATCTGGTCAGATGCACGCCACCCGAGCAAACGGCACGACCTCAATGAGCGTGGGCGCGAGCATGAAGCCGTTCCACGCACGGGTGCGGACGGACAGCGCCCGGGAAAGCTGTCATGTGCTCGCGTGACGTGCGTCTGACACGAATGTCCTGGCGATCGCCCTCCTGACGTGCTTTTGTCAGGAATGAGGCACTCGGGGTCTCGGGGCGGCTAGCTCCGCGGGTCGAGGCGCCTGGCCGCCCGCGCCGCACCAGTCTCCCTACAGGACCGGCCCGATGCTCCACGGCGCGAACTCGTCGTCGCCGAGCCCGATCGACTCGCTCTTGGTCGGCTTGCCGCTGGCCACCAGCAGCAGCTCCTCGAAGATCTGCGCCCCGACCGCGTCGACCGGCGTCCCGTCGAGGATGACTCCGGCGTTGACGTCCATGTCGTCGGTCATCCGGTGGTACGTGATCGAGTTCGTGGCGACCTTCAGGCAGGGTGCCGGCTTGCAGCCGTAGACCGAGCCTCGCCCGGTCGTGAAGACGCTGACGTTGGCGCCGCCCGCCACGATGCCGGTCATCGACACCGGGTCGTAGCCGGGCGTGTCCATCACGACCATGCCCTTCGCGGTGACCGGCTCGGCATACCGATACACCGCGGTCATCGGCGTCGTGCCGCCCTTGGCGATCGCCCCGAGCGACTTCTCGTAGATCGTCGTCAGGCCGCCCGTCTTGTTGCCGGGACTCGGGTTGTTGTTGAGGTTGGCGCCGAGGGCCGAGGTGTAGCCCTCCCACCAGCGGATCCGCTCGAGCAGCGCGTCGCCGACCTCGGGCGAGACCGCCCGGTCGACGAGGATGTGCTCGGCGCCGTAGATCTCGGGGGTCTCGCCGAGGATCGCCGTCCCGCCCTGGGCCACGATCCGGTCCGCGGCGGCGCCCAGCGCGGGGTTCGCGGTGATCCCGCTGTAGCCGTCGGAACCGCCGCACTGCGTGCCCAGCATCAGCATCGAGGCGGGCAGCTCCACCCGCTCCACGTCGTTCACCTCGGGCAGGAACTCCCGGAGCGCATCCACGCCGGCCGACACCGTCTTGCGGACCCCGCCGCGGTCCTGGATCGTCATGGTCGGGCGCGAGCGGGTGGGCTGCATGACGTGGCCGTACTTGTCGAGGAGGTGCGTGATCTGGCCGTCCTCGCAGCCGAGCCCGACCATGAGGTACGCCCCGATGTTCGGGTGGGCCGCGAAGCCCGCCAGCACGCGCTCGAGCTGCTCGTGGTCGGGGCCTTCGTACTGCATCCCGCAGCCGCCCTTGTGGGTGAGCGCGACCACGCCGTCCACGTTCGGGTAGTCGGCCAGCAGACCGGTCGCCTCGTTCGCGATGAACCGGCTGGTCGAGGCCGAACAGTTGACCGTGCTGATGATCGCGACGTAATTGCGCGTCCCCGCACGGCCGTCGGCCCGGAGGTAGCCCTGGAAGGTCCGCGGTTCGGCGGCGATCGCGGCGTCCGGTTGGGTCGAGATCCGCCCGCTGGTCGTCCCGCCGTGACGCTCGAAGCCGTCCGCGGAGAGGTTGTGGACGTGGACGTGCGAGCCGGCCGGGATGTCCGCCGTCGCGAAGCCGATCACCTCACCGTACTTGCGGACCGGCTCACCGCGGGCGACCGACCGGGTGCTCACCTTGTGCCCGTACGGGATCTCGTCGAGGAGCGGCAGCGGGCCGTCGGGAGCCGAGATCGTCGTGCCCGCCGGGAACGACTGAAGGGCGACCGCGACGTCGTCGCGGGGATGAAGGACGATGAGATCGGACACGTGTCGCTCCAGGTCGGGCAGGGACAACCGAGACGATACTCCCGGACACGCGCGAAGCGGCGCCGCCCCAGGCGACGCCGCTCCGATTCCGCGTGGTCCGCTCGCGGCTCAGCCCATGGCGAGCGCGGGCCGGATGTTCTGGTTCTGGTCGAACAGGTTGGACGGGTCGTAGCGGCGCTTGATGTCGGCCAGGCGCTCGTAGGTGCCGCCCGGATAAGCGGCCCGGACCCGATCCTGGCCCTCGACCTCGAGGAAGTTCGAGTAGACGCCTGCGTCGTGCGGGCTCGAGCGCCTCGAAGAGCGACTCCGTCCAGGCCCGATGGATCGGCTCCGACTCCGGATCCATGAACGGGGTGATCGAGAGGAACATGACCGGTGCATCGCGATGGGCGAACGCGGTGGCATCGTTGGGGACGCGACCCATCGCGCCACCGAGGACGCGGAGCTGGATCATCGTGAATGGCGAGGTTCGCGTGTTCGCCGCCTCGAGGATCGCGTCGACCGCATCGTCGCCGAGGCCGTCGAGGAACCGCGAGCGATGGACGGCCAGCGCCCGGTTCTCGGCCTGCTTGGTGAACTCGTAGATGCCCGGGTACGGCATCGGCATGACGGCTTCGGCGATCGGCGTCGCGACGTCGCGGAACGGCTGGATGGCCGCCTGGCCGTCGGCCGGGTCGCCGCTCCAGACGAAGACGACCACGAGCGCGAGCTCGCCGACCCGCTCGGCAGGGATGAACGGGGCGGGCGGCATGCCCATCAGGAACGAGATCGTCGTCAGCTCATCGGGGGCGCTGGAAGCGATCGGGACCAGGGCCCGCAGCGCCTCGCGCGTCGGCGGCAGGAACAGCGCGCCGCCGAGGACCTCACCGACCGGATAGAGCTTGTACTGGAAGCGAGTCACGACACCGAAGTTGCCGCCGCCGCCGCGGACCGCCCAGAACAGGTCGGGGTGCGAGGTCTCGCTGGCGATGACCTGGCGGCCATCGGCGGTGACCATCTCGACCGCCTGCAGCGCGTCGATGGCCATGCCGTACTTGCGCGCCAGGTAGCCGATGCCGCCGCCGAGGGTCAGCCCGGCGATCCCGACCGATGCGGTGTCACCGAACGGCGTCGCGAGCCCGTGGGCCGCGGCAGCGTTCGTGTACTCACCGGCGGTCAGGCCCGGCTGCGCCCACGCGAGGCGGCGGTCGGGGTCGATGTGGAGGCCCTTCATGGCACCGAGGTCGAGAACGATCCCGCCGTCGTTGGTGCCGTACCCGGCCAGGCTGTGACCGCCGCCACGGACGGACAGCCGGCGACCGCTGTCATTGGCGAAGCGGACGGTCCGCGCGACGTCGGAGGCATCCGCCGCCCGGACGATGACCGCGGGACGGCGGTCGGTGTTCGCGTTGTGGACGAGGCGGGCCTCCTCGTAGTCCGGCGTCCCGGGGAGGACGAGCGAGCCGTGGAGCTCGCTGGCGAAGGCTTCGAGGACCGAAGCGTCGTCAAGGTCGGGGCGCTGGTGGCGGAAGGCTTCCATCGTGGGTGGCTCCTCTGGGGTGGTTCGCTGTTTGGGGGGTCACCGCGATACTCCGGCCGAGGGGTGGCTTGGCACACCGGACGTGGGACGGTCCGGCGGCATGGACATCCGTCGCGTGGCCACCTTGACCGGCGACGACGCTGGAGTCGCAAAGCAACACCATCCCTTGCTATCTGCGCGTCCAGACGTCAACATATCTAGGTATGAGCATCCACGAACCGATCGACGACGAGCCTTTCCTCCGGGTCGGCCAGGCCGCCGAGATCCTCGGTGTGACCGTCGAGACCATCCGTCGCTGGGAGACGGAGGGTCGCCTGACGATGACCAGGTCGGCCGGCGGCCAGCGTCTCGTCGCGCTCGCGGACGTCACCCACCTGCTCGCCGAGCGGCGCCGGGCTGGCCCGGAGCGCCCGACCGTCGGCGGGTCTGCCAGGAATCGCTTCGAGGGGATCGTCACGCGCATCGAGGCCGACCGCGTCGCGGCCGTCGTCGAGATCCAGGCGGGCCCCCACCGGATCGTCAGCCTGATGACCGCCGAGGCGGTCGAGGAGATGGGTCTCCGCATCGGCGACGAGGCGATCGGGGTCGTGAAGGCCACGAACGTCATCGTCGAGATCCCGTCACCCAGGGAGGGGCGGTCGTGAAGGCGCGGCTTGCTGCCCTGGCAACCATCGCGGTCCTGATCGCGGCATGCAGCGGCACGCCTGCCGGCAGCGTCCCCGCCTCGTCGGCGCCGGCCGCGAGCACCGCGGCGGCGGGCCTGACCATCTACGCCGCCGCGTCGCTCAAGAGCGTCCTCGACAAGGTCAAGGCTGCGTACGAGGCCGCCCATCCGGGTGTGACCCTGACGATCAGCACCGATTCGTCGGCGGCGCTCGAGACCCAGATCGAACAGGGCGCCCCCGCCGATGTGTTCCTGTCGGCCGACACGACCAACCCGCAGAAGCTCGTCGACAAGGGGCTCGCGAGCGGTGAGCCGGTGCCGTTCGCCGAGAATCTCCTGACGGTCATCGTGCCGGCCGGGAACCCGGGCAAGATCGCCTCGCCGGCCGACCTCGCCCGTAACGGCGTGAAGGTGATCGCCGCGGGCGACTCGGTGCCGATCACGAAGTACGCGAAGCAACTCGTCGACAACCTCGCGAAGCAGTCCGGCTACCCGACCGATTTCGCCGCCGGCTACACCGGCAATGTCGCCTCGAAGGAGGACAACGTCGCTGCGGTCGTGGCCAAGGTCGCGCTCGGCGAAGGCGACGCAGCGATCGTCTACCAGACCGACGCGAAGACGTCCGCCGAAGGTCACGACGGTCCCGGTCCCGACCGATGCGAACGTCGTCGCGACCTATGCCGGGACGGTCCTCAAGAACTCGCCGAACCAGGCCGCCGCCGAGGCGTTCCTTCGCTGGTTCGCCGGCTCGGAGGGTGAAGCGATCCTGTCGGCAGCCGGGTTCATGCCCCCGACGTGATCGCGCTCCACCGGCCTGGACGGGGGCTGGTCGCCCTCACCCTGCCCCTCATCCTGTTCCTCGCGGTCCCGGTCGTCGGGCTCGTCGCGAGGGCGTTGCTCGGCGGAGGCCTGCTCGCGGCGCTGCCAGTCCGGTCGTCCTCGACGCGCTGCGCCTGAGCCTCGTCACGACCGCGATCAGCCTCGGGCTCACGCTCGTCTTCGGGACTCCCCTCGCCTACCTCCTGGCGCGTCGCTCGTTCCGTGGCGCGTCCATCGTCGAGACCGTCACCGACCTGCCGATCGTGCTGCCGCCCTCGGTCGCCGGTCTGGCGCTGCTGTTCGTCTTCGGACGGCAGGGCCTCGTCGGCGGGACGCTGGAGGCGTTCGGCATCGTCATCCCGTTCACGACGTTCGCGGTCGTCCTCGCCCAGACGTTCGTCGCCGCGCCGTTCTTCGTGCGCTCCGCGCGGGCGGGCATCGCGGGCGTCGACCGCGACACCGAGGACGCCGCGCGAGTCGACGGAGCGTCCGAACGCCGCGTCTTCCAGCTGGTCACCGCTCCGCTGGCCGGAGCCGCGCTCGCCGCCGGTGCCGTGATGAGCTGGTCGCGGGCACTCGGCGAGTTCGGCGCCACGATCATGTTCGCCGGCAACATCGAGGGCCGGACGCAGACGCTGCCACTCGTGGTGTACTCCGAGTTCGGCGGCGGCGATCTCGACGCATCGGTGGCGGCGGCGGCGATCCTCGTCCTGGCCGCGTTCGGGGTCCTCGTGTCGGTTCAGGGTCCTGCGCTGGGGTCGCGCCCTGGACCTCAGGAACGGGTGACGCGGGCGCGTTTCCAGGTCACAACGTCCATGGCAAGGAGCTGGCCGTCGCGATCGCGCGGAGCGCGCTCCAGCACCTGCCCTGAGCGACCGGCCGTCGACGGGACGGGATCGGGCGAGGCCGCGTTGCGTCGCCTTCGGCCGGCACGTGACGGTAGAAGGGCGTGTACTCCGCGCCAGCGGCGTGTTCCCGAGGATGAGGTCCGCCGCCTTCTCGGCCAGCATCATGACCGGCGCGTAGATGTTGCCGTTGGTGACATACGGCATCGACGAGGCGTCCACGACGCGGAGTCCGTCCAGCCCGTGGACGCCCATCGTCAGGGGTCCAGCACGGAATCCGCGTCCACGCCCATCCGCGCCGTGCACGACGGATGGAGCGCGGTCTCGGCGTCGCGGGCGACCCAGTCGCGGATCTCGTCGTCGGTCGTCGACGGCGGGTCCCGGTGACGTCTCGCCGCCGTTGAACGGGTCCATCGCGGGCTGGTTGAGGATGTTCCGCGCGACACGGATCGCCTCGACCCATTCCCGCCGGTCCTGCTTCGTCGACAGGTAGTTGAAGCGCAGCGCCGGGATGGTCGTGCGGATCGGTCGTCTTGAGCGAGACCGATCCGCGCGCGTCCGAGTACATCGGCCCGACGTGGACCTGGTAGCCGTGGCCAGGCGCGCCGGCGCTGCCGTCGTAGCGGATGGCCAGCGGCAGGAAGTGGAACATCAGGTTCGGGTACGCGACGTCGTCGTTGGAGCGGGCGAACCCGCCGCCCTCGAAGTGGTTCGTCGCACCCGGCCCGCTCCGGAGGAACAGCCACTGCGCCCCGATGAACGGCCGACGCCACAGCTGCGTCGCGGTCGGCTGCATCGACACCGGCTGGAGCGACCTGTACTGGATGTAGACCTCGAGGTGGTCCTGGAGGTGCGCGCCGACGCCCGGCAGGTCCGCGACGACCGGGATCCCGAGCGCCTCGAGGTCCGCCGCCCGCCCGACCCCCGACAGCTGGAGGAGCTGCGGCGAGTTGATCGCCCCGCCGGCGAGGATGATCTCGCCGCCCTCGATCCGCTCGGTCCCGCCGCCCTGCCGCTCGATGTCGACCGCGACGGCCCGCCTGCCGTCGAACACGATCCGGGTCACGAACGTCCGCGTACGGAGCTGGTCAGGTTCTTGCGTCCCCGGACCGGCTTGAGGTACGCCTGCGCCGCGCTCAGGCGCCGACCGTCGTGGATGTTCCGGTCGAACGGCGCGAACCCTTCCTGGCGGTAGCCGTTGACGTCCTCGGTCAGCTCGTAGCCGGCCTCCTGGCAGGCGGCGAAGAACGCCCGGAACAGCGGGTTGGTGGCGGGTCCGCGCTCGAGCACGAGCGGCCCGTCATGGCCGCGCCACGGGTCATCCGGGGCGGCCGCGAGGCACGTCTCCATCTTCTTGAAGTACGGCAGGCAGTGGGCGTAGTCCCACGTCCCCATGCCCGGGTCGGCCGCCCAGCGCTCGTAGTCGAGCGGGTTGCCGCGCTGGAAGATCTGCCCGTTGATGCTCGACGAGCCACCCAGGATCTTGCCGCGGGCGTGGTAGATCCGGCGGCCGCCCATGAACGGCTCCGGCTCCGACTCGTACCGCCAGTCGTAGTAGCGGCTGCCGATCGGGAAGGTCAGTGCCGCCGGCATGTGGACGAACACGTCGAACCGGTAGTCCGGCCGGCCGGCTTCGATGACGAGGACGCTCGTCCCCGGATCCGCCGACAGCCGGTTCGCCAGGGCGCACCCAGCCGAACCGCCGCCGACGATGATGCAGTCGAACCGTGCCGGGCTCATGGGCCGCGATGCTACCAGCGTCGCGGCCCATGTCGGCGGTGGATGTCCCGCAGCCGCTGACAGCCACCAGGCGCTGGCGGGCGCTGAAGGATCGTCGACGAGGCACGGGCTCGGCGCGTCAGCGTTGGTCGACCACGGCGTTCATCGGACTGGACAGCGGCACGACAGCGGACATCACGATGTCCGCCGGGGTCGCACCGCCGTTGCACGACACGACCGCCCGACCGCTCCCGACGGCGTAGATGCCTTCGGGCGTCAGGACCAGGCCTTCGACCTCCGACGTGGAGCCGGCCTGTCGGCGAACAGCTTGGCGTTGCCGTCGGCGATCGGCCCAGGCGTGACCGGCGCCGGTCGACGCCGCCAGCACGAGGTGGGGCGTGGGCAGCCCGGCGAGCCGGGTGTCGAGGATCTTTGGACCGCCGGTCGGCGACGGTGCCGGACCGACCACGAACGCGGCGAGCAGGCCGATCAGGATCGGCGTAGCACGAATTGCGACGACGACCATGAGGTCACCTCCACGGACGACTCGATGGGAATCCGACTCGGTACTCCGATCGGCACGCCAGCGGCAGCGGCGCGGCTCGCGCCGCGCACTCGAGGTGGCGTCTGCGAGCGGATCGGGCTCCCGCGCGACGGATCCTGCATGTGGCACAGAGCCTGATTCCACGACCACGGCCCAGCCAATCGACTGGGCACTCCGCACCGTCTGGATCGACCGCCGCCATCGACCGGTCCGGGCTCGGACCGAGCCGCCGGCGGAGTGCTCGGCGCCGGATGCGAGTTCCGACGACGGCGCTCGTTAGACCGCGGCCTCCGAGCGACGAGGAGGCCTGAGCCACGGCCTACCGCGAGATCGTGCGGACGCCCTGCGCGCCGTCGCGCGGCGATGACGAGGCCGCGGACTGGGAGGATCGGTCGTCGGCGGCCGGCGTACCCCGCCGTCGATTCGGCGGCGGCCCTGTCCACACTCCACGAGCGGTTCGGGCTGGGCGTCATCACCAACTGCGACGACGACCTGTTCGCCGGCTCTGCGGCCCGCCTCGGCACGTCGTTCGACTCGGTCGTGACGGCCCAGCAGGTCGGCGCCTACAAGCCCGACAAGCGCGGCTTCCGTGCTGGCGTTCGAACGCCTGGGGCTCCCGCCCGATCGGATCCTCCACGTCGCGCAGAGCCTGTTCCACGATCACGTGCCGGCCAGGGAGCTGGGCCTCGCCACGGTGTGGATCGACCGGCGTCACGACCGCCAGGGGTTCGGGGCCACGCCCCCGGCCGTGGCAACGCCCGATGCGACGTTCCCGGATATGGCGTCGTTCGCCGCGGCGGCAACGGCCGGCTGACGCCGACCGGCGCGTCAGGCGGGCGACCCACGCGCGACCAGGACCGGGACCGGTGCGTCCCGACCACGCGCTCGGACACGCTGCCCATGACCAGCCGGTCGACGCCGCGTCGACCGTGCGAACCCATGACGATGAGATCGACCGACTCGGCGATGGCCGCCTCGATGATCGCCTCGCCCGGCTCGCCCTGCCAGATGAGGCAGCGGATGGGGACGCCGCTCGCGCTGGCCGCGAGCGACGATGCCCTGCGCGGCAGCCTCGCGCGCGGCCCGGACCTGGTCGACGCGCTGGCCGAAGCCACCGCCCGCTCGCCCGCAGTGCCGTGCGGTCGATGACGCTCACCAGCAGCATCGCGCTCGCCGAGGCGACCGGCCAGCTCGAACGCCAGCTCCTCGGCGGCCGACGAGGCCGGCGAGAGGTCGCTCGCGAGGAGGATGGTGCGGATGCGTCCGGGCGGGGCGACAGTTGCCGACGTGAGAGTCCTTCGGTCATGACGCTCAGGGTCGGCGCTCCGTTCATCCCCCGGTAGTGACGTGCGGCCCCAACGCGGAGGCCGACTGGCTGACGCCCGCGCGGGCGGCCGGAGCGGCCTCGTGCCCGTTCGCATGGGCGGCTGGTAGATTGCGGTGACATGCATGCCGAACCGGTCGTCTCCTCGTCCCCCGCAAGCCGACGCACCGACGCTCGGCGTCGATGAGCTCGAGGCCCTGGTCGACGCGACCCGCGAGATCGCCGAGGTCCTCGACCTCGAGGCCGTGCTCCAGCTGATCGTCGACCGGGTCCGGGCGCTCGTGGGCGCGGACTATGCCGCGCTTGGCATCGCGAGCTCGACGGGCCGGATGGAGCGCTTCGTCGACCAGCGGGGTCAGCCCCGAGGTCGCGCGCGGCGATCGGCGAGCCGCCGCGCGGACACGGCCTGCTGGGCCTGATCATCCGCGAGGGCCGGTCGTACCGGATCCCGCGCATCGCCGACCATCCCGACTCGTACGGGTTTCCACCGAACCACCCGCCGATGACCTCGTTCCTTGGCGTCCCGGTCACGGTCCACGGCCGCTCGGTCGGCAACCTGTACCTGACCGACAAGCGCGGCGCAACCGAGTTCAGCGAAGTCGGACCGACTCTGGTCGAGATGTTCGCCCTTCGGGCCGGGATCGCGATCGACAACGCCAGGCTCCACGAGCAGGTCCAGCGCCTGGCCGTCGTCGAAGAGCGCGAGCGGATCTCGCGCGACCTGCACGACGGGATCATCCAGTCGATCTACGGCGTCGCGTTGTCCCTCGAGGACGTGCCCGTTCCTCATCGCCGGCTCCCCCGACGAGGCGTCCGAGCGCGTCGACCGGGCCATCGATTCGCTCAACCAGACCATCTGCGAGATCCGCAACTTCATCCTCGGGTCTGCGGTCCGAGCTGCTCCACGGCGCCGACCTGGTGGCCGGCCTGGCGACGCTCGCCGACGAGTTCGGGGCAAGCGGCGCCTCCGACATCGAGCTCGACATCTCGGTCGACCCCGCGACTGCGGCACTGCGCTGCCGACCGGCCACCGCGTCCAGCTCCTGCAGATGGCCCGCGAAGCGCTCAGCAATGCCGTTCGGCATGCGCATGCGGGCCGGATCGTCCTCGGCCCTGCGCGACGATCGGCCGTTCCTCGACCTGAGCGTCGAGGACGACGGCGTCGGGTTCGATGCCGGACGTCACCCCGCCCTCCGGCCACCTTGGCCTGGCCAACCTGCGCGACCGGACGGCCGGCGCTCGGGCGGCCTGTTCACCATCGACAGCGAGCCGGGGCGCGGGACGCGCCTTCGGATCCGCGTACCGATCACCTCTCCGACGACCCACCTCAGGAGCCAGCCGCATGACCGATCACGCAGCCCGCCCGCGTCCTTCGCCTGCTGGTCGTCGACGACCACGAGGTCGTCCGCCAGGGCCTGGCGGCCCTCCTCGACCGGCGCGAGGGGTTCCAGGTCGTCGCCGAGGCCGGCACCGTCGCCGAGGCGATCGAGCAGGCTCGTCGCCACAAGCCCGACATCGTGGTCATGGACGTCCGTCTGCCCGACGGCTCCGGCATCGAGGCCTGCCGCGAGATCCGGGCGGAGCTGCCCGAGACCCGCGTCGTGATGCTGACCTCCTACCCCGACGAGGAGGCGGTCCTGTCCGCGATCGTCGCGGGCGCCAGCGGCTATCTGCTGAAGCAGGTCCGGGCGCGCGACCTCGTGGCAGCGCTCGAGGCGGTCGGCCGCGGCGAATCGCTGCTCGACCCGGCCGTCACCGAGAAGGTCCTCGAACGGATCCGCCGGATCGCCAGCGGCTCGCAGGAGACCGACGAGCTGTCCCAGCTCACCGCCCAGGAGCGGAAGATCCTGCTGCTCGTCGCCGAGGGCAAGACCAACAAGGAGATCGCGGCCGAGATCTTCCTCTCGGACAAGACCGTCAAGAACTACGTGAGCTCGATCCTGGCCAAGCTCAACCTCGAGCGCCGCGCACAGGCGGCGGCGTTCGTCGCCAAGCACCGGCTCGACCGCGGCGGCGTCTGATCCCGGCCGGCGGCGGAGTCGCCTCCGGCGCTCGAGTCAGCAGCGGCTGTCGTGTCGGCCGCGCGCCTCCTGCCGGGCAGCCCGCGTCAGCCGCCGCTGATGCCTGCCAGCGACGAGACCAGCTGCGGGATCGTCAGCTCTCCCGTGGTTCGGCTCACGCACCTTGCCCTCGCCGTCGAGGAACACCCAGTACGGATACGCCGACAGCCCGTATGCCATGGCCACGCTGTTCGTCGGATCGACGATGACCGGCACGGTCCAACCTTCCCTGGCGAGCCACTGGTCAGGCGGGTAGTTCGGTCGCGTCGGATCGATTCCCGTGGCCACCGACACGAAGTCCACCTGCTGAGGCATCCCGTTCGCGTTGATCCACGACTGGATGACGGGCACCTCACGCTGGCAATGCGGGCACCAGTGCGCGATGAACACGATCGCGGTCGGGCGGCCGTTCGGTTGGATGGCCACTGGGGTGCCGTCGAATGAGGCACCCTGGACGGTCGGCGCCGTCATGCCCTTGGCCGGGTCTGCGCCGCCGGCCGGGATACTGCGGGAGGGGCGAGCCGGTGATGATCGGTTCGCCTCCGACCCCAGCCCGAGGCCGCGCTGGAACCCGAGGGCGGCCGGTGTCGAGGCCGCGTGAAACCGAGGCCGCCGGTCGTCGAGGCCGTCGAGGCCGCCGGTGTCGAGGCCGCCGGTCGTCGAGGCCCCCGAGGCCGACGCGGCGACAGACGGAGCCGCGGAGGCCGACGGCGGCGACCGAGGCCCGGGGACTCGCGGAGCCGGCCGGCGACGATCCGCCCCCGGACAGGCCCCCGCCGAAGACGATGGCCAGGGCGGCCGCGCCGACGATCACCACGGCGGCGGCGGTCAGGAGCCAGCGGGAACCCATGCCACCGCCGCCGGATGGGGGCGGGGCGGGCGCGCGCCTCGCGGTACCGGGTCGCACCGGCGTGCGGGGTGGTCGTTTGGCGGTCATTCGGTCCTCCAGGAGGGCTCGGCCGCTGCCTCGAGGTCGTCAGTGACGGCGTTCGGGGAATGGACCGACAGCAGGGTGAAGATCAGCAGGAACGCGGTGAGGGCGAGGAACGGCAGGCTGACGAACCCGAGGGCGCGGAACCAGACCGACCGTGCACGACGGACCCAGGCCGCAGGCGCCGGTGTCGAGCGAGGGGATCCACTCGAGCGCGAGGTGGTAGCGTGGCGATGACCGCGCCGATGGCCGCCAGCGCCCGACCGTAGATGCGGATCCCGCCGTCGCCGCGGAGGGCCGCGATGGCGAGGATGATCGCCAGCGGGTACATCGCGATGCGCTGGTACCAGCACAGCCGGCACGGGTCGTAGTGGGCGACCTCGGAGAAGTAGAGGCTTCCGGCGGTCGCGAGCATCGCCACGATCCAGGCCATCCCGATCGCGTTGGGGGTGAGGGCTCCAGCCGTCCGCTCGTATCCTCGCCGAGCGGAGGCCGACACCAGCGCGAGCATCCGCAGGAGCGCGATCGCCCCCACGACGCCGATGGCGACCAGCGACAGGATGGCGTAGAACAGCTGGACGGTCTCGACGGGCATCGGCAGATCACATGGTATGGGCTGGGCCCGTGGGTCGTCGGTAACTGTGCCGCTCGAGCGGGTGGGAACGGCCTGGCAGGGCACCCTCACGAGCCGAAGGCCACGGCCAGGTAGCCCACCGTCCGCGAGGGGGGCCCGCCGGCGTCCGCCGAGGTGGCCGCGGCCTGCCGGCTCCCGTGGATCACCCCGGAGGCCCGCAGCGCCGCCAGCCCGAGGATCGTCGGCTGGATGCCGCACATGCCGCACACGAGGCCCCGCCTGCCCAAGGCCACGATGGCCTCTTCTTCGCGCGCGAGTGCGCCCGGGTCGACCGCGACGATCCTACGGAGCAGCTCGGCAGTGACACGAGTGCTCGTCTCGGCCGTCGGGTAGTGCGCCATATCCGAGCTGATCACGACCACGATGGATTCGCCCGCGGCACGACGTCGCACCAGCAACTCGCCGAGACGCGAGCCGGCCGCGATCGCCGCATCCCCCGTGCCCGCCGCCACCGACAAAGGGACGATCCGGGCTGTCGGATCGGCTGCCTGGAGCAGCGGCAGCTGGACCTCGATCGAATGCTCGCCACGGTGGGCGTCATGGTCGACCAGGAACGGCGTGCCGAGCTCGACGATCTCGCGGGGCGAGGTCGGCGTCCACCGCGACGTCCCCAAGCGGGGTACGCCACGCGCCCGCGTCCCAGACGGCCACGCCGTCCAGCCAGCGGGCTCCGTGGTTCGTGCCCAGCAGGACGACGGTCCGCCCACGCGTCTCGGCGGGGCGGGACCGGTCGCCCATGGGACCGAGGAGTCGCCAGCCCGCAGCAGCGACGACCCCCGAATATACGAGGCCAGCGTGCGGGACGAGGAGACCGACGACGGTCCCGATGACCGGATCGGCATCGGGCGACAGCCATTCAGCTTCGGCCAGGAGGCCGTCGGCCATCGATGCGAGGACACGGCGCTCGGACGGATAGAACGATCCGGCGACCGACGGTGGCCGGATAGGCCCTGCGCGACAAATCGAGGGCGACGACATCAGCATCGGAAGTTCACCTCATCCGCAGGGACGCACTGATCGACGGCCGAGGTCGCGGCCGGCGAGCGGGCGGCCGACAGCCGGGGCACGAGCCGTCGTCGGTGAGGTGGGTCCGGACGCGATACCCACGCCGATCGATCAGGACGCGGCCACAGCCGGCGCAGGCGGTGTCCTCGAGTTCGAGCTCGGGTGCGTTCCCGACGTAGACGTGGGCCAGTCCGGCCTCCCGACCGATGTCCGCCGCTCGGCGGAGGGTCTCGAGCGGTGTCGGCGGCACGTCGAGCATCCGGTATGCAGGGAAGAACCGGCTCACGTGCCACGGCGTCTCGCGTCCGAGGGTCTCGAAGATCCAGCCGCGTCAGCGCTCGCAGCTCGCCCTTGTCGTCGTTGCGACCCGGGATGATCAGCGTGGTCAGCTCGAGCCAGATCCCGGCCCGGCGCATCGCCACGATAGCATTCGAGGACGGCTGCCAGGCGGCCGCCGCACAGACCTTCCGGTAGAAGCCATCGTCGAACGATTTTGAGGTCGACGTTGGCCGCGTCAAGGACGGGCGCGAGGAGGTCGATGGCCTCGGGCGTGGCGTAGCCGTCCGTGATGAACAGGTTCCGGATGCCGGCGCGGCGTGCGAGGCGCCCGATGTCGAGCGCGTACTCGAGGAAGACGGTCGGCTCGACATAGGTGTAGGCGATCGACCCCGCGCCATGGAGCCGGGCCTCCTCGACCACCCGGTCCGGAGATAACGATCGCGCCGGCAGTCGCAGGCCCAGCCGCGGACCCTGGGCGATCTCCCAGTTCTGGCAGAACGTGCAGTGGAACGGGCAGCCCGCCGTGGCGATGGAGTAGGCGGTCGAGCCAGGCGCGACGTGGAACAGGGGTTTCTTCTCGATCGGGTCGACGCCGATCGCCACCACCTCGCCGTATGCGAGGCTGATCAGCCGGCCATCGCGATTCTCGCGGACGCCGCAGATGCCCTGGCGGCCGGGCCGCACGAGGCAACGATGGGCGCACACGCCACAGCGGATGCTCCCATCCGGCAGTTCGGCCGAGAGAACGGTGGCGGCGGTCGCTGGTGGCATGGGTCTCATGGCACGCGTAGATGGATCCAAGCGTAGATCTCCGGCCGCCATCGACACGGTGCACAGTGCCAGCCGGACCATCCTGCGGGAGTTCTCGCACTGGTCAGTGGGAGCGGCAGGGGCAACGATCAGGGAGCGGCTGATCGCCGACGCACGTGCATGAGCATTCCCAGATGCGAGAGTCGCCTTCGACCAGTCTGCTCGACGCGTACTGCCCGACGCCCGTCTGCCCCGAGGTGGCGCCGGACGTCCGCCGGTGCTTGTTGGAACTCGCCCGGCTCGCGCTGGTCGTGGCGACCGGAGGCGCACCGGCGTCCACTCTTGAGAGGGCCGTCGACGGGGCACGTGATACGCAGCCGGCCGGCGCCGTCTTCGTGACCCTTACCGAGGCAGGTGAACTGCGTGGCTGCATCGGCAGCATGAGGCCGGATCGCACCCTGGCGGAGGCCGTGGTCGCGTCGGCCGTCAGCGCGGCGCTCGACGACCCGCGCTTCCTGCCGGTCAGGGCAGAGGAGCTGTCGGCCATCCACGTCGACGTGTCGATCCTCGGCCCGACCGAGCCCCTGGCGGATCCCGGCGCGCTCGAGGCCGGAATCGACGGCCTCATCGTCGAACGGGATGGCCACCGCGCCCTGCTGCTGCCGGAGGTGGCCACCGAATTCGGCTGGAACCGGAGCGAGATCCTCGGCGCCGTGTGTCGCAAAGCGGGGCTGCCGATCGGAGCCTGGCGGGACGCCGGTACGCGACTCTGGCGGTTCCGGACGGTCCGATTCGGCGGACCGGCCTGTGTGAGGACGAATTGACTCGTACACTGGGAGGCAGCAGGAGGTCGCCATGGATGCCAAGGTCGGAGATCGGATCATCGTCGAATCGGAGAAGGTGGGGCAGCGCGATCGCGAGGGCATGATCCTCGAGATCATCGACGCCTCATACGGCACGCGCTTCCGGGTGCTCTGGGAGGACGGCCACGAGAGCACCATCCATCCGACCGGCGGAAGCGCCCGGTTCGTTCACGAGGCGAAGGAGCCGACCGCCTCGGGCACCTGACCGTCGCCTCGAGCGTGCCTCGAGAATCGGGTAGGGGGCGGCGTCACACCGCCCCCTCCCACACCACCGGACGTGCGGGTCCGCATCCGGCGGTTCGCCAGTGCTCCCGAAGGCGACGAGTTCGATCGCTGAGGGGGACCAAACCGAGGTCGGCCCAGTAGCGGTTGGGCATCGCCCGCTGGAGCGGAGCGGAACCTGAGAGCCGCCAGTAGCCTTTCCGGCTGGCCGCCCATCGGCGAGCCTGCCGGTCGGGGATACCGAGGGCAATGAGGTTGCGGCGCCGCGCGGCGAACCGCTTCCACTCCTTCCAGCGGACCTGCCGCAGCCGCCGCCGGAGCCACTCGTCGAACTCGGCGAACACCGAGGGCGTCTCGGCCAGCGCGAAGTAGGCGCTCCAGCCGCCGAGGAACCGGTTGAGGGCGGCGAGGCGGACGGCCATCGCCACCCGCCAGCGCCGGGAGGTGAGACGGCGTAGCCGAGCCTTGAGGCGATGCTTCGCCTTCGGATCGAGCCTGATCTTCACCGTCCCGTTGCCCTTGAAGAAGCCGAAGCCCAACAGGCCCCGGCGGGTCGCCGGTGCGACCCCGCTCTTCGCCCGGTTCACCTTGAGCTTGAGTCGCCGCTCTACGAAGGTCGTCACGCCATCGAGGACTCGCTGAGCCGCCCGTTCGCTGGCCACGTAGACCCGGAGGTCGTCGGCATAGCGGACGAACGTGTGGCCCCGCCGCTCCAGCTCGTGGTCGAGGTCGTCGAGCATGATGTTCGCAAGGAGCGGGCTGAGGGGCGAGCCCTTGCGGCGTCCCCTCGACCGTCGCGACCTTCACGCCTGCTGACCATGACCCCGGCGTCGAGGTAGCGGCGGATCAACTTCAGGATCCGCCGGTCGCCGACCCGCCTGGCCACCCGGGCCATGAGGGTGTCGTGGCTCACCCGGTCGAAGAACCGGTCGAGATCGACATCGACGACCCAGGTCTCCCCGGCCTCGATCGCCCGCCTCGCCGCTTCCACGGCTTGGTGGGCGCTCCGACCGGGCCGGAAGCCGAAGCTCCGGTCCGAGAACGACGGTTCGAAGACGGGGCTGAGGACCTGGCTCAACGCCTGCTGGAGGAAGCGATCGAGGACCGTCGGCACGCCCAACTCGCGCACACCGCCGCCGGGCTTGGGGATCGTCACCCGGCGGACGGGGCTGGGTCGGTACGTGCCATCGTCGAGGCGCTGGCGGATCCCGGGCCAGGCGGCCTTCAGATACGGTCGAAGCTCAGCCGTCGTCATGCCGTCGGGTCCCGGAGCGCCGCCGTTGCGCTCGACGCGCCGGAGTGCCCGGGCGAGGTTGTCCCGTGCGAGGAAGACCTCCCAGAGAGCCCCGGTCCGGGCGGGGTGAGGGGACGTCTCGGGCGACGCCGGATCGGCACTGCGCTCTGCTCCGGGCCTGGCGTGGCTTCACCGCCCGCCCCCGGATGCAGGCCCACCACGAGGGTGGGATGGCCGCGGTCGATGTGCCGATCGCGAGTCGGTCCGGGTCGTCCCTCGGACTGACGTTTGGCCCTTCCCGGCGGCGTCGATCCCCGCCGGTACTATGGCCGCTGCTGACTCCTGCCGGGTCCATCGCCACCTCGCGACGGCGATGGTCGCGTGCCTCTGCACTCGACACCCCGACAGGCCTCCCCGGGTAAGGGCAGACGCCTTCGCTCCAGCCCCGCCGCATTTACCTGACAACCCCTTGGTGGTGACGGACATCACCGTGCATGGCCGGCTCATCCGGGTTGCCCAGCCTCGTATGCGGTTCGTGTTCCTCGGGTCGGAGCTTTGCCTCGGGCTTCCTTCCGACCCCACCTCGCGGTGACGCCGTTGCCGTTGGCTAGGAGTTAGCACCACCGCTTCCTCCAGAGGACTTACACCTCCAAGCGACTGCCCATGCCGGGCGCACCATCACAAGGCCGGCGGCCCGGATGGGCTGCCGGCCTTTCGGTGTGCGGTGGTTACTTGGTGACGGCCGTCAACGCGTTCACCTGGCCGTGGCCGTTGAAGGAGTTGAAGCCGCTGCCGCCGGTGCAGACCTGCGGGGCGCCATTGTCGACCGCCGGGAAGAAGTCGTAGATGGAGGAGTCAGCGGGGCAGGCGATCGGATCGGCGCCGTTCTGCAGTGCTGCCGCGATCGCGCCGGGGCCCCAATTCGGATGCTGGCTCTTGATGAGCGCGGCCACGCCGGCCGCGTGGGGCGACGCCATCGACGTGCCCTGCTGGTAGCAGTAGGTGGCACCCGAAGCATCCACGACACGACGCGCCGGCAGGCAGGTCACGGTGAGCAGCGAGGCCGGCCACGATGAGAGGACTCGCCCGTTCGGTGCCGCCGGGGTCTGCTGGAGGATCGAGTCGCCACCTGGCGCGACGACGTCGGCAGTCCCGACGCCATACGACGAGTAGAACGACTTCAGCTGGAGGTTTCCGTTGGCTGTGACCCCGACCACGCCGGCGACTTCGGTCGGGACGACCAGGCAGTTGTTGTGGATGTCGCGAAGCACCGGGTTGGTGTCATCCGGGCTGGTCGCGTCCTGCGTGGGATGGGCGAGGTCGTCAGCCTGGTTGCCTTCGGCGGCGACGACGAGCACGCCCTTTGACTGTGCGTAGCTGATCGCCCGCTGCTCGGCCTTCCAGATGGCGCGCTGATCGGCGTCGTTGCGGCAGTTGAAGAGCCACGGATCGGCGAAGTAGCTGTTGTTCGTGACCGAGATGCCGTGGTCGCCGGCCCACATGAAGGCGCAGACCACGGCCTCCGGGAAGAAGAACCCGTCCGCGTTGCCGGCCTTGATGCCGGCGATCTTGACGTTCGGGGCGACGCCGACGATGCCGATGCCGTTGGACGCCGCGGCGATGGTGCCGGCCGTGTGCGTGCCGTGACCGTTGTCGTCGTTCGCCGCGACCATGCCGGGGACGGCCGCGCCGGTCAGGCAGTTGGCGCTCCGGGCGTCGTCGACGTTCGGCGCGAGGTCCGGGTGCGTGTAGTCGAGCCCGGTGTCGATGTCACCGACGACCACGGTCGGGCTGCCGCCACTGATCGCGTGAGCCTCGGGGGTATGGATCTGGACCATGTCCCACTGAAGCCCGCTCAGGCTGTCGCTGTCGGTCGCCGGCACGCTGAGGGGGGCCGGTGCGGCGTCGGTCGCGTCGTCCCCGGCCGCCGGAAGCTGGACGCCGAACTGCCCGGTCGCGGCAACGCCCGACACCCGGGAGTCCTTCAGGACGGTGGACCGGAAGGTCGCGCTGTCCGATCTGGCGATCGCAACGCCGATGGCGTCGTACTTGGCGACCAGCGTGCCGCCGGCAGCGGCCATCGCCGACGCTGTGCCGGCTGGCACGGCCGACTTCGAGTAGAGGACGAGGTACGTCTGTGTCGCCCCGGTGGCGGAGACGGGTGACACGAGAGCTGTCATCGCCAGGAGACCCGTGGTTGCGGCCACGGATACCAGCCGTCGCACGGCCAATGACATGGGTCTTTCCTCCCTCTGGGGACTGGAGGCAGGGCGCGGGATGCGCCGAGTTTAGGCACTGTAGCCCCACAGTCGGCCGGCTTCGCAGCCAACGGAGCGTGACGTTGCCGTGAGGCACCACTTTCTCCGTTGGAGGCGCCGGCAAGCCGGTCAGATGGCGCGCATCCGGTTGTTCTTCGCGTCGTGGGTGATCTCGGCGAGACCGAGAGCCTCAAGCAGCGGGGGCATGTAGACGCCGAACCGCCCCCGCAGGCCCTTCTTGAGCCCATACCAGCCACCGACCGGGTTGTCCGGCGACCGACCCCATGCCTCCACCGTGCCGTCCGCGACCGGCTTCTGCTCGTCCGCGCCGCCCAGCGGCATCCAGTCGCCGTGTGCCTTCAACATGGCGTGGAGATCGTCGATCGCCCGACGGTCGTAGCGCAGCTGCGTGCCGCCAACCTGGCAGACGATGGCGGGTGGATCCGCCTCCTCGTCGATCCACATCTGGTATTCGGACGTCCCGGGCGGCGTCTTCAGGTGCCATGGATCTGCCTTTGTGCCGGTGCCGGTCGCCATCGTCCTATCCTCCCTGGCTTGGGTCGGGCATCGCCGAAGTCCGCAAGCGCATGGTGCCACCCGCGCGTATCCGTCCGTCATCGAATGCCGCCGGCCGCCACAATCGGGAGGACATGTGGAGGAACGAATGACCGGCGGACGGACGCTGCGGGATCGGGTGGCCGTCGTGACCGGCGGCGCCAGCGGAATCGGGCGCGCGATCGCCGAACGCCTGGCGGATGACGGCACGACGATCGTGATCGCGGACATCGATCCGGACGCCGGCGCCCGCATGGCCGCGACGCTCCCGGATGCGACCTTCGTGGGCGCGGACCTCACGGTGCCGGCCGATCGCGATCGCCTGGTCGAAGCCGCGCTCGCCGCTCACGGGCGCATCGACATCCTGGTCAACAACGCCGGGATCCAGCATGTCGCGCCGATCCACGAGTTCCCGCCGGAGCGCTGGGAATACCTGATCGCACTCCACCTGGTCGCCCCGGCCATGCTGATCCGGGCCGTCCTCCCCGGGATGTACGAGCGTGGCTGGGGGCGGATCGTGAACATCGGCAGCATCAACGCCCTGATCGCACAACCCAACAAGTCGGCCTACGTGGCCGCCAAGCACGGCCTGCTCGGCCTCACGAAGGCGGTCGCGCTCGAGGCCGGCCCGCACGGCGTCACGGTCAACGCCGTCTGCCCGGCTTTCGTCCGGACGCCGCTCGTCGAGCGGCAGATCGGCGACCTGGCCCGCACCGAGGGGATCCCGGTGGACGAGGTCGTGTCCCGGGTCATGCTCGAGCCGTCGGCGATCGGGCGCCTCATCGAGCCCGCGGAGGTCGCGGCGATGGTCGGCTTCCTCTGTTCGGACGAGGCGGCGGCCATCACCGGCGCCGCGAACGTCATCGACGGGGGCTGGACCGCGCGCTGACCCCGACTACCAGCCCAGCCGATCGCCTGACGCCGTCCGGATGCGTTCGAGCATGAGGCGTTCGTCGTCAGCCTCGAGCAGATTCGGCTGGCTTCGATCGAGCTGGATCGTGGGGTGGAGGTCGATCTGCGCGAGCCGCGCGCCTGCGAAGGTGAGCTCCACGATCAGCCCCTCCTCGGTCTGTTCCGAACGGGTGAGATCGAAGATCAAGTCGCCGAGCGAATAGAGCACGACGCCGTCGTCGATCGCCTCCATCGCGCCGACCCAGTGTGGGTGCGAGCCAAGGATGACGTCCGCCCCGGCGGCGATGAGCGCGGCGGCCTGTCGTCGCTGGCTCTGGGTGGGGCGATCCGTGTATTCGACGCCCCAGTGCGGCATGACGACGACCACCTGGGCTCCATCTCGTCGCGCCGCGCGGATATCGAGACGGGCTTGCCGTAGATCCATCGGCGCCGCGCCCGGGCGCGTGGCTGTCGCGCCGGCCGCCGCGAGGTCGATGTCGTCGTAGGCGAGGACGGCCACGCGGATCCCATCGATCGTCTTCACCACTGGACGACCGGCGGACCCGATGTCCTTTCCGGCCCCGACCGGCGTGAGTCCGGCTTTCGTGACGTTCCGGATGGTCTGGACGACGCCGTCCGAGCCCGCGTTTCTGATGTGGTTGTTGGCCAGCGACACGACGTCCACGCCGGCGCCGGACACGCCCGCCTCGAGGCCTGGATCGAAGGAGAAGACGAGCCCGTGCGGGTGGTAGGTGGGCCGGTCCGGAGCCGGCCCCTCGTGGTTGACCAGCGAGACGTCCGCGTCCTGGAAGAGCTCTCGCACGGCGCCGGCGTCTCCAGTCCGTTCCGCCGTGACCGTCGTCTGCCCGGCGCGGCAGCAGGTCCTCGAGACGATGCGAGCGGTCCCGCCGTCCCACGGGAAGTCCGGCCCGGCTCCGAGCACGACCGTCCGGCGGTAGACCTCCCGGTCGTTCATCACGTCGCCTGCCGCGACCAGGGTCCATGTCGTCGCGGGGTCGAAGACCGCCTGGCCCGTCGGGCCGCTCGTCGCCGGGCCCTCGGTCGGTGTGGCGTCGGTCGGCGTGGCGTCGGTCGCGATGATGGCGAGCGGCCAGTCATCGATCGCGCGAACCCGGCCGTTCCCGAACAGGCTGCGACCGTCCACCGCGAGCGCGCGGACCGACGGACGCACGTCGCCGGCCCGGACGATCCCGATGGTGTCGGTCGAACCGCGGACCGCCTCGAGGATCGCCTCAGGGGAGGCGGTCCTGACGGTCGAGCCCGGCCGGACGCCGACGTCCGCCGCAAGGAGATCCAGGTCCGGGGCCGCGACCAGGACGTGCCGGAACGTTCGGTCGGTTCCGGCGACGATGGCAGCCAGGCGGGACCGCGACACCGAACGCTCGGCCGACCAGAACCCGACGACCGGGACGAGCGCGATCATCGGGCCGGCTTTCGCGGGCGCCGCTTCCGTGACCGCGGGCGGCGGCGGTGCCGGGAACGTCGCCGACGGTGGGACGGCATCCGCGACGAGCGGGATCGCGGTGGCGCTCGGCCGGCTCGCCGCCACGGGCGAGGCCACGGGCAGGGTCGGCATCTGCCGGCCGGCGAACGCCTCGGCGCGCAGCGGCGACCCGACGCCCGGCCGGACGCCGGCGAGGGCGAGGCCGGAACCGACGACCGCGACGAAGACGGCAGCTGACGCCAGGAGGACGACCGATCGGATGCGCACTCTCACGCGCGGACTGTACGTCCGCGTACGACGTTTGCGTCCGACGGCTGTGCCCGGCCTCTTGCGCCCGACGTCTGTGGCCGCGGCGCCCCTGGTTCCCGAAGTCCCGCTCAGACCCTCGTTACGGGATGTTGAGCTCCTGCTTGACCGACTCCTTGCGCGCTGTCATCCGCCGTCCGAGATCGTCGAGCTCCGCCCGATCGAAGACCTGGCGGGCGGCCTTGAACATCTCGCCCTCCTCCTCCTCGATGTGGTGCTCGATGTTCTCCTTCATCACGGTCGCCTTGGCGCCCCATGTTTCGTCGCTCACATCGAGGCGCTCGAGCTCGCCCATGAGGAGGTCCACGACGTGGTGCTCCTGGAAGCCTTCGAGGACGATGTCGACCGCCTTCGGGTGCGCCTTGAGCTCGGGATAGAAGATCTCCTCTTCGATTGTCTCGTGGACTGTGAGCTCGCCCTTGATCGTGGCGAACAGGCGCTGGCGCGTCTGGACGCCGCGCTCGGTCGTGGACTCGAGCTCGGTCAGGAGCCGCTTGACCTTCTTGTGATCTTCCTCGAGTAGCGTGATGGCGTCGACGGTCTGGTTTGCGGCCACGATCGCGTCCCTCCTGTTCGGGATTCGCCGGTTACGGCGATGACGAAAGCGGAGGGAGGCGCCCGAAGGCGCCCCCGATCCGCGTATTGGTGTCGGAGTCGTCAGCGGTTCGAGCTGCCCTGGCCGCTGCTGCCTTCCTCGGATTCGTAGTCGCTGCCAGAGGTCGAACCCGGCTTGCGGCTGCTGCCGGAGCCGTAGTCGGTGCCGGTGCCACTCTGACTGCCGGAACCGGCGCCACGACCGTAGTCGGAGCCGGTCTGGCCCATGCCGCTCTGGCCGGTCTGGCCGGTCTGGCGCATGCCACGTCTGGCTGCCATAGTCCTGGCCCGAGCCGCTGCCGCTGCTGTAATCGGTGCCTGACGTCGTGGGCTGGCTGCCGGACTGTCCCTGGCTGCCCCAGTCGGAGCCCTGGCCCTGCGATCCGCTCTGGCCCTGCGAGCCGCTCTGGTCCTGCTTGCTGCGCTGGCCCGTCTGGCTGCCGGTTCCGCTGCCGTAGTCGGTGCCACTCGAGTAGTCGGTCCCGCTGCCGTAGCCGGAACCAGTCTGCCCGGTCAGGCCCTGGCTGCCGGATCCGGTCTGGCCGGCGTAGCCGCTCTCGCCCTGCTCATTGCCCTGGCCCTGGGACCTGGTCCCCTGCTGCCAGTCCGAGCTCTCTTCGCCGGTCCCTCCGAACTTGCGGTCGCGATCGCTGTTGCCGCCCTGGTTTCCTCGATCGTTCTCCACGGCGTTTTCTCCTGTGGTGAGGCCCACTGAGGGGCCGCTCGACTGGGGATCGGCGTGAGTCTGCGCGGCAACCACGATGCCCCGGAACAACGACTGGCGGTCGCGTCTTGCAGTGGCATCGCACGCCGTGCCTCGGTCGTCGCCGTTGGAGGCCTTGACGACGGGGCGAGCGTCGCCCCATCGTGCCAACCACCGGGCCCTTCGAACCTTCGAGCGAGGATGCTGCGATGCCCTGGGACCCACCGCCGGTCGGAACGCGGGCCACCTGGACGCGGACCATCGGAGCCGCCGATGTCGAGGCCTTCGCATTGATCTCGGGCGACCGCAACCCTCTCCATTTCGACGCCGCGTTCGCCGCCTCCACCCGGCTCGGTGGCCTCGTCGTGCAGGGCGGTCTGACCACCGGTCTGTTCAATGCCCTGGTCGCGATGGAGCTGCCGGGGCCCGGCAGTGTCTTCCTCCACCAGGAGTGGGACTACCCGGCGCCCGTGTACATCGGCGATACCGTCACCGCGGAAGCCGAGGTCACCGAGTCCCGGGCCGACAAGCCGATCACGAAGCTCCGCTGTGTCGCTCGTCGCAGCGACGGCATCGAGGTCCTGCGCGGCGAATGCGTCGTCTACACGATGCAGCCGGACGAGCAACGGAGAGCATGACCAGGGCCACGGCGGGCGACCTCGCGGGCGACCCTTCGCGCACCCTGGACAACGCGAGCATCGCGGCGACGACCACGACCGAGACGACGGCACCCGAGCCGGCGGAGCGCTGGCGCATGCTCATCGCGCTCGGTTTCGGGGAGCTGCTGGCCATGGCGCCCTGGTTCAGCGCGTCAGCGGTCGCGCCGCTCCTGACCCGTGACTGGGGGCTGTCAGGGCTCGACCTGCCGCTGCTCACCGTCGCCGTGCAGCTCGGCTTCGTGGCGGGGGCTCTGCTGCTGGCCGCCACGGCCGCCGCCGACGTCGTCGCCGGGCCGATCCTGTTCCTCGCGGCGGCGGCGGTTGCCGCGATGGCGAACCTTGGATTTGCGTTCGTGGCCTCGGACGTCCCCTCGGCAATCCCGTTCCGTTTTCTGACGGGATTCGCGCTGGCGGGCGTCTATCCGGTGGGCATCAAGATGCTCGCCGGCTGGTTCCGGGTCGACCGCGGGCTCGCGGTTGGCGTCCTCGTCGGTGCCCTGACGGTCGGCTCGGCCCTGCCCTACCTGTTCCGCGGGGTCGGGGCGGTCTACGGCGTCGATCGCCAGGCTGTCGTCGCGAGCGCGAGCGTCGCATCGATCCTCGGTGGCCTCATCGTCGCCGTCCTGGTCACGGCCGGGCCCTACGATCTCCGGGCACCCCGGTTCAGCCTGACCGTTGCGCGCCGGGCGTTCGGCGAGCGCTCCGTTCGGCTGGCCAACCTTGGATACCTCGGCCACATGTGGGAGCTGTATGCGATGTGGACGTGGATCCCGGCGTTTCTGGCGGCGAGCTTCGCCGCGGCGGGGACCACCGATCCGGCCACGGCCAGCCTGGCGGCCTTCGTCGTCGTGGGGTCGGGCGGCGTCGGGTGCGCCGTCGCCGGTCGACTGGCGGACCGTGTGGGCCGGACCACCCTGACCATGACGGCGATGGCGATCAGCGGATCGAGCGCGCTGCTCATCGGCTTCCTGTTCGGGGCGCCTCCGCTGGTGACCGTGATCCTGGCTGTCGTCTGGGGCGTGACCGTGGTCGCGGACTCCGCCCAGTTCTCGACCGCGGTGACCGAGTTGGGGCCGCCCGGGACGGCCGGGTCGGCGCTGGCCCTCCAGACGGCGATGGGCTTCCTGCTGACCGGGGTCACGATCATCCTGGTCGGGGCCCTGACCGAGGCCGGCGGTCCCGGCTGGCAGGTCGCCTTCGCGCTGCTCGCGATCGGCCCGGCCATCGGGATCCTGGCGATGAACCGTCTCCGGGGCCTGCCGGAAGCCGTCCGGATGGCCGACGGTCATCGCTGAGGGCGGATCGGGCGCGAAGGATCCCCGATGACGAGTGCCCTCGCCTCCGGTCGGATCCCTGGTCGAGCGACGCCGTGGAAAGCCTGATCGCCTCGTTCTTCCTGGGCCTCGCGAGCGCCGCGAGTCCCTGCCTGCTGCCCCTCTACCCTGCGTTCCTGGCCCTCCTGGCTGCCCGGCGGGATGACCAGGGCCGCCGTGGGACGGCGTTCCTGGGCCTCGTCGTCGTCCTGGGCGTCGTCACCACCCTCCTCGTGATCGGGCTGGCGGTGACGGCCGTCTCCGTCTCGCTCGGCGGGCTGCTCGGCTGGATCGTGCCGATCTCGACCGTCCTGCTGGTCGCCCTCGCCATCCTGTTGATCGCCGGTCGGAACCCCTTTGAGACCATCACGGCCGTCCGGATGCCGGTGGTCGGCCATCCGATCGCCCAGGCCTACGTCTACGGTCTGCTGTACGGGCCTGTGGCCCTCCCCTGCGCGGGCCCGTTCATCGTGGCGCTCCTGGCGATCTCGCTGAGCGTGGGAGAAGCCACCGGGGCCGTCGTCGAATTCGTCGCGTTCGGACTCGGGTTCGGAGCGCCGCTCATCGCGCTGTCGCTCGTGGGCGCGACCCGGGCTCATGGACTCACGACGTTCCTTGCCCGTCACCACCTCGCGATCGGCCGGGTGGCCGGTGTCCTGCTGATCGTGGCCGCACTCGCCGAGCCGGTGCAGGTCGGGATCGCCGGGATCTGAGGCGCGAGCGACGCCGGGGGCGACCGACGCCGGGGGGCGACCGACCGTCAGCGAGCCGTCACCCGCCGTCGGCCGCCGTCAGCCGCCGGCCAGCCTCATCAGAGCCTCCGCGTCCTTGTGCCCGAGTGGGGCGAGCGACGCGACACCGGCGCGGTCGACGACCACGATCGGCGTGGCGGCCGGGTTGAGCACGGCGTCGCCGAATCGGGACCGAAGCGCCCGGGACAGCTCGATCGGGCTCGGCGCGAAGACCCAGTCGTAGCCGCGTGCCGCGGCATACGACCCAAGGGAACCGGGCGAGCTCGTCGGATCCACGTCCAGGCTCACGATCACTGTGTCCGCCGGCAAGGACGCCCGGCTCTCGCGCAGCGTGTCCTGCTGCGCCGCGCAGCTCGCACACCACGTCGCCATGAGTTCGATCAGCATCGGATGGCCGGCGAAATCGGCGAGGCGGAGGCTCCGGCCATCGGCGCCCTCCAGGTCGATCCGAAGCCAGCCTGCCCTGACGGGCGGTGCAGGGGGTGCAGGCGGCTCGAGAAGCTGCTCGCCACTGTGCGTGCTCCACAGCAGATAGCACTCGACGCAGTGGGCGCCGCGCGCCGAGATCTGTGCCAGGAGCGCCGACGTCGCGTCCGTCGGCGAGGGACTCGGCTCGGAGCTCGGCTCGTAGCTCGGCGGCGGCGCCTCGGCGACCGCCACCGGCCGGGCCGGGCCGGCCAGCGCGACAGACCCGATGGCGGCTCCGACGACAGCCACGAGAACGGCCACGACGGCCAGCGCGATACGACTCGTGGCACCTCGCCTCATCGCGCGACGATACACCTCGACCTGGGCAGCCTCCAGACCATCGCCCCTTCCTCCATGAACTCTGCACGCGACGTTCAGGACGTATGTCGCAGCGGCAAGGCCACCATGGGTAGACAAGGAGCGAGGTCCATCCGGGATCACCGCGACGCCAGGAGACAGCCATGGCCGCCGTTCGCCAACGCGAGGACATCAGAGGTCCGTCCGTCATCGCCTACACGACCGAGGGCGAGGGCCAGCTCGAAGTCCGCCAAGCCGCGCAGGAGCATGCCCGTGAGCACGGGTGCGTCCTGCTGCTCTACACGGCCGACGCCGGCGGGATCCTGTCCGATCCGATGCCGAACGCCATCGATGCCGAAGGAGCAGACGACGAGTTCGGCGATCGGCTGGGTCTGGCGGACCTGGAGTACCTCGGCCGGTCGGACGTCGCCAAGCAGGTCGTCGAGAGCCGGATGGCGGGAGTCCGGACGGCCGCCTGGCTGCCGAAGGACCGTGGCATGGCGGCGCTGGCCGACTATGCCTCCGAGCAGGACGCCCACATCGTGTTCCTGCCGGGCCGACTCCCGGCGTCCGACGAGCTGACCGGCCTGTTGACGGGGAACAAGGAGACGACCGACCTCAAGCGCTCCGGGATCGAGGTGCGATCCGTCGACGGCGGCGCCGGCTGAGCGCCGTCTGATCCTCGGACCCGGCGCACCGATCCTTCCGGAGCCGTCCCGCAAGGTTGACGGGCTGCAAACTGTGGTGCCCGGAGGCATCACCGGAGTCGTCCCGATGGTCCCGATTTGCGGCTTCGACGTATGCTGGACGTCAGTCAGGTACTCGATGGTGGCTGCCGGCCAGTCCGTCATGCTTCATACGACCCAGCCACCCGGGTTCAGCGCGCAAGGTTCGGGGTGTATCGATGTCCCTCATCCAGCGGGTAGAGCGGGCGCAGCAGGGAGCGGATCTCCCGAAGGCTGAGACCGAGTTGGTCGTCGCCCCTCCGGCCCCGCCGACGACGATCGTTCGCACGCCGGCACGCGAGGAGCTGCTCCGCGGGATCACCCTCCTCCTCCAGGCGGAGGTGACCCGAGCCTTCGGAGCCGTGGTCGATGCCTCCCCCGCCGAGATTCGCGGCCGGATCGAGGGCTTCGTCGACGGGATCATCAGCCGGCAAGGCTTCGCCGTCACCCGCGACGAGCGCCTGCGCCTGATCGACCAGATGCTCGACGAGATCACCGGCCTCGGGCCGCTCGAAGGCCTCCTGGCCGACCCGACGATCACCGAGATCATGGTCAACGGGCCGACCCATATCTACATCGAGCGGCGCGGCAAGATCGAGCGCGTCGATGTGTCGTTCATCAACGACGAGCACGTGCGCCGGATCATCGAGCGGATCATCACCCCGCTCGGTCGGCGGATCGACGAATCGAGCCCGCGCGTGGACGCCCGGCTCCCGGACGGCTCGCGCGTCAACGCGGTCATCGCGCCGCTCTCGCTCGTGGGGCCGGTCATCACGATCCGGAAATTCGCCGCGGAACCGTTCACCGTCGAGGACCTGATCGGCTTTGGCACGG
Organism: uncultured Chloroflexia bacterium; assembly: GCA_963772995.1. Taxonomy (GTDB): domain Bacteria; phylum Chloroflexota; class Limnocylindria; order Limnocylindrales; family CSP1-4; genus SPCO01. Next base: position 9,741 of record CAVYZQ010000008.1, on the reverse strand, counting down.
CGTCGGCCGAGATGTTCGACTTCCTGCAGGCGTGCGTCATGGCCCGGCTCAACATCTTCGTGTCGGGCGGGACCGGCTCGGGCAAGACGACCGCCCTCAATGTCCTGTCGTCCTTCGTTCCTGCCGACGACCGGATCGTCACCATCGAGGACGCAGCCGAGCTGCAGCTCCGGCAGCCGCATGTCGTGACGCTCGAGGCGCGACCGGCCAACCTCGAGGGTCGCGGTGAGATCACCATCCGCGACCTGTTGCGCAACGCCCTCCACATGCGACCCGATCGCATCATCGTCGGCGAGTGTCGTGCGGGCGAAGCGCTCGACATGCTCCAGGCGATGACCACGGGCCAGGACGGATCGCTGTCGACCGGACACGCGAACAGCCCGCGCGACATGCTCCGTCGTATCGAGACGATGGTGTTGATGGCAGGTTACGAGCTGCCGCTGCGGGCCATCCGCGAGCAGATCGCATCCGCCGTCGACCTGATCGTCCACACCGCGCGGCTCAAGGACGGCTCGCGCAAGATCATCAACATCACCGAGGTCTACGGCGTCGAGGACGACGAGATCCTCACCCAGGACATCTTCGTCTACGAACAGACCGGGATGAAGGACAAGAAGGTCGAGGGCTACCTCAAGCCGACCGGCATCCGGCCGACCTTCATGGGCAAGTTCAAGGCGAACGCGATCGAGATGCCCGAAGGCGAGTTCGGTCTCCCGCCTGAGGATCCGCAGAACCCCGACCTCGCCCGCTACCACAAGGGGCAGCTGGCCGGGGCTGAGGCGCTCTCGCCGGAGACGACGGCACGATCGCTGGGACATGGACGTGCGGTCACCGCCGGCGGGATGGTCTACGTCTCGTCGATCGGGCCGCTCGATCCCGAGACCGGTCAGGTCGTCCGCGGCGGCATCAAGGAGCAGACGCGCCAGTGCATGCGAATGCTCAAGGAGCGACTCGAAGCCGCCGGCACCTCGCTGGACAAGATCGTCTGGGCGAACTGGTCGTTGCGCGACCCGGCCGAGTTCGACACGTTCAACGAAGAGTGGATGAAGTGGTTCCCGGAGGAGGCGCCCATCGGGCAGTGGACGCTCATGCCGCTGCTCCAGCGCCGCGCCGGCTTCCGGATCTCGATCGGCGTCATCGCCGAGGCGTAGGTGCGGTCAGGCCGCCCCGTCGAGGGCGGCCGCGGCAGGCCAAAGGCGGATCGGCGGCCGGCGCGCGGCGGGCCAGAGGACCGATCGGCGGCCGGCGCCGGCGGGCTCGCGGCGGCCCCGCGGCCGCGGGCTCGTTTCGTACGTTTGGCGCAAGACTTTGGCCGGCCATTGCGCGGGATGCACGCTCCGTCGGCTGATCGCCGAACCGTTGCATCCAATGATCATCCCCGTTGGCGAATTGCCCATGACGGCGCCTGTCGATGCAGGTTCCGTGTATCTGATGAAACGTGGGAGCACGTCCCAGGCAGTCGAGCGCCTCGTGGCGACGGCCCGTTCGCCTGATGCAACCCCCCGCCGTCGAGCGGCCCAACTCGATCCGGGGCGCCCAGATCACCGCGCGCGACGTGATCGTGTCCGCCTCAGACAGTGCGTCCCCTCGACCTCGCGGAGGGCTGGCCAGGAGAGGACCGACCTAGCCCTTCCGGCGGCGGACGCGGGCCGGGACCGGGGTGATGAACGCGACGACGACGATCAGGATGGCGAGCGCGGGCAGCGCCGGCCACAGGTCGGAGCCGGGGATGCTGATGTCCGCGGGTTGCCCAGTGATGCCTTCGGTGGGTGGCAACTCCGTCTCGCGGAGCGGGGGAGCCACGATATAGACGTCAGAGGTCGCAACGGCCGGATCCGTCTCCGGCGACGAGATCCGAGCTGTGTTCCTGAGTGGCTGGCCAAGCCCGGCGGCGTCCGCCAGGACGGTGACCCGGTAGCTGACTGATCCGGACGTGGACAGGGTGGTGGCCGTCCATGACAGGGTCCGGGTAGTCGCGTCGTAGCCCGCGAAGATCAACTGGCCGTCGCCGGAGCCGGTCGCAGACCCATCGACGTAGGCGAGGCCGGCCGGAACGACGTCAGTCAGGACGACGGACCTCACCGGCGCCTCCGACACCGCGTACGTGAGCGTGTACGTGAGGGTATTTCCCGCCTGAGCCGTCGGCAGGACGGCGGTCTTGCCGTCGGGCAAGAGGAGCGTCTGGAGCGGGGCGTCGTTCGTCTTGGCGAGGGTCAGCGACCGGCCGGGCTGCGCGACGACGACCTCGGCGGCGGCGCAGCTGCCGCCGGCGTTGGTGGTCGCGAAGCAGGCGCGGTTGGTGACCGGGCTGTCGTCGGCCGTATCGAACGTCGTCAGACTCGTGACGTGGAAGGCGATCGAGCCGCCCGGCGCGAGATCCCTGGGGCCGCAGGCGACTGACCCGGCGGCCAGGTTACAGAGACCGCCAGCGTCGTCGTCGAGGATCCAGAAGACGCCGGCGTCGGTCGGCAGCGGGTCGGTGACGGTGACGTCCCGGGCGATCCCTGACCCGCTGTTGTGGACGGTGACGGTAAAGCCGACCGCGGCACCGGCGGCGACCGAGCCGGCGTCTGCAGTCTTGACGACGGTGACCTTTGCCGGATGGACGGTGACCGTCGCGCTGGCTGTGTCATGGGCGGAGGTTTGTTCGTTGTCGGCGACGTGGCCTGTCACGGTGTCGGTCTCGGTCGCGGTCACGACGGCGCTGAACGAGCAGGTGTATGTCGCACCGGGGCCGATCGAGCCGCCGGTCGCGCAGGTCCCCCGGCCGTCGAGGTTGCCGTAGACATCGTCGCTGAGCGCGGTCAGGGTCACAGCTTCGAACGAGGTGTTGTGGACACTGATCGTGAACGTGACCGAGTCCCCTACGTTCGCAACCGTCGGGCTGGCCGTCTTGCCGACGACGACCGTCGGCGGCCGGTTGGTGAGGGTGACCGTAGCCGCGTCAGTTCCGGAGGCCGGGCCGCCCTCGTCGTCGGCGGCCGTGGCTGTGACAGTGTCCGTCTGCGACGCGCCGGCATCGCCGGCGAAGTCCTTCGAGAACGAGCAGCTGTAGTGCCCGCCGACGGCGATCGTCCCACCGGTGGCGCACGTTCCCACGCCGGCGAGGTCGCCGTAGATGTCGTCGACGAGGGTCAGGAGCTTCACGGGCTCGACCGAATCGTTGTGGACCGTGACGCCGAAGGTGAACGTTCCGCCCGGCTCCGGCCGGGTCGCCGGGGTGGCGGTCTTGACCACATGGATCTTGGGTGCGACGTCGAGGATCGTGACGACCGCCGAGTCGGTGGCCGTCACGTCGCGCTGCTCGGCGTCCCGGGCGGTGGCCGTGACCGTGTCGGTCTCGGTGTCGCCGGCGTTGCCGGTCACGTTCGCAGTGAACGTGCAGGTGTATTCGCCGGCCGGGTCGATGACGACCGAGCCGTCAGCGACACACGTGCCCTTGCCGTCGAGGTCGCCGTGAACGTCGTCGACGAGGCCGGTCAGTGTGACCGGTCCCACCGAGCCGTTGGTGACGGCGACCGTGAAGGTGACCGGACCACCGGGCTCGTCGAGCGTGACCGGCGATGCGGACTTGTCGACGGCGATCGTCGACAGCGGAATCACCGCATCAGTGTCTGAGGCCGTGTTGTTGCCCGAGTCGGGATCCGGCGCGTCGCTCGTCACTGTCGCCGTGTTCGTCTGGTCGCCGGTCGTCGCGGCCGGGACCGTGTAGGCGATCGTGACCGTGGCGTCCGAGCCCGCCGCGATCGTGCCCAGGTCGCACGTGAAGACCGGGCCACCGGTGCAGCTGCCCTGACTCGCCGTCACCGCGCCGGCGGTGAAGCCCGCTGGGAAGGTGTCTGTCAGGGTCACCCCGGTCGCGTCAGACGGACCGTGGTTGGTGACGGTGATGACATACGTTCCCGTCGAGACGGCAGCGACGACGGAGGTCACACCGTCGGTCTTGGTGACGGCGAGATCTGCTTCTGCCGTGACGGTGGTGTCGACGGTCGAGGAGTTGTTTCCGGTGTTCGGGTCCGTGGTCGAGCTTGCCACCGTGGCGGTGTTGACGAGGGTCGTGTCGGCCGGGGTGGCGGGGTCGACCTTGGCGCTGATGACCACCTCGACCGTGTCACCCGGAGCCACGGTGCCGACGTTCACGGACCCGGTCCAGGGGGCTGGGGCGCTTGGACCGGCACCATTGACCTCGACCGTGTAGGTCGGGGTCAACAGGGCCGGATCCAGGGTATCGGTCACCACGACGTTGGCTGCATCCGATGGACCCGCGTTGGTGACGGTGATGGTGTACGTGAGGGTCGTCCCGGCGACGACCGGATCCACGGATGCGACCTTGACGTCCGCGAGGTCGGCGCTCGCGCTCGAGGTGTCGGTGTCGGTGGCGGAGTTGTTGCCTGGATTCGGAGTCCGTCGTACCGGCCGGCGGTGTCACGGTTGACGTATTCGTCAGGTCGCCGGTGAGCGAGCTCTTGGCTGTTCCAGTCACGGTGAAGACGACGCCGTTACCCGCTCCGGCCGCGATGTCGACGGTCGCGCTGAGGTTGTTGCCCGAGCCGGTCGCGCCAGCGGTGACCGACGCGCTGCCGGTCGTGGTGGATGTCCACGTCACTCCGGTCAGGCCCGCCGGGATCACGTCGGTGATCGTGGCGCCGATGACGTCCGAGGGGCCGTGGTTGATGACGCTGATCGTGTACGTGACGGGGCTGCCGGGGGTATACGTCGACTTCCCGTCGGTCTTGGTGATCGCGACGTCGGCCACTGGGTTCGGGCTGTCGGTGTCGGTGGCGGTGTCGTTGGCCGGATTCGGGTCGGTCGTTCCGGCGGGCGGGGTGACCGTGGCGGTGTTGACCAGGTTGCCGGTCATCGCGGGGTCAGGAGTGCCCGACAACGTGATCGTGACCGACTGGCCGGCCGCCAGGTCCAGCCCGCTCCAGACGCCGGTCGCGGCGTCGTAACTGCCGACCGACGGAGGGCCGAAGACAGGGTTGAGGAGGCCGGCCGGCAACGTGTCGGTGAGGACCAGCGAGTGGACCGTGGAAGGACCGTCGTTGGTGACGGTGATGGTGTAGGTGACGGGCGTGCCCGGGGTGTAGGTCGAGCTGCCGTCCGACTTCGTGACCGCGAGGTCGGCAGACGACGTGATGTCGTCGGTGTCGGTCGCTGTGTTGTTGTCGGGGGCTGGGTCAGTCGTGCCGGCGGGCGGGCTCACTGTGGCGGTATTCGCGATGGTGCCAGTGGCGTCCGGTCCGACCGCGACCGTGATCGTGAAGGTCTCGGTTCCACCGGCGCCGATGGTGCCCGTCGTGTAATGGATGGTGTTCGTCCCCGCGTCGTAGGTCGCGCCGCCTGTGGCTGAGACGAACGTCACGCCTGCCGGCAGCGGGTCCACGACCGTCGCGCCGGTGACGCTGCTCGGCCCGTCGTTCGTGATCGTCACGGTGTATGTCGTGTTGGTCCCGGCGATGACGCTCGTGACACCGTCCGTCTTGGTGATCGAGAGGTCGGCGATCGAGCTGACCGTGTCGGTGTCGGATGCCGTGTCGTTCGTCTGGTCCGGATCTGGCACGGCGCTCGTGACGACGGCCGTGTTCGTCTGCGTCGCCCGTCGTTGTGGCGGGAACCGTGTACGCGATCGCTGACCGTGGCGGTGCCGCCAGCGGCGATCGTGCCGAGGTCGCACGTGAAGCTCGGGCTGCCCGTGCAGCTCCCCTGGCTCGGGGAGACCGTGCCGCGGCTGAAGCCAGTCGGGAAGGTGTCGGTCAGGCTGACCGCCGTCGCGTCCGAGGGACCGGCGTTGGTGACGGTGATGGTGTAGGTGCCGGTCGACCGGCCGGCGACCAGCTCGTGACGCCGTCCGATCTTGGTGATCGAGAGGTCGGCGCTAGCGCATCGACCGTGGTCGTCGCCGTGGCGTCGTTGTTTGCCGGGTACCGGGTCGGATGTCGAGCTGGAGACGGTCGCGTTGTTGACGAGGGTCGTGCCCGAGCGGGACGTCCGCGTCGACGGTCGCACTGATGACGATCGTGTGGGTCTGGCCGGGGATCATCGTGCCCAGCAGGAGAGTGCCGGTCCACGGCGTCGATGCGGCCGCCGTCGAGGCTGTATGTGGCGTTGGACAGCCCGGTCGGGAGGCTGTCCGTGACGGTCACGGCGTGCGCGTCGGACGGACCGGCGTTGGTGACGGTGATGGTGTAGGTCAGGCCGGTGCCGGCGATGACCGGGTCGGGCGAAATCGGCCTTGAGGTCGGCCACGTCGGCGTTGGCGTGACGGTGTCCGAATCGGTCGCGGTGTCGTTGGCCGTGATCGGGGTCGGGGATGGCGCTCGTGACCGTCACCGTGTTGACCTGCGGGCTGGCAGTGGTCGAGGCCGGCACGGTGTAGGCGACGCGTGACCGTGGCGTTGCCGCCGGCGGGGATGGTGCCGAGGTCGCAGGTGAAGTCGGCACCCCGGTGGTGCAGGTGCCCTGGCTCGGAGTGATCGCGCCCTGGCTGAAGCCGGACGGGAAGGTGTCGACCAGGCTGACGGCCGTCGGCGTCGGACGGACCGGCGTTGGTGACCGTGATCGTGTAGGTGTGGGTCACACCGTCACCGGCGATCGACGCTGGTGACGCCGTCGGTCTTCGTGATCGAGAGGTCGGCGACTTGGGGTCGCCGTGTCCGTGTCGGTCGCGCTGTCGTTGGCCGGGACGGGGTCGGTCGTGTCGGCCGGCGGCGCGACCGTCGCGGTGTTGGTCAGGTCGCCCGTGGCCGACGAGCTCGTCTGCGCCACGACCGTGTACGTGATGCTGCCTCCGGCGGGGATGGTCACGGTCTCGTTGAGCCCGCCGGTGCCGCTCGGGGTGAAGGCCGTGCCGGCCGTGCCGATGGCGGTCCAGCTGGCGGTCGTGACCTGGAGCGGCAAGGGGTCAGTGACGGTCGCACCGATCGCGTCGGAGGGCCCGGCGTTGGTGACGGTCATGGTGTAGGTGACGGCCGTGCCTGGGGTGTAGGTGAGCGAGCCGTCGGTCTTGGTCACGGCGAGGTCGGCGACCAGGTCTGCGGTGACCGTCGCCTGCGATTCATTGGAGTCCGTGCCGTTCGCGTGTGCGGTGGCGTGGTTCGTCACCGAGCCCGCGGTGATATCAGCCGCGGTGATGGTGTAGGTCGCGGTGCACGTGATGCTGTCGCCGGGGTCGAGCGCGCCCGCGGGGCACGTCACGGTCGCCTTGTCGTCACTGACAGTGAACGGACCACTGAGGGTGACGTTGCCAGTGTTGGTGACCAGATAGCTGTAGGCGATGGAGTCGCCGACCGGCGGCGAGGTGACCCGCTGGTGGTCGAGCTCTTGTCGATGGTCAGGCTCGGGCTCTGGGTGGCGGTGGCCGTCGCGCTGTCGGTGGCCGGGGTGAGGGTGCCGCCGGCCGGGGTGCCGCTCGGCGGTCGCGTTGTTGGTGACGGTGCCCGCGTCGAGGTCGGCCTGGGTCACGGTGTGGACCGCGGTGCAGGTGGTCGTCTCGGTCGGGGCGAGGGTGGTCACGGCGCAGACCGGCGGGGCGTCGACGTTGTCGTCGGTGACGGCGAGGTCGGTGATGGTCACGTTGCCGGTGTTGGTGACGAGGTAGCTGTAGGCGATCGTCCCGCCGACGGTGGTGTACGGGTCACCGCTGGTGATCGTCTTGTCGAGGGTCAGGCTCGGGCTCTGGGTGGTCGGGATGGTGAGCGTGTCGGTGGCCGTGGCGCCCTGGTCGGTGGCCGCGTCGACGACGTTGGTCAGGCTGCCACCGGCATCGAGGTCGGCCTGGGTCACGGTGTGGACCGCGGTGCAGGTCATCGAGGCGGCCGGGGCGAGCGTCGTGCGCCGGGCAGAACACGGTCCCGTCGATGTTGTCGTCGGTCAGGGCGATGCCGGTCAGGGTGACGTTGCCGGTGTTGGTGACGAGGTAGCTGTAGGGGACGAGCTGGCCGGCCGAGGTGACCTCGCTGGTGGTCGAGCTCTTGTCGATGGTCAGGGCTCGGGCTCTGGGTGGCGGTGGCCGTCGCGCTGTCGGTGGCCGGGGTGAGGGTGCCGCCGGCCGGGGTGCCGCTCGGCGGTCGCGTTGTTGGTGACGGTGCCCGCGTCGAGGTCGGCCTGGGTCACGGTGTGGACCGCGGTGCAGGTGGTCGTCTCGGTCGGGGCGGTGGTCGGCCTCAAGCTCGAGCATCTCGCCGTCGCGATCGGTGACGAAGGCGTGATAGTCGTACAGGGTCAGGAGCGCGAGCTGGGAGCCAGGGGTCGGCCGCACCCGCCGGACGATCAGCCGGACGGGCTGGGCGCCCGCTCGGTCGGCGAACGGCGTGTAGACGGTTTCGGCCAAGTCGGCCCCGCCGTCGAGCCAGTACGGGATCGGAGGTTCAAGTGGACTCGCGCCGACACTTTCCAACTGTCCGTGCGGATCATCGGGGCGTCCGATCCGACCTACGTTCAGCGGGCGTCCTAGACCTAGAGCGCGTGAAAGCTGACGGCCGTCGGTCCTGGACTGGTCCTGAGGATGATTGCGCCTCCCGATGCGCGTTTGACAGTCACCGAAACAGTCACGAACCCAAGGTCGGGCCGTGGGTGGGCGGCGACGCGTCGTCGGACTCAAGATGACCGGGCCGCCGCGTGGCGACTCCCGCCTTTCCAGGACGTCGGGAGACGGGATTGACGCGGCATGCCGGAGGCGACGGCCGACCCCTGGTTCGATTGTTGGGGATCCGTCCTGGGTCCCTACACCGCCGGCCACAGGAACGACAGGAGCCGACCTTCGTAGTAGTGCCGCTTGAGGTGGGCGAGGTCGTACCGCCATTCCTCGATCGCGTGTCGGTACCGCCGCTCGCCGACTCGCTGCGTTCGGCGGATGAGCATCACGATCGTCTCGACGACGTCCTGGAGGCCGAGCTCCGGCACGGCGTGTCGGTCAGCACACGCCACCGCTCCTCGCGTGACATCTCGCTGATCTGATACCCGAGTTCATGGAGGTCGGACGCCGGCCGATAGGATCTGGCGAAGGTCGCGGCGCCGACGAGGCCGCGGACGATGGCCGGCAGGCGCCGGGCGGTCGGAGATGACGCCGTCTCGGTGTCTCGTTCAGGGACAGTGGGGGCTGGTTACGGTGCGGCAACCACGAAATCTGGGTGCTGGGCACCGCGCCGGCCAGGATCGGGCGGCTAGCGGTCGTCGCTACGACGCCCACGTGGACCCGCAGGGATCACGAACAGCAAGCCGAGCGCCAGAAGCGCAAGTACGACGCCGCCGACCATGAGACTCCCACTCGGTCCGAGCGCCCGAATCGCCTCCGAGACGGCTTCGGTCGGTGGCGGTTCGACGGGGCAGTTGACGACGATGCCGACCGGGCCGACCGCCGGGTTGCCGTCGTTGGTGCTGGTCAGGCTGGCGCGGTTGTCATAGGTCGTGCAGCTGGTCGAGCTGGTGGCCGCCGTGACGTGGACTGACCGGCTGGCGCCCTGGCCGAGGGTGATCGGCTGGCCGGCGAGGCTCAGGACCTGGCTGCCGTCGGCGCCGCCGAGGCTGAAGGCGGCCGGCGTCCCGCTGGCCGGGTCGATGACCCAGTGGACGGGCGTGGCCGCGTTACCGCCGGGCAGGCTGTCGCTGACGGTGAGGCCGACGACCGTGCCGGCGCCGTTGTTGGTGACGGTGACGACGTAGCCGATCGGGCTCCCCGCGCTGACGCTCGGGGCGTCGGCGGTCTTGGTGATGGCGAGGTCGCCGCAGTTGACGGTGATC